>NZ_BJWG01000034.1 GCF_007990245.1 Cellulomonas composti | reverse complement strand
ACGGGTCGGACCAGGTCATCGGGTTGTTGCCGGAGTACACGTAGGCGTTGAACTGTGCGGGGGTGCCCGGGTCGAGCTGGGGGTCCACGGAGATGAACCGGGCGGTGACCTGGTCGTAGTAGCGGGCACCGAGCAGGGTCAGCCCGGTCGGGTCGTCCCGGGTGGCCCCCAGGAACCCGCGGTCGCCGGGTATCACCGCCCCACCGGTCGAGGTGGTGGCGGTGCGGGTCGCACCGAACGGGTCGCTGTAGCGGCGGGTCAGTGTCCCGCCGCGTTGGGTGTTCGGGATCGAGACCAGGGCGGTGCCGTGCGCGTCGGCCACGATCGAGGTCACCGCACCCATGCCCTTGCCGGTACGGACCGCGACCGTGGCGCCCGTGAACGTGTAGTACCGGGTCGCGGTCACCACACCGGTGCCCTTGGTGACCGTCAGCTCCTGCCCACCGGGCAGGTACACGGTCGTACCGGTCGCATCCGTGCGGGTCAGACGCGTCCCGGACGCGTCGTACACGAACGTCGCCTCACCGCCCGCGTCCGGCACCGGGTCACCGGCGCCCAGATCCGCGGCGGCGAGCTCACCATCGCCGTCCCACGTGTAGTACCGCTTGGCCCCCGTGCCCGAGACCCACCGCTCGGTCAGGTTCCCCGCACCGTCGTAGACGAAGGTCCCCACACCGCTCGAAGCGCCCTCATCGAGCGTGCGGGTCATCGACTTGAGCTGGTGCGCCTTAGCGCTCGAGTACGTGTACCTCGTCGTCGTCGTCGCCTGGTTGCCCGGGACCGGGTGCTCGACCAGGAACGTCCGGTTGCCCAGCACG
>NZ_BJWG01000033.1 GCF_007990245.1 Cellulomonas composti | reverse complement strand
CTCCCCGTCGACCGGTTCCCGGCCGAGCGGCTTCCCGCCGATCGGCTGCCCGTCGAGCGGCTTCCCGCCGATCGGCTGCCCGTCGAGCGGCTGCGCGCCGACCGGCTGCCCGTCGAGCGGCTGCGCGCGACCGGCCTCCCGCAGACCGGCTGCGCGCCGACCGGCTTCTCGTCGAGCGGCTTCCCGCAGACCGGCTTCCCGCAGACCGGGCGCGCGCCGACCGGCTTCTCGTCGAGCGGCTTCCCGTAGCCCGGCTGCGCGCAGACCGGCTTCTCGTCGAGCGGCTTCCCGCCGACCGTCGGCCGGCTTCCCGTCGGTCGGCTTGCCGCCGGCCGGCTTCCCGTCGGCCGGCTTCCCGCCGGCCGGCTTCCCGTCGGCCGGCTTCCCGTCGGCCGGCTTCCCGCCGGCCGGCTTCCCGTCGGCCGGCTTCCCGTCGACCAGTTCCCGTCGGCCCGGCTTCCCGTCGACCAGTTCCCGTCGGCCAGTTCCCGTGCGAAGAATTGGCCACGAATCATGGCCGATTCTTCGCACCAGGCTGGTTCGGTTGCTTCGCCTCGAGATCACCGTGGATGGGACCGTCATCGGTGGGTACGAGCGCTTGCTCCACGCGGACATCGCGCGCAGGACCGAGGAGGTCACGTGCGCCGGGGACTACTTCGCGGAGCTCTGCAGCCGTCGTGGCGTGTTCGTCGTCCGCCGGGACTCGGCCACGCGCACGAAGGTCATCCGCGACGGGTTCGGCAACCACATCGGCGAGATCCCGAGGGCCGGCTGGCGAGAGCCCGCTAGCCGGACCAGCTCACCCCGATCGACGGCGTGATCGACGGCGTGGTCGATGTCTGA
>NZ_BJWG01000032.1 GCF_007990245.1 Cellulomonas composti | reverse complement strand
AAGTGCCCGGGGCTGATGCCGTCGATCGTGCCGATGAGGGCGTCACCGAACCCGGCGCCGAAGGACTGCCGACCGTTGACGGCGATACCCGGCGGCGTCCGTACGCGTCAGCCGCTCACCCGACGCGTCATACACGAACCCGGCCTCACCGGCCCCGTACGCGGGCTCGGACGCGCCGACCTCCACCGAGCTCAACGACCCCGACGCGTCCCAGCCCAACGTCCGCTTCGCGCCCGACCCGGAGCCGGACCCGAGGCCGCCAACGCCACCGACTCGGCCTGGCACGTCGCGCCGGTGACGACCACACCCCTCGAGCCTGCGCAGCTCGTCGTAACCGAAGCAAATCAAGAACTCTCATTGCCTGAGCACTTCTCCGGGATTGATGCCAAGACCTGCAAGATCCTCCTCGACTCGAGAGATCAGTTGTCGACAGCACAACTCCACGTCGGCCCATTCAAGCGACATAGGCGGCAGCTCCGAGGCAAAGATGGAGCCGAATACCCATCCTTGACGTGTTTGACGAAACGCGATCGAGCCGACCTCTTCGAATGACATGGACTCGAACTCGAAGTCGCCTCGACTTGGATCGGCAAGCCAAACTCTCAAGCTTCGGGCAAGCTCGACGACAGGAAACCTCGGCTCTTCATAGAGCGCCTGGTGCGCCGCGACCACCTGGAGGTCGGCGTCAAGCGCGATCAGGTAGTCGGCTTGAGTTGTACCCCGGAGTTCACTGGAGTCCAGGCGGTCGTAGGTCATCTCCACTTCAGTCACCTTACGTTGACGGGAAAGGCATTGATGACTCGACCGTCGCCGGTCACGATGACTCGAATGAACTGCTGGCCGCGAGTGCCGATGGCTCCGCCGCCCGGCACGATCGCCCGGAACGTGTCGTCGACTTGATTCGGAAGAAACTGGACCCTATCGGATTCAAGACCGCGCGAGATCCACCGCTGCACCTGGCCGATGTCGTCCGTGGCAAACTTGGCTCCGTTCCCACCCGCCGAGGCCAGATGCTTGTTCTTCACAAAGATCGATGCGGGGTCTTCGGCAGCCCGAAACGCGGCCTGGGAGGCCCTCGACAATGCCGACTCGCTGTTTGCGACGGTCGT
>NZ_BJWG01000031.1 GCF_007990245.1 Cellulomonas composti | reverse complement strand
GAAGCGTCCCAGGTTTGATGCCGCTCCTGTTTGAGTCCAGGAGGATGGCCACCATGCCGAAGAAGATCGATCCCGAGTTGAGGGCGCGCGCGGTGCGTCTGGTCAACGATCACCTCGGGGAGTACCAGAACGTGACGGCGGCGTCGATCGCGGTCGCCAAGCAGCTCGGTGTGAGCCGGGAGTCGGTGCGGCGTTGGGTCGCCCAGGGCGCGGTCGACGCCGGTCAGCGGCCGGGTGTCACGACGGCCGAGCTCGAGGAGATCAGGAAGCTGAAGGCCGAGAACCGGCGGCTGCGTGAGGACGTGGCGGTCTTGAAGGCCGCGACGTCTTTCTTCGTGGGGGAGCTCGACCCCCGCAACCGATGATCATGGGCTTCATCGACACGATGCGGTCCCAGGGCCACGCGGTCGAGTCGGTCTGTCAGGTCCTGCGTGAGCAGGGTCTGCAGGTCGCCGCGCGGACCTACCGGTCCTGGCGGGCCGCCCACGGGCGGGTCGCCGCACGCACGCTGAGCGACGCGGCCGTGCTGGACGCCGTGCGGTCCGCGGCGTGGACCACCGGGCCCGACGGGCGCCGCAGGCTCGCCCCGGAGGGGCTGTACGGGCGCCGCAAGATGACCGCGTACCTGCGTCGCGGCCTGGCCCCGGGCGCGTCCCGGGGCGCGGTGGACCGGGCGATGCGCTCGCTCGGGCTGTGCGGGGTCCGCCGCGACAAGGCCGTCCGCACCACGATCGCGGCGAAGGACGGCATCCGGGCCGGTGACCTGCTCAACCGGCAGTTCACCGCGCCGGCGCCGAACCGGGTCTGGGTCACCGACTTCACCTACGTGCGGACCTGGGCGGGGTGGGTCTACGTCGCGTTCATCCTCGACGTGTTCTCCCAACGGATCGTGTCCTGGCACGCCGCCACGTCCAAGCACGTCGAGCTGGTGATGGTCCCGCTGCGTATGGCGCTGTGGCAGCGTGACCGCGAAGGGCACCCGCCAGTGCCGGGTGAGCTGATCCACCACTCGGACGCCGGGTCCCAGTACACGAGCCTGCGCCTGACCGAGCACCTCGCCCTGGAGGGCATCCACCCCTCGATCGGGACCGTCGGCGACGCGTACGACAACGGCTTGAT
>NZ_BJWG01000030.1 GCF_007990245.1 Cellulomonas composti | reverse complement strand
GGGTATGACTCGGCCACCCTGCGTCTGACGGGGATCTCGTTGGATCGTGAGCAGGTCGATGGTGCCGAGCTGGCCGTCGGCTACAAGTACGACCCGGCGGGTAATGTCCGTCAGGTTGCTGACCGTCCCACGGCGACCGGTAGGACGGGTGCCGGGTTCCGGGACGTGCAGTGCTTCGAGTACGGCCAGTTGCGTCGGCTCGTCGAGGCGTGGACGACCACGGCCACGTCGTGCCCGCTGACGGCGTCGTTGGCGGCCGCGGGTCCGGGCGCGTACTGGAACACCTACGGTTACGACGAGCAGGGCAACCGCACCGCGTACACGACGCGTACGGCGGCGGGGACCTCCTCGACGAGCTACCGGTTCGAGGCGGCCACGGCCCACCAGCTGGTCTCGGCCACGACGGCGGGCGTGAGCACGAGGTACGACTACGACGCGGCGGGCCGCGAGGAGCACCGTCGGGTCGGGTCGGCCGCCAGTCGGACCTTGGACTGGGACGAGTCGGGCGAGCTCGCGTCGATCGAGGTCGGTGCCTCCGAGGCCGCCTACGGGGCCGGTGAGGCCGGGTTCGTGTACGACGCGTCGGGTGGGCGTCTGACGCGCACGGATGCCGCAGGCACGACGGTGTACCTGCCCGGTGGGCAAGAGCTCACCGTGGACGCGACCGGGCAGGTCACTGCGGCCCGGTACTACACGTTCGCGGGGCGCACCGTTGCGGTGCGTACCGGCGCCGGTCTGGCGGGGGTGACCTCGCTGGTGGCCGATGCGCACGGCACACCCTTGGCCGCGGTCGCGAACACCCAGCCCTGGCCCGGGACGATCACCAAGACCTACACCGACCCGTTCGGGGCCGCGCGCACCGGCGCGGCCGTCCCCGGAGACCACCAGTTCCTGGGCAAGACCCGTGACGGGGCGAGCGGCCTGACCCAGCTCGGCGCCCGCTACTACGACGAGTCCACCGGCCGGTTCATCAGCGTGGACCCGCTGCTCGACCTGGGCGACCCGCAGCAGTGGAACCCGTACGCCTACGCGAACAACAACCCGACCACCTGGGCAGACCCGTCCGGGCTGATGGCCCGCATCGACGACGACGGGGCACGCCACAACCACGTGGCAGCCAGCCCGCTGCCCGTGGGCGCGTCCACCCGTGCGGGTGACCTCGCCCGGATCGCGAACCGCAAGATCGCCGTGCGGGCCGCGATCGACGCACAGCTGTGGCAGGCGCAAGCCCGCGCCGACGCCGTCGGGCTGTTCACCGACTCCGCCGGGCAGAGCATCGCCGTCAACGGCATCCAGTCCTTCGGCGCCGGGTTCGGCGACGCCCTCATCGGCACCATCGACGGCATCAGCCCCGGGCACCT
>NZ_BJWG01000029.1 GCF_007990245.1 Cellulomonas composti | reverse complement strand
CCCGACTTTGATCACGGATCGGCTGTTCGGACGTGCGCGTGGCGCTGACCTGCGGGTTCGTGGCTGTGATGGCTGGATTCTGTGCACTAACGGTCGGCTCTAGGCTTGCTGGGTGGCCCCGCACATCCGGACCGTGAGGACGGCGTCGGGGGCGCGGGCAGTGCAGATCGTGTACTCCAACCGCAAGGGCGCCCGGGACATCAAGCACATCGGGTCCGCGCACGACGACGCCGAGCTCGAGCTGCTCAAGACGGTCGCGCGCCAGACGCTCGCGGGTGGACAGGACGAGCTCGACCTGGGGTTGCGGCGGCCACCGCAGGCGGGCGGCCCGTTGCCGATCAAGACCTCCCGGATGGGGCACCTGTGGGACGCGCTGACCAGCGCATATGACGCGTTGGGGTTCGCGGATGCGGCTGGTGGGGATGAGGTGTTCCGGGACCTGGTGCTGGCGCGGATCATCGAGCCGACCAGCAAGTACGACTCGTTGCGGGTGCTTGCCGAGGCCGGGATCGCGACGGTCTCCTATCCGACGATCACCCGCCGGCTGCGGGTCTACAGCGCCGAAGGATGGCGTGAGCAGCTCGCTGTCGCCTGCGCCAGGCACGCGAAGCTGGGCCCGGCCACGCTCGTGCTCTACGACGTGACCACGCTGTACTTCGAGACCCACGAGGGTGACGGGTTCCGCGAGTCCGGGTTCTCCAAGGAACGGCGCATCGAGCCGCAGATCGCCGTGGGGCTGCTCACCGACGCGGCCGGGTTCCCGCTGATGGTCAACGCGTTCGAGGGCAACAAGGCCGAGACCACCACGATGGTGCCCACCCTGCGGGCGTTCATGGCCGCCCACCGGCTGGCGGACGTGGTGATCGTGGCCGACGCGGGGATGATCTCGGACGCGAACAAGCGCGCGATCGAGGCCGAAGGGCTGTCCTTCATCCTGGGCGCGAAGACGCCCGAAGTGCCCTACCAGATCCAGAAATGGCACCGGGAACACCCCGGCGAAGCGATCCCCGACGGGCACGTCTTCACCCAGCCGTGGCCCGCAGCCCCGTCAGACAAGCGCCGTGACCAGGTCTTCTACTACCAGTACTCGCACGACCGCGGGCGGCGGACCCTGCACGGCATCGACGAGCAGGTCCGCAAAGCCGAGGACGCCGTCGCCGGGCGCACCCCGGTCAAACGCAACCGGTTCGTGCAGCTGTCCGGCGCGACCAAGACCGTGAACCGCGACCTGGAAGCCAAGGCCAGGGCGCTGGCCGGCATCAAGGGCTACGTCACGAACATTCCCGACCCGACCCCCGAGACGGTCATCGGCGCCTACCGGCGCCTGCTGCAGATCGAGAAATCGTTCCGGATGGCGAAGTCCGACCTCGCCGCCCGACCGATCTACGCCCGAACCCGCGACTCGATCGAGGCCCACCTGAGCATCGTGTTCACCGCAATCGCCGTCGGCCGCTGGATCGAGGAGACCACCGGATGGTCACTGCGCAAGTTCGTCAAGACCGCCCGCCGCTACCGAACCATCGAGATCACCCTCGGCGAGCACACGATCACCGCCGCCGACCCCCTACCCGACGACCTCGCCGCCGTCCTCGAAGCCATCAAGACCAGAGCCACTGGACACTAACCTGATCAAACTC
>NZ_BJWG01000028.1 GCF_007990245.1 Cellulomonas composti | reverse complement strand
CCTGACTCGTGCCACTTGATGGTTCTCGGGAGGGCGGCAGGCCGTTGACGTGCGGGTTCGTCCGCGGGGGCGGGTGGATGTGGTCACTAAGGGGAGGGCGTGGAAGCCTGCCGGGGTGGCCTCCAGGTTCGTGCGCAAGGTCCGGACCGCGTCGGGTGCGGTCGCGGTCCAGGTCGTGACCCGTCGTGGCCGGGTCGTGGAGCACGTCGAGCACGTCGGCTCGGCGCATACCGACGCCGAGCTCGCGGTGCTGCTGCAGGTCGCCGGGCAGTTGCTGGCGCCCGGGCAAGGGCTGCTCGACCTGGGCGAGGTCCAGGCGGTGCCGGTCCGGATGGACGACGTCGCGGACTGGACCAACGCCGCCGGCGCGCCGGCCGTGCTGGTCCCCGACGTCACGGCCGGGCCAGGGTCCGCGGCGATGCGTGTGCGCGCCGGTGGCCGGCTGGTCGGCACATCCGCGGACCTGCTGTGGACGGTCTTGGCCAGCACGTATGCACGGTTGGGGTTCGACGTCCTGGACGACGAGGGGTTCAAGGCGATGGTCCTGGCGCGGATCATCGAGCCGACGTCGAAGGCCGAGGTCGTGCGGGTCCTGAGCGAGGTGGGTGCCCCGTGCCCGTCGTTGCGGACGCTGTTCCGTTCTCTGACGCGCTGCCAGGCCCGCGACTACCGCGCGACGATCGCCCAGGCCGCGTGGGCTCACACTCTGCAGGCCAGGGGCTCGGTGGCCCTGGTGATGTATGACGTGACGACGCTGCACTTCGAACGCAGCGACGAGGACGACCTGCGCAAGGTCGGGATGAGCAAGGAGCACCGGGTGGACCCACAGGTCCAGGTCGGTCTGCTCGTCGATCCGCGCGGGTTCCCCCTCGAGGTGCACCTGTTCGAGGGCAACAAGGCCGAGACCAGCACGATCGTGCCCGTGCTGGAGCAGTTCAAGGCTCGCCACCAGGTCAGCGACCTGGTCGTGGTCGCCGACGCGGGGATGCTCTCGGCTGCCAACCTCAACGCGATCCAGGACGCCGGGTTGCGCTTCATCGTGGGCTCGCGGATCACCAAGGCGCCCTACGACCTGGCCGAGCACTTCCAACGGCACGGCAACTACTTCACCGACGCTCAGGTCCTGGAGTCGGCGCGCACGATGGGCACCGGCAAGGCCGCCCGGACCCGGCGGGTGGTCTACCAGTGGAAGTTCGCCCGCGAGAAGCACGACAACAAGGCGATCAACGCGATGATCACCCGCGCGCAGAAGATCGCCCAGGGCCGCGCACCGCTGAAGAAGGCGCGGTTCTTGAAGATCACCGACGCCGTCACCGAGTTGGACCAGGCCACCATCGACCGCGCCCGCCAGCTCGCAGGACTCAAGGGCTACGTCACGAACCTGACCAGCGCTGCGATGGACGGCGCCGGCGTGATCGCGGCCTACCACGACCTGTGGCAGGTCGAGGCCTCGTTCCGGATGACCAAGGACGACCTGGCCGCCCGTCCCGTGTTCCACCACCAGCGCGAGGCGATCGAGGCGCACCTGACCGTGGTCTTCGCGGCCCTCGCCGTGGCCCGTGACCTGCAAGAACGCACAGGGGTCAGCATCAAGAAGATCGTGCGGACCCTACGAGCCGTGCGCACCGCGACCATCGAGATCAACGGCCAGCGGCTCACCTACGACAGCGACCCCGTCCCCGAGGTCACCGCCATCCTCG
>NZ_BJWG01000027.1 GCF_007990245.1 Cellulomonas composti | reverse complement strand
GCGACCGCCACAAGCGCCGTAACTCGGACGAACAAGATCTACTCGTCGAGGGTGTTGAATAGGGCGGCCGAGGAGTCCGGTCCATACCACAACTTCCCAGGCTCGTTCGATGACGTGGTCTTCTCTAGGGGCACCCGCACAGTGAATCCGAACTACTTCGCCAAGTCGAAGCTCAACCTCGGAAATGATTCGATCCAGTACACGCTCCGTGGCGGGATCAATGGGCGCAGTGGAGTGTTCGAAATCTTCACGCGGCCATCAGTCAGCGGGCGAACCGAGTTGGTCATGCACCGCTTCTTCCGTCCGGACTTCTGATGATTGCGCGCGATGACTTCCGGTCTGAGTTCGATGTGGCGCTCGTGGACCGTTCAGGCGGGGCAGCCGATCACTCGTTCGCCGCGCCCGGTGCGGGAGCCCGCGCGGTCGAGCTCGCTGTCGAGCCTTGGAGCGGTCCGACGTGGACGGCGGTCTTCGCGGCACCGGAGCCGGGTGTTCGCGCGTTGACTGCCCTTCTCGGCACGCCGAGCCCGACGGGTTTGTGCGTCGTTGAGCGAGGCACGGCCTTCGTCGGCGATGTGCTGGAACCGGCTGGGTTCAGCGTGATCGAGACGCGGGGGCCTGTCGTCGGCGCTGAGCAACTCCCGGCAGACGAGGTCCTGCTTCTGCTCACGCCTTGGTCGATCACGGCTGTTGATCAGTCCGGGCGACGCTGGACGTCGGAACGCATTGCGACTGACGGGCTGCGCATCGACGAGGCAGGCGATGGATGGCTCAGGGGCGTGGCCGACCCAGATGGCGACGAGCCGCGGGACTTCGCGCTGCACCTCGCCACCGGTGAGGTCGTCGGTGGCACTCGGATCGCTTGACCGCCAGCGGCGAACAGTCACCGTGCTCTCCGGTTTGAAGATAGATGGCCTGTGCCCCGATGAGTAACAACGCGTGCAGGTGCGACCCGACTTGGCTCAAGTTAGTGTCCAGCGGCTCTGGTCTTGATGGCCTCCAGGGCGGTGGTGAGGTCGTCGGGTAGGAGGTCGGCGGCTGTGATGGTGTGCTGGCCGACGCGGATGTCGATGGTGCGGTAGCGGCGGGTGGTCTTGACGAACTTGCGCAGGGACCAGCCGGTGGTCTCCTCGATCCAGCGGCCGAGCACCTGCCCCGCATCGGCAACCCCAACACCGACTCCATCTACAACAGCTCCTACACCAGCGGCGAGGTCACCGCCTACGTCGCCTTGACCGTCGCCTGCAGCGCCGGCAGCGGCGCCGCAGCCGCCGAACAAGCCGGCGCCCGCACCGCTACCCTGGCAGACGACGCGGTAGGGGCCGCCACAAGCGGTGCAGACGACGTTGGTCAGTTGGTATATCGGATCCACGGTGGGGAGGCACGACAATGGGGTCACTCATGGACGACGGAAAATCCACTGAACATGCCAAACCCGAGATCGCGTCTTGGCCTTCCGAAGCTTAACTCGGGCGAGTACGTCACCTGCGCAAGGGTGTGCGACGCGCGAGGCGTCGTGAAGCGGGACGCACTTCCGCTCGACGGAAACCCAGGTGGCGGGCCTGAATGGCTGTTCCCGAATCCTTCGCTGCAACTTCGTGAGTTGTGGACCATTCGCATGGAACCGCCCCTATGACTGGGAGTGAGATGAAGCCGTTCGCTCGCGACGACGTCAAGGCTGTCTTGGCCCGGTTCGGGATCGACTCGGCGTTCCGAGTGCCCGACGTTGATCCTTCCGAGGAGATAATCGTGTTGAGGGCCGCCGACTTCGAGGTGATTGACCCCGACAAAGTCGCTCTCGCCATCATGACCGTGTTGCCTAACGTGAAGGTATGGGTGATCCAGGAGCACGTCGCGTGGCAGGTTGAGGAGCTGTGAGTGAAATGAGGCGATACTAGGCTCTTCGCCAGGGAACCGATGGGGCAGATTCTCGTCGAAGTTCGCTCTTTGTTGAGTGTCGACCGCACGCCAGACGAGCGCGCTCCGCGGCACTTCGCGGTTCGTGGTGAGGACGGCCTGTGAGGTGGTGTTCCCGCGGAAGCACACGCG
>NZ_BJWG01000026.1 GCF_007990245.1 Cellulomonas composti | reverse complement strand
CCGGCCGTGTCGAGCATCAGCACGCTCGCGCAGCGTCTGGGCGTTGAAGGGGTCGGTGCGCAGTCGCTTGGTACCCAGACGGTAGGCGGTGGGTCGCGGTTCGCGCTCGTACCCGGCACGAGCGGTGCGGCCGGTGACTGGGGTGCGACGAGCCTGGCGCCGTCGGCGTCGTGGGGGACCTCGGGCGCGACGGGCGGGTTCACGTGGAGCTACCCGTTGCGGATGCCGTCGGTGCCCAGCGGCCTGGCCCCGTCGTTGTCGATGTCGTACTCGTCGGCGGCGTCCGACGGTCGCACGGCGTCCACGAACAACCAGGCGGGTCTGATCGGTGAGGGCTGGGACCTGACCTCGAGCTACATCGAGCGACGGTTCGTGCCCTGCTCGCAGGACACCGACGAGGTCGACGACGAGGCGGCGAACAACGCCAGCGGCACCGCCAAGCACTCACCGGAGCTGTGCTGGAGCACGCACGACGTCACGATGGTGCTCAACGGGTCGGCGTCCGAGGTGTTGAAGTCGGGCACCGGGTGGGTAGCGAAGGTTGACGACGGTGCCCGCGTCGAGCAGCTGACCCGGGCTGGGAAGTCGTACTGGGTGGTCACGACCGTCGACGGTTCCCGGTACTTCTTCGGCAGCGACGGTAAGGACGGCGACCAGGCGCGCAACTCGGCGTGGACCGTGCCCGTGTACGGGAACCACCCGGACGAGCCGTGTCACAAATCCACGTTCAAGGCCTCGATCTGCGACCAGGTGTGGCGGTGGAACCTCGACTACGTCGAGGACGTGCACGGCAACACGATGCACTACTGGTACGCCAAGTACACGGCCGCGTACAAGTCCGCCGCGGCGAGTACGCCCAAGGGCTACAACCCGGGCGGGCACCTGACCTCGATCGAGTTCGGCACGCGCACCGACGAGACGTACGTGAAGGACCAGGCGCCTGCCCGGGTGCAGTTCTTCACCTCGACGCGCTGCACCGGGACGCAGTGCGCCCTGTCGCAGATGGGATCACACTCCAAGGACTGGCCGGACGTGCCGACCGACCTGTACTGCACGGTCGAGGACACCAAGAAGTGCAAGACGAAGCTCGCGCCGTCGTTCTACGACCTGGACAAGCTCGTCAAGATCACCACCTCGACCCGTGACGGCGACGGGCGCCACACCCTGGACGCGTGGAAGCTGGACCACAAGTACGTCGACCCGAACCAGCACACCGACAACCCCTCGGGCAAGCCGGCGGTCGACGTCGCCAAGATCCTGTGGCTGTCCTCGGTGCAGCACCTGGGCTACGGGGCGCTCGACGGCACGCCCGCCTCCACGCCGCCGGTGGTGTTCACTCCCACCTACCTGCGCAACCGGGTCAAGGCGGACGCGAACCCGGGGCCGCCGATGAGCAGGCCACGGATCGCGACGATCAACACCGAGTCCGGCGGGTACACGTCGGTCACGTACTCCGACCCGTGCACGAGCGTGCCCGCGTCGGTGTCCTCGAACCACGCCCTGTGCTTTCCGGTCGGGTGGGACCATGAGCACCCGGACGACTACGACTGGTTCAACAAGTACGTCGTCGAGCGTGTCACCGAGCGCGGCGGCAAGGCCCGAGACCTGTCGACTGCCGTCGTCACGAGCTACAACTACGCCAACGGTCCGTCGTGGGTGAAGCCGACCGGTGACCTCGTCAAGCCGAAGGAGGTCACCTACTCCGAGTTCCGTGGCTACGGCAAGGTCACCACCACCGTCGGCACCGGGGCGGGCAAGCAGCGGTCGATTGCGTACTACTTCCTCGGCAACCCCGACCCGAAGCAGCAGAACGAGGATGGGTACGACGCGAACGGGTTCGACGGGGACGCCCTCACCGCCGGACTGCCCGCCCTGTCCCTGATCGGGCGCACCGGTGCGTTACGCGACAACGAGCGGCTGGCCGGGCAGTCGTACTCCGTGGAGACCTACGACGGCGACCGGCTGCTGTCACGCACCGTCACGCTCCCGACCAGGGTGCCGGTCACGTACGCCCGGGAGAGCAAGGTCCGCGGCTGGCGCCTGGAGCAGACCACCGCGTACGGGTTCACCTTCGACCGCGCCGGCAGCGGAGTCGAGGCGCTGCGCACCCGCAGTACCACCACGTACAACACGGACGCCCAACTCTTCCAGGTCTTCGACGAAGGCGCCGTCGCCGACACCGACGACGACACCTGCACCACCCTCACCTACGCCGGCGCGGGCGACCTGGGACTCGACGCGGACGAGTTCGCCAGAGCGCACATGATCGGGCTCGTCGCCCGGACTCTGGTGCGTGAGGGCGACTGCTCGAGCGACAAGGTCCTGACCGACACCGCCGCCACCTACGACACGCACGGGCGGGTGCTGGTCACCACCGAGCTCGACGCCGAGCACGGCCCGTCCGCGCCGAGGGTCGCCACCCAGACCGTGGTGTCCTACGACAAGTACGGGCACGTCACCGAGAGCAAGGACGCGCTGGGCCGGAAGGTCACCACCGAGTACGGCGTGAACGACTTCGGTCTGCTCGAGTACGTCCGCACCACCACACCGGCACCCGACGCGAACAGCGACGGCCTGGCCTCCGTGACGTGGTCGAACCCGCTGACCGGCATGATCGTCAAGACCGTCGACGCGAACAAGAAGCGGACCGTCGGCGCCTACGACAAGCTGGGGCGCCTGACCAAGGTCTGGTATCCGGACCGCGACCCGCAGCAGTACGCCACCAGCCCGTCGGTGACCTACGCGTACACGGTCGAGGGCAACGGCCTGAACGCCGTCGTGACCAGCACCCTGGGCGCCGACGGCACCAGCCGGCACACCTCCGCCGTGCTCTACGACGGGCTGATGCGCGCCGTGCAGAACCAGACCGAGTCCGCCGACGCCGGCGCACGAGGCGATGACGACGCCACGAGACGTGGCCGGGTCATCACCGCGGCCACGTACGACGACGCGGGACGTGCGCTGCTGAGCATCGGCCAGTGGTACGCGCCGGGCGTCCCCGCCGCGCAGCTGGTGAAGGTCCCCGCCGCCGTGGACGCCAAGACCAAGAACGTCTACGACGGTGCGGGGCGGGTCACCGACCAGATCCTGTACTCCGGGACCACCAACGCCGCGCACGAGCAGTCCCGCACCGTCACCTACTACGACGGTGACCTGACCACCGTCGTCCCACCGGCGGGCGGGACCGCGACCACCACGCAGGTTGACGCGGGCGGGCACACCCTTGCGCTCTGGGAGCACCTGGCCAGGCCCGCGGTCGTCGGGACCGGTGCGGCGCGGGTCGTCACCCTGGAGCTGGGCGCCGCCCAGAAGACCACCTACGCGTACGACGTGGCCGGTCAGCTGGTCAAGATGCTCGACCCGGCGAACAACGCGTGGACGTACAGGTACGACTACGCGGGGAACCAGTTCGAGGCCGTCGACCCCGACGCGGGCACGACGCGCACCACCTACGACAAGGCCGGGCAGGTCACCTCGGTGACCAACGGTGCGAACCAGGTCGTGTCCTTTACCCGTGACGGCCTGGGCCGGGTGAAGCAGACCAGGCAGGACGGCAAGCTCGCGACCGCGTTCGTGTACGACACGGTGGCGCGCGGGCAGCTGACGTCCTCGACCAGGTACGTCGACGGTTCCCCGTACACGACGACGGTGGTGAACTACGACGACTCCTACCGGCCGTTGGCTACGACGGTGTCGTTGCCGGCGGTGGGGGCGTTGGGCAAGTTGCCGAGCCGGGAGTTCACCACGCAGTTCCGGTACACCGCGGACGGGCAGGTCTCGCGGGTCGTGCTGCCGCGGATCTCCCAGAGCGTGGCCGGTGCGACCACGACCGTGCTCGGCAAGGAGCGTGTGAGCACGTACTACGACTCGGCGTCGCGGGCCCGGTGGATGGGCGGCGGGTTCGGCTGGGGCACGTATGTCGCCGACTCGCGGGTCAGCGCGTACGGGCAGGCGTTGGCCGCGGACCTGGGCAACACGTACGGGGCGGTCGTGTCCTACGGGTATGACCAGGCCACGGGCCGGTTGACGGACATCGGTCTGGACCGTGAGCAGGTCGACGGGTCCGAGCTGGCGGTGCACTACACCTACGACGACGCCGGGAACGTGAGGTCGGCCAAGGACCAGCCGCTGGCGGCGGGTCGCGCCCATGACAATCAGTGCTTCAGCTACGACGGGTTGCGGCGCCTGACGCAGGCGTGGACGGCGGCCTCGGACACGACCACGTGCGGCACGGTCTCGGCACTGGGGGGTGCGGCCCCGTACTGGGACTCGTATGAGTACGA
>NZ_BJWG01000025.1 GCF_007990245.1 Cellulomonas composti | reverse complement strand
ATGCGCGTCTGTTCCTTGAGAACTCAACAGTGTGCCAAGTAGTCGATGCCATTCGGCCCTGCTTTGTGTGGGGTCGTGGCTAGATGGATCTGGGTGGCCCATCCCGTGGGTTGCCTGGGTTTTTTCGGCCGAATCTGATTGGTCACGCCTTCGTCAGTGGGGGTTGTGGCTGTTTCGTGTGTCGGTGGCTTGCCTGTTCCTTCGGGGGTGGGTGGGTGCCATGTTGACATTTACGGAGAGTTTGATTCTGGCTCAGGACGAACGCTGGCGGCGTGCTTAACACATGCAAGTCGAACGGTGATGGCCAGCTTGCTGGTCTGATCAGTGGCGAACGGGTGAGTAACACGTGAGCAACCTGCCCTCCACTCTGGGATAAGCCTTGGAAACGAGGTCTAATACCGGATATGACATTCCTGCGCATGTGGGGGTGTGGAAAGTTTTTCGGTGGGGGATGGGCTCGCGGCCTATCAGCTTGTTGGTGGGGTGATGGCCTACCAAGGCGACGACGGGTAGCCGGCCTGAGAGGGCGACCGGCCACACTGGGACTGAGACACGGCCCAGACTCCTACGGGAGGCAGCAGTGGGGAATATTGCACAATGGGCGAAAGCCTGATGCAGCGACGCCGCGTGAGGGATGACGGCCTTCGGGTTGTAAACCTCTTTCAGCAGGGAAGAAGCGAAAGTGACGGTACCTGCAGAAGAAGCGCCGGCTAACTACGTGCCAGCAGCCGCGGTAATACGTAGGGCGCAAGCGTTGTCCGGAATTATTGGGCGTAAAGAGCTCGTAGGCGGTTTGTCGCGTCTGCTGTGAAAACCTGAGGCTCAACCTCGGGCTTGCAGTGGGTACGGGCAGACTAGAGTGCGGTAGGGGTGACTGGAATTCCTGGTGTAGCGGTGGAATGCGCAGATATCAGGAGGAACACCGATGGCGAAGGCAGGTCACTGGGCCGCAACTGACGCTGAGGAGCGAAAGCATGGGGAGCGAACAGGATTAGATACCCTGGTAGTCCATGCCGTAAACGTTGGGCACTAGGTGTGGGGCTCATTCCACGAGTTCCGTGCCGCAGCAAACGCATTAAGTGCCCCGCCTGGGGAGTACGGCCGCAAGGCTAAAACTCAAAGAAATTGACGGGGGCCCGCACAAGCGGCGGAGCATGCGGATTAATTCGATGCAACGCGAAGAACCTTACCAAGGCTTGACATACACCGGAAAAGTGCAGAGATGTGCTCCCCGTAAGGTCGGTGTACAGGTGGTGCATGGTTGTCGTCAGCTCGTGTCGTGAGATGTTGGGTTAAGTCCCGCAACGAGCGCAACCCTCGTCCCATGTTGCCAGCGGGTTATGCCGGGGACTCATGGGAGACTGCCGGGGTCAACTCGGAGGAAGGTGGGGATGACGTCAAATCATCATGCCCCTTATGTCTTGGGCTTCACGCATGCTACAATGGCCGGTACAAAGGGCTGCGATACCGCAAGGTGGAGCGAATCCCAAAAAGCCGGTCTCAGTTCGGATTGGGGTCTGCAACTCGACCCCATGAAGTCGGAGTCGCTAGTAATCGCAGATCAGCAACGCTGCGGTGAATACGTTCCCGGGCCTTGTACACACCGCCCGTCAAGTCACGAAAGTCGGTAACACCCGAAGCCGGTGGCCCAACCTTTTAGGGGGGAGCCGTCGAAGGTGGGACTGGCGATTGGGACTAAGTCGTAACAAGGTAGCCGTACCGGAAGGTGCGGCTGGATCACCTCCTTTCTAAGGAGCATCTGGCAGCTTGCTGGTCCTGTCGTGGGGTCGGTGGGGTGTCCAGGCCCATGCCCTGGCCGAGTGTGCTGGGGGTGGTGCTCGAGGGTGGAACATCGACTATGGCCTGCTTGTCGTGGTGGGTGGCTTCTAGTACGTCTGGTGTCCTTCGGGGTGTCGGGGTGGGAACGGAGCTGTTGCTGCGGGGGTGGGCTTGGCACGCTGTTGGGTCCTGAGGGAGCAGCCGGTTGGTTGTTGCCTTGTGGGCATGTCCTGGGTGGGTTCGCCTTGTGGGGTGGGCCGGCTCGGGGGTGGCCTTCGGGTCGTCATGGGTCGCGGACCGCTGCTGCATGTTGCTTGCTCGTAAGGGTGGGTGGGTGTGGGGGTTGGCGTGGCTGGTCGTGGCGGGTCTGGTCGTTGCTTGAGAACTGCACAGTGGACGCGAGCATCTTTGAAATAGTCTTTGTGGTCAAGTTTTTAAGGGCACAGGGTGGATGCCTTGGCACTAGGAGCCGAAGAAGGACGTGGTAGCCTGCGATAAGCCTCGGGGAGTTGGCAAACGAACCGTGATCCGAGGATGTCCGAATGGGGAAACCCCGCCACAGTCATGTGTGGTGACCCGCACCTGAATATATAGGGTGTGTGGAGGGAACGCCGGGAAGTGAAACATCTCAGTACCGGCAGGAAGAGATATTCCGTGAGTAGTGGCGAGCGAAAGCGGATCAGGCCAAACCGTATGCGTGTTCAAGCCGGCGGGCGTTGCGCGTGCGGGGTTGTGGGACCTGTCAGTCGATGCTGCCGCATCGGCGGGGAGTCAGAAAGTCGCGTCATAGTCGAAGGGCATTGAAAGGCCCGGCACAGAGGGTGGTACCCCCGTAGACGAAATGGCGTGGCCTCCCGATGGGGATCCCAAGTAGCTCCGGGCCCGAGAAACCTGGAGTGAATCTGCACAGACCACTGTGTAAGCCTAAATACTACCTAGTGACCGATAGCGGACAAGTACCGTGAGGGAAAGGTGAAAAGTACCCCGGGAGGGGAGTGAAATAGTACCTGAAACCGTGTGCCTACAATCCGTCGGAGCCTCCCTAGCAGGGGTGACGGCGTGCCTTTTGAAGAATGAGCCTGCGAGTTAGTGGTACGTGGCGAGGTTAACCCGTGTGGGGAAGCCGTAGCGAAAGCGAGTCCGAATAGGGCGTCTCAGTCGCGTGCTCTAGACCCGAAGCGAAGTGATCTAGCCATGGGCAGGTTGAAGCGCGGGTAAGACCGCGTGGAGGACCGAACCCACCTGGGTTGAAAACCGGGGGGATGACCTGTGGTTAGGGGTGAAAGGCCAATCAAACTTCGTGATAGCTGGTTCTCCCCGAAATGCATTTAGGTGCAGCGTCACGTGTTTCTTGCCGGAGGTAGAGCTACTGGATAGCCGATGGGCCTCACCAGGTTACTGACGTTAGCCAAACTCCGAATGCCGGTAAGCCAGAGCGTGGCAGTGAGACTGCGGGGGATAAGCTCCGTAGTCGAGAGGGAAACAGCCCAGACCACCAGCTAAGGCCCCTAAGCGTGTGCTAAGTGGGAAAGGATGTGGAGTTGCACAGACAACCAGGAGGTTGGCTTAGAAGCAGCCACCCTTGAAAGAGTGCGTAATAGCTCACTGGTCAAGTGATTCCGCGCCGACAATGTAGCGGGGCTCAAGCACACCGCCGAAGCTGTGGCATTCACATTTCAGACAAGCCTTCGTGGTTCAGTCGTGTGGATGGGTAGGGGAGCGTCGTGTGGCGGGTGAAGCCGCGGGGTAACCCAGTGGTGGACGCCACACGAGTGAGAATGCAGGCATGAGTAGCGAATGACGGGTGAGAAACCCGTCCGCCGAATGACCAAGGGTTCCAGGGCCAGGCTAATCCGCCCTGGGTAAGTCGGGACCTAAGGCGAGGCCGACAGGCGTAGTCGATGGACAACGGGTTGATATTCCCGTACCGGCGAAGAACCGCCCATACCGAGCCCGGTGATGCTAACCGTCCGAGCCGGCGCACCGCGACCTTCGGGTCGCACCGCGTCGGGGAGCACGGGACCCGAACCGGTAGTAGGTAAGCGTATTAACAGGGGTGACGCAGGAAGGTAGCCAAGCGTGGCGATGGTAGTCCACGTCCAAGGTCGTAGGGCGAGGTGCAGGCAAATCCGCACCTCACACAGCCTGAGAGCTGACGGTGACCGCGAACGCGGGAATCTGGTGATCCTATGCTGCCTAGAAAAGCCTCGACGCGAGGTTCTAGCCGCCCGTACCCCAAACCGACTCAGGTGGTCAGGTAGAGAATACCAAGGCGATCGAGCGAATCGTGGTTAAGGAACTCGGCAAAATGCCCCCGTAACTTCGGGAGAAGGGGGGCCTGAAGCGTGAACCGGCTTGCCCGGGGAGCGTGGAGGGCCGCAGAGACCAGGGAGAAGCGACTGTTTACTAAAAACACAGGTCCGTGCGAAGTCGCAAGACGATGTATACGGACTGACGCCTGCCCGGTGCTGGAAGGTTAAGAGGACGGGTCAGCCGCAAGGCGAAGCTCAGAATTTAAGCCCCAGTAAACGGCGGTGGTAACTATAACCATCCTAAGGTAGCGAAATTCCTTGTCGGGTAAGTTCCGACCTGCACGAATGGCGTAACGACTTCTCCGCTGTCTCAACCGCGAACTCGGCGAAATTGCACTACGAGTAAAGATGCTCGTTACGCGCAGCAGGACGGAAAGACCCCGGGACCTTTACTATAGCTTGGTATTGGTGTTCGGTGCGGCTTGTGTAGGATAGGTGGGAGACTGTGAAGCCGGCACGCCAGTGTCGGTGGAGTCAACGTTGAAATACCACTCTGGTCGCTCTGAACATCTAACCTCGGTCCGTGATCCGGACCAGGGACAGTGCCTGGTGGGTAGTTTAACTGGGGCGGTTGCCTCCTAAAATGTAACGGAGGCGCTCAAAGGTTCCCTCAGCCTGGTTGGCAATCAGGTGGCGAGTGCAAGTGCACAAGGGAGCTTGACTGTGAGACAGACATGTCGAGCAGGGACGAAAGTCGGAACTAGTGATCCGGCGGTGGCTTGTGGAAGCGCCGTCGCTCAACGGATAAAAGGTACCCCGGGGATAACAGGCTGATCTTGCCCAAGAGTCCATATCGACGGCATGGTTTGGCACCTCGATGTCGGCTCGTCGCATCCTGGGGCTGGAGTAGGTCCCAAGGGTTGGGCTGTTCGCCCATTAAAGCGGTACGCGAGCTGGGTTTAGAACGTCGTGAGACAGTTCGGTCCCTATCCGCTGCGCGCGCAGGAAACTTGAGAAGGGCTGTCCCTAGTACGAGAGGACCGGGACGGACGAACCTCTGGTGTGCCAGTTGTTCCGCCAGGAGCACGGCTGGTTGGCTACGTTCGGAAGGGATAACCGCTGAAAGCATCTAAGCGGGAAGCCTGCTTCAAGATGAGGTTTCCACGGGGCTCGACCCCGAGAGGCTCCCAGCTAGACCACTGGGTAGATAGGCCGGATGTGGAAGACGGGACCAAAGACCGTCGCAGCTGACCGGTACTAATCAGCCGACAACTTCACCACAACAACTTGCGTTGCTTGCGTCCACTGTGCGGTTCCCGAGAAACGAACGGGAACCCGTTTGACAACTCGACAGCGTTACGGCGGTCATAGCGAAGGGGAAACGCCCGGTCCCATTCCGAACCCGGAAGCTAAGCCCTTCAGCGCCGATGGTACTGCACTCGCCAGGGTGTGGGAGAGTAGGACGCCGCCGGACACCATTCAGAAGAAGCCACCCCACCACGGGGTGGCTTCTTCTGTTTCCCCCCACCACAACCACCACCCCACCACAGCAACCCCCCGCCGACCGG
>NZ_BJWG01000024.1 GCF_007990245.1 Cellulomonas composti | reverse complement strand
AGTCCCAGGTGGGCCGTCGACGGCCCGGCGGGCGTACTCGAGCCGGCCGCGCTCAGAAGGCCGCAACGTCACCGAACGCAACTCGCCCTCGATCTCGCTATATGCGATCACTACCGCGCCGAAGTCTCCTCGCCGCCACGCCGAGTCTGCTCGCTCGCGCAGACGTGACGCTCGTAGGGTCTGTTGCCCGGAGCTGCTTCGATCGGCGTTCAACTCACTGAGCAACTCAAACCACTCGTCACCCTCGATGAGCATGGGTTCGGCGAACTCCCTGGTCAGGCTCCCAAGCAGCCCGAGGAACCTCCGCACCGCACCAGAAGTCGTCGCTGTCGTGCCACCAAGTCCGGCCTCTGCGGGCGCGCGGCGAAGTGCGATCACGTCACGCAAAGGAAAGACTTGCTCGCACCTGACGCCGTCTACCTCGATCCACCGGCCGAGATCGACGCCAAGTTCGTAGGACGCCCGACCGTGGAAGACCTGCACCAGGCGACGACTGCTCTCGTAGCGAGCGACCGTATCGCTCAACTCCGCTAGTGCGAAGCCTCGCGCGAGCAAGAAGCCGAACGCCTCGGTCACGGCGCTCGCGAACCCGAGCACGCCCCGTTCAGGCCCGGGCTCTGTCGTAGGCAACTCGACCATATCGCCCCTCACGAACCTGGAGACCACAGTGTGGTCTTCGGATCGTACGTCCACCCTCGACTCTCAAGGAGGTTCCGTTCGGCGCGCAGGAAGCCGGTGTTGTCTCTCAAGGCGCCCGTAGCACGGTCGACGGAGGCATCGCGAATTGGCATGCCACGGTGCATCGCCTGCCGCAAGACTCCTGAGTTCTGAGCCCAGTTGGCCCTGGGGGACCCCAGGTTTGGCAACTGACTCAGGAGCGTGCGCTCGCCGGGCCCAATCGCGCCCTCGGCGGTCAGGTCAACAACCTTGCCCACGACGACTCGACTACCTGCGCCCGCGGTGTTTGCGCCGATGCCCGCGGTGGCGGTGCGTGCCCCCGCTCCCGCGCCGACATCGATCAGCGCCGCGCTGCCTTTGGCGGCGGTCCCGAACTCGCCGCCGATCAGGAGCTGCGGGCCGAACCAGGACCCGATCGGTCCGCACCACGCGTAGATGTCGTCTTGCGAGTTCGGCTCGGCGATGTTCGGCAGCAGCTTGTACCGCCTGGTCTGGAGAGACCCACCCATCGCGAGGTTGATGAGGTCGATGCCGAAGTTCGCGACCCCCGTCCCGTACGACTGGGCTGCGTTGACGAGGATGTTCTGACCGTTCCCGTCGGTCATGTAGTAGTTCCACGCGTACTCACCCGCGGGGCCGCCGATCCTGAAGGCGATGCTGGGCCCACCGCCCCCGCTGTTCGTTCCTAGTGCTGTGTTGGTGTTGCGGTTGTTGACGGGCTGGTCGGTGTCGGGCCGCGGTGCGACCAGCATCGGGGACAGGCCGGTGGGGTCGCAGTAGGTGGTGGGGTTGTTGTCGGCGTAGGTGTAGCCGTTCCATTGTTGTGGGTCGGTGAGGTCGAGGATGGGGTCGACGCTGATGAATCGGCCGGTGGTGGGGTCGTATTCGCGGGCGCCGATGTGGGTGAGGCCGTTGGTGTCGGTGGGCTTGTCGAGGAAGCCGTGGTCGCCGGGCCAGGTGGGTGTGGTGCCGCGGGTGTTGCCGAAGGGGTCGGTGCGCTTGCGGGTGACGGTCAGTGTGGAGTGGTTGATGGCCGCGGTGGCGCTGTTGTGCGGGTCGGTGACCAGGGTGGTGATGCCGGTGCGTTCGTTGGTGGTGCGGGTGGCGATGGTCTGCCCGGCGAAGGTGTAGTAGCGGATCGCGGTGCGCCCGGCGGCGCTCGCGGTGAGCTCTTGACCACCGGGCAGGTAGAGGGTCGTGGCGCCGTCTTGGGTGCGTGCCAGGCGGTTCCCGTCGGCGTCGTAGACGTAGCTGTAGGTCGCGGCGCCGCGGGTCAGGGTGTCCAGGTGTCCTTCGCTGTCCCAGGTCAGGGTGTGGTTGGTGTAGCCGGCGCGGTTGCGTTTGGTCGTGTTCCCGGTGGCGTCGTAGGTGTACTTCGAGGTCGAGACCGTGGTCTCGGTACCGTTGATGCTGGTCTCGGTGATGGTGCCGGCTTGGTGGGGCCCGGGGGCGGCGGCGGTGTTGGTGTAGTCGTAGTCGCGGGTGGTGTTGCCGGTGGTGGCGTGCTCGATCTCGCGGGTGCGGTTGCCGAGGGTGTCGTACTGGTAGGTGCTCCAGTACGGGGCGGGCCCGCCCAGGGCCGCCACCGTGCGGGTCGCGGTGCAGTCCCCGCCGGCGGGGGTCCACGCCTGGGTCAGGCGGCGCAGCCCGTCGTAGGTGTAGCACTGGGCGTCCAGTGCCTTGCCGGTCATGGCGTCGCTCGCGCCGGTCAGGTTGCCGGCGTTGTCGTAGGTGTAGGTGGTGGTGAAGTCACCGGTGTCGGTCGGGCGCAGGTTCACGTCGGTGGACGCCAGTCGCTTGGTACCGGCCTGGTAGGTGTAGGCGATGTCGTGCAGAGTGCTTCCCGAGGAGCCCAGCGCGATCGCGTTCAGGCGCCCGTCGCTCAGGTAGGTCGCGGCCGCGACGTAGGTGTGCCGCCCGGCCAGGATCGTGGGTTGGGACTTGTCGTCGTAGGTCAGGCCCACCGTCTCGGCGGACAGGTCCCCGACCGCGGGCAGGCTGATCGACTCGAGCTGGCCGTTCGGCTCGTAGGTGTACTTCGTGCTCCAGGTCCCCGACAGGTCCGGGTTCGTCGAGGTGAGCTTGATCCCGGTCGGGGCGTACTGGTCGTTGTACCCGGTGAAGCTGGTGGTGTAGGTCCCGCTCGTGTCGTACCGGACCGACCTGGCCAGCTGCCCCTTGACCAGGCTCGTCGCGTCGATCTGGTCGTAGACCCAGCTCGCGCGCAGGCTCTGGTCGGCACCGTCCCGCACAGCGGTCTTGCGGCCCAGCTGGTCGTACTCGTAGAGCAGGGTCTGCCCCGTGGCGTCGGTGGTCGAGGTGAGTTGGCCGGCGTCGTCGTACACCGAGGTCGTGGTGCCCTTGTCGGGGTCGGTGGAGCTGGTCTGGTGCCCGGCCAGGTCGTACACGTAGGACCACTGGTTGCCCTGGGTGTCGGTGCTCTTGGTGAGGTTCCCGACCACGTCGTAGGAGTAGGTGGTGGTCGCGTACGGGTTGCCCGTCGGGCTCGACCCGGCGTACTCGGCCAACGAGGTCGTGCGACCGCGGGCGTCGGCGACGCTCGTCGTGGCGGTGCCACCGGCGGGCGGTGTGAGGGTGGTGCGGTCCCCGCCGTAGGTGGTGGTGGTGCGCCACTTCTCCACACCGCTGACCTTGAAGACGTCCGCGGTCTGCCGGCCGGCCCCGTCGTAGACGTATGTGTCCGCGGCAGGGAACGTCCCGTCCGCTGTGGTCAGGACCTCGATCGCCGGGTCCCCACCGGTGGGCCACGCGCTGCTGGCGACCTTGACCAGGCCACGCGCGTCGTAGGTGGTGTCCGTGACGACACGCTGGGTCTTGCCGGTGATCTTGCCGTAGTCCTGCGCCTGCCGGTCGCGACCGAGGCCATCGATGATCGAAGTCGACGGCAGGTAGGTCGTGCCGTCCGCGCCGAGGGTCTCGGTCAAGGTGCCCGACCAGCCGGTCGCCGAGACGGTGTACGTGTACTTGATGCTCGCGGTCTGCGTGTCACCGTCACGGCCGGGCAGCCAGACCTTGGTGATCCGGCCGAGGGAGTCGCGGCCGAGCTTGGTGACCTTGCCGTTCGGGTCGGTGATCTTCGCGGGCTGACCCCACTCGGGCTTGACGACCGTGACCGTGGTCGACGCCCCGATCGGGCCGTCGCCGTCCGGGTCGGGGCTCGTCACGCTGGTGCCGGTGACCGGCCCTCCGGACGAAGGGGTGTAGTTGGTGGTGGTAGTGCGGCCCAGCGCGTCCGTCACGGACGTGACCCGACCCTGGGTGTCGTAGGTGGAGCTCGCCGAGGTCCAGTGCGGGGCCGACCCGTCGAGCCTGGTCGCGGTGAGCACCCGGGTGACACGCCCCAACGTCGGGGCGTCATTGACGGCCCCGCCGTCGTACTCGGTCTTGGTAGCAGCGACCAGGTCGGCGTTGGTGGCTGTCTCGCAGCTGCGCTGCCCGTAGGTGGTGCTGGTCGCGACCGTCGAGATGAACCCCTTGACGGGGTTGCGCGCGTAGGTCACCTGCGTGCAGGTCTCGTCACCCTCGATGGCGCTGTCCCCACGGTCGACCACCCGGGACACGGTGCCGTACGTGTCGTCGTAACTCGTCTCGACCGACGTCTCGAGCTTGCCGCCGGGGGCGGCCGCGGCGGTCGTGCTGGTCTGGGTGAGGGCGGTGCCGAGCAGGTGGGCCACTGCGCGGGTGTCGGTCGCGGTGGCCGGGGACTGCCAGGGGGTGTTGGTCTGGGAGCTCAGCAGTGACCCACCCGGGCCGTCGTAGGTGCGCTGCTCGCGCAGGAACCCGTTGAACCGGTCCTCGTCGGCGCTCCCCGCGGGGCAGGCGCTGGTGGACGAGCCCGTGAAGCACCAGTACCGGGTCCCGGACGGCAGGTGGTCACCGTTCATCCCCCGCAGGTAGGAGTACTCCACGTAGGACCGGGTCCCGGTGGCCGCACCGGTGGTCACCGCGACGGTGCCGTACCCGCGCCACTGCCCCCACGTGCGCTGGTCCTCGGGGACCAGCGGTGTGTCGTCGTAGTGCCAGGCCGCGTCACCCTTGTAGGTGTAGGTCGTCACGACCTTCGCCGACGCGTCATCGACCGGGTCAGCCGTCACCGAGGCGACCTGGTACTTGTTGAAGTACTCCAGGATCGGGTCGAGGACGCCGGGCGGGGTCCACTTCACCGGCATGCACCGGCCCGCCGCGGACTGCGGTGCGGCCGGGATGCTCGTGCACGGGCTCGTGTACTTCACGTCGATGACGCCACCGGTCTCCAGGCGGACGTTGTCGATCCGGTACCGGTTCATCGCCGCGTACCCGGCGGGCTGGCCGGCCACCCGGCCCGCCATCTGGTGGCCCGTGAACGTCGTCTTCGGCAGGGTGATCGCGGTGCCGACCTTGCCGGTGCGCCAGATCGCGTTCAGCCACAACGCCGGCCCGTACCCGTCACCCGGGTCGGGGTAGGTCTGCGACAGCTGCCAGGAGTCCACGTCCTGGAAACCACCCGAGGTCAGGACCTGGGTCGTGACCGCCGTCAACCGCTTGCGGGAGAAGAACACCGGCGAGGTCGTGTCCGGGCAGGTCGTGGCCGAGGTGCAGATCTGGTCGAACGGCACATCGGGCCACTTGCCCGCGTTCACCGCGGTCAGCTTGCCCGGAGCGCAGTCGAAGTCCTCGGTCGGCAGGCACCGCTCGGCGACCTCGAACAGCACCCGCTGCGAGGCGTTGTCCACCGCCTCGCCACCCGTGCGCTGCCCGTACTCGATGCGCTGCAGGTAGCCGCCCGCCGTGTAGGAGACCACCGACGTGTTGTTGTTCAGCCCGTAGCTGTTCGACTCCCGCAGGTACCGGTACGTCATCGTGTTCCCCGACGTGTCCAGCACGTAGTCCAGGTTCCACCGCCACGCCTGCTGGCACCACGAGTCCGCGAAAGCCGCCTGATGGCAGGCCTCGTCGACGTCGTTGCCGAACACCGGCACCGACCACACCGACCCCAACGCCAGACCGTCCGCGGTGCGCTTGCCACGACCGAAGAAGTACTGCGTGCCGTCGCCCGTGGTGACCCGCCAGAACTCACCGTCGTCGTCCACACCCGACGGGCCGCCGGTCAGGTGCTCGATCCGGGTCCCGTCATCGTCCTTGAGCCGCCACAGGCCGCTCGACCCCACCTGCACCAGCTGACCGGAGTGACCGGCGAACGACATCGTCGCGTTGTCACCGCCCCAGCACAGGTCAGCCGTCTTGTGCCCGGCGTTGTTCGACCCGGTCGTGATGTCGTCCTCGCACGTCACGTACTTGCGCTCGATGAACGACTCACCCAGCGACCAACCCTCCCCCACCCACGAGGTCTGGTTGTTCGTCGTGGACACCCGCCCGTCGACCTGACCCGACGCATACGACAGACCCAGCGCCGGGGCCGGCCCACCGTTGGCCGGCGGGACCTGCAACGGGTAGGACCACGTGAAGTCACCCGTCTGCGTGGAGACCCCCCACGACGAGGACGGGCTCAACGGCGTCGCCGCCCAGTCGCCCGCCGGACCCGAATCGCCCGCCGTCAGCGCGACCACCATCTGGTCGCTGACCGACACCTGGGCGCTGACCTGCTGGGCCTGCTCGTCGTTCGCGGAGTCCAGCACCGTGCGCCGCGTGCACTCCTGCTCCTCGGGGGTGCTCAGGGCACACACCGGCAACGTCACCAGGACCAGCCTCGAGGACCAGTCCCCACCGAACGCACCCGCGAACCCCGAGTAGTCGACACTCACCTCCACCAGCGAACTCGTCGGCGAGCTCTCGTCTGCTGCGGCTGCGTCAAGGGCCCGTGCGCGGGCGGCGGCGCGGGTCGACTGAGGTGTCAGAGCGAACACCAGGCCCGTGACACCCGCCTGCCGTGCCGTGTCCTGGTCCAGGACATCGACCTCGACCGGCACCCGGTCCCCCGCCTCGTCGAGCACCTCGATCTCCTGCGGGCCCGAAACCCCCGCGTCCTCGAGCGCACCGACCAGGCTCGACAACCGGGCCGCCGCGAGCTGCCCGGCGCCGGTGGCTACCTGCGGCCACACCGGGTCCTGCGGCACGAAGTCCGTCATCGTCTCGGTCGCGGCCACCTCGAACGCGGCATCGGGGTCGAGGGCGACCGTCTCGTCGGGGACCGCCGGCATGCCCTCCAACGACAGCTCGTGCAGCTCCTGGGGGCTGAGGGTGTCATCCGCGGCTGCGGCCGGGGTCAGGCCCGCCACGACCAGCGCCGCCACCACGCCCGACACCACCACCGGTCGCAACCGCACCCAGCCATCTGCCTTGAACGACGCCGCCGTCACGCGACGCACCGCGTGCCCGGTCACGGGACCTTGTACCCGCAGTCGGCGGCGACCTCGTCCGCACCCAGGAACCCGCCGCTGTAGGTGCGGACCGCACCCACCGCGCCCCGCCACCGCCTGGTCAACCCGCCGTCACCGAACGCGGTGCCGACCCGGAAGTCCCCACTGGCCACCCACGGCGTGTACGAGTCGGACACGTCGAGCATCCCCGTGCTCTTCGGGTCGACCCCGGCGACGTCGGCCCGGCAGACCCACAGCTGCATCTTCTGCGCGGCCTTGTTGTACTGCCCCACCAGGTAGAACCAGTCACCGGCCGTGACGGCGACCTCCGACGTGGCGGTGACCACCGTGGCGCCGACCGTGTCGGTCGTCTTGCGGGAGAACGCCCAGCAGATCGTGCGCGAACCGGGACACCCGCTCGTGCGGACCCCGAGCTCGAACCCGGACGTGTTCGCCCCGTCCTGAGAGACCGCCGTCCCGGTCGCCGTCAGGTCGTTCAGCTTCACGAACGCGCCCACGCTGAACGTCCCACCCGTGGTCACGACATTCCCAGAGGTGTGCGCCGAGTCGAGGGTCGAGAACTTCAGAGCGCGGTCGCCCGCACCACCCGGGCCGTAGACCCACTCGATCAGGGTCGTGTCCAGCGTCAGCGCCTTGGTGACCGTCTCACCGTCGCCGGTGTGTGCGGCGGCCGTTGTCCCGGTTCCCTCGTCCAGGAACCACTGGCCGCTGACCTGCGCACCGGCGACCTCGAACTCGTACCTTCGCGGCCCGGCCTCACTAGGGTTGCCCGCCTTGTCCACCGCCGTCACCGACAGGGAGTGT
>NZ_BJWG01000023.1 GCF_007990245.1 Cellulomonas composti | reverse complement strand
ATAGGTCACGACCGACCCGTAGGTGTTGCCGAGGTCCATCGCGACGAGGCGACCGTCCGGCGCCGTGCTCGAGTTCGCGACGTAGGTGCCCCACCCGAACCCGCCGGCCATCCACCGCGGCACCGACGCGGAGTCGAAGTAGGTGCTCACCCGTTCGCCACCCAGGATCGTCGAGGACGTCCCGTCGATCTCCTGCGTCACTGCGGGCAGCGTGGTGGCAGCGAGCTGACCGTCGGCGGCGTACTCGTAGGTGGTGGTGAACGTGCGTGTCGCGAGCTTGGCCAGGTTCCCGACCGCCGGCAGCGTCACCTTCGTCCCGGTCACGCGGTAGGCGTCGTCGTACCCGATGATCGAGGTCGTGTACGACTGACCGTCGACGTACCGCGTCGACGAGGTCAGCTGGCCCTTGGCGCGCGTGTCGTACGCGAACGAGGTCAGCGTCACCTCCCCGGCGGAGACCTTCGTGTTCCGGCCGAGCGCGTCGTAGGTATAGGTGCGCTCTCCGGTGGCGTCGCTGACCCAGGTCAGCTGTCCGACCTCGTCGTAGGCGCTGGTGGTCTCGCCGGCGTCAGGGTCCACCGCGCGCACCTGGTGCCCGGCGTAGTCGTACCCGTAGGTCCAGGTCGTGTCGTTCGCGTCGCGCATCTCGACCAGACGCTCGAGCACGTCGTACCGATAGGTGGTCTCCTGTGGGTCGTCGGCGGCGGCCCACACCAGTGTGCGAGCACGCCCGCTGCCTTCGAGCTGGGGTCGGGCGGTGTGCTGGACGAGCGTGACCGTGTTCCCGTCGGCGTCCGCGGTGGTGGCCGTGGTCGTGCCGCCCGCGGGTGGGAACACCGTGGTCGTCGACCCGTCGTAGAGCGTGACGGTGCGCCACTTCTCGTTGCCCGGCTCGCTGGTCCCCGAGTACAAGACCTCGTCCGTGACCCGACCGGCCCCGTCGTACAGGTACTTCGTCAGCGACGCGACGGACACGGGCTTGTCGAGCAGCTTGGCGTTCGCCTGCCCGGACGTGGTCCACGCCCCTGTCGTGAGCCGGACCCTGCCGGCACTGTCGTAGAAGGTCGCGCTCACGGTGCGTCCACGCGCCGCGGAGGTGTCCGTACCGACCGCGCCCGCGTCCGCGGACGGCGACTGGGTCTGCACGACGCGCATCAGCCCGTCGTAGATGACCGACGAGACGTTGCGGGAGACCCCGTCGGCCGCGATCGTGCTGGTCACGACAGCGTTGATCCCGTTCGCGCGCTGCGTGTACGCGTAGGTCACGGACGGGGTGGGTGGCGCGGCGGGATCGTAGGCCCGGTCCGGGTACCAGACGGCGGTCAACCGCCCGAGCTCGTCGTACTGCCCGTGGGTCTTCTTGCCGTTCGCGTCGATCGTGTCGGTGAGCACACCGGTGAGCGGGTCGAACACGGTCGACGTGGTCAGCGGCAGCTGGGCACCCGTCCCGTCGGGGTCGGGGGTCGTGACGCTCACCTTGGTTGGTAGCCCGTAGTCCGTGTCCTGGTAGGTGGTCGTCGTCGTGCGGCCGCGCGCGTCGGTCACCGCCACGAGCCGCCCGTAGGGTTCGGGGACCCCGGACGTGGTCGTGTAGGAGTACGCGGTGAGCGGCCGGGCGGCCCCCGGACCTTCGGTCGCGTTCAGCTCGCTGGAGGTCACGACACGGCCCGCGCTGTCGTAGCCCGCACGGGTGTCGGTCAAGATCGTGTGCACGTCGACCGTCCCCGTCGGGCAGGGCCCTGAGGTGACCAGCGTGCGAACGGGCAGTCCGAGCATGTTCTTCGCGATCAGCCCGGTGTCGCCGGCATAGCTGATGGCGGTGCAGGTGTCGTCGCTGGTGTCCGCGATCGCCCCGTCGTCGTCGACCCGTTCGACCCGCGCGTGCGAGTCCAGATCGGTGGTGGTCCTCGTGGTGAGGTCCGCCAGCACGCTCCCGGCCCTGCTGTACGTCTCGCCGTAGGTGGTCATCTGGCCGATCAGCGACGCCGTGCGCCCGTCCTCGGCGGTGGCGGTGACCTGGACGTCCGAGGGGAGGCTGACGGCCCGCGACAGGAGGTTCGCACCATCGAACTGCTCCACGGCGTAGACCTGGCCGGCGAACCGTTCCTGGTCGGTGACGACCGCCGGAACACGGTGGTCCTGGTCGCCCGATCCGGTTCCCGGTTGCGGCAGGCCGTCGCGCCGTGTGGCCTCGACGCCCAGGAGGTAGTGCGTAACCGTCCGAGTGGCCACCGTGTCTGAGCCGCCGACGACGGTGGTGATCGACCCGAAGCCGCGGAAGTCGGAGTAGGTCACCTGCTTGGGCTTGACGAGCGGACCGGTCGGCTTCACCCAGGTCGCGTCCTGGCTGTACGTGTAGCGCGTCGTGATGGCCTGGCTCACGGCGGTGGACGTACCGCCGCCTTGGTCGACCTGCGCCACGACGTACTTCGCGAACCAGTCGAGGTCACCCGGGTGCTTGTAGTCCCAGCCGACCGGGTAGCACAGCGCCGTATTACTCGCAGGGTTCGACGGCAACTGCTCACACCCGCCGGTGTAGGCCACAAAGGTGTACGCACCGGCCTGCGTGTTGATGCGCTCGACGCGCGGCCGGCTCATCGGTGGGCCGGGGTTGCCCGCCACCTGCACGCGGTTGTCCTTGAAGACCGCGTTGAACACGGCAGGATCAGGGTCCCCGGAACTGGCGACCTGGTCGCGGCCGGTCTCCTGGATAGAACGCAGCCACAGGATCGAACCCACGTCGACGGCCGGCTTGGAGCCCCTGTTGTCGGTGTGAGCGTTCGGGTCGTACATGTCGTGCTTCAGCGACCACGAGTCGACCGTGTGCCACGCGCCGTCGTAGGTCTGCGTGACGATCTTCGAGAGCTTGTCGACCTCGAAGAACGCGGGCCCGGTGATGTTGGCGCACTTCTTCTCGTCGTCAACGGTGCAGTACAGGTCGACGGGGACGTCCGGCCAGCGGCTCTCGTTGTCCGCCATGTTCGACACCAGGCACGCGGCATCGGTCGTGTCCCCGGTGCAGCGCGGCGTGCTCTGGAAGCTGACCCGTGCTCCGGCGGTACGGCTCGAACCGGTTCGGGTCCCGTACTCGATGGAGCTCAGGTGCCCACCGACGGTGTAGGCCACCGGTGTGGCCTGCTTCGCGCTCTTGTAGGCCCCGGTCGTGCGCGTGTAGGTGTATCGCATCGTGTTCCCGAGTGGGTTCTCGACGCGATCGAGGTTCCAGCGCCACACCTGCTGGCAGCTCGACCTCTTGAACGAGGACACGTGGCACGCCTCGCCTGTGTGGTTGCCGAAGACGGGAACGGTCCACACCGACTGCGTGTCCGCACCGGACGCACCGCCCTCACCGAACGAGTAGCGGGTGCCGTCCACCGTGGTCACGACCCAGTAGTCGGTGGTGGAATCGATCCCCCGTGCGCGCGTCACGGCCTCGACCCGGGTGCCGTCCTCATTCTTCGCGTGCCAGGTCTTCGTCGACTCGTCCTGGACGAGCTCGATGGACGCGCCGTCCAGCGACATCGTCAGGTTCGCCGCACCCCAGCACAGGTCACCGGCGTACTTGTCCGGGTACCCGGTGTTGTTCGGCGCGGCGCCGTCCACCTTGTCCAGGTCCTGAGCGCACGGGACGTAGGTCCGCTCGATGAAACTGTCGCTCAGCGACCAGCCCTCGCCGACCCAGGACGCCTGGTTGTTGGTGTCCGAGGTGCGCCCGTCAGAGACGGCCGAGGAGTACGAAAGTGCCAGGTCGGGCGTCAACCCACCGGAAGTCGGAGGTACGTCCAGCGGGTAGGACCAGGTGAACGCACCGGTTGCCCCGGACGTGCTCCACGACCCCGAAGGAGCCAGGCTGCTTGCGCCCCACTGGCCCGACGGCCCACCGGAGCCGGCCGCGACGGCGACACGGACGCCGCCGCCGGCCGCCAAGCCCTGCGCGAGCGTGCCGACCGTGCCCGCCGAACCCGGCTGCGGGTCGTCGAGCGTCGCGTCGGTACCGAGCGGATCGGTACCAGGCTCGTGCAGCTCGACAGTGGCGGTCAACGTCTGCGACTCGGTGTCGTTGGCGCTGTCCAGCGGCACCGGCACGCACACCGACTCCTCGTCCTCCACGCCGTCGAGCAGACAGGCGGGCAGTGCGAAGAACTGCAGGCGCGAGGCCCAGTCCGGACCACCGGCAGCGGCGAACTCCGCGTAGGAGATCGTCACCTCAACCGCGGTGTCATCACCGGAGTCACCGGACACGTCGGCCAGGTCGAGCACGACACCGCCTACACCGGCGGCCTCGGTCGCGTCCTGGTCACGAACCTGCACACTGACAGCGCTCGGCGCGGTCACGCCCTCGACGGTCGCGAGCGTGACCGGCAGACCCCCGACGACGTCGCTGACCTGCCCACTCGAGCCCGAAGCTTGCCCGACAGACCCGCCGCTCGCCCCGGCCAAGCGCCCGCTCGGCGCGGTCCCGCCCCCGGCGGACAGACTCAGTGTGCCCGAACCCCCCTCGGGCAGTTCGGCGGGCCCTGGCGCGATCGTGTCGCCCGCCTCGGCCATCATGGGCGAGGCGGTGATCGGCGTCGGTTCCACGACAGGCTCGGCGGGAAGCTGCGCGACGACGTCCGCGAAGTTCGACGACCGCGACTCGAGCGCGTCGCTGGACGGTGCCGCGTCCGAGGCCACCACGATCGCGCCCGGTGCCGTCGACAGGCACAACGCCACCGCGGCCGCCGCACCCGCCAGGGCGCCCCAGCGCCCCCGCGGGCGGCGGTTCGTCATCGTGCGGCGGTTCATCAGTTGCCACCCGTCGTCGGGTCCAGATCGCGCCACGTGGCCGTGCCGCCGGAGCCGCCCTCGGGTCCGACGCCGGTCTGGTTCGCCTCAGCCCCCTGACAGACCCGTCGGATCTTCGCCGGGGCCACGACGTCGCCCTGGAAGACCCGCACGTTGTCGATAGCGCCGGTCCACCATTGCGCGCCCGCGTCGCTCACCTCGGCGCGCCCGAGGGCGAGCACGCCGACCGTGGTGCCCATCACCGGCGCCGGGGCCTCCGCGCCCACGGGCTCGCCGGGTGACGGGTCCTGCGGTGTGCCGATGTCGCAGACCCACAGCCGCTGCTTGCCCGCGGCCTTGTCGTACTCCGCCAGGAGCATCGTCCAGCGCCCGACCACCGGCGCGACCGTGGAGTACACCCGCGTGGGGGCCCCCGACGGGCCGTACATCGAGAACGCCCAACAACCCGTTGCCCCGCTCGGGCATCCCGACGCGTGATAGCCGACCTTCCACGCGCTCGACCAGCCGGTGTCCTGGGAGACAGCGATCGCGGTCGATTCCGCACTGTCGAGGCGCACGTGCGCGCTGACCACGAAGCTGCTCGAGGCGTCGAGCACGCTCGAGCGTGAGCTCAGCTCGTCGTCGACCCCGTCGAGCAGCGGCGCCCAGTCGCCCTCACGCGCCTCGAAGAGCCCGTGCGGTCCACGCGTCCACGCAACCGCGTCGCTCAGCATGTCACCCCGGTCATCGCCGTTGGCTGCTTCCGCCATGTTCCGGAAGACCACACGCTTGACGCCGGTCCCCGGGTCCGCCTGGGTGAGGGTGTTCTTCGAGTCGAAGCTCCACACCACGTCCTCGGTCGACTCGGCGACCGAGAACCAGTACGTCGTCGGGCGCGAGACGTTCCCTGCCTCGTCGACCGCCACCACCAGCCACCAGTGCGGCCCCGCGTTCACGGGCGTGAAGCACTTGCGCGCCCTGCCCGACGCATTGGGGACCTTCGGGGCCGTCAGCTCCGCGGCGCTGGATGCGTCCAACCCGTACAGGAACCCGTTGACGTCCGTGTCCGCCACCACGTCGAACAGGAAGCACCCGGTGACACCGACCCCGCCGGCCTCCTCACCACTGACGTACGCGATCGGGTCACCCGCAGCACTCGGGTGCTCCGCGCTCACGCGTGGCGCGTGGGGGGCCGTGGCGTCCGGCAGGAACTGGCAGAACGGCGACCAGGCGCTCATCCGCCCCTTCGAGTCGACCGCACGCACCCGCCACTTCGCCGTCACGTCCGTCTTGATCGTGTCGCCCGGGATCCCGAGGCGCTGCACGATGCCGCTGGTCTGGAAGCTGTTCACGCGCGCGGACCACACCATCGAGCCGCCCTGGTAGACCTCGAACTCGCCCTTGACCGTGGAGTCGGGGTCGCTGATCACCGCTGCCATCGTCGGAGTCGTGCTGGCCACGAGGATCTGCGCACCGACTGCCTTGCAGGAGTCGTACGAACCGTCCACACCCATCTGCATCGACGACAGAATTGGGACCTCGGGTGGCAGGTTGTACACCACCGTCAACGTCGCGTCGTTCATCCGGAACCGGCGCCAGGTCGAGAACGAGTCCTCCGTTCGCGACCTCATCCCCAACGTCATGGTCGTGCCCTTGCCGAGCCTGGAGCTCACACCGCCCAGCACGTCCCAGTCGACCCACTGCGCGCTCCCGCACTCGCCGTCGTCGTAGTACCGCGGGCTGTTCGTCGCCAGCAGCTTCGAGGTCGCGGGCATGGTGCTCCACCTCGTGGCCGAGCTGATGTCCGCCGCCATCAGATACAGGTCGAGCGGCAACGTCGAACAGTCCGACGAATGCGTGATCCACGTGCTGAACTTTGCCGAGAGCAGGTCATCGGCCGACAGGGTCATCAACTCGTCCAGCCCGGCGAACTCCCACAACAGGCGCGACTTGTACGTCGCTGCACACGTGTCGTCCAGGCAAAGCCCGACACCCTCCCCGTACGTGTCCACCGACTTGTACTTGACCCCGATACTGTCGACGGATCGCACGGCCATCCACTCGTTGCGGGTGTTCTCGATCTCCGGGTCGATCGTGATCGGCCACACCGTGTCCGAGTCCGCCACCATCGCCTCGTTCGCCTCGACCACCATCGTCTGTGCATCGGCGACGCTCACCGCCAGCGGGCTCACCACGTCACCCTCGGCCGGTCCAGCGTCATCTACACCCGCACCGTCACTGCTCGCGGCGCTCGGCGACGGGCTCGAACCCGCGGACCCGCCATCACCCAGCGCGTCGCCCGCAGAGTCCCACTGCAGCGGGGTGCCGCCAGACAACTCGACCTGACCGGTCGTGACATCCAGGACCGCCAGACCACCAGCGGGACCGTCCGGCCGAGCGAGCCGCAGACCATCTGAGACGCGCAACGTGAACCCCACGCCGGCCGGCCCCGCCACACCAGACAGCGCCTCGTACGCGTCGGCATCCGCAACGTCGATGACAGGAGTCGCCCCTGAGGCGTCCTGCGCCACGTCGACGGTCAACGCGACGCCGACGATCGGCACACCGCCCTCGTCGAGCATGGGCCACGTCACCTGCGACCCCTCGATCACCGGTACGCCCAAGTCCGTCGGAGCGTCGAACGACACCACCCCGTGCTCGGCCTCGACCGTCAAGAACTGCGCGCCGTCACCGCCATCGCGATCCATGGTGATCTGCGACACCGGAGATGCCACGACAAGCTCAGAACCACCGGCAACCACCGTCGCGTCCGTCGGCATCCACTCACCGGTGACGTCTGTACGCACAGCCCTGGTCGTCAGCTCGTGCCGCACGGTCTCATCCGGCGTCGCCACCAACCGCGACCACGGGTCATACGACTCGACCGCCGCCACATCGTGATCGCACCCGAGTGCGAGCCGAACCGCCTCCTGCAAGGTCGGCGCCTCTATGGCAGCACACTGCGCGCCCGACAACCCCGGGTCCTCCTGCGCGGCCGCAACTGCGAACACCGAAGCGGCGGCTACCGCCGCCACCGACGCGGTCGCCACAGCACGGGGGG
>NZ_BJWG01000022.1 GCF_007990245.1 Cellulomonas composti | reverse complement strand
CGCCGGCAGCGGCGCCGCAGCCGCCGAACAAGCCGGCGCCCGCACCGCTACCCTGGCGGACGACGCGGTAGGCGTCGCTGCCAGGTACGGCGACGACCTCGCCGATGTTGTCGGAGACGTCTGCAGGTTCAACAGCTTCACCGGCGACACGCCGGTCCTGATGGCCGACGGCACCACGAAGCCGATCATGGACGTCATGGTCGAAGACAGCGTGATGGCGGCCGACCCGTTGACCGGCGAGTCGGGGCCCCGAACGGTGACCGACCTCATCCGCCACGCAGGGCAACACACGATGGTCAACGTCGAACTCTCAGACGGATCGACCATCGACGCCACCGACCACCACCCGTTCTGGGTCGAGACCCGCAGAGCGTGGGTCGACGCGATCGAACTTCGAGTCGGCGACGCGCTCGAGACCGAGGGCGGGCAGTTGATCCCGATCGAGCGACTTCGCATCCGTTCGGAGGACCTAGAGGCGTACAACCTGACAGTGTCGAACCTACACACCTTCTACGTCGGAAACGACGCTATCCTGGTGCACAACAGTGGATGTGACGAGTGGGCTTCGGCATTTGCCAAGCGAGGCGGTGGCGAGGTGAAGACGTTCGAGAGTCCGCTCGGCAGAAGGGAAGGCTTTCTCGGTCCGTATCGTCCGGGCGGGCCCGGCACGACGGAAGTCGGCGAACGATGGGGTCACCACACCGTCGTGGTTCGCGACGGGAATGTCTTTGATCAGTATCATCCGAGTGGCGTCGGTGTCGAAGACTTCAAGCGAATGTTCGACTACGGAGACATGATTGACTTTGGATTCTGAACCGCCGGCGACGTTGGCAGACTTTCTCCCGCAGTTCCGGGAGTACCTTGGCATGTACGTGCCCAGATGCACGTATCTTTCGGTTTGCGCGTTTGTCGCCGGATATAGGTGGGGCGCCAAGGACGACACTTTGGGGGACTTCTCGGAATGGATGTCCGAGCGAGTCGCTACTAGGCCCGAGCTGGGATGGCCCTGGCTTGTTCTTTGCGAGCTCTATCCTGCCGATGAACTGCCCGATCCTGTTGCGTTCACAGACGAGCAGGACGCGCAGGCAATCGAAGTTCTGTTCGGTCTCCTCTTCGATTACTACGGCATCTCCGAGAGCACGCACTGAACCACCGCGAGGGCGTCCCGACCTTCACGGAGTGCTCGCGAGACCGGTTCGACGATTGGCGGCTCTTCCGGATCCAGGGTGTGCCTCGGGGCGAGGCCCGGAGCGGGGGACGGCGGCGGGCCGTCAGGAAGACCCCGACGTGCCCGACGGTACCTTCACGACCCCTGACCTGACCACGTTCACCGGCCTGGACACCCTCGGCCTGCGGGTGGTCGGTCAACGCGGCTCTTGGCGGTTCGTGGTGAACACGGTCTGTGAGGGGGTGTTCAAGCTGCAGCACACCCGTCGAGCGCGTCGGCCACCGTGCACCACGCGTCGTGCACGGCGCTCGTCGGCCGCGCGACGGACGGGGCCCGACTGTCCGGCTTGACGTCGAAGGCGCGCGCCCCGGGGGTGGGACGCGCGCCTTCGACGATCAGGCCAGGACGGTCAGACGACCGAACGTCGCCGGGAGATGCCGATCATCGCCACGACCGCGCCGATGAACAGCAGGGACAGCGCGCCGAGCGCGACGGGCGTGCTGTGTGCGTTCTCGACCTTGCCGAGCATCTCGTCGGCGCCGTCGGACAGGTCCGAGGCACCCGTGTTGAGCGTGGTCGTGCCCTCGCCCAGTGCGGTTGCACCGTCCGAGATCTGGCCGGCACCGTCGACGAGCTGCGTGCCGCCGTCGGCGAGCTGGGTCGTGCCGGCGTGCAGGTCGCCCAGGCCGGTGGCGAGAGCACCCGACCCGTCGGCGAGCTGGTCGGTCCCGGCCGAGAGCTGCTCCGACCCGTCCGCGACCATCGCCGCGCCGAGCGCGAGCTGCCACGTGCCGTCGGACAGCTCGTGCGTCCCGGCCGCCAGCTCGCGCACGCCCGACGAGAGTGCCGAGGCACCCGCGGCGGCCGAGCCTGCCCCGGCGGCGAGCTCGCCGGACTTCGTCGCGATCGTCGCCGTGCCGGCGGACAGGTCGCCCGCGCCGGTCGCGAGCACGGCCGCCCCGGCCGCGACCTTGGCGGAGCCGTCGGCGAGGTCGCCGGCGCCCGAGGACGCCTGACCGGCACCGGCGGCGAGCGCCGCGGCCCCGTCGGACGCCTGACCAGCACCCGTCTGGAGCTGGGCGGCACCGGTGGCCAGGGACACGGAGCCGGTGTGGGCGGCCGCCGCGCCCGTCTCGAGCGTCCCGAGCCCGGCGGCCAGGTCGGTCGCGCCCGCGCTGACCGCGGTCGCGACCGCGAGCAGACCCGGGTGCTGCGCGTCGGTGCCGTTGATCGCACCGGTCAGGCCCGCGGACAGTGCCAGGGCGCCGTCCTTGACCCGGCCCGAGCCGACCAGCAGGGGCGCGGCGTCCTCGCCGATCGTCGTCGCGAAGCCGTGCGCGAACTGCGGCGCGAAGCCCGACGAGAACTGCGGCGCGAACGAGTCCGCGAACGACGCGGCGAACGCGTCGGCGAACGCGGTGGATCCTGCGGGTGAGGCGAGCGCCTGCAGCGCGCCGGCCTGCTGGTCGCTGGGCAGGTTGGCGATCTGGCCGAGCTGGGCCTGCAGGGCCTGCGCCATCGCCGCCTCCAGCGCACCGTCGAGCGCGGGCTCGAGCGCGGCCGGGAGGTTGGTCGCGAGGCCGTCCTCGACCTTGCCGGCCGCGTCGTCGACGAGCTGGCGGGCGCCGGCGTCGACCTGCGCCGAGCCGTCGCGCAGCTCGGCGACCCTCGGCAGCGTCGCGGCGAGTCCCTGCGCGTACTGGAGGATTCCGGTGGTGCCGGCGGTGAGGCTGACCGCACCGTCGTGCGCGGCGGTGGCGCCGTCGGCGAGGTCCGAGAGCCCGGTCCGCAGGGAACCGGCGCCCGTCGCGACTGCTCCGGCACCGTCGGCGACCGCGTCGGCACCGGCGGCGAGCGAGCCCGCCCCCGCCGCGATGGTGTCGGTGCCGTCGGCGAGGTCGGCGGCGCCGTCGGCGACTGCCGCGGCGCCCGCGCTGACCTGGTCGGCTCCGTCGGCCACGGCGGCTGCACCCTCGGCGGCCGTGGCGTTGGCCGCGGCGAGCAGCCCGGCGCCGGCGGAGACCTGCGCCGAGCCGTCGGCGAGCCGCGCCGCACCGGCGGACGCCTGGTCCGCACCGTCGGCCACCTGGCGCGCACCGGCGTCGGCGTCGGACGCGCCGACGGACAGGTCACCCGCACCGGCGGCGAGGTCACCCGCACCGGCCTGCAGCTCGAGCGCGCCGTCGTGGAGCTGGGTCGCGCCGTCGGCGGCATCCGAGGCGCCGTCGTCGGCCGTGACGAGACCGTCCGCGAGCGTCCCGGCGCCGTCGGCGGCCGTGCTCGTGCCCACGGCCAGCTGACCGGCGCCGTCGGCGACCTTCGCCGTGCCGTCCTGCACCTGGGCGGCGCCGTCGGCGATCTGCGTCGAGCCGTCGTGCACGTCGGCGGCGTACTTGAGCAGGAACGCGCCGAGCACGAGCCCGGCCAGGACGAGCAGGGCGACGCCGATGCTCGGGAGTGCGGCGGAGCCGGGGCGGCCCCGGTCCAGGGGTGTGCTCATGTGCGGTCCAGTCTCGCGCGGTGCGGACGTCGCTGTCCGGGTCTCTCTCGACCGTGCGCGGGTCGGGCGGCCTACCAGGGCGGGCCGGGAAGGTGGTCCCCGCGGGGCGCGGGGTGCGATCTCGGTCGTGCTGTCCCGGCTCCTTTGCCGAGATACCTGATACTGGGAGTCTTAGTAACGCAGTGACAATCCTAGACAGAAGGGCAGCGGCTCGGGAATGGCTGGGCCGTACCAGTCAGTAGCCGTCGCCGAATCGTGACCTTGGTCCCTGGTGCCGGGCCCGACGAGGGTCAGGGCTTCCGCCCATGTCGTGTGAGCGCTAACATGCACCGTCGGCCTTGCTCGGACCGGCCCGCCGGGTACCCCCCGGCGGCTCAGGATCGTGCGACGAGGCACGTCCGGAGCTCGCGGGCCGCACCCCGCGTCGATCCGGTGTCTTGCGCACCGGCCCGCGCGTCGGCTGCCACCGGCGTCGGGCCCGCACCCGGGAGAGACCCCATGACGCACCCGCTCCACGGTCGCGCCGGTCGATTCGCACGAGGGCTCGTCGCCGCAGGTGCGGCCGCAGCGGTCCTCGTCGTCGGCTCGATCGTCCCCGCGACCGCCGTCGCGCCCGCGCTCGGCGACCCCGTCCTCGACCTGCCGTTGAGGGCACGGTGGCCGACGCGGGCCCGCTCGCGAACACCACCACGCTCAAGGGCCACAACGGCTCGACGACGCTCAGCTACTCCTACGTCGACGGCGTCGCGGCCGGCACGCAGGCGCTGCAGCTGCAGGGCCAGACGTACCTCGACCTCGGCACGCGCACCGAGCTGCAGCCGCAGGACCTCACCGCGTCCTTCTGGATCAAGCCGACCTCGTGGAACGGCGAGCAGGTCCTCACCTGGAACAAGAGCACGTGGAACAGCGACGGCTGGTACGTCGCGTCGGAGAGCAACAGCTCGCCGCTCGTCGTCTCGATCGGCCCCGCGACCTCCGGCAACAACCAGCCGTACATGGTCACGGTCGCCTCGACGGACCGCGCGAGCTTCATGCCCGTCGGCGCGTGGACGCACCTCGCGATCACCTACGACCACACGACGAAGGCCGTCAAGATCTACCGCAACGGCATCGTCGTCGACTCGAGCGTGCGCTACCCGTTCGGCGGCAGCAACGGCGCGACGGGCGTGCTCGGGTCCAGCGCGTCGCTGCCCAAGACGATCGGCTTCAACGGCCCGACCTACAACGGCTCGTACCTGAACGCGGCGCTCGACGAGTACCGCGTGTACGACGAGGTCGCCTCGGCCGCCCAGGTCGCGGACGTCTTCTCCGAGCTCGGCGACCTGCAGGCGCTCGCGCAGCAGGACGCCGCCACGCTGAACGTCCCCGAGCAGGTCACGCTGGGAGTCGTCCTGCCGACGACGGCCTCGGGCGGCTCGAACGTCGCGTGGACCTCGTCCGACCCGGACGTGCTGAGTTCCACGGGTGTCGTGCACCGACCCGACGAGGGTGAGCCGGACGCCACGGTGACCCTCACCGCGAGCGTCAGCTACCTCGGTGGGCCGGCGGTCGAGCGCACGTTCGTCGTGACCGTCCCCGCGCAGGCCGCGGGCTCCTCGACGCTGCAGGACTCGGGCCTCGAGAACCTGGAGCTGACGGACGACTACCTGACGAACGCCGCCGACAAGGAGCACGAGTACCTCCGGAGCCTGAGCTCGGAGAAGTTCCTCTACGAGTGGTACCGCAACGTCGGGCTCACCCCCACGACCGACTCCGGCTACGGCGGCTGGGAGCGCAGCGACGTCACCAACTTCCGCGGCCACGCGTTCGGGCACTACATGTCCGCGCTCGCGCAGTCGTACTCCGCGACGTCCGACGAGACGACGCGGGCCGCGCTGCTCGCGCAGATCGAGGACGCCGTCGCGGGCCTGACGCTCGTGCAGGACACGAACGCCGCGGCCCACCCGGACAGCGCCGGCTACGTGTCCGCCTTCCCGGAGAGCGCGCTCGACGCGGTCGACGGCACCGGCACCACCACGGACAAGGTCCTGGTGCCCTGGTACATCCTGCACAAGGTGCTCGCGGGGCTGCTCGACATCCACGAGTACGTGGGTGGCGAGACCGGCGACGAGGCGCTCGACGTCGCCGAGCAGTTCGGCGAGTACGTCTACCAGCGCATCTCCGGTCTGGCCGACAAGACCGTGATGCTGCGCACCGAGTACGGCGGCATGAACGACGCGCTCTACGAGCTCTACGACGTCACCGACGACGCGCACTTCAAGACCGCCGCGGAGGCGTTCGACGAGACCGCGCTGTTCGACCAGCTCGCCGCCGGCACCGACGTCCTGAGCGGCAAGCACGCGAACACGACGATCCCCAAGCTCATCGGCGCGCTCAAGCGCTACACCGTGCTCACGCAGGACCCGGAGAAGCTCGCGACGCTCACGGCAGCCGAGGTCGCCGACCTCGAGTCGTACCGGGACGCCGCGGAGAACTTCTGGCAGATCGTCGTCGACCACCACACCTACGTGACGGGCTCCAACAGCCAGTCGGAGCACTTCCACGACCCCGACTCGCTGTACGAGTTCGCGACGCAGCAGGGGGAGACGGGCGACGCCCAGACCGCCGAGACGTGCAACGAGTACAACATGCTCAAGCTCTCGCGCGAGTTGTTCAAGCTCACCAAGGACGTCAAGTACGCGGACTACTACGAGAACACGTTCCTCAACACCGTCCTGGCCTCGCAGAACCCCGACACCGGCATGACGACGTACTTCCAGCCGATGGCCGCGGGCTACGACCGGGTGTACTCGCTGCCGTTCACCGAGTTCTGGTGCTGCACCGGCACCGGCATGGAGTCCTTCTCCAAGCTCGGTGACTCGATCTGGTTCACCGACCGCCGGTCGGTGTGGGTGACGATGTTCCTGTCCTCGGCGTTCGAGTACGCGGACCAGAACGTGCGGCTCGAGCAGGAGGCGGACCTCCCGACGGACGACACGGTCACGTTCCACGTGAGCGCGATCGACGGCGACGAGGTGGCCGAGGGGACGACGCTGCGCCTGCGCGTGCCCGACTGGATCGTCGGCGACCCGACGGTCACGGTCAACGGCGAGACGATCGCGCCGCAGGTCGAGGGCGGGTTCGTCGTGCTGGCCGACGTCGCGGCAGGCGACGAGATCACCTACCGCATGCCTATGAAGGTCGCGGCCGTCCCGATGCCGGACAACGCGACGTACGTGGCGTTCCGGTACGGGCCTGTCGTCCTGTCGACGAGCCTCGGGACGTGGAACCTCGGGACGTCGCAGAGCGTCGGCGTGGCGGTGCGCGTCGCGCGCGTCGACCCGACTGCGCAGAGCACCCTCACGGTGGCCGACGGCACGGCCGAGCAGTGGATCGCGGACGTCGAGGACAACCTCGTGCGGGTCGACGACTCCGCCGACGGCCAGGTGCGGTTCGCGCTGCGCAACCTCTCCGACGGCGCGGACCTCGTCTTCACGCCGCACTACCGCCGCCACGACGAGCGCTACGGCCTGTACATGTACGTCGAGTCGCCGGACTCCGCGGCGGCGCAGGAGCGGATCCTCGCGGCCAAGCGCGCGCTGCGCGACGAGGAGACGGCGATCGACCGCATCGTCAACTTCGACAACAACAACTTCGAGGCGGACAAGGGCCTGCGGACCGGTGGGACCGGGACGTCGCAGGTGGGCGTGTGGAACGGCCGGCAGTACCGCGACGCCTACGGGCCGAGCGGCTGGTTCAGCTACGACCTGCAGTTCGACCCGGACTCGACGACGAACTACCTGCGCGTGCGCTACTACGGCGGCGACGTCGGCCGGTCGTTCGGCGTCTACGTGAACGACACCCTGCTCAAGACGGTGACGGTCACGAACGTCCACGGCAGCTCGTCGTTCTACTTCGACGAGACGCTGATCCCGTCCTCGTTGCTCGCGATCGACGAGGACACGCGCTACAAGACGGACGTCAACGGCCAACCCGTGCTCGACGACGACGGCAACCCGATCCCCGTCGTCACGGTGCGGTTCCAGTCGACCGGCGGGCTCGTCGGCGGCGTGTTCGGCGTCTACGTGCTGCGCACGCTCGGGTACGACACCGACCCGGCGCTGTCCGCGCTGTCGTTCGACGCGGGTCGCCTGGCGCCGGCATTCGACCCCGCGACCTCGTCGTACACGCTCACCGTGCCCGCGGGCACCGAGCAGGTCGCGCTGTCCGCATCACCGCACACCGCCTCGGGCCTGGTGTACGTGGGCGGCGTGCTGATCGACGACACGCTGCCGCGCACCGTGCCGCTCACGGGCGAGGTGACCGTGGTGCCGGTCGTCGCCAAGGCGCAGGACCACACCACCTCCCGGACCTACACGGTGACCGTGGAGCGGCGGGCCCTGCGCACCGACGCATCGCTCGCGGCGCTCACGGTCGACGGCGTCGCCGTGCCGGACTTTGCTGCCGGTGTGCACGAGTACGCGGTGCAGACCGTCTCGGGTGCGGCGGTCGTCGAGGCCGTGGCGTCCGACGAGGCCGCGACGGTGCAGGTGTCCGCGCAGGGCGCCGACGGCGCCTACACGGTGACCGTCACCGCCGAGGACGGCACGACGACCGCGGCCTACCGCGTGGTCGTCAGCGCGATCCCGCCGGTGGAGCGCACGCCGTCGGTCACCACCGCGACGGTCCGCTCGCCGCTCGCCTACGGCGCCACGCACCGCGTCAAGGTCGCGGTGTCGGCCGACGGCTCCGCCGCGAACGGGTCGGCCACCGTCACCGTGCGGTCCGGGACGAAGGTCAAGCTGGTCCGCGCCGTCACGCTCGTGGGCGGCGCGGCCACCGTGGACCTCGGCCGGCTCAAGGTCGGCGTCTACGGCGTGACGGTCGCCTACGGCGGCACGGACGCCATCGCGCCGTCCGTCAAGGTCGTCACGACGAAGGTCGTCCAGGTGCGCTCCAAGGTCACCGCGAGCCTCTCGTCGTCGACCGTCAAGGCTCGCACCGGCAAGGCGTTCGTCACCGTGGCCGTCACCACGTCGACGCACGTCGTCCCCGCGGGGAAGGTGACCGTCCGGCTGATGCAGGACGGTCGTCAGCTGCGGACCGTCACCGTCGCGCTCGTCGACGGCAAGGCGAAGGTGCCGTTCGGAGGGCTGGCCAAGGGGACCTACGGCGTGCGCGTCGGCTACGCAGGCACCAAGGACGTGCTCGCGTCGAGCGCCGGGCTGCTGCTGCTGCGGGTCGTGTAGCGCCCGGCCCGCCGCCCTCCCGCCTCACCGGGCTCGCTCACTCCCCGAGCCCGGTGAGCGCGGCGAGGGCGGCGCGCGCCGTCTCGGCCGGCGTGGGACCGCTGGCGACGGCGACGCCGTCCTCGTCGGGCGCGAGGTCCTCGAGCGTCGCGAGCTGGCTGGCGAGCAGGCTCGGCGGCATGAAGTGCCCCGCGCGGTGCGTGAGCCGCCGCTCGAGCTCGTCGGGCGCGACGACGACGTGCACGAACCGCGCGCCGCCCGCCGCGCCGCGCAGCACGTCGCGGTAGCCCCGCCGCAGCGCCGAGCATGCCACCACGGCGTCCAGCCCGGCTTGGTGATGGGCGCTCATCGCGTCGCGCACGGCCACGAGCCACGGCGCACGCAGCTCGTCGGTGAGCGGCACACCCGCGGACATCGCCGCGACGTTGGCCGCCGGGTGCAGGTCGTCGGCCTCGACGAACGGGCGCGCCAGCTCGTCGGCCAGCAGGCGCCCCACGCGCGTCTTGCCGGACCCGGACACCCCCATCACCACGACATGCACCGCCCCATCCTGCCGCTGGTCGGCCCGACCGCATGCGAGGAGGGGAGCAACTACGATCCTGCGGTGCGTTCTCTCGTCGTCGACACGACGCCGCTGCGCATCAGCCCCGCCTTCCGACGGCTCTGGTGGGGCCTCGCCGTCTCCAACCTGGGCACCCAGCTCACGGTGGTCGCCGTGGGCCTGCAGGTCTACCAGATCACCGGCTCGACGCTCACGGTCGGGGTGCTCGGGCTGTTCGCGTTCGTCCCGCTCGTCGTGTTCGGTCTGTACGGCGGCGCGATCGTCGACCACTACGACCGGCGCCGGGTCGCGCTCGTGGCGAGCCTCGTCGGCTGGGGCGTGACGCTGGTCCTGGCGGTGCAGGGCTGGCTCGGCAACGAGCACGTCGGACTGCTGTTCGCGCTGGTCGCCGCGCAGTCCGGCGCGAACGCGGTGAGCTCTCCCGCGCGCGGCGCGATCATCCCGCGCCTGCTCGAGCCCCGGCTGCTGCCGGCCGCCAACGCGCTGCAGGCGATCGGCATGCAGATCGCGCTGACCGTCGGCCCGCTGCTCGGCGCGACGCTCGCCTCGATCGACTTCGGCCTGGCCTACACCGTCGACGCCGTGCTGTTCACGGCCGCGCTGTTCGCGGTGTTCCGCCTTCCGCCCGTGCCGCCCGAGCCGTCACCGGACCGCCGCGAGCGGGCCGGGCTCGCCGCGGTGGTCGACGGCCTGCGCTACCTGAGCACGCAGCCCAACGTGCGCATGACGTTCGCGGTCGACATCGCGGCGATGGTGCTGGCCATGCCGCGCGTCGTGTTCCCCGCGGTGGGCATCTGGTACCTCGGCGGCGGCGCGACCACCACCGGCATCCTCACCGCCGCACTCGCGGTCGGCGCCGTCACCTCCGGCCTGTTCTCCGGCGGGCTCGCGCGCGTGCGCTGGCAGGGGCGCGTGATCTCGTGGGCGATCACCGGGTGGGGGTTGTCGATCGTCGCGTTCGGGCTCGTCCTCGTGCTCGTCGGTCGGGACAAGCCCGAGCAGGTGCTCTGGGGTGCGCTCGCGATCGCGTGCTGCACGCTCGTCGCCGCGGGCGCGTCCGACGAGGTCAGCGCCATCTTCCGGCAGACGATCCTGCAGACCGCGACGCCCGACGCGATGCGCGGGCGCCTGCAGGGCGTGTTCATCGTCGTCGTCGCGGGCGGGCCGCGCCTGGGCGACCTGTTCATCGGGACCATGTCGAGCTGGGTCGGCGAGGCGTGGGCCGTCGTGATCGGCGGCCTGCTGTGCGTCACCGTGCTGTGGGTGCTGGTCCGCACGCAGCGCACGTTCTGGCGCTACGACGGCCATCGCCCCACACCCTGAGAGTTCGGTGTTCGATACCGACCGAACAACGAACGCCCATCGATGATGGCGAGCTGGACCGTGCGCAGGCTGAGGAGGCGCTGACCGAGGGGCTACGCGGGCGCGGCATCGACGGCAGCCGCCCCGGGTGAACACTCAGCCGTTGAGCACGACCTCGTCCTCGAGCCTGGGTCCACCGACGTGCAGCTCACGTACCGATCACTCGTCAACGAGGCCACGGCCGTGCGGCTGCCTTGTCGACGAAACCTGCAGCAGTCCCGCGGCGCGCCCGGCTGGCCCGACCCGGACACCGCCCGCCGCGAGGTCTTCACCTGGATCACCCGCTACAACACCCGCCGCCGCCACTCCACCTGCGGACACGTCAGCCCCATCGCCTACGAGAACACCCACCACGCCGCTACGCTCACGCTCGCCGCGTGAAACCACCCGCGTGTCCACCATCAAGGGCTAAGGCCCGTCGTTGACACCCGCAGCCTGCCCCGGACCCGAGCCCCCTCCGCGGTGCGCGAGTGCGGGACCCGGTAGCCCAACGTCCGATCGGCGAAGCCCACCTTGAACGCCTCCAGTGCGTCGGGGTCGTCGATCCTCCGGCGGGCCAGGAACGCCATCGCGTCGCCGTGCCCGGCCAACGCCTCGGCATAGCGACCGACCACCATCCCCAGCAACTCCTGGTCGGCGGCATCCGGGGTTACCAGCGACGGAAGCTTCGCCGACTTCGACCTCCCCACCGGACCCCGACCCGTCGCCTTCGCGCCCGACTCGGCCAACGTCGCCAACGCCGGGGAGGACTCCCTCAGCAACTCCACCGCGTGCCGGAACGAGACTCCTTGGGCGGTCATCACCCAGTCGACCGGACCACCACCCCGGCCGCAGGCGCCCAGGCAGTGCCACAGGTTCTTCGCCGGCGTCACCACCAGCGACGGCGACGAGTCGTCGTGGAACGGACACGCACCCACCATGTCCTTGCCCTGCTGACGCAGCTCGACCCCGCAGCCCTCCACCAGCCGCTGCACGGACACCTCGGCCTTGAGCCTGCTCAGCTCTGCCTCTGGGATCCTCGCCACGGCCAACTCCTGTCAAGAACGTTACTTCGCTCGCTAGAATAGACCTAGTTTGCTCTGCATCGTCAACGACACCCGAAGGCGGCACCTATGGTCACCACGACAGCAACCCCAGCGACACCGCTGCATGGCCCAGGAAGCGCGCCCTTGACCGACACCAACTTCGCTGCGCGCCTCACCGCCGCGCGCAAGAGGCAGTCGCTCACCCAGCAGCAACTCGCCGACCGCTCCGGCGCCCACGTCACCCAGATCCGCCGCTACGAAGCCGGTAGCAGCCAGCCCACCCTCGACGTCCTTCGCGCTCTTGCGCTCGCGCTGAACGTCAGCGCTGACTCGCTCCTCTTCGACGACGACGAACGCGGACCGCAGAACCAAACGCTTCGGCTCAAGCTCGAAGCCGTCGACCAATTCACCCCCGACGAACAAGAACACGTCGCCGCCTTCATCGAAGGCGCACTCCTGCGCCACCACGCCCGCCAAGCCTTCAGCGGACAGGGCAGCTGACCGACATGGCTTCGTGGCGCGACACCGCCTCCCAGCAAGCGCAGGACGACCTCGACGACCTGCTCAGCCCGGCACTCGGGTTCGCCCAACAGCAGCTCGACGCGCACGGCGAGTTCTACCCCTATGCCGTCGTGCTCGACCACGACAGTCAGCAGCGGATGGTCGCCGCAGACATTGGCAGCAACCGACCCGAGTCGGCCGATCTGATCACCGCGCTGATCGCCGCCCTCTCCGACGAACGTGACCAGCTGCGCGCGGCCGCGATCGTTGCCGACGTCCGGGTGCGCGAACTCGGAAGCGACGCCATCCGCGTCACCCTGGAGCACTCCGAACGCATCGCCCTCACGATCCTGTTGCCCTACCGACCACGCCGATTCGGCCGCGGAATCGACTACGGCGACCTCCAAGCAGGCCCAGCCGCCGCCTTCGTCTGGCCGGCCGACTAACCCAGAGCCGCCAACGCCCGCTGAGCTTCCTTGCGCACCCACGCACGCTCGTCGGAGAGCATCTGCTCCAGCCCAGTGCGCGCAGCCGGGACCTTGAGCTTGCGGAGCGCTTTCACCGCATGGCCACTGACGATCGGGTCGCCGAGCAACTCGATGAGCACCTGGCCGGCCTCCGGCTTCTTGGATCGGCCGAGCCCCAGCACGACCATTTCGCGGGCCTTGCCGAATGACTCGTCGCGGACCAGCGCCACCAACTCGTCGAACCTTGCGTCGTCCCACACAACCTCAAGGGCGTTGCCGACAGTCCAGCGCAGCCCCATGCCCGTGTCGTCGTGGACCTGTCGGAACTGCTCGATGAGGGGACCGGTGGCAATCGGCTTGGCCCACGGCACGCTGAGAGCCCTGACGATCTCGCCCTTCACCTTCTGGTCGGTCACACGCTGAAGTCCCGAGAGCAGCACCGGGACGGCCTCCCGGTATCTCAATCCCGACGTCCGAAGATCAGCCAGCGAGTCGAACGAGTAGCCGGCCTCCGCCACCTCGCGCAGGACGTCGGACTCACGAACACCGGCCTCGTCGTCTGGCATCGGAGTCACAACCCGGGAACGTCGACGCGAGTCACGCCGCCGTACTTCTCAAGCTGCGCCAGCTGACCGCGGAAGACCGTCGAGGGCCGCACGTACAGCACGAACTCCAGATCGTTCGTGACCGCGTAGGTGTGGAAGTCCCGAATCTGGCTCGAGTACCCGAGCGACCCGACGTTCTTCACTTCGCCCAGGACAGACGAGTTCAACTCGTCAGGAATCCGATAGGCAGCCTTCCCGCTCGCCGAGGGAATGCGCGTGGTGTTCTTCACGATCCCAGCCAACGACTCTCCAGTCGTCCCCGCAGCCCGGACTCCAGCCATTCCGCTGTTTGCGGCTGTCTTCGCGACGTCGTCGACCAGCCCGAGGCTACCTCGCAGGCTGCTTGTGAGCGCGCCGGCGCTTCCGCCGAAGGGTCTGTCAGATTTTCTGTGTAAGTGGGTCTGGCTAGTTCAGACCTAGGCGGTCGCCGTAGGTCAGTGACAGGACGTTGAGGATGTTCTTCCAGCCGTTGATCTGGCCGGTGGGGTTGGCCCGGTTCTTGTCGCGCTGGAGCACGGCGAGGTAGAGGACCTTGAGGGCCGACTCCTCGTCGGGAAAGTGCCCGCGTCTTCGGGTCGCGGCCCGGAACCTCGCGTTGAGGGACTCGATGCCGTTGGTCGTGTAGATGATCCTGCGGACCTCGATCGGGAAGGCCAGGAACGGGACGAACTCGCCCCACGAGCGCCGCCACATCGAGATCATCGCCGGGTACAAGGGCTCCCACTTGGCCGCGAACTGCTCGAACTCGAGCTCGGCAGCCTCGGGCGTCGCAGCGGTGTAGACCGCTTTGAGCTCGCGGATGATGGCCTGCCAGTACTTCTTGGAGGAGTACCGCAGGGTGTTGCGCACCAGGTGCACCACGCAGGTCTGCACCGACGCCGCAGGCCAGGTCGCCACGATGGCCTCGGGCAGCCCCTTCAGTCCGTCGCAGCACACGATGCACACGTCCAGGATTCCACGGTTGCGCAGCTCGGAGAGCATGTTCATCCACTGTTTCGCCCCCTCCCCACCGGTGGGCCCGACCCACAGGCCCAGCACGTCGCGCTGCCCCTCCAGGTTGATCCCCATCGCGACGTAGACCGGCCGGTTGCCCACCCCGGCCGCCGTCGAACGGACCTTGAGCACGATCGCGTCGATCAGCACGACCGGGTAGACCGTGTCCAGCGGGCGCGACTGCCAGCCGCGCATGTCCCGCAGCACCTGGTCGGTCACCCGCGAGACCAGGTCCCTCGAGACGTCGGTGTCATAGACCTCCGAGAGGTGAGCGCAGATGTCGCCGGTGGTCATGCCCTTGGCATACAGGCTGATCACGGCCTCGTCGAAGCCAGCCAGCCGGCGCTGGTGCTTGGGCACGATCTGCGGCTCGAAGGTGCCCGCCCGATCCCGCGGCACCTCGATCGTGACCTGCCCGACCTCCGTGCGCACGGTCTTGGGGGTGCTCCCGTTGCGCGAGTTGCCACCGTTGCGACCCATCGGGTCGTGCTTGTCATACCCCAGGTGCGCCGACATCTCGGCCTCCAAAGCCGCCTGCAGCACCCGCCGGGTGAACGCGGTCAGCAGCCCACCGTCTCCGGTCAGCTGCACCCGCTGCGAGGCCGCCGAGGCCACCAGCTCCTCCGCGAGCCGATCCAGATCCTGGAACGAGGCGCCCGGCCGGACCGGCACGAGCTCACCCGACGACAGTTCATCCGTCATGGCGTGATCCTTCCTGCGCCCCGAGCCGCAGCCCGGGACCTCACGCCAGACCAGTTACACAAAGTTCCGGACAGTCCCTCGGGAGGCGCGTGCGAGGTACAGACGGGGCTCGGCACTGATGGTGGACACCGGCGTGGCTTCACGAGGCGAGCGTCGCGGTGGCCGGGTGGTGGTCGTTCGCTTCGACGGTGGGTGGGAGGGGTGTGCGGGCGGGTGCCTGGCGGGGCAGGATCGGGGTATGCACCCGCGCGCCGGAACTCTTGCCCTTCCCGAGGACCTCGTCGACATCGACGCCCTGATCGCGGCGTACCACGACCGCGAACCCGACCTGGCGGACCCCGGGCAGCGGGTGGTGTTCGGCACCTCCGGCCACCGCGGCTCGGCGTTCGACACCGCGTTCAACGAGGCGCACATCGTCGCGATGACGGCGGCGATCGTCGAGTACCGGCGAGCGCAGGGCACCGACGGGCCGCTGTTCATCGGCCGGGACACGCACGGGCTCTCGGAGCCCGCGCAGCGCACGGCCATCGAGGTGCTGGTCGCGGCGGGTGTGCAGGTGCACGTCGACGCGCGCGACTCGTACACGCCGACACCCGCCGTCTCGCTCGCGATCCTGCGGCACAACGGCGCGGGCACGGTCGCCGGCGTGCGCACGCACGGGCCGGGGCTGGCCGACGGGATCGTCGTGACCCCGTCCCACAACCCGCCCACGGACGGCGGCTTCAAGTACAACCCGCCGCACGGCGGCCCGGCCGGGTCGGACGCGACCGGGCCGATCGCCGACCGCGCCAACGAGATCCTCGCGGCGGGCTGGCGCGCGGTGCCGCGCATCCCCTACGAGCGCGCGATCACCTCCGAGCTCGTGCGCAGGCACGACTACCTCTCGTCGTACGTCGACGACCTCGCGAACATGATCGACTTCGACGCGATCCGCACGGCCGGCGTGCGCATCGGCGCGGACCCGCTGGGCGGCGCGGCGGTCGACTACTGGGGTGCGATCGGCGAGCGGTACGGGCTCGACCTGACGGTCGTGAACCCCGCGGCGGACCCGCGTTGGCCGTTCATGACGCTCGACTGGGACGGCAAGATCCGGATGGACTGCTCGTCGCCGTACGCGATGGCGGGCCTGGTCGCGCGCATGACGACGAGCGGCGGACCCGCTCCGTACGACGTGGCGACCGGCAACGACGCGGACTCCGACCGGCACGGCATCGTCACGCCCGACGCGGGGCTGATGAACCCGAACCACTACCTCGCCGTGATGATCGCCTACCTGTACGGCGGCGCGCGCCCGGGCTGGCCCGCGGGTGCGGCGATCGGCAAGACGCTCGTCTCGTCGGGCCTGATCGACCGGGTCGGCGCGAAGCTGGGCCGGCACGTGATCGAGGTGCCCGTGGGCTTCAAGTGGTTCGTGCCCGGCCTGATCGACGGGTCGATCGGCTTCGGCGGCGAGGAGTCCGCGGGCGCGTCGTTCCTGCGCACCGACGGGACGGTGTGGACCACCGACAAGGACGGCCCGATCGCGTGCCTGCTCGCCTCCGAGATCATCGCGACGACGGGCCGCTCGCCCTCCGAGCACCACCGCGACCTCGTCGCCGAGCTGGGCGAGTCCTGGTACGCGCGCGTCGACGCGCCCGCGACCCGCGAGCAGAAGGCGACGCTCGGCGCGCTCTCGCCCGAGCAGGTCGCCGCGACGAGCCTGGCCGGCGACCCGATCACGGCCCGCCTGACCGCGGCGCCCGGAAACGGCGCGGCGATCGGCGGCCTCAAGGTCACGACCGACCGCGCATGGTTCGCCGCGCGGCCGTCGGGCACCGAGGACGTGTACAAGATCTACGCCGAGTCGTTCGTGTCCGCCGAGCACCTCGCGCAGGTGCAGGACGAGGCCAAGCAGGTGGTCGACGCCGCGCTCGCGTGACGCCGGGCGACCGCGGGCCGCGCGCGCCGGTGCGCGGCGTCGGTGTGAGGATGTGATCCGTGCTCGCGCCCTATCGAGGAGTCCTCGCGCGCCCCGGCGCGCTCGGGTTCTGCGCGGCGGGCGTCGTCGCACGCCTGCCCATCTCCATGGTCGGCATCGGCATCGTGCTGGCGGTCTCGTCGATCTACGACTCGTACGCGCTGGCCGGGCGGGTGTCCGCGGTCTACATCGTGATCTCGTCCGTGACGGCCCCGACGATCGGCAAGCTCGTCGACCGGTACGGCCAGGCGCGCGTCATGGCTCCGACGGTCGTCGTCACGGGCGTCGGACTCGTCGGGCTCGTCGTCGCGCTCGTCACCGAGGCGCCCGAGTGGGTGCTGTACGCGGCGGCCGTCGTCGCGGGGGTCACGGGGCAGTTCGGGTCGCTGACGCGTGCGCGGTGGTCCCACCTGCTGCGCGGTGAGCCGGACGCGCTGCACACCGCGTACTCGCTGGAGGCCGCGCTCGACGAGGTGGTCTTCATCGTCGGTCCGGCCACCGCGACGCTGCTGGCCACGGGCGTCGCCCCGACCGCGGGCATCGTCGTGCCGCTCGTCGCGCTCGCGATCGGCGCCACCTGGTTCCTCGGTCAGCGCGCCACGCAGCCACCGCCGGTGCGCCCGGCGGCGGAGGGCCGCGGGCGCAGCATCCTGCTCATGCCCGGCATGGCCGCGATCGTCGTCGTGTTCCTCGCGATGGGCGCGATCTTCGGCGCGACCGACGTCTCCACCGTCGCGTTCGCCGAGGAGGCCGGCCACAAGTCCGTCGCCGGCATCATCCTGGCGGTGTTCGCGGCGGGCTCGATGATCTCGGGCCTCGCGTACGGCGCACGGCACTGGGTGCGGCCGTTGTGGGTGCGGTTCGGCATCGGGATGGTCGCGATCGCCGCGGGCGTCTCGCTGTTCGTCGTCGTCGGGTCGCTCGCGGCGCTCGCCGCGGTGATGTTCGTGACGGGCTTCGCGATCGCGCCCACGCTCATCAACGGCAACGGGCTGGTGCAGGAGCTCGTGCCCGCCGCGCGGCTCACCGAGGGGCTGACCTGGGTCGGCACGGCGCTCGGCATCGGGGTCTCGGTCGGGTCGTCGATCGCGGGGGCGCGGATCGACGCCACGGGCTCGCACGGCGGTTTCGTCGTCGTGCTCGCGGCCGCCGGGTGCGCCGTCGTGGCGACCCTGGCCTCACTGCGCACCCTGCGCACCCAGCACGCCCGCGCGCTCGCCGTCACGGCGTCCGTGGTCTGACTACGCTCACCGCCGTGGACGTGACGCGCGAGGCGCTGACCAGGCTTGTCGGACCGGTCGGCGAGCTCGCCGACGCGGCGCGGCTCGAGGGCGGCATGTTCGCCGAGACGTGGTCGGTCACGCTGGCCGACGGCCGCCGTGTCGTCGTGAAGATCGCACCGTCGGACTCCGACCGGCTGCTCTCGCACGAGCACGACCTGCTGCGCACCGAGGCGATGGTCTACGAGCTCGCGCAGCACCACGCGGGCCTGCTCATGCCCCGGCCCCTGCACGTCGACGTGTCCCGCGAGGTCGTTCCCGGCGACGTGCTCGTGGCGACGTTCCTCGCCGGCACTCCCTGGGAGTCGGTCGGCTTCGGTGCGCACGACGAGGATGCGCGCACGGCGCGGGCGGAGGCGGACCTCGCGGCGCTGCTCGGTCGGCTCGGCGCGGTCACCGGGGAGACGTTCGGCTACCCGCAGTCCCCCGCGCTGCGGGGCCCGACGTGGCGCGGGGCGTTCACCGCGATGGTCGAGGCGCTGCTCGCGGACGCGGTGCGGTGGGACGTCGCGGTCCCCGCGGACCGGTTCCGCGCCGCGCTGACGCAGCACGGAACGACGCTCGACGAGGTGCGCGTCCCCCGGCTCGTGCACACCGACCTGTGGCCGGGCAACCTGTTCGTCGACGCCGCCACCGGCGCGCTCGTCGGCGTGATCGACCCCGAGCGCGCGCTGTGGGGCGACCCGCTGCTCGAGCTCGTCGGCGCGGACCCGATGCACACCGGCCTGTGGCGGCGGCTCGCACCCGCCGGGGTCGACGAGCCGTCCGCGCGCGTGCGGCTCGCGCTGTACCGCGCGTGGCTCGCGCTCGTCATGATCGTCGAGGTCGCCCCGCGCACCTACACCGGCGACTGGCTGACGGACTACGACGCCGCCAACCGCACCCGGCTCGACGAGGCCCTCACCGAGCTCGGCACCTGAGCATCACCAGCCGCCCGACGAGTCCGCGGCCATCGGCGGGCACGCGTCAGCGCCGTCGGGGAGCTTCTCGAAGTGCCAGACCTCGTTCTCGTACGCGCGGCACAGGCCGTGCTCCAGCCCGTGCTCGCCGAGCCACAGGGCGCCGGCGGTCGGGCCGACGTCGATCGCGAGCCCCTGCACGTGCGCGGAGCTCTCCGGCGGCAGCACCCAGCGGTGCGCCTCCCGCACCGAGCCGTACCGCGCGAGCGCGTCGTCGACGAGCTGCTGCTGCTCGGCGGCCGTGCGCCGGCCCGACGTCAGCGTCAGGTCGACCCCGTCCGCGGCGGCGGCGTCCTGGGCCCGGGCGAAGCGCCGCGCGAGCTCGGGGTCGAGCCCCGGATCGCGCGCGGGGTCGAACCCCGGGCCGGCGGCCACCTGCGCGCCGTCCGGGTCGGTCGCCGCAGCCGTCGGGCCCCCCTGCAGCCCGACGGCCGCGGCCGCCCGTTCGAGCACCGGCACACCCTGGTACGCCGCGACCGCGCCGACGACGAGCACCGCGAGGACGACGGCACGCCGTCGGCGCCGACGACGGGCCACGCGCTGGCGTCGCATCGCGGCCGCCAGCACGCCCTCCGGCCTGTCCCCGTGCACCGCTTCCGGCACCTGTGTCCTGCGCAACGTCGTCCCCCTTCGGCACGGGCCGCGCATCTCGCGGACCGGCGAGATCCACCCTCGTCGCGGCGGGGCCCCGCGGTCGTCGGACGAGGGTCGCGTCCACCCGGCCGCGCGGCCCCGCCCCAGGACCGGTAGGGCCTCACCCGGCGGGGGACGCGTGCCCGCCCGTCTCCATCCCAGGGTGGATGCCGAAAGGCGCGGCGGGTCCGTCCCGAGGCCGTCGGCGGCCGCGGGACGCGCGCGTAGGGTCGGCTCCGTGGCTGCCCTGTTCCCCGCGCGAGCGTCGACCGCACCGGTGGTCGACGACGCGGCGGGGCGGACCGGGCGACGGCGCCGTCCGCATCCCGTGCGCTTCCTGCGGGCCGAGGCGAGCGGCCCGTACCGCCGGGACTACGTGCTCGCGCTCGTCGTGGGCCTGGTCGCGGTCACGACGCTCGCCGTGGTCGAGAAGTGGGACTACTGGATGCCGGTGCACGTCGGCACGTACTGGTGCGCGCTGTGGTGGACCGTGCTGGCGCTCGCGCTGCGCCGCCGTGCCCCGCGGCTCGACCTGTGGCTCGTCGCGATCGGCTACCCGGTCGTCTACTCGACGGTCACCGACGGCGGACGGCTGCAGTCGACGCTGCACCTGGTCCCGCTGCTGATCGTCGTGTTCGCGGGCGCGCGGGCAGCCGTGCACCGGATCGCGGTGGTCCTCGCCATCGGGCTGGTGTCGGGGTTCGTGCTGCTCGCGGGGCTGTCGGGCGCGTTCCGCGAGACGAGCCGGCTGCGCTGGTCGCCGCAGTTCGACCTGTCGGCGGGCGTCGTCGTGGGGGCGGCGATCGTCGCGACCGCCGCCGTCGGGCACGTGCTGCACCGCCTCGACGTCACGACGAGCACGCTCGCGCAGCGCAACGCCGAGCTGCTGGCGCTGCAGGAGGTCCACGCCCAGGAGGCGGTGCGTGACGAGCGCACCCGCATCGCGCGCGAGCTGCACGACGTCGTGGCGCACTACGTGTCCGCGATCGTCGTGCGCGCGCAGGCCGCGGACCGGGTCGCCGACGCGCAGCCCGACGCGCCACGCGAGGCCGTGCGCTGGATCGCGCCCGCGGGCCGCGAGGCGCTCGACGCGATGCGCTCGGTCGTGCGCGTGCTGCGCACCGCGGACGACGAGACCGCGCCGCTGGACCCCACGCCGGACCTGCACGCGCTGCCGCAGGTGGTCGCCCGCGTGCGCGCGGCCGGGCTGCGGGTCGAGGCGGAGCTGCCCGACGAGCTGCCGCCGTGCTCGCCGGCGGTCGGGCTGGCCGTCGTCCGGGTCGCGCAGGAGGCGCTGACGAACGTGCTGGTGCACTCGGCGGCGGTGAGCGCGACGCTGCGACTGTCCAGCCACGACGGCTCGCTCGTGCTCGACGTGCAGGACCCCGGCCCGCCCCGACCGCCCGCGCCGGGCACGGGCGCCGGCGGCAACGGCGTCCCGCACATGCGCGAGCGCGCCGCCGCGTGCGGCGGCACCCTGCTCGTCGGACCCGGTGACCGCGGCGGCTGGCGTGTGCTGCTCGTCGTGCCGGAGGCGGTGTGAACGCGCCGGGGCCCGTCCGGCTCGTCGTCGTCGACGACCAGCCCACCATCCGCCTGGGCCTGCGGATGATCCTGGACCACGAGCCGGACCTGACGGTCGTCGGCGAGGCGGGTGACGGGGCCACGGCCGTGGACGTGGTCCGGGAGACGAGGCCCGACGTCGTGCTGCTCGACGTGCGCATGCCCGGCACGGACGGCGTCGAGGCCACGCGCCGGATCCGCAGCGACCCGGACCTCGCGGACGTGCGCGTCGTCGTGCTCACGACGTTCGACGACGAGGAGTACGTGACCGGCGCGCTGCGCGCGGGCGCGCACGCGTTCCTGCTCAAGGACGCGGACCCGTCGACGCTCGTCGAGACGGTGCACCGCGTGCGGCGCGGCGAGAGCGTGCTGGACCCCAAGGTCACGGGGCTCGTCGTGGGGCAGTGGCGCACCTGGGGCGTCGGGCGCGACGACGCGCCGTCACCGCTCGCCGAGGCCGCGGCGACGCTCACGCAGCGCGAGCGCGACGTGCTCGTCGCGGTGGCACGCGGCGGCTCCAACCAGGACGTCGCCGCCGAGCTCGGCGTCGGCGAGGCGACCGTGAAGGCGCACGTGCACGCCGTGCTGCGCAAGGTGGGCTGCACGACCCGCACGCAGCTCGTCGCGTTCGCGTACGAGTCGGGCCTGGTGGTCCCAGGCGGCTAGATGCTGGGCGGACTTCGCGGTCACGGCACAGGCCCAACGCCAGGCGCAACAGCGCCGGGGTCTGCTGTACGAGTAGGTGACAGCCTGACCTGCCCCTCGGCCTGGTGACCACTGATGGTGTGGTGGTCGGGCGCGGATGGACGGCGTCGTCGACTCCCGACTGGACGTGATCTGTCCGTGGGTCCGGTGCGCCGATGAGCCGACCGGGTGAAGTTGGCGTTGCCGGGTCATAGCACCTACGCAAGTGGTCGAAGTATGTGCGTCTGGGTGGGTCGTGCTCGTTGCGGCTTTTCGAACGTTCGAGTTTCTCGCGCGGCATGGCTGTCGTGCCTGATGGCGCAGGGGGTTGTCGTGGTTCGACGCCCGTGGGTTCGTGTGCTGGCGGTCTGGGGTGCTCTGGCTGGCCTGGCGGTGGCGGGAGCGGTCGGTG
>NZ_BJWG01000021.1 GCF_007990245.1 Cellulomonas composti | reverse complement strand
GCCGCGGGGGTCCGGGAGCCGGGGGTGTTCGGTGGCTGCTGGTGTCCGGGAGCCGCGGGGTGTCCCGGTTGTTGGTGGTGCGGCGTGGTTGCGGGTCGCGGGGGGCGGGGATGGCTTTGGGTGGTGAGTGCAGGGATGGGTGCAGGGTTTGCGGGGTCGGGCCGCCGAGATCTGCATTCATGGCTGCAGCGAGCGGTGTCCGGGAGCCGCTGGGGGTCGGGGCCGGCTTTGGCGGGTGGGTGCAGGGATGGGTGCAGGGCTGGCGGGGTTGGGCCGCCGGGATCTGCATTCAGGGCTGCAGCGAGCGGTGTCCGGGAACCGCGGGGGCCGGGGGTGGGTCAGAGGTGGTGGAGGAGCCAGATGCGGGGGTGGTGGCCCTTGGCGTAGACGCGCACGGGCGGTTGGGGCGCGCGCCACAGGGCGTCGGCGGCGCGGACGCAGCGTTCCATCACCTTGACCTCGTGCGTGAGCACGACGAGACGGGCGCCGGGTGCCGTCACGTCGTGCGCGGCCCGGAGCAGGCCGGTGTGCACCCGCTCGGCGTCGTCGTGCGAGCCGTGCAACGCGCCCCACGGTGGGTCGGCGAGCACGAGGTCGAAGCCGGCGCCGCCGGCTGCGGGGAGCCAGGAGTCGGGGGCGAGCGCGTCGGCCGTGAGCAGCGTGACGCGCCGGGAGAGGCCGGCCGCCTCGACGTTGCGGGCGGCGGCGTCGAGCGCGTCCGGCGCGACGTCGACGCCGACGGCCTGGGCCGCACCGGCCGCGAGAAGGCGCTCCACGAGCAGCGTCCCGGAGCCGCACATGAGGTTGAGGACGCGTTCGTCGTCGCGCGGTCCGGCGAGTGCGACCATCGCGGCGGCGATCGTCGCGTTGGCTGCGCCGGGGAAATCCGCGACGCGCCAGGTGCGCGCGGACAGCGGCCGCGGGCCGATCCGCACGAGCACGTCCCAGCCGGGGTCGACCTCCCGCGCGGCCCCCTGGTTGGCCCTCTGCTCGACGCCTCGCGCGGTGCCGCGGCGGACCTTGACGACGAGCTCGCCGTGCTCGGGGTCGTAGGCGAGGCCGGTCGCGCGGCGCAGCTCGTCGGCGAGCCGCGCGAAGACGGCCGAGTCCGCGCCCGCGGCCTCGAACCGGAACGACGACGAGCCCGCGGCCCGCAGGGATGCGTAGACCGCGTCGACGATGCGGGCGAGGTGATCGCCGCTGACCAGCGAACGCGGGCGCGGCACGTCGAAGTGCAGCCAGACGAAGGCCGCGACTGCGGTGCGCAGCCGCCGCACGTCGGCCAGGACCGTGCCGACCGGCCCGGTGAGCGTCACGACGAGCGCGTCGTCGCGACCCGGCACGGGGGTGGCGGGTCGGGCGGGGGACAGCACGCGCGCGACCTCGTCGCGAAGGACGTCACCGAGTCCGGGCAGGAAGGTGAGCTCGATCCGGGTCGTCGGGGCGGGCGGTGTCGTCGGGCGCGGCTGGTTCCGGCCGGACGAGGGCTGCTGCCGGGACGGCCCGCCGGCGCGTGACGTGCCGCCTCGAGGCGCGCCGGTACGAGGCGTGCCGGTGCGGGACGTGCCGGTGCGGGACGTGCCGGTGGGGCGGGGGTCGCGGCGCTCGCGCGCCATCAGGCCCCGACGGCGACGGCCGCCGCAGCGGCCTCGCCGACGACCGGCGCGCCGCCCGCGTGCACGGGGCACCCGAACGCGGCACCGCGCCCGGGTCCGGCGGGGCCGGCCGGGTCGGTCGGGGCGGTCTCGTCGGGCTCGTCGGACGCACGCCCGACGACCGACGCGTCGACGCCCACGGCCCGCAGCACGAACGACTCCGTCTGGGCGACCGCACGCTCGCGCTCGGCGCCGTCCTCCGGCAGCCCGCGCCCGGACAGGCACGCGTTGACCAGCGGCACGGTGACGTCGAGGTCCTGCTCGGGGAAGGCGCCCGAGGCGATCCCGGCGGAGAGGATGTCGCGCAGCACCTGCTCGACGATGCCGGCGTGCTCACGCACGCGCTGCTGGGTCGCCCGCGAGAGCACGGAGCGCAGCTCCGGCCCGGGCGCGACGTGGTACTGCCGCACGAGGCTGGCCTGCGCACGCACGTAGGTGCGCAGCTGCTCGACCGGGTCGGCCGTGTCGTCGAGCAGGCGCTGCAGCGAGCGGGCGTACTCCTCGGTCTCGTGCGTGATGAACCCGAGGAGGAGCGCCTCCTTGTCGGCGAAGTGGTTGTAGACCGCCGTGCGGCCGACGCCGGCCTCGCCGGCGATCTCGGCGAGCGTGATCGCGTCGAACCCGCGCTCGGCCATGAGGCGGGCCAGGGCCTCGAACAGGCGCTGCCGGGTCTGCTCGCGGTGCTCGTGCAGGGACCCGCCGATGATCTTGGGCATGCTGACAGTCTGACACAGAACGTCAGCAACTCCGTCGGGTGCCGCCAGACCGGTCCGCACTCGCCCTCCCCTGCCGAAATGGGACTTTGGTCCTTAGACTCGGACGCACGGCACCGCGGTCGACGACGACCGCGTCGATCCCCGGCGGAGGTGTGCGTGTCGACCGAGACGGCCGCAGTGCGGCCCACCGACGTGCGCGCCGCGCAGGACGCGTTCGTCGCTACCGGTCGTACGCCGCTGCGGGTGCGCCGCATCGTCGCGGACTCCTGGCGGCGCTCCCGCCGCAGCGGCGTCGACCCCGAGCACCCGGCGCCGCGCGTCGAGCTCTCGGCGAACGACCTGGCCGGCCTGCGGCGCGACACCCCGCTCGCGGGCGTGCTCCCGGTGGTGCGGCGCCTGCTCCTGGACGGCGAGCCGCAGTGGGTCGCGGCGCTCACGGACGCGAGCGGGCGGCTGCTGTGGGTGGAGGGCGACGCGCACGTGCGCAAGGCCGTCGGGTCGGTGGGGTTCGTCGAGGGCGCGGTGTGGAGCGAGGACTGCGCCGGCACCAATGCGCCCGGGACGGCGCTCGCGACGAACCGTGAGGTGCAGGTCGTCGGCTCGGAGCACTGGGCGCGGCCCGTGCAGTCGTTCAGCTGTGCCGCGGTCCCGGTGCACGACACCGCCGGCCGCGTGCTCGGCGTCCTGGACCTCACGGGCGGGCCGGTGGTGGGCACGGGGATCGCGATGCGCCTGGTCCGTGCGACGGCCAGCGCGATCGAGGCGTCACTTCCCGCGCTCCCGACGAGCGCGCCCGTCGGGCCGCCGGCGCCCGTGCTGCGTGTGCTGGGCAGCCAGGGCGGCGTCGTCGTGCTCGACGGCAACCCCGTGCGGCTCTCGCGGCGGCACGCGGAGATCGTCCTGCTGCTGGCGGAGCACCCGGCGGGCCTGACCGCCGACGAGCTGGCGGTCCTGCTCTCCGAGTCCGAGCTGTCCGCAGTGACCGTGCGCGCCGAGGTGTCCCGGCTGCGTCGGATCGTCGGCCCGTTGCTGACCGAGTCCCGCCCGTACCGGCTGACGCAGCGGCTGCGCACCGACGTCGACGGCGTGCGCGACGCGCTCGCGCTCGGCGACGTGACGCAGGCGATCACGGCCTACGGCGGCCCGGTGCTGCCGCGTTCGCTCGCGCCGGGCGTCGCCCGGGTCCGGGAGGCGGTCTCCGACGAGCTGCGCGCCGCGGTCCTGGCGTCCCATGACCCGGCCGTGCTCGTGCGCTGGGCTGCGTCCGACGAGGGCGACGAGGACTGGCAGGCCTGGCAGGCGCTCGCGGACGCGACCGCGCCGGGCAGCGCGACGAACCTGCGCGCGCACGCGCACCTCGCGCGGCTCGACCTGAGCCTGGGCCCGCGCCGCGCGTCCACCGGCTGACCACCCCGGGCGGTCCCGACGAGCGCGCTCGTCGGGCGCGTGTGGGTGCCCTCGCCTACGGTCGGTGACGTCGGACGAAGGGGTGGGGACGTTGGTGCTGATCGGTGCGCACGCGCGCGGCGACGACCCGGTGGCGATCGCCGCCGAGGTCGGGGCCGACTGCGTGCAGGTGTTCCTGGCGGACCCGCAGAGCTGGAAGAAGCCGGTGCCGCGCCCGGACGCCGACGCGATCCTGGCCAGCGGGCTCGGCGTCTACGTGCACGCGCCGTACCTGGTCAACGTCGCGTCGACCAACAACCGCATCAGGATCCCGAGCCGCAACATGATCGCGCAGCACAGCGCCGCGGCGGCCGGGCTGGGCGCTCGCGGGCTCGTCGTGCACGGCGGGCACGTCGGCGAGGGCGACGACGTCGCGGTCGGCGCGGACAACTGGCGCAAGACGTTCGAGCGCGCCACGTTCCCCGTGCGCGTGCTCGTCGAGAACACCGCCGGCGGCGACAACGCGTGCGCCCGCACGCTGGACCGCATCGCGCTGCTCTGGGACGCGATCGGGCAGTACGACGTGGGCTTCTGCCTGGACACGTGCCACGCGTGGGCGTCGGGGCTCGACCTGGAGAACGTCGTGGACCAGGTGCGCGCGATCACGGGCCGCATCGACCTGGTGCACGCCAACAGCTCGCGCGACGAGGCGGGCTCGAGCCGCGACCGGCACGCGAGCTTCGCCGACGGCACGATCCCGCCCGAGCTGCTGGCGCACGTCGTCCGCGAGGCGGGCTGCGACGCCCTCGTCGAGACCCCGGCCGAGGGCCAGGCCGCCGACATCGCCTACCTGCGCGCCGCTCTGACCTCGTAGGCGGCTCTGGCCGGCGGTGCTGCAACGGTGGTGCAACCCTGCCGTGCCTAACGTCGCGGTGAGCGCGGCGACGAGGCCGCGCCCGGGCGCCTGCGTCCACGGCGCCCGTGCACCCGAAGGGAGCCAGACGTATGACCGTCTACGCAGCACCCGGCAAGCCCGGAAGCCCGGCCACCTATCGCGAGCGCTACGACCACTGGATCGGCGGCGAGTACGTCGCCCCGAAGGCCGGCCGCTACTTCGAGAACCCCAGCCCGGTCACCGGGCACACCTTCACGGAGGTCGCGCGCGGCGACGCCGACGACATCGAGCGCGCGCTGGACGCCGCGCACGGTGCGGCGCGTGCGTGGGGCAAGACCACCGCGACGGAGCGGGCGCTGATCCTCAACAAGATCGCCGACCGCATCGAGCAGAACCTCGAGATGATCGCGGTCGCCGAGGCGTGGGAGAACGGCAAGCCGGTACGCGAGACGCTCGCGGCCGACATCCCGCTCGCGGTCGACCACTTCCGCTACTTCGCGGGCGCGGTCCGGGCGCAGGAGGGTTCGATCTCGGAGATCGACGAGACGACGATCGCGTACCACTTCCACGAGCCGCTCGGCGTCGTCGGGCAGATCATCCCGTGGAACTTCCCGATCCTCATGGCCACGTGGAAGCTGGCGCCGGCGCTCGCGGCGGGCAACACCGTGGTGCTCAAGCCGGCCGAGCAGACGCCCGCGTCGATCCTGTTCCTCATGGAGCTCATCGCGGACCTGCTGCCGCCGGGCGTCGTCAACGTGGTCAACGGGTTCGGGGTCGAGGCGGGCAAGCCGCTCGCGTCGTCGCCGCGGATCCGCAAGATCGCGTTCACGGGCGAGACCACGACGGGCCGCCTGATCATGCAGTACGCGAGCCAGAACATCATCCCGGTGACGCTCGAGCTGGGCGGCAAGAGCCCGAACATCTTCTTCGACGACGTCGCGCGCGAGAAGGACGCGTACTACGACAAGGCGCTCGAGGGCTTCGCGATGTTCGCGCTGAACCAGGGCGAGGTCTGCACGTGCCCGTCGCGCGCGCTCATCCAGGAGTCGATCTACGACGGCTTCCTCGCCGACGCGATCGACCGCACGAAGGCGATCAAGCAGGGCAACCCGCTCGACACCGACACGATGATCGGCGCGCAGGCGTCCAACGACCAGCTCGAGAAGATCCTGTCCTACATCGACATCGGCAAGGCCGAGGGCGCCAAGGTCCTCACGGGCGGCGAGCGCGCGCACCTCGACGGCGACCTGGCCGACGGCTACTACGTCACGCCGACGATCTTCGAGGGCAAGAACTCGATGCGGATCTTCCAGGAGGAGATCTTCGGGCCCGTGGTCGCGGTGACCAGCTTCAGCGACTACGACGACGCGATCACGATCGCCAACGACACGCTCTACGGCCTGGGCGCCGGCGTGTGGACGCGCGAGCAGGCGAAGGCCTACCACGCGGGCCGGGACATCCAGGCGGGCCGCGTCTGGACGAACTGCTACCACGCCTACCCGGCAGCGGCGGCGTTCGGTGGCTACAAGGGCTCGGGCGTCGGCCGCGAGAACCACAAGATGATGCTCGACCACTACCAGCAGACCAAGAACCTCCTGGTCAGCTACTCGGGCACCAAGCTCGGCTTCTTCTGACCGACCTGCGGCGACGACGGTCCCGCGCGGGCGCTCCCGGGCGCTCGCGCGGGGCCTGTCGTCGGCGCATGCTGGAACGAGCGACACCTGCCCGAGAGACCGGAAGGAGCGCGGCCATGACGACCATCGAGCCCGGCACCGAGGTCGAGCGGGTGGCGGTGACGCCCGCCGCAGCCGATCTGCTGCGTTCGTTGCGCGCGCAGCACGGCGAGCTCATGTTCCACCAGTCCGGCGGCTGCTGCGACGGCTCGTCGCCCATGTGCTACCCGGCGGGCGAGTTCCTCACCGGGGACGTCGACGAGCACCTGGGCGACCTCGACATCGGCGACGACGAGACGGGCCCGGTCACCGTGCCGGTGTGGATGACCAAGGCCCAGTACGAGTACTGGAAGCACACGCACCTGACGATCGACGTGGTCAAGGGCCGCGGCGCGGGGTTCAGCCTCGAGGCGCCGGAGGGGGTGCGGTTCCTCATCCGCTCGCGCCTGCTGACCGACGAGGAGTACACCGAGCTGCACGCCGCCGGGGTCGTCTGACCCGGCGGCGTCAGCCCGGAGCCCGTCAGGCGTGCACGTAGAGCACCGGCTCCGGCAGCCCGTGCGCGGCGCGCACGCGGCGGGACAGACCCTCGATCGTGCGCAGCGCGTCGACGAGCATGTCCGGCGTGACCGGGAACGGCATCGCGTGGATGGTCTCGCCTTCGACGGTCGCGGCCGCGGCGACCGCCGCCAGCTCCGGGCTGTCGGTCGAGAGGCCGATCTCCGTCAGCGTGTTGGGCAGACCGACCTTCGTGGTGAACACGACGAAGTCCTCGACCTCCTGGGCCGGCGCGCCCTCCAGCACGAGCTGCGTGAGCGTGCCGATGTTGACCTTCTGCCCGTGCGTGAGACCGTGCGTCTGCGGCGCGGACGTGAGCCCGTTGTGGATCGCGTGGGCGGCGGCGAGGCCACCCGACTCGAAGCCGAGCCCGGACAGCAGCGTGTTGGCCTCGACGACCGCCTCGAGCGCCGGCGTCACGGTCTTCGCGCGGACGGCGTCCAGGGCCTGCAACGAGTTCTCCCACAGCAGGTCCCAGCACAGCCGCGCGAGCGCGGTCCCGGTGTGCGTGGGCCGCCCGCCCGCCATCGTCGTGCCGGTACCCCGCGCGACCGCGCGCGCCTCCACCCACGTCGCGAGCGCGTCGCCGATGCCGCCGACGAGGAACGCGACCGGTGCGTTCGCGACCACCTGGGTGTCGATCAGGACGAGGTCGGGGTTCTTCGGGAAGAACCGGTACTCGAGGAACGCGCCGTCGTCGGTGTAGATCACGGACAGCGCGGACGTCGGGGCGTCCGAGGACGCGGCCGTGGGGATGCTCACCCACCGGATCTGAGCGAGGTGCCCGGCGGCCTTCACGGCGTCGATCGTCGAGCCGCCGCCGATGCCGACGACGACGTCGTGACCGCCCGCGCGGATGTTCTCGACGAGCGAGTCGACCGCGGCGACGGTCGCGTACGTGCCGAACGGCTCGCGGACGACGGACGTGCCGACGCCGGCGAGGCTCGTCGAGACCGCGGGCCCGACGATCGACCACACGACGTCGTCGGCGACGAGGAGCGGCGCGGCCCCGAGCTCGGCGAGCCGCGGGCCGAGCGTGGCGAGCGCGTCCTTCCCCTGGACGTAGCGGGACGGGCTGGCGAGGACGTGAACGGTGGACATGGGGTCTCCTCCCGACAGTCGCGCCGAGGTACGGCGTGGACGTCCCGGCGCCGGGACGCCATGTCCATCGTGTGCTCGTCGCCGGCGCGTCCAGCGAGGACTTCGGTCCCTGTCCGTTGCTACCGTGCGGACATGACGAGCGACCCGATCGTGCCCGACGACAAGGACTGGACCTGGGTGCTGGGCGAGCGCTGCCCGGAGTGCGGGTTCACCGCCGCCGACGTCGACCCGCTCCAGATCGGCGCGACCGTGCGGGACCTCGTGCCGCGCTACGTGTCGGCGCTGCACCGGCAGGACGCGCGCGAGCGGCCCGCGCCGACGGTCTGGTCGACGCTCGAGTACGGCGCGCACGTCCGCGACGTCTTCCGCATCTTCGGCGAGCGCCTCGACCTCATGCTCGAGCACGACGATCCGGCGTTCGCGAACTGGGACCAGGACGCGGCGGCCCGCGAGAGCCGCTACGACCTGCAGGACCCGTCCGTCGTCGCGGACGAGCTGATCGCGGCGGGCGAGCACACCGCCGACCGCTTCGACGCCGTGCCGGCCGACGCCTGGGAGCGCACGGGCCGCCGCTCGAACGGCTCGGTGTTCACGGTCCGCACGCTCGGCCAGTACTTCCTGCACGACGTCGTCCACCACCTGCACGACGTCCACTCCTGACGCGTCCGGCCGGGCGTGCGGGCGGGAGTGGTCCACAGAGTTGTGCACAAGGGTGGGTAGCCCAGCGCGCGGGGATGTGGACAAGTCGGACGAGTTGTGGACGAACGACGAGCGCCGGCTGGAACCTGCCCGTCACACGGGCGTAGCACGCGCTGGCTAGCGTGCGAAGGCATGGAGACCGTCGCCGTGCTGCCCACCGACCTCGACGGCCGGCACGTGCTCGCCGTGCCGGCGGGCGCCGACGTGCTGGGGCTGGCCCGGGCGTGGTTCGTCGACCCCGGCTGGACACGCGAGCCGGCCGCGCCGGAGCCCGCGCCGGCGATGCCCACCGGCGCGAGGTTCCGCGGGGTCGTGGTGGACGCCGGGCCGGTGCGGCCGGGCGCGATGCGCCTCGACGAGGCCGCCGCGCTCGTCGGGCCCCTGCCCGTCGCGGCGGACGAGGCGCATGCGCGCGGGCTGCCGCCTGGCGGGTGGGACCTGTACGGCACCGCGGACCCGACGAGCGTGCGGGTCGACGAGCCGGCCCCCACCGACGCCGTCTCCCGGCGGGTCTCGGGGTGGCTGGTCGCCACGGCCCGGCGCACGCGCGGCCTCGTCGTACCCGCGGACCGCGCGAGCGTGCTCGTCCCCGACCCGGGCCAGGGCGTCGACCTGACGCTGTGGTCGGCGGTGCCGCTGACCCCCGCGGACCTCGTCGCGGTCGTGCGCCCGGCGATGGTGGGAGCGCGCGTCGGCGCGCCGGAGGTGGGGGAGTCGACGGGGTCGGCGCCCGTGCCGTGCAGGCTGACGGCGACGTTCGAGTACGACGGCCAGGTGGTCGTCACGCTCGCGCGCTCGACGACGCTCCCGGTGGTGCTCACGACGATCGACTGGCGCGCGTCGGGGCCGTGGGCGTACCGCGTGCGCTGGCGTCCGATCGATCCCGACGAGCTGGGCAGCGAGCAGCCGTCGCGGCTGCACGTGATCGCGCGCGACCGGGTCGCGCCGATGCTGGCGCGCGTGGCGACCGCGCTGCAGCGGGCGGTCGAGGGGACGGTCGTCGACGCGGGTGGTTTCGTCGTCTCGCCCGACGACCTGGTCCGACGATCCCGCCCGACGGCCTGACCCCACGAAACGGCCTGACCCCGCCCGGCGGGCGTTGCGCCTCACTCGAAGCGCGGCGCCCCGACCGGGACCATGTCGACCTGCACGTGCGGGCGTGCGCCGGAGCCCTCGGAGAAGATCACGCCGCGCAGCGGGGGGACGTCGTGGTAGTCGCGGCCCCAGCCGAGCACGACGTAGCGCTCGTCGACGAGCTGGTCGTTCGTCGGGTCCACGTCCACCCAGCCCAGGCCCGGCAGCCACACGGACACCCAGGCGTGCGACGCGTCCGCGCCGCGCAGCTTGGCCCGCCCCGGTGCGGGCCGGGTCTCCAGGTAGCCGCTGACGTAACGGGCGGGCACGCCGTGCAGCCGCAGCGCGGCGAGCATGAGGTGCGCGAAGTCCTGGCACACGCCCGCGCGCTGCGCGAGGAGCTGCACCTGGGTGGTGTGCACGGTCGTCGAGCCGGTGCGGTACTCCAGCTCGTCGTGGATGCGTGAGGCCAGGTCGACGACGAGCTCGCCCAGCGGCCGGCCGGGCCGGAAGCTCGGCGCCGCCCACTCCCGCACCTCACCCGCGAAGGTCACGTGCAGCGACGGCAGCACCGCCTCGTGCAGCGCGACCATCGCGTCCGGGTCGGCGCCCAGCGCCTGGCCGTCACCCGCCGCGAGCGCGGCCGCGACGTCGTCCCACGCACGGCGCGGCAGCGTCGTCGGGTCGGGCGCCTCGCGCGAGACGGTCACGCGCGAGCGCGCGGTCACGACGAGCCGCGAGTGCTCGGTCGTGACACCGAAGTACGTCGAGGTGTTGCCGTACCAGTCGGTGTGCGACGCGAGGTCGCCGGGCGTGGGCTCGACGACGAGCTCGACCTCGTCGACGTGCTGGCCGGGGGCATGCCGTGGGGTCAGCGTCGCGCGGCCGTAGGAGTCGGTGACCGGCTCGTCGTACTCGTAGGTGGTGCGGTGCACCAGGTCGTACGCGCGGCTCATGCGCCCCACCCGTCCTGCATCGAGTAGGACGGCCCGGGTCGCACGAAGTGCGCGCGCTCGATCTCGTCGGCGACCGCGAGCAGGCGCCACTGCAGGGACTCGAGCGTCTCGACGAGCCTGCGGCGGCGACCGTCGGCACCCGGCACGACCGCGGCGGCGGGGTCGAGCTCGGCCAGCAGGTCCGCGACGTCGGCCAGCAGCCGGTCGCGCTGGTCGGTGCCAACCCCGGGCGGCCGGGCGACGCCGGCGAGGTCCGCGCGGAGCTGGCCGATCGCCGCGACGAGCGAGCGCGGGTTGTCCGGGTCGAGCACGAGCAGCTCGACGACGCCGACGACGCCCGGACCGCCCTGGTAGCGCCGTCGCGCGGTGATCGCGGACTCGTGCGCGAGCAGCACGGACTCCAGCACGTGCGTCTCGACGCCCGGCGGCTGCACGTCGGCGAGAGTGCCGAGCAGCGAGGAGGTGAGGTGCTGCGCGCGTTCGAGGCGGCGGCCCGCATCGAGCAGGTTCCAGCCGTCGTCGCGCACCAGCCCCTCGGCCGCGATGCCGGCGATCGCGTACAGGCTCTCGAGCAGGCGGTCGAGCAGGCCGCGCAGACCCTGCGTGAGCGCGGCCGGCGGGGCGTCGGGCGCGTCGACGCCCGTGCGGCGCACGACCCGACGCTCCTCGCGCAGCGCGCGCTCCATGCGCGAGATCGGCCCGAACGTGTCGGTCGAGAGCTGGTCGCGGACCGCCGCGGCCGATGCGGCCAGCGCCTGCACGGACTGCGCGACCGACCCCTCGACGTTCGCGTCGAGCGCCAGGTCGCGCAGCGACGGGCGCGGACCCGACGACTCGCCAGGCGCCGTCGGCGGTGCGGCCGGGTCGCGCAGGAGGCCCTCGAGCGCGACGGCCAGGGCCCGGCCGCCGGGGGAGTGCGGGCGCGCGTGGTAGTCGTCGTACCGGTCGGCGACGACGCGCAGCGCGCGGACCACCTGGCCGGCCCGCTCCGCGTAGCGGCCGAGCCAGAACATGTTCTCGGCGACGCGCGGCGGCATCGAGCGCACGGGCGAGCGGCTCGGCACCGGCTCGTCGACGGCCTCGGCGGCGTCCAGCTCGCCCTGCAGCACCCACACGTCGCGGGCGTCGTTGCGCCAGGCGGAGTCGTCGTCGGGCCGGCCGGACAGGCGCGCGAGCCCGCCCGCCATCACGAGGTAGCCGCCGTCGGCCTCCGGGACGGCGAACGTGCGCAGCGTCGTCGCCGGCCGCGCGTGCGCCGCGTCGAGGTCGCGGCCCCACGGCTCCTGCGCCGCCCAGCGCCACGGCTCGGCCTCGATGCGCGCCGCGAGCTCCCCGCGTGCCTCGTCGGACAGCGTCCAGCCCGCGACGGCGGCGCTCGCACCAGCGGAGCCCGACGAGCGCGCGACGGGCAGCACGACGAGCCGGTCCAGCCGGTCGAGGACCGCGCGGCGCTGGTCGTCGTCGCCGCACCACCAGGTCGGCGCGGCGGGCAGGCCGAGGTCCTCGCCGAGCACCGCGCGCGCGATCCGGGGCAGCGCGGCGAGCAGCGCGGGGTTCTCGAGGATGCCCGCGCCGAGCGGGTTGACGATCGTCGCGGAGCCCTGCCGGACCGCGTGCACGAGCCCCGGCACGCCGAGGCGCGAGCCCGCGAGCAGCTCGAGCGGGTCGCACCACGCGTCGTCGACGCGCCGCAGCACCACGTCGACGGGTTCGAGGCCGTCGAGAGCGCGCAGCCACAGCCGCCCCTCGCGCACGACGAGGTCCGAGCCCTCGACGAGCGGCAGCCCGAGCATCGACGCGAGGTACGCCTGGTCGAACGCCGTCTCGCTGCCGGGCCCCGGTGACAGCAGCACCACCGCGGGCTCGTCGTCGGACGGCGGCGCGGACGCGTGCAGCGCGTGCCGCAGCGCACGGAAGAACGGGCCCAACCGCTGGATCGGCGCCTGGCGGTAGGCGGACGCGAGCACCTGCGCGACGATCCGCCGGCCCTCCATCGCGTACCCCGCCCCGGACGGGGCCTGCGTGCGGTCGTCGACCACCGCCCACGCGCCGTCCGGCCCGCGCACCAGGTCGGTCGCGGCGAGCACGAGGTCGCGGCTGCCCGGCAGCCGCAGCCCGTGCGCGGCGCGCAGCAGTGCGGGGTCGGACAGGATCGCCGCGGGCGGCAGCAACCCCTCGGACAGCAGCCGGCGGGGGCCGTACAGGTCGCGCAGCACCTCGTCGAGAAGGCTCGCGCGTTGCTCGAGCCCGGCTGCCAGGCCCGTCCACTCCGCCTCGTCGAGCACCATCGGGTCAGGGTCGAGCCGCCACGGCCGAGGCCCCGACACGCCGGTGCCGTACGTGACGCCGTGCTCGGCGAGCAGCCGCGCACCCTCGTCGGACGCGTGCGCGAGCTCGTCGGGCGTGACCGGAAGCAGGCCCAGTGCCGACCCGGTGTCGGGCGTGCCCGCGGAGGCGGCGCGCACGGAGAGCAGGTCGGTCACCCGCCGAGTCTGGCCCACGAACGACCCGCCCGGCCACGTGCACGCGCCCTGAACGCCCGACCAGGCCAACCGCGAGACCCTGGTGGGGGCGCCGGTCGTAGGCTCGGCGGTGCGGTCGGGTGACCGCGCGACGAGGAGGTCGGTGTGGCGCCGTTGCGGTTCGGGATCGTCGGGAGCGGGTGGCGCGCGGAGTTCTTCGCGCGGATGGCGCGGCTCATGCCCGACCGGTTCGAGGTGGCCGCGCTGGTCTCGCGGTCCGACGAGCGTCGCGCGCAGGTCGGGGCCGACTGGGGCGTGCGGACCGTCGCGACGATCGGTGAGCTGGTGGCGCTGGCGCCCGAGCTGGTCGTCGTGGCCGTGCCCTGGCCGGTGACGCCGGACGCCACGCGCGAGCTGGTCGCGGCGGGCGTGCCGGTGCTCGCCGAGACGCCGCCGGCCCCGGACGCCGAGGGGCTGTTCGCGCTGTGGGCCGACGTCGGCGCGAGCGGGCTCGTCCAGGTGGCCGAGCACAGCCCGTTCATGCCCGCGCACACGGCCCGGATCCACGCGGTCGACGACGGCCTGATCGGCCGCGCAACCTCTGTACAGATCTCGTCGACCCATCTGTACCACGCGGTCGGCCTGATCCGGCGCCTGCTGCGGGCGGGCCGCGGGCAGGTCACCGTGCGCGCCACGACCTTCACCGCGCCGCTGCTCGACCCCGTCGGCCGCGACGGCTGGACGGGCGAGACCGAGCCGCGCGAGCGGTGGAACGTGCTCGCGACGCTCGACCTCGGCGGCGGCCTGGGCGCGTTGTACGACTTCAGCGACAACCAGTGGCACAACCCGCTGCGCACCAACCGGATCGTCGTGCGCGGCTCGCTCGGCGAGATCGTCGACGACACCGTCACCCGGTACGCCGGCGAGCGGACCGTCGTCTCGTCGTCGATCGTGCGGCGCGTGTCCGGGCTTGAGCAGAACCTCGACGGGTTCGACCTCGAGCACCTGAGCCTCGACGGGCGCGTGGTCTACCGCAACGAGTTCCACGGCGCGCGGCTGGCCGACGACGACCTCGCGGTCGCGGGGCTGCTCGCCGCGTGCGCCGACTGGCTGCACGGCGACGGGCCGGAGCCGTACCCGCTCGCCGAGGGCTGCCACGACCACCTCGTCGGGCTCGCGATCGAGGCGGCCCAGCGCACCGGCGAGGCGGTCACCACCCCGGCGGCGCCCTGGGCGTGACGACCGTCCGGCGTCCGTGACGGTCGACCGGGCAGTACCGCGGCGGACGTTCGGACCTGCGGATTCGGTTCGGCGAACTCCGAAGGATGCCCAATTTGCCCGATCCGCGGCTGCCACCATGGACCGGTGACCTCCACCGAGCAGCGCACCCCCGCGCAGATCCGCCGCTGGCGCCAGTACCTCGCCGACGAGCGCGCCGAGGCCGCCGTCTACCGTGACCTCGCGTCCCGCCGCACCGGCGAGGAGCAGGCGATCCTGCTCGCCCTGGCCGAGGCGGAGCGCCGACACGAGCAGCACTGGCTCGACCTGCTGGGCGAGGACACGGGCAGGCCGTTGCGCGGCGACGTGCGCACCCGGGTGCTCGGCTGGCTCGCCCGGCGGTTCGGGTCCGTGTTCGTCCTCGCGCTCGCGCAGCGCGCCGAGGCGCGTTCGTCGTACGACGAGGACGCGGACGCGACCCCGCAGATGGCCGCCGACGAGCGCATCCACGAGGAGGTCGTGCGCGGCCTGGCGACCCGCGGCCGCAACCGGATGTCCGGCACGTTCCGCGCCGCGGTGTTCGGCGCCAACGACGGCCTGGTCTCCAACCTCGCGCTCGTGCTGGGCATGGGCGCGACCGGCGCGTCGCGCTCGCTCGTGCTGTTCAGCGGTCTCGCGGGCCTGCTCGCGGGCGCGCTGTCGATGGGCGCCGGTGAGTACGTCTCCGTGCGCTCGCAGCTCGAGCTGCTGCAGGCGTCGCGGCCCGGCCCGCACGCGCGTGCCGCGCTGCCGCACCTCGACGTCGACGCCAACGAGCTCGCGCTGGTCTACCGCGCGCGGGGCATGGCGCCCGAGGACGCCGCCGCGCGCGCGAGCGCCGTCCTCGGCTCGCTCGAACGCCTGACGGGCGACGCGTTCGCCGCCCTGCCCGACGACGCGGCGGTCGCGTCGGCCGAGCAGCCTGGTTCCGACGAGGCCGCGGTGGCGCCCGACGAGGCTGCCGAGGCGCCGCGGGAGCACGAGACGATCGGCACCGCGCTGGGCGCCGCGGTCGCGAGCTTCTGCTTCTTCGCGACCGGCGCCGCCGTGCCGGTGCTGCCCTACCTGCTGGGTCTCGACGGCCCCGCGGCGGTGGCCTGGGCCGCCGGCCTCGTCGGGCTCGCGCTGCTCGCGACCGGCGCGACGGTCGGCCTGCTGTCCGGGGCGTCGCCCGCGCGCCGCGCGCTGCGCCAGCTCGCGATCGGGTGGGGCGCCGCCGCGGCGACGTACCTGCTGGGCCTGGCGTTCGGCTCCACCGTCGCGTGAGGCCGCCGGGGCGCGGTGCGCTCGCTCGTCGGACGTGTGGTCTGCGCCACCCGGTCTTGTGAGGTAAGCCTTGCCTGCATACAGTCGTCACGTGACCGCGACCTCCGCCGAGCAGGCGCCCGTGACCGACGACGTGACCCCCGAGCCCGTCCCGACGTTCCGCACGTTCGCGGTCACGGTCGGCGCGCTGCAGCGCCTGTGCCCGAGCGTCCTGCGCGTGACGTTCACCGGGGCGGACCTGGACCGGTTCGCGGACAACGGCTTCGACCAGCGGATCAAGTTCTTCCTGCCGCTGGACTGCGGCTACGCCGAGCTGCTCGACCTCACGGCGTCCGGCGACTGGTACGGCCGCTGGCGCGAGCTTCCCGACGACCGCCGCCACCCCATCCGCACCTACACCGCCCGCTACGTGCGCCAGCAGTCCCGCGAGCTCGACGTGGACATCGTCCTGCACGGCGACCACGGCCCCGCCTCGCGGTGGGCGTCGTCGGCGACGATCGGCGACGAGCTCGTCGTCCTCGGCCCCAACGCGGACGCGACCGGCCCGCACGGCGGCGTCGACTTCGTCCCGCCGCTGCGCACCGAGCAGTTCCTCATCGCGGGCGACGAGACCGCCCTGCCGGCCATCGCCAACATCCTCGAGCGGCTGCCCGCCGACGCGCGCGGCGAGGCGCTCGTCGAGATGCCGCACTCCGCGGACCGGCTCGAGCTCACGGCCCCCGCCGGCGTGACCGTCCGCTGGCTGGGCCGCGACGGCGCCCCGCACGGCGCGCTGCTGGACCCCGCCGTGCGCGAGGCCGCCGCCCGCGTCCTGCCCGAGAACCCGGGCGAGGACCTCGTCGAGGTGCCGTGGGCCTACAACGGCGACGACGACGTGTGGGAGGTGCCGGTGGACCACGAGACCCAGTCCCCGATGCGCGACGCCGCCCCCGTCTACGCGTGGCTGGCCGGCGAGTCCGCCGTCATCCGCGGCCTGCGCCGCCACCTCGTCACCGAGCGCGGCATCGACCGCAAGGCCGTCGCCTTCATGGGCTACTGGCGCCACGGCCGCGCGGAGAACAACTGACCGCTGCATCGTGACGAGGCCCGCCCAGTCCCGGAAACTGTGCGTCATCGCCGGAGGTCGACGGGTGACGGCTCCGTAGGTCCGGAGCCTGGCCGGCCTGAGCGCGACATCTCCGGAATCTCGCCTTGGGAGCTAGGTCGTCGTCAAGGGGTCGTAGCAACGGTGCTGGTCAGGCGGCGGTGGTGAGGTAGTCGTTGAGGGCTTGGGCAGGGGTGCGTAGGTCGAGGGTGGGTCGGGGTCGGGCGTTGAGGGTGTCCTGGACTCGGCGGATGTCGTCGTTGGTCCAGGTCGACAGATCGCTGCCCTTGGTGAACCAGAACCTCAGGAGGCGGTTGGTGTTCTCGTTCGAGCCGCGCTGCCAAGGTGAGTAGGGGTCGGCGAAGTAGACCGGCGCCTGCAGGTCCAGCTGGATGCGGTCGTAGGCAGCCATCTCGCTGCCGCGGTCCCAGGTGATCGAGCGGCGCAGGTGCGCCGGCAGGTCGGACATCTGCGCGATCATCGCGTCGGCGACAGCTTCGGCGGTGCGGGGGCCGGGCAGGTGCAGCAGGATCACGAACCGGGTGCTGCGCTCGACGAGGGTCCCGATCGCCGACCGGGTGCCCGCCCCGACGATCAGGTCGCCTTCCCAGTGCCCAGGCACGGCCCGGTCGGCGACCTGCGGGGGGCGTTGGCCGATCTGCAACGCGTCCGCGAACGGCCCCCGCGCTGCGCGCTGGGCACGACTGTGGGGCTTGCGCGCGGTACGCCCGGTGGACAGCCGCCGGGAGTGGAGTCCCTGACAGTGGTGCAGCCGTGCAGCGGCCCGTCGGGGCCCGGCACTGAGCGCTACGGACGCGGAAGCCTGTTCGACGCTCGCTGGCCTGTCCTACGACGACGGTGCCATCGACAATGTGGGAGGCGGTGTACCTGCAGCTGTCGGCGTCCGACGACGCGGACCTGCGCGGCGTCGCCCAGTTCGCCCTGACGAGCCGCGTCTCGCACACGAGCGACCTCAACCCGTACCGCGACCGCAGCCTCCGCATGCGCGAGGCCGCCGGCTGGACCCAGCCCACCACTGGCCTGGGCGACTGACTGTCCCGCGAAGAACGACGACGAGCCCCCCGAACCGCTCCGAAGGAAGAAGTGGGGAGGGGGCTCGCGTGCTGACGGAGGTCAAGCTCCGGTCCCGAAGTCACCGCGCTCAGGCGAGGATCTGAGCCCGCACTCAGGGCATCAGCCGCGCGACCATGACGAGCGCACCGGTGACGTCTGCTTCTCGCATCGCGTCGACGACCGCCGCCGAGACCACGTACGTATCCGACGCCGTGGCTGCCGGAATCGAGATCGGTCCGATCCCGCGCACCTCCAGCGTGACGGCCCGGGTCGAGTAGACGCTCACGTGGTGCCCGGTGAGCTTGGCGCGGGAGTAGGCGTAGCGCATCGGGACACCGTTGCCCGCCCAGTCGGTTCCCTCGTCGGACAGCAGGTCGTGGAGGACGGGGAAATGCGGCACCCACTGCGGCAACCGTGTGCCGTCGGGCAGCTCCAGCTCGGCAGCGATCCATTGGATCTCGTCGGCGGGCCCGAGGTGCTCGACGAAGATCTGCTGGACGACCGGGCTGACCAGCCGCACCGAGTCGATCGTGGTCAGCACGTCGCCGGGAGGGTTGTCCGGGTTCACCCACGTCCAGACCAGCGGCTCCTCGAGCTCGACCCGTCCCGGCCTCGCGAGCAGGGCAGAGAGACTGTCCGGAACCCGCGAGGCGAGTGGTGCGTCGCGGCCGTCGCCGGTCTCGCGGTTAGTGAACTCGAAGTACTCCGCGACGTCTGCCGCTCTCGTCAACGCCATCTGTACTCATCCCGACACTTCCAGTACGCCGCTCGAACGATGGTGGAGTCGCTCTGCACGGGCTCGACGACGTACTCTCGGAAGAGCGCCTCAAACACCGCTGCCTGCTGGTCTGTTGGTGCCTCGCTAGCGGCCCGATCCGCGAGACGCATATTCACCTCGACCCAATTGTGATAGTTCCACGGGTGAGGACCCCGGTGCCGGATGCTGTATACGTTGACACTGCTATTGATATCCAGCCCGTACTTCATGAAGAGCGCGCCAAACTTCTGGCCGAACAGTCCGTACTTAGTCGCCATGTGGTGACCCTCGATGGGCATCGACTCCTCAAGAATCTGCCGAGCCTTGTCGTCAAGGCAGTTGTTTGGCGGCTTAATCGCGCCGCCCGCCGGGTCGGGGGCCGGCTCGGGTTCTGGCACGGCGTCGCCTTCGATGCACGTGCCGTCCTCTGCGAACTGCTCGCATTCCGGTTGCAGGTCGGTGAGCGTTGGCCCCTCGGCGGCGCCAACGAGCAACTCGACGATGTCGAGTGGACCCGCGTCGACGTTGCTGCCGCGCGCGAACCACAGAGCGTTTACTGCACCGCTCGCCGTGCAAACCGTGGCGAAATCGGGCACAGCGACGCCCGGAAGGCTATTTCGCGCAGACTCTGCGAGTGCGCTGCAAGCGTCGTCTCCGTAGCGTTGCGCAACTTGGTTGACCAGCGAGATCGCCACACCCGAGTCCGGCTCCAGGGGGGGCCACGGCGTCTCCTCGACGGTCCCATCCGGCCCGATCGTGGCGTTCGGCAGGATGCGACCGGGATCCCGAAAGACGGAGCAGTACTCGAGGTTCACGCGGTACGGACCCCAGTGGCACTCAAAACTGTCTTCGCGACTCGCAGACACATACCAGTAGAAACACTCCGCAGCGAGTTCCCCGCAAGACTCGACGGCGTTCCCGTCGCGCTCAAACAATTCAAGTACACAGCCGCCTGCGATGCAGTCGGGGTACTTCGTCGGAATGTCCCAGACCCAAGTTGGCGTATCTGTCTCTGGGATGATCGGCTGGTACGGCCAGAGGCCGGGAGTTCCACCGAGCGGTGTCCAGTCCGCACCGAATCGCGCGACGACCGATCCGGCAGGACAGGTGAGCGATGGTAGGTCGATCGAGTCGTTACCGCGTAGCCGGACAACCACCGAAGCGTTGAAATCGTTGAGCGTCCCCGATGCATCGATGCACTTCACTCGCGTTGTGACGCGTCCTTCTGTGCTCGCCGCCTGGTACTTGGGGTTTGCAGGGGTGCGGTAGATGATGCCGAGCCCGGCATTGATCAGCGCATCCCGCGTTGCGTCCGATGTGGCCTTTGGGAGCCCTGCGTCGTTCCGGCTCATTACCAGTTCGTCAAAGCCGTATCCTGTCGGGCACGTCACGGCCTTCGTGTTCACCGTCGGGCCGTCAGGCTGGTCAAGCTTGAAAGTGTTGCTCGCTGGGTACGACACGATGGAGAGCGATGAGCCTCCCGTGTTGTACGCGTCTCGGTAAGCAACCGCGCCATCAGAGAGCCGTACGCAGCGTTCAGTAAACAAGAACTGTCCGCCGCCCGACGAGCCTTCTCCCCAATTCTCGACGCCGACATTCCACGTGATGGACATCGACGGCACCTTCTGCGACATATACGGATCTGATCCGCCGTAGTGGACGTCCACCCCCGCAATTCGCACCGCAGCGACCGGCTTGAAGTAGGTGTAGAAGCTCCGTGGCGACCATCCAGCCAGAGAGACGAGACCCTCGAGCCCTTCCGGTCCACCAGGCGCAGTGGTCAGCTTGCCCTCTACCCAACCGCCGAGCGCAACCCCAGCTGCTGTGCCAGCGATCGCGGATCCTGTCTGGCCCGCGACCTGGCTAAGCGAGATGCCGCTAACTCCGGTGGCTGTTGCCGCCGTTGCGACTGTTGGTGAGGCGGCCATTGCCTCTGACGCTTCCCAGACCAGCATTCCCGAGACCGTGTTGCAGCCGCTCATCTGCGGCGGACAGGCGGAGGCTGGTGTCGCGACGGTGGTCACGAGCACTGATGTGCTGAGCAAGACGGTCAGTACCGCCGCCACGGTGCGGCGTCTTCCTCTCGTCGAGCTCCATCTCATGAGCTTCACGCCTTCGGTTCCTTGGGAGGGAACACGTTTGCCCCCTGCAACGCGCCCAACGTAGTCGCCGGTGCGCCCTGGCCGGGTTCCGCACGAGCGTGTGTCACCGGTTTGGCCCAGTCATCCGGCGGGCGCAGGAGTCACCTGCGACGAGGGATCAGGTCGAGACCAGACGCCCGATTGGTCAGAACTCTTCGCCCCCTGCACCCCGCACCGCCCCACCTCCCGCACCCACCACCCGTGCCGCGCCTTCGAGACGTCGATCGGCCGGCCGCGCCACCCTTGACCCATGGACGACGCGATCGAGCAGCATCGACAGCTCGATCGCGCTCGTCGACGCATCCGTGTCATGGTTGTTGGAGAAGGCCTCACCTGAGCCGTCGGCGACTTACGGCGACACCGTTCGTCGCCAGGGTCGTGCTTGACCCCGGCGAGCTCAGCTGGATGCGTATGTAGGGGCTTGACCCCGTGAGGTGGACACGGGTGATTTCGAATCTGGCTCGGAGACGCGAGAAGACTCGCTCATGGCGAGGAGGACGTACCCGGCGGAGTTCCGCCGCGATGCTGTCGAGCTGTATCGCTCGGCGCCGACTGCCACGGTCGCGGGGATCGCCGCGGATCTGGGCGTCATGGAAAGGAGCGCGAGGAGCCACCGACACGGCGAAGCTCCGGAGGACGGATCCCGGAGATGCGCGCGAGATTCCGGAGAAGAGCAGGCCTCGTCAATCGTGACGAGGCGGGGCGCCTGCCGCAGACGCCTGTCAGAGTCGTGTCGCGGACGTGGTGGCGACGGTTTGGCGGGGACCGTGCCACGCGGAGCTGAAGGGGCAATCTGGGATGAGCGGTACACCGACGCTGCGAGTGGAGGCGATCGAGCACGTGAGCGGTGATGCTCCCGGGCTCACACTCGTCGAGGACACGTTGGCCGAGGACGACGAGCCTGGCGGCGACCAGGTCTCGATCCGGCGGTGGGAGGGGCTCGACGGGGTGGCTGTCGAGACGCACTCGCGGCCACGGCGAGAGGACGCCGACGTACTCGTCCATGAGCTCGTCCTCGGTGCGCTCCTGGAGCGGGCGCTCGGGGCGAGCGCGTCGAAGGACTCGATGCGAGCGATCGCACGGATCGTGGACGACGCGGTCCCCGAGTCGGCCGCCGTGCAGGTCGTCGGTTCGACGCTCATGGCCGGGAGGCGGCTCACGGCCGGAGGCATGACGGCGATCGTGGCCTCGCACGAGACCACGACGTTTGCGGTGATCCAGTCCGAGCCGGCTGCGTCGGTCCGGCTGGTGCTCGGGAAGTGATCGCTTCTCAGGCGGGGTCGGTGAGGGGGTGCTCCTCGTAGGCCTCGACGTCGGGCGGGCCGTCGAGCAGGGTGCGCCACTCCGCGAGCAGGGCGCGCATGCGCGGGTCGGTCTCGACGCGCCGCTGGTCGGCGTCGTACGTCGCGCGGTCGCGGTACTCGACGATCTCGACGAAGCGGGTGGGGTCGGCCTCGCTCCACTGCAGGCGCGTGCGGATGCCCGCAGGCTCGTCGTAGACGAGGCGCGCACGACGCAGGAACTCCTCGAGCGGGCGGTGGTCGGACGGCACCCGTCCGCGCAGGTAGAGCGTGATCACGACGGCGCGCTGGTCAGGCGCAGGGCGGTGAGCGCCTCGACGACGAGCGCGTGGTCGTCCCCCTGGCGCAGGCCCGAGACGGTCACGGTGGCGACCATCCCGACGTCGCGGACGACCACCGGCACGCACCCGCCGTCCGGGGCGTACAGCAGCGGGTCGAGCCCGAGCTCCGCGAGCGGGCGGTCCGAGAGGGCCAGTCGTCGCCCGACGAGGTAGGACGCGGTAGCGAAGCGACGCACGAGCCGCTCCTTGCGCTCGACCCACGCGTCGTTGTCCGACGACGTCCCGGGGCGGGCCGCGTAGAACAGGCGCTGCTCGCCGCGGCGGATGCTGATGACGATCGGCAGGTCGCGCTCGACGGCGGCGCGCCACAGCCAGGAGCCCACGGTCCACGCGTCGTCGTTGGTGAACCGGTCGAGCACGAGCGTGGACTGCTCGTCCTCCAGCCGGGCCACCAGCGTCCGCAGGTCGTTGTCGTCGTCCACCATCGGTCCTCCTCGTCGCGCCGGGTGTGCGGACATCGTGTCCCTCGCCCGTCGTGGGGTCCAGCGGTCGCCGGCCGGACGGGCCGGGACGTCGGGCCCTGGACCCGGCGTCGGCCGCGGCGTAGACAAGAGGTGAGCAGTCCCGCGCGGACCTGAAGTCGCCGGCCGGGCGACTGCCGCGGCGCGACTGCCCGGGAGCGCAGCATGGACCCCACCGCACGCACCCCGCACGACGACCGACCCTGGCTGGTCGTCGGCGACGACCGCACCGAGTCCTCGACCTTCGTCTGGGGCTGGGTCGCGGCCCAGCCGTGGGACGGGTGGCGGGTGACCGCGGTGACCGCGCGGCCGCCGGAGGTCGGCGTGGTCCCGCCCGACCGCTCCGCGCCGCACGCGTGGCAGCCCGCACCACTGCGGGTGCTGCCCGGGCGCGACGGCGGCGTCGAGCACCTGCTCGCCGAGGCCGACCCGCGCGCGGTGCTGGACTCGTTCGGCGCGGCGGACCTGCTGGTCGTCGGACACCGCGGGCCCGGTCTGCTCAAGCGCCTGCACCTGGGTAGCACGGCGGAGTGGCTCGTCTCGGCGCACCGGCCGCTCGGGCCGGTCGCGGTGGTCCGCTCGACGCGACCCGTGCGTGAGGTGCTGGTCTGCTCCGACGGCTCACCGTCCGTGCTCGGGGCCGTCGATGCGCTGGCCGCCCTGCCGCTTGTGCGCGGCGCCCGCGTCACGGTGCTCGGCGTGGACACGCTGCACGCCGACGCGCAGGACGGGGTCCGCACGGTCGCCGCGCGGCTGGAGGCCGTCGGCGCCGCGGACGTGCAGACGCTGCTCGTCGGCTCCGTGCCCATGTCCGCGGCCTTCGACGTGCGCCCGACGATCCTCGGCACGATCGACCGGCTCGAACCGGATCTGGTCGTCGTCGGCACGCGCGGTCTCGGCGGCCTGC
>NZ_BJWG01000020.1 GCF_007990245.1 Cellulomonas composti | reverse complement strand
AGGGGTCAAGGCCCGACGGCTGAATACGGACACCTGCTGACGTCTGAAGTGAACCCCTCTCGTGGTGTCGGTCGGTCGTGCTGGCCGCGGTTGGGCGGCCGAGGTCGCGGTTCTTGAGCCGGTCGGAGTCGCCCTTGAGGGCGATGACGTCGGCGTGGTGCACGAGGCGGTCGATCATCGCGGCGGCGACGGTGTCGTCGCCGAAGACCTCGCCCCAGCGCCCGAACGGCTTGTTCTAGGTGACGATCAGGAGGCTCTCTCGTAGCGGTTCGAGACAAGCTGGAAGCACAGGTTCGCGGCTTCGGGCTCGAACGGGATGTAGCCGACCTCGTCGATCACGGCAGCGGGTAGCGGCCCAGGTGGCGCAGCTCGTCTTGCAGTCGCCCGTCGTGGTGGCCGGTCGCGAGGTGGGTCTCCCGGGCGGCGACCTTGCGCTGCAGGCAGGCCGCGAGGAACTCCTCATGGGTCCAGGACTGCGCCCGCGCCCGTTCGGTCTCACGCGGCAGTACGGTTCGGGAGCGGCGGTTCGTCGATGCCAGGGATGTCGAGCGCCGTTGGGAACACCGGGGTGTCTCCGTTCATCCGCGACGGCATGTACGCCCAGAACGATTCACCGTCTACACCGCGCATGACGAGCGACGCGCCCGCCGAGGTGCCTGCAGTGATCGCCGCGCCGAGCGCGTCACCATCTTGTGCGACAGCCCGCGGGCTGTAGATCACGACGTCCCGGACCGGGATGTGGTGACCGAGAACGTCGTACTCGAGCTTCTCCACCGTCACGGCTACCGCCACGGGGCCGCCGAGCAGACCGAGGATCTCCTCGGAGAGCTCGCCGCTCAGCGTCGACGTCAACGTGCCGAAGGCGGGCTCGATGACGACCGCACCGTCCAGCAACAGACGGAGGCGCCGAATCTCCGTGCGCGCGTGGGCCGTCAGACGCTCCGGGACGTCAAACGGAATGGACGCGTAGGCAGCGATGATCGCCAGGTCTTCGACCAGCTGTCGATCGTAGGCGGGCGCGACGGGGGCACGCTCTCGCTGGCTCGGCGCCGGTCGAACCCCCATGAGCGGCGTCGAGCCGCGCATCACCTGCACCAACGCAGCCGTCGCCATCGACTCGACCAGCTGCATGGCCGCGTACACGTCCGAGGCATTGTGGCCGCTGACTTCCTGCGTCACCTCCGCGCGACACCCGGGGTCGTTTGTATCGATCAGGAACAGCAGCTCCAGGCCGCCCGGCGCCGAAATTGAAAGGCTCTGACCCTTCGATCCGACGCCGACCTCCGCAATGACTGCCCTGACAGACTGGAGGGTGAAGCCCTCCTCATCGACCGTACGCAAGATCACCGGTTCGTCGAGTCGAGGACGCGGGCCGATCTGGAGTCGACCGCCCTCGTCCGTCCGTGCGATCCACTCTGGCCCATCGATCTCGAACCTCGTCACTGCATCGGCGGGCAGATCGACACCGCCAGCGCCGTAGTGGTTCAGCCGTTCCCACGCGGTTCGTGTCGTGGCGTCGAGCGCCGCGCCGTCGACGTGGAAGGAGATTCTGATTGGCTCCTTGATGTGGGCATCCGCAGTCTTGCCGTACAGCGTCTCAGTGATCGCGCCGTCCCGGCCGACCTGGAAGGCGACGTCCCAGTACGCGCTTCGCCCAGACACCTGGTCGCGCAGGGCACCGAGCCGTTCGGTCAGATCGGAAGCGCGAACCAGGCCCGCTTGCTCCTGGTGTAGCACCTTCAGTGTGTCGACGAGCGGTTCCCGCGTCGCCCACGCCAAGAGGTCGCTCCTCTTCGCGAGTTCGCTGTCGAGCTTCGCCTGTCCCCAGATCGCGATCTCGACCTCCTGCTTGCCGGCGAGCCGATGCACCCACGACCGCTCCTTCGGAGTTGGATCGCGCGGGACGACGAGGACCCACCGCCGGGGGGAGAGCTTCATCGCCTGGTTGAAGGAGTTCGTGATCTGCCGGCGTCGCGTGTCCCGAAAACCGCCCGAGAAGCCCTCCGGGAAGAACTTCAGTTGGTAGACGATGTCGAGGACACCATCCACATGGACGTCCACATCGCACCCACCGTCACCTCCACGTCCGTCGAGCGCCTCCGCGCGCGAGCCGTCTCCCCGATCGTCATGGAACCGGACCAGCAGCGGACCAACGATCCGGTCGAACTCCGGTTGGGTCAGATGCTGCCAGTCGACTTGTCCTGTAATGCGGGGCATGACCTGCGTGACTCCTTCGATCGAGGGCCGTACCACATGCCGTGTGCAATCTGTCCGAACGGTTGTGCAATCTGCGGTCCCGTCGACAACCGGGTCTACGCCTGCATGTCGACGAAACGGGAGTAGTGGCCCTGGAAGGCGACCGTGATGGTGTCGGTCGGTCCGTTGCGGTGCTTCGCGACGATCAGGTCCGCCTCGCCGGCGCGTGGCGACTCCTTCTCGTAGGCGTCCTCACGGTGCAGCAGGATCACCATGTCAGCGTCCTGTTCGATGCTGTTGTGGACCGCGATGCCGTTCGCGACGAAGTTGTGCGTGCCGAGCACCGTGGCGTCGAAGACCTGCTGCTCACCGCACGGCGTGATATCGACGACCTCGTCCCAGATCACGTCGTTCACGGCGTCGACCTGGAGCTCAGCCCGCTCGAGGACCTGCACGACCTGTGCCAGCGGCGCCGCACCGGAGCCAACCGCTGCCCCGGCGGACTGGACGATCACGTCCTTCACGTCCGACCACACGGACCGGTCGACCTGATCGTCGCCCGTGTCCCGAACGCGAACGAGCAGCTCGTCGGCGTGCGCGGCGTTCGGCCCGGCGATCCCGATCTCCTGCAGGAACCGTCTCAGGTCGTCGCGCTCGGTAAGCACGAGCGATGCGTGGCCGTCCACAGGGTAGATGCCGGTCGAGATGCCGAACCTCAGCAGCAGCCGGCTCACCGCGTCGAGCACCTCGCGGCGCGGGAGCGTCAGCGTGACGCTCCCGAGGACACCAGCGAGCTGCGCGGCACCGCACGAGGAGAACAGTGCGCGCAAGAAGAGCGCGATCTGCCGCTTGGGCAGGTGGAACACCGTCGTCGGAACTGCCACCCGTGCTGCGTCCCACACGTCGTCGCCGTCGGTGGACCCCGACGCGACCTGCGCCGCGAGCGCCGCGACCTCGGCGTCCGTCCGCTGCGCGACCAGCTCCGGTCCCGGGACGTGGCGGGGCACGCCGACGCGGGAGCCGATCTCGAGCTCACCGAGAGGCGTCCAGCCCTCGTAGGTGAGGAACGGGTGGTTGGCCGTCGCCGTGATCTCCTTGCCCGAGGCGAGCCGCAGCCGGTACGTCGGGCGCACGCCGGTGGGAAAGACGTGGGTGAGGTGGCGCCGGACGTATTGCAGGCGCTCATCGAGCGCCCACACCGGCACGTCCTTGGTGCCGAGAGCGTAGAGCTCGCCGAGCGTCGTCTCCGCACCGGTGTCCGCGCGAAGGATGCGGGTGTCCTCGGTGAGGCAACCCGACTCTCGTAGGTCGCTCATCTGTGGCTTCTTGTCCGTGCGCTGCTCCGGGCCACGGTTGAGCTGCGAGATCGCGATGACCGGGACCTCGAGCTCCTTGGCGAGGAGCTTGAGGGCGCGGGAGAACTCGGAGACCTCCTGCTGGCGCGACTCGACGCGCTTGCCGGACGACATCAGCTGCAGGTAGTCGATCACGACGAGCTTGAGGTCGTGCCGCTGCTTGAGCCGACGGCACTTGGCGCGGATCTCCATCAGCGACATGTTGGGCGAGTCGTCGATGAACAGCGGGGCCTGGGAGATCTTGCCCATCGTCGCGGCGACCTTGGCCCAGTCGTCCTCGCCCATCTGGCCCGTGCGCATCTTCTGCAGGTGCACCCGAGCCTCGGCCGACAGCAGACGCATCGTGATCTCGTTACGGCTCATCTCGAGCGAGAACACCACCGACGTCAGGTTGTGCCTGATCGAGGCCGATCGAACGATGTCGATGCCCAGCGTCGAGTTGTGCGTCGGGACGAGCGACTCGCTCGCCAGGTACAGGTGCGACGCGTGGTCGATCTGGACGCACCGCACCGGCACCGACTCGATCGGCTGCACGTCGACGACGTAGCGGCGGCGCAGTCGCGCCGACGGGCGCCGGCGCTCCTTGTGCACCAGCTTCTTGCGCTCCAGGGCGAAGACGTCGTCGTCCGTGGCGAAGGTCAACGTCGTCGCGCCCTGCGCGTCGCTGCGCCGGGCCGTCCGGTACCCGAGCGTGTGGACGAGCTCGCACACGTCGTCCGCCAGCCGCTCGTCGGTGAAGCCGATCCGCAGGCTGCCGGTCGGTCTGACGGTGCCGTCGGCGTCGAGCAGACCCGCCAGCAGCTCGCGCCGCTGCGTCTCACCGGCGCGCAGGTACTCGGTCGGGATGCGTCCGGCGGTGTCGTCGCCGCGCAGCGCGTAGCCCTTGCCCTCCACGCGCATGGCGATCTCGGGGTCGGCACCCGCGCCGCCGAGCCAGACGCCCAGGACGTACGGGTCGATGGGCAGGTCGGCGTCGGGGAGCGCCAGCGGCTGCGCGGTGTCGACGGAGTGGTTCGCGCGCCGGTCGGCGGTCGCGCAGCGGGCCGTGGCGTGGAGCTCCTCGGTGGTCCGGATGGCCGGGGTCCCGCCGCCGGCGATACGCCGGTCCGCGCGCGTGCGGGTCTGCCACTCGTGCTGGGCGTCCGCGACGATCGTCGTCCCGTCGTCGAAGGTGACCCGGAAGCACGGCCGGCCGCGCATCACGTCGGTGGCGGCGACGACGGTCGTGGGCGTGCCGTCGGCGGCGATGAGCTGGTCGCCCACCTGGACCTCGCCCATCGTGGTCCAGCCCGTCGGCGTGGGCAGCGGGGTGTCGAGCGCCAGGGCCTTGCCGATCGCGGGGCGTGCGGCCAGGACGATCATCTGGCCGGGGTGCAGGCCGTTGGTGAGGCGGTCGAGGTCCGAGAAGCCCGTGGGGACGCCGATCATGCCCTCGCCGCGGTGGCTCGCCGCCTCGATCTCGTCGACCGTGCCGCCGATGATCTCGCCCAGCGGCAGGTAGTCCTCCGACGCCCGCCGCTCGGTCACGGCGTAGACCTCGGCCTGCGCGTTGTTGACCAGTTCGTCGACGTCGCCGCCGTCCGCGCCGTAGCCGAGCTGCACGATGCGCGTGCCGGCCTCGACGAGCTTGCGCAGGATCGAGCGCTCGCGCACGATCCGCGCGTAGAAGCCGGCGTTGGCGGCGGTCGGCACGGACGCGATGAGCGTGTGCAGGTACGGGGCGCCGCCGATGCGGCCGATCTCGCCGCGCTTGGTCAGCTCGTCCGCGACCGTGATGGCGTCCGCGGGCTCGCCGCGGCCGTACAGGTCGAGGATCGATTCGTAGATGATCTCGTGCGCCGGCCGGTAGAAGTCCGAGCCGCGCAGCTGCTCGATGACGTCGGCGATCGCGTCCTTCGAGATCATCATGCCGCCGAGCACCGAACGCTCGGCTTCGAGGTCCTGCGGCGGCGTACGGTCGAACCCGCGCGCGCCGGACTCCCGCGGCATCCCGTACTCGAGCTCGTCGATCGTCACCTAGCTGCCCATCCCTTGCCGACGAATATCCGAACTCATGTTCTACCCCCACCCACCCACACGCCCTCGGGTTCGCGCACGCGCGCGGTCCGACGAGCGACGTGGCGGGACGGGTTCCGGCGACGAGGCTAGGGCGATACCAGGCGCCGGTCGAGTCGCGGAACCACGGCTGTGGAAACCTCCGGTGAACCTGTGGATCGCGCTGGGGACGCTCCGCGAGCCCGGTGTGCACAGGCCGTGGACAGAACTGTGGATACCGTGGGGGCTCGAGCCGAATCGCCGCTGCGACCGGCAACGATGCAGTTCAACGGGTGTGCACCGAGGGAGGGAGCCCGCTCATCTCAGCCACCGGACGCCCCGAGCCGACGCTCGATCGCCAGATCGTCGCACTGGCGCTTCCCGCGCTCGGCGCGCTCGTCGCGGAACCGCTGTTCGTGCTCGTCGACTCCGCGGTCGTCGGACACCTGGGGACCGAGCCGCTCGCCGGGCTCGCGCTCGCCTCGAGCGTGCTCGTCACGGTCGTCGGGCTGTGCGTGTTCCTCGCGTACGCGACCACCGCCTCGGTGTCCCGACGAATGGGCGCGGGCGACCGCCGCGGCGCGTTGCAGCTCGGCGTCGACGGGATGTGGCTGGGCCTCGGGCTCGGCGCCGTGCTCGGAGCGGCGCTCTGGCTCGCAGCGCCGGCCGTCATCGGCTGGCTCGGGGCGAGCGGCGGCGTCGCCGAGCAGGCCGTCACCTACCTGCGCTGGTCCGCCCCCGGCCTGCCGGGGATGCTGCTCGTCTTCGCCGCCACCGGCGCGCTGCGCGGCCAGCAGGACACCCGCACCCCGCTCGGCGTCGCGGCCGTCGGCGCCGTCGTCAACGGCGTGCTGAATATCGTGCTCGTGTACGGGCTGGACATGGGGATCGCCGGCTCAGGGCTGGGCACCGCCTCCGTGCAGGTCGCGATGGGCCTCGTGCTCGGTCTCGTCGTCGCACGTGCAGCCCGCTCCGCCGGCGCGACGCTGCGGCCGCGATCGGCCGGTGTGTGGGCGAGCACGCGCCTGGGCATGCCGCTGCTCGCGCGCACCGCCACGTTGCGCGCCGCGATGCTCCTCACCACCTGGGTCGCGGCGGGTCTCGGCGCGGTCGCCCTAGCCGGGCAGCAGGTGGTCGGCGCGGTCTGGGCGCTCGCCGCGTTCGCGCTCGACGCCCTCGCGATCGCCGCGCAGGCGCTCGTCGGACACGCCCTCGGCGCCGGCGAGCTCGACCGCTCCCGCGCTGTCCTGCGCCGCACGCTGCAGTGGGGTGTCGGTGCGGGCGTCGCCGCGGGCGTCCTGATCGGCGGCGGGTCGTTCCTGTTCGTCGGCCTGTTCACGTCCGACGAGGGCGTGCAGCACGCCGTGACGTCCGCGCTGCTCGTCGCGGCGCTGTTCATGCCCGTCGCCGGCTGGGTGTTCGTGCTCGACGGCGTGCTCATCGGCGCCGGCGACGGCGTCTTCCTGGCGTGGGCCGGCCTGGCGACGCTCGCCGTCTACGTGCCGTGCGCGCTCGCCGTTCGCGCCTGGGCCCCAGACGGCGCAGCGGGCCTCGCCTGGCTGACCCTGGCCTTCACGGGCGTCTTCATGCTCGCGCGGGCGATCACCACCGGCCTGCGCGCCCGCACCCCCGCCTGGCAGACCCTCGGCGCCTGACCCGCCGCCAGCCCACCCACTCACGTGACGGACGGCCGCGTGAGAAGAATCGGCCACGAATCGTGGCCATTTCCTCGCACGGGCGTGGTTGGTCCGGCTGATGGATGGTGGGACGGCAGAAGGCCCCGGTCCGACGGGACCGGGGCCTTCTGGTGAGCGTCAGCTCAGGCGGCGACGACCTTGACGGTCACGTTCGCAGCGACGTCCGCGTGCAGGCGGACGGACACCTTGTACTCGCCGAGGGCCTTGATCGGCTGGCCGATCTCGACCTTGCGCTTGTCGATCGCCGGGGCACCCGACGCCTTGACCGCGTCCGCGATCTCGGCGGTGGTGACGGCACCGAACAGACGGCCCGACTCGCCGGCCTTGGCCGACACGACGATGGACTTCGACTCGAGCGAGTCACGCACCGCCTTCGCGTCGTCCAGGGTCGCGATCTCGCGCGCCTTGCGAGCCTTGCGGATCGCGGTGATGTCCTTCTCGGCACCCTTGGTCCACGGCGTGGCCAGGCTGCGCGGGATGAGGAAGTTCCGGGCGTACCCGTCCTTGACCTCGACCACGTCGCCAGGGGCGCCGAGGCCGGTGACCTCGTGGGTCAGGATGATCTTCGCCATGTCAGTCCTCCTTCTCAGCGCGCCGACGACGAGTACGGCAGCAGGGCCATCTCGCGGGCGTTCTTGACGGCGCGAGCGATCGCGCGCTGCTCCTGCACGGACACGCCGGTCACCCGACGAGCGCGGATCTTCCCGCGGTCGGAGATGAACTTGCGCAGCAGAACGGTGTCCTTGTAGTCGACGACATCGATCTTCGCCGCCTTCAGGGGGTTCTGCTTCTTCTTGGGCTTGCGGACAACGGCCTTGGCCATCGTGGTGCTCCTTCTCTGGGAGCCCCGGGCGTTGCCGTGCCCGGGGATGGGGTCACTAGTTCTGGGGTTCCGCTAGAACGGAGGCTCGTCGGAGTAGCCGCCCGACGATCCGCCGGACGTGGCCCACGGGTCGTCGCCGCCGGACGACGCAGCCGCGCCGCCGCCACCGCCGCCGTAGTTGCCACCGCCACCGCCGCCACCGCCGAAGTTGCCGCCACCCGAGCGCTGGGCCCGGGTGACCTTCGCGGTGGCGTAACGCAGCGACGGGCCGACCTCGTCGACCTGCAGCTCCACGACCGTTCGCTTCTCACCCTCGCGGGTCTCGTACGAACGCTGGATCAACCGACCGGTCACGATCACACGAGTGCCCTTGGTCAGGGACTCCGCGACGGACTCGGCCGCCTCCCGCCAGATCGAGCAGCGCATGAACAGCGTGTCGCCGTCCTTCCACTCGTTGCTCTGACGGTCGAACGTGCGGGGGGTCGAGGCGACGGTGAAGTTCGCGACGGCCGCCCCCGAAGGGGTGAACCGCAGCTCGGGATCCCCGGTCAGGTTCCCGATCACCGTGATGACGGTCTCGCCAGCCATGCCTACTCCTCGCTCGTCGTCGATCCAGGAAGCTGCTAGAGCTCAGTTCTCTCGGAAGATGGTGCGGACGCTACGCGCCGGCACCGACATGCGCCTCAGGAGTCGGCGCGCAGCACCTTGGTCCGCAGCACGACCTCGTTGAGGCCCAGCTGACGGTCCAGCTCCTTGGCGGTCGCCGGCGTGGCGGAGAAGTCCACCACGGCGTAGATGCCCTCGGACTTCTTCTTGATGTCGTAGGCCAGACGGCGACGACCCCAGATGTCCACCTTGTCGACCGTGCCACCGTCGGTCTTGATGACCGACAGGTACTTGTCGAGCGACGGGGCGACGGTGCGCTCCTCGATCTCGGGGTCGAGGATGATCATGATCTCGTACTGACGCAGGCTCATACCCACCTCCTCTGGTCTCAGCGGTCACGGTCGATCCGTGACAGGAGGGTTCTCGTGCGTCGCTGCGCACGACGACCGGCACACGGCCTCTCGTCGTTCCCGACGTCTCCACCGATGGCGGCGAGCACGTGCGGGCACAGCAGTGTTCTAGCCTACCGGCCGCCCTGCGGGCCGACGAAATCGTCGGACCTGTGGACGACCGGGGTCATGGTGACCGGGGAGCGGGTGGCCCGCCGGTCAGGTGCCGTCGCCGTGCTCCTCAGGCGGTGCCGTCGGCGTCGGCTGGGGCTTCTCCGGCGTGGGTGTGGGCGTCGGCTCGGGTTCGGGCCCGGCGGACACGACGAGCGTGACCTGGCTCCCCGCCGGCACCTCGGTACCGCCCTTGGGGTCGACGCTGATGACGCGGCCCTCCGGGACCTCGTCGGAGTACGCCGTGTCGATCACCGGGTCCAGCCCGACCGCCAGCAGCGCGCCCTTCGCGTCGTCCTGCGTCTTCCCGACGAGACCGCCCGGCACCTTGACGACCGACGGCGCGCTGACCGTCGGGGTCGGCGACGGCGTAGGCGTCGGTGTCGGGGACGGGCTCGCGGACGGCGTCGAGTCGACCCCGACGTTCGCGCGGGCGGGGAAGTCACGCACCGCCGCGAACTGGGCCATGTCGAGCACGGGCGTCATGTAGTCGGCCCACAGGTGCGCGGGGATCGATCCGCCCGTGACCTCGCTCAGCGTGCCGCCGGACGCGGACCTGCCGAACGGCGTGATCGTCACCTGCGAGGTTCCGTCGGCGCCGCGCTGGCTCAGCGCGACCGCGGTCGCGATCGTCGGGGTGTACCCGACGAACCAGGCGGACACGTTGCCCGTCGACGTCCCCGTCTTGCCGGCGATCGGCACGCCGATCGGCGAGATGTACGCCTCGCCGGAGCCCTCCTCGACGACCTGCGTCATCGCGTAGGTCGCGTCCGCCATGACGTCCGGCTCGAACGCCTTGGTGCGGGCGGCGACCACCTCGTACGCCGTCGTGTCGTCGCTGTTCGTCACCGACGCGACGATGTGCACCTCGGAGCGCATGCCCTGCGCGGCGAAGGTCGCGTAGGCGCCGGCCATGTCGAGCGGCCGCACCGACGCGACACCCAGCACGTTCGAGGGAACCGACGGGATCGGCGTGGAGATGCCGGCGTCGTTCGCCGCGGCGACCGTCGCCTCGGGACCGACCTCGGTGTTGAGCTGCGCGTAGACCGTGTTCACGGACTGGGCGGTCGCCTCGACCAGGTCGATCGTGCCGTAGCTCTTGTTGCCGAAGTTGCTCACCGGCGTGTCCCAGCCGTCCGGCTGCTGCGGCGAGTGGCCGTTGTACCTCGTCGTGAGCGGGATGCCCTGCTCGAGCCCGGCGACGAGCGTGAACGGCTTGAACGTCGAGCCCGCCTGCACGCCGTTGCCGTACGTCGCGCGGTTCACCTGGTCAGTGAGGAAGTCCTCGCCGCCGTAGAGCGCGACGACCCCGCCGTTCACCGGGTCGACGGACGCCATCGCGACGTCCAGGTTCGCGTCGGGCGGCGTCTCGCCGTCGGTCAGCGTGCCGGCGAGCAGGTCCGCCGCCGAGCGCTCGATCTCGGTCTGCACCGGCTTCTGGATCGTGGTGACGATCGTGTAGCCGTTGCGGTCGAGCTGCTCCTTGTCGATGTCGAGCTTCGAGGCCAGCTCGTCCTCGACCATCCTGAGCAGGTAGCCCTGCGGACCCGCGTACTTCGCCGCGCGCACGTAGGGCACCGTCGTCGGGAACGTCGCGGCATCGTGCTCGGCCTGCGTGATCCAGCCGTCCGCCAGCATCGCGTCGAGCACGATCTGCCAGCGTGCCGCCGCCTTCTCCGGGCTCACGGCCGGGTCCCAGTTGTTGGGCGACGGGATGATGCCGGCGAGCATCGCCGCCTGCGAGACCGTCAGGTCCGCTGCGTCGACGCCGAAGTACGCCTGCGCGGCGGCCTGGATGCCGTACGAGTCGCGGCCGAAGTAGATGGTGTTGAGGTAGCGCCCGAGGATCTCGGGCTTGCTCTCCTGCCTGGCGATCTTGATCGCGAGCAGGGTCTCCTTGAACTTGCCGTAGTAGTCCGTCGTCGTCTGGTCGACGTAGTAGCGCTCGACGTACTGCTGCGTCAGGGTCGAGCCACCCTGGGTCGGGCCGCCGCGCAGGTTGTTCAGGAGCGCACGCCCCATGCCCGTGACCGAGACCCCGGAGTTGTCCCAGAAGGTGCGGTCCTCGGCCGCGACCACCGCGTCGCCGACGTACTTCGGCAGCGTGTCGTACTCGACGATCTCGCGCTGCTGGATCGCGTACGTGCCCATCACCGGACCCTGCGAGCCGTCCTCGTTCGGCGCGTAGTACACGGTGGTCGTCTGGGCCGAGACGTCCTCGCCCGGCGTGGGGATGTCGGTGGTGGCGTAGGCGGCGACGACCGCGCCCAGCCCGAGGAACCCGACGCCGAGGATGGTGCCGAGCACGACGCGCCACGACGGCAGCCACCGGTGCAGCCCGTGGAACCCGGTGCGGGGGTAGTCGAAGAACCGTCGCTTCTGCGCGGATGCGCTGCGACCACGTGCGCCGCGGGGCGTGGAGCGCCGCCGCTGGGGCGTGGACGCGCGGGACGAGCCGGCCAACGAACTGCCTTCCTGACGACGACGAGGTGGTCGCGAGCCCGCGTGCCGAACCGCGCGCGGGGCCCGGGGAACCGGAACCAAGGCGGGGCGACGGGCGTGCGGCGACCGCGCCGACCAGTATGCGCGACTCGCCTGTCACCGGGCCGGAACCGGGTGCTGCACACCAGACCCTTCACACGATCGGCACCGCCCGGACGAAGCGTTTCCGCACTCGGGGAGCGTTCCCGGGGCATTCGAGGGGCGTTCGCGGGGGACTGCGGCCGGCGATGTGACGGGGATCACGGCAGATGAACGCCGGGTGGACGGGCGTGAACTTGTGTCCGACGCGCTCGTCGCCCTACTCTCGTCGTGATGTATCGAGTTGATACATCGACTCGTCCGTTCAGGACGGGTGCCCGCAGCATATCCGAGGAGGTGCCGACGATGCGTGGACGCTCCGACGTCCTCGAGCCGGCGATCCTCGGGCTGTTGCACGAGTCGCCCATGCACGGGTACGAGCTGCGCAAGCGACTCAACCTCGTGCTCGGCTCGTTCCGCGCACTGTCCTACGGCTCGCTCTACCCGGCGCTGAAGTCGCTGGCCGAGCGCGGGCTCATCGTCGGGGCCGAGTCGGCCCCCGGCGACGTGCACGGGGTGGCCAGCAAGCGCGCGCGGATCGTCTACGAGCTGACCGCGGACGGCAAGGAGCACCTGCAGCAGGTCCTCGCCTCGTCGGGCCCCGCGGCCTGGGAGGACGAGAACTTCGACGTCCGGTTCGCCTTCTTCGGGCAGACCGACGCGGAGACCCGGCTGCGGATCCTGGAGGGCAGGCGCACGCGCCTGACCGAACGGCTCGAGCTGCTCCGCCAGTCCGTCGCCCGCACCCGCGAGCGCATGGACGAGTACACCCTCGAGCTCCAGCGACACGGTCTCGAACAGACCGAGCGTGAGGTCCGTTGGCTCGACGGGCTCATCGACAACGAGCGCGACGGTCGTCGCGCACGTCCCTCTGGCACCGGTCGTCCGGCCGATGCTGCTTCCCACGCCGCCGAGCCCAGCTCGACGGCGCGATCCACCGAGAAGGAGCGAGGATGACCTCCATCCGCGTCGCCATCGTCGGCGTCGGCAACTGCGCCGCGTCGCTCGTGCAGGGCGTCCACTACTACGCGAACACGCCTGCGGACGGCAAGGTCCCCGGCCTCATGCACGTGCAGTTCGGCGACTACCACGTCAAGGACATCGAGTTCGTGGCCGCGTTCGACGTCGACGCCAAGAAGGTCGGCTTCGACCTCTCGGAGGCGATCTTCGCGTCGGAGAACAACACCATCAAGTTCAGCGACGTCCCGCCGCTGGGCGTGACGGTGCAGCGTGGCCCGACCCACGACGGCATCGGCAAGTACTACGCCGAGACGATCGAGGAGTCGGACGCCGTCGCCGTCGACGTCGTGCAGGCGCTCAAGGACGCCAAGGTCGACGTCCTGATCTCCTACCTGCCGGTGGGCTCCGAGGTGGCCGACAAGTTCTACGCGCAGTGCGCCATCGACGCCAAGGTCGCGTTCGTCAACGCCCTGCCCGTGTTCATCGCGTCCGACCCGGAGTGGGCCGCGAAGTTCGAGGCGGCCGGCGTGCCGATCGTCGGCGACGACATCAAGTCGCAGGTCGGCGCGACCATCACGCACCGCGTGCTCGCGCGCCTCTTCGAGGACCGCGGCGTCATCCTGGACCGCACGTACCAGCTGAACGTCGGCGGCAACATGGACTTCAAGAACATGCTCGAGCGCGAGCGCCTGGAGTCCAAGAAGATCTCGAAGACGCAGGCCGTGACGTCCAACCTTCACGACGGCCCGCTGGCCGGCAAGAAGGAGGACCGCAACGTCCACATCGGTCCGTCGGACTACGTCGCGTGGCTCGACGACCGCAAGTGGGCCTACGTCCGCCTCGAGGGTCGCGCGTTCGGCGAGGTGCCCCTGAACCTCGAGTACAAGCTCGAGGTCTGGGACTCCCCGAACTCGGCCGGCATCATCATCGACGCCCTGCGCGCCGCGAAGATCGCCAAGGACCGCGGCGTCGGTGGCCCGATCCTGTCCGCGTCGACGTACTTCATGAAGTCGCCCCCGGTGCAGACCGAGGACAGCGAGGGCCGCCTGCAGCTCGAGGCCTTCATCCGCGGCGAGCGCGAGCGCTGACCCGCAGCACCCCCTGACGTAGGCCCCCGACCCACCGGTCGGGGGCCTACGTCGTCTCCGGCCGGACACCTCCCCGCCCACCCCGCCCTCCCGGTCCGGCCCCGCCCTCCCGGTCCGGCCCCGCCCTCCCGGTCTGGTCGGGCGGTGGGTGGACCTGCCGCCGCCCACCGCCGGGAACCCCACCCGCACCCCGCGCCCTCCGCCCCCTCCCGGCTCCGGCCCAGCCACCCCCGACGCCGGCGGGTGGACCTCCCGCCGCCCACCGCCGGGAACTCCACCCGCACCACGGACCCCGGCGTGCTGGCCGCACCCTGCCGGCGCGTGGGTTCGGACGCGGGGGCAGTGGGTGGACCGACCGCCGGTCAGCGCCGGGATCTCCGCCCGCATCACGGATCCCGCCCGATGCTCCTTCCGAAGCCGACCCGCATGCGCCCTTGGCGGCGGCGGGTGGAGATCCCGCCGCCAGGTGACGGGAAGTCCACCCGGGGCTCGTGCGTGGGGCCGGCCCTGTGGATCACGGGCGACGGAAGGGGCGCCGGCAGGGCAACGTGGGGGCGTGCTGATGTCCGACTCGCTCGCCGCGCTGCCGGCCGTGCGTGCCCTGCCCGCGGCCGCCCGGGCGGTGGCGATCCGCCAGGATGCGGTCGTCACGGTCGCGCAACTCAGGGCGTGGGGGGTCGGCGACACCCGCGTGTCACGGCGTGTCCGTGCCGGCGACTGGCAGCGTCCCTTCCGGGGTGTCGTCGTGCTGCAGTCCGGACAGGTCTCCTGGCGCCAGCGAGCCCAGGCCGCACTGCTGTACGCCGGCGCGGGCGCCGCGCTCAGCCACGGGTCGGCTGCCTTCCTTCACGGCATCGTCGACGCACCAGGGCGTGGGATCGACGTCACCGTCCCGCACCGGCGGACCGTGAGGCGCCAGGTGGGGCTCGTCGTGCACCGCACCCGGCGGATGCCGTGGGCCGGCGGTCGCGTCCGCAGCGTCGAGCCGCACGAGGCCGTCGTCGGGCTCGTCGCCGCGACGTCCGGGACCGACGAGCTCGTCGGGCTGATCTGCAGCGCCGTCCGGGCGGGGGTGTCGCCGGGCCTGCTCGTCGAGACGGTGCGCGACCGAAGGCTGCCGAACCGTCGCCTGGTCCTCGACCTCCTCGACCAGGTCGCGGACGGCATCGAGTCGCCGCTCGAGCACCGCTACCAGCGCGATGTCGAGCGCGCGCACGGCCTGCCTCGCGCCGCGGCGCAACAACGCGAACGTGTCGGCGGCCGATGGATCCGGGCCGACCGCATCTATGTCGGCTTCGGAGTGCGCGCGGAGCTGGACGGTCAGCTCGCGCACCCGTTCGGCACCACCGACGCCGACGTCTGGCGCGACAACGCCGTGCTCCTCGAGCGCGGCGACCTCACGCTGCGCTACCGCTGGCAGCATGTGGCCGTGACCCCGTGCGCCACGGCTGCCCAGGTCGCGTCGGCGCTGGTCGCGCACGGCTGGACGTCCACCCCTCGCCCCTGCGGCCCGCGCTGCACTCTCACGGCCCCCTGACCACACGCGCCACCCGGCCCGACCCCGGCGAGCGCCCCGCGCAGCCAGCAGACCGCTGCGGGAAGACATCCCGTCGCACAGCAGCGGATGAGCCACCCAGCCCGGCACGCGCACGGCCGCGCGGAGCGAGGCGGGTGGAGAAACCGCCGCTGGGCGGCGGATGAGCCACCCAGCCCGACGCGGGCCGGGCGCGCGCAGGGGGCAGGCCGCTGCGGGCAGACATCCCGTCGCACAGCAGCGGGTGAGCCACCCAGCCGGACGCGGGCCGGGCGCGCGCAGGGCCGCATGGAGCGAGGCGGGTGGAGAAGCCGCTGCTGGGCGGCGGATGCGCCACCCAGCCGGACGCGGGCCGGGCGCCCGCAGGGAGCAGGCCGGTGCGGGCAGACATCCCGTCGCACAGCAGCGGGTGGTCCACCCAGCCCGGCGCGCGCAGGGCCGCGCGGAGCGAGGCGGGTGGAGAAGCCGCCGCTGGGCGGCGGATGGGCCACCCAGCCGGACGCGGGCCGGGCGCGCGCAGGGGGCAGGTCGCTGCGGGCAGACATCCCGTCGCCCGGCGGCGGATGAGCCACCCAGCCCGGCGCGCGCAGGGCCGCGCGCAGCGAGGCGGGTGGAGGAACCGCCGCCGGGCGGCGGATGAGCCACCCAGCGGCGTCGGGCGGGTGCGGGGGCTGGTCGGGTGGGCGGGTCGGGTGGGGGATCGGGTGGGGGGAGCGGCTGCGGGGAGTCGGGGCGGGGTTACCAGCGTTGGCCGGACGGGCCGCCTGCGACGGCCCACGACTCGAGGCCGTCGCTCAGCTGCGCGGGGCCGGGCAGCGGCGCCGGGAGCAGGACGTGAGCCGGCTCGTCGCCCGCCGGCGACCGGGTGGTGTCCCACACCGAGAGCTCGTACGGCGCCGTCGTCATCGGGTCGTCCGGACAGGCCGACGAGACGGCGTAGACCAGGCCGCCGGCCGCGCCGAGCACCGTCACCCGGTCGGCTCCCTGCGGGGGCAGCGCGTGGAACTCGTCGCCCGTCAGGAGGTAGGCGCCCTCCGTGCAGCGCGCGTCGGCCCGCGTGCCGACCGCCGGCCCGGCGAGCGCGACGCCACCGTCGCCGACGGGCAGACCGCTCCACACCTCGAGCACGGGCGCGACCGCCTCGCCCATGATCCGGCGCGGCGCGGCGCCCTCCACCGACACCTCCCACGTCTCGAGGTCGTCGGCCTCGGGGTCGGCCTGCTCGCCGAACTCCCACCGCCGCGCCTGGCACGTCACCAGCAGGGCGGTGTCGGTGCGCCACGAGACGACCTGGCAGTACCGGTCCGGGACGCCGTACTCGTGCCTCGTCGCCTCGCCGCTGTCCAGGTCCACGACGTCGAACGCGACGCCGTCGGCGTCGTCGTCGCGCGGCACGGCGATGCGGTGGCCCGTCGGGTCGAGCCGCGCGTCGTACCAGAGCTCGCCGAGGGTGATCGTGCGCACCTGCGTGCCGTCCGGCCGCAGGATCATCAGCTCGCCGCCACCACCACCGCCGGTCTGGCAGTAGGTCACGCCCCACACCTCGTTGCCGTCGTGGTCGGTCCACCGGAAGCTCGGCTGGGGCAGGCAGCCGTCCGACGCAGCCTGCATGTCGCCCGGGTCCACCGTGAGCTCGCCCGTCCGCAGGTCCAGCCAGCCGCGGGCGGCCGTCTGCGTCATCTGGCCGTCGATCACCGAGATCGCCACGAGCGCGCGCGTGTCGCCCGGCTCCCACCGCACCACCTCGACCGCCCGGTCGAGCGGCAGCTCGAGCACGCGGTACAGCTCGCCCGTGGGCGCGGCCAGCATCAGCGTGTTGCGCAGCCAGTGGGTCTCGCCGTCACCGAGCTCCCACGTGGGCCGGTACACCGCGAGCACCCAGCCGGCTCCGACCCGGTCCCACAGGTCGGCGGGCGCCGGGACGGACGCCGGCAGCCCGAGGCCCGCCGCGATCTCCTCGGCACCCGGCATGGGCGCGAGCGACGGCCCGGGCGTGGGCGTCGGGCGCGGCGTCGGCGTCGCGCTCACGGACGGTTCCGACGAGGTCGTCGGACCCGCGGGAGCCGGCGCCGACGAACCACCCGCGGCGATCCCCACCGCCACGACGGCCGCCGTCGCCGCGACCGCGAGCACCTCGCCCGCGTGCCGACGACGACGCCGCGCGCGGACCGCGGCGACCGTCCGGGCCAGCGCGCCGGCGGCCGGACGCCGGTCGCGCGATGCGGTCTCCCGCACGTGCAGGCTCGCCTCGATCACGTCGGCCAGGTCGCGCTCGAAGGAGGTCATCGCGGACCGTCCTGGTCCCCGGCGACGACCCACGACGGCTCGCCGGACCTCACGCCGGCGACCGCGGCCGGACCGGGCATCGCCGTGCGCGGCGCCCCGCCGTCCCACGCGACGACGGACCACGGCGCGTCGCTGAACCCCGCCTCCCACGCGTACGCGACGCCGTCGGCGGCGCGCGTGACCGCCCAGGTGTCCGCCCCGAGGACGGGACCGAGCAGGACGGTCGGCGCGCCGTCCCGCGCGAACGCGGCGACGGTGCTCGGCGACGAACTGTGCGCGTCCTCGCCCGCGGCCGGCACGGTGGAGGCCGGCGCGACCGTCCCGTGCCCGGCGAGCCACGCCCCGCCCCACGCCTCGGGCAGGAGGTCTCCCGGGACGAGCTCACGCACGGCCGTGGCCCCCGGCGTCCCGACGACGACGTCGGCGAGCCTGGTCCACACCATCGGATATCCGTCGGTCCCGACCAGCTCGGCGTCATCGACGCACGTCGCGAGCGCCCGCTGCGCGCCCGTCCAGCCGACGACCCGGCACCGCTGGTCGGCGCCGAACGCGTAGGTCTCGACGTCCCCGGCATCGAGGTCCACCACCCGGTAGGACCGGTCCTCGTCGCCGGCCAGCAGCAGCATGCGCGCATTCGGGTCGAGCAGCGCCGAGCCCCACGCCGTGCCGAGCTCGAGCCGGTACACCGTGGCGCCCTCGTCCAGCACGACGAGCACGCCCGTGACGAACTCCCCCGCGACGCCGTGCTCCACCCAGAGCTCCCGACCGAGGTGGTCGATGCCGAGGAACGTCGGCGTCGAGGCCTCGGCGCTGCTCGTGTCGAGCCCGGCGGGATCGGCGACGACCGCGCCCGTGCGCAGGTCGAGCCACGCCCGCTCCCCGACGAACGCGCGCTCGCCGGGCACGACCGTCACGAGCGCCTCGTCGGACCCCGGCTCCCAGTGCTGCACCGCCACCTCGACGTCGAGCGGGAGCTCGACCACCAGGTACGTGCGCCCCTGCGGCGACGCGAGCACCACGCTGTTGCGCAGCACCTCGAGCCCCAGGCTCGGCCGCACCACGGCGAGCACCCAGCCGGGACCGGTCTGCGCCCACACGTCGTCGGTCACGGGCACGGTGCCGGCCGGCAGCCCCGCCCCGGCCGCGACGAGCGCCGCGCGCGCGTCGGCGGAGGGGGTCGGCGACGGCGTCGGCGCGACGGTCGTCGTCGGACTCGTGGAGGGGCCGGGTGTCGCGGGGACCTGCGTCGGGGGACCGCCTCCGACGAGCAGGCCCGCGCCGACCACCGCGCCGACGGCCGCCACCGCGGCGACGGACTGCAGCGCGTACCGCCGCCGACGACGCGTCCGCGCGGCGGCCAGGACCCCGGCGACGACGGCCGACCCGGCGCCCGGGTCGACCCGGCGCTCGCGGGCGGCCAGGCTCGTGGCGATCACGTCGTCGAGCGCGCGTCGCGGATCGCTCATCACGCACCCCCGCCCCGGACCAGGCGGACCGGCAGGTCCGCGTCCTCGTCAGGAGCCCGGGTGCCGAGCGCCTCGTTGAGCCGGCCGAGCCCGTCGTAGGTGTAGCGCTTGACGGCGCCCTCGCTCAGGCCCAGGTGGGCCGCGGTCTCGGCGACCGACATCTGCTCGACGTGCCGCAGCACGACGCAGGCCCGCTCGCGCGGGGCGAGCCGGGTCAGCGCGACCTCCAGCTCGGTGGAGAACACCTCGGACGACGAGCCGGGATCGAGCCGCGCAGCCTCGTCGTGCGCGGTGCGTTCGCGGCCGGTGCGGCGCAGCCGGTCGACGAACCGCGACACGATCGCGCGACGCACGTACTGCTCGGCCGCCTCGACGGACGCGAACCGCGCCCGCCCGCCGAACGTCGCGAGCAGCGCCTCCTGCACCAGGTCCTCGGCGTCCCCGCCCGGTCCGACGAGCAGGAACGCCCTGGTCAGCAGGCGCGGGTACCGCTCCCGCACCAGCTGCTCGAGCACCGGCTCCCACGCCCCGCGCACCGCACCTCCACCCGTTCGTCGGCTCCTGCCACCCTGACAACGCGGAGCCCGGCCGATCGGTTGGGGTGCACTCGCGGGACGGGCCGGACGCGGGTCAGTCTGCCGGGGTCCAGGAGACCAGCGCGGTGGACCACGCGCCGTCGTCGGGCACGGGCGCCAGGATCGTCGCCGTACCGGACGCCCCCGGCGCGTGCGCGGTGAGCGTCGAGGGGGCCGCGCCCTGCATGCAGCCCGTCGTGGACTCGACGAGCACGTCGTCGCCGGCCGCGCCGACCCCGAGCACGTCGTCGCCCGTCGGCCGGACCTCCTGCAGGCCGTCCGGACCCCAGGACCACACGCTGTTCGCGCAGACCGACGCCATGCCGAGGTCCGCGGTCAGCGTGAACGCGGGGAACGCGACCGTGCCGTCGGCGGTGTGCGCGCCGTGGCTGAACGACGGGACGAACGGGTCCCCGACGCCGATGTCCTGCACGCGGGCGACCGAGCCGTCGTCGACCCCGATCCGCTCGAGCCGCGGGTCCCAGTCGACGACCGGTCCGTCACCCGTGTAGTCGAAGCACGACGCGAGCACCGACGCGTCGTCGAGCCAGCCCAGCACGCTGCACTCGCCGTCGGGCGCGTCGAGCGGCACCTGCGTGCGGTCGCCCGTCGCGACGTCGACCACCACGAGCGCCTGACCGGGCGCCGCGGCCGTCGCCCACGCGACGCGTGAGTCGTCGGGCGAGACGGACGCGACGCTCACGGCACCGTCCACCTCGCCCAGCGCGCGCGGCTCGCCGGACGCGGGCACCACGTACAGCGACCAGGCGTCGCCGTCGACGCCCGCGAGCCACAGCTCGCCGCTGTCGCCGACGTCGGCGAGGTAGCTCGCGCCGGGCAGGTCGGGCGCGCGGGGCAGGTCGGGCGCGTCGGTGACCAGGTCGCCGGTGCGCAGGTCCAGCCAGCCCGTCGTCATGTCATCGGTCGCGAACGGACCCCAGCTCACCCGCGCACTCTCGTCGCCGGCGCGCCAGTGCAGCACGCGCACGCCGAGCTCGGCCGGCAGGTCCGCGAGCCGGTAGCGCGTGCCGTCCGGCGCGACCGCGAGCACCGCGTGGGCCGTCGGCGCCGCGAGCGGGTCCGCGCCGGCGGGCACCGAGCGGTACACCGTCAGCGTCCAACCGGGTCCGACGCGCGCGAGCAGGTCGTCGGGCGCGGGCAGCGCGGGCGGCAGGCCCGGCGCCGCGGCGGGCGTCGGGGCCCGCGTGGCCGACGAGGGCGCAGGGCTCGGTGCCGGCGTCGGCGTCGCCGGTGCCGGTGCCGTGCTGCCGCTCGGCGGGAGCGGGGCGTCCGGCCGCGCGCCGCCCCACCACAGGGCGACGCCGACCACGCCGACCGCCGCGACGCCCACGCCGGTCTCGACCGAGTGCCGCACCGCCCGGCGACGGCGCACGCGCGAACGGGTGCGGGCCAGCGCGCCCGCGGCGGGCCGCAGCCCGTCGAGCGACCGCGCACGTTCGTCGACCGCAGCCGCGAGCAGCTCCTCGATGCCTCGGCTCATGACCCTCCGCCTCTCGCCCCGTCCTCGCCCGGCCCCGCCCCGTGCCCACCCCGACGCGTCGGGTCCTGCGTCTCGACGAGCACCACCGGCGCCCCCTCCTCCACGCGCGCGCCGAGCACCTGCGTGAGCGTCGCGAGGCCGTCCGCGACGTAGCGCTTGACCGAGCCCTCGCTGAGCCCCAGCAGCGCCGCGGTCTCGCGCACCGACAGGTCGTCCAGGTGCCGCAGCACCACGCACGCACGCTGGCGCGGGCTGAGCATGCCGAGCGCGCGTTCGACCGCACCCGGCAGGTCCCCGCCGGCGAGGTCCGGGCCCGACGACGACGCGTCCGCGGCCACGAGCGGCGAGGTCGGATCGTGCGCGACCCGGTCCAGCACGTCCCGCTCGCGCGACGAGCGCCGCACACGGTCCACCCACCGCGTGACGATCGCGCGCCGCACGTACTGCTCCGCCTGGCCGGTCGTCGCGAACCGGGCGCGCCCGCCGAACGTCGCGACCAGCGCGTCCTGCACGAGGTCCTCCGCGTCGGGTCTCGACCGCGTCAGCAGGAGCGCACGCGCGACGAGCCGCGGGTAGCACTCCTGTGCCACCTGCTCGAGCATCGGCTCCCACCGCGCCACGTCGCCGCTCCCGTCGTCGTCCCTCGTAGGAAGAACGATCCACCGCCGGGCTCGGGTTGTCCCCAGGTTGGCGCGGTCGGCACGGGACGTCGGCCCCGGCTGCCGTCCCGGATAGGGTGCGAGCCGTGCGTACGGGTGGACAGGTCGCGATCCGATGCAGGTGATCGACGACCTGCGGGCGCTGTGGCCGCTCCGGGACTTCCGCAAGCTGCTCTCGGTGCGGCTCGTGAGCCAGGTCGCCGACGGCATGTTCCAGGTGGGGCTTGCGACCCTCTTCTTCTTCTCGCCCGAGCGCGCGAGCACCGCGACCGGCGTCGCGACCGCGTTCGCGGTGCTGCTGCTGCCGTTCACGATCGTCGGGCCGTGGGCGGGGGTGCTGCTCGACCGCTGGCGGCGCCGCCAGGTGCTCGTCATCGGGAACCTCGTGCGCGTCGGGCTCACGCTCGCGACCGCGACCGCGATGGTGACCATCGGGGTCGGGCCGGTGGTCTACGTGCTCGCGCTCGCGACGCTCTCGGTCAACCGGTTCCTGCTCTCGGCGCTCTCCGCTTCGCTGCCCAAGGTCGTCGCCGGCCCGCTGCTGCTCACCGCGAACGCGCTGACGCCGACCCTGGGCACCGCGGCCGCCGGGCTCGGCGGCGCGATCGGGCTCGTGCTCGGCTGGGTCATCCCTGCGGGGCGCGGCCGTGACGCGGCGGCGCTGGTCACCGCGGCGGCCGTGATGGCGACCGCGAGCGCGCTGGCCACCCGGCTGGGCCGCGACCAGCTCGGGCCGGACCAGCGTTCCGACGCCGCGCAACTGCGCGCCGCGCTCGGCATCCTGTGGCGCGGGCTCGTCGAGGGCGCGCGCTACCTGGTGCGCCGCCGCACGCCCGCCCAGGCGCTCGGGATCATGGCCGTGCACCGCCTGCTGTTCGGTGCCGTGTTCATCGCGAGCATCCTCATCTCGCGCAACCTGCTCGCCGACCCCGCCGACGCCGACGCGGGCCTGGCGATGTTCGCCAAGGTGCTCGCCGCGACCGCCGCCGGCTTCGTCCTGGCGGTGGTGCTCACGCCGACGCTCACGCCGCGCCTCGGGCCGCACCGCTGGATCGTCGTGTGCCTGGCGCTGGCGACCGTCAGCCAGCTCGGGCTCGCGGTCAGCGCCGGCCGTGCTGTGGTGCTCGTCGCCGCGGGGCTGCTCGGGCTCGCCGCGCAGGGCGCGAAGATCGCGGTCGACACCATCGTGCAGCGCGACACCGCCGACGCCTACCGCGGCCGCGCCTTCGCGATCTACGACGTGCTGTTCAACGCGGCGTTCGTCGGGGCCGCGGCGCTCGCGGCGTTCACGCTGCCGGACACCGGCTGGTCCCGCCCGATGTTCGTCGTGATAGCCGCCGCCTACGCGCTCGCCGCTCTCGTGTACTCCCGCGCCCCCAGCGTGCCGCGCGAGATCGCGACCTGAGCCGAGCGCGCTCCGCCGGGCGGGGCCCGATCCCGCTACGCCTCGCGGGCCGCCCACCAGGACCGCAGCTCCGCCTCCGCGCGCTCGTCGCCCAGCGGTCCGTGCTCCATGCGAAGCGCGAGCAGGTGCTTGTAGGCCTCGCCGACCTCACGACCCGGCGGGATGTCGAGGACCGCCATGATCTGCGTGCCGTCCAGGTCCGGGCGGATCGAGTCCAGCTCCTCCTGCGCGCGCAGCCGCGCGATGCGCTCCTCGAGGTCGTCGTAGGCGGCCGACAGGCGCTGCGCCTTGCGGACGTTGCGCGTCGTGCAGTCGGAGCGCGTCAGCCGGTGCAGGCGCTCGAGCAGCGGACCCGCGTCGGTGACGTAGCGCCGGACCGCCGAGTCCGTCCAGCCCGCCTCGCCGTAGCCGTGGAACCGCAGGTGCAGCTCGGTCAGCCGGGCGACGGCCTGTACCGTCGCCTTGTCGAACCGCAGCTCCTTGAGCCGTTTCGCGACGAGCTTCGCGCCGACCATCTCGTGGTGGTGGAAGCTCACGCCACCGCCGGCCTCGAACCGGCGCGTGCGCGGCTTGCCGATGTCGTGCAGCAGCGCGGCCAGGCGCAGCACGAGGTCCGGCGCCGGAACGGGCCCGTCCGGTCCCGTCTCCAGCGCGATCGCCTTGTCCAGCACCGTCAGCGAGTGCTCGTAGACGTCCTTGTGCCGGTGGTGCTCGTCGATCTCGAGCCGCAGCGCCGGCAGCTCGGGGAGCACATGGTCGGCGAGCCCTGTCTCGACGAGCACCTGCAGCCCCGCCCGCGGCCCGCGCGCGAGGATCAGCTTGGTGAGCTCGTCGCGCACGCGCTCGGCCGAGACGATCGTGATCCGCTCGGCCTGCTCGACGATCGCCGCCCGCGCCGCCTCGTCGACCGCGAACCCGAGCTGCGCAGCGAACCGCGCCGCACGCATCATCCGCAGCGGGTCGTCGTCGAACGACTGCCGCGGGTCGACCGGGGTGCGCAGCACGCCGCGCGCCAGGTCCGCGAGCCCGTCGAACGGGTCGACGAACGTCAGGTCCGGCACCCGCACCGCCATGGCGTTGACCGCGAAGTCGCGCCGGCTCAGGTCTCCCTCGAGCGAGTCGCCGAACACCACCTCGGGCTTGCGCGACGACGGGTCGTACGCGTCCGTGCGGTAGGTCGTGACCTCGACGACGACGTCCTCACCACCCCGGCGCCGCCCGAACCGGGAGGCGCCGATCGTGCCGAACTCCTTGCCGATATCCCAGTGGGCGTCGCCCCAGCGCGCCAGGATCGCCTGCGTCTCGTCCGGCGTCGCGGAGGTCGCGAAGTCCAGGTCCGACGAGACCCGCCCGAGGAACGCGTCACGCACCGGCCCCCCGACGAGTGCCAGCTCGTGCCCCGCGGCCTGGAACAGCCCCCCGAGCTCGATCACCTCCGGCGCCAGCCCGGTCAGCACTCCGACCGCCCGCTTCTGTAGCGCCCGCAACGCCTCGCTCTCGTCAGCCACCGCACGAGTCTAGAAGCGCCCCACCCCCACCCCCTCCCATCCGGTCCCCCCGCACCATCGACGGACAGCTTCC
>NZ_BJWG01000019.1 GCF_007990245.1 Cellulomonas composti | reverse complement strand
TGCTCGGATCGGCGCCACGGAACTCGCGGATGCAGGGATGGGTGCAGGTGTCGCCGGGTCCACCCCGCCGGTGCTGCACCCATCCCTGCGCTCACGCATCGCCGCCAGCGACGGCCGGGCCGAGGCTCGGGTGACTCCGGGGCGCGCCGACGGCTTCGGCGACGACGGGGCGGGTCGACAGCTGCGTCGATGACGGAGGCGGGCCGACGAGGTGGTGCGGATGGTGTGGGTGCAGGGATGGGCGCAGGTGTCGCCGGGTCCACCCCGCCAGTGCTGCACCCACGCCTGCACTCACGGGCCAGCCGCTGCTGTGGAGTGGACGAGCCCGGCCGGGGCCTGGTGAGGCCGCCCGGCCGGGCTCGTGGCGAGTCACCCTCAGGGGGTGCGGGGACTCGCGCTGCTCGGTCGACGTCAGGGGGTGCGTCGACCGAGGTCTGTCACCAGGTCAGCCCTGGCCGTTCTGCTGCTCCTGCTGCTGCTGGTACCACTGCCACAGCTCCTCGGGGCTCAGGCCGCCGAGCGAACCGTCGCCCTGACCCTGGTTCGGGCCGCCGGGCACGCCCTGCTGGCCGTCGCCCTGCTGGCCGTCGCCCTGCTGGCCCTGCTGGCCCTGGCCCTGCTGGGACTGGGTGGAGGTGTCCTCGCGGGTCGCCAGCGTGACGTCGACGTCGAGCGCCTTGCCGTCGCGCACGAGAGTCAGCGTGACCTGGTCGCCGGAAGTGTAGGAGCGGACGTAGGCGGTGAGCGACTCGGCGCCACCGACGGGGCTGCCGTCGATCGCGACGACCACGTCGTCGAGCTGGAGGCCGGCAGCTGCGGCGGGCGAGCCGTCGTTGACCTGCTTGACGACCGCACCGGCGCGGGTCACGCCGTCGGCGGTCGCGGTGCCGTCGTCGAGCCCGACGCCGAGGAACGCGTGCTTGACGGTGCCGTCGTCGACGAGCTGCTGCGCGACGTTCTTGACGAGGTTCACCGGGATCGCGAAGCCGAGGCCGATCGAGCCGGACTCGCTCGAGAGCGTGGCGATCGACGAGTTGATGCCGATCACGCGGCCCTGCGCGTCGAACAGCGGGCCACCCGAGTTGCCGGGGTTCACGGCCGCGTCGATCTGGATCGCGTTGGTCACGGTCGTCTCGCTGCTGTCCTCGCCCTGCGTGCTGACGGGACGGTCGACGGCCGAGACGATGCCGGTGGTGACGGTGTTCGCGAGGCCGAGCGGGTTGCCGACGGCCATCACGGCCTGGCCCACCTGCACGTCCGACGAGTCGCCGAGCGCGGCAGGGGTGAGGTCCGACGGCGGGTCGACGAGCTTGACGACCGCGAGGTCGGTGGTCGGGTCGGTGCCGACGACGGTCGCGTCGAAGATGCGGCCGTCGGTCAGCGTCACCGAGACGCTCGTCGAGCCCGACACGACGTGGTTGTTGGTCACGATGTGGCCGGCGGAGTCGACGATCACGCCTGAACCCTGCGCACCGCCCTGGTCGGTGGTGACGGCGATCGCCACGACCGACGGCTGGACGGCCTTGGCGACGGCCTGCCAGTCCGGGTCGTCGTCGGTCGAGCCCGAGACGGGCACGGCGTCGTTGGTGTCCTGGCCGAGCGTGGCGATCGACGCCGACGACGTCCCCGCCGTGCTGGGCCCGTCGTTGTCGCCGAGCGCACCGGTCACGCCGAGCGTCGCGGCGGCGGCGAGCAGCGCCGCACCGGCCGCGGCGGCCGTGATCGGGATCCAGATCCGCTTCTTGCGAGGCGCGTTCGTGGTCGCGGCCGGCGCCGGCATGACCGACCAGGGGTCGTTCGACGGGGCGGCGGGCTGCGGTGCGGCGTAGGGCGCGTGCGCGAACGCCTGGGCGGGGTGCTGCTGCGGCGCGACCGGCTGCGGCGCGACCGGCTGGGTCACGGCCTGCTGCGGATGGGCGGCCTGCGGCTGGGGCGCGATCGGCTGGGTCGCGACGGGCTGCGGCGCGATCGGCTGGGTCGCGACGGGCTGCGGCGCGACGGGCTGCGACGGGGCGGGCTGCGACGGGGCGGCGACCACCGGCTGCGCGTCCTGGTGGGGCGCGACAGGCTGCGGCGGGGCCGGCACGGGCGGAAGCGGCTGGGTCGACGCGTCCTGCGGGTGGGCGGCGGGGTCGGGCGTGGTCATAGTGGTTGCCTCCTTGGTCCTGAAGATCACACCGCCGCCCCCTGGGCAGACCCTTCGCAGAACCTGAGAGCCTCCTGTGAGTTGCGCGCAGGGCGGCCGGCACGACGATCAGCGCAGCGCAGCCCCGACCGCCGCGGCGGCGGCCGACGCCAGCCGCGCCGACTGCTCGCGCCGCCCGGTGCGGTCGACGCGCACCTCGACGACGGACAGGCCGGTGCCGGGCGCGGCGAGCGCGGGCAGCAGCCCGTCCACGTCCCCCACGCGTGTGTGCCGCACGCCGTACCCCGCGCACAGCGCGGCGAGGTCGGCGCCGTGCGGCGTGCCGAAGACGCGCTCGAACAGCGCGTGCGCGGGGCTGCCCGCGGCGACGTCGCCGTGCTCGAGCGTCGCGAAGATCGACCCGCCATCGTCGTTCGCGACGACGAGCTGGCAGTCGACCCCCGGCTCGAGCGGCCCGCGCAGGAGCCCGCCCACGTCGTGCAGGAACGTGAGGTCGCCCAGCACGGCCCGCACGCGGCGCGCGGGCAGCCCGAGCGCGACGCCGATCGCGGTCGACACGGTGCCGTCGATGCCCGCGAGCCCGCGGTTGGCGAGCACGAGCGGCGGCACGTCCCAGCGCGCGACGAGGTCGAGGTCGCGCACGGGGTTCGACGAGCCGACGACGAGCACGTCGGCCGGCACGCTGACGGCCGCGACCGCGCGCGCGAGCACCGGGCCGGTCACTCGCGCGCCGCTGCGCGAGCGGCGGCCCCGGTCCGCGGGGTCACGGTCCAGCTCGCGGTCGACCGCGGCCGCGGCCGCCTCGCCCGCGACCTGCCAGGCCTCGAGCCAGCCGACCGGCCCGCGCATCCGCCCCTGCCGCATGCGCGCCGGGGGCTCGAGCAGCACCTGGCTCGCGTTGCGCGCGGCGTCCGGCCACTGCGCACCGCGCGGCACGACGACGAGCACCTCGACGTCCCGGCGCAGCAGCGCCTGCACCGGCCGCGAGAGCGTCGGACGCCCCAGCACGACGACCCGCCGCACCCGCGAGACGAGCTCCTCGGCGGCGAGCACCAGCCGGTAGGCGGGGATCGCGTTCGGTCCACCGCGCGCGCCCGACGAGGGCTCCGCCAGCAGCGGCCAGCCGTTCGCCTCGGCGAGCCGGCGCGCGCCCGGCCCGGCCCCGTCGCCCGCGACGACGACGGTCGCGATGCCGCCCAGTCGACCGGGCCCGGACCGCCGCTCCTCGGTCCCGGTCGCGGACGCCGTCGCCGAGCCGGTCACCGCGGGAACGGCACCGGTCGTCACGGCCGTCGCGGGCGCCGGGCGGGCCTGGACGTGGGTCAGCCCGACGGTCGACGGCGCAGGCCACGGTCCGACGGGCGGGCCGAGCGGCTCGCGGTAGGCCAGGTCGAGGTGCACGGGCCCGGGGTCGCCGGTGCGGGCACCGGTCGCGGCGGCCACGGCCCGCGCCGCGAGCCGGCGCAGGTCGCGCGCCTCGTCGGGCAGCCCCACGGGTGCCGGCACGTCGACCGTCAGCCGCACGGCCGAGCCGAACATGCCGACCTGGTCGGTGGTCTGGTTGGCGCCGCTGCCGCGCAGCTCGTGCGGGCGGTCGGCGGTGAGCAGCAGCAGCGGGACCCCGCTGTGGTGCGCCTCGAGCACCGCGGGGTGCAGGTTCGCGGCCGCGGTGCCGGACGTCGTGACGACCGCGACGGGTCGCGCGGGGCCGGCCGCCAGCCCGTCGACGTGCGCGCCGGCGCGCGCCAGCCCGAGCGCGAGGAAGGCCGCGGAACGTTCGTCGACCCGCACGTGCAGCCGAAGCGCCGGCGCGTGCTCGGGCCGGTCCGCGGCGGGAACGGCCGCCTCTGCGAGCGCGTAGGCGAGCGGGGCGCTGCGCGAGCCGGGTGCGAGCACGACGTCCTCGACACCGCACGCGACGAGGGCCTGGACCAGCACGCGCGCGGCGTCGGTGGCGGGCTCCGGCGTCGTCGTCACGGATGCCATCATGCCTGGTCGCGACCCCGCGCCGGCAGCGCACAGACCCGCCGGACCCGCTCACGCCACCGCGCGGCGACGTCGTCGGGGGCGACGGCAGCCGCCAGCGCGGCCTCGTCGGGCACGACCGCCCGCACGGGCAACGCGCCGTCGACAGGCAGCAGCGGGTCGAGCGTCACGTCGGCGGCCAGCAGGCGGCCGGTGCCGAGCCCGCACGCGTACGGCAGCTCGGGCAGCGCGGCCGCGAGCGCGACCCCGGCGGCCAGCCCCACGGAGGACTCGAGCGCCGACGACACGACCACGGGCAGCCCGATCCGTTCGGCGAGCTCGAGGCACGCCCGCACACCGCCGAGCGGCTGCACCTTGAGCACGACGAGGTCCGCGGCGCCGGCCCGCGCGACCGCGAGCGGGTCCGCAGCGCGGCGGATCGACTCGTCGGCGGCGATCGGCACGTGCGTGCGGCGTCGCAGCGCCGCGAGGTCCTCGACGGTCGGCACCGGCTGCTCGGCGTACTCGAGTCCGCCCGCCGCGCGGTCGAGCACCGCGAGGCGGCGCACGGCCTCGTCGACGTCCCACGCCGCGTTCGCGTCGACCCGGACCGCGCCGCCGGGACCCAGCGCGTCGCGGACGGCCTCGAGCCGCGCGACCTCGTCGGACAGCGACTGCCCCGGCTCGGCGACCTTGACCTTGGCGGTGCGGCAGCCGCCCGAGGCGAGCACGATCCGGCGCGCGGTCGCCGCGTCGACCGCGGGCACCGTGACGTTGACGGGCACGCGGTCGCGCACCGGCGCGGGCCAGCCCTCGTCGGCGGCCTCACGCGTGGCGCGCCACCACGAGGCGGACTCCTCGTCGTCGTAGTCCCAGAACGGCGAGAACTCCGCCCAGCCCGCGTCCCCGCGCACCAGCACCCCGTCGCGGACCGTCAGCCCGCGGAACCGCGAGCGCAACGGCACGGACCACACGACGACGTCCCCGGCCAGCACGGAGCCCAGGCTACGTCGCACCGCTGACTAGGGTGAGCGACGTGAGCGAGCTGCCTCAGCAGGTGTCCACGACGTTCGACCCGTCGAGCTGGCGGGCCGTCCGCGGCTTCGAGGACCTGACGGACCTCACCTACCACCGCGGCGTGGACCGCACGGGTGACGACGAGCGCGATCTGCCCGTGGTGCGCGTCGCGTTCGACCGGCCGGAGGTGCGCAACGCGTTCCGGCCGCACACGGTCGACGAGCTGTACCGGGTGCTGGACCACGCGCGCATGTCGTCGGACGTGGGCACGGTGCTGCTGACGGGCAACGGGCCGAGCCCCAAGGACGGCGGCTGGGCGTTCTGCTCGGGCGGCGACCAGCGCATCCGCGGCCGCGACGGCTACCGCTACGCGGAGGGCGAGAGCGCCGAGGCGATCGACCCCGCGCGCGCCGGCCGGCTGCACATCCTGGAGGTGCAGCGCCTGATCCGCACGATGCCGAAGGTCGTGGTCGCGCTCGTCAACGGCTGGGCGGCCGGCGGCGGGCACTCGCTGCACGTCGTCGCGGACCTGACGATCGCGAGCCGCGAGCACGCACGGTTCATGCAGACCGACGCGAACGTCGGCTCGTTCGACGGCGGCTACGGCTCGGCGCTGCTGGCCCGGCAGGTCGGCCAGAAGCGCGCACGGGAGATCTTCTTCCTGGCCCGCGAGTACTCGGCCGACGACGCGTACGCGTGGGGTGCGGTCAACGACGTCGTCGCGCACGACGAGCTCGAGGCTGCCGGCCTGGAGTACGCGCGGATCGTCGCGTCCAAGTCGCCGCAGGCGATCCGGATGCTGAAGTTCGCGTTCAACCTGGCCGACGACGGGCTCGCCGGCCAGCAGGTGTTCGCGGGCGAGGCGACGCGTCTGGCGTACATGACCGACGAGGCCGTCGAGGGGCGCGACGCGTTCCTGCAGCGGCGCCCGCCGGACTGGTCCGGCTTCCCGTACGCGTACTGACCCGTGCACGCCCGACCACGCCCGACCAAGCCCGTCCGTGCCCTTCCGTGCCCATCCAAGCCCGTCCACCGGACGGGCCCATTGGGTAGCGATTGCTGACGACGACGACCGTGGGTGCTCGGGACGATGGGGGCGAACCGGACGACGATGCCGGCAGCCGATCGGGGGTCCGGATGACCAGGGACAGCGGCACGCGTCTGCACGCGCAGACCGGGGCGGGGAGCGCGGACCGGGAGTCGACGACGAGCGCGCCGACGGCCCTGGCGCCCGCGCCGGTGGCGGGACTGACCGGCGGTGCCACGACCGACGAGTACGCGTCGACCGGTGCGCCCCTGTCGGTGCTGCGCCGGTACGGCGGTCACGCCGCGACCCCGATCCGCCGCAACCCCGAGGGCGGGGACGCGGACGACGGCGGGTGGAAGACCCAGGGCGGCAAGGCCAAGGCCAGCAAGGCCGACAAGATCGTCGAGGCGGCCGAGGGCGGCTCGGGCATGTTCAGCCTCGGCACGGCCACCGAGGCCCAGGCGAAGCAGGCCGGCCTCGCGTGGGTCGGCGAGGGCTACCACGAGACCAGCTCGAAGCTCGGCACGATCTACATCAGCGCCGACGGCACCCGCCAGTGGCGTGCCCCGACGATGAAGCCGAAGCTCGGGAAGAAGCAGTCGAACTTCGAGTCGCGCGCCGGTTCCTCCGGAGCGTGGACCAACAACGGCCACCTCACGATCAACTAGGCAACGGACCAGGACATGCGCGCCACGCTGCACGAGATCATCAGCACCGACGTCGACGTCGAGACCTTCCGCCCGGACGATCCTGCCGACGCCGGGGTGTGGGTGCGCCTGCTCGTCGGGCCTGCGCAGCAGCAGGACGACGAACCGCTCTCGGGCGAGTCGTTCGACGTGCTCGTGTGCACGCCGCTGTGGCTGCGCCGCGAGGTCGTCGAGAACGGGCCGCAGATCGGACGCCACCACCTCGTCGTCGAGCCGTTCGACCTGCCCCGCGCGACGGCCTACCTGCGCGAGCTGGTCGAGTCGCTCGACGAGGCCGACTGGGACGCCCTCGCGGAGAAGCTCGCGCGCATCGGCCACTGGGAGTTCGAGGACTACCAGGAGTAGCGAGGACGGGCGGGGTCAGGAACCGCCCGCCCACGCGAGCAGGTCGACGAGCTGCGCGAGAGCGAACGCGCTGCCGACCAGCAGACCCAGCAGGACGACCCCCGAGACGACCACGGCTCCGAGGGACGCCGTGCTGTGCTCGACCGGTGGATGGATGTCGTGAGTGACCATGCCTCCAGGCTGGCCGCCGCGCCGCCCGGACCGCGTCGACCCCCGGGACCGTCCCTGCGGGCGGGCGGTCCGTCGCCGGGCCACGACGACGAGGGGCCCGTCCACCCGTAGGTGGAGGGCCCCTCGTCCCCGCGGTGGAGCGGGTCAGCTCACGGTGAAGGAACCGGTCTCCTTGGGCACCAGCTCGACCCAGGTGTTGCCCGGCGACAGCAGCGCGGGCGAGCCGTCGGCGAGGAACAGCCGCAGCGGCTGGTCCTCGGCCGTCTTCTTCCAGGTCACGGGGATCGTCTTGCCGCCGGTCGCGATCAGCCCGGTGCCGGTCCCGACGAGGTTGTACGTCGGGACGCGGGCGCCGCCCTGAGCCGGGAACTTGGTGTTCGGGTGCTCGGCGACGATCGCGACGACGTTGACCGCGGAGAGCCGGTCCCCCGAGCGGGCGGTCGCGGGCGAGGACCCCTCCGAGCGCAGCCACGTCGAGGTTCCCGCGTCCCACGTCCAGACGGGCCTGGCCGCCGCGGAGAGGTTGAACGTGAGCGTGCCGGCCGCACTGCCACCCGCTGCCGGTGCCGCCTTGTCGGCCGACCGCGCGAACAGGAACTGCTCACCGGGCGCGGCCGAGTGGTTCGCATCGGCGTTGTCCCAGAGCGTCTGGGGCGTCAGGTAGACGTTGTGCGGCGCCGCGCGGTCGCTGGAGCGGTACATGCCGGGCGAGCCCCAGTCGTTGCTGAACAGCTGCAGGCCGGAGGCCTTCGCCAACGCGACGATGCCCTCCTGCCCACCCGAGAACGCCAGCAGTCCCTTGGTCGGCTCGAGGATCACCGGGTCCATCGGACGCACCGAGCGGACCGGGCCCACCTCCTCGGGCACCTGCGACTGGAACACGGCGATGAACCGCGACACCTGGAACTCGACGATCGTCTCCCAGACGATGTCCGCCTGCTCGAGACCGCTCTGCGGTCGGGCCGCCGACGTGTTCTCGACCTTCACCGCGAGCGACGGGCGCTCCACCGGGTCGCCGGCGACGCCTGTCAGGGGCCACGTCGCCTCGACGGACGGCGTCGGGACAGGTTGCTTGTCCGGCTCGATGGTCGGGTCCTGGTAGACCGTCGACGGCGTCGGCGTGGGCTCGGCGGTGCCGGAGCAGGCCGTCAGTGCGAGCGCTGCGGCGGTCAGCACCGCCAGCGTGGCGCCGCGACGGCGCGCGATGGATCGGGTCATGGTGTGTCTCCCCCCGTGATGTCCGGGGACCAGCCTGCCACGCGTTCGGACCGGACCGGACCGGCGCGCCGGGCGGCCTAGGCTGTCGCGGGTGAGCCGGCCGCTGCGAGACGTCGTCGTCGCCGACCCGTCGCTGCCGGCCGACCTGGCCCGCGCACTGGCCGGTACGGGCCCCGCGGTACGCGTGGTCCCTTCCGCGGTCGCGGGTTCCGTCCCGTCCCCGACGAGCGTGCCCGACGAGGTCGCCGTCGCCGTGGCGACCTCCGGCTCGACCGGCGAGCCGCGCACCGTGCTGCTGGGCGCTGCGGCGTTGCACGCGTCGGCGCAGGCGACGCACGCGCGCCTGAGCGGACCGGGCCGCTGGCTGCTGGCGCTGCCGGTCGACCACGTCGCCGGTCTGCAGGTGCTCGTGCGCTCGACCCTCGCGGGGACCACTCCTGTCACCCTGCCGCCCGGCCCGTTCACCGCCGCGGGCTTCGCGGTGGCGACGGCCCGGCTCGACCGCTCCGCGCCGCGCTACACGTCCCTCGTGCCGACCCAGCTCGGGCGGGTCCTCGACGATCCCGCCGCGCGTGACGCGCTGGTCACGTTCGACGCGGTCCTCGTCGGCGGCGCCGCGACGCCGACCGCGCTGCTCGAACGCGCGCGCGACGCGGGCGCCCGCGTCGTGACGACGTACGGCATGACCGAGACGTGCGGGGGTTGCGTGTACGACGGGCGGCCGCTCGACGGTGTGCGCGTGCGCCTGTCCGACGAGGGTCGCATCCTGCTCGCGGGCGACGTGCTCGCGACCGGCTATGCGCAGCGGCCCGATCTCGACGCGGCGGCGTTCGTGACGTTCGACAACGTGCCTCACCTGCGCACGTCCGACCTCGGACGCCTCGACGGCGACGTGCTCACGGTGCTCGGCCGCGCCGACGACGTGCTCGTCACGGGCGGGGTCAACGTCGCCCCGGCGGCCGTCGAGGACGTGCTCGCCGCGCTGCCGTCGGTCGCCCACGCGCTCGTCGTCGGCGTTCCCGACGACGAGTGGGGGCAGTGCGTGACCGCGCTCGTCGTGCCCCGCGCGGGCCTGGCGGCGCCGACGCTCGACGAGCTGCGCGCAGCCGTGCTCGCGACGCTCGGCCCCGCGCACGCACCGCGCGCGCTCGTCGTCGTCGACGGCCTGCCCCTGCGTGGCCCGGGCAAACCCGACCGCGCCGCCGCGACCTCGATCGCGACCGCCGCCCGCCAGGACCCTCGACCCCAGCCGACCTCCCCGATCCGGAGCCACACGTGACCACCTCCTCGGAATGGATCGCCGGCGCGCGCCCGCGCACGCTGCCCGCCGCCGCCACGCCCGTGATCGTCGGGACCGGTGCGGCCGCGCAGCTCGACGCCGCCCACCCCGGCCGCGCGCTGCTCGCGCTCGGCGTCGCGCTCGCGCTGCAGGTCGGCGTCAACTACGCCAACGACTACTCGGACGGCATCCGCGGCACCGACCTCGACCGGGTCGGACCGATGCGCCTGACCGCCTCGGGCGCGGCCCGGCCGGGCGCGGTGCGCGCAGCGGCCTTCGCGTCGTTCGGGGTCGCGGCGCTGCTCGGCCTGTGGCTCGTGCTGGCTTCCGGCGCGCTGTGGATGATCGCCGTCGGCGCGCTGTCCATCGCCGCGGCCTGGTACTACACCGGCGGGCGCAACCCCTACGGCTACCGCGGCCTCGGCGAGGTCGGCGTGTTCGTGTTCTTCGGGCTCGTCGCGGTGCTCGGCACCACCTGGACGCAGGCCGGCGAGCTGCCGTGGACGGCCTGGCTCGGCGCGGTCGCCGTCGGGATGCTCGCGTGCGCGCTGCTCATGGTGAACAACCTGCGCGACGTGCCCACCGACGCGCTCGTCGGCAAGCGCACGCTCGCGGTGCGGCTCGGCGAGCGCCGCGCGCGCCGCGTGTACGCCGCGCTCGTCGTGCTCCCGCTGCCCCTGGGCGCCGCGTGCGCCGCGGCCGCGCCGTGGGCGCTGCTGGTGCTGCTGCTCCTGGTCCCGGCGGTCGTGCTCGCGTCGGTGGTCATGCTCGGCGCGCGGGGCCGTGCGCTCGTGCCCGTGCTGGCCGGCACCGGCTTCTACGAGCTCGCCTTCGGCCTCCTGCTCGGTCTGGGCCTGGCTCTCTAGCCGGGGGCGGGGCCCGTCGAGTCGCGCACGACGAGGGCCGTCGGGACCAGGACGTGCTCCGGGCTGCCCGTGGCGCCCTGCCGGGCGGCCGCGATGGCGTTGCGGATCGCGTCGGCGGTCGAGCGGCCCTTGGCGACGAGGTCCTGCCGCACGGTCGTGAGCGCGGGCGCGACGGTCCGCGCGAGCGCGCTGTCGTCGAACCCGACGACCGACACGTCCTGCGGCACCCGGAGCCCGAGCTCGTGCGCGACCCGCACGACGGCCCAGGCCACGAGGTCGGAGAAGCAGACGATGCCGGTGGGTCGGTCCGCCAGCGCGAGGGCGGTCCGCGCCGCCGCCAGCGCATCGGCCTCCTGGTTGTCGTTCATGTGCACCGCGACGACGTCGACGCCGGCGGGCACGAACGCGCTCATCCAGCCCTCGACGCGCTCGCGGGACACGTGCCCGATCCCGGCGCTCGCGGGGTCGGGCGCCACGCCCGGCGGCTCGCGGTAGGCGGTGGTCAGCATCGCCACCCGGCGGTGGCCGAGGTCGACGAGGTGCTGCGCCCCGGCGCGCGCGCCCGGGCGGTCGTCCACCAGCACCGTGGCGGCGTCCGGCCCGACGGCCTCCTGGTCGACGAAGACGAGGGGCAGCCTGCGGCGACGCAACCAGTCGAGCGCGGTGGTGTCCACGGTGCAGGCGTAGACGAGGGCAGCGTCCATGGGCACGTCACGCGCGGCGAGCAGGTCGCCCTCGTTCGTCGTCGGGAGCAGCGCGAGCGCGAGGCCGGTCGGTGCGAGCGACTCGGCGACCGACGCGAAGAACTCGGCGGCGATCGGGTCGCGGAACGCCGCACCGGGTGACTGCGTGAACAGCACGCCGACCGTGCCCGACGAACCCCGCGCGAGGACGCGGGCGGCCGGGTCGGGGCCGACGTAGCCGAGCTCGTCGGCGGTCGCGAGGATCGTCGCGCGCAGCTCGGCCGAGAGCTGGTCCGGCCGGGAGAACGCGTTCGACACGGTCATCCGGCTCACGCCGACCCGGTCGGCGATCGTCTGCAGGGTCACGCGCCCCACGGACACCTCCTCGCGTGCAGGGCCGTCGTGGCCCTGCACGCCAGGGTAGGTGACCGCGCGCGGCTCGTCGGCCACGTCGTGCGCGGTCATCGCACCAGGGCCTCCCGCTCGGCCGGTGCGAGCAGGTCGGCGAGCCGGTGCAGCGAGCGCGCGCCGAGGCGACGGGGCGCGTCGAGCGGTGCGACGAGGGTCCGGGCGGTGCGCCGTCCGGACCGGCGGGACGGACGCTCCTCGACGACGGGCGCGTCGGGGGTGGCGCTGCGGGCGAGCGCGATCGTGGCTCGGCGCGAGCTGATGAGGCTGATGGGCGGCGGGGTGGAGTACACGGTGCACCTCCTCGGTCAGGGTTGCTGGACCGGTCGATGCTGTACCGGTCAAGAGGACAATCGGGACGCTACGCCGATGTTCTGTACCGGTCAAGTGTTTCAGGACGGCTCGCCGGCCGGCGGAGTGCACCCCGCACTCGGCCGGCCGCAACGGTCAGGAGTCGGGCTGGGACCGGGCCGCGTCGTCGGCCGCATCCTCGTACGCCGCGTCCTCGTCGGCCCGGGTGCGGTGGGTGCTCGGTGCCCGTGCCTCGGCGCGCGCCTGGACGTAGGCGGCCGCGGCGGACCGCCAGCGGCCCAGCAGGACGTAGCCGAGCCCCCACGCCACGAACAGGCCCGCGAGCGGCGCGAGCCACGAGCGCATGCCGACCCACCACAAGGCAGCGGTGGCGACGGCGAACAGGAGCAGGCGCAGGAGGGTGTAGAGCACGACGGGCACCGACCCAGCGTAGGCGGCCCGCCGTTACCCTGGGCACGTGCGCAACCTGGGCTACCTGCTGCTGATCGGTCTCGTCGTGTACTGCGTGATCGACATCGTGCGCAGCGAGGACGACGAACGGCTCGGCGTGCACCCGGCGCTGTGGGTGCTGCTCGTGGTGCTCATCCCGATCCTCGGGTCGATCGTCTGGCTCGCGGTCAGCCGCACACGCCGCGCCGGACGACCGGCCACGGCGGGCGGGCGCACCTCGTCGGGACCGTCGCGTGGCCCGGTGGCCCCGGACGACGATCCGGAGTTCCTGTGGCGGCTCGAGCAGGAACGTCGCCGCGCGCAGCAAGGCGACGACGCGCCGGAGGACAAGCCGACCGCCGGCTGACCGTCCGGCGCGTGTAAGGACGCGGCGTCGTCAGAACGCGGCGTCGTCAGAACGCGTAGGAGTGCTTGCCCGTCACGACGAGGTTGACGATCGTGAAGTTCGCGATCACGACGGCGTAGCCGACCATGACGAAGTAGGCCGCGCGGCGTCCGCTCCAGCCGCGCGTCGTGCGCGCGTGCAGGTAGGCGGCGTAGACCACCCACGCGACGAACGTGCCGACCTCCTTGGGGTCCCAGCCCCAGTACCGACCCCAGGCGTGCTCGGCCCAGATCGCGCCGCCGATCAACGTGAGCGTCCACAGCACGAAGCCGACCGCGTTGAGCCGGAAGGACAACGCCTCGAGCCGACGGGCGTCGGGCACCTGCTCGAGCCACGTGAAGTGCCGGCCGGTGACCGCGAGCCCGCTGAACGTGCGGCGCAGGCCGTCGGCGCGCCGCCAGGGCGAGCCGAGCCGGGTGCGGCCCGTCTCGCGCGCGTCGCGCAGGAGCTGCAGCACCGCGGCCGCGAAGGCCACGGTGAACACGCCCGTCGCGGTGATCGCGACGCCCACGTGGATGACGAGCCAGTAGTTCTGCAGCGCGGGCCGCAGGGCCTCGGCCTGCACGAAGAACACGTTGAGCGCGAGCACCAGCAGCAGCACCGCGATGCTCATGACGACGACGCCGAGGAACGCGATCACGCGACGGCGCTGCACGATCGCGAGCACCAGCACCGCGACGAACGTGCCGACCAGCGCGAACTCGTACATGTTCGACGTCGGCCAGTGGCCGGCCGCGAACCCGCGCAGCACGATGCCGGCGAACAGCAGCGCCAGGCCGAGGTACGTCGTCGAGCGCGCGATCCCCTCGGCGCGCGCGGACCGCCCGGGCGCGACCTGCGCGGCCGAGCCGAGCACGGCGGACTCGGCGACGACGGGGACGTCGACCCGGTCGTCGGGCGCGCCGTCGGCGCCGACCGCGACGGGCACGGGCACGTCCGCCGCGCGCCGCTGGGCGTTGTCGGCGAGGCGCGCCAGGTCCACGGCGTAAGCGATCAGCGCGACCGTGAACGCCGTCGCGGCGGCCCACACCAGCAGCGTGCTCAGATCACCCAGGTTGTTCATGTCGTCTCCTCCACGTCCACCAGCGTCGCGGCGAGCACGCGGTCCAGCTCGGGCTGCAGCCCGACGTCGTCGCCGCGGGCCAGCCCGGCGGCGGTGATCACTGTACGGCCCTGCTCGCCGGCGGGCCCAGCCCCCGGCACGGCCCGCACCCAGACCCGACGACGCGGCGCGAACAGCGACGCGGCGAGCCCGGCGAACGCGAGCAGCGCGAACACGAGCACCCACGTCAGCGCGGGGTCGTGCCGCAGGTCGAGCGCGACGTATCGCGGCAGGCCGTCGAACGTCACGGTGCCCAGCCCGTCCGGCAGCTCGACGGTCTCGCCGGGCCGCAGGTAGAGCGTGACGGGCGCGCCGTCCTCGTCCACGGCCTGCTCCATGCGCGACTCGTCGAGCTGGTAGACGTTCTGCGGCACGCCGGTGTCCAGGCCGAGGTTGCCGGACCACACCGAGAGCACCAGCAGCGGGTCCTGCGGCTGCGGATTCGACGAGCGCCACAGGTTCTCGCCGAGCTGCACCGCGGTCGGCAGCAGGTACCCGACGAGACCGACCTGCTCCTGGTCGCCCGAGACGTCGGGCACCTTGACGACGCCGCGCGAGGTGTAGACGCCGTCCTGCGGGAGGAACGGCACGGCGCCCGCGAACGCGACCTCGCCGGCCGCGTCGTGCACCGTGAGCTCGGGCGCGTAGCCGTTGCCCTGCAGGTAGATCTTCGCGCCGTCGACGCCGAGGGGGTGGTTGACCTTGATCGTCGCGTCCTGCGGCTGCTCGCCGGGGTCCGTGACGGTGACGTGCGCCGTGAAGTCGCGCGGCTCGAGCGACTCGGGGTCGAACCGCGCGTCGAACGAGTCGAGCCGCAGCGTGAACGGCGTGAGGCTCTCGGGCCGGAACGCGGTGCCCTGCTCGAACGTGTCGTACTCCAGCACGGCATTGGCCATGCCGCGCCCCTGCACGACGATCGCCTGGCCGCGGTAGTGCAGCATCTGACCGGCCGCGATCGAGACGAGCAGCCCGACGAGCGCGAGGTGGAACACGAGGTTGCCCGTCTCGCGCAGGTAGCCGCGCTCGGCCGACACGGACCAGCCGCCGCCCTCGTCGTGCACGTCGACGCGGTAGGAGGCCATCCACGGGAGCAGGCGCGGCCCGCGCCGCAGCACGCGGCGCGCGGACTCGACGACCTGCTCCGGGCTCGCGTCGGTGCTCGCCTCCGCCTGCGCGGGGAACCGGCCGAACCGGCGCGGTGTACGCGGCGGACGGCCGCGCAGCGCCGCGAGGTGCACCCGCGTGCGGGGCACGATGCAGCCGACGAGCGAGACGAACAGCATGAGGTAGATCGCGGAGAACCAGACCGACGAGTACACGTCGAAGAAGCCGAGTCGGTCGAGCCACGGGCCCGTGGTCGGGTGCTCGGTCAGGTAGGTGGCGACGCGGGCGACGTCCTGCGCGCGCTGCGGGAACACCGTGCCCGGCACCGCCGCGACCGCGAGCAGCATGAGCAGCAGCAGCGCGACGCGCATGCTCGTGAGCTGCCGCCACGACCAGCGCAGCCAGCCGCGCAGGCCGATCGAGGGCAGCCGGACCGGCGTCTGCGGGTCGCCGGGCGTGTTCGTCGTCGGCTCGCCTGCGGGTGCGTCCGGGTTCGAGAACGTGTCGTCGAGGCCCTCGGGGCGGTAGGTGCGCACGTCACACCACCGGCACGAAGTCGTCGGCGAACAGGCCCTGCAGCCACTGCGCCCACGTGCCCCACACGCCCGTGACGAGCGCGAGGCCGAGCACGACGAGCATCGCGCCGCCGAACCGCATGATCGCGAGCCGGTGCCGGCGCAGGAAGCCGAGCATCCGCGCCGAGCGTTCGACGCCGAGCGCGACGAGCAGGAACGGCACCCCGAGCCCGACGCAGAACGCGACCGCGAGCAGCGCGCCGCGCCAGGCCGAGCCGGAGTCGAGCGAGAGCGCGTAGATCGCGGCGAGCGTCGGGCCGATGCACGGCGTCCAGCCCAGGCCGAACGTCACGCCCAGCAGCGGCGCACCCCACAGGCCCGCGCGCGGCGCGAGATGCATCCGCTTCTCGCGCTGCAGGAACGGCACGAAGCCCATGAACGCGAGCCCCATGAGGATCACGACGACGCCGAGCACGCGCGTGATCGCGTCCGCGTACGGCGCGAGCGCCGCGCCCACGGTCCCCGCGAGCACCCCGAACACGACGAACACCGCGGTGAACCCCGCGACGAACAGCCCCACACCCGCGAGGACGCGCCGCCGTTCGGCCGCGACCCGCACGGCGCCGCCGCTCGGTCCAGGGAGCCCGACCGTGCCACCCGCACCACCCGTGCCGCCCGCACCGCCCACGGCGACCGCGGCCGGCGTCGTGCCCACGGTCGCGCCGCCGGACATCCCGCCGAGGTAGCCGAGGTAGCCGGGCACGAGCGGCAGGACGCACGGCGAGGCGAACGAGACGAGCCCGGCCAGCACCGCGACGGGGATCGCGAGCAGCAGCGACCCGCTCACCGCGGTTCGTCCGAAGGCGTCGCCCGCGTCGGCGAGCAGGACCGCCGCCGTCACGGCGTCGCCGGGGGCTCGGCGAGCACGTCGTCGACGATCGCGCGCAGCGTCGTCGGGTCCGCGAGCCCGATCACGGTGGCCGCGACCTTGCCCTCGCGGTCGAGCACGACCGTGCTCGGGGTCGCCTGCATCGGCACGACGCCCTGCAGTGCGGCGATCGCGGCGCCGTCCTGGTCGGCGATCGTCGGGTACGGGACCTCGAAGCGCTCCTGGAAGGACTGCGCGGCACCGGCCGCGTCCGTCCCGTTCACGCCGATCAGGTGCACGCCCTGGTCGGCGTAGTCGTTCGCGAGGGCCGCCAGGTCCGGCGCCTCGGCACGGCACGGCGGGCAGGCCGCGTACCAGGTGTTCACGACGACGACGTCGCCGCGCCAGTCGGCGATGTCCTGCGAGGTGCCCTCGAAGTCGGTCCCGGCGAGCTCGACCGGTCCCTTGCGGTCCCCCGCGGGCCAGGTCTTCGTGCTGCCGTCGCCGCTCTGGTAGCCCTGGTCGGTCACGTCCTGGGTCTGCTGGGCGGGGCCGCACGCGACGAGCAGCCCGAGCGTCGCGGCGAGGCCCACCGCGGCCAGGGCACGTCCGCGCACGCCGCGGCCCGCCCTCTCGGTCGCGCGTCGCACGTCAGGCCCCCGCGACCGTCGCCGCACCCGGCAGCAACGCGGCCGCCGGCTCGGAGTACCCGACGCCCACCAGCCGGTCGCCGTCGAAGCGCAGGCTCGTGACCGAGGCGAGCGAGCACTGCCGGCGCCGCGGGTCGTGCCACAGCCGGCGCCCCTCGAGCGCGAGCCGCGTGACCCACACCGGCAGCTGGTGCGAGACGAGCACGACCTCGTGGCCCCGCGCGAGCGCGCGGGCGTCGTCGACCGCCGCGAGCATGCGGTCGACCTGCTCGCGGTAGGGCTCGCCCCAGGACGGCCGGAACGGGTTGCGCAGGTAGGGCCAGTGCTCGGGGTGGCGCAGCGAGCCGTCGCCGACCCCGAACGTCATGCCCTGGAAGTGGTTGCCCGCCTCGATGATCCGCGGGTCGGTGCCGAGCTCGACGCCGAAGGCGGCCGCGATCGGTGCGCCGGTCTCCTGCGCGCGCTGCAGAGGCGAGGCGATCACCGCGACGACGTCGCGGCGCGGTCCGCCCGGCACGGCGACGCCGTCGAGCAGGCCGCCGCCGGCACCGGACAGGTGGGCGGCGACGACGTGTGCCATGGCCAGGCCGCGCTCGGACAGGTGGTACCCGGGCAGCCGGCCGTACAGCACGCCGTCGGGGTTGTGCACCTCGCCGTGGCGCATCAGGTGGACGGTGGTGGCGACCATGGGGGTCAGTCTCCCCTACGACGCTGTGTGCCCCGGGCCGGTGAGGGTGTCAGTCGGTGTGGCACGGGCCACCCGACAGGTGCTCGCGCACCGCGTCCATCGCCGCGCCGAGCGCCTGGAACTGCTCGGGCGTGAGCACGTCGACCAGGTGCGTGCGCACGGACTGCACGTGCAGGGGCGCCGCGGCCACCAGCACCTCCCAGCCCTGGGCAGTCATCGAGCAGTTCACGCCGCGTGCGTCCGCGCTGCAGGCGACGCGCTCGACGAGCCCGCGCTCCTCCATCCGCCGGATGGTGTGCGTCAGTCGGCTGCGCGAGTGCGCGATGCCGTCCGCGAGCTCGGACATACGCATCGTGCGCCCGTCCCGTTCGGAGAGCCGCACGAGCACCTCGTACTCGTGGACGGAGAGCCCGCACGTCGACTCGAGCTCGTGGGCGAGGACGTCGGAGAGCCGGGCGGTGCCGTCGCGGAAGGAGCGCCACGCGCGCTGCTCGTCGGCCGTCAGCCAGCGCACCTCTGTGCTCGTGCTCACGGGCGGGCTCCTCTCGTCAGTGCGACCCCAGTGTGCCAGGAGTGACGTGCGTCACGCCGGGGGTCCCAGGGGTTGCGGGTCGGCCCTCACTGTAGTACAACTTTGAACTAACGAAATGTTGACGCTTCAACAACCGCCGCCTCGAGCAGGAGATCCCCCCATGACCGCTACCGCCACCACCACGCTCCCCGCCGGCCTCACCACCGGCACCTGGACCCTGGACCCGTCGCACACCGAGGCGTCCTTCACGGTCCGTCACGCCGGCATCTCGAAGGTCCGCGGCACGGTGTCCGTCACGGGCGGCGAGATCCTCGTGGGCGACGACCTGACGCTCTCCTCCGTGACGGCCACGCTCGACCCGTCGACGGTCTCGACCGGCGACGCCAACCGCGACGGCCACCTCAAGAGCGCCGACTTCTTCGACGTCGAGAAGTTCGGCGAGTGGTCGTTCGCCTCGACCGCCGTGCGCGCCCAGGGCGGCGACCACGTGGTCGTCGGCGACCTGACCATCCACGGCGTGACCCAGTCGGTCGAGCTCGTCACCGAGTTCCAGGGCGTCGCGGTGGACCCGTTCGGCAACACGCGCGCCGGGTTCGAGGCGTCCGTGACGATCTCCCGCAAGGACTTCGAGCTGACGTGGAACGCGGCCCTCGAGGCCGGCGGCGTCCTGGTCTCGGACAAGGTCGTCATCGCGCTCGACATCTCGGCCATCAAGCAGGCCTGAGCACCCGTACGCAAGGGCGGTCGCCGATCGGCGGCCGCCCTTCGTCGTCCCCGTCTCGATCGCGATCGTGCGAAGGATCGGCCACGATTCCTGGCCACTTCTTCGCACCACCGTCAGGCGCCCGGGACCTGGCGGCGGGTGTCGTGGAACGCGAGGATCTGCAGCTCGCTCGCGACGTCGACGGCGCGCACGTCGACGTGAGCGGGGGTGCGCAGCGCGCGAGGCGCGAACGTGAGGATCCCGCCGACACCGGCGGCGACCAGCGCGTCGCACACGTCCTGCGCGGCCGCGGCGGGGGTCGCGATCACGCCGATCGTCGCGCCGGTCGCGGCGACCACACGGGCCAGCTCGTCGAACGGCTCGACGACGAGACCGCCGACGAGGGTCCCGACGACCGCCTCGTCCACGTCCACGAGCGCGACCACCGCGAAGCCGCGCTCGGCGAAGCCCGAGTAGCTCGCGAGCGCGTGCCCCAGGTAGCCGATCCCGACGATCACGACCCGCCGCTCGACGCGCAGCCCCAGCACCACGCCGACCTGCTCGGCCAGGTGCGCGACGTCGTACCCCACCCCGCGGCGACCGTACGAGCCCAGGTAGGACAGGTCCTTGCGCAGCTGGGCGGGGCCGACGCCGGCCGCCCGCGCGAGTTCGTCGGACGAGGTCGTCGTGACCCCGGCGGACGCCAGCTCGTCGAGCGCGCGCAGGTAGCCGGGCAGCCGAGCGACCGTCGATGGCGGCACCGCCGCCTGCTGCGCCGAGCGCCGGACCTGCGTCATCGCGGTTGCTCCCCTGCCGTCCGCCCCGGGTGGGAGCCCTGCGGCCGGGCGCCGCGCACGGGTGTGGCAAGGGCGCGCCGCAGACGCGCCGCGTCGATGCGCCAGTACCCCTGCCGCACGCCGTCGACCTCGACCACCGGCACCAGCTCGCCGTACCGGACGGCCAGGTCGCCATCGCCGCCGGCCGCGTCGACGTCGACCTCCGAGAAGGCCTCGCCCGTCTCGGCCGCGACCTGCGCGACCAGCGCACGGGCGTCGTCGCACAGGTGGCAGCCGACGCGGGAGTACAGCACGATCCGGGGCACCCACCAACGGTAGTCGTCGCTGTCGTCGTCGCGGCGGATGCACAGCCCGCCTGGTTACAGTGGCCGTGTGCCCATGTTCCCCGCCCCGCCCGGTGTGCGGGCCGCGGCCTTCTTCGACGTGGACAACACGATCATCCGGGGCGCGAGCGCGTTCCACCTGGCCGTCGCCCTGTACCGGCGTGACTTCTTCCGTGTGCCGGACCTGGTCCGGTTCGCGCTGCACCAGCTGCGCTACCGGATGTTCGGCGAGGACAAGCACCAGATCGACGAGGTCCGCACGCGCGCGCTCGAGATCGTCCGGGGGCACTCGGTCGCGGAGATCACGGCCGTCGCCGAGGACGTCTACGACGAGGTGCTCTGCCTGCGGATCTACCCCGGCACGCAGCGACTGCTCGACGCGCACCTCGCCGCCGGCCACCAGGTCTGGCTCGTGACCGCGAGCCCGCTGGAGATCGGCGAGCTCATCGCGCGCCGGCTGGGAGCGACCGGCGCGCTCGGCACGCTCGCCGAGCACCGCAACGGCTTCTACACGGGCCGCCTGGTGGGCGACATGCTGCACGGCGAGGCGAAGGCCGCGGCGGTGCGGGCGCTGGCCGAGCGCGAGAACCTCTCGCTCGAGGCGTCGTTCGCGTACGGCGACTCGACGAACGACGTGCCGATCCTGTCGACCGTCGGGCACCCGTGCGCGATCAACCCCGACCGCCGGCTGCGGCACCACGCCGCGACCGAGGGCTGGCCCGTGCGCGAGTTCCGCGCCGTGCGTCGCCCGGGCGTGCGCCGCAGCATCGACGCCGCGAGCCTGGCCGGCCTGGCGTGGGCGTGCGGGCTGTCGCTGCGCGCGCTGCGGCGCCGCCTGGCGGGCCGGGCCTGAGCCGCGCGATGGACCGCACGACCGCCGTCACGGTGCGCCGCGCCACGCCCGCGGACGTCGACGCCCTCGCGGCGCTGGCCGCGGTGACCTTCCCGCTCGCGTGCCCGCCCGACTCGACGCCCGCGGACCAGGCGCAGTTCGTCGCCGCCGTGCTGTCCGTCGAGCGGTTCGCGCAGTACGTGGCCGACGAGCACCGCACGGTCCTGCTCGCGCACGACGAACAAGGCCCGGACGCCCCGGCCGGCTACGCGATGCTCGTCGCGGGCGAGCCGACCGATCCCGACGTGCAGCGGGCGCTGACGCTGCGCCCGACGATCGAGCTGTCCAAGCTCTACGTGCACCCCGACCGGCACCGCGGCGGGGTCGCGTCCGCGCTGTTCGCGGCCTGCCTCGAGGACGCCGGGGCGCGCGGCGCCGTCGGCATGTGGCTCGGGGTCAACCAGCGCAACTCACGCGCGCAGGGCTTCTACACGCACGCCGGCTTCGTGCGCGTCGGCACCAAGCACTTCCAGGTCGGCGCGCGCCTCGAGGACGACTTCGTCCTCGAACGCCCCCTGCACCCGCACGACTGACCGACACGAGCCGGCCCTCACTCGCCCGCGACTCGTCGCCAAGTCCGACGCGCTTCTTCCTTGGTGACACCGATTGGTCTGGCGCCGGGGTCGTCACCGCACGCGAACCTCCAGCTCGAGGTCAAGGCGCGCCAGCAGCGCGAACACGCGCGTGATGTAGAGGTTCGGCTCGCCGGAAGAGCTTCGAGCGGCGGTCGTCGCGGACGACGAAGGGCCCGGCCGGATCGGCCGAGCCCTTCGTTCCTGCGCTGCCTACCGGCAGCGCGAGGTCACTTCTTGTTGCGACGCTGGTGACGCGTCTTGCGCAGCAGCTTGCGGTGCTTCTTCTTGGCCATCCGCTTGCGGCGCTTCTTGATGACGGAACCCATGGTCCACTCTCGCTTCCGGTGCGGCCCGGGCGCCCGGGCCTACTGTTGGTCGATCGGCGCGTGGTCCGCCGATCAACCGTCGAGTCGGGCACGCAGGGAAAGTCCGAGGCCCCACCCTACGCGATCACCGGTCCGGACCGCGACGCGCGGGCGTCCGGCGGTCAGGACGAGCGGCGCTCGGTGTCCCGCTCGGCGTCCTGGGGCACGATCGGCAGCGACGTCGCCAGGTAGTGGTCGAGCGCGTCCTGCGGGACGCGGAACGAGCGGCCGACGCGCACACCGGGCAGCTCACCCGAGTGCAGCAGCCGGTACACCGTCATCTTGGAGACGCGCATGATCTCGGCGACCTCCACCACCGTCAGGTAGCGCACACGGGCCGGCTGCTCGGTCATGTCTCTCGTCTCGTCCTCGTCCTCGACGTGCGGCGCGCGTGTGCGCGTCGCGACCTGCGCCCCCGTGCACGTCGGGCCAAACCCTAGTGGCGCGTGGGACGAGAGTGAAAGGGGTGACGAGAGTGAAAGATCCCGACCGGGTGAACGGGAAGCCCCGGCCCGGACCCACCGACGGCCATGACCGCCAGGAGCCCGGTGCCGGGCTCACGCGGATCGCGCGGGTGGGGCACGGTCGACAGTACGTCTCACAGCTCGACGAGGGCGTCGCACTTCACCACGAACCTCGAAGGGCCACGAAAGGTCCGTACCGCACCATCTCCGACGCCTAGTTCACCCGAGTACGAGGACGCCCACTACGCTGCGTTCACCGAGCAGGTTCAACCCGCACAGGAGCGGCAGAGAACCTGGGGCGCTTCACCATCTGCTCTATCGGGTCCGCACGATGAGGAAGGCGCCACGACGATGGACACCACAGCGACCCCACCCATCGACCGGCTCGGAGACATGGGCTACGCCCACCGGCTCACCGCAGTCCGCAAGCAACGCGGGCTCACCCAGCAGACCCTGGCTGACACCATCGGCGTCCACGTCACCGAGATCCGCCGCGATGGAGCCGGCACCAGCCAACCCGCCTCCGACGTCGTGCGAGCCATCGCCATTGGCCTGTCGGACGGCACCGACTCGCTGGTCTTCAACGGAGATGAGCGCGGCCCAGTCGACGGCCAGCTCCGCCTCCGGCTCGAACGTCTCGACGACGAAGAGGCCGCCGTCATCAACCGTGTCAAGTCCGTGCCGCTCCGCCACGACGTCCGCCAGCACCGCACGGGCCGGGCAGGTTGAGGTGGGCGGGGTTCGCGAACCGAACGTGATCGACCTGGTCACGTACGACGCAGCAACCGGCGAATATGCGCTGATCATGATCGAGGAACGTCCCTGGACGGACTCCCCCGAACAGTTGGCACAACTCAGCGAAAAGATCAACAACTACGCGATGTTCGCACTCGACGAAGGGCTGCTGCGCGCCTACCCGCAGTCTGCGGGCCACCCGGTGCGTATTCAGCTGGACTGCACCGGCGTGCCGACCCCGAGAGCCCAGGAGTACCTCGATCTCACTACCGGGCGGCTGGGCGATTACCGCATCAGGTTCGTGGTCAATCTCCTCGGCTGACGTTCAGCCGGCGCCGGAACGCGGCGGCGAACCCGCGGAACCGCTGGGCGGCCAAATCCTGGCGGTGGGCGATCGCGCTCTCCGAAGCCTCGAGCGCACCCAGCGCGCGCTGAGCCTCGCCCAGGAGTAGATAGCCGACCGGCAACCGGACCGCCACGAACTCCCTCACACCCTCGCCGCGTGCCATAGCCTCTACGATCGCCGTCAACGAGCCGTGGCGCTGTACGTAGGGCATGCCGTACTCCACGACGGCAGCGACCAACTCGTCAGCGACGACCCCCACGGGCGCCTCGGCGCCGAACATCCAAGGTCGATACCTGCTGGCTGGCATCAGGTATCCCAGAGAGCTACTGAGCGTCGCGGGCACGTAGCGGTGCGGCTTCGCTCCGAGCAGTTCCGCGATCAACGCCTCGAGAGCTTGATGCCGCACGCCGACGACAGGATTGACCTCCACCAATCCGCCCCCGCCGCCCACGGCCCGATTGAGTCCGAGCCACCCGAGGACTTCGCCGTCGACGGCGCGCGTGAAGACACCACCTGCGCGAGCCTGGAAGCCCGCACTTGCGAGTCGCTCGCGACATGCAGCACTCATCTCGGCAACCAAACCGCCGCTCGTCACCACCAATCCTCCTGGACCGGGATCGGCCCGATGGGCTCCCCCGGAGTCAATCCGGCCCGCGAAGCGTTGCCGCCCCTCGGAATGCCGCCCTCCGAACGTAGAATCGGGTAGCCAACAGTCTGATTCGGCGTCAGCGACGCGGACGGACCATTCTTCGATTCGATGAACTTCAGGTTCCCCTCGGCGTCCCGAACCAGGATGTCCGGTCGAACACGGCCAGCAGTGGTGTCCATCGTGATCTCCCGGCCCAAGACCGTCTCACCGCGGGCCTCAGCCGCCGCGATCGACCGCTGTACGCCAGCCTCGCCCTTCAGCACCGAGGTGACCCCGCCCGCACCGGACGTTGCGGGGCCCTCGTCCGGCTTGGGGACGCGTTTGAAGATGTTCTTGGCCTGCGTGGCGAGGTTCTTGGCCCCGGCGGCGATGGCCTTGCTCGTCGAGGCTACTGCTTGGGTGGCGCGGGGGGCGACGGTTTGTGCGGCGCGTTGGACGGCGCTGGCGGCGGTCTTGGCGACGCCGGCGACCCAGGGGGTGGCGATCTCGGCGATCCCGCCGGCCACGACGGCCGAGGCGGCGCCGAACGCGACGTCGGAGGCCAGGGCGGACCAGGAGAACTGCTGGGTGTGCTGGACCTGGGTCTTCCACAGGTTCGTCACCGCCCCGCCGACCGCACCGCCGGCCGCGAGGCACCCCACGGACCCGGCACCGCCGGTCCCGGCCAGGCACACGCCGGTCACCACGGTCGCGGCGACCGCCCCGACGATCTCCCCGGAGTGTTCCGAGACGAACCCGCCGATGTTACTCAGGACACCTTGACCCCAGAACAACCCCG
>NZ_BJWG01000018.1 GCF_007990245.1 Cellulomonas composti | reverse complement strand
GGCGGGCGGCGCGCGGCGGCACTGGCTCGAGGTCGGCGCGAGCCGCCGCGACATCCCGTCGCTGCTGGCGAGCGCGTACACGGTGGACGACGCGCGCGACCTCGCCGCGCGGCTCGGCACGAGCGTCACGAGCGCCGCGTCCGTACTCACCGGATGGCTCGTCGCGGGGTGCGCGCCCACGTCCGACGAGATCGCGCGCGCGGCCGCCGTCGGCGGCGCGACCCGCCCGGTGCCGAGCGGTGCCGCGATCGACTCGATCCTGTCCGCCGTGCCCCGGCAGCGCGTGGACCGGGTCCAGGCCGGCCTGCTCCTCGTCGCGCTCGGCGCGCGGAGCCCGGCCGTGCGCGAGATCCGCAGCGGCGTCACGACGCTGCACGAGTACGAGAGCACACCGACCTACCGAGGAGGATCCTGATGGCGGTTCGCACGCGCGACGACTACGAGGCCGTGCTCGAGGCGCTGGGGGCGTGCATCAGCACGCGTATCCCGGTCCTGCTGTGGGGCGACCCGGGCTCGGGAAAGACGTCCGTCGTCGAGTCGGCCGCGGGGCTGGGCTGGCTCGTCGAGACGATGATCATCAGCCACTACGAGCCGTCCGACCTGACGGGCCTGCCGCTGCTGCGGGGCGACCACGTCGTCCTCGCCCCGCCCGGGTGGGCCAAGCGCCTCGCGGAGCACGACGGACCCTCGATCGCGTTCTTCGACGAGTTCTCCACCGCGTCCCCGGCCCTGCAGGCCGCCGCGCTGCGGCCACTCACCCACTACCAGGTCGGGGACCTGCAGCTGCCGCCCACCGTGTCGTTCGTCGCGGCGGCGAACCCCGCCGACGTGGCGGCAGCAGGCTGGGAGCTCGCCGCGCCGACGGCGTCCCGGTTCGTCCATCTGGAGTGGGGGCTGCCGCTCGAGGTCTACGCGGAGTGCCTGGTCACGGGCGCCTGGCCCGTTCTGCCCGTCGGGCCGCTCCCGGACGGGTTCGACGCCGAGCTGGTCCGGCAGCGCGCGCTCGTCGCGGGCTTCCTGCGGTCGCGACCCTCGCAGCTCTCGGTGATCCCGACCGACGCCGTCGGGCGCGGACGCGCGTTCCCGACGCCGAGGACGTACGACTATGCCGCGCGGCTCGCCGCGTTCGCCGTCGCCAACGGGTCCTCGCCGGACGTCGTGCGACTGCTCGTCGCCGGGTGCGTCGGCCCCGTCGTCGCACACGAGTTCCTCGAGTTCGCGCGCCGGCAGGACCTGCCGGATCCCGAGGACGTGCTCGCCGGCGGCTTCCTGTTCACCGGCTCCCGGCCCGACCGCACGTACGTGGTGCTGCAGTCGGTGCTCGCGGCGGTGCAGCGCAAGCCGACCGCACGGCGCTGGACGGCCGCGGTCGACGCGTGCGGCCGGGCCGCGGCCGACGTCGGGGTGGATGCCGCGGTGCCCGTGGTGCGGGCCCTCCTGCGCCCCGGCGCCCGCCCGGCGGGCGCGGCGCTGCCCGCCTCCATCACGGTGTTCGCGCCCGTCCTGGCGCTGGCCGGCCTGCTGCCCGGCGCCTGACGTGGCCGCGCAGACCAGCGCCGACCGGATCGCGGCGGCCAAGCTGTGGGCGATCAGCACCGGTTCCGGCGCGGCCAACCTGCCGTACCTCGCGCACGCGCTGTACGCGCTCGTGCTCGTCGAGTCCGATGACGTGGACCGGGTCAGCGCCGACGAGCACTGGCGGGTCTACGTGAACCCCGCCTGGGTCGCGACGATCGAGGTACCGGAGCTCGGCCGCGAGCTCATCCACCTCACGTGGCACCTGCTGCTGGACCACGCCTCGCGTGCGGCGGGCATGGGCGTGGACGGCACGACCGCCGCGGCCTGGCACGCCGCCGCCGAGCTGACCGTCGCCGAGACGCTCGGCGCCGACCTCACCCCCGCACCGACCGCGCGGGAGGCCGCGGCCGCGCGCGGCGGCCGGCTGAGGAACGCGCGCGCCGGGCGTGCGGTCGAGGAGCACTACGCCCTGCTCTCGGGGCTTCCGGCGGCGGCCCGCGGCACGCCGCGTCCGGAACCGGTCCGGGTGCCGGGATGCTGGTGCGGGTCGTGCTGCGACGGCGTCGCGCGCACCTCCGAGCTGCCCGCGAACGCCGACGTGGGCGCGGTCGGTCGGGTCGACGCCGACCTCGTCCGGCACCACGTCGCGATCGAGTTCCAGCAGGCCACGGGCGTCGGCACGCACGCCGGTGAGGCGGGTCGCTGGGCCAAGGAGATCCTCGAGCCGACGATCCCGTGGGAGACCCTGCTGGCGCGGGCGGTCCGTCGGGCGGTGGGCTGGACCAGCGGGCGGCACGAGCAGACCTGGGCGCGACCGTCCCGCCGCACGTCGTCGTCGCCCGGCGTCCTGCTGCCCGGGTGGCGCCGTCCGGTGCCGCGCGTGGCGATGGTCGTGGACACCTCCGCGAGCATCGACGACCGGCTGCTCGGGCGGGCGCTGGGTGAGGTCGACGGTGCGCTGACCGGCATCGGCGTGCCCGGGACCGCGGTGACGGTGCTCGCGTGCGACACCGCCGTCGGGCCCGTCCGACGGGTCCGACGAGCCTCCGAGGCGGCGTTGGTGGGCGGCGGCGGGACGGACCTGCGCGTCGGCATCCAGGCCGCCGCCGCGGCTCGGCCGCGCCCGGACCTCGTCTGCGTCCTCACCGACGGCCACACCCCGTGGCCCGCGGCGGCGCCGCCCGGCGTCGCTGTGGTCGTCGCGATGCTCGGCCGCGCGGGCGAGCAGCTGCCGCCCACGCCGAGGTGGGCGCTGCGCGTGGAGTGCCGGCTGCCCGACTGACCGCGACCGCGCAGATCGCCGTGATCGGCTCGTACGATCGACGCGTGCCTCGATCCCCGCTCCCGGCACGCCACGGTCTCGACGCCGCCCACCTGTGCACGCCGCCGCCCCAGCGTCACGTCCCCGACGCCTGGCCGACGATGGGCGCGTGGCTCCGGCACCGGCTCGCCGAGCACGTCGACGTCGCGGGCCTGCTCGCGGCGGAGCGTCTCGTCGACGAGGACGGCCGCCCGGTGCGCGACGACGACCCGTACCGGCCGGCGCTGCACGTGTGGTTCCACCGCGACCTGCCCGACGAGGCCGCGGTACCCGGGGTCGTCCACGTGGTGCACCGCGACGAGCGCCTCGTCGTCGTCGACAAGCCGCCGTTCCTCTCGACGATCCCGCGGGGCAAGCATGTGCTGCAGAGTGTCGTCGTCAGGCTGCGGGCCGAGCTGGACCTGCCGGAGCTGTCCCCGCTGCACCGGCTCGATCGCGGGACGTCCGGGGTGCTCATGCTCGCGACCGAGCAGCGCTGGCGCGGCCCGTACCAGACGGCCTTCGAGCGACGCGCGGTCGACAAGACCTACCGGGCGCTCGCGCCCCTGCGCCCCGATCTCGAGCTGCCCGTCGTCGTGCGCAACCACATCCGCAAGGTGCGTGGCACCGTGCACGCCGAGGTCGTGCCCGGAGCGCCGGTCAACGCCGAGACCACCGTCTCGCTGGTCGACGAGGTCGACGGTCTGGGCCTGTACCGGCTCGTCCCGCGCACCGGGCGCACGCATCAGCTGCGACTGCACCTGTTCGGGCTGGGCATCCCGATCGTCGACGACCCGCTGTACCCGGTCGGGCGCGACGTCGCGCTCGACGACTTCCGGCACCCGATGCAGCTCCTCGCCGCCGAGGTCGCGTTCACCGACCCGGTCGACGGACGCCGCCGCGAGTTCCACGCCGTCCGCTCGCTCCCGCTCGGCGCGGAGCGCGTGTCCGACCTACCTGGCGGCGCCCCGTAGCGTCCCGGTGACGTCGTCGACGGCCGTTGCGACGCACGCGATCTCGTGGTCTCCCGCGCCCCAGCCCAGCTGCTCGGGATAGACGTAGAAGAAGCTCAGCTGCGAGTCCTCGAACGGCAGACCCACGAAGCTCTCGAACTCGGACGTGCAGTACGCCCTGGCCTCCTGCTCGACGCGCTGCAGCCCGGGATAGGGCCCGGCCGGAAGATCCCGCGCCGCGTACACCTCGCCGTTGTGCGGCACCTCGCACGCCACCATCGGCAGGCTGGGCGCGGCACCGTCGTCGAGCTGTGCGTCGCCGTCGACGCTCAGCTGGACGCAGTCCCCGACCGTGTACGACGACGTCGGTTCGGTCGTCACGGCGACGACGACCGCGACGACGATGCCGGCGACGAACCAGAGCGTTCCGATGGCCACCGCCGCGATCGCGAGCCCACGGCCCTTGGCCCGGCCGCCGCGGGTCCGCGTGATGCCCATGATCCCGAAGATGACGGCGAGCAAGACACCGCCGACGAGGCTCAGGATGAAGCCCGCGATCGCGAAGCCGTCGTACTTCAGGGGACCGGGGTACCCGTAGGGACCGGGTGCCGGCACGGCTCCGTAGGGGTGCACGGGAGGTGCCGACGGGTAGCCCGTCCCTGCGGGTGCGCCGGGGTAGCCCTGCGTGTACGGCGTCCCGAGCGGGGGCGGTGCGGCGGCGTAGAGCGGCGCCGGTGCGGCCGGCGCCGGCGGAGCGGGGACAGGTTGATGCGGTGCGGCTGTCGCGTCAGGAGGAGCCCACGGGTCGGCGGGCGTCGTGGGTGTGGGCTGGTCGGTCGACACGGCTGAGCACTCCTCCAGGGCATGCGCGACACCGCGCTCGCGCGGATCATGTCAGAGGCTCGGCGGTCGCAACCGGGAAGTGTGGGCGCAACGGCGTGCATCACTCTCCCGCGCGCCCGATCCACCCGGTCGCCGCGAAGTCCCCGGTGCCGCACCCCGGTTCGCGGCTCGCCTACACGCTTCGACGCGTCGAGGCGGTCACGGTGAACCTGGGGTCACGGACGACCTGCCGGGTCGGCCCGATCGCCCGCTCGAGCGCGGGTCGGTACTGCAGGTGCGAGTTCCACACGGTCCACAGCTCGCCGCCGGGCCGCAGCAGGCGGGCGGCCGCGTCGAACAGCTTGTGCGCGAGCGCCGTGTCGAGGCCCGCCCCCACGTGGAACGGCGGGTTCAGCACGACGAGGTCCGCGCTGCCGTCCGGCAGCGAACCCGCTGCGTCGTCGTGCACCGCCCTGACCCGGTCGGCGACGCCGTTGGCCACGGCGGTCGCGGCGGCCGACGCGACGGCTGCTGCGGAGTCGTCGGTCGCGACGACCCGCAGGCCCGGCCGCCGCGTGGCGAGGACCGTCGCGAGCACACCCGTGCCGCACCCGAGGTCGACCGCGACCGCCGCACCGGGTGCCGCCTCCTCGAGAACGCCGAGCAGCACGCGCGTCCCGAGGTCGATCCTGGTCCCGGCGAACGCCGCGCCGTGCGCGCAGACCGTGATGCCCAGGTCGTCGTGCCGCTCCTGCACCGGCCACCGCGGGTCGGGCCGGTCCACGCGCGGGCCGGAGGCGACGAGCACGCGGGACTTCTGGCGCGCGAGGCTCGGCCGCACCTGCGCGAACGACCGGCCGAGCACGTCGTTCATCGCGACGGTCATGTGCTTGACCCGGCCCCCGGCGACCAGCATCACGCCCGGGTCGGCGTGCGCCGCGACGAGCGTCGCGACCTCGTCGAGCGCGTCGAGCGACCGCGGGAGCTGCAGCAGCACGACGAGCGCGCCGCCGAGCGTCGTCGCGTCGAGCGGCCCCGAGGTGAACGTGCCCGTCAGCCCGAAGCCTTCGGCGTTGAGCGCCAGCGCACGCTCGCCGGACCGCAGGTCCTGGTGGCTGCGGGCCCCCTGCACACCGTGCAGCGCCACGGCACCGAGGGTCAGCGCGCCGTAGCGATCTCCGACCGTGACCACCTCGCCGGGCCCGGCCGCCGCGAGCAGCGCGGCCGCCTCGTCGAGCACCAGCCGGTCGGTCGCGTCGGCGGCGACCAGGTTCGGTCCCTCGACGTCCGGCCGACGACGCAGCGCGTCGAGCGTGAACCCCGCCATCGCAGCCGCCTTCGTCGTCCCGTCCGGTCGAGCCCGACGGTAGCCGACGAGCGGGCCCGGGCTCACCGCAGCGGGGCTCACCGCAGCAGCGCGAGGTCCCGCCGGACGTATCGCAGGTGCGCCCACTCCTCCTCGAGGATGACGCGGACGCAGTCGCCGACGGTCGGGTGCCAGTCGTCGCCGCCCCACGGGTCGTCGCGTTCCTCCGCGAGCAGCTCCGGTGTGACCGCGGCCAGGAAGTCGGTGACCTGCTGCTGCCGTTGCGCCCGCACCGCGAGGACCTCGTCGAAGCTCGGCGGGTCGACGCGGAAGATCGACATGTCGAAGCCCATCTCGGCGGCGCCGGTGAAGATCACGCCAAGCTCGTGGAACGGCTGGGGTCGGCGCTGGATCCCCCGGCCGAGCCACGCGTCGGTCGCCAGCACGAGGTGCCGCAGCGTCTGGGCCAACGACCACTCGTCCTCGACGTGGGCGTCCACGAGCTGCGCCGGTGTGCCGTCCACGGTCGCCTGCCATGCGGCCTGCACCGCGACCCATCCCTCGCGCAGTCCCTCAGGCGTCTGCGCCTTCTGCAGCTCGCGGCCCGGGAACTGCCGGTTCAGCTCGGCGTCCACGAACGGCACCACGTCGACCCCGTTCACGACGAGGGTGCCGAAGAACAGGTCGTGGCTGTCGATGTCCAGCCCGTCCACGTCGACGCCGCGCATCGTCACGCCGCTGACGTCGGAGAACCTCAGGGTCGCCCCCTTGAAGCTCGACCGGACGAACGTGGCGCCCTCGAACTCCTTGGTGCCGCGGTAGGTCGTCATCGCGCCATCGTCGCCGATGCCCGCGGTCCCGGCGAGCGCTGCGCCGCGTCCTCGCTCGTCGTCGCCTCAGTCCGACTCGCAGACGCAGAGCTGGACGGCGGCGTCCCCGGTGAACGGCTCCCCGGCCCAGCCGCCGAAGCGCTCGACGAGCCGGAGCCCACCCTGGGCGAGCAGCAGCGGCAGCTCCTGGGGAAAGATGCTCCTGATCTCGAGCGGGGCGACGAAGAAGTCGGGCTCGCAGTCGGCGGAGAAGTACCACGTCCCGCGCGTCACCTGCGCGGCCGCGTCGTAGGTCTCGGCGACGTCGACCCGCACGTCGCCACGATCGGGATCCACGAACGACAGCTGATCACGGGTGCGTCGAACCCCGTCGGCGTCGGCGAGCATGCGCACGCTCGGGTTGAACACGTCGAAGACGAAGCGCGCTCCGGGTGCCAGGTGCGCTCGCACGGATCGGAAGCAGCTCACCAGGTCCGCGGCCTCGTGCAGGTGGAGCAGCGAGTTGGCCGCGACGAACACGAGATCGAACCTTCGGCCGAGGTCGAACTCGCGCATGTCGCCCTGCACCCAGTCCACGTCGAGTGCGAGCTCGCCCGCCTTGCGCCGAGCTTCGGTGAGCATCGCCGGCGAGAGCTCCAGGCCGGTGCACGGATACCCGTCGGAGGCGATGGGGAGCAGCTTGCGTCCCGTCCCGCACGCGAGCTCCAGGACGGAGCCGCCCTGCCGCACGGCCTCGGCCCGGTAGAGATCGACGGCCGGCCGACCGCCCGGGAACAACCGGTCGTACAGCCTCGCGTCGGAGTAGAACCGTTCGCTCATGAAGCGCGCTCCCTCGTCCTCGTTCGGGCCTCGGCAGCGACACCTCCTGCGCGCTGGGCCGTGATGGTCAGTCGACCACAGTCGTGCCGTCGAGCGGGACGGTCGGGGCGTCAGGTCGGACGGGCGAGCTGTGCCGCGACCGCGGCGAGGATCTGGGCCGTCTGCTCGTCCTGGACCAGCTCCGGGCGTGCGTACCACCAGCGCGTGAGCACCTCGAGAGCGGCGCCGACGTCGCTCAGGTCGTCGCGCAGCAGCACGGGCCTGCCGTACGGGCTGCTGACGACGATCTGGATGATCCGACTGGGCGTCAGCGCGTTGCCCGCACCAGACGAGACACGACGCGGCCTCGCCACGATCCGTGCGGCCGTCTCCAGGTCCGCTCGCCGGTGCATGCCCACGAGTCGGAGCGCGACGGAGTGCCGGTCGACGACGACCGTGTTGCCCCACGCGAAGACCAGGCAGAACACGCCGACGAGCGTGGTCCCGAGCATGATCAGGATCCCTACCCACAGCGGGACCGCCGACTCGTCGACCTTCACCGTGGAGGGATCGACGAGCCCCTGCACGGACGAGCCCACGAAGAGGACCGCGATCCCGGTGAACACGATGCGCAGCAGGACCGGCGTGCCGGTCGTGACGGGCAGCGGCCGCTCGGGCCCGAGCGGCCACGGCGGGGGTGGGAACGGGCGACCCGTGGCTACCTGCCCGGTGGGCGGGGCGTCGTACGTGCCGGCATCGTGCGTCATCTCGTCCAACCCCCTGCGTGCCACGTCAGCGGACCCGGCGGTCGCCGGCTCCGGTCGCCGACGGTAGTGCGCGCCGCCCACCTCGTCGGACAGATATCCACAGCCCGACAGGGCCGGCCGGTCACCCGCCGCAAATCGGCGGGACGGTCGCGCGTTCCGGTCGCTAGTGTCCCGGGATGCACGACGACGAGAACGCCTTGTCCCTGGGCACCGTGCCCCATCGCCGCACCGCGCGGCGGTCCCTCCGATCACACCAACGTCCCCGGGACCCCCGCCGATGCGCCTCGAACAGCTCGAGTACTTCGCCGCGGTCGCGCGCGTCGGCTCGTTCCGTCGCGCTGCCGACGAGCTGCACGTGTCCCAGCCCGCGCTGTCCGAGGCGGTCGCCAATCTCGAGCGCGAGCTCGGCGTGACGCTGCTCGAGCGTCACCGCTCAGGCTCCCGGCTGAGCACCACGGGCCGCGAGCTGCTCCCGCTCGTCGCGGACGCGCTCGCCGCGGTCGACCGCCTGCGCGCCGCCGCCGGTCACCACCCGGACGCCGGGCGGGCCGTCCGCCTCGGCACCGTCAACGCCGGGACCGCCTCGCTGCTGCTCCCCGCGATCCAGGCGTTCCCCGCGCGGCACCCCGGCGTCACGGTCGAGATCCGCACCCTCCAGCAGGACGAGATCGAGCAGGGTCTCACCGACGGCTCGCTCGACCTCGGCCTCGTCAACCTGCTCAGCGGCGACGACGTGCCGCCCGGCCTCGTCGGGACCGAGCTGGTCCGCGGCCGTCCGGTCGTCGTGCTGCCCGCCGCCCACCCGCTCGCCGCGCGCCCGGCTCTCTCGCCGGACGACCTTCGCGGCGAGTCCTTCGTCGGGATGCGCGCCGGCTACGCGATGCACCGCTTCGCGCACCGCGTGTTCGGCGACGCGCCGCCCCGGGACTGGCACACCACCGACGGCGCCGAGATGGGCAAGCTCATGGTCGCGCAGGGCATGGGCCTGAGCGTGCTGCCCGACTACAGCGTCACGGGCGACCCGCTCGAGCTCGCGGGCGTGCTCGTGGCCCGCCCCATCGTCGACGACCGCACCCTCGTCAGGCTCGTGCTGGAGCAGCGGCGCGGTGCGCGCCCCTCCGCCGCCGTGCGGGCTCTCGGCGACGAGCTTGTCGCGGTCGCGGCCCGGCGCTCGGTCCCGCGCGCCTGAACGGTCTCGACCGCTCCCGCGACGGCCGCACCCGCCTGCGGCCGCGAGCAGGATGAGACGTTCGTCGGAAATGCCCCGTCGACCGCTACCGTTCCGGCTTCATGCCCAAGCGACAGTGCGCCGGCGCGCTGTCACCACGGAAGGCGTCCGAAGACCGTGACTGACATCCCTGACCTCGTCGACTGGCTCGCGGCGCAGCCGGACCTCTTCGAGACGAAGAAGAAGCTGTTCGGCAAGAGCGTGATCCACAAGGCCTCGGGCGAGAAGGTCGTCGAGGGCTTCCGCTACTTCAACTCGAGCATCGAGGAGCTCATCGCCGCCTTCGAGAGCGGCGACCTCTCCGCGGTGCAGGCACTCGAGTACGCCCTCGACGAGGACGGCGACCCTGACACCACCTCCGTCGCCCTGCTGCTCGCGTACACCAAGAGCGGCGCGTTCTTCGCCGCCCAGCCCGAGGAGCACCAGGACTACGTGCCGGTGCGCGTGCGCGAGCCGCGCTTCTTCCCCGGATCCGTCGCACTCGTCGCCGAGCTCGACCAGTCGTACTGACGACCCCGCGCCGACGGCCCGGGCGATCAGGATCGTCGTCGTGATGGCGACCAGGCGGGGTCAGTCGCCGCAGCAACCGTCCTCACAGTGCTCGTCGTCGCCGCGCGCCTGCTCGCCGCCGAGCAGCTGTGACACCGGGTTGCAGCACGCCTCACCGTTCCAGGCCTCGATGCCCTCGCGGACCGCGAAGCCGGCGATCACGACGGCGGCGACGGGGTCGGCCCACCACCAGCCCAGGGTGCTGTTCAGCACGAGCCCGACCAGCAGGACCGCGGACAGGTACGTGCAGATGAGGGTCTGCTTCGAGTCGGCGACGGCGGAGGCGGACCCGAGCTCGCGGCCGGTGCGGCGCTCGAACCAGGACAGGAACGGCATGACCGCGAGGCTCACCGCGGCCAGGATGATCCCGGCGGTCGAGTGCTCCGGCTCGGTGGCGTTCAGCAGGCTACGGACGGCGTCGACGGTGACGAACGCGGCCAGCCCGAAGAACGACAGCGCGATGGTCCGCATCGCGGCGCGCTCCCGGGTGTGCGGGTTCGGCGCGGAGAACTGCCAGGCGACCGCGGCGGCAGACAGGACCTCCACGATCGAGTCCAGGCCGAACCCGATCAACGCCGACGACGACGCGAGCCGGCCGGCCAGCAGGGCGACGACTGCCTCGACGAGGTTGTAGGTGATCGTCGCGGCGACGACCCAGCGGATCCGCCGCTCGAGCAGATCGCGGCGCTCCGGCGCCAGGGGGCGGGGTCCGATCGAGACGCTGCTCATGCGCAGGTGCACTCCGGGCCGCAGCACTCCGGGTCGACGACCAGCACCAGCATGAGCAGATCGTTCAATGCGTTCGCCAGGTGCGGGTCGGACAGCCGGTACCAGGTGCGCCGGCCGTCGGGGATCGACTCCACCAGGCCGCAGCCACGAAGGCACGCCAGCTGGTTCGACATGACCTGCCGGGAGACCCCCAGGGCGTCGGCCAGGTCCGACGGGTGGGCGGGCGCCTCGCGCAGCGCCAGCAGGATCCGGGTGCGCGTCTCGTCGGAGAGCGCATGCCCCAGCCGGGCAAGTGCGGAGCTGTGCGTCAGCGTGGTCGTCGCCATGAGCGTGACCGTACACGCAACACTGTATTCAGCGAAAGGTGTACCGCGGCGGGTTCAGCTCCGGACCACCGGCCCAGGCTTGCTCCGCGGCGCGGTGGTCGCCGGCGGCGCCGTCGAGCGGTTGCCGTCGACGTCGTCGAGATGCATCGCAGAGGGCACGCCTCTGCGCACTGCCCGTGGCTTCCTCAGGTGCGGGGCGCGTACATGATGACGGCGACGCCGAGCAGGCAGATCGCGGCGCCGATGACGTCCCAGCGGTCCGGCTGGAACTTGTCGACGGCCATGCCCCAGGCCAGCGAGCCGGCCACGAAGATCCCGCCGTACGCGGCCAGGATGCGTCCGAAGTTCGCGTCGGGCTGCAGCGTCGCGACGAACCCGTACGCGCCGAGCGCGACGACGCCGGCACCGATCCAGAGCACGCCGCGGTGCTCCCGCACGCCCTGCCAGACCAGCCACGCCCCGCCGATCTCGGCGACGGCCGCGACGACGAACAGCAGCAGGGAGCGCAGCACCGTCATGGCAGCAGTGTGCCGTGCGCGGTCAGTCCGCTGCGGTCAGCAGCCGCCGCCGCACCCGCACCCGCCGTCGCCCTCGGTCGCCGACGCGGCGGACCGACGACGGCGCAGCCACAGCATGCCGCCGACCCCACCTGCCGCGATCGCGACCACCCCGAGCGCGACGGCCTCCTGGCCGGCGAGGAACGCGCCGACGCCGGCCGCGACGCCGCCGGCGGCGATCAGGGGCAGCGAGCAGGCCACGGCACAGGCCAGCGCGATGCCGATCCCCGCAAGCACACCCTTCTTCGTCGAGCTCGTCGCGTTCGTCGGACTCGTCGGGCTCGTCGCGCTCGTCGTGCGGCTGTCGTGGAAGTTCGAGGTGGTCATGGCTCCTCCTTGGTGTGCGGGCAGGCGAGATCGCGACCGGAACCGTCGCGATGCCGGTCGAAGGGTCGAGCGGGCTCTCTAGGCAGCGGTGCCGAACATGGCGGCGACGACGTCCGCCGCGTCGTCGGGCGCCCGGACCTCGAGCCGGACCGTGCCCGTGCTCATCTGCAGGGTGAACGTGAAGAACGAGCAGCAGTCCTGCTCGGCCGCGGCCAGCCGGGCGACCTCCGCCACCAGCTCGGGCGAGGCCACGAACTGCAGGGCCATGCCGCCGACGATCGCCTCGCGGTCGACGGCCCGGGCGACGAGGGCCTGCCAGTCGGCGAGCCTGTGCGGCACCGCGTCGGCCTCCAGCGAGCACGCGATCACGGGAGCATCCGGTGTCGCGACGACCGGACCGCGGGTCAGCGACACGAACGTGCGCCGGCCCGCCGGCGCGGCGGGGGCCGCTGTCACGCACGGACACCCGTCCCCGCAGCGACCCGAGGTCGGCGCGTCGGCGAGGCGCGCTGAGACGCCCTGCAGCTGGGCCGCCAGCGCGACGAGGTCGCCGATGCGCGTCTGGGTCTCGGCCAGCCGCGTGGCCACCAGCTCCACGACCTGGTGGGCGACGGTCGAGCAGTCCTCGACGTCGTACGCCTTCACGAGCTCGGCGACGTCGGTCAGCGGGATCCCGAGACTCTTCGTCGCGACGATGAACCGCAGCCGCTCGAGGTCGGCGTCATCGTAGGACCGGTACCCGTTCGCCCCGCGGGCGGGCCGGCCGACGAGGCCGATGTCCTCGTAGTACCGCAGCGTCGTGGCGGGGACCCCGACGAGCTCTGCGACCTCGGCGATGCGGTAGCTCATGTCGCGACGGTAGACCTTCGACTCCGGTCGAAGGTCAAGCCACCTGCTCGAGCCGCAACGGCTGCCTGAGCCCGAGGACCTCCAGTAACGAGGTCCCGGGCCCCGGCGTCACGCGAGCCGGATCAACGGTCCGCGAGCTGACGCGCGCGATGCCGAGCCGAGATCTCGGGTGATGGAACCGGGCCGGCGCTCGACCGAGCGGTTCCCTCGTCGCGTCCGACCACGTCGGCACCCCGATCTGCGAGCGCTGCGCGCCTGTACCGGCTGGGTGACGTGCCGCGCTCACGTGCGAATGCGGTGCTCAGGGCGAAGGCGCTGCCGTAGCCGACCTGTCGCGCGACGGCGGCGATCGTGACGTGCGGGTCCGCCAGGAGATCGGCGGCGACGGCGAGCCTCCAGCCGGTGAGGAACGTCATCGGCGGTTCGCCGACCACCTCGGTGAACCGCCGCGCCAACGTCGCGCGGGAGACGTCACAGGCCGCTGCCAGCGTCGCCACGCTCCAGGGATGTTCGGGATGGTGGTGCATCAGGCGCACCGCGCGGTCCACGACCGGGTCCCGTCGGGCCGAGAACCAGACAGGTGCGTCGTCGGTCCGCGAGGCGAAGACCTCGCGCAGGCTTCGGACCAGCAGCAGGTCGAGGAGTCGGTCGAGCACGGCCGACTGGCCCGGCGAGTCGTCTGCCACCTCCGCGGCGAGCAACGGGACCAACGGGGTGTCGAGACCGCTCAGCACGACGTGGTCGGGCAGCCGCGACAGGACCCGTTCCCCCACCTCGGACGATCGCTCGTAGGTCCCGATCAGCATCTGCGTCCCGCCCTGCGCGGCGTTGCCCCAGGTCCGCACCCCCAGCGCCATCGACTGCTCCACAAGATGGCCGCGGGGATCGATGCAGACCTGTCCCGGCAGGATCCGGATGTCGTCGGGCGTGCCTGCAGAGTCGGCGAACGTGTACGGCTCCGGTCCGCGGACCAGCACGACGTCACCGGCCGCGAGCTCCACCGGCCCAGACGATCCCGTGAACACCGCGGACCCTCTGACCAGCACGACGATGCTCAGCGGGGCCTCGTCCTCGATGCGGATCGACCACGGCGGGTCGAAGACCGCTCGCAGGACGAAGGCGTCGCGCGCCCGGGGTCCGTCGAGCAAGCCCGCGAGCTCGTCCATGATGAGACTGTCACACATGCCGGTGAGCTGATCAACCATGGAACGTCTCATCGTTGCGGGTCAGGCTTGGGTCCATGACGATCACACTGCTCGGCGCTCGCCTCTGCGCGGGCCTGCTCGCCGGCGTCTACCTCGCCTTCGCGGTAGGCGTCATGCCCGCGCTACGGCGACTCGACGACGTCGCCTTCACGACGATCATGAACCGCATCAACGTCGTGATCGTGAACCCTGTCTTCATGCTGGTCTTCCTGGGCGCCCCGGCCTTGGCCGTGGCCGTGGGAGCGATGCTCCGGACCCCGACGGCCATCGTCGCCGGCGTGCTCGGGCTCGTGACCCTGCTGGTCACGATCGTGGCCAACGTCCCGCTCAACGACAGGCTCGCGACCGGCGGCGCGCGCGTCGACTTCGAGGCGCCGTGGGTGGCCTGGAACGTCGTGCGGACGGCCACCGGGATCGGCAGCCTCGTCTGCCTCCTGCTCGTCCGCGCTCCCGCCGCGTGAGTCGCGGGTCATCGGTCCGCACGGCGTGGCGGGATCCCGGCCCCACACGCATGCTGCGCGATCCGGTGACCCGGCGCTTCCGCAGCTGTCGTGCGCGTCAGCGCACCCGACGGCCGTGCGCGAGGTCGACGAGCCGGCTGAGCACGTCGCCGGACCGCAACCCGCTGTGCTCGTGCTCGCTGGTCACCCACGGCGTCACGCCGGGCAGCAGCCGGGCCGTGTCGAGCGAGTACTCGAGCGGCACGAACAGGTCGTTGACGTAGACGGCGGCGGCGCCGCGAGCGCCCGAGGCCGCGATGGCGTCGGCGTCGTAGATCGTCGGCCACGGGACCTGGGCCAGTGCGAGGGCCACGTCCTTCCAGGGCCGCAGGCCGGGGACGGTGTCGAGCCACTCGCGACGCACGTGCTCTCCGGTGAGCAGGGTCGGGTCGGCGCGGAAGTCGTCGGGCTCGGTGCGCTCGGCCGACCAGTCGGTCGCGGCCCCGTCCGCGTAGCTCGACTCGTGCAGCACGTAGTACATCGGGTTGCGCACGCTGAACGGCAGCGCGGCGGCGAGGTCGTACCGGAAGGCGTTCGTGCGAGGCCCGGACTCGAGGAGCTGCCACAACGTCTGCCAGCCGTCGTTCGAGCCCAGCAGCATGCCGAGCGAGCGCAGCCGCGAGACCGACACGACCTCGCCGTCCGGCAGGACGATGCCGCCGTTCCCGGCGAGGTCGGCCAGCCGGCGCATCGCGTCACGGTGCTCGGGGAAGCGCCGGTAGTACCGCTCCGACGCCTCGCGCTGCTTGGCGTACGTCAGGGCGTACACCTCGTCGGGGTGCCGCCCCACCGCACTCAGCCCACCCGTGAAGTAGACGTGCTCGAGGGACGTTGCGTCCGTCGACAGGTAGGCCAGCGTGGTGAACCCTCCGAAAGACTGACCGAGCACGCTCCACGTCTGCGCGCCCAGGTGCTCACGCACGGCCTCGCAGTCGCGCACGATCGAGTCGGCCCGCAGGTGGGTGAGATGCTCCGCGAGCGCATCCGCCCCACGCTCGAGGTCGTCGTCGCCGACCGGGGTGGACGAGCCCGTGCCGCGCTGGTCGATCATCACCACGCGATGGTGTTCGAGCGCTGCGTCGAGCCACGTCGGCGCCGTCGGCGAGTGGAACGCCCGTGGCGCCTCGCTCCCCGGGCCGCCCTGAAGGAAGACGAGATAGGGCAAGCTCTCGCCACCATCGCGGGTCACGACCGCCGCGTGGATGTCGATCCGACGATCGTCGGCCGGGTCGGACCACACCAGCGGGACGGTGAGGGTGTGGTCGCCGATGGTCAGATCCTGCAGCCGGCGCGACGTCATGGTCATGAGACGAGGCTAGGTGCTGCGGCTCATGAGGTTGGTGACACCGCCTCTTCGACCGCTACAGCGGGAGCGCGCGGTCCTCGACGACGGAGCGCATCACCAGGGTCGAGTTGAGCCGCTGGACGCCGGGAAGGGCGGCGAGGTGCTCGTCGTAGAGACGCTGGTAGTCGCTGAGGTCGCGGGCGATGACGCGCAGGAGGTAGTCGGGGTCACCGAACAGGCGTTGGGCCTGCAGGACGTTGGGCAGTGCAGCGACCTCGCTCTCGAAGGCCGCGATGCTGGCGACGGTCGCCTCCCTCATGGTGACGAACACGAGCGCCTCGAACGTCAGGCCCAGGGCACCGGCGTCCAGCCGCGCGTGGTAGCCGGTGATCACGCCGTCGCGCTCGAGGGCCCGTAACCGACGGTGGCACGGAGAGACGCTGAGTCGGACCCTTTCAGCCAGCTCGGTCACCGTCTGCCGTCCATCGCGTTGGACCTCAGCAAGGATCATGCGGTCGATCGAGTCCACGTAGCAGATCCTTTCACAGACAGCCCCTCGTGCGCGTGAAGTTGGAACCGCCTTGCGCGTGATGCCGCATAGCCTCCCCCTGGAGGAGATCGACGGGGTCGAGCGAGGGTGGTGGCGCGGTGGACGGCGCGGACGTGCTGAGCTTCTGGGCGATCTCCATCGTGTTCGTGCTCGCGCCCGGGGCCGACTGGGCCTACGCGATCAGCGCCGGGATCCGGGGTGGCGTGATCGTCCCTGCGGTGAGCGGGATGCTCTCGGGGCACCTGGCCGCGACCCTGCTCGTGGCCGCCGGGGTGTGGGCGCTCGTCGCCGGCGCACCAGGCACGCTGACGGCGCTGACCATCGCCGGTGGTGCCTACCTGCTGTGGCTGGGATACCTGACGTTCACCCACCCCGCGACGCCGCGGGAGAGCACCGACGCCGTCGTCGGGACCTCCCGTTCCCGGTGGCTGTGGAAGGGGCTCGGGGTCAGCGGCCTGAACCCGAAGGTGTTCTTGCTGCTCGTCGCCCTGCTGCCGCAGTTCACCTCCCGCACCGCGCCCTGGCCGGTGTGGACGCAGATCAGCGTGCTCGGCCTGATCCACGTCGCCACCTGCGCCGTGGTCTACGTCGCGGTCGCCGCGACCGCGCGCAGAGTGCTGTCCACCCACCCCGCAGCGGCGAAGACCGTCTCGCGGGTCTCGGCGGTCGTCATGGCCGGCCTCGGCGCCACGCTCATCGTCGAGCAGGCACTGACCTGACCCACGAGCCAGCTCGAGCTCGAGCTCGAACCCGCCCCGACCCCTCGGGCCGAGGAGCCCCCGGCGACTTGCTGCGCTCCGTCGACGTACGCAGAGATCAAGTCGAGCCCAGCCGACAAGCAGGTGTCGACGGGACCGAACTCTGCACGGAGCGGCGCTCCCTAGATTGCGCACCCGCGGCGTGCCGCGGCACCTGTGCAAACAAGGTCGGATCGCGGCGTCACACCCACCTGACACACCCGAGCGGAGCGGCATTCGCGCCGCGTCACGAATCGCGATCGTCAGTGCAGCCGCTGATCTCCGATGAGTGCGGCGTAGCGCTCGTAGACTCAGCCGGCTACAAGCACGTCGTGCTCGGCCTGATCTTCCTCCGCCGAGTACACCGGCCTAGACCTACTCGGTCGCGTGTACGAGTACTTCCTGGGCCAGTTCGCCTCCAACGAAGGCATGAAGGCCGGCGAGTTCTATACGCCGCGGTCGGTGGTTGAGCTCCTCGTCGAGGTGCTCCAGCCCGACAACGGTCGGGTGCTCGACCCGGCCTACACAAGCCGGCCAGGCGCTCTCGGTGACGCGGACTGGAGGCGGGTAGGCGCGCAACCCTCAGCTCGGTGCGTGCTCCAACTCGGCCCACACCCCGGCGGCGATCAACCGTGCCATGAGGGTCGAAGTTAGGGCCGGAGGGACGGCATTGCCGATGATGACCGAGAGCTCCGTTCGGGTCACAGCGGAGTCGAACCTGAAGAAGTCCGGAAAGCCCTGAATCCGTGCGGCCTCGTGGGGCGTCAGTGTCCGAGGAAGCGAAGGATGCACGAACCTTCCCTGGCCCATGCTGCCGTACCCGCTGGTGATCGTCTGCGCTGGTTCCTTCCAGTTCAGTCGGCCGTACATGGAGACGTACGAGTGCTCGCCCTGATGGCAGACCGGTCGAAGGTGGTTGGGCAGGTCGTACGCGTCGTTGTCGATCAGCCACTGCATCCGCGCCGCGTTCGTCGCGCTCGGACGCGACGGCGTGTCCACCCACGCGGTCGAAGCCTTCGTCTCGAGATCGCCGATTGCCCACCGGAGGTTCCGCCGCATCTCGGTGCCAGCCTCCAGCACGGCCACCACGTCGACATCGTCACGTGCGAGTTCAGCTCGAACTCCAAGCAGGACGTGGCGACGTCGCTTCTGCGGGACACCGAGGCGCACGAGTTCGACGGTGGAATCGGCCACGGTGTAGCCGGCGGCTGCGAGAGCCTGGGTCGCCGGGCCGACGACGCCCTCGGAGTCGTGGACGACGGCGGGGACGTTCTCGATCAGAATCACACGAGGGCGCAGGACCTCCGCGGCACGTGCCATCCGCAGGTAGAAGCGATTCTTGGGATCTTCGCGTCGTGTGTGGTTGTTGAGACTGCTGTGGCCCTGGCATGGCGGACCACCAACCAGAACGTCCAGTTCGCCCACGGAGCGAGCGACGGCGAGTTCTTTCGCGGTGAACTCGCTTCCGAGGTCGCCGTCGAACAGCGTCTCGACCGCCGCCACCTGGGTCTTCGCCGAGGGAAAGTTCGCCTTGAACGTCCGGATCGCTGCAGCTTCGAAGTCCACGGCCAGGCGTACGTCAACGGCGAAGTCGTTCGCCTTCGCCGCCTCGGCGACACCGAGGGTCAGGCCGCCACATCCGGCGAACAGATCAACCAACGAGAGCGTCCTTGCTCCGCTTTCGAACGCGGGCCGTTTCCTGCGACGGAGTGGGTGCACCGTCGACAACGAACATCACTCCTGACACCGCTCGAGGTTGGACCAGTCCAACCTCCGAGCGTACTCGAGCGCGCCAACACGCTCCGCGACACGCTCGAGTCATGACCGTGCAGTCCGAGACGAGACAAGGTCTGTCGCCGCCGACACGTCCCGCTTGATCTCACACTCCCAGATGCGGACCCCCACCCATCCGGCCGCTGCGGCGAGCTCGAGCGCACGAAGGTCGCGCGCCCGGTTCGCTTCGATCTTGGCCTTCCAGAGCGCGGCGTTCGGCCCTGTTTCGGGCGTCCGGGTGTGCGTCTCGTGCCCGTGCCAGAAGCAACCGTCCACCCACACCGCCACGCGATGCCTGGGCAGTACCAGGTCCGGGTTGCACCCCCGCTCCAACGGCACGTGCAGACGGAACCGCAGACCTCGCCGGTGCAGCTCGCGTCTGAGCGCCAGCTCAGGAGCCGTGTTCTTCGAGGAGCGCCCGCGAAGGTGTCGACCCTTCTCGGTGCTTGTCCACACGTCCACTCGGCCTCCGTTGAGGCTCCAGGCTCGACTCCTGCCTGGCTGCCCAATCCCATTCATGCACGTATGTCCCGCGACGCGCTTTCGCTGGTCGCGAAGTCTCGTAGCGCGAGCGCGGTAGGTTCCGACTGAAGTCAGCCATGCTCCAGGGAGGGAACGTCGGCGATGTCGCTCGAGGTCAACGGCCACGTCAGTCGCCTTCGGCGATTCCAACCGTTCCAGCCCGACAGTGCGGAGCTCATCTACGAGCAGACGGACCCGACTGAGCAGTCCTTCCGTGTCTCGACGCTCAGCTACCTCGAGGAACTGATCGAGAGGCCCCAGACCCGACTGATCGTGCTCACCGGCGATGCCGGGCACGGCAAGACCAGTCTCTGCGCGCGGCTCTTGGAACAGCTCGGTCGCACCCCCCTCGGCGCGGCCGACGCGATTCGCGATCTTGGTGACGCGTCTGCGCCGGTCGCGCAAACGAAGGCGGGACGCCCGCTCTCGCTCCTGGTCGACCTCAGCGCCCTCGAGACCGATCCGGCCTCAGCGCTCCTCGTCGAGCTCCTCGAGTCTCCCGCGGACGGCGTCGCGATCGTCTGCGCCAACGAAGGGCACCTGCGCAGTTCGGTCGCCGCGGACGAGTCCGAACGGTCGAAGGTGATCACGCAGACCCTCGAGGCTGGAATCGAGAAGGGCACCGTTGCGAACGCGACCGCGAGCGTGTACGTCATCAATCTGAACTACCAGTCGGTCGCGCCCGACGTCCACGAAGGACTGGTCGACTGGGCTGCGAACACGTGGGGGGCCGACCGCCGACGCTGGCGCATCTGCCAGCGGTGTGACGCTCGGACCATCTGCCCGATCCTCGCCAATCACGAGGCCTTGGCAGACGACGGGCGAGGCGCTGAGCGAAGGAAGGCGATCCGACAGGTCTTCAGCGCCGCCGAACGAACGGGCGCTGTCGTCACCACGCGCCAGGCCCTCGCGTTGACAGCACACTCGATCAGCGGAGGGCTCATCTGCGAAGATGTCCACAGGCGGTATCGGCGTGACGCCTCGGATCGTTCGTGGCAATTCCCTTACCTCTACCACCAAGCGCTCTTCGGTGACCTGCTGACGCCACAGATGCGCCGACAGGTGCCCGCATTCCGAGCGCTCAGGCGGCTGGATCCCGGCGGGACCGCACTTCGGTGGGTCGACGACACCCTCGATCCAGAGACCGCCAACAGTCCTTTCCTTCCCCCGGTGCCCTCGGGCGACGAGGGGAGCCCGAAGTCCCGGACAGCCGCCCAGCGAGAGTCGGAGCTGCTCCGATCTGCGATCGCGTTCCTGCGCCGCCTCGACTACTTCGAAGGCACCACCACCAACCGCATGAGCCGGTTGGGTGTTGCGTCCGGAGACGAGTTTCTGGCGGTGAACGACGGCACACCGGAAGGCCTGGTCAAGGTGCGGGATGCATTGCTCCGCGGCCTCGAGGCCGTCCAAGGAGTTCATCGCGCAGGCGACTCGCCAGACTTCCTGGTCCTGGACCCTGCCTTCTTTTCGCACCGCAGCCGGGCCGCCGTGATCGCGAAGAGGATCCCAGGGCGCAGCGTCGAGATCGTGTCGCAGAACCAGCAGTGGATCAACGCGGGAACCCTGGACCCCGAGATGCCGCACGCAGTGGAGTGGGCGAGCCGATCGGTGTACATCCGTCTCCCTGGCACGGACGGGACCGTCGTTCCGGTGCAGCTCGATCTCCTTCGATTCGAACTGCTCATCAGATGGGCGGCCGGCCTGAGCAGCCGCGGCCAGCACGAAGCCGAGATCCGCAGCCTCACGAGTGCGTTGGCCGCTCTCGCGCCCAACGCGGACGCGGACGAGGACATCGGAGTTCTCGTCGGCGGCGAACGCCGCACGCTAACCATCGACGTTGGCGACCGGATCAGGTCTGGGGGCGCATGATGGCTGCGATTCACGATCGCGGTGGTGCGTCGCTGGTGCAGGAGCTGTTCGGTGTGAACGTCCAGGAGCAGGGCCGCGGCTTCTACGTGGCACTGGAACTGTTGGCGATCGCCCGCGGCGTCCTGCTATTCGAACCTGACCTGCTGCTTGCTCCCGCGACGAGCCCAGTCACCTACGTGCGCGCGTCCCACGACCTCGCGCGTCGGATCGCCGTCGGGGAGGATCTGCCACCGGAGACGCTCGCTTCAGCGGTACAAGGAGACGCCGCCTACGAGACGCTCTCCGCGCTCCTGTCCTCGCTGCTCGTCGAGGTACCAGGACGCCGGCGTACGCCACGGTGGTTCTCATCGCACTTCTATCCCTTCGTCGGCGAACTGGTTCACTACGACGCCGTCCAGCGGCGAGGCGCTCCCGCGATCGAGCGCTACGTCTTTCGTGACGGTGGTGGCTGGGCGTACCACGTCCTGCGATCTGATCCCTTAGCCACCCGCCGAGCCGAAACACGCGACGGACTTGCGTTGCTCATCGGTGACAGCGGCAGTCCGCTCGGACGCGTCGCGGCCGCGCTCCACTCCCACGACTCGGCTGCGCCGACCGAGTTCACCGACCAGTCGGAGGCGGAGAGTGATCCTCGAGACGCGGACAGCCCCTGGCCCGATCTCCTCAGACGAGGCGTGCATTCACTGGTGACGCGCACGCAGGTGCCCCGTGCGAAGAGAACCGAGAGTCTCATGCACTGGGTCCCGTACTGCCTCGCGCGTCATCAGCTCCACCTCGCACGCCGAGCGCTTGGTGAGTCGGCGCCGATGGTTCTGGTCGACGCGACGCGAGAGGCCAACCCTCTTCGCCGACGCTCGCAGGAGAGCCTCGAGACGTTCCGCTGGAACATCGCAGGCGCCCTGACGCAGCGCGCCGCCGAGCACCAGCGGACAGCGCTCGAAGCTGGAGCCGTGGAAGATGCGGAGCGATGGGCGAAGTTCGCACAGCCGAACGCCAACATCACGAAGTCGCCCCGCGCGTTCTTCTCCGAGACGCTCGCGGCCGTGGGCGCGCTTAACTCGACCAGCGGCCGCAGGCACTTCACATTCAAGCCGCCGATGCTCGAAGCACTCGTGGGGGCGCTCCTCGAGCCCGGCGACGAGGTCGAGTTCTATCGCTTCTGCCAGCGTCTCTATGCCGAACTGGGCGTAGTCGTCGACGACCGGACCGCACGGACCGCCGGCCTGACCGCAGACATCGACGCCGGCGTCTTCGCGCTCAATGCGGAGGCGTTCAAGGCACGACTCGCCTCGGTAGGCCTGCTGACCCACTACTCAGACGCCACGAGCATCATTCATGGGGAGCCGAGATGACGCCGGGCGTCGCGAAAGTTGTCGGGGCGGTCGTCGCGACCGTTGCGTGGGAGGCACTGGCGAACACCGGGTCCGGTCCGAGGCCAGCGTTGCGAGTCACCGGGTTCGAGAACGACGAGGTTGTCGCAGCGCTGAGTGTGCTTCAGCGGCTCGATCGCGAGCCAGGCGTCTCACGCCTGGTCATCAAGGTGGGCACCAAGTCACCGGTGGCTGGTGTCCCGACGGAGTACCTCCTGCGAGAGGGCCAGACACTCACGTACTGGCGCAACCAGAGTGTGCCCGCAATCGTCCTGTTCGACTGGGACGCCCAGCGAGACGAGGAGGGCCTCGCTGCCGTTAACCGTCTCGACGACATGAGCTTGCTCAACGACGAAGTTGGGAGCGACGGCGGACGCTTCGACCTGGTCAATCGCGCGGCGTGGGAGTTCGCGGGCGGCGCGGGCGAGCCCCCGAGCCGCCTGGCCGCCGTTCTGAGCGCCGTGAGGGAAACGATCGGCGCGGGCGGCCGGCTCTCGCTGCGACGCTGGACGGCGTATGTCATTGCCGCGTGCCTTCGGATCCAAGAGGCACCGCTCCGTACACCTGACGTGGTGGAACGCGCTGCAGCAGAGAGCCTTCCAGAGCTCGATCTGTTCCCCGACGCGGACCTCTTCGCGAGCGATGCTGCAGCGCGGTCTCGGTTGGCGAGGAACGTCAATGTCAGCCGAGGAAACCAGCCCAGCGGGTCGGCCATATCTGACGACGACTTGCTCCAGCGCATTGACGGCGCCGAACTGTCAACCTCTTCGCTCGAGAGGTTCGAGCTCTCCGACCCTCAGGTCCGGGAGCGAATGCGCGAAGTGGTCCGAGGCGGTGGGGCGGCCGCACGAGCCGGGATCGACCTGAGCCTGTGGCTCGAGCTGTTCGAACGGCGCGCAGAGCGTGCAGGTTTGGGACAGCAGGTCAGGGCATCGATCGTCGCCCAAGCCGAACACCGCCTTCCCGAGTTCGACGAGCTCGACGTGGAGGCCGGCCTCGATCACAGTGAGCAGCGGGCTGCTGAGCAATTCCTGCGTGCCGAACCACCCGAGGCGATGCGTCCACTGATCGAGACCCTGCCCTCGGCACTTCGTAGGCGAGTCGAGAAGGTCGCCTTCCCCGACTCTCAGATCGAGCCCGACCCGCTTCGGGCACTTCTCCATGCGCTGAGTGTTCTCGACGACGGTTCCGACGCCGTGGCCGACCTTCGTTTCGAGGGGCCGGACGACGTCGGGGAGTGGTCCAGATGGCTCTTCGCGTTCCTCTATGGGCCGACGCTCGTCGGTGTGCGGGAGGGCGCGGAGGAGGGGCGTCTGACGCTCCGGATCGACGACTCGCTCCTCGACGCCGGCACGCCTCCCGAGCTCACCGACGACAGCGAGTTCGACTCGTCTGTGGCGTGGGCCCCGCTCCGCCTCGTGGTGTCCATCTCGGACGTCGGGGTCCGGCGGTTCCGTTGGGACCCGTTGGCGACGATGGGCCTCACTGCCTTCGCTGCCCTGGTCGTTGGCTACTCGGTGACGCCGGGTGAACAGTTCGACTGCGATCTCGAGGCATTCTTCGAAGGCCTGAACGATCCTCGCGAGTGGGAACGCACAAGTCGGGCCTCACACTCGGGCCCTGTCTCGGCCCGTATCGCGGAACTCCGAGCGGCGCACCTCGGAAGCTGGAGCGCTGGAATCAACGCGGACTCGCTGGACCAGTACCTCGCCGAATGGGAGCCGATCCTCAACGGAGCCCGGCAGACGCTTGTGCCGGCAAACGCGCCAGATCAAGACCTCGAGGCTGTCGTCCTCACCGACGTCGTTCGACTGGCCCAGAGTCGTCTCGTCATGCTCGCCACGCATCCACTGCGTCTGCGTTGGCTGGCTCGGCACCTGCGTCGAATGTCCAAGTTGCTCGTCCAGTGCCTCACGACCGGCCTGGACCTGAACCAGGAAAACAACGAACTCTTCTTCGAGTGGCTGCAGCGTGTTTCGCCTCATCGGACGCCTCCGCTGATCGTAGGACCCGACGAGACCGTTGCGATCGCCGTTCGTGAGTCGGGAGGACACGAGGAGTACGTACCGCTTCGTCAGAACGGACGGGAGTCACGGGACTGGCTCGCGGCCGTCGATGACGCAGCAGTCGAGGAACTCGTCAAAGTCATCGCTTCATATGTCGACACCTATCCGCACAAGTTGGACGGGCTCTCCCTGCTTCTGCTCGACCGGGACGGGACGCCTCGACTGCCGCTCCGGCTAGCCCGAAGGATCAGAACCCGACTCCCTCGGATCCGGTTCGAGCTCCTGGTCCTGACGGACCCCGCCGGGCACCACGACATCATTCGTGCATTCGACGCAGAGTTCGCAGACGACGAAGTCGGCGACGAGCGCCTCCTGCCCGACGTTCAGCTCGTGCTCCGAGACTGGGTGCCGGACACCGAGCCCAACCTGGAGCCATTCAAGGACCGCGTCGACCTCGCCCTCGCGCCCGCTCTCTTCGGGACGCGGACCACGCTGAATCAGAAGACGCGCGACGCGGCGGCGGGCATCTCTGGCTCCTACGATCCGTGGCTGCATCGCTCGACCCACGACATCGAGGAGACCAGCCAGAACGTCGTTCGAGCGATGTTGCCTGGTCAACGCGATCCGTTGCTCGAGACCTGGTCGACGCTGTGCGTTCGACAGGACGCTCACTCAGCTGTCGCACCGCAGGCGACTGCGAACACGGACTACTTCGAGATGCAGGTCAGATTCGACCGCCATCAGAAGCTGTTCCGCGAGCTGCACGACGTCGCCCACTGGGTTGTGACTCTCGACGCCTTCATTGGTCGGGACCAGATCGATGCACTCGACGACAAGCCAGACGTCATCCTCGTGCGCCCAGGAGTGGGCAAGAGCGAGGCTTACACACTCATCGTGAGCTCAGCGACCGGGCGACGCTTCGTTGTCCAGCGACTCATCCGAAAGCTACAAGAGATCGGCGTCGCCGACAGCCTCTCCGCCGGAGCGACGGCTCAACGGATCTACGAAGTCGGACGCAACGTGGTGCCCGGAGCCGTACTGCGCGCCCTCGGGCTCGGCCGAGCAGCAAACGAGATTGTCGGATTGGTGGCCAGCAGGTTCGCTGTCGCCCAGCAGATGCCGGTGCGTACTGACCGCCCGGGGCTGGAGATCTGGATCAGCTTCGACGAGCAACAGAGTTGGTTCGGGCGCAGCCAACGTACGCGCGCCGATCTCGGTCGCTTCTTGTTGACACTCGACGAGGATGACGAGGTGCGGCTGGAGATCCTGGTGGTCGAGTCGAAGTTCCGGCAGACGTTCGACCTGGGCGCGGCTGAACAGCAACTCGACCGCACGACGGAACTGTGCCAGGCCGCATTCCGATCGGGCGACGCTTCGCCAGACGACAGAGAGTTCTGGCTACAGGAGCTCGCCGCCGCGGTCGAGCAGACAAGCGCGATCCGCCAGACCGGCGCCGAGCTTCCCGCGCGCCGGTGCCTCGACCTCAGTGGCGAGTCACCGGAGGCACGGATCTTCGGAGCACTCCGCACCGGCCAGGTCGCGCTCGATTCAGTTCAGGGCGTCGCCGTGGCGGTTGCGGCAGCCAATACCGACAAAGCACCCGCACCATCTGTGCTCGGAGCTCACACGCTCATCAGGTTGAACCAGCCCGAACTGCAAACTGTGATCGGTGACCTCGTTGCCGGCATCGATCCCTCGGAGAACGTAACCGGGACGCCCGACGCAGCCCGATCGACCGCTCTCAGTGCCCCAGCGAAGGCCGGACCTGACACCCTCGCCAGACCGACCAGAGTGGACCGAGAGAGCGCGCCGCTTCACGCCGCGCCGAAGGCCCTCGAACCGCCGACCGTGAGCGCCGGACTCGGTGAAGCAGAACTCAAGGTCCGCTATGAGCGTGTGCTTGAGGTGCTCCGCGAGCACAACGTCCCGGTCGTACCGGCCAACACCGAGCAGTGGCTCGAGGGGCCGGGCTTCTACGTCCTGCGCGTTGCCCCGAAGACCGGGGTAACTGTCGACCGGGTGGTCAATCGGGTAAACGAGATCGCGCTCGCTCTCCGGCTGCCCGCCGGTCAGCAGATCCGGACCTCACTCGACCGAGGGACGATCGTCTTCGAAGTACCAAAGACGCCAGAAGAGCGTTACCCGGTGCTGGCGCGTGACCTGTGGGAAATCTGCCCACCGGACGACGGTCGCCTCATCGTCCCGATAGGCGCCGACATTGCAGGGCAGCCCGTCCAACTGGACTTCTCGTCCCCGGACTCGCCGCACTTGTTGGTGGCCGGCACGACCGGCAGCGGAAAGTCAGTCGCCCTGGAAACCATCCTCCACGGCTTGACTCGGTACCCAGCCGAGTCGCTGCGCCTTCGCCTCGTCGATCCGAAGGGCACCGAGCTGCTCGACTTCGAAGACGACCCCCACACGGATGGCCTCATCGGAGGCGACGCGGCAGATGCGCTGGAGATCCTTGAGGACGCTGTCACGGAAATGCAGCGCAGATACGAGCTCATGCGACCGCTGCGCGCCCGCAACCTTGTCCAGTACAACCAGGCGGTTGCGGTACAGGAGCGAAAGCCGTGGGTCGTGATCGTCTTGGACGAGTACGCCGACCTCACCAGCGACCCCGACGACAAGGCTCGGATCGAAGCACTGCTGCGACGGCTGACTCAGAAGGCCCGAGCAGCAGGGATTCACGTCATCGCCGCGACTCAGAGGCCCAGCGCCGACGTCATCTCGACCACGATCCGATCGAATCTGCCCGCGCAGCTCGCGCTGCGCGTGAAGACCGCTACCGACAGCAGGATCATTCTCGACGAGGGCGGGGCTGAGGCTCTGGCTGGACAAGGCGACGCGCTACTCCGCACCGCGAGAGGACTCCAGAGGCTCCAAGTCGCCTGGGCCGAGTAAGGGGCGGTCAGTCCTGCCGAGAACCATCGCCGGTCCCAGTCGAGTCGAACAGATGCGTAGGCGACCCGCCGCGCCGGCCAGCGGCACGGCTCGGGCGCCTTGCGGTTCTCATCATCGCCGACGACTTGTGGACACAAGTGGGACAGAGCGGCTCCCGGCCCACTGCGCGGCTGGGGTCTGTGAGCTGTCAACGACGGGTCTTGACCCCGTGAGGTGGACACGCTGATTCCGAGTCTGGCTCGGAGGAAGCGAGAAGATCTG
>NZ_BJWG01000017.1 GCF_007990245.1 Cellulomonas composti | reverse complement strand
TCCGTGGGCGGTGGGGGTGTCCGTGGACGGTGGGGGTGTCCGTGGACGGTGGGGATCAGCGGGTCGGGCGGCGGCGGATCAGGAGCAGGGCTGCGCCAGCGGTGAGCAGGACGGCGGTCAGTGCGGCGAGTCCCGGCGCGCCGGCCGCACCGGTGACCGCCAGGTCCGGGTCGTCCGGCGCCGACGTCGGCGTGGGTGTCGGCGCCGGGCCCGAGGTCGGGGTCGACGTGGGTGTCGGCGTCGGGGTCACCGTGGGCGACGGGGTCGGCGTCGGGGTCGGTTCGACGACGACGACCGCGCTCGCGGTGTCGTCCGACGTGCTCTCGTCGTCGCAGACCGCGCACGGGGTGACGGTCGCGGTGTTGGCGAGCTCGCCGGCCGCGTCGGCGACGCCGGTCACGACGATCGTCGCGGTGCCGCCGGCGGGCAGGTCGACCGACGTGTCGACGTCACCGTCGCCCGCGGGTTGTTCGCACGGCACCCCGTCCGGGTTCTCGCAGGTCCAGGAGGCGTCCGCGAGGCCGTCCGGCAGGACGTCGGTGACGCGGGTGGCCGGGGCGGGAACGTCTGCGGCGTTGGTCACCTCGATCGTGAAGGTCACGTCGTCGCCGACGACGGCCCCGGCCGGGCCGGTCTTCGTGATCGACAGGTCGACCGGCACCGAGCAGGTCCCGGTGGACTCGTCGGAGTTGTTCGCCGTGACCAGCTCGCGCCGCGCGCCCGAGACGGTCGCCGTCGTGCGCAGGTCCTGCGCGATGCACGCGTCGAGGTCGCCCGTCACCGCACCGGACACGGAGAAGCCCTGCGACTCGCCCGACGTCATCAGGCCGAGGTCGCACGTCAGGGTCGAACCGGCGACGACACAGCCGGGCACGTCGACCGTCGCGGGGTCGACGACGGGCGGCAGCACGACGACCACGCGGTTGCCCGGTGCGTCGCCCAGGCCGAGGCTCTCGACGTCGACCGTCCAGGACGCCGTGCCGCCGTAGACCACGGCGGCCGAGTCCGGCGTCAGGGTCACGGCCAGGTCCGGGAAGTCGAGCACGGTCGTCGTCCACGTCGCCGTGTTGTCGGCGAGCGCGGTCTCGGTGCGGTCCGCGGGTGCGGTGATGCTCGCGGTCTGCGTCAGGGTGCTGCCCGCGAGCGCGTCCGGGACGGTGGCGGTCACCTCGATCACGACCTGACCTGACCGCACCAGGTCGACGAGCAGCTCCTCGTCGGAACCCGAGGCGGGGCACGACGAGGCACCCACAGCCGTGCAGGTCCACGAGACGTCCGTGACGCCGGCGGGCAGGCCCAGGTCGACGGTCGCGCCGGTCACCGGGTTGGTGTCGTCGTTCGTCGCCGTCACGGTCCACGTGGCGCTCGTGCCCGGCTCGACGACCGCGGGGCCGTCGGTCGTGATCGCGACGTCCGCCGCGGCGGTGGCCTCGAGGTTCGAGACCTCGTAGTTGTTCTGCGCGCCGCCGGTGGACGCCGAGAAGCCGAGCATGAAGCGGGCCGGCCGCGCAGGCTGGCCGCGCACGGGGACCGGCGGGGTCGCGCCGGGGTCGGCGGCGGGTTCCACGGTCCGCACGTCGACCTCGTCGAACACGGTCACGCCGTCGAGCACGACGGTCAGCGTGATCGAGCTGTTCGGCGCGGGGCGCACCTCGAGGTGGACGTGGCGCGGGGTGGTCTCGGTGGTCTGGATCGTCGCGGGCACGCGCGCGAGCACGGGCCACTGCATCGGACCGGTCGCGCCTGCGGCGCCGCGCAGCACCACCGAGTTCGCAAGGCTCGCGTTGAACGGCCCCCACGACCCGGAGTCGGTCGCGAAGTTGCCGGCGTTGTCGAACCCGACCGCGACGTAGCCGCCCTGCTTGCCGGCGTAGCCCGCCGCGCCGCCGTTGATGCCCAGGTTCGGCGCGACGGCGGCGTCCTGCAGGAAGAACGTCATCGCGTCGCCCGGGTTGCCGCCGCCCCACGCACCGAGGTCGAAGTCGACGTCGAACGCGACGTCCGAGTCGAAGCCCTGCGCGAGCGTCGCGTCACCCTGGACGAAGTTGGTGGCCGGCGTCAGGCGCAGCGCACCGTCGACGAACGCCGCGACGTTGGTCGCACCGCCGGGCAGCACCCACGAGTCGCTCGCGAAGCCCGTGGCCAGCGGCTCGTCCACCGGGAACGGGTCCGCGGGCGGGTCGGCGGCCGCGACGGGTGCGGCGACGGCGAGCGCGACCAGCGCGGCCATTCCGACGAACGTGGTCCACAGCCGGGTCCGGGGCATGGGCGACCTCCGAGTACGCGGCAGCCTCACCGCAGTTCCCCGATCCTAACCAGCGCCCCCCGGCGCACGGCATCCCCGGCGGCCGACGCCGATCAGTAGCGCGTGATGCCGTCCTGGGTGCCGGCCTGGGCCTCGAGCCGCGCGATGCGGTCCGCCATCGGCGGGTGGGTCGAGAACAGCCGTGCCGCGCCCGCCGCGTTGAACGGGTTCGCGATCATGAGGTGCGAGACGTTCTCGAGCTTCTGGTCCTTGGGTAGCGGACGCGCCCGGGTCCCCGACTCGAGCTTGCGCAGCGCTGACGCCAGGGCCAACGGGTCGCCCGTGAGCGACGCGCCGTCCTCGTCGGCGTCGTACTCGCGCGTGCGGCTGATCGCGAGCTGGATCATCGTCGCGGCCAGCGGCGCCAGGAGCAGGAGCAGCAGACCCGCGAGCGGGTTGCTGTTGTCCCGACGGTCGCCGCCGAACCAGAACGCCATCTGGGCGAGCGACGTGATCACGCCGGCGACCGCGGCGGCCACCGACGACGTGAGGATGTCGCGGTTGTAGACGTGCTGGAGCTCGTGGCCGAGCACGCCGCGCAGCTCGCGCTCGTCGAGCAGCGTGAGGATGCCCGCGGTGCAGCACACGGCAGCGTTGCGGGGGTTGCGGCCGGTCGCGAACGCGTTGGGCGCCTGCGTGGGGGAGACGTACAGGCGAGGCATCGGCTGACGCGCCTTCGTCGAGAGCTCCCGCACGATGCGGTACATCGCGGGCTGCTGCGCCTCGGTGACGGGCACGGCCTTCATCGTCTTGATCGCGATCTTGTCCGAGTTCCAGAACCCGACGAACGTCATGACGACGCCGAGCACCGTGAAGAACCACAGGAACTTGGGCGTGCCGCCCCCGAGCAGCCAGCCCATCAGGAGCAGGACGGCCCACATCACGCCGAACAGCAGCGCGGTCTTGAGCCCGTTGAAGTGGTGGTGCGTCATGTCCGTCCTCGTCGTGCGTGGTTCGGGTCTTCCCGGCACAACGTACGACGAGAAGGGCCCGTTCCTGCCTCAGCGCGTCGAGCTGCGCCCCAGAGACACGTCGACCATCTCCTCGCGCGGGACGACCTTGACGCGCTCGCGACCCTGCGCGGAGCCGAGCTCGCGCTCGTACGCGTCGAGCAGCTCCCAGCCGGTCCACTGGATGACGTCGACGCCGCGCGACGCGAGGAAGTCCGTGACGGCGTCGGGCTCGCGGTCGACGGCCGTGTAGAACGCGTCGCCGCCGGCCGCGACGTCCTCGCCGAGGTGGCGGATCGTCTCGGACGCGTCGGACTTGGTGTGGCCGATGAGGCCGACCGGGCCGCGCTTGATCCAGCCGGTCGCGTACACGCCGGGCAGGGGCTCGCCGTCGACGTCGATGACGCGACCCTCGCGGTTGGGGATCACACCCGCGACGTCGTCGAACGGGATGTCCACGAGCGGCGAGCCGAAGTACCCGACCGCGCGGTAGACGGCCTGGACGGGCCAGTCGTGGAACTGACCCGTGCCGGTCGAGTTGCCGTCGCCGTTGAGCGCGGTGCGCTCCGTGCGGATCGCGACGACCTTGCCGTCCTCGCCGAGGATCTCGGAGGGCTTGTGCAGGAAGTGCAGGTGGATCCGGCGCGACGCGGTGAACTCCTCGGGCTCCTTGAGCGTCCAGTCCGTGAGGGTCTTGACGACCTGCTTGGTCTGGTTCGACGAGTGGATCGCCGACATCGAGCCCTCGTCGAACTCGAAGTCCTCGGGGTAGACGACCACGTCGACGTCCGGGACGTGGCCCAGCTCGCGCAGCTCGAGCGGCGAGAACTTCACCTGCGCGGGCCCGCGACGCGCGAACACGTGCACGTCGGTGACCGGGCTCGCCTTGAGGATGTCGTAGACGTTGCCCGGCACCTCGGTGGGCAGCAGGTCGTCGGCGTGCTTGGCGAGGATGCGCGCGACGTCGAGCGCCACGTTGCCCGCACCGATCACGGCGACCTGGGTGTCGTCGAGCGGCCAGGTGCGCGGCACGTCCGGGTGACCGTCGTACCAGGAGACGAAGTCCGCGGCGCCGTAGGAGCCCTCGAGGTCCACGCCCGGGATCGGCAGCGCGGCGTCGCGGATCGAGCCCGTCGAGAAGATGACGGCGTCGTAGAACTGGCGCAGGTCGTCGAGCTTGAGGTCCGTGCCGTAGTCCACGTTGGCGAGCAGGCGGATGTCGCCGCGCTCGAGCACCTTGTGCAGCGCGACGATGATCTGCTTGATGCGCGGGTGGTCCGGCGCGACGCCGTAGCGCACGAGGCCGAACGGCGCGGGCAGGCGCTCGTACAGGTCGATGCTGACGTCCAGCCCGGTCTTGGCCAGGATGTCGGACGCGTAGATACCGGCAGGGCCGGCGCCGACGACGGCGACGCGCAGGGTCGGGGTGCTCACGGGGCAGACCTTCCGATCGGGACCAGGGCCCTGCCGGCCCCTCGTGCTGCGGCGCCCCTCGCAGCGGCGGTCACGCAGGCAGTCAGGGGCAGTCACGGCGGGCAGGGCGGTGCTGGCGCCAGTTTAGGGGCCCCACGCCCACGCCTCGGACACCGTGGCCAGCATGCGGACACCGTGGCCAGCATGCGGGCACACGAACGGGGTGGCGTCGGCACCTCCACGCGCCGACGCCACCCCGCCCCGGGACCGGGCCGCCGCGGAGGTGGCGGACCCGGCCGGTCGATCACCGCACCCGGGGCGTCACCCGCGCCACGTGTCGGTGAGCGTGAGGGTGCCCGTCGCGGGCACGGTCACCGTGCGGTTGGACCCGCTCTCCCACGTCACGGCGCCGCTCGCGTCCTTGCGGACGTACTTGTACTGCACGGCCGTGCCCGCGGGCAGCGTCACCGACGCGCGCCACACCGGGTAGGTCGCCGACGAGAGCGCGACGGCCTTCGAGGTGTCCCAGCCGCCGAGCGCCGCGGCGTCGCCGACGACGAACAGGTTCTGTCCCCACGACGTCGTCGCCGTGACGCCGAACGAGACGGCCGCCGTGCTCGCGGTCGGGCTGCTCGTCGGCGAGGGCGTGGCGCTGGGGCTCGTCGTGGGCGTGCTCGTCGTGCCGCACGGGTCGCTCGTCGTGACCACGCCGCCGGAGACCGCCGCGACGGACCCGGACAACGTGTAGTCACGCGAGCCGTTGTTGTCCCAGCTGCCGTTGCCGTCGGTGAACGCCGCGGTCACCGTCGCGCCGTTGCTGTCGACGGTGCGCTGCACCCAGCCGGTGCACGCGGCCGACATGAGCTCGCCCGGGACGGTCGTCCACGCGCCGGTGCCGACGCGGTAGTGGATCCGGTACGCCGACCAGCCCTTCGTGGTCGCGTAGTAGACGGTCAGGTCCTGGCCGGTCGGGGTCGACGTGGACGGGCTCGGCGAGCTCGTCGTGCCCGGTCGCGCCCCGACGTGCAGCGCGACCGCGCCGTTGGCCGGGACGGTGAACGTCGCGTTGCCCGAGCCGTCGACCGTCACGGTCGTCCCCGTGCACGACGACCCGGCGGAGCCGCCGATCACGTCGCAGTACTGACCCGCGGGCAGCTTCGTCGTGAACGTGCGCGTGAGGGCGTTGCCCGTCCGGTTGATCGCGACGTACCCCTTGTCCCCGCGGGCGAAGGCGATCTGGTCGTAGCCGTTGTCCCACCAGGAGGTCACGGACGTGCCTGCCACCGCGTTGCGGAACCCGACCATGTGCGCGGTCTCGTTCCACCGGTGCGCGCACGTGAACGCGCCCGAGGCGCAGACCGCGTCGTTCACCTTGCCGTTCGACTGCTGGGGTGCGCCGGCGTTGTTGTCGGAGAACTCGTAGCCGGAGTAGACCGTCGGCCAGCCGTACGGGTAGGCGAGCATGAACACGTTGGCGAGCCGGTAGGTCGAGCCGTACTTGTAGTTCAGCGTCTCGCCGTTGCGCTCGGTGTCGTGGTTGTCGACGAACACGCCCGCCTTGTCCGAGGGCAGCAGCCACGACGCGCCGGACAGGCCCTGCAACGACGTGAGGTTGCCGCCGTTGAAGACGCTCTTGAGGTTGCGCGCGTAGTTGAACTCGTGCGAGTCGCCGATGCCCAGGTACTCGCTCGGCTGCACGGGCTCACCCGAGGCGCCGATGACCTCCTGCACGATGTAGACGCTCTGGTCGGAGACCTTCGCCTTGATCGCGGCCAGGTCTGTGGCCGAGATGTGCTTGGCGGCGTCGACACGGAACCCGCGCACGCCCAGCGAGATCAGGTCGTTGAGGTAGTCCGCGATCTCCTGGCGGACGTACTCGCTGCCCGTGTTGAGGTCCTGCAGCCCGACGAGCCGACAGTTCTGCACCTGGTCGCGGTCGCCGTAGTTGCTGATGTCGGTGCGGCACGAGTGGAAGTCCTGCGGACCGTAGCCGCCGGCCGGACCCGGGTAGGTCTCCGTGGAGAACACGGTGCCCGCCCAGCCGGTCCCGCCCGTCTGGCCCGACATGTGGTTGATGACGACGTCCGCGATGACCTGCACGCCCGCCGCGCGACAGGTGTCGATCATGGCCTTGTACTGCGCGCGCGTGCCCAGCTTCGACTCGATCTTGTAGCTGACGGGCTGGTACGAGGTCCACCACTGGCCGGCGAGCACGGGGTGCTCCTGCGGCGGGGAGGTCTGCACCCAGGCGTAACCGTCGGGGCCGAGGTGGTCGGTGCACTCGCTGGCGATCGAGGTCCACGTCCACTGGAACAGGTTGACGCCGACGTTGCGGTCGCCCGACGGGGCCGCTGCGGCGGGTGCGGCGTGGCCGAGCGACGCGGCGGCGAGGCCCGCGCCGAGCGCGAGCGTCGCCCCGAGCATCGCGGCGAGCGCGCCGCGCCGGCGCGTGCCGCTCGTGGGTGGGGGCTGCGGGGTGGTGCGCACGGTTCACTCCTCCTGTCGGGCCGACGTCGTCGTCGACCAGGCCTGACCGCCGCACCGTCGCGACGGCCGCACCGGCCGGGGCCGGCTTCGGGGGCGCCGCGCCCGACGAGCGGGCGAGGAGGAGGTACCGGACGCCGGGCGTCCGGGCGCGTCCCCGTGGTCTGCAACTCCATCGCAAGAGCGATGAAAGTTGCTGCAAACGGACAGTAGGGGCGTCGGGGCCCGTCGTCAACAGGTGGCGCCGCGCGCGGTCTAGGGTGCGCAGGTGAGCGACGCCCCCGACCGACGCGGCCTGACCGCGGGGATCGGCGCGTACGTGCTGTGGGGGTTGCTGCCCCTCTACTTCACCGTGCTCGCGCCCGCGACCGCCGACGAGGTCGTCGCGCACCGCGCGGTCTGGTCGCTGCTGTTCTGCTGCCTCCTGCTCGTCGTGACGCGCTCGTGGCGCGCGTTCGTCGTCGTGCTGCGCGACCGCCGAACGCTGGGACTGCTGGCCCTCGCCGCGGTGCTGCTCGCGACGAACTGGCTCGTGTTCGTGTTCGGCGTGCAGTCGGGGCACGTCGTCGACGCGTCGCTGGGGTACTTCGTCAATCCGCTGGTGACCGTCGCGCTCGCGGTGCTCGTGCTGCACGAGCGCGTGCGGACCGTGCAGTGGGTCGCGCTCGGCTGCGGCGCAGCGGCCGTCATGGTGCTCACGGTCGGCTACGGCCGTGTGCCGTGGATCGCGCTGACGCTCGCCGTCTCGTTCGGGCTGTACGGCCTCATCAAGAACCGCGTCGGTCGCACCGTCGGGGCGATGCCCGGCTTCGCGGCCGAGACGCTCGTGCTCGCGCCGGTCGCGCTGGCGTACCTGGCGTGGCTGGGCGCCTCGGGTCGAGGCACGTTCGTCGGGAACGGGGTGGGGCATGCCGCGCTGCTCGCGTTCACCGGCGTGGTGACGACGGTGCCGCTGCTGCTGTTCAACGACGCCGCGCGGCGGCTGCCGCTCACGGTGGTCGGGCTGCTGCAGTACATCACCCCGACGATGCACTTCGTCATCGGCGTGCTCCTGCTCGACGAGCACATGCCGCCCGCGCGCTGGTGGGGGTTTGCGCTCGTGTGGGTCGCGCTCGTCGCGCTCGCGGTCGACGGGTGGCGCACCGGGCGCGCGCAGGTCCTGGCGGCCCGCGCGGGGTGACGCCGCTCAGCCGGGCAGGTGGGCCGGCGCGTCCACGACGATCACCGTGACGTTGTCCCGCGCGCCCGCCGCGAGCGCCGCGGCGACCAGTCGGTCCGCGGCCGCCTGCGGGTCGTCCAGCGCCTTCAGCTCGGCCTCGACGCGCGCGTCGGGCAGCGCGTCGGTCAGGCCGTCCGAGCAGACGAGCATCCGGTCGCCCGGGCTCACGGGCAGCAGGAACACGTCGGGTTCGACGCTGGAGGCTCCCCCGCCCAGGACGCGGGTCACGACGTGCCGCCACGGGTGGCGCGCGGCCTCGTCGGGCGGCAGCAGCCCGTCCGCGACGAGCTCGGCGACCTCGGAGTGGTCGCGCGAGACCTGCTCGAGGACCGCGCCCGCCATCCGGTACGTGCGCGAGTCACCCACGTTCACGACGAGCCAGCACGGCGCACCCGCACGCCGCGTCACGACGACGCCGGCGAGCGTCGTGCCCGGCCGGCGATGACCGCTGTCCGCGAGCGCGCGGACGCTGTCGTGCGCCGCCGCGACGGCCGCCCGCACGTCCTGCTCGGACACACCCGACGGTGCGCCGGCCTGCGCCGCGGCCGTCGCGTCGTCCGCGAGCGCGCGCAGCGCATCCACCGCGGTCGCGCTCGCGACCTCGCCCGCGTCGTGGCCGCCCATGCCGTCGGCGACGAGGAAGACGTCGTCCTGCGCGAGCGTCGCGTCCTCGTTGGTCTCGCGTGGCCCCGCAGCCGACGCCACCCCGAACCGCAGGCCGGGCAGCACGGCGCTCATCGCGGCACCGGTCCGCGCGCCCCTGCCCGTGCACGCGCTCGTGCCGGGCGCACGAGCCGCCACGCGAGCGAGCACGACGTCACCGCCGCGGCCGCGACGAGCAGCCACCACGCCGAGGACGAGCTCGCGCCGGCCAACGGGTCGACGTCCTCGACGACCGCGACCGAGCCCAGGTCGACCGGCGCGGTGTCGGCCCGCGGGTGGGTCGGGCTCGTCGGACCCGGTGCGGTGCCGTCGTCGACGAACGCGAGCGCCGCGTCCGGGCGGATGACGCCCCAGCCGATCGAGTCGTCGCGCGTGTCCGCACCCGGACGCGCCGCCGTCGCCTCGAGCCGGTACGTCCACTGCTGCGGGTCCTCGTCGGGGTAGCGCTCGGCGAGCAGCGCGGCAGCCGCGCTCACGTACGCGGTCGCGAAGCTCGACGAGGGCGTGTCGCTCGCGAGCACGCAGTCGCCGCCGCCCGGGTAGGCGGACACGACGTCCTGCCCCGGCGCGGCGACGTCCACCTGCGGGCCGCGTATCGACGCGTCGGTGGGGGCGAGGTCACGGTCGACCGCGGCGACGCCGAGCACGCCGGGGTAGGCCGCGGGGTAGCGCGGGCCGTCGCCCTTGTCGTCGGCCGTCTCGCGGTTGCCCGCGCTCGCGACGACGAGCACACCTTCCTGCGCCGCGTGCTCGACCGCGCCGCGCAGGTTCGCCGAGTCCTCGAGCGTCGACATCGAGACGTTGACCACCTGCGCGCCGTGGTCGACCGCCCAGCGGATGCCCTCGGCGATCCGCGCCGGCGTGGGTGCGACGCCCTCGTCCTTCGCGCGGTCCCCCTCGTCGTAGAAGACCCGTACGGGCAGCACCTTCGCGTCACGCGCGAGCCCGACGACGCCCGAGCCGCGGATCTTGCGCGCGGCGATCGCCCCGGCGAGCGCCGTGCCGTGACCGAGCGCGTCGGCCTGGCCCGTGGTGTCGGCGTCCAGGCCCACCAGGTCGACGCCGGGCAGCACCGCGTCCGTGAGGTGGGGCGAGGTGGCGTCCACGCCCGAGTCGACGACCGCGACGACGACGCGCGCGCCCGTGGCGACCTGCCACGCCTGCGCCGCCGAGAGCTGCGCGAGTGCGGGCGGGCGCTCGAGGGTCAGGGTCGCGGGGCCGTCGCTGCACGCGACCGCGTCGGCGGCCCGGGCACCCGGTGCGATCGCCGGGGTGACCAGCAACGTCACACCGCACACCGTGGCCAGCGCGCCGGCGACCGCGCGCCCGACGCGGCTCACGACGTCCCCAGGTCCAGCGCGGCCTCGGTCGTCAGGTCCGGGCCGGCCGGGAACAGCGCCGTCCACGCGGGCGGCACCGCGCGCACGTCGGCGGGCACGTAGCCCAGGCGCGCGAGCGTCTCGTCGTCGGCGGTCGGCAGCGCGAACAACCGGCCGGTCTCGTCGACCAGACCGTGCACGCCGGCCCCACCCGTCGTGGTGCGCGCCACCACGAGAGCTCCCGCGCCGGGCGCGACGTGGATGCCGGCACCCGGGCTCGTGTCCGTGGGCGCTGGTACGGCGACCAGCTGCACCGTCGCGTCGGTCGTCGCGTCGGTCGTCGCGTCGGTCGTCGCGTCGGTCGTCGCGTCGGTCTCCGTGCCGGAGGCTGTGCCGGTCCGTGCGCCGCCCGACGTCAGGAGCACGCACGGCACGAGGTCCGCGGGGAGCGGCTCGACGGGTTCGGTGGGCCAGTCGGCCGGGCCGACCGGTCGGCCTGCGTTGGGCAGGCCCGCGATCTGTGCCGCCGTGACGTCGATCTCGGTCGCGTCCTGGCCCGAGCCCAGCTCGTAGAGGCCGAGCGCGAACTCGCTCAGCGGCGCGAGACCGTCCTCGACCACGACGAAGGTCCGCTCGCCCTGCCCGACGCCGGACTGGCGCACGACGGTCCCGATGCGCACGTCGCCGAGCTCGTCGGGCGCGTCGACCCGTTCGCCGGCTCCGTCCACGGTCAGGGGTGTCAGGTCGGAGCCCGCGGGCAGCAGGTTGAGCCACGCCGCGGTCGTCTCGACCGGCGTCGTGGTGTCCAGCCCGAGCGCGCGCAGCACCGCGGTCTCCTGCTCCGGGTCGACCAGGTGCCGCAGCCCGTCGACGACGAGGTAGGTCGCGTCGTCGACGCGCACGAGCGCCGACGAGGCCGGCACCGCGCCGACGTCGATCCCCACGGAGGTCGACACGCCGTCCTCGGCCACGCACGCCGTCCACCCGGTACCGACCAGCGCAGCACGCGCGGGTGGGGCATCGGGTGCGTCGACGATCCCGATCTCGGGCCCGCGGGGTGCGTCGGCGATGTCGTCGGCGTCGACCTGGATCACGGCGAACGTGCTCGACGGCACCGCGAGGTACGCGCTCGTCGCGTTCCGCACCGGGTGCAGCACGCCGTCGATCGCGACGTACCGTGCGCCGTTGTCCGTCACGACGAGCTTGCCCTGGTCCCAGCCGTCGGGCAGCGTCGGCTGCAGCAGCCCCCAGGCCAGCGACCCGAGCACCACGACGACCGTGAGCAGCAGGCCCGCGACGACGCCACGCATCGGCTTGGTCGGTTCGAGCTCCTGACCGCCCGGGGCGCCGCTCGAGAACGCGGTCAGGAGACGACGCCGGCTGTACGCCTGGGCCTCGACGAGGTCGCGCTTGGACGCCATCGCTCGTGCCGGGCCCGCTCAGACCAGTCCGGCGGCGACGACGCCGAGCGGAAGCAGCGAGGCGAGCGCGAGCATCTCGAGGACGTCGCCGAGGCGGGTGAGGGCGATCCGGCGGCGCGGAGCGACGAGCCCGACCCCGACGAGGACCGCGGCCGCGACCGTCGCGAGCGCGACGAGCGTGCCGCGCCGCTCCGGGTGGATGACCGCCGCGACGAGCACCGTCAGCGCGAGCCCGACGATGCCCTCGGCGACGACGAGGAGCACGTCGGCGCGCGGGTAGGACTGCCGCGTCGCGAGCAGCAGACCGACGAACCCGACGACGAGCAGCAGCGTGCCGGCCGTTCCGGCGCCCACGACCTCGGGCGCCGCGAGGAGCGCGAGCACCCCGACGGCGACCCGGAGCGCCACCTGCAGCCGGATGCCGCTATCGAGCTGGCGCCGCACGACCTGGGCGTCGATCGGTGCCGGGTCGAGCAGGATCTCCGCATCGGACCGGGGCGAGACCACCCGCAGCGGTGTGCTCGCGAGCGCGAGCCACGGCACGCCGATGCTCGCGGTGAGCACCACGGCCACCACGATCGCGAGCACCTGCGACGGCTGCGCGTCGGTCGTCCCCACGATCAGGCCCGTGACGGCGAGCGCGAACCCGAGCCCGGTGGGCGCGATCGTGAGCTCGCGGTGCTCGACGAGTGCGGGGATCGCGAGCAGGCCCGCGAGGACGAGCGCGCCGCCGGCCGCGGCGGCGGGCCAGCCCCAGCCGGGAGCCGCGGTCCCGGCGGTCAGGCCGGCGACCGCGGCGGGGACGCCGGCCGCGAGCACCAGGACGTGGCCGGCCGCCGGCTCCCGTCCGACGCGCGCGACGACGGCGCCCGAGACCAGCACGAGCAGCGCGCCGACCGCGGCCAGCACGGGCGGGAACGGGTCGGTGGGGCCGGCCGCGAGCAGCAGCAGCGCGGCGGCCACGACCAGCGCCACCGCGCCCCAGGCCGCACCGAGCGCACTGTCGCGCGGCGTCCACGGCCGGTAGCGGTTCTCGACCGCGTCGGCGACCGCCTCCACGACGTCGTCGTACACGCGCGGCTCGGCCCGCGACGCTCCGGTCTCCAGCGTGAGCACCGAGCCGTCGAGGACCCCCTCCGCCGTGAGGCTACGGGCAGGGTCGAGCACGACGCCGTCGACGGTGACGAGGTGGTACCCGCCGTAGACGGTGGCGGTGTCGAGCAGTCCGAGCGCGCGGGCGAGGCCGGGCACGACGTCGACGACGGCGACGGTGCCCGGCACGCCGAGGTCGATCCGCCGCGTTCCCGCGGCGACGGTCACGCGCAGGATCGTGCCGACGGGCCCGGCGGGCGCGCTCGACTCGGTCATGCGGCGTCCTGCCTCTGCTCGTGGTCGCTCGGGTCGACGTCCGGTGCCCTGCGGGGCCCGGTCGCCCGCCAGCATAACGACGACGGGCATCCGCGGCCGACCGTCGTCCGCAGGCCTGTGGAGTTCGCTCTCACATCGCCTCGTGTCACCCGAACGGGTGATCGGCGCCGGCCGCGTCCCCCTTTGTCCACAGATCGCCCCCGGCTGGGGCGGCGCCGGGATGTCCGATTCGGTTATGGTTCCACCGGTTCGAGATCGCCGGGGAGTTGCCGGTGGCAAGGGCTGACGTGCCCCGTCCGGGGTGCGTCCGGCATCGGCCCGATGGGGTCGGGCACGGGGGAGGTGTCATGGCAGCAGAGGTCTCCGCGGCCGACGGTGCGCTCAAGCAGGGCGCCGACGTCGTCGCACGCACGCGCGGTGAGCTCCAGGGCGAGCTCAGCTCGCTCGAGGGCAAGCTCGCCGGGATCGGCTCGCACTGGCAGGGCCAGGGCGCAGTCGCCTTCAACCAGCTCATGGTGCGGTGGCGCGATGACGCGTCGAAGATCGTGTCGGCGCTGAACGAGTTCGAGCAGAACCTGCTGCAGTCGCAGTCGTCCTACACGGCGAGCGACGACGCGCAGCAGTCCGTCTTCACGCGCCTGTCCGGGCGCCTGGGCTGAGAGGGGGAGTCCCATGAGCGACCTCAAGGTGAACTTCGGCGGTCTGGCCACGGCCGCCGCCGACATCCAGACCGGAGCCAACCAGATCCAGGCCCGCCTGGACGAGATGGACCAGTCCCTGCAGCCGCTGCGGGCCAACTGGTCCGGCGAGGCGTCGGCGTCCTACGAGGCGGCACGTGCCAAGTGGACGTCGGCGATCAACGACATGAAGGCACTGCTCGCCCAGGTCGGCCAGGCGGTCGCCACGTCGGGCGACGACTACCAGGCGACCGAGCGCTCCAACGCCGCACGCTGGTGACCGTGGCGAGGCCGTGGCACTCTCGCGGTGCCACGGTCTCGCACCCGTCCCGCAGGGCCGCGGCCGGCGAGCGTGAGCCGGCGGGGAGGTAAGGCACGGATGACGGCGCAGCAGGACGGTGCCGGGACAGGGGGAGAGATGGCGGCCGACCAGGTCAGCCTCGACCACGATCTGCTCACGGACCGCATCTCCAGGCTCATCGACCTGTACGACGAGATGGATGCGGTTCGTAGCGAGATCGAGGCCGTCCAGGGGCGGCAGGGCTCGTACGTGTGGTCGGCCGAGCCGTCCGTCCAGCGGTTCCGTAGCGCCTACGTCTCCCAGCTCGACGCGCTGCTCGCGACGCTGGGCAAGGTGCAGCAGCACATCGACACGATGCGCACGGCGCTCGCCGATTCGCAGCGCGCGCTGCTGAGCCAGGACGAGGCCGCGGCCGAGCTGTTCGACAGCCTCGTCGACAAGCTCGACGGGGCGGGCGCGCCGGCCGGGCCTCCCGGCCAAGTCTTCGGATGACCCTGGTTCGGATGACTCGCGCGCCACGGACGACCGCGACCGGCGGCCCGCGCGGCCGCCGGGTGGTCCTCGCGTGCGCGCTCGCCACCCTGCTCACCGGGACGGGCCTCACGCCGGCGCTCGCCGCCGACGCGATGGACGGGCTCTGGTACTACGAGCTGAGCGGCATGGCAAAGATCCACGAGCGCACGCAAGGTGAGGGCATCACGGTCGCGGTCATCGACACCGCGCTCAATCCCGACGTGCCCGATCTCGCGGGGGCGGACGTGCACGTTCACGAACCGTCGTACTGCGGCGACGGGGTCGATGGCGAGCCGATGCCGGCCGTCGACCACGGCCCCGCGGGCGCCCACGGCACGGGGATGGTCTCGCTGCTGGTCGGCACGGGCGCCGGTATCGACGGCGAGCCCGGGACGCTCGGCGTCGCACCGAAGGCGCGGGTGAACTTCTACGCCGCGCTCACCAACCCGAGCGCGGAGGACATCGCTCTGCGGTGCGCGACGCCGGCCGGCGCGGCCGACGACTTCGTCTGGCTCTCTGCCGCGATCGACCAGGCTGTCGCGGACGGGGCCGACATCATCTCGGTCTCGCTCGTGCAGGACTTCCCCTTCGATGCGGACGCGATCGCCCGCGCGCTGCGCGCCGGAGTGATCATCGTCGGCGCGATGTCGTCGGACTCGCTCAAGCAGGTCGCCTACCCGTCGAGCTACAACGGGGCGGTCGGCGTCGAGTCGGTCGGCCCCGACGGCAAGCTCTGGGACGGCGCGAACATCACCGCCGACGTCGCGGCGCCGGGTGAGCAGATCCGCCAGATCGACGACGACTACGCGTCGTACTCGCTCATGAACGGCTCGTCGAACGCGGCCGCCTACACCTCGGGGGCGCTCGCCCTCGTCTGGTCGGCCTACCCCGACGCGACCTCGAACCAGATCCTGCAGTCACTCGTGCGCAACACCTACGGTGAGGACCACGAGCCGTCGCAGTCACCCGGCTACGGCGCAGGCGTCGTCAACCCTCGCCACATGCTCGAGTACGACCCGACGACCTACCCGGACGTCAACCCGCTGCTCGACCAGGACCCGAACAGCTTCCCGACGTACGAGCAGGTCATGGGAGCCGACCCGGACGCGAGCCCGACGCCGGACACGGCCACGGCCGAACCCTCGAGCGCACCGCCCGAGTCGCCGACCGCCGCCGCCTCGACGGCGGCACCCGTCACGGCCGCTCCGAGCGACGCGAGCACGGTCCCGGCGTGGCTGCTGGTCCTCGCGGGCGTGGGAGCCCTCGCGCTGGTCGCGGCCGTCGTCGCCGCGATCGTGCTGTCCCGACGACGCTCCGGTGCGCCCGCGCCGCCGGGCGCCGGTGCACCGCCCGGTACTGCCGCACCGCCCGGTACTGCCGGGACACCCACCCCGCACGAACCGCCGGGACCGCCCGGCTTCGACGTCCCGCCCGCCCGTCCGAACGCAGGGGAATGATCATGGATCGCGAGAACGCTGCCCAGCTCGCCGAGACGCATGACGCGCGTCCCGCACTCGCCACGATCGACGCCGACCGCGTCGGACGGCTCAAGGAGCGACTCGAGTCGATCTCCAGCACGCTCGGCCGGATGTGGGGCGAGCTCGGGATGGAGGGCTCCGCTGCGGACGCCGCCGACGAGGGGATCGCCAAGCTGTCGAAGGACCTCGTCGACCAGGCCGACATCGCCACCCAGATGTCGGTGATCGTGCAGAACGCCGCGAACGCCGTGACCCGGGCACAGGACAAGTACGACGAGCTGCCCCGCGGCTCGCTCACCCCCGCGCAGCGCAACCGGTACGTGGAGGACGGTGCGAGCGCGGGACTGCCGTACATCGAGGCGGCGGTCGCGCAGCAACGGGAGGACGCGGCGAGCCGCGCGCTGTCCGTGCTCAGCACCGAGATGGACACGTACGCCGGCCAGATGAGCAGGCTCGCGGCGAGCGAGCACCGCGAGGACGGGTCCGACGGTTCGGGCGGCTCCGGGGGCGGAGCTCCCACTCCGTCCCGGCCACCGCTCCCCGACGGGGGTCCGGGCCTGCCGCCGTACGTTCCCCCGTCGGATCCCCCGGTCGTGAACCCGCCGGACTCCGACGGCCCACCGACCGTCCCGAACGATCCGAACCCGACGGACCCGGGTGGGCCTCCGTCGAACCCCGGCGACCCGACGGACCCGGGTCGGCCGCCGTCGAACCCCGTCGACCCGACGGACCCGACGGACCCGGGTGGCCCCGGCACGCCGTGGGACCCGCCCGGCACGTGGACCCCGCCGGAGGACACGCACGGCGATGGTCCGAGCGACGGTCGACTGCCGGTCGACGGTCCGATCGGCGGCAACCCCGGTGTCCAGCCGGGAGTCCCCGGCTATCCCGGCGCGCCCGGGAGCGGTGGCTCGACGGGCACGATCGGCGGGGTCGGCGGCGTCCTCGCCGGGGGCGCGGCGCTCGGCGCGATGGCCCGCGGCGGACTCTCGACGGGTTCCGCCGGCGCGGTGGGTGGCGTGCCGGTCAGCGGTGCGCTCGGGGGCGGGACGCTCGTCGGCGGGTTCGGCGCACCGGGAGCACCCGTCGGCGGTGCGGGTGCCGGCGTAGGTGCGCGCGGCGCGTCCGGGATCTCGGGGACGACCGGCGGCGGCGCCGGAGGCGGCTCCAGCAGCCGAAAGAAGCGGCGAGCCGGAGCGCTCGGCTACCTCGCGCCCGAGCTGGAAGAGGAGGAGGCCGCGGCGACGCGTTCGGGCGGCATGTCCGCGGGCGACCGCAGCTCCGCACCGCCCGTCGAGCTGCCGCAGGAGGACGACGGCTGGTGACTCAGCGCGGGACGTCGACCGCGAACCACCGGTCGCCGATCCGCACCGTCGCACCGGACGGCACCCGCGACGGGCGGTCCGCGCCGACGACGAGCGCCTGACCCGACGGCAGGACCACCACCGTGCCGTTGCCGGAGCCGGCGTCGCGCACCCAGAAACCGTCGGCGTCCACACCGAAGTGTGCGTGCGTCCGCGACAGCGAACGCTCAGGGTCGTCCATCGAGACGACGTGGTCGCAGCGCTCCCCCGGCGTCGGTCGGGGCGCGCGACCGATCACACCGGGCCCGCCCACGGTCATCGCCTCGCCGGTGTCGAGCGTGAGCACCACGACCGGCACGACGCGCGCGCCGGTCACCGGCGGCGCCGGCCTCGTCGCAGACGTCGATCCCGACGACACCGCGGACACGCCCGACGGCGACGGCACGCGCGACCCCACGGTCGCGACGCTGCCGCCGGTCCCGCTCGCGGCCACGGGGGCCACGGGGGCCAAGGTGGACACGGGGGCCGCCGGGGCCACCGGGCTCGCCGCGGTGGGCCCGGACCGACGGACGTCGACGACGACGGCGCGTGCGACGCGGTCGTGCCAGCCCTGGTGCAGCGCGCCCCGGTCGAAGGCCACCGACCCGATCACGAGCCACTGGCCGACACCCGCCACGAGGTGCCCGGCCGCGACGACGAGCGCCCGAAGCGCACCGCGGCGCAGACCGGGCGCGTACGGCGCCTCCTGACGCGCGGCCCGCAGCCCGAGCGCGAGGTTTCCGAAGGTGCAGCCCGTCCGCGCCTCCCACACGACGACACCGACGGCGATCTCGACGGCCACGAGCGCGGCGAGCACAGGACCGCCGAGCACCAGCACGAGCGTCGCGACCAGCGCGACGACGACGCAGTCCACGAGGAATGCGAGCAGCCGCGGCCCGACACCGACGGTCGCCGCCCCGAAGAACGCCGCGCCCAGGCCGCTCGCGGGCGCCGCCACGGCGCCGGCGCGCGGGTCGGCAGCTCTCGTCGTTGCGCTCGTCGTTGCGCTCGTCGACCCGGGCGTCGCAGCGGGCGTCGGAGCGGTCACCGCCGGCGCGCCGCACGCGGTGCAGAACCGGGCACCGGTGCGCAGGGGCCGTCCGCAGGACCGGCACGTCGTCGTCATGAGGTGACCTTCCGGAGCGTGTCGACGAGATCGGCCGCGACGACAGCCGCGGGCAGGCTGAGCACGAGGGCCAACCCCTCGAGGGCGTCACCGAACCGGGAGGCGACCACCGACCGCCACGACCGCCCGAGCGCGGCGCCCACGAGAGCGACGACGACGGCGAGCACGAGCGCGACGAGCGCCGCCGCGACGTCGCCCGCCGCCGGCAGCGGGCCGAGCACGGCCAGCTCGACGACCGCCGCGCCCGCGGCGGCACGCGGCCACCACCGCGTCACGGTCCCCCTCGTCGTACGGGGCACGAGCGTGAACGCGACCACGACGCACACCGCGAGCGCGACCGCACCCCACGCGGGCACGGTCCCGGGCTCGGCGGCCGCCAGCACGGGACCGAGCAGCACGACCGCGAGCAGGCATGCGGCCACGACCGCAGCGGTCGCGCGCGCCTCGGCACCGTCGACGGATCGCCGCACCGCCGGTCCGGCGAGACGTCCGAGCGGGCGTGGGCGGGGCGCCCGCACGGAACCGGCGGTCCGCGACGCGTGCGAGATGTCGAGGAGCTGGTCGTCGGGCACCACGAGCGAGAAGCGGGGGGCCAGGCGCAGGACCAGGGGGCAGAGCCCGACGACGAACGCGGCGGCACCGAGCGCGGGGCGACCCAGCAGCAGCGCGGCGCCCTGCGTCGCGCCGAGCAGCGAGAGCGCCGCGAGCACGACGACCGCCTCGTCGTCGCCGGAGCGGTCGAGATGGGTCACGACCGCGCGCACGCACGCCGCGACCGTCGCCGACACGAGCGCGACGACCAGCGCGAGGCGACGTTGCGCCGGCGTGGCCGGGAGCATCGCCCAGGCGCCTGCGGCGGCCGCGAGCGCGGGCGACGCGAGCGTGGCCGCCCGCGCGGCGGGGACCCGCGCGAGCGCGAGCCCGGCCGCGCAGAGCGCGAGCACGCACACGAGTGCGGCGAGAACGAGCGCATCGGGCTCGGGGCCGGCCGACGGGACCAGGGCGACGACGGTGAGCACGACACCGAGCGCGCCGACGATCGCGAACAGGCCGGCCTGCGGTGGTGGGCGGCGGCCGGCCGCTCCTGCGGCCAGCTCGCGGTCCGGTGCGGGCGCCGGCCGCACGACGTGCACGGTGGCACCGTCCTGGAGCTGCTCACCGGCGGGTGCGTGCGGGTCCAGACGCGTGCCCGTCGCACCGAGCACGAGCGTGCCGGGCGCGTCCACGGGCAGCAGGGCCGCGCGCAGCGCATCGCCCAGCACCACGTCGGAGCGCAGCGCGACGTGCCGCAGCTCCGACCCGGCCGCCACCACGAGGCGGAGCTGTGGCGCGGCGGGGCGGACGGGTGTCCCGCTCGGTGCCGACACGCACCCACCTCCCCCGGGGTCCAGGACCGGTACGGCCGCCCACATGCTACGGGGCCCGGCCGACCGCGGCTCGGGGCGTCCCCACGTCCGAACCACCCACCACCGGACGGCCGGTCAGCCGGCCCCTTGGCCCGGCTGCAGCACCCGCCGGTCGCCGGCCCCGGAAGCGTCGCACGCGCCCGGCACGCGCCCGGTAACGTGAGCCCGGCCGCGGCGCGACAGGGGATCGCGCACCGGCGAGGAGGCTCATGTCGATCGTCGCCGACGGGGAGACGCACGTCGTCGGACCGCCGCCCGTGCCCACCGGGCAGGTGGTGCTCCAGGCACCACCGGAGCTGCAGCCGGCGGACGGCGTCAGCGGCATGCTCGCGAACCTCGTCCCGATGCTCGGCAGCGTCGGCTCGATCGTGTTCGTGGCGATCGCCCAGCCCGGGCCGAAGGGCTATATCGCGGCAGGCATGTTCCTGGTCGCGTCGCTCGGCTTCGTCGCCGTCAACGGTTGGCGGCAGCGCGCGCAGCACACCGCCACGGTGGTCGGCGCACGGCGTGAGTACCTCGCCTACCTTGCCGACCTGCGTCGCACGGTCCGGCAGGCCGCGCGCGCGCAACGCCGGGCCGCCGAGTGGGATGCGCCGGCACCCGGTGCGCTGCCCGCGATCGCGGAGGAGCGTTCGCGCGCGTGGGAGCGCGGACAGGATCACCCCGAGTACCTGCGGGCGCGCCTCGGCACCGGCCCGCAGCGACTGTGCCTAGCGCTGGAGGCACCCCAGACGCCGCCGCTCGCGCAGCTCGACCCCGTCGCCGCGTCGGCGGCGCACCGCTTCCTCGTCACGCACCGGGTCCAGCAGGACATCCCGCTCTCGCTCGACCTGCGCTCCGCGGCGCGCGTGGAGGTGGCCGGCACCGAGGCCGAGGCTCGCGGCATCGCGCGCGCGCTCGTCGCGCAGGCCGCGACGTTCCACTCCCCCGAGCTGCTGCGGATCGCGGTGCTGGCCGACGACCGCGCGCTGCCCGCGTGGGACTGGGTCAAGTGGCTGCCGCACGCGCACTCGACGACCGAACGCGACGCGGTAGGTGCCGCACGACTCGTCGCGACGTCGCTCGCCGAGATCGAGCAGCTGCTGCCCGAGGGCCTTCGCGAGCGCCCGCGATTCGGCACCGCGCGTGGTGCGACCCCGCTGCCGCACCTGCTCGTCGTCGTCGACGGCGGCCACGTGCCGCCGGGCAACGGGGTGCTCACCGCGGACGGCGTGCTCGGTGTCACGGTGCTCGAGCTGCCCGAGCGGTGGGACGAGCTCGACGACCCGTCGACGCTGCGCCTCCTGCTGGGTGCGCCGCTGCCCGACGGGGGCGTGCCCGTCGAGGTGCTGCGCCTCGGGCTCGAGCCGACGCGGCTGCGTGGCGACCAGCTCTCGGTCGTCGAGGCCGAGGCGACCGCGCGCCGACTCCTGCCGCTGCACGTGGGCTCCGGACCGCAGCGCGACACCGGCCCGGTCTCCTCCGAGCTGGTCGACCTGCTCGGCCTCGGCGACGTACGTGACCTCGACCTCGACACGGCCTGGCGACCGCGGCCGCCGCGCGACCGGCTCCGGGTGCCGATCGGCCTGACGCCGCAGGGGCAGCCCGTCTCGCTCGACATCAAGGAGTCCGCGCAGCAGGGCATGGGCCCGCACGGCCTGATCATCGGCGCGACGGGTTCGGGCAAGTCCGAGGTGCTGCGCACGCTGGTTCTCGCGCTCGCGCTGACGCACTCGTCGGAGGACCTCAACTTCGTCCTGGTGGACTTCAAGGGCGGCGCCACCTTCGCGGGTATGGCGGACATGCCGCACGTCTCGGCGATCATCACCAACCTCGGCGAGGAGCTCACGCTCGTCGACCGCATGCAGGACGCGCTGCAGGGCGAGATGGTGCGCCGCCAGGAGCTGCTGCGCGCGTCGGGCAACTTCGCCAACGTCGCGGACTACGAGCGCGCTCGTCGCACGGACCGCCCCGAGCTCGCCCCCCTGCCCGCGCTGCTCATCGTCGCCGACGAGTTCTCCGAGCTCCTGGCCGCGAAGCCCGAGTTCGTCGACCTCTTCGTCGCGATCGGGCGCCTGGGCCGCTCGCTGCAGATGCACCTGCTGCTGTCGAGCCAGCGACTCGAGGAGGGGCGCCTTCGCGGCCTCGAGTCACACCTGTCCTACCGGATCGGCCTGCGCACGTTCTCCGCCGCGGAGTCGCGCACGGTGCTGGGCGTGCCCGATGCCTACGAGCTGCCGTCGATCCCCGGCATGGGCTACCTCAAGCCGGACCCGGCGACGATGATCCAGTTTCGCGCGGCCTACGTCAGCGGTCCGCCCAAGGCACGCCGCCGTACCGCCACCGGCGCGCCCGTCGCGCGCGGCGCCACCCGGCTCGAGTCCTTCACAGCGGCTCCGGTCCTGGGCCCGGCGGTCCCCGACGAGCCCGACGAGGTGGCGGCTCCCGACGACGAGCGGCGCGCGACGTTCGACATCGCCGTCCAGCTCATGCGCGGCCGCGGTCCCGCCGCGCACCAGGTGTGGCTGCCGCCGCTGGTGGTCCCCGCCACGTACGACGAGCTGATGCCCGACCTCGTGGTCGACCCGAACCTGGGCCTGGTCTCGCCGACCTGGCGCAACGCCGGGCCGCTGACCTTCCCGCTCGGAATCGTCGACCGCCCGCTCGAGCAGCGACGCGAGAACCTGACCGTCTCGCTCGCGGGCGCCGGCGGGCACATGGCCGTCGTCGGCGGACCGCGGTCGGGCAAGTCCACCGTGCTGCGCTCGGTCGTCACCGGGCTGGCGCTCACCTCGACGCCGCTGGAGGTCCAGGTCTACGTGCTCGACTTCGGCGGCGGCACCTTCACGCCGCTCGCGGCGCTGCCGCACGTCGCCGGCGTCGCGACGCGCTCCGAACCCGACGTGGTGCGACGCGTCGTCGCCGAGGTCGAAGGCATCGTCAACGCGCGCGAGCGCTACTTCCGGGCGAACGGCATCGACTCGATCGAGACCTACCGCCAGCGCCGCGCCCAGGGGCGCGCGGACGACGGCTACGGCGACGTCTTCCTCGTCGTCGACGGCTGGAGCACGGTACGCGCGGAGTTCGACGAGCTCGAGCAGCGCCTCCAGGCGCTCGCGGGCCGCGGCCTGACCTTCGGCGTGCACCTGCTCGCCTCCGCGAGCCGGTGGCTCGACTTCCGCACGCAGGTCAAGGACCTGTTCGGCTCACGCCTCGAGCTGCGGCTCGGCGACCCGTCGGACTCCGAGATCGACCGCAAGGTCGCGGCCGCGGTGCCGCGCGAGCGGCCGGGCCGCGGTCTGGTGCAGTCCCGCCACCACGTGCTCGTCGCCCTGCCGCGCATCGACGGCTCCGGCGCCCCGGAGTCCCTCGGTGCCGGGGTGGAGCACCTCGTCGACACCGTCACCGCGTCCTGGCACGGCGCTCCCCCGCCCAAGCTGCGCCTGCTGCCCGAGCAGGTCACGCTCGAGGCGCTGCGCCTGGCCGCACCGGACGCCCCAGGAGTGCTGCTCGGCATCGACGAGAACGCCCTGGCACCCGTCGTGCTCGACCTCGCCGAGGAGCAGCACCTGTACGCGTTCGGCGACGCGGGCTCCGGCAAGTCCGCCGTGCTGCGCCTGGTCGCCACCGAGGTGCAGCGCCTCCACACCCCCGGCCAGGCGCAGATCTTCGCGGTCGACTTCCGGCGAGCGCTGCTGGGCGAGATCCCCGAGCAGTACCTCGCGGGCTACCTGACGACGCAGGAGCAGTCGGTGTCCGAGCTCGCCGACCTGGCCGGCTACCTGCGCACCCGCCTGCCCGGCCCGGACGTCACGCCCGAACAGCTGCGCGCCCGCTCCTGGTGGACCGGTGCCGAGGTCTACGTCCTCGTCGACGACTACGACCTCGTCTCGACCTCGCAGGGCAACCCGGTCGCCGCGCTCGTCCCGCTGCTCGCGCAGGCGGCCGACGTCGGCCTGCACCTCGTCGTGACCCGGCGCTCGGGAGGCGCGTCCCGCGCGCTGTACGACCCCGTGCTGCAGTCGCTGCGCGATCTCGCCGCACCCGGTCTGGTGCTGTCCGGCAGCCCCGACGAGGGTCCGCTCGTCGGGGCCGCGCGTCCCGTACCGGGGGGGCCCGGTCGTGCGCAGCTCGTCACGCGGGGTGCCGGGATCCAGGTCGTCCAGCTCGCGTGGACGCCGCCGACGCTCTGACGGCTCAGGTCGGTCCGGCCCCGCGCGGCGCCGCGGTCAGCGGCGTTCGACGAGCGCGCTGCGCTCGCCCAGCCGGATCGTCCAGCCCACGCCGACCTCGGCGCGCGCGCCCGCCGGCAGCACCGCGCGCGAGCCGTCGGGGCGCACCAGCACGGTGCCGTTGGTCGAGCCGCGGTCGACGACCCAGAGCGTGTCGGGGCCACCGACGCCGAAAGCGACGTGCACCTTGGACAGCGAGCGGGCGGGGTCGTCGATCGCCACGAGGTGCTCGACACCCGGTTGAGCGTCGGGACTGCGCCCGACGAGCCCGTCGCCCGTGACGTCGACCAGCTCACCCGTGTCGAACACCAGCCGCAGCCCCGACGGTCGCGCATCCGGCCGGGGTGCGTCCGGAGCGCTCTCGCGGAGCCGGGTGTGCTCGACGTCGTCCCGGTCCTCGAAGTGCCGCGGCACGGGCGCTGCGGCCGGGTCCGGGAACCCCGTGATGAGGCCGGGCGGTGGCGTCGTCGGGCGCACGGGCGTGGCCGACCCGGCCGGCGGCAGCGGCACCAGCCCGACCGTCGACGTGGGCGCGGACGCCGGGTGCGGTGCCGGAGCCGGCACCTGGTCGGTGCCCGTGACCGGGCCGGTCAACGGCGCCGAACCGTGCGGCGGGACCGGACCCGGAGCCACGGCCAGGTCCGGCGGCAGGACCGGAACGGGAGCCGGGACCGGGCTCGGCGGCGGGGCCGGGACCGGAGCGAGGGCCGGGCCAGGAGGTGGCACCGGACCGGGACCGAGGACCGGGTCCGGCGGCGGGGCAGGAGCGAGGACAGGCTCCGACACCGGGGCCGGGGCGGGCGCGGTCGTCGGGCCGCCCACGGCGCGCGAGACGGCACGGTCCCAGGCGACGGACGGGTCGCTGCTGCGCGCGACACGCGTCGCGGACGCCCGCAGCACGAGCGTCCCGGCCGCCTTGTCGTGCCAGCCGCGCTGCGCGGGCGTCTTGTCGAACGCCCCGGACGCGACGACGAGCCACTGCCCCAACCCGCACGCGAGCGCGCCGAGACCCACGACGACCGAGCGCAGCAGGATCCGCAGGAGACCCGCCGGGCGTCCGGTCTCGAGCCCGACGGTCCGGATACCGAGCAGCGCGCCGCCCAGCGTCGCACCCGTCACCGACTCTGCGACCCACAGCGCCAGGGCGCCGAGGAGCACCAGCACGTCGACGACCAGGACGGCGCCGCCCGGTCCGGCCGGGTCGAGGAAGCCGTCCCGGCCCTCACGCGACGCGACGACGGCGCTTGCGACGGCCGCGCCGACGACGGCGAGCAGGACGAGCGCCGCGACGTCGATCGCATACGCGGCGACGCGCCGCCCGACGGGAGCGATGCTGCCGGGCACCACCGGGTACCCGGTGTGCCGCGGCAACGCGGTGGAGCGCCGCTGCTCCGGCGCGACGGGCTGCGCGGCAGCGATCGGCGGCGGCACCGGAGCGACGCGCGCGTCCGGCGACGGCACGACCGCAGGAGGTGGTGGCGGCACGGGCGCGGGCACGCGCGATCCGCACTCGGCGCAGAACATCGCGCCGGGCTCGAGTGCCGCCCCGCACGTCGGACAGGTGCTCACCATGCCTCCAGACCGCGTCGCCCCCCGACGACCTGGGCAGCATGCTGCCAGATCGCGGCGTCAGGTCCCCGACCCGGTCACCCGCACGGGCGACTCAGGCCCGAGCTGTGCGTCACCCGGCCGGGCGTAGCTCAGGCGGCGCGGTCCACCAGCGCGTCGGCGAACGACACGAGCGCGTCCTTGACCGGCCCGTCGGGCAGGGGCCCGAGCTCGCGCACGGCCTCGCGCGCGAGCGCGACGGCTCGGTCCCGCGTCTGCCCGACCACGTCGTGCGTGCGCAGCGCCGCGACGGCGGCGGCGAGCGCGTCGTCACCCGTGAGGTCCGCATCGAGCAGGGCGAGCACCGCGCGGTCGTCGTCGGTGGCGTCGGGACCCGCGACGCGCGCGCGCAGCAGGAGCGCGGGCATCGTCGGGACGCGTTCGCGCAGGTCCGTGCCGGGGGTCTTGCCCGTGACGGAGCCGTCGGAGGCGAGGTCGATGACGTCGTCGGCGAGCTGGAACGCGACGCCGATCTTCTCGCCGAACTCGGTCACGGTCGCCACGACGTCCGGCGGGCAGCCGGCGAACATCGCGCCCAGACGCGCGGAGGTCGCGATGAGCGAGGCCGTCTTGTCCGCGAGCACCTGCAGGTAGTGCTCGACGGGGTCCTCGCCCTCGCGCGGGCCGACGGTCTCGTGCAGCTGGCCCAGGCACAGCCGCTCGAACGTGCGCGCCTGGATGCGCACGGCCTCGGGGCCGAGGCCCGCGACAGTCGAGGACGCGCGCGCGAACAGCAGGTCACCCGTGAGGATCGCGACGGAGTTGCCCCAGACCTCGTGCGCGGAGGGTGCGCCGCGGCGCAGCGGCGCGGAGTCCATCACGTCGTCGTGGTACAGCGTCGCGAGGTGGGTGAGCTCCACGACGACCGCGGCGTCGATCACCTCGCGGCGCGCACCGTCCCCGAGCTCGGCGACGAGCAGCGCGAGCATGGGCCGCAGTCGCTTGCCGCCCGCGTTGACGAGGTGACGCGACGCCTCGTCGGCCAGCGAGTCGGCGTGCGCGACAGCCGTGCGCAGGCTCTCCTCGACGAGGGCGAGCCGCGCCGCGAGGCGCTCGGTCAGGTCCGGGTCGGCGAGCGGGAACGCCGTCGTCGAAGTCACCGGGTCAACCTACCCTCGCCGGGCCTCAGCGCAGGAACGTGGCCATGTCCGCGATGAGGTCCAGCACGGGCTGCGGGAACACGCCGAGCAGGATCGTCGCGGCCGCGCACAGCACGATCGCGACGGCCGCGAACCCTTCGGACGGGACCACGGTGGTCGTCGTCGTGACGGGTCGCACCGCGACGAGCGTCGCGACACCACCCTCCGGGGTCGCGACGTCCGCTCCGGTCTCGACGACGCCGGCCTCGACGACGCCGGTCCCGACGAGGGCGGGCTCGGCTGGTCCGGGCTCGGGTGAGAGCTCGTCCGCCGCAGCAGCCGCCGCGGCCTCGTCGGACTCGCCGTGCGGTGCCGTGAAGAACATCAGCACGATGATCCGGACGTAGAAGAACGCCGCCGCGGCCGAGGCCAGCACGCCGATCAGCGCGAGCGGCCACGCGCCGCCGTCGACGGCCGCCGAGAACACGGTGAACTTCCCGATGAAGCCTGCGGTCAGCGGGATGCCGGCGAACGAGAGCAGGAAGAGCGTGAACGCCGTGGCCAGCGCGGGGTGGGTGCGCCCGAGCCCGGCCCACTGCGAGATGTGGGTCGCCTCGCCGAGCACCGAGCCGCGCGGGTCGTCGTCGTCGGAACCGCCCGTGCGCTCCCGCACGAGCCAGATGACGGCGAACGCGCCGACGGTCGCCACGCCGTAGACCAGCAGGTAGAACAGCACCGACGAGACGCCGGCCGGGTTCAGCGCGACGATGCCGGTCAGGATGAAGCCCGCGTGCGCGATCGACGAGTACGCCAGGAGCCGCTTGACGTCGGTCTGCACGAGCGCGACGACCGTGCCGACGACCATGGTGGCGATCGCGACCGTCCACATCATCACGTCGAGGTCCCACTGCAGCCCGGGGACCACCGTGTAGTAGATCCGCAGCAGCGCGCCGAAGGCGGCGACCTTGGTGCACGCGGCCATGAAGCCGGTGATCGGCGTCGGCGCGCCCTGGTAGACGTCGGGCGTCCAGGTGTGGAACGGCACCGCGCCGACCTTGAACAGCAGGCCCGCGAGCACGAGCACCGCGCCGACGAGCAGGAGCGTGTCGAGACCGGTCGGGTCCTCGGTGACCGCGGCGATCTCGCCGTAGTTGAGCGTGCCGGCGTACCCGTAGACGAGCGCGATGCCGAACACCAGCAGCGCGGACGCGAATGCGCCGAGCAGGAAGTACTTGAGCGACGCCTCCTGCGAGAGCAGCCGACGCCGACGCGCCATGCCCGTGAGCAGGTACAGCGGGAGCGAGAGCACCTCGAGCGCGACGAACAGCGTCAGCAGGTCGGCCGTCGCGGGGAAGATGAGCATGCCGCCGGCGGCGAACAGGACCAGCGGGTAGACCTCGGTCTGCTCCAGGCCCTTGCGCCGCGCGAGCTCCTCGTAGTCGGAGCCCGGCACCGACGCCGCGGTGGGCGCGAACGCGTCCTCCCCCGTGGCGGTGCGGTCGGCGATCACGAGCAGCGACAGGATCGTCAGGACGGCGATGCTGCCCTGCAGGACCAGCGCCGGGCCGTCCACGACGAGCGCCCCGCCGAGCACCATGGTGCCGCCGTCACGACGCGTGCCGCTCCACAGTGCCGCGACCGCGACGATAGCGCCGATCGTCGCGGCGAACGCGATCGCGAGCTGGGTGATCCGCCGCGCACGCGCGGGCACGAACGCCTCGACGAGCACGCCGACGACGGCCGCACCGAGCACGATGATGACCGGCGACATCGCCGCCCACTCGATGCTGTCGGGCTGCGTGAAGCTCACTGGTCGCTCCCTTCGGCGGCGGCGGGTACGTCGGTGACGCCCACCTGGTCGAGCGTGACGGCCGCGGGCGGGCGCACGAGGTCGAGGGCCGGGCCGGGCACGAAGCCGAGCACGAGCATCGCGGCGATCAGCGGCGCGACGGCCCAGCGCTCACGCGCGCGCAGGTCGGGCATGCCCTCGAGCTCCTCGCGCGGCGGCCCGGTGAAGATCCGCTGGTAGGTCCACAGGATGTAGATCGCGGCGAGCACGACACCGGTCGACGCGACGATCGCGGCGGCGGGGTGCCGCGCGAACGTCCCGACGAGCACCATGAACTCGCTGACGAACGTCGACAGACCGGGCAGCGACAGCGCGGACAGGCCGGCGACGAGGAACAGGCCCGCGAGCACGGGCACGATCTTCTGCAGGCCGCCGAAGTCCGCGATCTGCTGCGAGCCGCGTCGCGCGACCAGGAACCCGGCGAGCAGGAACAGCGCCCCCGTCGAGAGCCCGTGGTTGACCATGTAGAACGACGAGCCGGCCACCGACGTGCTGGTGAACGCGAAGATGCCCAGGACGATGAACCCGAAGTGCGACACCGAGGTGTACGCGATCAGGCGCATGAGGTCCTTCTGGCCGATCGCGAGCAGCGCGCCGTACAGGATCGAGACGACCGCGAGCACGATGATCACGGGTGCCGCCCAGCGCGACGCGTCCGGGAACAGCGGCAGGCACAGCGTGAGCATCCCGAAGGTGCCGACCTTGTCGAGCACGCCGACGAGCAGCGTCGAGGTGCCGGCGGGGGCCTGCTCGGCCGCGTCGGGCAGCCAGGTGTGCACCGGGAACATCGGCGCCTTGATCGCGAACGCGATGAAGAACGCGACGAACAGCCACTTCTCGGTGGTCGGCGCCAGGTCGGCCGTGACGAGGTTGTCCGTGAGGAAGCCCTCGGGTCCGCCGGGGCCCTGCAGGTACAGCGCGATCACGCCGACGAGCATGATCAGGCCGCCCGCGAGCGAGTAGAGCAGGAACTTCACGGCGGCGTACCGCCGCTGCGCCCCGCCGAACGCGCCGATCATGAAGTACACCGGGATGAGCATCGCCTCGAAGACGACGTAGAACAGGAACACGTCGCGCGCCGCGAAGACCGCGACGATGAACGCCTCGAGCAGCAGCACGAGCGCGAGGTAGCCCCGCAGCCGGTCGCTGACGCCTTCCTGCGAACCCTGCTCACGCCAGGCGGCGAGCACGACGAGCGGCACGAGCAGCGCCGACATCGCGATCAGCGCGAGCCCGACGCCGTCGACGCCCACGGCGTACGACGTGCCGATCGCGGGGATCCAGCGATGGGTCTCGGTGAGCTGGACGGTCCCCGAGTCGCCGGTGTCGAACGCGGTGAACGCGAGCCCGACGAGCACGAGCTCGACGAGCGACCAGGCCAGCGCGATCATGCGCGCGTGCGCCCGCAGGCCGCGCGGGGCGAGCCACAGCAGGAGCGCTCCGAGGACCGGCCACGCGATGAGCGTGGTCAGCCAGGGGAAGTCGGGCGACATCGCTCTCCTCAGCTCTGCACGGCCAGGACGACCACCAGCAGGACCACGAGGCCCGCCAGCATCGTCGCGGCGTAGGTACGGACGTAGCCGGTCTGGGCCCGGCGGAACAGCGACCCGAGGCCCACCGTGACGCGGGCGACCCCGGTCACGGCCCCGTCGACGACCGTGCGGTCGGCGAACACGAGCGAGCGGGTGAGGTGCTCGCCGGGCTCCACCAGCAGCGCGTCGTTGACCGCGTCCTGGTAGAGGTCGACGCGTGCCGCACGGGTCAGCGCGGTGCCGACCGGCGGGACGACCGGGACGGTCGAGACCGCGTACCGGCGCCACGCGAGCACCAGCCCGACGACGACGAGGCCGAGGGTCAGACCCATCAGCACACCCGCGGGCAGCACGGGCTCACCGTGCTCGGCGTGCCCGGTCACGGGCGAGAGCCAGTCGACGAAGCGGCTGCCCGTGGCCAGCACGAGGCCGAGCCCGACCGAGCCGACCGCCAGGATGATCATCGGCCAGGTCATCAGGGCCGGGGACTCGTGCGGGTGCTGCTCGGAGCCGTCCTTGCGGGCCGACCAGCGCCGGTCCCCCTCGAACGTCATGAAGAACAGCCGCGACATGTAGAACGCGGTGACGCCCGCGCCCAGCAGCGCGACGCCGCCGAACACCCACGCGCGCCACTCCTGCCCGTCGGTCGGGATGAAGGCCGCCTCGATGATCTTGTCCTTCGAGAAGAACCCGGAGAACGGCGGGATGCCGAGGATCGCGAGCCAGCCCATCATGAACGTCAGCCACGTGACCTTCATGTACCGCGCGAGGCCGCCGAACCGGCGCATGTCGACCTGGTCGTCCATGCCGTGCATCACCGAGCCGGCCCCGAGGAACATGCCGGCCTTGAAGAAGCCGTGCGTGACCAGGTGGAAGATCGCGAACGCGTACCCGACGGGGCCCAGGCCCGCGGCGAGCACCATGTACCCGATCTGCGACATGGTCGAGGCGGCGAGCGCCTTCTTGATGTCGTCCTTCGCACAGCCGACGATCGCCCCGAACAGGAGCGTGATTGCGCCGACGATCACGACGACGAGCTGCGCGTCGGGCGCGGCCTCGAACACCGCCCCCGAGCGCACGATCAGGTACACGCCGGCGGTGACCATGGTCGCGGCGTGGATGAGCGCGGACACCGGGGTCGGGCCGGCCATCGCGTCCCCGAGCCAGGACTGCAGCGGGAACTGCGCCGACTTGCCGCACGCGGCGAGGAGCAGCATGAGGCCGATCGCCGTCATGGTGCCCTCGCTGACGCCGGCCAGCGCCGGGTCGGCGGCGCCACCGAGCACGGTCTCGAAGTCGAGTCCGCCGAAGTGCGCGAACATCAGCCCCATCGCGACGATCAGGCCGACGTCGCCGACGCGGTTGGCGACGAACGCCTTCTTGGCCGCGACCGCGTACGGCGTGTGGTGGTTCCAGAACCCGATCAGCAGGTACGACGCGAGACCCACGCCCTCCCACCCGACGAACAGCAGCAGGTAGGAGTCGGCGAGCACCAGCAGGAGCATCGCGGCGACGAACAGGTTGAGGTACGCGAAGAACCGGCGCCGGTCGCGGTCGTGGTCCATGTAGGCCACGGAGTACACGTGGATGAGCGACCCGACGAACGTCACGAGCAGCACGAACGTCAGCGACAGCGGGTCGAGCCGGATGCCCGCGTCGACGTGGAACGAGCCCGCGTCGATCCAGGTGCCGATCGGTACGAGCAGCGTGCGCTGGTCCGAGGGCCGCTCCACGAGGCGCAGGAACGCGACGACGCCGAAGACGAAGGCGGCGCTGGAGGCCAGCACGCCGAGCCAGTGGCCCCAGCGGTCGGCCCGGCGGCCGAGCAGCAGCAGCACCGCCGCCGAGGCGAGCGGTAGTCCGACGAGCAGCGGCGTGACCAGGAAGATCCCGGCCTGCACCGTCTCGGTCGCAGGGGCGAGCGTGTCCGCGGGCAGGCTCGCCGCGAGCGCGGTCAGGGTGTGCACGGGCCGCCCCTCAGCTCTTCAGGAGATTCACGTCGTCGACCGAGGCCGAGCGGCGGGTACGGAAGATCGCGACGATGATCGCGAGGCCGACGACGACCTCGGCGGCGGCGACGACCATGACGAAGAAAGCGAGCACCTGGCCGGTGAGCTGGCCGTGCATGCGGCTGAACGTGACCAACGACAGGTTCGTCGCGTTGAGCATCAGCTCGATGCCCATGAACACGATGATCGCGTTGCGCCGCAGCAGCACGGTGCTCGCGCCGACCGAGAACAGGATCCCGGACAGCACCAGGTAGTGGGTGAGCGTCACTTCGCCTCCTGCGGCTGTGCGGCGTCGTCGGCCGGCTCGTCGGGGCTCGTCGTGAGCGCGTCGGGCGGGTCCGCCTCGTGGCCGGCGATGACCCGTTCGATGCGCGCGGCGTACTCGGCGGCGTCGGCCTCCTGGCCGCGCACCCGCAGCACGCGCGGCACCGAGCTCTCGATCGGCCGGCCCTGCGGGTCGAGCGCGGGCACGTCCATCGCGTTGTGCCGGGCGTACACGCCGGGCGCCGGCAGCGGCGCGAGGTGCTGGCCCGAGCGCACGCGCGCGTCGGCGAGCTCGCGCTGCCCGACCTTGGGCGTCAGCCGCGGGCGGTGCGTGTAGACGAGCGCGCCGAGCGCGGCGGTGACCAGCAGCGCGCCGACCACCTCCATCGCGAACACGTGCTCGCCGAAGATCACGCGCGCGATGCCGATCGGGTTGGTGTCGGCGTTCGCGCTCTCGAGGCCCACCGGCTCGTCGTACAGCGCCGTGCCGACGACCCCGACGAGCACGACCGCGAGCCCCAGGCCCGCGAGCCAGGCGATCCAGCGCTGCCCGCGGATCGTCTCGACGAGCGAGTCGGCCGAGCCGACCCCGACGAGCATGAGCACGAACAGGAACAGCATCATGATCGCGCCGGTGTAGACGACGACCTGGACGACGCCCAGGAACACCGCGCCCTGCGCGACGTAGATGAACGCCAGGCAGATCATCACGAGGATCAGCGACAGCGCGGCGTGCACGGCCTTGCGCACGAACAGCAGGCCGAACGACGCGATCACCATGACCGGCGCGAGGATCCAGAACAGCACCGCCTCTGCGGTACTCGCCTGCCCTCCCTCGAGGACGGCGGGCAGCATCGCGTTCATCGCATCCCCTGCCGGTTCGCGGCGGCGACGGTCTCGGCCATGACGGCGGCGGCGGGGCCGAGGACGTTCGCGGCCTCCAGGCCGGCACCCTCGGGCAGCGTCGGGTCGTCGGGCCGGTGCTCGCGTACCCAGTCGCGCTGCGCGTCGGTCGCGCCCGTGACCTCGCCTCGGTAGTACTCGGTGTCCGTCGTGCCCTCCACCATCGGGTGCGGGGCCGCCAGCATGCCCTCGCGCAGCGGCGCCAGCAGGTCCTGCTTCTCGTAGATCAGCCCGGCCCTCGTCGGGCCCGCGAGCTCGTACTCGTTCGTCATGGTGAGCGCACGTGTCGGGCAGGCCTCGATGCACAGGCCGCAGAAGATGCAACGCAGGTAGTTGATCTGGTAGACGCGGCCGTAGCGCTCACCGGGCGAGTGCTGCTCGTCGGGCGTGTTGTCGGCGCCCTCGACGTAGATCGCGTCCGCGGGGCAGGCCCACGCGCACAGCTCGCAGCCGATGCACTTCTCGAGCCCGTCCGGGTACCGGTTGAGCTGGTGCCGGCCGTGGTAGCGCGGCTTCGTCGGGACGCGCTCGGACGGGTACTGCTCCGTGACCGTCTTGCGGAACATGTTCGAGAGCGTCACGCCGAACCCGCCCACGGGGGCGAGCGCGGACCGCAGGCCCGAGGCCGGTGGGATCACCGACGTGTAGCCGCCGTCCGCCGGCGCGCTGACCTCACCCGTCGCCGGCCGCTTCGCGACCGCGCCGGGCTGAGGCTTCTTCTTCGGCTCAGCCACCGTGGACCTCCTGGTCGGGGTCGGACTGGGGTTCGGAGATCTCGTCGGGGGCACCCACCGGGACCGTGGCGCGCACGCGACCCGCACGCGGCGACGGCGGCAGCACCTGGCCCGGCAGCGGCGGCACGGGGTAGCCGTCCCGGAAGGCGTCGAGGACCTGCGGGCCCTCGGCCGCGGCGGCGGCAGCCTTCTTCTCGGGGACGAACATCGAGATCACGATCCCGACGACGAACACCCCCGCGAGCCCGAACAGGATCGTGCGGAGCTGCACGTCCTCGAACTGCGGGAACACGCGCAGACCCTGGACCACCGAGACGCACACGAGCCAGACGAGCGACGCCGGGATGAGCACCTTCCAGCCCAGCTTCATGAACTGGTCGTAGCGGAACCGCAGCACGGAGCCGCGCACCCACACGAAGAAGAACATCAGGCCCCACAGCTTGACGAGGAACCACAGCACGGGCCACCAGCCCTCGTTGAACATGCCGTCGTTGATCGTCGAGACCGGCCAGGGGGCGCGCCAGCCGCCGAGGAACAGCGTGGTGGCGACGGCCGAGACGTTGAGCATGTTGATGTACTCGGCGAGGAAGAACCACGCGAACTTCATCGACGAGTACTCGGTGGTGTACCCGCCGACCAGCTCGCCCTCGGCCTCGGGAAGGTCGAACGGGAGCCGGTTGGTCTCGCCGACCATCGAGATCACGTAGATGACGAACGCGGGCAGCAGCGGGAGGAACCACCAGACCTGCGTCTGCTCGTTGACGATCGTCGAGGTCGACATCGACCCGGACAGGATGAACACGCTCACCAGGGACAGGCCCATCGCGAGCTCGTAGCTGATGACCTGGGCGGTGGAGCGCACCCCGCCGAGCAGCGGGTAGGTCGAGTTCGACGACCAGCCGCCGAGCACGATGCCGTACACGCCCACGGCCGCGCAGGCCAGGATGTAGAGCACCGCGACCGGGAAGTCCGTGAGCTGCAGCGGCGTCTCGTGGCCGAACATGCTCACCGACGGCCCCAGCGGGATCACGGCGAACGTCAGCAGCGAGCAGAACACCGCGATCATCGGCGCGACGATGTAGACGACCTTGTCGGCCGCCTTGACGGTCATGTCCTCCTTGAACAGGAGCTTCATGGCGTCGGCGAGCGACTGCAGCAGGCCGAACGGGCCGTGCACGTTGGGGCCCGGCCGCACCTGCATGCGGGCGACGACCTTGCGCTCGAACCAGATCGCGATGAGCACGCTGGTGAGCAGGAAGATCACGATGACCACGGCCTTGATCAGCCAGATCCACCACGTGTCGTTGCTGAAGTCCGCGGCGACGCCGGGGATCGGTTCGGTGAGCACGATCAGACCTCCTCGTCCTGCGCCGGGTCCGCGGTGCCGGCGGCGATGCGCACCAGGGCACCGCCGTCCGCGTGCAGCGTGTCCCGCACCGCGCTGCCGGGGCTGTTCGTCGGGAGCCAGACCACCAGGTCGGGCATGTCCGTGACGAGCGCCGGCAACGTGATCGTCCCGGCGTCGGTGCTCACCGCGAGCGGTGCGCCGTCCGCCACGCCGGCCTGGGCCGCGGTCGCCGCGGACACCCGCGCGACCGGACGCTTCGCGGTACCGGCCAGGAACGGCTCACCGTCCTGCAGACGACCCGCGTCGAGCTGCAGGTGCCAGGTCGCCAGCACCGCATGACCCGGCGGGACCTGCGGCGGCTCGTCGCCCGCGACGTCGGGCGCCGCGACGCGCTCGCCGTCCCAGCCCCCGAGCTGGTCGAGCTCGGCGTGCACGTCCGCGAGCGAGTGCAGGCCCAGGTCGACGCCCATCGCGGCGGCCAGGCCGTCGAGCACGCGGTGGTCGGGCAGCGCGTGCGAGACGAGCGCCTGGCCGAACGGCCGGGGCCGGCCCTCCCACGTCACGAACGTGCCCGGCTTCTCGACCGGGGGCGCGACGGGCAGCACGACGTCCGCACGGCGCGTCACGTCGGACTCGCGCACCTCGAGCGAGACGACGAACCCGACCTTCTCGAGCGCGTCGCGCGCGAGCGCCGGGTCCGGCAGGTCGCCAGGGTCCACCCCGCCGACGACGAGCGCGCCCAGCGACCCGTCGCGGGCACCCGCGACGATCGCGGCGGTGGACCGGCCCGGCGCGTCCGGCAGGTGGTCGACGCCCCACACGGCGGCCAGGTCGACGCGGGCCGCGGCGTCGGCCACGGGCCGCCCGCCGGGCAGCAGCGACGGCAGCAGTCCGGCCTCGAGGCCACCGCGCTCGCCCGCGCGCCGCGGCACCCAGGCCAGGCGTGCACCCGAGCGCTCGGCGAGACGAAGCACGGCGCTCAGAGCGCCGGGCACACCCGCGAGCCGCTCCCCCACGAGGATCACGGCACCGGGCTCGCCCAGCGCGGCACCGGCCGCGGCGAGGGCTTCGTCGGACGCGTCGGCGACGATGCCGTCGAGCACCTCCGCCTCGGTCCCGGGCGCGGCGGCCAGCAGCGTGCCGGCGACCCGCGCCAGTCCGCGGCTCGCGAACGGCGCCACCGCGACCACGCGCGTGCGGTGCTGGGTCGCGGCCTTGCGCAGCCGCAGGAACAGGACGCCACCCTCCTCCTCGGGCTCCAGCCCGACGAGCAGCACGAGCGGAGCGCGGTCCAGGTCGGCGAACGTGACCTCGAGCGTGCGACCGGCAACCCGGTGGCCGAGGAACGCCGCCTCCTCGTCGGAGTGCGGACGAGCACGGCCGTCCACGTCGTTGGTGCGCAGCGCGACCCGCGCGAGCTTGCCGTAGGCGTACGCGTCCTCGAGCGTGAGGCGGCCGCCAGGCAGGACCCCGACTCCCGTGCCGGCGTCGATCGCGGCCCGCAGGCCGGCGGCCGCGGCGCCGAACGCCTCGACCCAGCTCGCCGGGACGAGCTCGCCGCGCGTGCCGTCCTCGTTGCGGTGCCGCACGAGCGGCGTCTCGATCCGGTCCGGCGCGCTCTGCCAGCGGAACGCGAAGCGGTCCTTGTCGCTGATCCACTCCTCGTTGACCGTCGGGTCCTCGCCCGCGAGGCGACGCAGCACGACGCCGCGACGGTGGTCGATGCGGATCGCGGAACCGTTCGAGTCGTGCTCGGAGATCGACGCGGTCGAGACGAGGTCGAAGGGCCGCGCACGGAACCGGTACGCGGCGCTGGTCAGCGCGCCGACGGGGCAGATCTGCACGACGTTGCCCGAGAAGTAGGACGCGAACGGCCGCCCGCTGAGGTCTTCGGCGGCCGCACCCGCGGGCGTCTCGCCCGCGAAGCCCAGCACCTGCGTGTCGAACGTGCCGATCTGCTGCTGCGCACCGCGCTTCTGCAGGTCGATGAACACGTCGCCCGCGATCTCCTCGGAGAACCGCGTGCAGCGCTGGCACAGGATGCACCGTTCGCGGTCGAGCAGGATCTGGGTCGAGATCGAGATCGGCTTGGGGAACGTGCGCTTGACGTCGACGAACCGCGACGTCGCGCGGCCGTTGCTCATGGCCTGGTTCTGCAGCGGGCACTCGCCGCCCTTGTCGCAGACCGGGCAGTCGAGCGGGTGGTTGATGAGCAGCATCTCCATGACGCCGTGCTGCGCCTTGTCCGCCTCGGGCGACGAGTGCTGCGTCTTGACCTGCATGCCGGGGCCGGCCTCGAGCGTGCAGGACGCCTGGGGCTTCGGCATCTTGGCGAGGCTGCCGTCGCGGCCCGGCGCCCACACCTCGACGAGGCACTGCCGGCACGCGCCGGCGGGGGCCAGCAGCGGGTGGTCGCAGAACCGCGGGATCTGGATGCCCAGCTCCTCGGCGGCCCGGATGACGAGCGTGCCCTTCGGCACGGTCGTCTCGATGCCGTCGATGCTGAACGTGACGGTCGCCGTCGGTTCGGCCGGCGCCGGGACCGGCGCGGCCGGGACGAGCGGTGTGCTCGTCGAGCGGTCGGCCGGGGCACCTGCCGTGGAACGGTCCGAGGTGATCGTCATGCGTGCACCCCCGCGAGGGCCGCTGGGGAGCGGCGTGGCGTGTAGTCGAACAGCGAGCTGCGCTCGGGCGGGAACAGGACGTCGGCGGGCGTGTGCGTGCCCGCCTCGAACTCCTCCCGGAAGTACTGGATCGCGCTGGTCACGGGGCTCGTTGCACCGTCGCCCAGCGCGCAGAACGCGCGGCCCAGGATGTTGTCGCACAGGTCGAGCAGCAGGTCGATGTCCTCGGTCGTGCCCTGACCGCGCTCGAGCCGCTGCAGGATCTGCGCGAGCCAGAACGTGCCCTCGCGGCACGGCGTGCACTTGCCGCACGACTCGTGCTTGTAGAACTCGGTCCACCGCGTGACGGCGCGCACCACCGAGGTCGTCTCGTCGAAGATCTGCAGCGCGCGCGTGCCGAGCATCGACCCGGCCGCACCCACCGACTCGTAGTCGAGCGGCACGTCGAGGTGCTCGGCCGTGAACAGCGGCGTCGAGGAGCCGCCCGGCGTCCAGAACTTGAGCTCGTGGCCCTCGCGGATGCCGCCCGCCATCTCGAGCAGCTCACGCAGCGTGATGCCCAGCGGCGCCTCGTACTGCCCGGGCCGCGTGACGTGGCCGGACAGCGAGAACAGCCCGTGACCGGTCGAGCGCTCGGTGCCCATCTGCTTGAACCAGTCGGCACCGCCGACCAGGATCCCGGGGACCGACGCGATCGACTCGACGTTGTTGACGACCGTCGGGCGTGCGTACAGGCCCGCGACCGCTGGGAAGGGGGGCTTGAGCCGCGGCTGGCCGCGCAGGCCCTCGAGCGAGTCGAGCAGCGCGGTCTCCTCGCCGCAGATGTACGCGCCGGCGCCGGCGTGCACCGTCACCTCGAGGTCGTATCCCGAGCCGAGGATGTTCTTCCCCAGGTAGCCCGCGGCGTACGCCTCCTCGACCGCGCGCAGCAGGCGGCGGTACACGTGCACCACCTCGCCGCGCACGTAGATGAAGGCGTGGTGGCAGCCGATCGCGAAGGACGTGATGATCACGCCCTCGATCAGGTGCTGCGGGCTCGCCATCATCAGGGGGATGTCCTTGCACGTCCCGGGCTCGGACTCGTCCGCGTTCACGACGAGGTAGCGCGGGCCGCCGTCCGGCGCAGGCAGGAAGCCCCACTTCATGCCCGTCGGGAAGCCGGCGCCGCCACGGCCGCGCAGGCCGGAGTCCTTGACCGCCGTCACGACGTCGGCCGCCGGCATGCCGAGCGCGCGGCGCAGGCCGCGGTAGCCACCGTGGTCCTCGTACGTCGCCAGGGTCCACGAACGGTCGGCGTCCCAGTGGTCGCTCAGCACCGGAGCGAGGGTCGTCGCCATCACTGCTCCTTCGCGTCGGAGGAGGCCTGCTTCTTCTCCCGCTGCTCGGACGACGAGTCCGCGGCCGTGGTGACCGGCCGTTCGGCGCTCGACTGCACGTCGCCGGTGCGCGGGGTGCCTGCCCCACGGGCCGGCGCCTTCGCGCGCGACGACGCGGCACGCGGGGGCTCCTCGCCCGGGAAGGGCGGCGCGGTCCAGCCCTGCTCGTGGGCGAGGACGGTGCCGCGCAGCGTCGGCTCGCCGGCCCCGACGCCCTCGTCGGCCCGGCCGTCCAGGAAGCCCGCGAGCACGCGGGACATCTCCTTGAACGGCACGACCTCGGCGGCGCCGCGCGTCGGGACGACCTTCTCGCCCGCGCGCAGCGCGTCGACGACCGCGGCCGCCGACTCCGGGGTCTGGTTGTCCAGGAACTCCCAGTTCACCATCACGACGGGTGCGTAGTCGCACGCCGCGTTGCACTCGACCCGCTCGAGGGTGACCTTGCCGTCCGGCGTCGTCTCGTCGTGCCCGACGCCGGTGTGGTCGCACAGGTGCTCCCAGATCGCGTCGCCACCCATCACGGCGCACAGCGTGTTGATGCACACGCCCACCGTGTACTCGCCGTTGGGGTGGCGCTTGTACTGCGTGTAGAACGTCGCGACGGCGCTGACCTCGGCCGTCGTCAGGCCGAGGGTCTGCGCGCAGAACGCGATCCCGCGCGGGCTGACGTACCCGTCCTCGGCCTGCACCAGGTGCAGCATCGGCAGCAGCGCCGAACGCTCCTGCGGGTAGCGCGCGACGATCTGCGCGGCGTCGGCGGCGAGCCGGGCGCGCGTCGCGTCGTCGTACGACGTGCGGTGCGCCTGACCCTCGCCGCGCGGCGTGAGCTCCTCGACGGACATCAGCGGTCCACCCCTCCCAGCACCGGGTCGATCGACGCGACCGCGACGACGACGTCGGCGATCTGCCCGCCCTCGCACAGGATCGACGTGGCCTGCAGGTTGTTGAAGCTCGGGTCGCGGAAGTGCGCACGGTAGGGACGCGTGCCGCCGTCGGAGACCAGGTGCACGCCCAGCTCACCGCGCGGGTGCTCGACCGTCTGCCACGCCTGTCCGGCCGGCACCCGGAAGCCCTCGGTGACGAGCTTGAAGTGGTGGATCAGGGCCTCCATCGAGGTGCCCATGATCTCCTTGATGTGCGCGAGCGAGTTGCCCATGCCGTCCGACCCGATCGCGAGCTGCGCGGGCCAGGCGATCTTCTTGTCGGCGACCATCACGGGGCCGGGGGTGCGGTCGAGCCGGTCGAGCGCCTGGCGGCAGATCTTCAGCGACTGATAGATCTCCTCCATCCGCACCTCGACGCGCCCCCACGCGTCGGCGGTCGAGGCCGTCGGCACGTCGAAGTCGTAGGTCTCGTAGCCGCAGTACGGCGCCGTCTTGCGCACGTCGTACGGCAGGCCCGCCGAGCGCAGCATCGGCCCCGTCACGCCGAGCGCCATGCAGCCCGCGAGGTTGAGGTGGCCGACACCCTTGAGCCGCAGGTGCAGGATCGGGTTGGCCATCATGAGGTCCTCGAGCTGGCGCAGGTAGTGCTCGACCTTGACCAGCGCCTCGCGCGTCGCCTCGACGCCACCCGTGGGCACGTCCTGCGCGACACCGCCGGGGCGGATGTACGCGTGGTTCATGCGCAGGCCGGAGATCAGCTCGAAGATCTTGAGAATCTCCTCACGTGCCGTGAACCCCTGGGTCATGATCGTCGTCGCGCCCAGCTCGTTGCCGCCCGTGGCGAGGCACACCAGGTGCGACGTGATGCGGTTGAGCTCCATCATCAGGACGCGGATGATGCTCGCCCGCTCAGGCACGTCGTCGGTGATGCCCAGGAGCTTCTCGACCGCGAGGCAGTAGCCCGCCTCCTGGAACAGCGGGGCGACGTAGTCCATGCGGGTGCAGAACGTCACGCCCTGCGTCCAGGTGCGGAACTCCATGTTCTTCTCGATGCCGGTGTGCAGGTAGCCGATGCCCGCGCGGGCCTCGGTCACCGTCTCGCCGTCGATCTCGAGCATCAGGCGCAGCACGCCGTGCGTCGACGGGTGCTGCGGACCCATGTTGACGACGATGCGCTCCTCGCCGAGGCGCGCGGCCTCCTCGGCGATGTCGGACCAGTCGCCGCCGGACGCCTCGAACGACGGGATGCCCACCGTCTCGTCGTCGACGATGTGGCCGGTGGAGTGGGGGGCGGGGCGTGTGGTGCTCATCAGCTGTAGGACCTCCGCTGGTCCGCGGGCGGGATCGACGCGCCCTTGTACTCGACCGGGATGCCGCCCAAGGGGTAGTCCTTGCGCTGCGGGTGGCCCGGCCAGTCGTCGGGCATCTCGATGCGGGCCAGGCCCGGGTGGCCGTCGAAGACCAGGCCGAAGAAGTCGTACGTCTCGCGCTCGTGCCAGTCGTTGGCCGGGTAGACGGACGTCGTCGACGGCAGGTGCGGGTCGGTCTCCGGCACCGCGACCTCAAGACGCAGGGTGCGGCTGTGCGTCACCGAGGTCAGGTGGTAGACGGCGTGCAGCTCGCGGCCCTCGTCGTGCGGGTAGTGCACGCCCGAGACGCCGAGGCTGAGCTCGAAGCGCAGGTCCTGGTCGTCGCGCAGGTGCTGCGCGACCTCGACGACGTGCTCGCGCACGACGTTCACCGTGAGCTCACCGCGGTCGACGACGACGGACTCGACCGCGTTCGCGTACCCGGTGCCCGACTCGTCGAGCAGCTCGGCGAGCACGTCGACCACCTCGTCGAACCAGCCACCGTACGGCCGCTCGCTCGGCCCCGGCATGACGATCGTCGTGACCAGGCCGCCGTAGCCCGAGGTGTCGCCGCTGTCGTGCGCGCCGAACAGGCCCTGCCGCACGTCCACGACGTCCAGCGGCGTGCGCGCGACCTCCGGGCCACCCTGCGCGCCCGCCTCGAGCGCGACCTCGGTCGTGCTCTGCGCGGTCGCGCCCGTGCCGGGGGCGACCGCCTTCGCGGCGTCCTTCTTCTCGTCGCTCATCGCAGCAGACCCGTCAGCTGGGACGTCGGTGTCGCCTCGAGGGCCGCGCGCTCGGCCGCCGCGGCGGCCTCCTTGCGGTTCACACCCATCGGCTCCTTCGAGATCTGCTCGTGCAGCGTGAGGATCGCGTTGAGGAGCATCTCCGGCCGCGGCGGACAGCCCGGCAGGTAGATGTCGACGGGGACGACGTGGTCGACGCCCTGCACGATCGCGTAGTTGTTGAACATGCCGCCGGACGACGCGCACACGCCCATCGACAGCACCCACTTCGGGCCGGCCATCTGGTCGTAGACCTGACGCACGACCGGGGCCATCTTCTGGCTCACGCGGCCCGCGACGATCATGAGGTCCGCCTGGCGCGGCGACGCGCGGAACACCTCCATGCCGAACCGCGAGATGTCGAACCGGGGGGTGCCCGCCGCCATCATCTCGATCGCGCAGCACGCCAGGCCGAACGTGACCGGCCACAGCGAGTTCTTGCGGAAGTAGCCGACGAGGTCCTCGATCGTCGTCAGCAGGAATCCCGAGGGAGCTTCCTCGATACCCATCAGGCCCTCCTCGTCGTCGTGCTCGTCGTGCGTGAGGTGCTCGTGACCGTCAGTCCCACTCGAGGCCCCCGCGGCGCCACTCGTAGACGAACGGCACGGTGATGAGGACCAGGAAGCCGACCATCGCGACGAGCCCGAAGACCGCGAGCTCCAGGAAGTCGACCGCCCACGGGTAGAGGAAGACGACCTCGATGTCGAACACGATGAACGTCATCGCCACCAGGTAGTACTTCACGGGGAACCGGCCGCCACCGATCGCGTGCGGCGTCGGCTGGATGCCGCACTCGTAGGCCTCGAGCTTGGCGCGGTTGTAGCGCTTGGGGCCGATGATCGCGCTGGCGCCGACGCCACCGAGCGCGAGGACCGCGCCGATCCCCATCAGCCACAGCAGCGGCACGTACGGGTTGGTCATCGCGCACTCCTCGGCGAGTCGTGGGGGGCGGGGCGGGGGGTCATGCTGCCGGTGCGATCCGGGCGAGGGCGGAGATCGTCCGGTCGACGAGATCGCCGCCGTGGGGTTCGTAACAGTCGGACAGGAGCTTGAGCACGAAGCGCATGAGCAGCGGCCGGGGCAGGCCGTGGCGCGTGCAGATCCGCATGACCTCGGGGTGCTCGATGATCTTCACGAACACGCGACCGAGCGTGTAGTACCCGCCGAGGTCGTCCTTCATGCGGCGCTGGTAGGTGGCGAACGCGCGCTCGCGGCCCGCGGCCGTGCCGCGCGCGAGGCCCTGCGCGATCGCGTCCGCCGCGACGCGGCCGGCCTGCAACCCGTACGCGATGCCCTCGCCGTTGAACGGACTGATCATGCCGGCGGAGTCGCCCGCGAGCATGAGGCCGTTGCCGTACAGCGGACCGCGGTTGAAGCCCATCGGCAGCGCGGCGCCGCGCACCGGCCCGAGCTGGTTGTCGGGCGTGAACTCCCACTCGGCGGGGGCGTTGGCCATCCACGCCGCGAACAGGGTCTTGTAGTCGACCTTCGTCGCGGCGGCAGTCGAGCTCACCGAGCCGAGGCCGACGTTGGCGGTGCCGTCGCCGAGCGCGAAGATCCAGCCGTACCCGGGCATGAGGTTGCTGCGGCCGGGCTCGCCGTCCCACAGCTCCAGGTGGGACTCCATCCACGCGTCGTCGTGCCGCGGCGTGCGGAAGTAGGTGCGGACGGCCACGCCCATCGGGCGGTCGTCGCGCTTGGTCAGGCCCAGGCCCGTGGCGAGCCGCGCGCTCACCCCGTCGGCGGCGACGACGACCCGGGCCCGGTAGGTGACGTCGTCGCCCGCTCGGCGCCCGTCGTCGTCCACGGGGCGTGCGGTCACGCCGATCACGCGACCCGTGCGCTCATGGCGGATCGCGCCGGTGACGTTGGTGCGCTCGTGCAGCTTGGCGCCCGCCGTGCGCGCGTGCTCGGCGAGGATCTGGTCGAGGCTCGTGCGGGCCCGCGCGAGCCCGTAGGAGGGGTACGACGAGATCTCGGGCCACGCGAGCTCGATGCGGTGCCCGCCGCCGATCACGCGCAGGCCCTTGTTGCGGATCCAGCCCTCGCGCTCGCGCACCGGCACGGCCATGCGGACCAGCTCGGCCACCGCGCGCGGGGTCAGCCCGTCGCCGCAGATCTTGTCGCGCGGGAAAGAGGCCTTCTCGAGGAGCAGCACGTCGAGCCCGGCGCGCGCGCAGTGGTACGCGGTCGCGGAGCCCGCAGGGCCCGCGCCCACGACGATGACGTCTGCGTCATCGGTTGCGTCCACCACCTGCGACTCCACTTGTGACGATGTTCACGTACGGCTCCGGCGAGTGTAACCACGCTCTCCGGGAGTGTCTGCGAAGGCTTACCTCACCTCGTCGGAGGCCTTCGCGACGGGGTGAAGAACGCCCGGTGAACTGCACATTCCTCTCTTCCGGGGCCTTCGTCCGGGCCCGTGCGTCAGGCGCTCGCCCTCGTCGCGCGGTGCAGCGCGACGATGCCGCCCGACAGGTTGCGGTAAGCCACGTCCTGCCAGCCGGCCCGCTTGATCGTCAGCCCCAGCTCGCGCTGGTCCGGCCAGTCGCGGATCGACTCCGCGAGGTAGGTGTAGGCCTCCGACTCCTTGCTCACCGCGCGTGCCACGCGCGGGAGTGCCTGGGTGAGGTAGCCGTTGTACACGGCCCGGAACGCCTTGCGCCTCGGCGTGGAGAACTCGCACACGACGAGCCGCCCGCCCGGTCGTGCGACGCGCAGCATCTCCGCCAGCGCGGTCTCGACGTCCGGCACGTTGCGCAGGCCGAACGAGATCGTCACGGCATCGAACGACTCGTCGGCGAACGGCAGCGCGAGCGCGTTGCCCGCGACGAACGGCAGGTCCGGCCGGCGCTGGTGGCCCACCGTGAGCATCCCGACCGACAGGTCGCACGGGATCACGCGGACGCCGGCGTCCGCGAGCGGCTCCGACGACGTGCCCGTGCCGGCGGCGAGGTCGAGCACCGTCTCGCCGGGTTGCGCGTCGATCGCGGCGATCGTCGCGCGCCGCCACGCCCGGTCCTGGCCCATCGACATCACGTCGTTGGTCCGGTCGTACTTCCCGGCGACGGCGTCGAACATCGCCGCGACCTCGGAGGGCTCCTTGTCCAAGCCTGCACGCGCCATGGGCCCCATCGTGCCAGCCTCGTCGGGCGGCCGCCCCCGTCGGGCATACCCTGGACGGCGATGAGCACGCTGACGTCGGTCCCCGAGGACCTCCCCCACCCGCTCGTCGTGCGGACCGTCGCGCTCGACCTGCCCGTCCGGGCACCCGACGCCGCGGGCCTTCCGCACGCCGACGACCTGCTCGACCTGCTGCCCCCCGACGCCCCCCTGGCGTGGGTGCGGCGCGGCGACGGCCTGGTCGCGTGGGGCGAGACGCTGCGCGTCGAGGTCGGTGGCGCGCAGCGGTTCGCGGACGCTGAGGCCGTCTGGCGCGCGGTCGTCGCGCACGCGGTGGTCCGCGACGAGGTGCAGGTGCCCGGCACGGGTCCCGTCGCGTTCGCGTCGTTCGCGTTCGACGACGAGTCGCCCGCGGGCGGCGTCGTCGTGGTCCCCTCGGTCGTCGTGGGGCGGCGGGCCGGCCGGACCTGGCTGACGACCATCTCGACCGGCGCGACCCTGGGCCCGGCGCCCGTGCTCGCCGACCTCGTCGGGCTCGCGCAACCGCCCGTCTCGCCCGGCGTCGTGACGTACGACGACGGCGCGGTGTCCGCCGACGGCTGGCGTGACGTGGTCGCCGCGGGGATCGCCGCGATCCGCCGCGGCGAGGTGGACAAGGTGGTGCTCGCGCGCGACGTGGTCGCGACCACCGAACGGCCCCTGGACGCCCGCTGGGCCCTGTCCCGGCTCGCCGACCGCTACCCGTCGTGCTGGACCTTCGCCGTCGACGGCCTGCTCGGCGCGACCCCCGAGCTGCTCGTGCGCTCCGAGAAGGGGCTGGTCACCTCGCGCGTGCTGGCCGGCACCATCCGCCGCACGGGCGACGACGCCGCCGACCTCGCGCGCGCCGCGATCCTCGCCCACTCCTCCAAGGACCTCGAGGAGCACGAGTACGCCGTGACGAGCGTCGCGCAGGCGCTCGAGCCGTTCTGCTCGTCGACGAACGTGCCCGACGTCCCGTTCGTCCTGCACCTGCCCAACGTCCTGCACCTCGCGTCCGACGTGACCGGCGTCCTGACCGCCCCCGTCGACACCGACGCCCACCCCACCTCGCTCGCCCTGGCCGCCGCGCTGCACCCCACCGCCGCGGTGTGCGGCACCCCGACCGTGGCCGCGCGCGAGCTGATCCGCGCCGTCGAGGGCATGGACCGCGCGCGCTACGCCGGGCCCGTCGGCTGGTTCGGTGCCGACGGCGACGGCGAGTGGGGCATCGCGCTGCGCTCCGCCCAGACCTCGTCCGACGACCCGCACCGCGTGCGCCTGTTCGCCGGCTGCGGCATCGTCGCCGCCTCCGACCCGGCCGCCGAGCTGGCGGAGTCCGAAGCCAAGCTAGAACCCATGCGCCACGCCCTCACCACAACCCCATAACCCCCCCCCCCCCCCCCCCCC
>NZ_BJWG01000016.1 GCF_007990245.1 Cellulomonas composti | reverse complement strand
GGAGAACCCACCGCCGTCCTCGTCACCCCCGCCGGCGATCGTGATGTCGGCCGCGAAACCGTAGTGGTGCACCTCGCCCGAGTGCTTGAACTCGATGGACGCCGCCACGACCTGTCCCTCGACGAGCACCTTGTCGACCGACGTGTCCGCTGGGCCCGAGAAGCCGGTGACCACGTGGCTGTTCGGCGCGAGGATCGATCCCGGCACGATGCCGTTCCCGGAGAGGTACACCGAGGAGCCTGCCGGCTGGACGATGTTCCACACGACGTAGCGGGCGAAGAGGTTGTTGTCGGAGCCGCCCGAGTACTGGTTGATCGCCTCCATCGGGAAGTTGAGGTTGCCGCCGTCCGGCACCGTCACGTTGATGACGAGAGGGGACGTCGGCGAGGGCACCACTCCCGGGAACTTCAGCTTCCAGTCTCCGGACGGGAAAGCGGATGCGGCGACGTCCAGCACGTTCGTCGCGTTCGCGGTCATCCCGATCTCGAGGCCGTTCATCGGGTTCCCGAAGTCGCCGCCGAAGGTCGCGGTCGCGGCGCCCACGATGTCGCCGGACGCCAGACCGGCACTCCAGTCGAGCATCGTGTCGCGCGCGGCGGACGGGACAAGGGCGTCGAACGCGCCTGCCTGGGTGGTCCAGCCGACGGTCTGGGGCGCCACGGACTGCTCGATCACCGCACCGCTGCACGAGCTGTCGCCGTCGGCCTGCACGCACACGCCCGAACCGCGCGGCGCGACGCCGAGCCCCGTGGTGTTGCCGATCACCGTGCGACCGAGCTGCGTCGCGGCGTCGGAGAAGCCGCCCGAGGAGACGCGGATCAGCTGCGACGAGTGTGCGCGATCGAACGTCCCACCCACCACCAGGCGGACCGGTGTCGAGTCGTAGACCGGCAGCGCGTAAGCGCCGTTGCCTGCTGCCTTGTGAATCAAGTTGTAGGGCCCCTGGCCCGAGGTCGACCTGATGTCGCCGCCCACGGCGATCGAGCCCTCGATCTCGTGGTTGGCGACGTCGGCGTCGCCGTAGGACACGACGGTGAACCCGGCGGCACCCGCGAACGGGTTCCCTGACAACGCGTCCGCGGCAGTCGCCGAGGACGTGCCGGCGACCACGCCCGCCCCTACGACGGAGAGTGCCGCGACTCCCGCCACCAAGCGCCGCCATCGGGCGGCCAAGGGAGGTCGGGAATGAGCGGAGTGCGACGTGCGGGACGAGTTCACTGGTGCTCCTGGAACGTGGGCTGCTCTCGAACTCCCTGGTAGAGGCCTGCCCAGTTCGTTGATGACGGCAAAGCCGAGCATTCCGATGTGAGGTGCGTCACCCGTCCCGCGCGGGAGCTGTTTTCACCCGCTCACGCTGCGTCATCGGCGCCGGCCGCACATGTCCTGCAAGGAGAATCGAGGAAGAGAGGTGGGCGGCACGATGGAGCAGGGCACGGCGGTCGAACCGTCAGACCTCGCGCTGGTCGACGCCGTGCGGGCGGGCGACACCGATGCGTTCGGCGTCCTGTGGCAGCGGCACTACCACGCGGCGCGCGCGGCAGCCGTGCGGATCACGCACAAGCACGACCCCGACGACCTGGTCCAGGAGTCGTTCGTCCGCACACTCTCGGCGATCCGCTCCGGCAAGGGCCCCACCGATGCCTTCAGGCCGTACCTCTATGCGACGCTGCGCTCGGTGTCGATCGCGTGGTCCGGCACCGAGCGCCCGCTCGAGCTGAACGACGAGGTCGCCCAGTCGATCGACCCCGTCGCGGACTTCTCCGACACGAGCCTGGACCGGTCGATCACCGCAAGCGCCTTCCGGTCGTTGCCCGACGACTGGCGCGCGATCCTCTGGTACACCGAGGTCGAAGGGATCGGCACCGCCGAGGCAGCGCGGTTCCTCGGCCTGACCCCTGCGGCCGCCGCGGCCCTCGCGTACCGCGCCCGTGAGGGGCTCCGCCGGGCCTGGCTGCAGGCGCACGTCAGCCGCGGCGGCGGCTCGCCCGAGTGCGACTGGGTGGTCGAGCGCCTCGGTGCCTACCAGCGCGGCGGTCTCACTGCGCGCCAGCGCGACCGCGTCGACGCTCACGTCACCACCTGCCTGCGCTGCGCGATCCTGCTCGAGGAGGTCGACGAGGTCGCCGGCGCCCTGCGCGTGATCCTCCTGCCGGCCCTGCTCGGCGCCGGGATCCTGGTGCTGCCCACCGCCGGGGCCTCGGCGATCCCGGCACCCGTCATCCCGACGATGCTGCCCGGCGGAGCCCCCGCGCCCGCCGCACGCACGACGGCGAGCTCGGGCGGGTCCTCCGGCGGGTCCGCGGGCGGCGGACCGGGTGTCGTCGTCGCGGCCGTGCTCGCCTCGGTCGTGGTGGTCGTCGGCGCGCTCGCCGTCGCCGCGAGCGGCTGGTTCTCGGGTGGCGAGACCGTCGAGCCTCCGGCCGCGGTCGCCACCTCGGCCCCCGGGCCGGTCGCCTCAGACGAGTCCGACGACGCCGATCTCGAGACCGACGCGCCACCGCCGACAGCCGCCGACGAGACGGACCTCGAACCCGCCGCCCCCGGGCCAGGTCAGCCCACGAGACCAGCACCGTCGTCCGGCCCGAGCGGGCCGACGAGCGAGCCGACCGCCGAACCCACCAGCGAACCGACCGGTGGGCCCACCGCCGAGCCCACCAGCGAACCGACCGGCGAGCCCACCAGCGAACCCACCAACGAACCCACCAACGAACCCACCAGCGAACCCACCAGCGAGCCGACGAGCGAGCCGACCCCCGAGGCCCCCGCGCCGGTGGTGAGTGACGGACCTGTCGTCGGGGGGACGTTCGCGATCGTCCCGCAGCTCGCCGGCACCGGGGAGCCAGGCGGGACCATCGTCGTCTCCTGCACCGACGGAACCACTGCGGGCTCCACGGTGGTCGGTGCCGACGGCACGTGGTCGATCACGCCGACGCGGACGTGCGCCGGCGAGCCGGCGACCGACCCCGTCGAGCTCACCATCGTCCAGCGTCTCGCCGACCACGCCGACTCGTCCCCCGTCACGGTCGGCCCGTTCCACTACGTGCTGCCGACAGTGGCCGACCCGGTTGCCGGCTCGGTCGTCGTCGACGGCGGCGAGCTCGCGGTGACCGTCGCCGGCGATCAGCCCTACCCGGTCCGAGTCCGCGTCGACGGTGCGACCGTCGGGCAGGTCGCACCGGGTTCGGTCCGCGCCGAGGTGCGGCCCGGGTCGCGCACGACGAGCGTGTCCGGTTCGGTGCGCGTCCCGGGCCTGTCCCTCGGCACCCACACGATCACCGTCGCCTACGTCGACGCCGCCGGCGGACGACAAGGACCGGAGCGCATCAGCGACGTGGCGCTGCGCGCACCCGACGCGCCGGTGCTCGTCACGGCCGACCCCGGCGGTACGAACCGCTACCTGCCGCAGCTCTCCGGGACGGGCGAACCCGGTGCCGTCGTCTCCTTGAGCGACGACGAGGGCTCCCCCGCCGGCACCGCGACCGTCGCCCCGGACGGCACGTGGTCACTGACGGCCGGCGACGGCGGGCGCACGCACGACGTGTCCTACACCGCGACGCAGCGGCTCGGTACGGGAGCGACCTCGCTCTCGTCGGACCGCACGCCCGCCTACGACTTCCTTGTCCCCCGGCTCCTGTCGCCGGACGGGACCACGACCGTCACGCCCGGCGCGGTCTCGGTGCAGTTCACCGGCGACGCGGGTCAGTGGGTACGCGCCTACTTCGGTGCGGTCCCGCTCGACCCGTCGAACCCTGAGCACCGGCGCAGCGCGCACGAGCTCGAGGCGAACCCCCTGACCCGTTCGCTCGGCACGCTCGGAGCCGGCGCGTACGAGTTCGGCCTGCGCTACGTCGAGACGACCCAGACGACGCCCTCCGGTGCCGACACCCGCTACGGCGTGCTGGTCAAGGTCCGATTCACGGTCGGTCCCTGACGGCGGACCGGGCCGGTTCGGTCAGACCCGGCGCGAGTGGCCCCGCCGCCGCGCCGCGACGAGCACAGCCCCCAGCAGCAGCGCGCCCGCACCGAACGCCGCGAGTGCGCCGGTCCCGTCCGCACCGGTCACGGGCAAGGTGCCGCCGTCGTCACTGTCCCCGTCGTCCCCGTCCCCGTCGTCACCGCCGCCGGAGTCGGTCGCCGTGTTCGTCACGACGACGGACGTCACCTGTCCGGCGGCGACGACGAACGTGCCGTCCGCCGGCGTGATCGCGGCGTCGTAACCGTCGACGGGGTCCTCGCTCACGGTGCACGTGGTGCCGGCCGGGAAGCCGCTGATCGTGACGGTCTCGTCGGGCGCGAGGCCCCACTCGCCCGAGCTGCCCTCGGCGCCCGCCGCGTCACAGGTCCAGCCGCCCGTGAACGCCGCGCCGGGCGCCACGACCCCGGCGACGACCTTGGTGATCGTGAAGCCACCCGGCAGGGGCGGCGCGGGCGGGTCCGCCTCGAGCACGTTGGTGACCTCGACCGAGCTCACGGCGCTGCCCTGCCCGACGACGAACGCGGTCCCGCCGTGATCGGCTGGCACCTCCTGCGCGTCCTCGACCGTCCAGGTCGGCTCCTGCCACGACGCTCCGGGCGGGTCGCCGGGCGCGATCTCGACGAGCTCGACGGTCGCGTGCGGGCCGACGTCGACGGGGCCGACGACCGTTCCGTCCGACGGCACCACGAGGTCGTCACGGCGTTCGCCATCGACCCAGAGCTCGAACGCGAACTCGTCGGGCACGGACCCGACGCCGTCCTCGTCGGTCACGGTCTTCGCGATGCTGAACCGGCCCTGACCCACGAGCGTGTTGGACGCGTGCACCTCGATGTCCGCACCCGTCCCGACGACGAAGGCGATGTCACCGCCCTGCGTCGGCGGGATCTCCTCGGCGCCCGAGACGCTCCACTGCGGCTCGGCCCAGTCGCCGCCGTCGACGGACGGCAGGATCTCCCGGAGCTCGATCGTCATGCCGGCCGGAACCGTCACCGGACCGAGCAGCGTGCCGTCGGCGGCCAGGTAGAGGTCAGGCGCCTGGCGGACCCCGTCGAGCCAGTAGGCCACCGCGAACTCCGTCGGGAGCTCGTCGAACTCGCCCTCGACGTCGAGCACGGCCTTGCGGCCCGCGACCTGCGAGAGCGGGATCGGCGGCTCGACCGGCGAGCAGCCCAGGAACGGGTAGTGGTGGATCTCGCCGGTCCCGTTCGGCTTGACGAGCGTGCGCGCGATGACCTGACCCTCGACGCTGCTGGGGTTGTTCAGCGTCAGGTCGGCCGCGGGCACGAGCAGCGTGCCCGTGAGCCGGTCCGTCCCGTTCAGCACGAGCGGACCGTCGTCGGCGTAGGCCCACACGACCCACGGCGAGAAGAGGTTGTCGTTGCCGGCGTCGTTCGCGCCGTTCAGGCGCGGGATCGTGAACGTGGTCCCGTTGCCGCCGCGCAGCCGCACGACGAGCAACGTGTCCTCGCTCGGCCTGGCTCCCGAGAACGAGACCGCCGTGACGCCGGCGAACGCCTCCGGCGTGACCGACAGCAGGTTCACCTCGCCCGGCACGAGCTCGAGCCGCTTCTCGGGTGCGGTGCCCTGCAGCGCCACCTCCGAGACGCCGTCGGACTCGCCCGTCAGGTCCTCGAGCGCCTGCGCGCTCTCCTCGAGCTGCGGGAAGCCGCTCGTCAGCGGGCTCACGTCGAGCGGGCCCAGCCGGGCGGCGATCCACGCGTCGAGCTCCGCGTCGGAGGCGGGCGACTCGGGCGGCAGCACCCGCGCCGCCGGCCCGCCGGCGTCGACGAACACCTCGTCGCCCGAGAGCCGCTCGTTCGTCCAGGTCTCGGCGCCCGTGAGCATGTAGCCCCTGGGCGCCGCGGCGTCGTCGGCCGAGCTGCCCACCTGCAGGTTGCCCGAGGACCCCGCGAAGTCGAACGACCCGGCCGACAGGCGCACCGGGAGCGCGTCGGGGCCGACCGTCAGGGTCGGCAGGTCGTAGTCCTGCGGCGTCAGCCCCGTCGAGTGCCGCACGTCGAAGGTCGAGCCCCACGTCAGTGCGCCTCCGACGGCGACCGTCCCCTCCACCTCCGCACCGGCCACCGACGCGTCGTCACGCACGAGGATGGTGAAGCCGCGCGTGGGAGCGACGTAGTCGCAGCGGTCGGCCGCGAGGGCCGGCGTGGCCCCCGGGCCTGCGAGCGACGTCAACGACAGCGCCGCGGTGCTCGCCACCACGGTGGCGACGGCCAGGAGCGCACGGGTCGGACGGATCACCGCGGTACCTCCAGGTGACGCGGATCGTGCGAACTACGCCCAGGCTAGCGGCGCGACCGCGACACCGCGCGCGGCGAGCGCCGCCAGGCCACCGTCCGCTGCCGTGAGCACCCAGATCCCGCCGGCGTGGATCGCGACCGTGTGCTCCCAGTGCGCCGCGCGCGAGCCGTCGGCGGTCACCACCGTCCAGTCGTCCGCGAGCACCTCGGTCTCCCGGTCGCCGCGGGCGATCATCGGCTCGACCGCGAGGCACAGGCCGGGCCGCAGGCGGGGACCCTTGTCACGCACGCGGTAGTTGAGCACGTCCGGCGGCTGGTGCATGGCCGAGCCGATGCCGTGCCCGACGTACTCCTCGACGATGCCGTACCGGACGCCGTGGTTGCGGCCGGCGGCCGCTGCGGCATCGACGACGTCCTCGACGGCCTCGCCGACCGCGCCGAGCCGCTCGCCGCCGGCCAGGGCCGCGATGCCGGCCCACAGGGCCGCCTCGGTCGTCGTGACGAGGTCGACGTCCGCCGGGTCGCCGCCGTCGAGCACGAACGTCACAGCGCTGTCGCCGTGCCAGCCCTCGACGATCGCGCCGCAGTCCACGGAGACGACGTCACCGGGCTCGAGCACGCGGTCACCCGGGATGCCGTGGACGACCTCGTCGTTGACCGAGACGCACACCGTCGCCGGATAGCCGTGGTAGCCCAGGAAGGACGGCGTCGCACCCGCCGCGGCGATCACGGCGGCTGCGGCGGCGTCCACGTCGCGCGTGCGCGCGCCGGGGACCGCCGCGGTGCGGGCGGCTTCGAGCGCGTCGGCGACGACCAGACCAGCACGCCGCATGAGCAGCATCTGCTCGTGGGTCTTGTACTCGATCCGCTCCCGGCCGAACACGATCAGCGTGTGGCGGGGCCGATGGCCGCGAGCAGCCGCTCGGTCACCTCGTCGACCTCGCCGAGGCCGTCGACCTGCGCGAGCAGACCACGGTCGGCGTAGACCTTGGAGATCGGGGCCGTCTGCTCGGCGTAGACGTCGAGGCGGTGCCGGATGACGTCCTCGGTGTCGTCCTCGCGGCCTTCGATCTGCGCGCGCTTTAGCAGCCGCTCGGTGACCACGTGCGGGTCGGCGGTGATCTCGACGGCGAGGTCCAGCGACTTGCCGGCGTCCGCGAGGATCGCCTCGAGCTCGGCGACCTGGGCGACGTTGCGGGGGTAGCCGTCGAGCAGGAATCCGTTCGCGGTGTCGTCGGCCGCGAGCCGGTCCCGGACCATGGCGTTGGTGATCTCGTCGGGCACCAGCGCGCCGCGCGAGGAGAACTCCTGCGCGCGCCGACCGAGCTCGGTGCCGCCCTTGATGTTGGCGCGGAAGATGTCCCCCGTCGAGATCGCCGGGATCGCCAGACGGTCCGCCAGCCGAGCGGCCTGCGTGCCCTTGCCGGCACCGGGGGGCCCGAGCAGGACCAGGCGCGCCGTCACCGCAGGAACCCCTCGTAGTGCCGCTGCTGCAGCTGCGACTCGATCTGCTTGACCGTCTCGAGGCCGACGCCGACGACGATGAGGATCGACGAGCCGCCGAACGGGATGCTCTGGCCCACGCCCATCATCGCGAACGCGACCGTCGGGATCAGCGCGACGACCGCCAGGTACAGCGACCCGGGTGCGGTGATGCGCGAGATCACGAAGCTCAGGTAGTCCGCCGTCGGCCGACCCGCCCGGATGCCCGGGATGAAGCCGCCGTACTTCTTCATGTTGTCCGCGACCTCGTCCGGGTTGAACGTGATCGCCGTGTAGAAGTAGCAGAAGAAGATGATCAGGATCACGTACAGCAGCAGGTGCAGCGGCGCGTCGTACTGGGCGAGGTTCGTGCTCACCCACCGCACCCACTCCGCGCTCTGGTCACCGAACTGCGCGACGAGACCGGGGATCGCGAGCAGCGAGGACGCGAAGATGATCGGGATGACGCCGGCCATGTTGATCTTGATCGGGATGTAGGTGCTCGACCCGCCGTACATGCGCCGGCCGACCATGCGCTTGGCGTACTGCACGGGGATGCGGCGCTGGCTCTGCTCGACGAAGACCACGAGGCCGATCACGAGCACGATGATCAGTAGCACGACCGTGAACTTGGTGGCGCCGTTGTTGCCACCCGCGATCGACCACATCGCGGTCGGGAAGCTTGCGGCGATCGAGGTGAAGATCAGCAGCGACATGCCGTTGCCGACGCCGCGCTCCGTGATGAGCTCACCGAGCCACATGATGAGGCCGGTGCCGGCGGTCATCGTGAGCACCATGATGAGCAGCGTCGACCACGAGTCGTCGGGGATCACGTCGACCGTGCAACCGGTGAAGAGGCGACCCGAGCGCGCGATCGTGATGACCGTCGTCGACTGCAGGATCGCCAGACCGATCGTCAGGTACCGCGTGTACTGCGTGAGCTTCGCGGTGCCGGACTGGCCCTCCTTGTGGAGCTCCTCGAACTTGGGGATCACCACGCGCAGCAGCTGGACGATGATGCTCGCCGTGATGTACGGCATGATCCCGAGCGCGAACACCGACAGCTGCAGGAGCGCGCCGCCGCTGAACAGGTTCACCAGGCCGAGCAGGTCGTTGCCGGCATCGATCTCGTCGATGCACTGCTGGACGTTGGGGTAGGACACCCCGGGCGTCGGCAGGAAGGAGCCGATGCGGAACACGACCATGATGCTGATCGTGAAGAGCAGCTTCCGCCGCAGGTCGGGCGTCCTGAACGCCCGCACGAATGCGCCTAGCACCTGTCCTCCTGGGTCGCCGCGCGTGCGGCAATTCGACAGCCGGACCCGGCTGACCGCAGGCAAGACTACCTGCTGACCGGCCAGGGTCCGATTTCGTCCGGTTGGCGGCCTTGCCTACCGGTGGGCCCGCCGACGCCGTCGAGCGGCGAGCAGCAGCAGTATGCCTCCTGCGAGCGTCCCCGCGGCGAGCCCGCCCGCCTGCAGGACCTCCGCACCGGTGTGCGCCAGATCGCCGCCGTCACCGTCGTCGCCATCCGTGCCGCCGTCGGTCGGGCTGGGCACCGGAGGCCCGGGATCCGTCGGCGACGGGGTCGGCGTGGGGTCGGTGGGCGTCGGCGTGGGGTCGGTGGGCGTCGGCGTGGGCGTGGGTGGCGTCAGCTCGCCCTCGCTCAGCCGCAGCTGCACGTCGAACGACGCCTGCAGCTCTCCGTCCTGCGACCGGTTGCCGGACGTGGCCTCGATGTCGAACGCATAGCCCACGACGAGCGCCGTGCTCTCCCCCGGATCAAGCTCGACCTGTGCGATGCGGGTCCGGTCGACGCCGGACAGCGTGCGCAGGGACGCGTCCGCCTCGCCCGAGGCCGTGTCCCAGGTGACGTGCACGTCGTCGAAGAACGTCGTCGAGGAGCCGGCCGGCTGCTCGAGGTCGACGTCGACGACCCAGCCGGTCAGCACCGCCGTCGTCGGTCCGTCGTTGCGGGCGACGAGCGTGCGGTGCACACGGTCGCCCGGCACCGTCACCGGCACGCCGACGAAGCTCGTCGTCAGCGTCGTGTACTCCGTACCGTCCCACGCCAGCACGACCGTGCGGCCGTCCCAGTGCGTGTGCAGCTCGTCGTCGGCCAGCGCGGGACCCGCGGCCGGCAGCACGACGAGCGCGCCGGCCACCGCGGCGGACGCGAGCACGCGACCTGCCCGGATCACGGCGTCGTCCCGGGCCGGAACGTGGTGAACGTGAACGTGACGGTGTGGGTCGGCTCGAGCGCCGGGTCGAACGTGATCGCGGAGGTCGCGGTCCACGTGCTGCTCGCCGAGAGCGACCCCGAGGTGCCAGGCCCGGTCGCCGTGACCGATGCCGTGTCGGTGTGCGACCACTTCGTCGGGACGTACTTCGCCACGAGGCACCAGTACTCGGTCGACGGCGTCGTGCTCGCGGTGTATGCGCTCGACCACGGTGTCGAGGAGGACGCCGCGGTGCTCGTCGTGCTCGTCGTGCAGGCGGCCGCGCTGGTGACCTTGTAGAGCGTCACCGTCGACGACCCGAAGACGCCGCCGGAGATCGAGGGCGCCACCGTGTAGGCCAGGCCGCGGTGGCCCTGCTGCAGCGACGTGACCTGCATCGGGATGGCGACCGAACCGCCGGCCGAGCTGTTGGAGTTGTACAACGCCGTGGCCTGCGCGGGGCCGAACGAGTACGTCACCGATCCGCGGTTGCGGTTCGCGTCCAGCACCGCGTTCGTCGTCGCGTAGGTCGGCGAGCCCACGGTGCCGGCACCGAAGATCGTGACGCCCACGGGCATGCGTACCGTGCCGGTGACCGCGTCCCGCCACAGCGCGAACGTCCCGCCTGCGCCGACACCGAGGACGACGGCGACGGCGAGCACCGCAGCCACGAGCACGTGCGGGCCGCGGACGCGTCGCGCACGGCCCGGCGCCGGCTCGTCGTCGGCCGCAACCGCTTCGGCGCGCGGCGCCGTCACCGCGCCTGCGCGCGCGCGCCGTCCCACGGCGGCGGCGATCACACCGACGGCGAGGACGGCGACGAGAGCGCGCAGGAGACGGGGCAGGATCACGGCGTGAACCCCGTCCCGTCACGGACCTGGTCCAGCGAGATGCGCACGGTGCCGAGCGACGTGATCGGCGCGGACGAGATCGTCGTCGGCGTGACCATGACGTCGGCGCCGGAGTAGGTGAGCGTGACGGTCAGCGTCCAGGGCGTGCTCCCCCACGACGCCACCTGGGCGGTCGTGAGGTTCGCCGAGCCGCCGGGCAGCGTGATCGCGGTGCCGACCGCGGTCGCGGCCGAGGCGACGCCGTCCGGACGGGTCACGATGTAGGTCGCGGCGACCTGGCCCGTGGGCAGCAACGCGGGCGCGCTGTCCCAGCCGACCGTCAGCCGCGCGGCGAGGTTGTCGCCGTCGAGCGTCGTGCGGAACTGCTGCGCCACGGTGAAGCGGTCACCGGACGTCGCGAGGTGGTTCGCGGTGATCCCGTCCGTCTGCATCCCGAACACGTGCGCCGGGCTCACGTCCGGGCTCGTCTCGGTCCACGTCGGGGTACCGACGAGCTCGAGGTCGAGATCACCCGTGCGCACGACACCCGCGACCGCTGTCGCGCCGTCACCCCAGAACGCGTACGTCAGCCCCGCGGCAGCGCCCGCGAGCACGGTCGCGGCGGCGCCGATCACCAGGACCTTGCGCCACCTCATCCGGTGACCCCGTCCGTCGGGGCGCCCGCGGGCACCGGTGTCTCCGAGGCCGGCTGCGCCGGGTCATCGGCCTTGTCGCGACCACGACGCTCGGGCCGCAGGATCATCACGGCGGCGTAGACCAGCAGAGCGCCGGCGACCAGCGCGACCGCGAGACCCTTGCGCTCGCCCAGCCACAGCTGGACATGGCCCACCCACGGCACGGAGTACACGACCTTCGCCTTGACCTGTCCGGCGACGATCGGCTCGTCGGCGGCGCCGTTGGCGTCGCCCTGCGTGACGAACTGCACGCCCTCGGACGTGTACGTCTTGGCGATCACCCGGTGCGTGACGAGGGTCGGGTCGTCACTGACGGGCTGGAACGTGATGACGTCACCGAGCTGCACCTGCTGGTCGGGGTCGGTCACCATCTTCACGGCGACCACGTCGCCGGGCGAGATCGTCGGCTCCATGGACCCCGTCAGGACCGTGAGCGTGGTGCCGCCCATCGCCTTCGGGACGACGACGAGCACCGCGACCGCGGCGACCACAACCAGGAGCAGCACCCAGGTGAGCACCGAGACGACGCCCGAGAGTGCGGAATCGCGCTTGGCCATGGCCGTCTACCTCCGTGAAGGGAATCGAGGCGCACGTATCGCGCCCGGTCGTCGGGTGGGAGCCCACGCTCCCACCCGACGTAGGGATCAGAACCCGTTGCCGCTGCTCGCGGTCCGGTCCTGGGTCAGCGTGACCGCGACGTTGCTCAGCACGGTCGTGGCCTGGGCGTCGACGCGGTTCGTGGTGGTCGAATCGAACGTCGCCGTGATGACGACCGTGAAGTTCGCGACGGGGGTCGCCGCGATGCTCGTCTCGTTGACGACCGTCGCGCCAGTCACCGACGGGTTGCCGTTGTCCTGGTTCGTGCGCCCCGCCATCAGGCGGAGCGACGTGGGCGTGCCGACCGCGACCGGACCGGATGTGACCTCGTCGGTGCCGTAGAACACCTGGTACGTGAGGCTCATCGAGCTGGGAATCGGCGACGCGGCAGGCACCGTGACGGCCAGGTTGGCGACGAGGTTGTCACCTTCCAGCGCGACGGCGAGTCCCTGGTTGCCCTGGATCACGTCGCCCGGCACCATCCGCCACGTCGCGATGCTCGCGATCGTGTGCGCCGAGGTACCAGTGACCGGGTTGGTGGTGTTCCTGTCGGTCCGGTCGGCCGAGACGTCGTACCAGCTCACCGTGCCGGCCGCGGCGACGTCGAGGTTGCCGTTCGTGATCGTGCCACCCGTCAGGGTCGCCGAGTCGGTCCAGAGGGCGAAGGTCGCCCCGCCGGACAGGAGCGCGAGGCCGGCGAGGCCGGCGATGACGCCCTTCGTCCTGTTCTTCATGTTGGTGCCTCTCAGTGTTTCTTGCGGTGGTTGCCCGGACGGGCTGCAGCACGTCCGGGCTGGGCGTCCTGCTGACTTCGGGTTCGGCTCAGGGGCTGCCGATGGTCCCGGTGGCTGTGCACACCCGGTTCGCACCGGCTGCGATCGTGGGGATGGTGACGGTGGTCCCGGGCGTCACCGCGGGGGCGCCCGAGCACGTGATGGTCGGCTTGCCGGTCGTGACGGTCGTCCCGCTGGCCGAGGTCTTGGTGTCGGTCGCGTCGTCGGTGAGCACGACGTTCGTGAGCGGGCCCGAGCCCGTGTTCGTGATCGTGTAGTTCCACGTCACCTGCGTGCCCGGCGGGAGCGCGGTGCCGGTGGGGATCAAGGTGCCCGCCTGGCTCCCGCTCGCGTAGTAGGCCTGCTTGGTGAGCGTCAGCCCGGCGCGGTACAACGCGTGCACCGCACAGGCCTGTGCGAGCTCGTCGGCACTGCCGACGGTGCACGTGCCCGCCGCGGTCAGGTCGGTGTAGGCCGACGACGAGACGCGCACGACGTTGGTCATCACGGGCAGCGCCGGCAGCGACGCGTTGACCGTCATGGTCACGGTGATCGTGACCGTGCTGCCCGCTGTCAGCGCCCCGGTCCAGCGCCGCATGCCCGTCTGCGGGGCGGTGGCGGTCCAGGATCCAGGCGTCGTCGACGTCGTGTACGCGGCCACCGCGGTGGCGCCCGCGTAGTTGTCGTACACGTAGGCGGGGTAGGTCGTCGTGAAGTCACCGTTTCCCGCGTTCTTCACCGTCAGCGTGTAGACGACGGTCGAACCGGATGCGGGGATCTGCGTCGACGGCGTCGTCTTCGTCACCGTCAGGCGCGGCACCCGCAGCGTGACCGGCCAGTCCTCGACCTCACCGGCCGCGACGACCTTCGTCGGGCCGAGCTGGGCGGAGGTGATCGCGGCCTGCAACCGCAGGAACGTCGTGTCGCCGCCGCTCGCGACGCCGTCGGGGACGTCGCCCGGGATGGTGAACACGAGCGTGGCGGCGCTCGCCGCACACGTGACCGTGCCCGAGGCCTCGTCGGAGTCGAACATGCCGTTGCGGTCCCAGTCGATCCACCCGCGCACGAAGGTCCCCGTGACACAGGCGACCGCCGTGTGGGAGTAGCTCGTGAAGGCGCCACGCTGAACGGTGATCGTCGGCGACGTCGTCGCATCCTCGTCCGCGGTCAGGGCGGTCGCAGGTGGAACCGCCCACCCCGTGTCGCCCGCGGCGTTCGCGGAGGACGGCGGGGTCGCGTTCGGGAAGGCGTTGGCGCCGAGCCGGACCTTGTCGGGTGCCGTCATGGTGCCGATCCGGGCGCTCACCACGGCGCCGCCCGTCACGATGGACTGGTTGGTCGTGCTGAGCGTGCCGCCGTTCCAGGTGGGCTGCACGACACCACCGGCGACGCCGTAGCTCGCCGGTGCGTCGCCGTAGTCCACACCGAGCACGTACCCGACCGACACCGCCGCGAGGCCCGAGCCGTACACCGTGAAGTTCGCCCCCGTGCTGCCGTCGGCCACCAGCACCGCGGTCGCCGAGTAGCCGGGCGACGAGCACTCGCCGGACGAGGTGAGCTGGAGCTGGTTGCTCGCGGCCACGACCCGGCCCTGGTACGTCGAGCTGCACGTGCCCGCGTAGGCGTCGATCACCCGCCAGGTCGCGCCGGTCGTCGTGGGCGTCGCGTAGACGTACTCGCTCCCGTTGGTGGCCTCGGCGTCGGCGATGACGATGCCCGCGAGGCTGATCGCGTCGGTGCTCGCCGCCGTGGTGAACGTGGTGTCGGTATAGGTGACGAGGTTCGCCGTGCCGCACACGACCCGGAAGGAGACGACGTCGCCGTTGTCGGTGATCCCGATGCCCGACACGAGGTTGTTCGTCGCGTCGCTCGTTCGGTAGAGGCGGGTGAAGCCGTCAGGAGCCCAGGTCCCCGGCCGGTAGACGTTCAGTGTCCCGCCGGAGATGTTGCTCAGTGTGCAGGTGACCTCGACACGGGTCGTCGCACCGACCTGCTGCCACGTCGTCACCGACTTCCCGGTCAGGCTCGAGCCCGCGGTGCCCCAGTTCGTCCAGACGATCCGGTCCTTGTACCGGCCGTCGCCTGCGTTCGCCACGACCGCTGAACCGGAGCCCGTGCTGGTGCCGAAGTCACCGATCGCCGACTCGGCGGGCGCGGACGGCAGCGCGACGACACTGGCGGCAACGAGGCCGAACACCGCCATCGTCGTCCACAGCCATCGCATGCGCATGCGCCGACACTTCCCTCCGGGCGGTCATCGGGCGGACCGGGTCCTACAGGTCGGATCGGGTGAAGGACGCCGGGACTTGACCTCCGAACGGGTGAACTGGACGCGTGTCTGGGTGTTCCCACCCACACAGTGAATGCGCAGGTCAGCGCACAAAAAGGACGGTCCGGGCCAACCGGCCCGGACCGTCCTTCTGGAATCTCGCCCCTTGACGGGACGCGCGTTCTACGTCAGTCCTGCGTGACGCTGCCACCCGCGGCGACGATCTTCTCCTTCGCGGACGCGGAGTACGCGTCCACGTCGACGGAGACCTTGACCGTCAGCTCGCCGGTGCCGAGCACCTTGACGGGCTGGCCCTTGCGGACCGCGCCCTTGGCGACCAGGTCGGCGACCGTCACGTCGCCACCGTTCGGGTACAGCGCCGAGAGCTTGTCCAGGTTGACGACCTGGTACTCGACACGGAACGGGTTCTTGAAGCCACGGAGCTTGGGCAGACGCATGTGCAGCGGCATCTGACCACCCTCGAAACGCTGCGGCACCTGGTAGCGGGCCTTGGTGCCCTTGGTGCCACGGCCCGCGGTCTTGCCCTTGGACGCCTCACCGCGACCGACACGGGTCTTCGCGGTCTTGGCACCGGGGGCCGGACGCAGGTGGTGCACCTTGAGGGTGCCGCCGTTGCCAGGCTTCGCCGCCTCTTCAGCCGCCTTCTTGGCAGCCTCGGACTTCTCAGCCTTGGGCGCCGCAGCCTTCGGGGCAGCCTTGGCCGCCGCCTTGGCCGGAGCCTTCTTGGCGGCGGGCTTGGCAGCCTCGGTCGCCGACTCGGCAGCGTCCGCCTTCGCGGCAGCGGCCTTCGTCGACTTCGTGGTGGTCGCCTTCTCGGCCTTCTCCGCGGCGGGCGCGGCGGCCTTCTTGGCAGGAGCCTTCTTGGCCGCGGCCTTGGGGGCCTCGACCTTCTCGTCGGCCTTCTTGTCGTCGGCCATGGTCACTCGACCTCCTCGACCACGACGAGATGCTGCACGGTCTTCACCATGCCGCGGATCTCGGGGCGGTCCTCCTTGACGACGACGTCACCGATGCGCTTGAGACCAAGCGTGCGGAGCGTGTCGCGCTGGTTCTGCTTGCCACCGATGCCGGAACGCTTCTGCGTCACCTTGAGTCGGGCCATCACGCACCCACCTTCTCGGCGGCCTTCGCCCGACCCTCGGCCTGGGCGCGCAGCAGCGCGGCCGGGACGACGTGCTCGAGCGGCAGGCCACGGCGCGCGGCCACGGCCTCCGGCTGCTCGAGCCCGCGCAGGGCGGCGACCGTCGCGTGAACGATGTTGATCGCGTTCGACGAACCGAGCGACTTGCTCAGCACGTCGTGGATCCCCGCGCACTCGAGGACGGCGCGCACCGGACCACCGGCGATCACACCGGTACCCGGCGACGCGGGACGCAGGAAGACGACGCCGGCGGCAGCCTCACCCTGGATGGGGTGCGGGATGGTGCCCTGGATGCGGGGGACGCGGAAGAAGTTCTTCTTCGCCTCCTCGACACCCTTGGCGATCGCCGCGGGCACCTCCTTGGCCTTGCCGTAGCCGACGCCCACGGTGCCGTCACCGTCGCCCACCACGACGAGCGCGGTGAAGCTGAACCGGCGGCCGCCCTTGACGACCTTGGCGACGCGGTTGATGGTCACGACGCGCTCGACGAACGCGCTCTTCTCGGGGGCGTCGCCGCGGCGACCGCCACCACCGTCACGACGACCGCCGTCGCGGCGCTCGCCGCCGGTGCCCTGGGCACCGGTGTTGCTGCGTGCAGGAGCAGCCATCAGTGAGTCCTCTTCTTCCGGATCGTCGTGGTCACAGGGCCAGACCGCCCTCACGGGCGCCGTCGGCGACCGCGGCCACGCGGCCGTGGTACTTGTTGCCGCCACGGTCGAAGACGACCGCGTCGATGCCCTTGGCCTTGGCGCGCTCGGCGACGAGCTCGCCGACCTTCTTGGCCTTGGCCGTCTTGTCGCCGTCGCCCGAACGCAGGTCGACCTCGAGCGTCGAGGCCGAGACCACGGTCTGACCGATCGTGTCGTCCACGACCTGAGCGGTGATGTGCCGCGCGGAGCGGGTCACGACCAGGCGCGGACGAACCGCGGAGCCGACGACCTTCTTGCGCAGACGAAGGTGACGACGCTTGCGCGAGATCGCCTTGCCCTTGCCCTTGATGATGATCGCCATGGCTTACTTCCCAGCCTTTCCGACCTTGCGACGCACGTTCTCGCCCGCGTACCGCACGCCCTTGCCCTTGTACGGCTCAGGCTTGCGGATCTTGCGGATGTTCGCGGCGACCTCGCCGACCTGCTGCTTGTCGATGCCCTGCACCGAGAAGCGGGTCGGGGCCTCGACCACGAACGTGATGCCCTCGGGCGGCGTCACGAGGACCGGGTGGCTGAAGCCGAGGGCGAACTCGAGGTCCGTGCCCTTGGCCGTCACGCGGTAACCGGTGCCGACGATCTCGAGCTTCTTGATGTAGCCCTCCGTCACGCCTGTGACCAGGTTGGCCAGCAGCGTGCGGGTCAGGCCGTGCAGCGAACGCGAGACGCGCTCGTCGTTCGGACGGGTCACGACGAGCGTGCCGTCCTGCTGCGCGACCTCGATGGGAGAGGCGACCGTGTGCGTGAGGGTGCCCTTGGGGCCCTTCACGGTGACGACGGCGCCATCGATGTTGACGTCCACCCCGGCCGGGACCGGGACGGGAATCTTGCCGATACGAGACATGGCTTGAGCTCCTTTCCTGGTCTCAGATCACCAGACGTAGGCGAGGACTTCCCCACCCACGCCCTTCTTGGCCGCCTGCTTGTCGGTCAGCAGACCGGAGGACGTGGACAGGATCGCCACGCCGAGGCCGCCGAGGACCTTGGGCAGGTTGGTCGACTTCGCGTACACACGCAGGCCCGGCTTGGACACGCGCTTGATGCCGGCGAGCGCACGCTCACGGTTCGGGCCGTACTTCAGCTCGACGATGAGGTTCTTGCCGACGACGGCGTCCTCGACCTTCCAGCCGACGATGTAGCCCTCCGCCTGCAGGATCTCGGCGATGTGGGACTTGAGCTTCGAGAACGGGATCGACACCGTGTCGTGGTGCGCCGAGTTCGCGTTCCGCAGACGCGTCAGGAAGTCTGCGATCGGGTCAGTCATGGTCATGGGGGGCCTTGGCCCTTTCTCGTCGGGGTATCCCGGGCGGGTACGAGACCCGCCCGGGACCTACCGACGATCGGTTCCTACAGGGATTACCAGCTGCTCTTGGTGACGCCGGGGAGCTCGCCGCGGTGGGCCATCTCCCGGACGCAGATCCGGCACAGGCCGAACTTGCGGTACACCGAGTGCGGCCGGCCGCAGCGCTGGCAGCGCGTGTAGCCACGCACCGCGAACTTCGGCTTGGCGTTCGCCTTGTTGACGAGAGCGGTCTTGGCCATGTGTCAGTCCTCCTTGAACGGGAAGCCGAGGAGCTTGAGGAAGGCGCGACCCTCGTCGTCGGTGTCTGCCGTGGTGACGACCGTGATGTCCATACCGCGGACGCGGTCGATCTTGTCCTGGTCGATCTCGTGGAACACGGACTGCTCCACGAGGCCGAAGGTGTAGTTGCCGTGACCGTCGAACTGCTTGGGCGACAGCCCGCGGAAGTCGCGGATGCGGGGCAGCGCGGTCGACAGCAGCCGGTCCAGGAATTCCCACGCCCGGTCGCCGCGCAGCGTCACGTGGGCGCCGATCGGCATGCCCTCGCGCAGCTTGAACTGCGCGATGGACTTGCGGGCCTTGGTCACCTGGGGCTTCTGGCCGGTGATCTGGGTGAGGTCGCGGATCGCGCCCTCGATGAGCTTCGAGTCCTTGGCGGCCTCGCCCACACCCATGTTCACGACGACCTTCACCAGGCGCGCGACCTGGTTGATGTTCTCGTGCTCGAACTGCTTGAACAGCTCGGGCTTGATCTCGTCGTTGTACTTGGTCTTGAGGCGCGGCAGCGCCGGGGCCGCCACAGCCTCGACGTCAGTGTTCACGGTCATCAGACGTCCTTCCCGGAACGCTTGGCCACGCGGACGCGCACGTTACGCAGGCGGCCGTCACGCTCGACCTGCTCCGTGCGGTACCCGACGCGGGTGCCCTTCTTGGTCTCCGGGTCCACCAGCATGACGTTGCTGATGTGGATCGGCGCCTCGACGGTCTCGATGCCACCGGTACGGGTGCCGCGCGACGTCTGGCCGGCCTTGACGTGCTTCGTCACGCGCTGCACGCCCTCGACGACCACACGCTGCGACTCGGTGAGAACCTCGAGCACGCGGCCCTGGCGGCCCTTGTCACGACCCGAGATGACGACGACGAGGTCGCCCTTCTTGATCTTCGCCATGATCAGATCACCTCCGGAGCCAGCGAGATGATCTTCATGAACTTCTTGTCGCGCAGCTCGCGCCCCACGGGGCCGAAGATGCGCGTGCCACGGGGCTCGCCGTCGTTCTTGAGGATCACGGCCGCGTTCTCGTCGAACTTGATGTACGAGCCGTCGGGCCGGCGGCGCTCCTTGACGGTGCGCACGATGACGGCCTTGACGACGTCGCCCTTCTTGACGTTGCCACCGGGGATGGCGTCCTTGACGGTGGCGACGATGACGTCGCCGATCCCGGCGTAACGGCGACCGGAGCCACCGAGAACGCGGATGCAGAGAATCTCCTTGGCACCCGTGTTGTCGGCGACGCGGAGCCGCGTCTCCTGCTGGATCATCTACCTACTCCTGTCGTCTGGCGGGTTCTCGGTACTCGTCGATCTGCTCGTCGAGCCCGAGCCTGGCCGAACGGATAGTTGCCGTGATGCACACGTCGCGGTGGGGGCCTGTCCGGGGACCTGCCCCCACCGCCCGTGGGCAACTGGGGGTCCTGCTGCTTACTTGGCCTTCTCGAGGATCTCCACCAGACGCCAGCGCTTGGTCGCGCTGAGCGGGCGGGTCTCCATGATCAGAACCAGATCGCCGATACCGGCGGAGTTCTGCTCGTCGTGCGCCTTCACCTTGGAGGTGCGACGCATGACCTTGCCGTAGAGCGGGTGCTTGACCCGGTCCTCGACCTCGACCACGACGGTCTTGTCCATCTTGTCGCTCACGACGTAGCCCCGGCGCGTCTTGCGGTACGCGCGGTGCTCGGCCGTGGCGGTGGTGTGCTTCTCAGTCATGTCAGCCTCACTCGCTCGCGCTCGGAGCGGTCCGGATGCCGAGCTCACGCTCGCGCAGGATCGTGTAGATCCGGGCGATGTCGCGGCGAACGGCCTGCAGACGCCCGTGGCTCTCGAGCTGCCCCGTCGCCGACTGGAAGCGGAGGTTGAACAGCTCCTCCTTGGCCTTCTTCAGCTCGGCGACAAGCTTCTCGTCGTCGAAGGCGTCCAGCTCGGTGGGAGCCAGGTCCTTGGTTCCGATTGCCATCAGTTACCACCCTCGCGAACCACGAAACGGGTCTTCATCGGGAGCTTGTGCTGCGCGCGGCGCATGGCCTCACGCGCGAGCGGCTCCGGGACACCGGCGAGCTCGAACATCACTCGACCCGGCTTGACGTTGGCGATCCACCACTCCGGCGAACCCTTGCCGGAACCCATGCGGGTCTCGGCAGGCTTCTTCGTGAGCGGACGGTCCGGGTAGATGTTGATCCAGACCTTGCCGCCACGCTTGATGTGGCGGGTCATCGCGATACGAGCAGCCTCGATCTGACGGTTCGTGACGTAGGCGGGCTCGAGAGCCTGGATGCCGTACTCACCGAACGAGATCGTCGTGCCACCGGTCGCGGCGCCGGAGCGCCCCGGGTGGTGCTGCTTGCGGTGCTTGAGTCGGCGGGGGATCAGCACGGCTCAGGCCTCCGTTCCGGTCTCGGGGGTCGCCTCGGGGTTGACCTCGACCGCGTCGCTGCTGGGCGCCGCGTCGCGGTCCCGACGAGCGCCACCGGCGCGCGGGCCACGGTCGCCGCCGCGGTCGCCACGCTCGCTGCGCTCACCACGCGGGCCGCGCTGCGGGCGCGGGGCCTGCGTCGCCTGCTCGCGAGCGAACTCCTTCTCGGTCATGTCGCCCTTGTAGACCCACACCTTGACGCCGATGCGCCCGAAGGTGGTGCGAGCCTCGAAGAACCCGTAGTCGATGTTCGCGCGGAGCGTGTGCAGCGGCACCCGACCCTCGCGGTAGAACTCCGTGCGGCTCATCTCCGCGCCGCCGAGGCGACCGGAGACCTGCACACGGATGCCCTTGGCGCCGGCGCGCTGCGCGGACTGGATGCCCTTGCGCATCGCACGGCGGAACGAGACGCGGCTCGCGAGCTGCTCGGCGATGCCCTGGGCCACCAGCTGCGCCTCGATCTCGGCGTTCTTCACCTCGAGGATGTTCAGCTGGACCTGCTTGCCCGTGAGCTTCTCGAGCTCGCCGCGGATGCGGTCGGCCTCCGCGCCACGACGCCCGATGACGATGCCCGGGCGGGCGGTGTGGATGTCGACGCGAACGCGGTCACGCGTGCGCTCGATCTCGACCTTCGCGATACCCGCGCGCTCCAGACCCGTGCTCATGAGCTTGCGGATCTGCACGTCCTCACGGACGTAGTCGCGGTACCGCTGACCCGGCTTCGTCGAGTCCGCGAACCACCGCGAGCGGTGATCGGTAGTGATGCCCAGGCGGTACCCGAGCGGGTTGACCTTCTGACCCACGTCAGGACCGTCCCTTCGTCTCACGCTCGGCGACGACCACGGTGATGTGGCTCGTGCGCTTGAGGATCTGGCTAGCGCGACCCTGCGCCCGCGGCCGGAACCGCTTGAGCGTCGGGCCCTCGTCGACGAAGACCTCCGAGATGTAGAGGTTCGACTCGTCGAGACGCTGGCTGTTGCGCTTGGCGCCCTCGACCGCGTTCGCGATCGCCGACTGCACCGTCTTGAGGACGGGCTCCGCGGCCGCCTGCGGCGCGAACTTCAGCACCGCGACGGCCTCCCCGGCCTGCTTGCCACGGATGAGGTCGACGACGCGTCGGGCCTTCTGGGGCGTGACGCGGACGAACCGCGCCTTCGCCTTGGCTTCCATCGTGTCTGCTCCTGTCTCTGCCGTCAGGGCGTCACCAGCTGACCCGGGGGTCAGCGGCGACGGCCCTTCCGGTCGTCCTTCTCGTGGCCGCGGAACGTCCGCGTCGGGGCGAACTCGCCGAGCTTGTGCCCGACCATCGACTCCGTCACGAACACCGGGGTGTGCTTGCGGCCGTCGTGCACCGCGAAGGTGTGGCCGAGGAAGTCCGGCGTGATGACCGAACGACGCGACCACGTCTTGATGACGTTCTTCGTGCCGGCCTCGTTCTGGACGTCGACCTTCTTCTGCAGGTGGCCGTCGACGAACGGGCCCTTCTTGAGGCTGCGAGGCATTCTCTCGGGCTCCTATCAGCGCTTCTTGCCGGTGCGCCGACGGCGCACGATGAGCTTGTCGCTCGGCTTGTTCGGACGGCGGGTACGGCCCTCGGCCTGGCCCCACGGGCTGACGGGGTGACGTCCACCGGACGTCTTGCCCTCGCCACCACCGTGCGGGTGGTCGATCGGGTTCATGGCGACACCACGGACGGTCGGGCGCTTGCCCTTCCACCGCATGCGGCCGGCCTTGCCCCAGTTGATGTTCGACTGCTCGGCGTTGCCCACCTCGCCGACCGTCGCGCGGCAGCGCAGGTCGACGTTGCGGATCTCGCCGGACGGCATGCGCAGCTGCGCGTACGGCCCGTCCTTGGCGACGAGCTGCACGCTCGTCCCGGCCGAACGCGCGATCTTCGCACCGCCACCGGGCCGCAGCTCGATCGCGTGGATGACCGTACCGGTCGGGATGTTGCGCAGCGGCAGGTTGTTGCCGGGCTTGATGTCGGCGGCCGGACCGGCCTCGACGACGTCACCCTGCGACAGCTTGTTCGGCGCGATGATGTAGCGCTTCTCGCCGTCCGCGTAGTGCAGGAGCGCGATGCGCGCCGTGCGGTTGGGGTCGTACTCGATGTGCGCGACCTTGGCCGGCACGCCGTCCTTGTCGTGGCGACGGAAGTCGATCACGCGGTAGGCGCGCTTGTGCCCGCCACCGTGGTGACGCGTGGTGACGCGACCGGTGTTGTTGCGGCCACCCGACTTGGTCAGCGGGCGGACCAGCGACTTCTCCGGCGTGGAGCGCGTGATCTCGACGAAGTCCGCCACGCTCGAGCCACGGCGGCCCGGCGTCGTCGGCTTGTACTTACGGATACCCATGAGTCCTCAGTCCTTCTCAGCCGACCGGACCACCGAAGATGTCGATCGTTCCCTCGCGGAGGGTGACGATCGCACGCTTCGTGTCCTTACGACGGCCGACGCCGAACTTGGTCCGGCGCGCCTTGCCCTGACGGTTGGCGGTGTTGACCGACTCGACCTTCACGTCGAAAACCTGCTCGACGGCGATCTTGATCTCGGTCTTGTTGGCCCGCGGGTCGACGAGGAACGTGTACTTGCCCTCGTCGAGCAGGCTGTAGCTCTTCTCGGAGACGACCGGCGCGATCAGGATGTCGCGCGGGTCCTTGCCGATGTTGGTCACTTGGACTCCTCCTCGGCCTCGGTCGAGGTCGCCGTCGCCTTCGCGCCCTTGGCGGGGCCCGCGAGGAACGCGTCGAGCGCGCCCTGCGTGAAGACCACGTCGTCCGAGACGAGGACGTCGTAGGTGTTCAGCTGGTCCGAGACGAGCAGGTGGACCCGCTCGACGTTGCGCAGCGACTTCCACGTGATCTCGTCCTGCCGCTCCACGACCACGAGCACGTGGCGACGCACGGACAGGTTGTCGAGCACCGCGAGTGCGGCCTTCGTCGACGGAGCCTGACCCGGCGCGAAGCCCGAGACGACGTGGACGCGACCGGCGCGAGCGCGATCCGAGAGAGCACCGCGGAGCGCCGCGGCCTTCATCTTCTTGGGGGTGCGCTGGCTGTAGTCACGCGGCGTGGGGCCGTGGACGACGCCACCACCGGCGAACTGCGGCGCACGGGTCGAGCCCTGACGGGCGCGGCCGGTGCCCTTCTGCTTGTACGGCTTGCGGCCGCCACCCCGGACCTCACCACGGGACTTCGTGTCGTGGGTGCCCTGACGGGCCGCAGCGAGCTGCGCGACGACGACCTGGTGGATCAGGGGGATGTTCGTCTGCGCGTCGAAGACGTCACCGGGCAGGTCGGCGGAGCCGGCCTTGTTGCCCTGCGCGTCGAGGACGTCGACGGTCAGCGTGTCGCTCATCGAGGTCACGCACCCTTCACAGCGGATCGCACGACGACGACGCCGCCCTTGGGGCCGGGAACGGCACCCTTGACGAGGAGCAAGCCCCGCTCGGCGTCGACCGCGTGCACGGTCAGGTTCTGAGTGGTCTGGCGGTCGACACCCATGCGACCGGCCATGCGCACGCCCTTGAACACGCGCGACGGGGTCGATGCCCCACCGATCGAGCCGGGCTTGCGGTGGTTGCGGTGCGAACCGTGGGAGGCGCTGACGCCCTTGAAGCCGTGACGCTTCATGACACCTGCGGTGCCCTTGCCCTTGGTCGTACCGATGACGTCGACGAGGGCGCCTGCCTCGAAGACCGACGCGTCGATCTCCTGGCCGAGCGTGAACTCGGCGGCGTTCGTCGTGCGGATCTCGGCCACGTGCCGGCGGGGGGTGACCCCGGCCTTCTCGAAGTGGCCCTTCAGCGGCTTGGTGACCTTGCGCGGGTCCACCTGGCCGAAGGCCAGCTGGACGGCGGCGTAGCCGTCAGCCTCAGCGGAGCGGACCTGCGTCACGACGTTCGTACCGACCTCGACGACCGTGACGGGCACGAGGCGACCGGCCTCGTCCCACAGCTGGGTCATGCCGAGCTTGCGGCCGAGCAGCGCCGTGACGGGGCGCGCGTTCTGCTGGGTAACCATGAAGATCAGTTCCTTCCCAGCGATCAGAGCTTGATCTCGATGTTCACGTCCGCGGGCAGGTCGAGACGCATGAGCGAGTCGACGGCCTTCGGCGTGGGATCGATGATGTCGATGAGCCGCTTGTGCGTACGCATCTCGAAGTGCTCGCGGCTGTCCTTGTACTTGTGGGGCGACCGGATGACGCAGAAGACGTTCTTCTCCGTCGGCAGCGGCACCGGACCCACGACCGACGCACCAGCGCGAGTCACCGTGTCGACGATCTTGCGCGCCGAGCTGTCGATGACCTCGTGGTCGTAGGACTTGAGCCGGATGCGGATCTTCTGTCCCGCCATGGCGTCGTCTACTTCCTTCTCTTTCGAACCGGTCCGTCCGACCCCCGCGCTCGGGCGTGTCGCTTCTCGCGACACACCAGGGCGCTGCGTACCGTTCCCGGTACAGAGTCGGTGGTTGTCGTCGAGCCGCCACCACCGGGTTGACCCCGGGGCAAAGGCGACTCGCCACGTCTGTCGGCCCAGCCGCCTGGCGCGCACGAGGGCACACCCGCAGCGGGCAACCTGAACAGTGTGCCAGACCTGGCCGCCGAACTCCAACCCGCCCGACTGTGACGCGCACGTCACACGACCCTCGCAGCCCCGGCTCCTCGGCCGGCGACGCATCCAGCACCCCGATCGTGCGAAGAGATGGCCAGGAATCCTGGCCCATTCCTCGCACGATCGCGATGTGGGTGACGGGCGGGCGGACGCCGGGGCGGATGCCGCGGTGGGTGCCGGGGTGGGTGCCGGCGTGGGTGCCGGACGGGGTCGAAGCGAGGGGGGACGGCGAAGGGCCCGGGAGCCGAAGCTCCCGGGCCCTTCGCCGAGGACTGCTCCCCTTGCGGGGATCAGATCACTTGAGGATCTTGACGACCCGGCCCGAGCCGACGGTGCGGCCACCCTCGCGGATGGCGAAGCCGAGGCCCTCCTCCATCGCGATGGGCTGGATGAGCGTCACGTGGATCTCGGTGTTGTCACCGGGCATGACCATCTCGGTGCCCTCGGGGAGCTGGATGACGCCGGTGACGTCGGTCGTCCGGAAGTAGAACTGCGGACGGTAGTTCGTGTAGAAGGGGTTGTGACGACCGCCCTCGTCCTTGGCCAGGATGTAGACCTGGCCCTCGAACTCGGTGTGCGGCGTGATCGAACCCGGCTTCACGACGACCTGGCCGCGCTCCACCTCCTCGCGCTTCGTGCCACGCAGGAGCAGGCCGACGTTCTCGCCCGCCTCGGCGTAGTCGAGCAGCTTGCGGAACATCTCGACACCGGTGACGGTGGTCTTGATCGCCTTCTCCTTGATGCCGACGATCTCCACCTCCTCGTTCACCTTGAGCTGACCGCGCTCGACACGACCGGTGACGACGGTGCCACGACCGGTGATCGTGAACACGTCCTCGATCGGCATGAGGAACGGCTTGTCGATGTCGCGGACCGGGTCCGGGACGTTCTCGTCGACGGCGTCGAGGAGCGCCTCGACCGACTTGACCCACTCGGGGTCGCCCTCGAGCGCCTTGAGGCCCGAGACGCGAACCACCGGGACGTCGTCGCCGGCGAAGCCCTGCGCGGAGAGGAGCTCACGCACCTCCATCTCGACGAGGTCCAGGATCTCCTCGTCGTCGACCATGTCGGTCTTGTTCAGCGCGACGAGCAGGTAGGGCACGCCGACCTGACGGGCGAGCAGCACGTGCTCACGCGTCTGGGCCATCGGGCCGTCCGTGGCCGCGACCACGAGGATGGCGCCGTCCATCTGCGCCGCACCCGTGATCATGTTCTTGATGTAGTCGGCGTGACCAGGCGCGTCGACGTGCGCGTAGTGGCGCTTCTCGGTCTGGTACTCGACGTGCGCGATGTTGATCGTGATACCGCGCTGCTTCTCCTCCGGCGCCTTGTCGATCTCGTCGAACGGCGTGAAGGGGTTCAGGTCCGGGTACTTGTCGTGCAGCACCTTCGAGATCGCGGCAGTCAGCGTCGTCTTGCCGTGGTCGACGTGACCGATGGTCCCGATGTTGACGTGCGGCTTGGTCCGCTCGAACTTCGCCTTGCCCACTGGGTGTCCTCCTCAGGACTTGGTAGAGATTGCCCGTCTGCGACTACCCGGGAAGGGTAGACCGCTCGGCGTGCGTCCTACGGGTCGGATTGTGTGATGGAACTACAGGTATCGACCTGTGGGACTACTCGCCCCGGGTCTTCTTGATGATCTCCTCGGCAACGTTACGAGGAACCTCGGCGTAGCTGTCGAACTGCATCGAGTACACCGCACGACCCTGCGTCTTGGAACGCAGGTCGCCGACGTACCCGAACATCTCGGAGAGCGGCACCTGGGCGCGAATGACCTTCACGCCCGTCGCGTCCTCCATGGACTGGATCATGCCGCGACGCGAGTTCAGGTCGCCGATGACGTCGCCCATGTAGTCCTCGGGCGTACGCACCTCGACGGCCATGATCGGCTCGAGGAGGGCCGGGTCAGCCTTGCGGACCGCCTCCTTGAGGATCATCGAACCGGCGATCTTGAACGCCATCTCCGAGGAGTCGACGTCGTGCGACGCACCGTCGAGCAGGATCGCCTTGACGCCGACGAGCGGGAAGCCCGCTAGCACGCCGAGCTGCATCGCGCTCTGGATGCCGGCGTCCACGGACGGGATGTACTCGCGCGGGATCCGGCCACCGGTGACCTTGTTCTCGAACTCGTACAGCTCGCCCTCGGACGGGTCGAGGGGCTCGAAGGTCATCTGCACCTTCGCGTACTGACCCGAACCGCCGGTCTGCTTCTTGTGCGTGTAGTCGATCTTCTCGACGGAGCGACGGATCGTCTCGCGGTACGCGACCTGCGGCTTGCCGACGTTGGCCTCGACCTTGAACTCGCGACGCATGCGGTCGACGAGGATGTCGAGGTGGAGCTCGCCCATGCCGCCGATGACGGTCTGGCCGGTCTCCTCGTCGAGCTTGACGCGGAAGGTCGGGTCCTCCTCGGCGAGCTTCTGGATGGCCGTGGAGAGCTTCTCCTGGTCACCCTTCGTCTTGGGCTCGATCGCCACGTCGATGACGGGCTCCGGGAAGGTCATCGACTCCAGCACCACGGGCGCGCTCGGGTCCGTCAGGGTGTCACCGGTGGTGACGTCCTTGAGGCCGATGAACGCGTAGATGTGGCCGGCCGTGGCCTCCTCGACGGGGTTCTCCTTGTTGGAGTGCATCTGGAAGAGCTTCCCGATGCGCTCCTTCTTGCCCTTGGTCGAGTTGAGCACCTGGGCGCCCTGCGCGACGTGGCCCGAGTACACCCGGACGTACGTCAGCTTGCCGAAGAACGGGTGCGACGCGACCTTGAACGCGAGGGCCGAGAACGGCTCCGTCGCGTCCGGGTGACGCTCGATGACGATCTCCGGGTCCTTGGCGTCGTGGCCCTCGACCGCCGGGACGTCCAGCGGCGTCGGCAGGTAGTCGACGACGGCGTCGAGCATGGGCTGCACGCCCTTGTTCTTGAACGCCGAACCGCACAGGACCGGGTAGGCCTCCGAGGCGACCGTGAGCTTGCGGATGCCGGACTTGATCTCGGCGACCGTGAGCTCCTCGCCGCCGAGGAACTTCTCGAGCAGCTCGTCGTCGGTCTCGGCGACGGCCTCGAGCAGCTCGGCGCGGTACTGCGCCGCCTTCTCGACGAGGTCGGCCGGGATCTCCTCGATCTCGTACTTCTCGCCCATCGCGGTCTCACCGCGCCAGACCAGTGCACGCTGCTCGACGAGGTCCACCACGCCGATGAAGTCGCTCTCGGAGCCGATCGGCAGCTGGATCACCAGCGGACGCGCCTTGAGGCGGTCGACGATCGTCTTGACCGTGAAGTAGAAGTCCGCGCCGAGCTTGTCCATCTTGTTGACGAAGCAGATGCGCGGCACGTCGTACTTGTCGGCCTGACGCCACACGGTCTCGGACTGGGGCTCGACGCCCTCCTTGCCGTCGAACACCGCGACCGCACCGTCCAGGACGCGCAGCGAGCGCTCGACCTCGACCGTGAAGTCCACGTGACCGGGGGTGTCGATGATGTTGATCTGGTTGTTCTTCCAGTAGCAGGTCGTCGCGGCAGACGTGATCGTGATGCCGCGCTCCTGCTCCTGCTCCATCCAGTCCATCGTCGACGCACCGTCGTGCGTCTCACCGATCTTGTAGTTGACCCCGGTGTAGAACAGGATCCGCTCGGTGGTCGTCGTCTTGCCGGCATCGATGTGCGCCATGATGCCGATGTTGCGGACCTTCGTGAGGTCCGTCAGCACGTCCAGTGCCACGTGAGTTGCCCCTTGATCTGATGGAAGGCAGTTGGCTTGTGTGCCGGCGTCGGGCCCGGGTCTGCGACCGCGGGCCCGACGGGCCGGCGGCCGGGATTACCAGCGGTAGTGCGCGAAGGCCCGGTTCGACTCGGCCATCTTGTGCATGTCCTCGCGACGCTTCACGGCGGCACCCAGGCCGTTGGAGGCGTCGAGGATCTCGTTCATCAGGCGCTCGGTCATGGTCTTCTCACGACGAGCACGCGAGTAGTCGGTGAGCCAGCGCAGGGCCAGCGTCGTGGAACGCACGGGGCGCACCTCGACCGGGACCTGGTAGGTCGCGCCACCGACGCGACGCGAGCGGACCTCGAGCGACGGGCGGACGTTCTCCAGCGCGCGCTTGAGCACGACGACCGGGTCCGACTGCGTCTTCTCGCGGACGCCCTCGAGCGCGCCGTAGACGATCGACTCCGCGACGGACTTCTTGCCGTCGAGGAGGACCTTGTTGATGAGCTGGGTGACCACGGGCGACCCGTAGACCGGGTCGATGATCAGCGGCCGCTTCGGGGCGGGACCCTTACGAGGCATCGGTTCAGCCCTTCTTCGCGCCGTAGCGGCTGCGCGCCTGCTTGCGGTTCTTCACGCCCTGCGTGTCGAGCGCGCCACGGACGATCTTGTAGCGGACACCGGGAAGGTCCTTCACACGACCGCCACGCACGAGCACGATCGAGTGCTCCTGGAGGTTGTGGCCGACGCCCGGGATGTACGCCGTGACCTCGACACCCGACGACAGGCGCACACGGGCGACCTTGCGCAGGGCGGAGTTCGGCTTCTTGGGGGTGGTGGTGTACACGCGCGTGCACACACCACGGCGCTGCGGGCTGCCCTTGAGGGCAGGCGTCTTCGACTTGTTCGTCTTCGCCTGCCGGCCCTTGCGGACCAGCTGCTGGATCGTAGGCACTACGTCTCCGTCTGGTAGATGAGCTCTGGTCGACCGGACCCGTCACCCTGGACGGCCGGCATGTTGCGGGATCGCCGCCCGTCGCGCGGCTACCCCCAGGTTCCTTGAGTCCCACACCGACCCCCGCGCTCGGGCGTGTCGGACCGGTCTCCTCCGCGCGACGACCACCGCTGTTTCAGCGGATCCTGTTCGGCACGGTGGGTTCGATCCACCCGGCGCACCGTTCCGGTCCCCGCGAGCGAGGACTCGGCGCGAGTGCACGCGCAAGGGCCCGACGGCGCGGGCACGGTGTCCAACGTTACCCGCCGCCTCCCGCACGGTCAAAGCAGGAGCGTGGAGGGACGGTGAAGGGCTGGGACGGACCGAGGGGCCCACCGCGGTTGCGGCGGGCCCCTCGGCGTCGAGCAGGTCGTGCAGGTCGTGCAGGTCGATCAGCGGAAGTCGCCGAAGTCGATCTCCTCGAGCGGGATCGCGTCGCTCGAGCCGAGGCCCAGAGCGGGGAAGTCGATCTCGTCGTAGCCGAACGTCGGGTACAGCTCGGCCTTGGCCTCCTCCGTCGGCTCCACCGCGATGTCGCGGTAGCGGGGCAGGCCCGTGCCGGCGGGGATGAGCTTGCCGAGGATGACGTTCTCCTTGAGGCCCAGCAGCGGGTCGGACCGACCCGACATCGCGGCCTCGGTGAGCACGCGCGTGGTCTCCTGGAAGGAGGCCGCCGACAGCCACGAGTCCGTCGCGAGCGACGCCTTCGTGATGCCCATGAGCTCGGGACGACCCGAAGCCGGCTGCCCGCCCTCGGCCACCGCCTGGCGGTTGGCGTCCTCGAACCGGCCACGCTCGGCCAGCTCACCCGGGAGCAGGTCGGTCGTGCCGGAGTCGAGCACCGTCACGCGACGCAGCATCTGCCGCACGATGACCTCGATGTGCTTGTCGTGGATGTCCACGCCCTGCGAGCGGTAGACCTCCTGCACCTCGTCGACCAGGTGCTCCTGCGTCTTGCGCGGGCCCAGGATGCGCAGGACCTTCTTCGGGTCCACCGCACCCTGCACCAGCTGCGTGCCGACCGAGACGTGGCTGCCGTCGGAGATGAGCAGACGCGAGCGCTTGGTGATCGGGTAGGCGATCTCCTCCGAGCCGTCGTCCGGGGTCAGGACGATCCGGCGGGACCGGTCACCCTCCTCGATCGCGATGCGGCCGGAGAACTCCGCGATGGGCGCCTCACCCTTGGGGGTGCGGGCCTCGAAGAGCTCCTGGACACGCGGCAGACCCTGCGTGATGTCGTCGGCCGAGGCCACACCACCGGTGTGGAAGGTACGCATCGTGAGCTGCGTGCCAGGCTCACCGATCGACTGGGCCGCGATGATGCCGACGGCCTCGCCGATGTCGACGAGCTTGCCCGTCGCGAGCGACCGGCCGTAGCACTTGGCGCACGTCCCGACGCGCGACTCGCACGTGAGGACCGAACGGACCTTGAGCGAGTCGACACCCGCCTGGAGCAGCCGCTCCAGGAGCACGTCGCCGACGTCGTCACCGGCGTTGCCGATGACCTCGCCGTCGACCTCGACGTCCGTGGCCAGCGTGCGCGAGAACACGCTCGTCTCCACCTTGTCGTGCAGGCGCAGGCCGTCACCCGCCGCGATGCCGATGGGCAGCGTCAGGCCGCGCTCGGTGCCGCAGTCCTCCTCGCGGACGATGACGTCCTGCGAGACGTCCACCAGACGACGCGTCAGGTAACCCGAGTCGGCGGTCCGCAGAGCGGTGTCCGCCAGACCCTTGCGGGCGCCGTGCGTCGCGATGAAGTACTCGAGGACGGACAGGCCCTCGCGGTAGTTGGACTTGATCGGGCGCGGGATGATCTCGCCCTTCGGGTTGGCCACGAGGCCACGCATACCGGCGATCTGGCGGACCTGCATCCAGTTGCCTCGCGCGCCCGAGCCGACCATCCGGTAGACCGTGTTCCGCTTCGGGAAGTTGTCCTGCATGGCCTTGGCGACCTTGTCGGTGGCCTGGGTCCAGATCTCGATGAGCTCCTGACGACGCTCGTCGTCGGTGATGAGGCCCTTCTCGTACTGGCCCTGCACCTTCGCGGCCTTCCCCTCGTGCTCCTCGAGGATGCCCGCCTTCGCGGCCGGCGTGGCGACGTCGGAGATCGCGATGGTCACGCCCGAACGCGTCGCCCAGCGGAAGCCGGCCTCCTTGAGCGCGTCGAGGGACGCCGCGACGGCGACCTTCGGGTAGCGCTCGGCCAGCTCGTTGACGATGCCCGAGAGGCGCTTCTTGTCGACGAACTCGTTGACGTACGGGTAGTCGACCGGCAGCAGCTCGTTGAACAGCGCCCGACCCAGCGACGTCGGGAACGCCTGACCGGACTCCCAGCCCTCGGGCGTGCCCTCGCGCGGGACGACGAACTCGTCGTCCATGCGGATGTTGACCGGGGCGTTGAGGTCCAGCGCGCCGCGGTCGAACGCGAGGATCGCCTCGGCCACCGAGCTGAACGAGCGACCCGAGCCGAGGGCGTCCTCGACCGGGTCCGACGTCAGGTGGTACAGGCCGATGATCATGTCCTGCGAGGGCATGGTCACCGGACGGCCGTCCGACGGCTTGAGGATGTTGTTGCTCGAGAGCATGAGGATGCGGGCCTCGGCCTGCGCCTCGGCGCTCAGGGGCAGGTGGACGGCCATCTGGTCACCGTCGAAGTCCGCGTTGAACGCGGCGCACACGAGCGGGTGCAGGTGGATCGCCTTGCCCTCGACGAGCTGCGGCTCGAACGCCTGGATGCCCAGGCGGTGCAGCGTGGGTGCGCGGTTGAGCAGCACCGGGTGCTCGGTGATGACCTCCTCGAGCACGTCCCAGACCACGGGCCGCGCGCGCTCCACCATCCGCTTGGCGGACTTGATGTTCTGCGCGTGGTTGAGGTCCACGAGGCGCTTCATGACGAACGGCTTGAACAGCTCGAGCGCCATCTGCTTCGGCAGGCCGCACTGGTGCAGCTTGAGCTGCGGGCCGACGACGATGACCGAACGACCCGAGTAGTCGACGCGCTTGCCGAGCAGGTTCTGACGGAACCGGCCCTGCTTGCCCTTGAGCATGTCGGAGATCGACTTCAGCGGACGGTTGCCGGGGCCCGTCACCGGGCGGCCGCGGCGGCCGTTGTCGAACAACGAGTCCACGGCCTCCTGGAGCATCCGCTTCTCGTTGTTGACGATGATCTCCGGCGCGCCCAGGTCCAGGAGCCGCTTGAGGCGGTTGTTCCTGTTGATCACGCGGCGGTACAGGTCGTTGAGGTCCGAGGTGGCGAACCGGCCACCGTCGAGCTGGACCATGGGGCGCAGGTCCGGCGGGATGACCGGGACCGCGTCCAGGACCATGCCCGTCGGCGAGTTGCTCGTCGTGAGGAACGCGTTGACGACCTTGAGACGCTTGAGGGCACGCGTCTTGCGCTGGCCCTTGCCCGTCTTGATGATCTCGCGCAGGTTGTCGGACTCCGCCTCCAGGTCGAACGCCTCGAGGCGCTTCTGGATCGCCGCGGCGCCCATCGACCCCTCGAAGTAGTTGCCGTAGCGGTCCTGCAGCTGGCGGTAGAGCAGCTCGTCGCCCTCGAGGTCCGCGACCTTGAGGTTCTTGAACCGGTCCCACACCTGCTCGAGGCGCTCGATCTCGGCGTCCGCACGCTTGCGCAGCGACGCCATCTCGCGCTCGGCCGAGTCGCGGACCTTGCGGCGCGCGTCGGCCTTGGCGCCCTCGGCCTCGAGCTCGGCGAGGTCCTGCTCGAGCTTGAGGGCGCGGGTGTTGACGTCGTTGTCCCGGCGGTCGGAGATCTCCTTGCGCTCGAGGTCGATCTCGTTCTGCAGGTTCGGGAGGTCCTCGTGACGACCGTCCTCGTCCACCCACGTGATCATGTAGGCAGCGAAGTAGATGACCTTCTCGAGGTCCTTCGGCGCCAGGTCGAGCAGGTAGCCCAGGCGGCTCGGCACACCCTTGAAGAACCAGATGTGCGTGACGGGGGCGGCCAGCTCGATGTGACCCATGCGCTCACGGCGCACCTTGGAACGGGTCACCTCGACGCCGCAGCGCTCGCAGATGATGCCCTTGAAGCGCACGCGCTTGTACTTGCCGCAGTTGCACTCCCAGTCCCGGGTGGGACCGAAGATCTTCTCGCAGAACAGGCCATCCTTCTCCGGCTTCAGGGTCCGGTAGTTGATGGTCTCGGGCTTCTTGACCTCGCCGTGCGACCAGGCACGGATGTCGTCGGCCGTGGCCAGGCCGATACGCAGCTCGTCGAAGACGTTGACGTCGAGCAAGGGGTCCTACTTCCTTCGCATGCCGGGCCCGTGGTGGCGCCGGCGGACGGAATGGTGCAAGGGGGTGCGGGCGGTCCGGTGCGCCTCACGGAAGGCGCACCGGACGCTCGGCGTCAGATCTCTTCGATGCTGCTGGCGTTGGGGCGACGCGACAGGTCGATGCCGAGCTCCTCCGCTGCGCGGTAGACCTCGTCGTCGTTCTCCTTCATGTCGATCGAGACGCCGTCGGACGACAGCACCTCGACGTTCAGGCAGAGCGACTGCATCTCCTTGAGCAGAACCTTGAACGACTCGGGGATGCCCGAGTCCGGGATGTTCTCGCCCTTGACGATCGCCTCGTAGACCTTGACGCGCCCGGGCACGTCGTCGGACTTGATGGTGAGGAGCTCCTGGAGCGTGTAGGCAGCGCCGTACGCCTCGAGGGCCCACACCTCCATCTCGCCGAACCGCTGGCCACCGAACTGCGCCTTACCACCCAGCGGCTGCTGCGTGATCATCGAGTACGGGCCGGTCGAACGGGCGTGGATCTTGTCGTCGACGAGGTGGTGCAGCTTGAGGATGTACATGTAGCCGACCGACACGGGCTCCGGGAACGGCTCGCCGGAGCGGCCGTCGAACAGGAACGCCTTGCCGTCGCCACCGACCGTGCGCACGCCGTCGCGGTTCGGCAGCGTGCTGGAGAGCAGGCCCGAGAGCGCGTTCTCCTGCAGGCCGTCGAAGACGGGCGTGGCGACCGGGTTGCGCGGCTCGCTGCTCGCGGCCGCGGCGGGGACGTTGTCCTTCCAGGACAGCTCACCCTCCGTGGCCAACGAGATGTCCCAGCCCTGCGCGGCGATCCACCCGAGGTGGACCTCCAGCACCTGACCGACGTTCATGCGACCGGGCACACCCATCGGGTTGAGGATGATGTCGACCGGCGTGCCGTCCGCGAGGAACGGCATGTCCTCCTCGGGCAGGATCGTCGAGATGACGCCCTTGTTCCCGTGGCGGCCGGCCAGCTTGTCACCCGCGGTGATCTTGCGGCGCTGGGCGATGTAGACGCGCACGAGCTCGTTGACACCGGCGGGCAGCTCGTCGCCGTCCTCGCGGTTGAACGTGCGCACCTCGATGACCGTGCCCGACTCGCCGTGCGGCACCTTGAGCGACGTGTCGCGCACCTCGCGGGCCTTCTCGCCGAAGATCGCGCGCAGCAGGCGCTCCTCCGGGGTCAGCTCGGTCTCGCCCTTGGGCGTGACCTTCCCGACGAGGATGTCGCCGGCTGCGACCTCGGCACCGATGCGGATGATGCCGCGCTCGTCCAGGTCCGCCAGGACCTCCTCGGAGACGTTCGGGATGTCCCGCGTGATCTCCTCGGGGCCGAGCTTGGTGTCGCGCGCGTCGACCTCGTGCTCCTCGATGTGGATCGAGGACAGCACGTCGTCCTGCACGAGGCGCTGCGACAGGATGATCGCGTCCTCGTAGTTGTGGCCCTCCCACGACATGAACGCGACGAGCAGGTTGCGGCCGAGCGCGAGCTCGCCCTCGTCCGTCGCCGGGCCGTCGGCGAGCACCGAACCGACCTCGACCCGCTGGCCGGCGTCGACCAGCACGCGCTGGTTGTAGCTGGTGCCCTGGTTCGAACGGCGGAACTTCGCGACGCGGTAGGTGGCCGTGGTCGCGTCGTCGTTGGCGACGACGATCAGGTCGGCCGAGACCTCGGTGACGACACCGGGCTTGGTGGCCACGATGACGTCGCCGGCGTCGATCGCCGCGCGGCGCTCCATGCCGGTCCCGACGAACGGGGCCTCCGAGCGCACCAGCGGCACGGCCTGGCGCTGCATGTTGGCGCCCATGAGCGCGCGGTTGGCGTCGTCGTGCTCGAGGAACGGGATCAGCGCGGTCGCGACCGACACCATCTGGCGCGGGGAGACGTCCATGTAGTCGACGGCCTCGCCGGCGACGTAGTCGATCTCGCCGCCCTTGGTGCGCACGAGCACACGGTCCTCGGCGAACTTGCCGTTCGCCTCGAGCGGCGCGTTCGCCTGCGCGATGACGTGGCGGTCCTCGTCGTCGGCCGTGAGGTAGTGCACCTCGTCGGTGACCTTGCCCTTGACGACCTTGCGGTACGGCGTCTCGACGAAGCCGAACGGGTTGATCCGCCCGTAGGTCGCGAGCGAGCCGATCAGGCCGATGTTCGGACCCTCGGGCGTCTCGATCGGGCACATGCGGCCGTAGTGCGACGGGTGGACGTCACGGACCTCCATGCCGGCGCGGTCGCGGGACAGACCACCCGGGCCGAGGGCCGACAGACGCCGCTTGTGCGTCAGGCCCGCGAGCGGGTTGTTCTGGTCCATGAACTGCGAGAGCTGGCTCGTCCCGAAGAACTCCTTGATGGAGGCGACGACGGGGCGGATGTTGATCAGCGTCTGCGGCGTGATGGCCTCGACGTCCTGCGTCGTCATGCGCTCGCGCACGACGCGCTCCATCCGCGACAGGCCCGTGCGGACCTGGTTCTGGATGAGCTCGCCGACCGCGCGGATGCGACGGTTGCCGAAGTGGTCGATGTCGTCGGGCTCGACGCGGACCTCGACGGCCTCGCCGCCACGCACGCCCGCCATCGTCGTGCGGTCGATGTGCAGCGACGCGATGTAGCGGATCGTCGCGACGATGTCCGCGAGCGAGAGCACCGAGTCCGCGAGCGGCGCGTCGATGCCGAGCTTCTTGTTGACCTTGTAGCGGCCGACCTTCGCGAGGTCGTAGCGCTTCGGGTTCGTGTAGAAGTTCTCGATCAGCGCGCGGCCGGCCTCGACGGTCGGCGGCTCGCCCGGGCGGATCTTGCGGTACAGGTCGAGCAGCGCCTCGTCCTGCGTCTGGACGTGGTCCTTCTCGAGCGTGTCGATGACCGCCGGGAACTCGGCGAACTCCGCGCGGATCTCCGCCTCGGTCATGCCGAGCGCCTTGAGCAGGACGGTCGCGTTCTGCTTGCGCTTGCGGTCCACGCGCACGCCGACGTTGTCGCGCTTGTCGATCTCGAACTCGAGCCAGGCGCCACGGCTGGGGATGATCTTGGCCGTGAGGATGTCCTTGTCGGACGTCTTGTCCGCCACGCGCTCGAAGTACACGCCCGGCGAGCGGACGAGCTGCGAGACGACGACACGCTCGGTGCCGTTGATGATGAACGTGCCGCGCTCGGTCATGAGCGGGAAGTCACCCATGAAGACCGTCTGGCTCTTGATCTCACCGGTGGTGTAGTTGACGAACTCCGCCGTCACGAACAGCGGCGCGGCGAAGGTGAAGTCCTTCTCCTTGCACTCCTCGGCCGTGTACTTCGCCGGCTCGAAGCGGTGCTCGCGGAACGACAGCGACATGGTGCCGCCGAAGTCCTCGATCGGCGAGATCTCCTCGAAGATCTCCTCGAGGCCCGCGGTCTCGGGGACGTCGTTGCGCCCGGCCTCGAGGGCCGCCGCCACGCGGGCCTGCCAGCGCTCGTTGCCGAGCAGCCAGTCGAAGCTCTCGGTCTGAAGACCGAGCAGGTCCGGGACCTCGAGGGGCTCGTGGATCTTGGCGAAGGAGATGCGGCGGGATGCGGTGCGGTTCGCGATGGCGTCGCTGGTCGGAGCAGAAGGGGTGCGCGAGGCAGCCAAGAGGGGTCCTTCCCTGCGGTCGAAATCACCTGCGCAGCCCGGCGAGTCGCGACCCCCTGCCTCGAAGCCGTACTCTCGGCGCGCACGTAGCGCCAAGGTCGGCTCGGGTTATCTGAGGTTGCGGGCACAGGCCAGCGCAAAGCGACAGCATAGTCCGCCACCTGATGGAAGTCCAACCCGGCATCCGCGCCGCCCGAGGTGCCCGCGCACGACGAAGCCCGCCCCCCGAAGTGGGGAGCGGGCTTCGTGCGAAGCGCCCGTCCGGCCGTCAGGCCGGACGTGGGATCACTTGAGCGTGACGGTGGCGCCGGCGGCCTCGAGCTGAGCCTTGGCCTTCTCGGCGGTCTCCTTGTTCGCACCCTCGATGACGGCCTTGGGGGCCTCGTCGACGAGGTCCTTGGCCTCCTTGAGGCCGAGGCTCGTGAGCGCGCGGACCTCCTTGATGACCTGGATCTTCTTGTCACCGGCGGCCTCGAGGACGACGTCGAACGAGTCCTTCTCGTCCTCGACGACGGCCTCGGCGGCGCCGCCACCGGCGGCGGGGGCGGCGACCGCGACGGGCGCGGCGGCGGTGACCTCGAAGACCTCCTCGAAGGCCTTCACGAACTCGGACAGCTCGATGAGGGTCAGACCCTTGAACTGCTCGATGAGCTCCTCGGTGCTGAGCTTCGCCATGATGGCGTTCCTTTCTACGGTGCTCCGCGACGCGTGCTGCGCCGGAAGCGGGATGTGGGGGTGTGCGCGGTGCGCCGAACCTGACCGGGGCCAGGGTCAGGCAGCCGCACCTTCCGACTCCTGCTTCTGACGCAGGGCATCGATGACACGAGCGGCCTGGGCGGTGTTCGCGGTGAAGACGTACGCAGCCTGGTAGAGCTTGGCCTTCATCGCGCCGGCCGCCTTGGCCAGCAGGACCTCACGGGACTCGAGGTCCGCGAGCTTGTTGACATCCGCGGCGGTCAGGGCGCGTCCGTCGAGGACACCACCCTTGATGACCAGTGCGGGGTTCGCCTTGGCGAAGTCACGCAGACCCTTTGCGGCCTCGACCGGGTCGCCGGTGACGAAGGCGATCGCCGACGGGCCCGCAAGCTCGTCGTCGAGGCCCGTCAGGCCGGCTTCCTTGGCCGCGATCGCGGTCAGCGTGTTCTTCACCACGGCGTAGGTAGCGTTACCGCGCAGCGCCACGCGCAGCTTCTTGAGCTGGGCGACGGTGAGCCCGCGGTACTCGGTCAGCACGGCCGCGTTCGACTCACGGAACAGGTCCGTGAGCTCCGCGACGGCGGCTGCCTTGTCCGGCCTCGCCATGGCAATCCTTCCGGTGGTGGTGCCGGTCGCGTCCGACGCCCCCAGGAACGACAAGAGCCCCGCGCAGGCGCGGGGCTCGACAGGCGGACCGGACCAGCCGGACCTCATGCTGAACTCTTCACCTGCGCTGGCCTCCGCGTTGCTGCGGGACTTCGGTTGGTCCGACGAGCGGACCGACGACCGGCGGTCTTGGGCGGGTACAGACTAGACGAGCACCCGCGCACGGCCAAATCACCTCCGGCCCGGTCGCCCGCGTTCACACCCCCACCGGCGCACCCAGGCACACCAGCGGGACCGCGGTCCCCGTCTCGGCACCCACGCGCGCGCACGCCGCAGCGACCGCCTGCGCGACCGGTACGCCCTGCCGCAGGTCGGTGTGGACCGCCGACATCACGCGCAGCGCGGTCTCGTCGGACAAGGGTGCGAGCGCGGCCACCACGCACGCGACCCCCGTGCGCAGCAGCACGCTGGCCAGCCCCAACGCCTCGCCGCCCGCGCGTATCGAGGACCGCCCCACCTCGCAGGAGGACAGCAGGACGAGCTCGGGCGGGTCCCCCGTTCCCGCGTCGAGCTCGTGCGCGAACAGCGGACCGTCGGCCAGCCGGACCGACGAGAACAGCGGGTTGTCGGGCTCGTGGCGGCCGTGCGCCGCGAGGTGCACCACGCCGGGCCGGCGGAACGCGTCGACCAGGGCCGCGACCGAGGCGTCCGGACCCAGCAGCGGCTTCGCGCCCGGCCACCTCGCGGCCACCTCGACGGCCTCCTCGTCGGCGTGGCGCAGACCCGGTCCCGCCGCCGCGGTCACCCGGCCCGACGTCACCGCCGTACCCGCGTACCGCATCCAGTGGTGCACCGACGGCGCGACGAGCGTCGCGCGGCCGGTCCGCGAGGCGAGCAGCGCCCACGGCAGCACGCCCAGCCACCGGCCCGCGACGACGACGAGCTCGCCCGGGTCGTCGAGCACGTCGACGAACCGCGCGTCCAGGCGCGCGAGCGTCGCGTCGAGCGAGCGCTGCGCAACCGTGTGGAGCTCGTCGGGCACGAGCGGGTTGGCGAGCACCTCGAGGTCGGCGTGCACGCGGCGGACCTGCTCGGAGACCGTTGCCGACTCCCCCAGGCGCACCAGGCGCGCGCCGTCGCCGTCCACCCGCACGGCGACCAGCTCGCCGCGGTACTCGAGCACGTCGAGCAGCACGGCACCCGACCTCCCGGCGAGGCGCTCGACCACCTCGGCCGCGGACTCCGTGCGCTCGGTGCCCGGGCCGCCACCCCGGCCCGACTCGTGCCACGACTGCGCGAGGATCTCCTGCTTGAGCCGCGCCGCCTCGGCGAACAGCCGGACGCGCTCGGGGTCCGCGGCGGGCCTCGCCGTGATCGAGCGGCTGCCCTCGGTGAGTCGGCGCAGCTGCGCGAGCAGGTCGGCGGTGTGCGGGTCGCTCGGAGGCGTCACCCGGGGGTTGCCGCCGACGACCGCGCGCGCCCGCTCGAAGCCCTCGAGCGCCGCACCGGGGTCGTGCTCGGCGAGCGAGAGCTCGAGGTCGAGGGCTGCCAGGGCCGTCCCGTGCACCGCGCCGGCGGTGCGCAGGTCGAGCGAGCCGAACCGCGCCCGGTGCAGCCCCAGGTCGTGCTGGCCGGCGCGCACGTGGAACGCCGCACGTGCCGGTTCCCCGGCGGCCATCGCGAGCAGCGCCCGGATGCGACTGCCGTAGAGCCGCACCGAGAGCGGGTCGTCGCCGGCGACCGGGCCGAGCGCGTCGAGCACGGCCGCCGGGTCGGCCGTGGCGCCGCGCGCGAGATCTGCCTCGATGCCCAGGTACCGCGCCGTGAGCTGCCACGTCGGCCGGCCCGTCCGCCGGCACAGCCCTTCGACCTCGGCGGCCCGCCGGGCGAGCGCCGCCCAGGCGGCGTCGGCCTGCTCGGAGGGTTCGGCGGCCGCGAGGATCGCCCCGTCGGCCTGGAGCGCGAGCAGGGCCGCCCGCACCACCCAGGACTCGTCGCCGCGGCGCCGGAACCTGCGCCGGGCCGCCTCGGCCAGGTCACGTCCGGCCTGCGGGTCGCCGCGCAGCAGCGCGCACTCCGCACGCACCAGCTCGCACTCGGCGACGTCGCGCGGCAGGTGCTCGGCCGCGAAGATCCGCGCGGCCTCGGCGAGCGTCTCGTCGGCGACGCCCACCAGCCCCGCCTCGAGCAGCACCTCGCTGCGGTCACGTAGCGCGGTGGGCCGCGGCGGGCCCGGCAGGCTGCGGGCCGCCGTTGCCATGCTCTCGAGCGCGCGGGGCAGCTGCCCGGCGCGGAACAGGACGTAGCCGAGGTTGTGCTCGGCCTTGAACACCAGCAGGTCGAAACCCTGCTCACGTGCGCGGCGCGCGCACTCCTCGTAGTCGGCGCGCGCGGGGCCGACCGCCCTGCGCTCGCTGTGCAGCGTGCCGCGGTTGAGCAGCGCCCGGCAGCCGTCGACCGGGTCGGCCAGGTCGATCGCCGCGACAGCGGCGTCGAGGTGCTCGAGCGCCTCGTCGTGGCGACCGGCCCGCAGCGCGAGCAGGCCGCGCACCCCGGCGAGAGCGGGTACGAGCCCTCGCCAGTCGCGCGCCGCACCGGCCTCGACCATCTCGTCCAGCCGCGCGAGCGCGGGCTCGGGCCCGGCCCGCGTCTCGAACTCGCTCTTCGCGAGCTCCATGAGCGCGCGCGCACGGATCTTCGTCAGACGAGGTTCGGCCGGGCCGTTGCGCGCGAGCGCGTCGAGCTCCGCGATCGCTGCGACGAGGCGCCGTCGCGCCAGACCCGGGTGTCCCTCGGCGTTGTCCGACTCGGCGGTCGCGACCTTCGCGCCCACGTCGTCCACCCGCTTGTCGAAGCGCGCGCCGGCCTCCTCGTCGGACCGCATCGAGTGCTAGAGCTCGACCTGCGGGGTCACCACCGGCACCGTCGGGTCGCTCGGCCGGCGCAGCACCAGCCGCGCGGGCCCCCTCTCGACGTCGGCGAACGAGAACCGGCCGTCCTCGTCGGACGTCGTGACCGACACGTCGGCGTCCTGGTGCAGCTCGACCTGCAGCACGCCGGCCGGCGCCGCCCAGCCGTCGACGCGGACCCGGCCGCCCTCCGGGTGCACGGAGATCATCACGGTGAGCACATCGGTCGTGAACGTGATCGTTCCCGCCTCGATGCTCGCCTCGTCCTTGCGTACCGCGAGCGCGGACTCCCCGACGAGGTGCAGCTCGGCGACCTCGGCGTGCATCGCCTCGATCGTCAGCGCCATGCCGATGCGGTCGACCAGTCCGGCCGGGACCGGGTCGTGCACGTCGACGAGAGCCGCGAGCCGATCGAGGATGCCGAAGTCCAGCTGGTCGACCGCGCCGTTGGCGACGAGCGTGAGGGTCGTGTCGTCGGGGGTCATGACAGGCTCCAGGTGGGGTCCGAGGTGAGCGCGAGCCGCAGCTTCGCGAGGCAGCGGCCGCGTGTCGGGCCGATGCTCCCGACGGGCATGCCGAGCGCCTGGGAGACGATCGAGTAGTCGGGCCGGTCGACCAGGGCGACGAGCCCCAGCAACCGGCGGCAGCGGTCGGGCAGAGCGGCGACGTGCCGCCACAGCGCCTGGTCGCGCTCGTCGCGGACGGCCACCGCATCCGGCAGCTCGTCGGCCGAGGTGGTGAGCCATTGCGTCGCGTTCTCGTCGGAGTCGCTGCGGGCGGCCTCCTCTCGTGAGCGTCGCACGGCCCGCCACGCCGCGCGCTTCGCGGTGACGAGCGCCCACTGGAGAGTCGCGTGCGGGTCGCGGATCGTCTCGATGTCCCGCACGAGGGTCAGCCAGACATTCTGCACGATGTCCTGCGCGAGCTCGGAGTCCGCGCCCTGGGCGCGCACGGTGTGCCACAGCAGCGGCGTCATGACCTGCACGAGCGCCGCCATCGGCTCGCGGTCGCCCGCCCGGTAGGCGACGACAGCTCGGGCCGCCTGGTCGGCGAGCCCCTCCCCCTGGTCGCGGAGCGCGGCCTCAGCCGGCTCCACCAGGTCGTCACTCATCATCTGGCCCCTCACTCGACTGGCCTCGGCGGGCGACCGTGCCTCGACACACTAGGACGGCCCGGACTTCCCGGACAAGGAGACGCGCGCCTCCCCGCGGGGTTCGTGCGTCAGGAGCGCGGCCGGGGGCGCCTGATACCTCGGTCCGACGACGAGCGCCATGATTCACCCGTGCGGGCGATTTCGTCCGCGATGTATCTGGTCCGGGGCGTGCCGCTCCTGACCAGCGCCCAGCCGAGAGGAGTCACGCGACATGACCGCGCAGGACGACGCGACCGACCGCGACCTGATCCGCCCCACCAAGCGTCGCGTCGAGGACGCGCTCCTCGCCCGCACGGGCGTGATCGGGATCGACATCGCAGAGAAGTGGTCGGACGGGTCCCCCACCGGGCGGCAGGCGATCGTCGTCCACGTCGAGCGCAAGCGTGCGTCCGACGAGGTGTCCGACGACGAGCGCATCCCGGCCGAGATCGACGGCGTCCCCACCGACGTCGTCGAGCACCGTGTCTCCCCGCTCTCACTCACGCAGTCCGCCCCCGGTCACTGGGGCGAGCAGCCCGGCGAGCAGTCGGACGCACCTGCCGTCGCCCTGCTGCGCTCGCGGGTCCGACCGCTCGCGGGCGGGCTCAGCCTCGGGCCTGCGAGCCCGGTCACCGTGCCGGTGGGGGGTCAGGCCCAGCTGCGCGCCGTCAACGGCACGCTCGGCGTGCTCGTCAGCGAGCGGCACACCGGGCTCGTGCTCGGGCTCACCAACTGGCACGTCGCTGCCGGCGACGGTCTCGAGGACCCCGGCAGCACCTGGATCCAGCCGGGCCTCGCCGACGACGGCGAGCCGCGCCGCGACCGTGTCGCCGCGCTCGTGCGGGGCACGCTCACGGACCGGATCGACGCCGCGGTGGTCGAGCTCGCCCCGGGCACGCCGTGGCTCCCGTGGGTCGTCGGCATCGGGCCGATCGCCGGCGCCCGGCCCGCGCAGGTCGGCGCGACCGTGCGCAAGTCCGGTCGCACGACGGGCGTCACCGTCGGCACGGTCGTGTCCACCGACTACACGACGTCGGTCGACTTCGGTCCCGGCGTCGGCTGGCGCACGCTGCGTGACCAGGTCCGTGTCGAACCCGCCCCGGACCACGAACGGTTCTCGTCGGGCGGTGACTCCGGTTCCGCGATCGTCGACGACGCCGGGCACGTCGTCGGCCTGCTGTGGGCCGGCGAGGACGACGGAAGCTTCTCCGTCGCCAACCCCATCGCCGTGGTCCTCGACACGCTCGGCGTGTCGGTGATCCCGGCTCCCCAGGACCGCGCTCACCCGAGCGCGCGCGGTACCTCGGCCCCGTCGGGCCGGTCCTCGATCGAGCGGGACGCGCAGGGGGCGCCCCGCTCGACGTCGGACCGGCCCGGGGCGACGGCCGCTTCTCCCGTCAACCGCCTGACACCGACCTCGGAGGCCCTCGTGTCCGACCCGTCCACGCCCCAGTCGTCCGCCCAGCCGTTCACGGAACCCTTCACCGAGCCGTTCACGGAACCGTTCACCGAGCCGTTCACCGAACCGTTCACCGAGCCGTTCACCGAGGCGCTCGCGACGAACCCGTTCACCGAGCCCTTCACGGAGCCGTTCACGGAACCCTTCACCGAGCCGTTCACGGAGCCCTTCACGGAGGCGGTGACGTCCGACCCGTTCACGGAGCCGTTCACCGAGCCGTTCACGGAGCCCTTCACCGAGCCGTTCACCGAGGCCGCCTACCGGGCGTACAGCCAGGCCGCCGCCCGCGCGCAGACGCAGGCGCGCGCCCAGGTCCAGGCGCGCGCGGCGCGCGCTCGCGCCCAGGCGCAGGCGCAGTACCGGGCGCGTGCGGCCTACGCCGCGGCCTACCGCGCCGGGCAGCTCGCGGGGTTCCGTGCGGCCTACGCCGCGGCCTACCGCGACGCATACCGAGACGCGTACCGGTCGGCCGCCCGGGCGCAGGGAACCCCGGGCACGGCGTCGGGCGACGACTGACCCGAACCCGTGGCCCGGCACCGGCCGGGTACGACGAAGGCCCGAACCCTCGGGGGTTCGGGCCTTCGTCAGCTCGCGGCGGGCGACGCTCAGGCGTCGTCGTCGGAGGTCAGGTTCCGGGTCTTGTTCTGGTCGAGCAGGATGCCGGGGCCGTTCGTCGTCGAGACGGTCGCCTTCGTGATGTAGCGGCCCTTCGAGGCGGACGGCTTCAGACGCAGGATCTCGTCGAGCGCGGCGGCGTAGTTCTCCACCAGCTGGACCTCGGTGAACGAGGTCTTGCCGATGATGAAGTGCAGGTTCGCGTGGCGGTCGACCCGGAACTCGATCTTGCCGCCCTTGATGTCGGACACGGCCTTGGCCACGTCCATCGTCACGGTGCCGGTCTTCGGGTTCGGCATGAGGCCGCGCGGGCCCAGGACCTTGCCGAGTCGACCGACCTTGCCCATGAGGTCCGGGGTCGCGACGGCCGAGTCGAAGTCGGTGTAGCCGGCGGCCACCTTCTCGATCAGCTCGTCGCCACCGACCTCGTCGGCGCCGGCGGCGCGGGCCTGCTCGGCACGCTCACCGGTCGCGAAGACGATGACGCGCGCGGTCTTGCCGGTGCCGTTCGGCAGGTTGACCGTGCCACGGACCATCTGGTCGGCCTTGCGCGGGTCGACGCCGAGGCGGAACGCCACCTCGACGGTCGCGTCGTACTTCGTCGTGGACGTCGCCTGCGCGAGGCGCACGGCCTCGAGCGGGCTGTAGACCTTGCCGGCCTCGATCTTCTCGACCGCAGCGCGGTACGCCTTGCTGTGCTTCGCCATCTGCCTGTTCTCCTTGTGAGCAGTCGTGGTCTTCACGGGCCGCACACGGGCCCTGCCACTGGGTGTTGCGTGAGGGTGATGCGTGGTGGTGCGTCCGACCGACAGGTCAGTCGGCGACCTTGATGCCCATCGACCGGGCGGTGCCGGCGATGATCTTCTCGGCGGCCTCGAGGTCGTTCGCGTTGAGGTCCACGAGCTTGGTGGCCGCGATGTCGCGCACCTGCTCGCGGGTCAGCGTCGCGACCTTCACCGTGTGCGGCGTGGGCGAACCCTTGGCCACGCCCGCAGCCTTCTTGATGAGCTCGGCGGCCGGCGGCGTCTTCGTGATGAAGGTGAACGAGCGGTCCTCGTACACCGTGATCTCGACGGGGATGACGTCGCCACGCTGCGCCTCGGTGGCCGCGTTGTACGCCTTGCAGAACTCCATGATGTTGACGCCGTGCTGACCGAGCGCGGGGCCGATCGGCGGGGCGGGGGTAGCCGCGCCGGCCTTGATCTGGAGCTTGATCAGGCCGGTGACCTTCTTCTTGGGGGGCATGACGCCTTCCCTTTCCTGTTCGTGGGCCTACGCCGTGGGCGATGACCCGGTTGCACGGACGCCCCGCCGCAGCGGGACCGTCCCCGTCCGGTCAGATCTTGGCGACCTGGCTGAACGAGAGCTCGACCGGGGTCTCCCGGCCGAAGATGGAGACGAGAACCTTGAGCTTCTGGTTCTCGGCGTTGATCTCGGAGATCGTCGCGGGCAGCGTGTCGAACGGCCCGTCGGTGACGGTGACCGACTCGCCGACCGTGAAGTCGACCTCGATCTTGTTCGCGGCGCGGGCCGAGGCGGCCGGGGCCGAGGCGGACTTGACCTCGAACGTCGGGGCCAGCATCGAGAACACCTCGTCGAGCGTCAGCGGCACGGGCTGGTGCGTGTGCCCGACGAAGCCGGTGACGCCCGGCGTGTGCCGGACCGCGCCCCACGACTCGTCGGTCAGGTCCATGCGGACCAGGACGTAGCCGGGGATGCGCACGCGCTTGACGACCTTGCGCTGCGCGTTCTTGATCTCGACGACCTCCTCCATGGGGACCTCCACCTGGTAGATGAAGTCCTCCATGTTGAGGCTCTGCGTGCGGTTCTCGAGGTTCGCCTTCACGCGGTTCTCGTAGCCGGCGTACGAGTGGATGACGTACCACTCGCCCGGGAGGCTACGCAGCTTCGACTTGTACGCCACGACCGGGTCCTCGTCCAGGTCGTCCTCGTCCTCGTCGGGCGTGGACTCGTCGGGCGTGGACTCGACAGCGTCCGCGTCGTCTCCGGCAGGCTCGTCTCCGGCAGGCTCGTCGACAGCCGACTCGTCAGCGGCCGGCTCGTCGGTGGACGCCTCGACGGACTCGACGGACTCGAGGGTCTCCTCGAGCTCGACGTCGGCCGGCGTGGGCTCAGACGACTCGTTCGACACGTGCGGACCTGCTTTCTACGACGGTGGAGCGATCCGCGAAGGGACCGCGTGCGGTGGCCGATACGGCCACGGGCTCAGCCTCCGAACACCCAGAAGGTGAGCTTGCCGATCCCGAGGTCGACCACGGTGACGAAGGCCATCACCACGGCGACGAAGACGAGCACGACGCTCGTGTAGGTGATCAGGTCCGAACGCGTCGGCCGGACGACCTTCTTCAGCTCGCCGATGACCTGCCGGACGAACAGCGCGATGCGCGCGAACAGACCGGGACGCTCCTGCGTCTTCTTGCCGCCGCTCTTGCGCTCGGACGCGGGCGCCGCCGAGCCTTCGGCGTCGGACGCCGCGGAGGCTGCTGTCTCGCTCACGTTCGGTGTGCCTGCCGTCTTCGTCGGTGGATGGGACCTGCGCAGGGCAGACAGGACTCGAACCTGCAACCTGCGGTTTTGGAGACCGCTGCGCTACCAATTGCGCCACTGCCCTACGACGGCCAAGCCTCGCGAACCCGCCCCGGCACCCGTGCATGGGCGCAGAGCATCATCGCGATCGTCAACCGCCGGTGGACCACTGTACGGGACGGACGGCCGTGGGTCGAACCCGCCCGGCGCCCGCCGTCCACCCCACAGCCCACCCACCGAAAGTCACGGGCGAGCGGTGCGTGACCTCTGCCACTATGACCCCGTGAGCCAGCCGACCTCCCGCCCCCGTGTCTCCGCCCGTCTCGCCGCGATCGCCGAGTCCGCGACGCTCGCGGTCGACGCGAAGGCCAAGGCCCTCAAGGCCGCCGGCCGTCCCGTGATCGGGTTCGGCGCCGGCGAGCCCGACTTCCCGACACCCGCGGCGATCGTCGAGGCCGCCGTCGCGGCGGCGCAGGATCCGGCCAACCACCGGTACACGCCGGCCGCCGGTCTGCCCGCGCTGCGCGAGGCGATCGCGGCCAAGACGTTGCGCGACTCGGGCTACGCGGTCCGTCCGCAGGACGTGCTCGTCACGAACGGCGGCAAGCAGGCCGTGTTCCAGGCGTTCGCGGCGATCGTCGACCCGGGCGACGAGGTGCTGCTGCCCGCGCCGTACTGGACCACCTACCCCGAGGCGATCCGCCTCGCGGAGGGCGTGCCCGTCGAGGTGTTCGCGGGCGCCGACCAGGGCTACCTCGTCACGGTCGAGCAGCTCGAGGCGGCCCGCACGCCGCGCACCAAGGCCCTGCTGTTCTGCTCGCCGTCCAACCCGACGGGTGCGGTGTACTCGCCCGAGCAGACCGCCGAGATCGGCCGCTGGGCGCTCGAGCACGGGATCTGGGTCATCACCGACGAGATCTACGAGCACCTCACCTACGACCACGCGGTGTTCACGCCGATCCAGCGCGTCGTGCCCGAGCTCGTCGACACGTCGATCGTGCTCAACGGCGTCGCCAAGACCTATGCCATGACCGGCTGGCGCGTGGGCTGGATGATCGGGCCGGCCGACGTCATCAAGGCCGCGACGAACCTGCAGAGCCACCTGACGAGCAACGTCGCGAACGTCTCGCAGCGCGCCGCGCTCGCCGCCGTGAGCGGCGACCTGACGGCGGTCGAGGAGATGAAGCTCGCGTTCGACCGCAGGCGTCGCACGATCGTCGAGATGCTGGGCGCGATCGACGGCGTGCAGATCCCGGTGCCGCAGGGCGCGTTCTACGCGTACCCGAGCGTCGAGGGCGTGCTCGGCCGTGAGATCCGCGGCGTCACGCCGACGACGTCGGCCGAGCTCGCGGCGCTCATCCTCGACGAGGTCGAGGTGGCGGTCGTCCCGGGCGAGGCGTTCGGCCCGAGCGGCTTCCTGCGGTTCTCCTACGCCCTGGCCGACGACGATCTCGTCGAAGGTGTCTCGCGCGTGCAGAACCTGCTGGGCGAGGCCCAGCCCCGCTGACGAGCCGCTGACGTTCGGGTCCACCGATCGGTGGACCCGAGGTCCCGTCGTCGGACCCTCGCGTACCCGTCGCCACCACGGCAGGCTGGCCGTATGACACAGGAACCAGCGGTCGAGGTCAGCGCGTTGCGCAAGGCCTACGGAGAGAAGCAGGCGGTCGACGGCCTCGATCTCGTGGTCGGGCGCGGCGAGATCGTCGCGGTGCTCGGCCCCAACGGAGCGGGCAAGACGACCACCGTCGAGATCCTCGAGGGGTTCCGCTCGCGCGACGGCGGCGACGTGCGGGTGCTGGGCGAGGACCCCGCACGCGCCGGGCGCGCGTGGCGCTCGCGCATCGGCGTGGTGCTGCAGGGGACGAACGACCTCGCGGAGGCGACGGTCGGCGAGCTGGTCCACCACTTCGCCACCTACTACCCCGGTGCACGTGACGCGGACGAGGTCATCGACCTCGTCGGGCTGCGCGAGAAGGTCCGCACCCGGGCTCGCCAGCTCTCCGGGGGTCAGCGCCGGCGGCTCGACGTCGCGCTCGGCATCGTCGGACGGCCCGAGCTCGTGTTCCTCGACGAGCCGACGACCGGCTTCGACCCGCAGGCGCGGCGCTCGTTCTGGGACCTCGTCACGAACCTGCGCGAGGACGGCGCGACCGTCCTGCTGACCACGCACTACCTCGAGGAGGCCGAGCACCTGGCCGACCGCGTGGTGGTCGTGCGCGACGGCCAGGTGGTCGCGGAGGGGCCGCCCGCGACGCTCGGCGGCCGGACCGCGCGCCAGGCGGTCGTGCGCTGGCACGACGAGCACGGCGAGCACGAGCAGCGCACCGACACGCCCACCGAGGTGGTCGGCGAGCTGGGCGCCCGGTACGGCGAGGTCCCCGGGCTGCAGGTGCTGCGCCCGACCCTCGAGGACGTCTACCTCAGCCTCATCGGCGCCGACGAGAAGCCCGCGGTCCCGACCACGTCCGACGAGCACGACAACGAGCCGACGACGACCCCGACGGGAGCCGGACGATGACCGCCACGACCGAGGCACGGCCGCCCGCGCTGCCCAGCACCCTCCGGCTCGGCTACGAGCGGACGCGCTACGAGGCGCGCCTGTTCTTCCGCGAGCGCGACGCCGTGATCTTCATCTTCGCCTACCCGATCATCATGCTGGCGATCTTCGCGACCGTCTTCGGCCAGGACGACGCCGCGATCGAGATCGGCGACACGACCATCCCGTTCGCGCAGTACTTCCTGCCCGGCATGGTCGCGACCGGCGTGATGCTGTCCAGCTTCCAGAACCTCGCGATCTCGATCGCCGTGGAACGCGACGAGGGCGGGCTCAAGCGGCTGCGCGCGACGCCGCTGCCGCCCGCGTCGTACTTCGTCGGGAAGGTCGGGCAGGTGCTGGTCACGTCCCTCGTGCAGACCGCGCTCCTGCTCGCCGTCGCGGCTCTCGCGTTCGACGTCCCGATGCCCTCGGACGCGCAGTCGTGGCTCACGCTCACGTGGGTGTTCCTGCTCGGCACCGCGACCGGTGCGGTGTGCGGCGTCGGGTTCTCGTCGCTGCCGCGCAGCGGGCGGTCGGCGAGCGCGGTCATCACGCCGATCGTGCTGGTGCTGCAGTTCATCTCCGGCGTCTTCTTCCAGTTCGACCAGCTGCCGTCGTGGATGCAGCAGATCGCGTCGGTCTTCCCGCTCAAGTGGATGGCGCAGGGCATGCGTTCGGTCTTCCTGCCGTCCGAGGCGGAGGCGCTCGAGACCGGCGGGTCCTGGCAGCACGCCGCGACGGCAGCAGTGCTGATCGCATGGCTCGTCGTCGGGCTCGTCGTCGGCGTGCGGACGTTCCGGTGGCGCCGACGGGACGACGGCTGACGTGCACCGACGGTCGGCACCGGGGATGGCAGGCTTGCCCACCATGACCGACGGGCGCGAGGAGTTCTGGCGCAGGTCGCTGCGCGCGTGGGACATCGCGTTCTGGCTCATGGTGACGATCACGGCTGTCTTCTCCGTGCCGACCGCGGGCTCGGCACGGCTCGCGGTCTGGTCGCTGCTCGGCTTCATGGTGCTGGGGGTCGCCTACGTCCTGCTCGGCCGGCCCGGCGCGCAGCGCGGGGACACGCGACTCACGCGGGCCTACCTCGTCGTGCTGGTGCTGGTCACGACGTACGAGGCGTGGGTGGTCGAGCTCGGGATCGTGCTGCTGTTCGTCGCGTACTCCCAGATCTGGTTCTTCGCGACCAGCCGGGTGAACGGGATCGTGTGGACGATCGTCCTCACGGTCGGCATCGTCGCCGCGACCGCAGCGCGGGTGGAGGCCCAGCCCTCCGACGTCCCCTCGATCGTCGGGCAGGCGACACTCGGCATGGTGTTCTCGATCGGGCTCGGGCTGTGGGTCACGTACGTGGCCGAGCAGAGCGAGGAACGCGCCGTGCTCCTCGACGACCTGCGCGCCACGCAGGCCCAGCTCGCCGCCAGCCACCACGCCGAGGGTGTCTTCGCGGAGCGCGCGCGGCTCGCGCAGGAGATCCACGACACGCTCGCGCAGGGCTTCACGAGCATCGTCATGCTCGCGCAGACGACGTCGGCCGAGCTCGACCTCGGCCGTCCCGAGCGGGCCGCGGAACGGGTCGGCCAGATCGAGGCCGTCGCGCGCGACAACCTCGCGGAGGCCCGCGCGCTCGTCGCGGCGTTCGCTCCCCCGGCGCTCGCGGACGGCGACCTCGCGGCCGCGCTGGCGCGCCTCGGCGCGCGGTTCGAGGCGGAGACCGGCACGGCCGTCGTCGTCGAGACCGCCGAGGCCGGCCCGGTGCCGCAGGACGTCGCGGTCGCGCTGCTGCGGGCCGCGCAGGAGTCGCTCGCCAACGTCCGGCGGCACGCCGCGGCGACGCACGTGCGGGTGTCGCTCACGACCACGGGCGGACAGGTCCAGCTCGAGGTCACCGACGACGGCCGCGGGCTGCGCGAGCAGGACGTCGAGGGCAACGGTGTGCGCGGCATGCGCGAGCGGGCGCGCGCGGGCGGTGGCGAGCTCGAGCTGCGCGGCTCGGTGGGCGCCGGGACGAGCGTGCGGCTGCGGCTGCCGACCGGCGCGGGCGATGACCCGCACGACGACGAGGACGCGACGATCGGGGCCGAGCGATGAGCGCACCGCAGCGCACCATCCGGGTGCTGCTGGCCGACGACCATCCCGTCGTCCGCTCCGGGCTCGGGGGGCTGCTCGCGGTCGAGCCGGACCTCGAGGTCGTCGGCGAGGCGGCCGACGGCGAGCAGGCGGTCGCGCTCGCGCACGCGCTGCACCCGGACGTCGTGCTCATGGACCTGCGGATGCCGCGCCTGGACGGCGCCGCCGCCACCGCGCGGATCGTGACCGAGGTGCCCGGGACCCGGGTCCTGGTGCTCACGACGTACGAGACCGACACCGACATCCTGCGCGCCGTCGAGGCGGGCGCGACCGGTTACCTGCTCAAGGACACCCCGCGCGCCGAGCTCGTCGCGGGCGTGCGGGCGGCTGCACGCGGTGAGGCCGCGCTCTCCCCGTCGGTCGCACGGCGGCTGGTGCAGCAGGTCCGCGGGGCCGACGAGCGCCTCACGGCGCGCGAGACCCAGGTGCTCGCGGGCGTCGCGCGTGGCCTGTCGAACGCCGCGATCGGCGCCGAGCTGTTCATCGCCGAGGCGACCGTCAAGACGCACCTGCTGCGCGTCTTCGCCAAGCTGGGCGTCGACGACCGCACGCGAGCGGTGACGGTCGCCATCGGCCGGGGCATCCTGCCACCGGGCTGAGCCAGGTCAGCCGTCCGTCCCTCCGGCTCCTGTCTGGAGGTCGCCCGTCCCGCCGCCCGTCGTGCAGGCGGCCTCCGCGACGCCCGTCTCGCTGCTGTACGACGCGATGTCGCCCTGCACCGTCCACACCTCGGCGCACCACGACGGGTTCGACCGGTAGAGCATCGCGAAGCCCACGAACCCAGAGGCCGCGCCGAGGTCGGTGGACCCCGCGTCGTCGACCAGCGAGTACCGGCCGTCCATGACGAGCAGGTAGCCGTAGTCGCTCGGCACGTGGTCCACGTCGTAGGTCGCGACCAGCAGGCCGAGCCGCGCGGCCTCGGCCATCAGGTCGGCACGGGTGTAGCTCGTCCCGGTCGTCTCGTCGTCGCCCGCGCTGTTGTCACCCGAGCTGCTGTCACCCGAGCTGCTGTCACCCGAGCTGCTGTCACCCGGACCGTCCGTGGCGCCGTCGTCGGACCACTCGTCGTCAGGCAGCGGCTCGCCGAGCAGTTCCTCGCCGATCTCGGGGTAGCCGCCGCCCAGCAGCCAGCCGAGCATGCCGAGACCGGAGCTGTCGTCGCCGAACATCTCCTGCTGCCACGCCTCGTCGTCGAGCTTCCCCTCCTCCCTCAGCCGCTGGACGTTCTCGCCGACGACGGCACTCATGTCGGCGATCGTCGCGAGCATCGACACCCGCCATGCGCCGTCCTCGCGCGTCGTCACGAGGCCGAGCTGGTCGAGCCCGAGCTCCCGGGCGAGCGGGACGTCGGCGAGGCAGTCCGGCTCGCCGCCCGCGACCGTCAGGCAGGTTCCCGAGATCGTCGCCTGCTCGCCGTCGGCCGAGATCACGACGTCCGCGGCCGCGAGCCGTGCCCGGCCCGAACCGAGGCTCGTCGACGTGAAGTCCGCCTGCTCGACCTCGACAGCGACGTCGTCCGCCAGGTCGTCGTCGACCGCCGCGGACACCCAGGGCTGGGCGTAGACGTGGATGAAACGACGCTCGGCCAGGGGCATCGCGTCCGCCATCGGGCGCAGGTCACCGAGCACGGCCTGCTCGAACGCGGTCACGAACGCCGAGCCGGCGTCCTGCGGCGTGGCCGCCGCGGCGCGCGGCCCGGTCGGCATCGCACCCCGCTCGGTACCGGTGAAGACGTCGATGTACTCGCCCGCCGTCATGAGCGGGCTGACGTACCACGCGCCGTCCTCGTGCACGGCCATCAGGAAGATCGGTTCCTCGCCGGCCTCGCCGGTCACGTGCAGCTCCTGGGCGGTCACCGACCAGGGCAGCTGCTCGTCGAACGCTTCGACCATGTCGGCCCGCTGGCTCTCGAGGTCGCCGAGCCCGTCGCTCCCCCCGAGCGCTCCGCCCAGCGAGTCCTCGTACAGGTTCACGACGGCGTCGGCGAGCGCGTCGGCGTCCGCGTCGACCGTGAGCGTGCCGCTCGTCAGCGTCACCTTCGCGAGCCCGTCGTCCACCTCGACCGACGCGACCTCGAGACCGGCGAGGTCGATGTCGAGCGTGTCGAGCAGATCGCCGTACCCCTCGTAGGGCGTGTCCTCGCCGAGGTCGTCGAACGAGCCGGCGGCGTCCCGGAAGACGTCGACCTCCGACGGTGCGAGCACGCCGTACATCGCGATGCCGTCCTTCGCCGCGGCGCCCTCGATGAGCTGCGTGACCGCGGCCTCGGGGGTCGGCGCGCCGCCGAGCTTCGAGAGCACCATCGACCACGCGGCGAACGCGCCACCGCCGATGACCACGACAGCCGCGACGCCCAACCCGATCCACAGTCCCGTGCGACGCCGGCGCGGACCCGGCTCGGCGGGGTCCGCACCGACGCTCCAGGTGCCCTGCGTCCCATCCCACGCGCCCGCGTCGAGGTGCGATCCCGCGCCGTACGGCATCACGGGGACCGTCTCGTCGACGACGTTCGCGCTCGGGCCGGACGTCGCGGTCGTCCCGACCGCCCGAACCTCGGGCTGACCGGGTCCGGCCGGTCGCCACGCACCCTCGAGGCTCTCGACCGGGCGCGGCGGGGTCGGCAGCGGGACCGTCGGGGTCGGCGCCCACGACGTCTGGGCACGAGCGTCGAGCGCCGCGAGGACCGCGGGGTCGCCCAGATCACGCAACCAGCTCAGGAGCTCGGGATACGCCCGCGGGTGCTGCGCGACGACCGGGCGCAGGTCGGGTCGCTCGTTCGCGATGCGAGCGAGGACCTCGGGAGCCGTGAGCGGATCGGCGGCGAGCGCCGCCGGCTGGTCGTCGTGCACGAGGCCCCCTGTCCGCGTCCGACGCGGCGCCGGACGGTTGGCACATCGTAGGAGAGTCGCGAGGTACTTCGACCGGGACCGCGGCCTGATTCACCCGACTGGCACACTGACCGCGTGCGCGACCTCGACCTGCTGCCGAAGGCGCACCTGCACCTGCACTTCACGGGCTCCATGCGGGTGTCGACGCTCGCGGACCTCGCGCAGCGGCACGGGATCCGGCTGCCGTCCGCGCTGCTCGACGACGACCCGCTGCACGTCCCGGCCGACGAGCGCGGCTGGTTCCGGTTCCAGCGGCTCTACGACGCGGCGCGCGCGTGCGTGCGCGGCGAGCAGGACATGCGCCGGATCGTCGCGGAGGCGGTCGCCGACGACGCCGCCGAGGGCTCCGGGCGCCTCGAGCTGCAGGTCGACCCCACGTCCTACGCGCCGTTCGTCGGCGGCATCACCCCCGCGCTCGAGATCGTGCTCGACGAGGCGCGCGCCGCGAGCGCCCGCTCGGGCGTCGACGTGGGCATCGTGGTGGCCGCGTCCCGGATGCGTCACCCGCTCGAGGCGCGCACGCTCGCCCGGCTGGCCGCCCGGCACGCGGGCGACGGTCCCGGCGAGGTGGTCGGCTTCGGTCTCTCGAACGACGAGCGGCGCGGCGAGACCGGCGCCTTCGCGCCCGCGTTCGCGATCGCCCGACGAGCCGGGCTCGCCTCGGTGCCGCACGGCGGCGAGCTGCTCGGCCCCGCACACGTCGAGGACGTCGTCGGGCACCTGCACCCCGACCGTCTGGGCCACGGCGTCCGCAGCGCCGAGGACCCGCACCTGCTCGAGCGCGTGGTCGACGAGGGCATCGCGCTCGAGGTGTGCCCGGCCTCGAACGTGTCGCTCGGCGTCTACCCGTCGGCCGCCGACGTGCCGCTGCGCGCCCTGGTGGACGCCGGCGCGCAGGTCGCTCTCGGCGCCGACGACCCCCTGCTGTTCCGCTCCCGCCTCACGGCGCAGTACGAGACCGCCCGCACCGTCCACCACTTCACGGACCACGAGCTCGCCGACCTGGCCCGCGCCTCCATCCGCGCCTCCCGCGCCGCCGACACCGTCCGGGCCCGTCTGCTGGCGGGGGTCGACGACTGGCTCGCCGGCGTGCGCCCGGTCTGAGCCGTTCGGCGCGGATCGTCGCGACTGACTCGAACGACCGCTCGCCGGGTGCGCCGGCAACAGCGTCCGGCCCTAGAGTGCGGCGTTCACCAGGACCGGTTCGGGGACGAGGGTGACGCCGAAGGCGGTGTGGACGCCGGTGCGGATCTCGCGGGCGAGGGCGAGCAGGTCGGCGGCGGTGGCACCGCCGCGGTTGGTGAGGGCCAGGGTGTGCTTGGTGGACAGCGCCGCGGGGCCGGGCAGGCCGTGGCCCTTCGCGAAACCGGCGTGCTCGATCAGCCACGCGGCGCTCGTCTTGACGCCGTCCGGTGCGGGGTAGCGCGGGGCGTCCGCGGGCAGCGACGCGGCCTCGTCGGGCGTCAGGACGGGGTTGGTGAAGAACGAGCCGGCCGAGCGGGTGTCGGCGTCGGACGGGTCCAGGACCATGCCCTTGCGGCCGCGCAGCTCCAGGACCGCGGCCCGCACCTCGAGCAGGGGCGCACGCTCCCCCACCTCGACGCCCAGCGTGCGGGCGAGCTCGGCGTAGGCGATCGGCGCCGAGAGCGTGCCCTGACGGAGCTGGAACGTCACGTCGAGCACCACGTAGCGCGGGGTCGGGAACCACGGGGCCAGCTCGTCGGCGGGGTCGCGCGGGTCGGGCTGCGCGAGCGTCGAGCGCTTGAGCAGGCTCGTGCGGTAGCCGAACCGCAGGTCGACGACGGGCAGCGTGCGCACCTTGCCGCGACCGCGGTCCCACACGCGCACGGTCGCGATGGTCTGCGCGACCTCCTGGCCGTACGCGCCGACGTTCTGCACGGGCGTCGCGCCCGTCGAGCCGGGGATGCCCGAGAGCGCCTCGATCCCGTACAGCCGCGTGCTCGTCGCGAGGTCCACGACCTCGTCCCACGGCGTGCCCGCGGGCACCGTGTACGTCACTCCCGCGCACGCCGAGTGGTCCGGGACCTCGACGCCCGTGCGCACGTCGCGTACGACGAGGCCGTCGAAGCCCGCGTCCCCGACGAGCAGGTTGGACCCGCCGCCGACGACGAGCAGCGGCGTTCCGTCGGCGTCGGCCGCACGCACCGCGTCGATCAGCTCGGCCTCGGTGGACGTCTCGACGAACGAGCGGGCGGGGCCGCCGACGCCGAGCGTCGTCAACGCCGCGAGCGTGGCCGTGGTGCCCAGGTCGGTCGACATGGGCACCAGGCTACGACTCGTCGGAGCCGTCGACGCGGGCGCCTTCGGCGGGGGCATCCGTGGCGGCGTCGACGCGCGGGCGGCCCGGCAGCGGTGCCGCGGCACCCGCGACGAGCATGCCGAGCGCGACCGGGACGAGGATCCACAGCAGCGCGTTGCGGTAGCCGACGTGCTGCGCGAGCAGGCCGAGCAGCGGCGGTCCGGCGAGGAACGCCGTGTAGCCGATCGTCGAGACGACCGCGACGCGCGAAGCGGCCCGCAGCGGGTCGTCGGACGCCGCGCTCATCCCGACGGGGAACCCCAGCGCGGCCCCCGCACCCCAGGCGACGACGCCGAGGACCGCGAGCCACAGCTGGTCGGCGAGCCCGAAGACCGACAGCCCGACGAGCGCGAGCACCGCGCACACGCGCAGCACGACGACGCGGCCGAACCGGTCGAGCAGGTGCGTGCCGAACCAGCGCATCGCCGTCATCGACGCCAGGAACACGCCGAGCGTGACCGCCGCGAGCGCGTGTCCCGTGTCGAAGCCGTCGACCACGGCCAGCCCGACCCAGTCGTTCGCGGAGCCCTCCGTGAGCGCGGCCGCGAGCACCACCAGGCCGATCAGCAGCGTGCGGGGCTCGAGCCAGGCGGCGAGCAGGCCGCGCCCGCCGCGCGGGACGTGCTCGTCGTGGGGGTGCGGCGACGCGGCCTCGTCGGGCAGGAAGAACCGGACCGAGACGACCACCGCCACGATCGAGACCGCGAGCACCACCGGCAGGTGCACGACGACCGGCACGTGCAGTGCAGCCGCGACAGCCCCCACCGCCGCGGCGGCGACGGTGCCGAACGAGAAGCCCGCGTGGTAGCGCGGCATCACGGTGCGGCCCACGCGCTGCTCGACCGCCGCGCCCTCGACGTTCATCGCGGCGTCCCACACGGACGTGCCCACCCCGTACGCGATCAGACCCACCGCGGTGACGACCACGTGCTGAAGCCCGACGCCGATCGCGGCGACCGTCAGCCCCGAGGCGTTGAGCACCGCGGACCACAGCACCGTCGCTCGCGTGCCGAGCCGCTCGATCACGAGCCCGGACAGGGGCAGCGCGACGACCGAGCCGCCCGCGCCGACCAGCAGCAGCAGGCCGATCTGGCCCGCCGACAGGCTGAGCCCGTCGCGCACGGCCGGCAGCCGCGACGCCCAGCTCGCGAAGTTGAACCCGCTGAGGAAGAAGACGGCGAACACCGCGAGCGAGGCCGCCTGCACAGGCGTCCGGCGGGTCGTGGGCACGGGTGCTCCGTTCGCGACGTCGGGCAGGCTCACCGTACGCCCGCCAGTGCGGTCTGCGCGGTCCGGCCGGAGCGGTCGTCGGTGAGCTCGTCGGTGAGCTCGTCGGTGAGTTCGTCGGTGAGCTCGTCGGTGAGTTCGTCGGAGGTGCCGTCGGCGACGGGGGTCGTGCGGGCGGCCTCGTCGGAGGCGGGCCTGGGAGCGGGGGCGACCACGCGGGCGAGGGCGACGCTCACGACCATCGCGACGACGATGAGCACGAGCGCGTGGCGGGCGCCCGTGGACTGCGCGGCGATCCCGAGCAGCGGCGGGGCGGCGATCGACGCGACCGAGGCGAACGACGAGACGACGGCGACGCGGCCGGGTGCGCGCAGCGGGTCGTCGGAGGCCGCCGCGATGCCGATCGGGAAGGCGAGCGCGGCGCCGAGGCCCCACGCGACGACGCCGACCCACGCGAGCTGCAGCGACGGCGCGAAGCCGAACAGCAGCAGCCCGGCCATCGCGACCGCTCCCGACGTCCGCAGCACCGGCACGCGGCCGAACCGGTCGATGAGGCGCGTGCCCGCGAGCCGCACGACCGTCATCGACGCGACGAACGTGCCGAGCACCGCGGCGCCCACCGCCTCGGTGCGGTCGAAGCCGTCGACGACCGCGAGCGAGAGCCAGTCGTTGGCGGATCCCTCGGAGAGCGCCGCGGCCATGATGACGACGCCGACGAGCAGGGTGCGCGGCTCGCGCCAGGCGTCGAGCGCGGAGCTGATGCGGCGCCGTCGCCCGGCGGGGTGCGCGACGACGGCCGCCGGTGCGGGCGTGATCGCGCGAGGCCGCTCGGCCGCGGTCGGCGACAGCACGAAGCCGCGCAGCGAGGCCAGCCGCCACACCACCGTGATCGCCGCGACGACGACGAACTGCGCCGTGACGGCCACGTCGAACCGAGACGCGAGCGCGCCGATGCCGGAGCCGACCACGGCACCGATCGAGAACGCGGCGTGGAACTGCGGGATGACCGTGCGCCCCATCGCACGCTCGATGCGCGCGGACTCGACGTTGAGCGGCACGTTGCCCAGCGCCACCGCGACGCCGTTGAAGAACACGCCGACGACGAGTACCGCGACCGACCCGATGCCCGGTCCGACGCCCATCAGCACGTAGGCGCCGCCGAGCAGGATCGTCGAGCCGAGCAGTGCCACCCGGCTGCCGTAGCGCTGCACGACCATGCCCGCGACCGTGACGGTGAGCAGCGCGCCGACCGAACCGACCAGCAGGATCGCGCCCAGCTCGGCGGTCGAGAGGTCCAGTGCGTCGCGGATCGCGGGGATGCGCGCGAGCCAGCTCGAGAACGTGATGCCGAGCAGTCCGAACAGCCCGAGCAGCAGCAGCCGCGCACGGGCGAGCGTCGCATCGAGACCCGTAGGTGCGGGAGCGGTCGCCGCCGTCGCGGCGGTCGAGGGATCGTGCAGGGGCACAGCGGGCTCCGTGGGGTCGAGCAGGGTGGGCGGGTCTCCCGTCTCGAATCGATTCGATCTGTGCCCGTCGAGCCTGTCGAATCGATTTGAGGAGGAAGCAGCATTGTGCGGGTACGCTGGCCGCGACGTCAACCGGTGACGTCCACGCAGCATCGCGTGCCGCGTCCCGCACCGGGAGGTGCCCGCTGTCGAGCCTGCGCCCGACCCTGGCCGACGTCGCCGCGACCGCCGGCGTCTCGGTGTCCACCGCGTCGCTCGCGTTCTCGGGCGCCGGACCGATCGCCGGAACGACCCGGGAACGCGTGCTCGCCGCCGCCACCGAGCTCGGCTACTCCGGCCCCAACCCGCTGGGGCGTCAGCTCCGGCAGGGCCGCTCCGGGATCGTCGGGGTCGTCGTCGGGGACGCGCTGCGCCGCTCGTTCCGCGACCCCGTCTCGGTCCAGGTTCTCGACGGGTTGGTCGGCGCGCTCGGGGAGCTCGGTCTCGGCGTGCTGCTGATCCCCGGCTCGAACGATCCCTCCGAGCCGCCCGTCGATCCGCTGGTCCTGTCGGCGGCGATGGACGTCGCGGTGCTGATGTGGGGCGGGACGTTGCACGACCCTGTGCTCGACGCGCTGCGGCGCCGGAACACGCCGCTCGTCGTCGTCGAGGGCCAGCAGCTCGACGGCGTCGCCGCCGTGGGCATCGAGGACCGCAGCGGGACCACGCTCGCGGTGCGCCACCTGCTCGAGCTCGGGCACACCCGGATCGCGGTGGTCACGCTGCCTTTCGACCGCACGCGCGGCGAGGGCCCCGCGACCGACGAGCGTATCGACGGCATCGTCTACGAGGTGACGCGCCGACGGCTCGGCGGGGTGACCGACGCCGGCGTCGTGCCGACCGTCGTCTACGAGACGCCCGCCTCGCTCGTCGAGCACGGCGCCGCGGCCGGGCGCGCGATCCTGTCCGGCCCCGACCGGCCGACCGCGATCGTCGCGCAGTCCGACCTGCTCGCCTCGGGCGTCGTCCTCGCCGCCCGCGAGCTCGGGCTGTCGGTGCCGGGCGACGTGTCCGTCGCCGGCTTCGACGGGCTCGACCTGCCGTGGCTCGCGCCGGACGTGCTCACGTCGGTCGCACAGCCGCTCGCCGAGAAGGGCGCCGCGGTCGGCGCGCAGGTCGCCGAGCTGCTGGCGGGCGGCACGCCCGAACGGGTCGTGCTGCCGGTCGCGCTGCGCATCGGGACGACCACCGGGCCGGTCCCGGTCTGAGCCGCGGATCGACCCCGCGGTCAGGACAGGCGGACGACCGCCTGGGCCTTGCCGAGCACGCGCTGACCGTCCACCTGGACGGTGAGGTCGATGCGGGCGGTTCCCGCGGTCTCGTCGAGCGCGCCGACGACGGCGACGACCTGCGCGACGGCCTCGCCGGGATCGGGCACCGGGACCGGGCGCGTGAAGCGCACCTGGTAGTCGACGACGCGACCGGGGTCGCCGGCCCACTCGACGACCGGACCGACCGCGGCGCCCATGGTCCACATGCCGTGCGCGATCACGCCCGACAGACCCACCTCGAGCGCGACCCGCTCGTTCCAGTGGATCGGGTTGAAGTCACCCGACGCGCCGGCGTAGCGGACGAGGCGGGCGCGGTCGACGACAACGTCGGCGCGCGCAACCTCCTGCCCGACGGTGAGCTCGGCGAGGGCGGGGGTCATCAGAACTCCTCGGGCCGGACGGCGAGCGTCGAGACGACCGTGGCGACGGCCTCACCGGCCTCGGTCGCGATCTCGACGCGGGTCGTGATCATGGCCAGCCCGGCACGCTCGACGATCGAGTCGACGTGCAGGACGCTGACCAGCCGGTCGCCCGCGTGGATCGGCCGGTGGTGCGTGAAACGCTCGTCGGCGTGCACGACCCGGCTGAAGTCGATTCCGGCGGCCGGGTCCGTGAAGAGCTGGGCCTCGGCGCGCTGCGCGACGACGACGGCGAACGTCGGCGTCGCCACCACGTCGCGGTGGCCGAGAGCCTGCGCCGCTGCCTCGTCGTGATGCGCCGGGTGCTGCGCGCCCACCGCGGCCGCGAACGACCGCAGGTGCTCGCGACCGACCTCGTAGACCGCGTTCGGCGGGTACTCGCGTCCCGCGTACCCCGTGTCGACCGGCACTGCGGTCAGCGGGTCTCGCGGTGCAGCGTGTGACGGTTCTCGCGCGGGCAGAACTTCTTCATCTCGAGACGGTCGGGGTCGTTCCGACGGTTCTTCTTCGTGATGTAGTTCCGCTCCTTGCACTCCGTGCACGCGAGCGTGATCTTCGGACGGACGTCCGAGCTCTTGCTGGCCATGGTGGTGCCACCTCTCGCGCCGGCACGGCGCATACGATCGATCTTCTTGTAGCGCGCCGGCCGACGCGCTCATTCCACAGGCGGTAGCGGGAGCGGGATTCGAACCCGCGACCTCACGATTATGAGTCGTGCGCTCTCACCAACTGAGCTACCCCGCCTCGGGTGGCCGCAGCAGCACGACGTACGTCGTCCTCCTGGACACACCACAGAGCCCCGAAAGGGAATCGAACCCTTGACCTTCTCCTTACCATGGAGACGCTCTGCCGACTGAGCTATCGGGGCAGCGCGGAACAGGCTACACGGCCCGCCCCGCGCCCGCGAAATCGCGTCCGCCGCGCGGCTAGGCGACGACGCCGAGCACCATCCCGCCGTCCACGGCGAGCTCCGCGCCCGTCACGTCCGACGCGTCGTCGCTGACGAGGAACGCGACGGCTGCCGCGATCTCCGACGGCTCGCCGACGCGCGGCAGCGCCTGGTGGGCCATCGCCTCGTCCGTCACGCCCGCGGCCATCGGCGTGCGGATCGCGCCCGGGTGGATCGAGTTCACGCGGATGCCGAGGTGGCCGAGGTCCAGCGCTGCGCACTTCGTCAGGCCGCGCACACCCCACTTGCTCGCCGAGTACGCGCTCAGCCCCTGCATCCCGACGAGGCCGGCGGCCGACGAGATGTTGACGATCGCGCCGTGGCCGGCCGCCGCCATGTCGGCGGTGACCGCACGGATCCCCAGGTAGACGCCCGTGAGGTTGACGTCGAGCACGCGCCGGAAGGTGTCCGGCTCCGTCTCGTCGATCCGGCCCTGCGCCAGGATGCCGGCGTTGTTGACGAGGACGTCGACGGGCCCGAACCGCTCGTGCGCGAGGTCGACGGCCGCCGCCCACGACGCCTCGTCGGTCACGTCCAGGTGCGTGTAGACCGCGTGGTCGCCGAGCTCGGCGGCGACCGCCGCACCTGGCTCGTCGAGCACGTCCCCGACGACCACGCGCGCGCCCTCCGCGACGAGCCGGCGGGTGTCGGCCTCGCCCATCCCCCGCGCACCGCCGGTGACGATCGCGACCTTGCCCTCGAGCCGACCTTCGATCGATGTCATGGCCTGCTCCCCTCCCCCGACGTGCGGTCGGGCGTCACGGGGCGGTCGGTGCGCGGGTGGCGCACCGGCTCGGGCGCCCCTCACCTCCTGCCTACGCCCGCCCGCGACCGGACGGGAGGGCCTTGGGTCCCGGGTTGCCCGGGGACGACGAAGGGGGCGTCCCGTGAAGGACGCCCCCTTCGCGCGAGGGTGGCGGGTGAGGGATTCGAACCCCCGTAGGCGTTGCCAGCTGATTTACAGTCAGCCCCCTTTGGCCACTCGGGTAACCCGCCGGGGTGCAGGCTCGGCGCGTACGTGCCGGGCGTGCCGTGGAAGGATAGCAACACCCACGGCCAGTCAGGAAAACGGGCGCCCGGCAGCCGGCGCCCCCGCATCGGAGGACATCATGGCGAGCGAGTCGTCGTTCGACGTCGTCAGCAAGGTCGACCGCCAGGAGGTCGACAACGCGCTCAACCAGGCTTCGAAGGAGATCGCGCAGCGCTACGACTTCAAGGGTGTGGGCGCGTCGATCGCCTGGAGCGGCGAGTCCGTGCTCATGATCGCCAACTCCCCCGACCGCGTGCTCGCGATCCTCGACGTCTTCGAGTCCAAGCTCATCAAGCGCGGCATCTCCCTCAAGGCGCTCGACCTGGGCGACAAGGAGCCCAAGCCGTCGGGCAAGGAGTACCGCCTCGCGGCGGGCATCAAGGAGGGGCTGTCCTCCGAGATCGCCAAGAAGCTCGCGAAGATCGTCCGCGACGAGGGTCCCAAGACCGTCAAGACGCAGATCCAGGGCGACGAGCTGCGCGTCTCCGCCAAGAGCCGCGACGACCTGCAGGCCGTGATCGCCCTGCTCAAGGGCGCCGACGTCGACGCCGCCCTCCAGTTCATCAACTACCGCTGACCCGCTGAACCGCTGGTCCGCCGACCGCCCGCGCTCCACCTCCCCGCGCCCACGCACCCCGCGCACGTCCGCGGACCGCATCTGCGGACCGCGAGCGCGTCTGCGGACAGCCGGAGCGTCGCTGGACTGTGCAACGGCGCGG
>NZ_BJWG01000015.1 GCF_007990245.1 Cellulomonas composti | reverse complement strand
CCCGGGCCCGGGTTCGGGCACGGGCGGTGTTGATCGCGGACAGCACCCTGTCCACGTCGCCGGCCAACCGGGCGATCGTCCGCGACGCCGTCGGGTCGGAGGCCACCGGGTCGAACACCGCCGGCTCGCCGCGCACCACCGCCAGGTCCGAGCACGCGTCCCCACCTAGCGCGAGCATCAACGCGAGGTCGAGCAGGACCTTGGCCGGGTCATGACGAGCAAGCGGCGCCCGCCACGGCGCCAGAGCCTGGCGCAACGCCACGTCCAAGCCGGCCGCGCGGACGGTGGACGTCGCAGGACACCGCCTGCCTGAGAGACCGCCGACCCGCCGTTGGCATCGACGCCGAGCCGCGGGTAGAACCCCGTAGGCTTCTTCACCTGGAAGGTGCTCCTCGAACTGGACTGATCTGACTCTCGACAAGCCATATCATCCCAGGTCAGGAGCACTTCTCACGTCTCCGCCACACCTACGGTCATGAAGGGCCGAGGCTAGCGGCGTTGGCGCCGTCGCTGCTCAAGAACCGAGACAGGGACTGTCATATGCGGACGCCACGGGCAACCTGCGCGTCGTCATCGACTCCCCGGCGCTGTTCGTTGCAGACCGCGGTCTGGACCGTGACCCGTGGCGCCAGGGCCGCCCGCGGGGAGCACTCAAGGGCGAGCCGCCGCGCGCGTGACGCGTGCGCTGCTGGACGAGGACCGCGTGTGGACGGCTCGCGAGCTCGTGGCGGCGTCTGGCGCCTCCACGGGTGCGACCTACCGGGTGCTCGAGTACCTGGAGCGCGAGGACCTCGTCGCGAAGGACGACGGACGCTACTGGCTGGCTGACTGGGAACGCCTGCTGCGCGCGTGGAGTGCGGACGCCCCGTTCTCGGCCACGACGCGCGCGACGACATTCATCGAGCCGCGAGGGATCGACGCATTCCTGATCAAGGTTGCGGGCGAGCCGACACTGCCCGCGGTGGTGACCGGCTCGGTCGCGGCAGCGCAGTGGGCGACCTACGCGCCCGCCAAGGCTGTGTTCGCGCAGGTCGCGGCGGACCTGCTGAACGGGCCCGGTCGAGAGCCCACGGAGGGCGAGCACCTGATCGAGTGGATGGTGGCCAACGAGCAGCGGTGGCGGCGTGGCTGACGAGCTGGTGATGGCCCGTGCCTGCTCGACGCTCTCGGGGCGCTCGACGCGCACCTGGGCGCGCTGGTGGTGACCGGTGCGCAGGCGGGCCAGGCGCTGCACGGCCTGCCTGCGTGCGCCCGCGCAGGTTCACCAGGTCGGAGCCGGGTCGGTCGACCTCCTTCATCCGATCGTCATTCGATGCAGAAACCGATGTCGACGGGCACGGAGCGTCCGGACCACGTCGAGTTCACGACGGCCCGGTCGGAGACCGACAGCCGCAGCACGTAACCGCACGGCTGCAGGCTGCTCGTGTCGAGTGACCACGTCGAGCCGACCGGTGCCTCGCTGGTCGTCGAGGCGACCGACGTCGTCAGGGCGGCGGACGGGAGCGGGAACGGCAGCAGGGAGAAGCCCCAGGCCCGGAACCACGTGTCGCGCGCGTCGTAGGTGCCGTGGATCGTCATGCCCTGCGTGAACTTGCCGCAGCCCTGCTGCGCGAGCTGGCCGGGGTCGAAGGCCAGGTGGGCGGCGTTGGCCGGGTCGACCGAGGCCGCGTTGAGCGTGTTGTCGAGCTGGAAGCGCTGCGCGTCCACGACGCCGGTGCCCTGCACCTCGAGGCTGGTCTGCCACAGGTCGTCGCCGGACGTGTCGATGTAGCCCAGGGTGCCGAGCGTGTTCGTCGTCCACACGGGCCAGGTGGTCCAGCCGCCCGCACCCGGCGTCACCCAGGAGCCGATCCCGTTGGCGTCGACGACGAAGAACGGGGTCGTCACCGGGGTGTCGACGCCGCCCGCCGTCACGTCGCGGACGAGCAGCCGGTAGGTCGCCCCTGCGAGCGCCGGGTCGGCCGGGCCGTGCACCGTCACGCGTCCCGCGAACGGGCAGCCGCGCGGGTCGAGCACCGCACCGTTGTAGGCGATGTGCGCGACGGGCAGGGTGACGCCGGTTCCCGGGTCGATCTCGCCGGTCGCCACGCCGCCGACGATCGTGAGGCGCGCGACGCCGTCGTAGGGCCGGCCGGGCAGCACGTGGACGTGGGTGTCCAGGCGGTTGCCCCAGTGCGGGACCGCGTCCGGGTCGGTCGTGGACGGCGGCGCGTTCCAGGACAGGACCGCCCGGATGCGGTGCAGCCCCGGCTCCTGGCACAGCCGCCGGTAGGCGGTCAGGTCGAGCGGCAGCACCGCGGCGTAGGACAGGCCTGTCGCCGGCATCGTGATGTAGTCGTGGGCCGAGACCGCCACGGTCCCGAGGTACGTCGGGACGCAGTCGTCGTCGAAGTCCGCCCAGAACGCGACGTACTCCGTCGACCCGGCGCTGCACGGCGGCCCGGAGAAGCCGGTCGGGCGCTTGACCCGGAAGGTGGCGACGAGCTGGGCCGCGGCGTCGTCGAGGCCCAGGCACTCGAGCTCCTCGTACGTCGTGTCGCCCTTGCCGTCGCCCAGCAGCTCGACGAGCCCGCCCCAGTCGATGTCGAGCTTCTGGTAGGCGAGCGCCGCCGTGGCCAGCGACAGGGGCGCGAGCGGACCGTGCAGTGAGGCGGTCACCTCGGCCGCCGCCATCCGGTGCGGCGGGACGGGCGCCAGCGCGAGCTTGGCGACCTGCCTGTCGAGCGCACGCGTCGACAGGACCTTCAGCTTGTCGGGCGCGTACAGCCGCACGAGCTTGTCGAGCCCGAACGGCACCGGGTCCGGTCCACCGCCGCCAGGTGGCAGCGGCTGCGGGTTGAGAGCGACGGGGCCGACGGGGTCCGGTTCCGGGATCGGCGGCCCGAGCACCTCTTCCTCGATGAGTTTGTCGAGCACCGCGGGGTCGAGCTTGACCAGCGGCGCGAGCAGGTCGCCGATGTCCGTCGGGAAGAACCGGCGCCGCGGGCGGACCTGGACGGTGTCCTCCTGGACCTCGCCCCAGACCGGCGGGAAGTCGGGGTCGCCGGCCGGCGGCTCGTGCTCCCACGACAGGATCGCGCGCACGCGCGGGAGGACCGGCGCGGCGCAGTACCGGCGCAACGGGTTGAGCACCACGCCGACGACGAGGACGTACGGGTGGTCGGCGTCGCCGGCGCAGTCCTTGCCGTCGGGCACGTCGAACACGCGGGCGGCCGCGGACCCGGCGTCGACCCAGCCCGCGCCGAAGTCGACGAAGAACCGCACCCACTCCGACGAGCCGGCGCTGCACGGGCCGCCCTTGTAGCCGAACGCGCGCCGCACGACGATCGTCGCCTCGAGGCGGTCACGCTCGGGGCTGTAGGAGACGCAGCCGATCTCCTCGTAGGCCGTGTCCGACTGCTTGGCGTCGACCACCTTGAAGCTCTGGGCGAGGGCCTTGTCCTGCAAGGTCCCGAAGTAGTTCGGGTTCGCGGTGATGAGCTGGCGGAACGCACCGCGAGAGAGCTCGATGTCAGTCATGTCGTCAATCCCCCTGGCAACCGGCTGGACGCCTCGTGCCTCCAGCTCTGGGTCGCACCGGTCGGTGCGTGGCTGGGCCGCCGTTCGCGCGCCGCGCTGCGCGGTGGCTCGATGGAACCGACGCTAGACCCGCGGGACCGCGCCGCTCAGAGGGAAAACCCTGCACCTGCGCGGGGCGGACCGTGACCGACGACGATCCGGCACGATGTGGGTATGGGCGACGTGTGGCGGGTCCTCGACGACGGGCTCCTGCTGCATGTGCCGACGACCGTGCGCGCGGTGACCGACCCGTCGCCGGACCCGGGCGCGACCGTGGGCACGGGCGACGACCCGGAGCCGTCGGCCGATCCGACGACCACGGCGAGCGACAAGCCGACCACGGAGCCGACGCCGACCCCCACGCCGACGCCGACGCCCACCCCGACCCCGACCGCGACGCCCACACCGACGCCGACACCCACCCCGACGCCGACCCCCACCCCGACCCCGACCGCGACGCCCACACCGACGCCGACCCCCACGACGGTCTGGACGACGCCGCCCACGGTCACCACCTCCGAGGTGCCGGTCGCGATGATCGTGCTCGCGCTCGTCGTCCTCGTGGCGGCGACCGCGCTCGTCGTCGTCGTCGAGCGCCGGGCGCGCCGCCGACGCGCGGACCGCGCGGCGACCGCCGCTGCGTCCGCGGCGACCAGCGCCTCGGGCGCAGCGGCGAGCTCCGTGGAGACCGGCGTCGGCACGGCGCCGACCGCCGTCCTGCGGGCGGACGAACCGGACCCGACGACGACCGCCGGGCTGGTCGTCGCCGAGGTGCTCGCCGGTGCCGCTGCGGGCGCCGACGGTGCGCGGACGGGCGCGGAGCGCGACGACCGCGACGCGGACGACGACTCGCCCGGCGAGACGGTGCGGTTCTGCCTGGCGCTCGGCGAGGCGATGATCGACACGACGGCGCCGATCGTGCAGGTCCAGGACACCCTGGAGCACGTCGCGCGCGCCAACGGGCACCCCGACGTCGAGGTGATCGCGCTGCCGACGGCGCTGCTGCTGTCGACACCGGGGGACAACCACGCGCGGACCGTGGCGACCTCGGCCGGCTACCGCTCGCTGCGGCTCGACCAGGTGCAGGAGGTGCTCGAGGTGGCCGACCTGGCGCGCGCGGGCGAGCTCGGCCCGACCGCGGGCAGCCGGCGGATCGCCGCGGCGATGGAGCAGCCGGCGCCGTACGGACGCGGGCAGCAGGCGATGGGGTACATGCTCGCGGCGGCCGGCCTGGCGCTGGTGCTCGGCGGCTCGTTCACCGACGTCGCTCTCGCGGCGGTCCTCGGGGCCGGCGTCGTCGGGCTCGAGCGCGTGACCGGCGACTGGGGGAGCGGGCCGTACCAGGCGATCGTCGTGATGCTCTCGTCGTTCGGGGTCGCGGTGACGGTGTTCTCGCTGTCGCGCACAGGCCTCGACGTCACGCTCCTGCCCGCGCTGGTCGCGCCGCTCATCACGTTCCTGCCGGGCGCGCTGCTGACGACCTCGGTGATCGATCTCGCGACGCGGCAGATGATCGCCGGCGCCGCGCGGCTGTCCGCGGGCGTGATGATGCTGGTGCTGCTCGCGCTCGGCATCATCGCCGGCGCGAATCTCGTCGGGATCCCGGCCGGGGCGCTCACGACCGGTGGCAACCAGACGCTCGGCTGGTGGGGGCCGTGGCTCGGGGTGATCGTGTACGGCGTCGGCGTGACGATCCGGCACTGCGCCCAGCGGCGTGCGGTGCGCTGGATCCTCCTGGTGCTGCTCGTCGCGTACGCGGGCCAGCTCGTCGGCGGCGCCGTGCTCGGCCCGCAGATGTCCGCGTTCGTGGGGGCCGTCGCCATGACGCCGGTCGCGCTCGTCGTCGCCCGGTTCGCGGACGGTCCGCCCGCGATGGTGAGCTTCCTGCCGGCGTTCTGGCTGCTGGTCCCGGGTGCGCTCGGGCTGGTCGGGGTCACCTCGGTGCTGGGGGACTCCGCCGACCAGGGCCTCAACGCGGTCGTCACGGCGGGGACGACGATGGTGGGGATCTCGCTGGGGGTGCTGACCGGACTCGCGGCGGGCTCGTGGGCGCTCGCCGAGCACCGTTGGTGGGCGCGGCTGCGCTGACCGGGCGCAGGTCTCGCACGATCGAGGAGGGAGACGAGGATGAGCGGGGTGGCGGGGGTACGGGTCGGGCGCGTGTACGACGAGCCGGGGCCGCAGGACGGCATGCGGGTCCTGGCCGACCGGCTGTGGCCGCGCGGGTTGCGGCGCGACGACCCGCGGGTGGGTGAGTGGCGGCCCGACGTCGCACCGTCCTCGGAGCTGCGGCGGTGGTACGACCACGTGCCGGAGCGGTTCGACGAGTTCTGCCGACGCTACGAGCACGAGCTCGCGGAGCCGACGGCCGAGGCGGCGCTCGACGAGCTGCGCCGCGTCGCTGCGGTGGGTCCGCTGACGCTCGTCACCGCGTCGCGGCACCTCGAGGCGAGCCACCTCGTCGTGCTCGCGGCCCTGGTGGCCGACCACGACACGCCCACGGAGGCATGAGGCGTATACCCCCAGGGGTATGCTGGTGGCTCCGATCGACCGAGGAGCGTTCATGTGCACTGCAGTCACCTGCCGGACGTGCGGCAAGGTCACGTGGTCCGGTTGCGGCCAGCATGTCGACGAGGTGATGCGCGACGTCCCGCAGGACCGCCGCTGCCCCGGTCACCCGAAGGGTGAAAGCGCGGGTGGTTTCCTGTCGCGGCTGTTCGGCCGCTGAACCCGGAGGTCGCCGAAGGGAGTAGTGTCCGGTTCGTCCCGATCCGGAACTACCGCTGCAGGAGCATGTGATGCGCGCCGCGCGACCGACCACCCACCCGCGGCGAGCGGTGTCCCGCGTCGCCACGTTCCGACGCATCGGTGCCCTGGCGGCACTCGCGCTGACCTTCGTGGCGGTCGCGCCGGCAGGGGTGGCGTCCGCGGGGTCACCGGCCGCGTCGCCCACGATCGCGATCGTGGTGGACCCGACGAGGCAGAAGCCGACGACGGGCTGCAAGTTCGTCAGGTTCTCGGTCGTGGTGAGCGGCCTGGTCGCCGGCGAGCGGTACTCGTTGTCCTCGCGCATCGAACGGAAGACGACCGTGGTGGATGCGCGCCTGCGTCACGGGCCGCTGGTGAACGGCACCAACAGCGTCCAGGCGTTCGTCTGCGCGTCCACCGTTCCGGCCGGTCCCTACAGCGCCTACGCGGCCGTGGTGCACGACGGGGCGAAGGTCGCCCGTGCGACACCCCGACCGTTCGCGCTCGTCGTGCGGCCCAAGCACGTGATCACCGACGTCGGCGGGACGATCGGGAAGGACGCGTTCGTCGCCGGGTACTCCGCGCCGACGATCGACCTGCGCGGACGCACGCTCACGGTGCTGCTCAAGCCGACTGGCGAGTCCGAGTACCGCGTGATCGGCACCACGGTCGTCGCGCCCACCGGGCGCTTCACCTTCGTGTCGCCGAAGCTCGCCGCGGGCTGGGTCTACCTGCGCAGCGCCCCGACGACGTACCTGCTGCCGAGCACCGACGTGCTGTTCAAGATCACCGTCGAACCGTCGTAGCGCGCCCGAGATCGGCCGTCCGTGACGATTGTCGCATCAGGCAATCGAGTGAAACGTCCGGACACATCCCGTTCGCGCCCGATTCGTCGACTAGCCTCGCCGGGCGCGCCCGTGCCCGCACGCGGCGCGACGACGACGAATCGAACGACACGGGGAGTACAAGCATGGTCATGGGCCTGGCACGACGACGACTGACCGCGATCCTGACGGGGGCGGCGCTGTTCCTGCCCGTCGCAGCAGCTGCGCCGGCGGCGGCAGACGACGCCCAGGCGTCCTCGGTCGCGATCAGCATCAAGGTGAGCGACAAGGTCAAGGAGAAGTCCGGCTGCTGGTACCTCGTCTGGAACGTGACGGCGTCAGGCCTGAACTCCAGCGACTACTACTCGCTCGGCACCAAGGTGACCAACACCAAGACGAACAAGTCCGTCACCGGGTACCTCGCGGTCTCGGGCGGCCTGAAGAACGGTGAGAACCGTGTCCGGGCCTACGTGTGTGCGTCGAGCTTCAAGGCCGGCCCGTACAAGGCCGTGGCGACCGTGAAGGTGAGCGGCAAGCGCATCGCGACCGCGACGGGCAAGACGTTCAAGGTCACGGGCAAGCCGACCGTGGGGATCACCAACGGCTACTCGTACGGCAACGACCCGTTCTACATGTACGGGTACGCCGACCCGTCCGTCGACACCGTGGGCTCCACCGTGAAGGTGTACTTCAAGAAGAACGGCGCCTCGAAGTTCACGCAGGTCGCGACCGCCAAGGTGCAGGCGTCCGGCAAGTACGAGGTCACCACCAGCAAGATCACGCTCGGCGTGGTGTACGTCCAGACCGTCAAGACGACCTACCTCAGCGCGGCTACCTCTCCCAAGGTGAAGATCGTGCAGCAGTCCGGCTCCGTGTCGCCCGCCGCGGTGATCGGCGGCTGATCCGCACGGACGAGACGAGGCCCCGAGCGACACCCGTCGCCCGGGGCCTCGTCGCTTCTGTCAGGGGTCGCGCGCGGCCGACCGGCGAGCGCCCACGGCATGGACCTACGTCCCGTCACGAAACATGCGTGGCCTATGTTGAGCGCGTGACAGCACCGATTACCCCGCGTGTTACCCCGCGTGACATCCCTCGAGGTGCCGCGAGCCACGAGGTCCCGGAGCCGATGCGTAACGACGTCCGGGTGCTCGGTGAGTTCCTCGGCCGCGTGCTGCGCGAGGCGGGTGGCGACGACCTGCTGGAGGACGTCGAGCGCCTGCGCGAGCTCGCGATCAAGGCGCACGACGAGCCCGACGGCGACGCGCTCGAGCGGGCCGAGGCGCTCGTCGAATCGTTCTCGCTGCAGCGCGCCGAGCAGGTGGCCCGTGCGTTCACGTGCTACTTCCACCTCGCGAACACTGCGGAGGAGTACCACCGCGTGCGCGTGCTGCGCGAGCGCGAGGCCGGCACCGACCCGCACGCGCTCGTCCAGGACGACACGCTGCCGGCCGCGGTCCAGCAGCTGGCCGACGAGGTGGGCAAGGACGAGGCCTGGCGACGCCTGCAGGCGATCGAGTTCCGTCCGGTGCTCACCGCGCACCCCACCGAGGCCCGACGACGCGCGGTGTCCCGGTCGATCCGGCGCATCGCCGAGCTCGTCGCGGAGCGCGACCAGCGCTCGATGGGCGGCATGTCGCTCGCGGAGAACGACCGTCGGCTGCTCGCCGAGATCGACACGTTGTGGCGCACGGCGCCGCTGCGTCAGGCCAAGCCGAGCGTGCTCGACGAGGTGCGCACGGTCCTGTCGGTGTTCGAGTCCACGCTCGCGGACGTCCTGCCGTCGGTCTACCGCCGGCTCGACGACTGGCTGCTCGACGACCAGGCGGGCACGACGCTGCCGGTCGTCCGGCCGTTCGCGCGCCTCGGCTCGTGGATCGGCGGCGACCGCGACGGCAACCCCAACGTCACGGCGGAGGTGACCCGAGCGGCCGCGCAGCTGGCGTCGGAGCACGTCATCACGGCCCTCGAGCAGTCGGCCCGGCGCACCGCGGCGGGTCTGACCCTCGACGGCGCAGGTACGCCCGCGTCGTCGGAGCTGAACGCGCTGTGGCAGCGCCAGCGCTCGCTCTCCGAGGAGATCGCATCGCGCGTCGCGCAGGACTCGCCCAACGAGCCGCACCGGCGCGAGCTGCTGTTCGTCGTGGAGCGGCTCGCGGCCACCCGGTCGCGCAACGCGGACCTCGCCTACGCGTCCGCCGCGGAGCTCGAGGCGGACCTGCTCGTCGTGCAGCGCTCGCTCGACGCCGCGGGGGCGACCCGTTCGGCGTACGGGGACCTGCAGAAGCTGCTCTGGCAGGTGCAGACCTTCGGCTTCCACCTGGCCGAGCTCGAGCTGCGTCAGCACTCGCAGGTGCACGCGGCCGCGCTGGCCGACATCGAGGCCAAGGGGATCGACGGCGACCTCGAGCCGCGCACCGTCGAGGTGCTCGACACGTTCCGCACCATCGGCACGATCCAGAAGCGGTTCGGGCCCGAGGCGGCCCGCCGCTACATCGTCTCCTTCACGCAGTCCGGCGAGCACCTCGCGGCCGTGTACCGGCTCGCCGAGCTCGCGTACGGCGGTGCCGAGAACGTGCCGGTGATCGACGCGATCCCGCTGTTCGAGACCTTCGCGGACCTCGAGGCGAGCGTGGACATCCTCGAGAAGGCGCTCGAGCTCCCGCAGGTGCGCAAGCGCCTCGCGGAGAACGGCCGGCGGGTCGAGGTCATGCTCGGCTACTCCGACTCGTCGAAGGACGTCGGCCCCGTGTCCGCGACGCTCGCGCTCGACGACGCGCAGCGCCGGATCACGCAGTGGGCCCACGACAACGACATCGCGCTCACGCTGTTCCACGGCCGCGGCGGGGCGCTCGGGCGCGGCGGCGGTCCCGCCAACCGCGCGGTGCTCGCGCAGCCGCCGGGTTCGGTGGACGGCCGGTTCAAGCTCACCGAGCAGGGTGAGGTCATCTTCGCCCGCTACGGCGACCCGCACATCGCCGCACGGCACATCGAGCAGGTCGTCGCGGCGACGCTGCTGGCCGGTGCGCCGAGCGTCGAGCGTCGTAACGCGGAGGCCGCGGAGCGGTTCGCGCCGCTCGCATCGCGTCTCGACGAGGCGTCGCGGGTCCGGTTCCACGAGCTCGTGCGGGCCGAGGGCTTCCCCGTCTGGTTCGCGCAGGTCACGCCGCTGGAGGAGGTCGGCCTGCTGCCGATCGGGTCGCGACCCGCGCGGCGCGGGCTGTCGGTCTCCAGCCTCGACGATCTGCGGGCGATCCCGTGGGTGTTCTCGTGGTCCCAGGCGCGCATCAACCTCGCCGGCTGGTACGGCCTGGGCACCGCGCTCGAGTCGATCGGCGACCTGGACGAGCTGCGCGCGGCGTACCGCGACTGGCCGCTGTTCGCGACCGTGATCGACAACGTCGAGATGTCGCTCGCCAAGACCGACGAGCGCATCGCGACGCGTTACCTCGCACTCGGCGACCGTAGCGACCTCGCGGCCCTCGTCGCCGAGGAGATGGGGCTCACGCGCCGCTGGGTGCTCGCGATCACGGACTCGTCGGCCGTGCTGTCCCGCCGGCGCATCCTGGGCCGTGCGGTGCAGCTGCGCAGCCCGTACGTCGACGCGCTCTCGCTCCTGCAGCTGCGCGCGCTGCGTGGCCTGCGCCGGGGGGACGCGGTCGAGCAGGCCGACGACCTGCGCCGCTTGCTGCTGCTCACCGTGAACGGGGTCGCCGCCGGCCTGCAGAACACCGGCTGAGGCGGCTCAGGAGGGCAGCGACACCACGGCGGGCAGCGGGCCGTCGAGGCGCTCGAGGACGAACCGCTCGTGGGGGACCACGCGCGGCAGGTCGTCGAGCGGGAACCAGCGCAGGTCGGCGCTCTTGTCCGGCTCGCGCAGCGTGGGTGTGCCGCGCCAGCGGCGGACCTCGAAGAACGCGTCCATGCGCTGCTCGACCTGCGGTCCGCCGCGCTCGAAGCGGTGCAGCACCGTGAGCGGCACGAGGTCGGCGGCCGCGACGACGATGCCGGCCTCCTCGGCGGCCTCGCGAACGGCCGCCTCGTGCACGGACTCGCCCGGGTCGACGTGCCCCGCGAGCGTCGCCCACCACCCGTCCATGTAGCCGGTGCCCTGCCGCAGCTGCAGCAGCACCTCGTCGTCGCGCCGCAGGACCACGTACGCGGCCGCGACGAGCAGCGAGCGGCCACCGAGGTGGTCGTCGGCCGCGTAGTGCTCGCTCACGCGACGCTCGGGACGGAGCCGACGACCTCGCGCAGCACGTCGGTGTCGGCCGCGGTCCACCCGTCGGGCGGCGCGACGGCCGCCCAGCCGTCGGCGTACTCCTGGTGGTAGTTGTGACCGTGCCCGGCGGGTGCGAGCCCGGCGACGAACAGGTCGATCGTCGTCTGCCAGAACGTGATGACGGGAACCCAGCGCGTCGAGTCGAGCACGTCCGTGCCGCGCGGCTCGCTCAGCCGGTCGGGCTTGTGCAGGAGCAGCGACGGCGACCACCACGTCACGCCGTCGGAGGCGTGCTGGTCGTACACGATGCGCGGCTGCTGCCAGTCCTCGCCGAGCGACCAGAGCTGGCGGTCGTCCCCCTCGCCCGGGCGGCTGGCCCACCGCGCGGTCGCGCCGCCGTCCAGCACGGGCGTGATCTCGGGCGAGCCCGCGTCGCGCTCGTCGGTCAGCTCGCGCCACAGCGGCGTGAAGCCCGGTGTCCCCATCCACAGCGCGCCGTCGGTGCGCGCGGCGACGTCCTGGGCCGACGAGAACGCGCCCTGGCTGCCGAACGACCCGAGCGAGATGCCGGCGACGAACAGCTGCGGCCGGGCGTCCTCCGGGAGCTGCGACCAGCGCTCGTAGACCGCCTCGAACAGCGCCTTGCCCGCGGCGGGCGGGGTGGTGCGGTCACCGACGAAGGCCACCCACGACGGCAGGTAGGAGTACTGCATGGACGCGATCGCCGTGTCGCCACCCCACAGCAGCTCGAACGTGTCGGCGAGCGACGGGTCGATCCAGCCCGTGCCGGTCGCGGTGACGACCGCGAGCACCGACCGGTCCCAGGCGTGCGTGCGGTCGAGCTCGTCGACGACGACCTGCGCGGTCTCCTCGAGCGTCCCGCCCGAACGCAGCCCGGCGTAGACCCGGATCGGGTCCTGCAGGTCGGCGGTGCGGCCCGTCCGCGCGGCGACGTCGACGAACTGCTCGTGCGCGCGTCCGCCCGCGACGAACGTCCGCCCCTGCAGCCCGAGGTCCTCCCACCGCGCCGACGAGTCCGGCGAACCGCTGCGCAGCGGGTCCGTCGGCTGCGTGACGCCCGGGTCGGTGCCGTCGTCGACCTGCGCGTACGCGGTGTTGAGCGAGGACATCAGGGTGTCGACGACGGCGCCGCTGAGCACCGAGACGGTCACCCACGTGACCGCGACGACCGCGACGAGCAGCGCGACGGGCCGCGGCACCCATCGCCCGACGAGACGTCCGAGCAGGCGCGCGAGCCGCCGGGTGACCCAGCGCAACCCGCGTCCGACCTGAAGCAGCAGCACGCCCATGACGAGCGCGAGCGCGAGCACGACGAACGGCCGCGACGACTCCTGCGGCTCCTGCCCGAACAGCTCCCGGACCTCGTTCTGCCAGGTGGCGTTCCAGAGAAGGGCCGCGGGGACGCCGACGACGACCGCGACGAGCAGGCCGCGACGGAACCAGCGGCTCGCGGGCCGCGACCACACCACGCCGCACGTGCGCAGCAGCCGTGCGAGCAGCACGCCCACGCCGTAGCCGATCGCCGCGCAGATGCCGCCGACCGCGCCCTGGTAGAACGCCGCCCGCGGGATGAGCGCGGGCCCGAGCGCGATCACGAAGCAGACGAGCGCGCCGGCCAGCCCGGGTCCGGAGAACCGCCCGACCCACCGCCGCAGCGCGCCGCGCAGGCGCTGACCGACCGAGGTCCGGGTGGGGGGCGTCACGGCGTCGCTGCTGGCCATGGCGCGACGCTATCGCCTGCACGAACACGGGCCGCGGGCTGTCCGGATCCGCGCACGACGGTGCGCGTCCACGGGTTCGGCCGCGCGCACGCCTAGCGTGGGAGCGTGAGCGACGAGACGTACGACGAGCGGCGGCCCGACTTCGAGTTCGAGCGGCGGTTCTGGGTGCGCGAGCTGCCGACGGACCTGCACGACGCGACGCCGACGCTGATCGTGCAGTCCTACTACCTGGCCGACGAGGGCTACGCGCTGCGGGTGCGCGCGCAGACCTCCGGGGCGGCCGCGCCGATCGACGCGGGCACGACGCCGCTCGACGCGCTCGAGCGCTACGAGCACCTCGTCGACTTCTGCGCCCTGACGGTCAAGGGGCCGATGAACTCGGGCACCCGCTACGAGGCCGAGCGCGAGCTCGACGTCGCGGTGGGCCTGCAGCTCATCCGGCGCGGGGGAGCGCGCATCGTCAAGACGCGGCACTCGGTGTGGATCGGCGCGGACGGCTGGGTGGTCGACGTGTTCGCGGGGCCGAACGCGCCGCTCGTCGTCGCGGAGGTGGAACGGGGCAGCCCCGTGGTCGACCTGGGCGTGCCGGCGTTCTGCGAGAGCGAGGTCACGGACGACCCGCGATTCTCCAACGATGCGCTCGCCCGCACGCCGTACGGCCCGTGGGCGGCCGACTTCGAGGCCGAGCTCGCGCGCATCGGCCCTCGATTCCTGCCCGGGATGGGCCACACGCACCGCGAGGGCGGCACAACTGGCATTTAGATGAATCTTCAACTACTCTGAGGGCAACCCTGAGGAGTCGCCATGTCCACCGCCCCCACGCCCGGCGCAGGTCCACGCGTCGTCGCCACCCCGTCCAGTGCGCTCGACTCGATCGCCGCCGGCACGTCCATGGATGCCGTCACGTTGCTCGTCGGCGACCTGGACCTGCAGCTCGGCTACTACCGTGACGTGCTCGCGCTCGAGGTGCTCGAGCGGCCGGACCCGCGGTTCGAGGGCGTCGGCCGGCCCGACGTCGTCGTCCTCGGTCGCGGCGGCACGCCGCTCGTCGTGCTGCGGCACACGCCGGACCTGCCGCCCGCCGGGCGCGGCTCCGCGGGCCTGTTCCACACCGCGATCCTGTTCGACGACCGCGCGGGGCTGGCCGCGACGCTCGCGAACGTCGCCCAGCGCGCCCCGAGCTCGTACGTCGGCTCCGCCGACCACCTCGTCTCGCTCGCGTTCTACCTGACGGACCCTGAGGGCAACGGCGTCGAGCTGTACTGGGACCGCAGCCGCGACCTGTGGCAGCACGGACCGGACGGCACCGTGGTGATGGACGCGCTGCGGCTCGACCCGAACCAGTTCCTGGGCGAGCACCTCTCCGACGAGCTGCTCGCGGAGCCGGGTGCGGGCGACGCGGTCGTCGGGCACGTGCACCTGCAGGTGGGCGACGTGCCGTCCGCGCGCGCGTTCTACGTCGACGCGCTCGGCTTCGACGTCACGGCACAGTGGCACGGCGCGCTGTTCGTCTCGGCGGGTGGCTATCACCACCACATGGCGATGAACACGTGGAACTCGGCGGGGGCCGGGCCGCGCGCGTCGTCGCTCGGGCTCGGCGAGGTGCGCATCGCCGTGCCGACCGACGACGACCTCGGTGCTCTCGCCGACCGGGTGCGGTTCGCGGGCACGCCGCTCGCGCACGACGGCCGCACGCTGCGCTTCGACGACCCGTGGCGCAACCAGGTGCGCGTCGTGGTGGCCGCCGCGCCCTGACCCGGCCCGTGCTCAAGGTGGTCGCCGCCGGCGCCGACATGTGCCTAGGGTGGCCGTTCCCTCGGCGGACGGGCCGCTGACGGGCGGTCGAGGGGGCTGGTCGGATGGGTCGGGCACGGCGCGGGGCGGTGCTCGGCACGGGAGCGCTCGTCGTGCTGCTGGTCCTGGCGGCGGTGCTGCTCGGACGCCCCGACGAAGCGGGCCCGGCTCCCGGTGCGTCCTCGAGCGCGCCGCCGAGCCCCGCGTCACTCGCGCCCGTACCGAGCCCGTCGGTGTGGCAGGCGAGCACGCGCACGCCCGACGAGCGGGCGACCGTGCTCACGGCGGCGACGCCCGCTGACGCGGCGCTCGAGGCCTCGCGCGCGCTGTTCGCGAGCGCGCCCGTCGTCGTCCTTGCGCCGTCGTCCGACGCCGCAGCACAGCTCACCGCTGCGTCGGTCGCGGTGGCCGTGGGCGGCCCGCTGCTGCTCGTCGACGGCGCGACCACGACCACGGGCCCTGGTGCGGCCGCGGGCTCCGACGATGCCGCAAGCCCGGACGCCGCCGCCGCGGGTGCCGTCGATGCCGAGCTCGAGCGGCTCGGCGCGCAGGTCCTCGTCGTCGTCGGGGACGCGGCTGCGCCGCGCGGGCGGACCGTCGTCGCGGTGCCCGCGCGCGCCACACCGGCCGAGTTGCGCGCGGCGACCGGTGTGCGCTTCGGACCCGCGCAGGCGGTCGCGCCCGACGAGGCGTTCGTCGCCGTCCGCGCGCTGACCGCACCCGGGACGGCCGTCCTCACCGCGCCGGGTGACCCCGAGCCGGCGCCGTCCGCCGAGGCCTCGTCGCCGCCGGCGTCGTCTCCGCCATCGTCTCCGGTGTCGTCTCCGGCGGTGTCGTCGTCCGCGGCCCCGTCCCCGACACCCGGAGCGCCGTCGCCGAGCGCGACCTCGCGGACGCTGCGCCCGACCGCCCCCGCCTCTCCTGCGACGCCGCCGTTCACGATCCGGCGTCCCGAGCCCGCGCGCGGCGTCGTCGGGATGACGGGCGTCGGTGCCGACTCGGTGCCCGCGCTCGCCACCCTGCGGGCGGCGGGTGTCCCGGTGCTCGACGTGCCGGGCGGCGACCCGCGGGCCACGTCGGCGGACGTCGCGCTCGTCGCGGCAGCCGCGGAGACGTCGGACGGGGGTGACGTGCCCCGGGTCCCGCACGTCGTGGCGATCGGCGCCGACTTCGGAGCCGCACCCCGGCTCGCCGATCGCGTGGCGGCCGCCGCGACCGGCGTGACGATCCCCGGCGGCGGGCAGCTCGTCTTCCCCGCGGCGCCGCGCAAGCACTACGTCGCGCTGTACGGAACGCCCGGCACGCCGGCGCTCGGCATGCTCGGCGAGCAGGACGTCCCGGCGACGATCGAGCGCATCCAGCGCATCGGGCGTCAGTACCGGCCGGTGCTGCCGGGCAGCTCGGTGGTGCCCATGGTCGAGATCATCGCGACGATCGCGTCCGCGAACCCGGAGGACGACGGCGACTACTCGCGCGAGCGGTCGGTCGCCGAGCTGCGTCCCCTCGTCGACGCCGCGCAGACGGCGGGCGTCGCGGTGGTGCTCGACCTGCAGCCGGGCCGCACCGACTTCCTCACGCAGGCGAAGCGGTACGAGGAGCTGCTCGAGCTCCCGCACGTGGGCCTCGCGGTCGACCCGGAGTGGCGGCTCGCGCCGGACCAGGTGCACCTCGCCCAGATCGGGTCGGTCGACGTCGACGAGATCAACGCCGTGCAGGACTGGCTCGCCGCGCTCGTCCGGCGCGAGCACCTGCCGCAGAAGATGTTCGTCGTGCACCAGTTCGCGCTGAAGATGGTGCGCGACCGGGACCGCCTCGCGACGACGCACGACGAGCTCGCGGTGGTCATCCACGTCGACGGGCAGGGCTCGCAGCCCGCCAAGCAGGGCACGTGGGCGGCGTTGCGGGCCGGCGCACCGCCGGTGCACTGGGGCTGGAAGAACTTCGTCGACGAGGACCACCCGATGCTCACGCCCGCGCAGACCGTGGCGGTGCGTCCCACGCCGGACCTCGTCACCTATCAGTAGCGGTCGGTATCAGTAGCGGTCGGTATCAGTGACGCTCGGTGTCGGTGTCGGTGACGGCAGGCGCGTCGTCGGCCGTGCGCAGCAGGTACGCGGTGAGCCCATCGCACCCCGCCCGCATGACGGCCGCGTGCGAGGCACGGAACGCGGGCCGCAGCACGGGTACGGTCGCGCGCATCCAGCCGCGCGCGACCTCGACGTCCCACTCGACGTCCACCGAGGTTCCTCCCGAACCGTCGGCGTCGAGGGCGGCGCGCGCGTGGCCCCGCAGGTCGCCGTCGGCCGCGATGGTGACCGTGCGCGGCGGGTCCGCCGCGACGACGAACAGGTCGAGCCGGAGGCGGTAGCCACCGGGTGCGCGGAAGGACAGCGAGCCGCTGCTGCCCACCGGACCGGGCTGCGGCGCGACCCGCAGCGCCTGCACGCCCGGCCACCACGACGGCCAGCTCATCGCCGGGTCCGCGAGCACGGCCCAGCACCGCGCGGGCGGCGCGGGCAGGATCCAGCGCGACACGAGCCGAAACCTTCGGGTCACGGTCGGCGAGTCTAGGCTGGGCCACCCATGGACGAGCAGGCCCCGCACACGCACGGCGGGTGGGGTGTGCGCATCGTGCTCGCGATCCTCGCGGTCGTGATCTCGCTCGGCGTCGGTGTCACGACCGCGACCGCGCAGGCGAGCTTCGGGCCGCACGAGGCCCGCTACGAGATGACGACGAACGGGCTCGTCGTGCTCGACCTCGGCCCGCTCGGCACGCTCGAGATCGACTCGCCGCTGCCGGCGGGGCTGGGCCTCGACATCGTCGTCGAGGAGATCCCCGCGTCGTTCACCGAGGTCGACGACGCGACCACGCTGCAGGCGCTCAACGGCGACCTCGAGCGGTACGTGCAGCTCTTCTCGGCGCCTCAGGCGACCGTCGAGCAGGTGACGAAGGCGCTGGTCGCGGACGCGCTCGGTCGTGCGGCGCTCATGCTCGTCGTGCTGGTGGCCGGCTGGTGGCTCGGGCGGCTGCTGCTCGGGGCGACGCGGCGCGCGGAGCTGGCGAACGCGCTCGCGCTGCACCGGTGGCGGGTCGGTGTCGCGCTCGGCCTGGCACTGCTCCTGGGACTGCTCTCGTCGAGCCTCGACCCCAGCGCCCGACCGCAGGAGGTGCGGGTGGCCTCGAGCGTGTTCGACGGCAGCGCGCTCGAGGGTGCGCGCGTGACCGGCCGGCTCGGCGGTGTGATCGACACCTACGGTGCGCAGGCGCTCGCGGCGTACCGCGAGAACCAGGAGTTCTACGCGGCCGCCGACAAGGCGCTCGGGCAGGCGTGGGACGAGCGCCTGACCGCGCAACCGCTCCCGACCCGCACGCCGGACGCGGCCGACCTGGTCACGGTCGTCGTGGTCTCCGACCTGCACTGCAACGTCGGCATGGCGCCGCTGGTCACGACGCTCGTCGAGAGGGCCGATGCGCAGGCCGTGCTCGACGCGGGTGACACGACGATGAACGGGACGGGCGTCGAGCAGTACTGCGTCTCGACGTTCGCCGACGCGATCCCCGACGGCGTCGAGCTGGTCACCTCGCCCGGCAACCACGACTCCGAGGAGACGTCGGCGAAGTACGCGGCGGCCGGGGCCACCGTGCTCGCGGGCAAGGTCGTCGACGTCGACGGGATCCGCGTGCTCGGCGACAGCGACCCGAACCAGACCCGCGCGGGCCAGGGCACCGCCTCGCGCGGCGAGAGCGCGCAGGACGCGGGCGAGCGGCTCGAGCAGGTCGCGTGCGACGACGAGGACGGTGTCGACCTCCTGCTGATCCACACCCCCGACGTCGGCACCGCGGCGCTCGAGAGCGACTGCGTACCGGCACAGGTCTCGGGCCATCTGCACCGCCGTTACGACGCACGGCAGGTCGGCCTCGGCATCCGGTACATCTCGTCGAGCACCGCGGGCGCGACGCTCGGCGAAGCGACGATCGGGCCGCTGCACGGGACCGCCGAGCTCACCGTGCTGCGCTGGGACCCCGACCGGCGGCGGTTCCTCGACTACCGGGTCGTCGCGGTGCACCCCGACACGTCCGTGGACGTGGGGCCGCGGCGCCCCTGGCCCGTGATCGTCGTGCCGCCGACCACTCGCCCGCCCGCGGGCACGGGCGGTCCGAACCTGCCGACCTGACCGGTTCACCCCTGCGAGGGGGTGTCGTTCGCGCGGTGCGGGCTTAGCGTGGACGGATGGCCAGCGGCCGTGCCATGACGAGGTGCAGCGTCGGACCCGACGCGCGGTACCGGCCCGTGCGCGGACTCGTGCGCGGGTTCGTCGTCGGCCCCGCGGCGCTCGCGCTGCTCGTCGGCGGGTTCGTCGGGCTGGGCTCGGCGGCGGCCGCGGACCCGACGACCGTGCCGACGCCCGCGTCGGCCGTGGCGCCCACCTCGAACCCGACCTCGGCACCCGGCGACGCGGTCCTCGCCGCGGGGGAGTCGCTCGGCGGCGGGGACTACCTGGTCTCGGCCGGCGGAGCGGTGGTGCTGGTGGTGCGCGCGTCCGGCGCCGTCGTGCTGTACGGCCCCGACGGGTCGCTGACGTGGACGGTCGGCGGGGGAGCCCCGGGTGCGCGCCTCATGCTCGTCGACGGCGTGCTGCGGCTCGTCGCCCCGGACGGCACGACACGCTGGCAGCCCTCGTCGGACGCCGTCGTTCCCGACGACGACGACGCCGCCGACGAGGCCCTCGACGCGCCCGGCACCGACGCGAGCACCGAGGCGCTGCCGCCGGCCGACCGCCTGGTGCTGCAGGACGACGGCGATCTGGTGCTGCAGGACGCGACCGGCGCCGCGCTGTGGAGCAGCGGGACCGCCGCGCGGGCCACGACGCTCGAACCGGGCACCGTGCTCGCGCCGGGCGTCCCGCTGGTCTCGCCCGACGGTCGGCACGTGCTCGCGGTACGCCGCCTGGGCAACGTCGTGCTGCTCGGCCCGGACTCGCGTTCGCGCTGGTCGACCGGGACCGACGAGCCGCATGCGGTGCTCGCGCTCGGGACGGACGGGACGCTCGTCGTGCGCGCGAGCGACGGCGACGTGCTGTGGCGGGCGCCGGCCGACGCGGTACCCGGCTCGCGGCTCGTGCTGCAGGACGACGGCGACCTCGTGCTCTACGGACCCGACCGCGCGGTCGTCTGGCGGACGGGGACGGGTCTGGGCCCGGACCGGCTTGCCGAGGCCGAGCCGCTCGCGGTCGGTGCGCACCTCGACTCGTCGGACGGCCACCTCTCGCTGCGGTTCGACGCGGACGAGCTGACGCTGTCGTACGACGGGACGACGGTGTGGAGCGCGCCGATCGCGCCGGGTCCGGACGCCGCGCTCGTCGTGAGCCACGGTGCGCTCGCGGTCGTCGGCCCCGACGGTGCGGGCAGGTGGGCGACGACGCCGCCCGACGAGGCCGCTGCCGACGCGTCGGGCAGCGTGCTGCGGCTCGACCCGACGGGCGCGGTGCTCACGGCGGCGAACGGCCGCGAGCTGTGGCGTGCGGACGTCCCCGCCGACCTGCTGGTGGCACCGGCGCCCGTCGCGTCGTGCGACGACGTCGACGCGCCCGTGCCGTTCGACCGGACCGTGCTGACCAGCCAGGGAGTGCGCGTGCACCCGTGCCTGGCGGCCCCGGTCGAGGCGATGCTCGATGCCGCCCGGGCCGCGGGGCTCGACCTGGGCGCGTCCGGCTGGCGCAGCCACGAGCAGCAGGTCGCACTGCGCGAGCGGAACTGCGACGCCGAGGGGCGGTGCAGCCCGCCGACCGCGGTGCCGGGTACGTCGCGTCACGAGCGCGGGCTGGCGCTGGACGTCACGGACCACGGTCACGCGGTGCGGTCGGGATCGACCGCGTACGCGTGGCTGGCGGCGCACGCCGGGGCCTACGGCCTGCACAACCTGCCCACCGAGCCGTGGCACTGGAGCGTCGACGGGTCCTGACCCGCCACGCGTCCGGGCCGGGCCGCGGACTAGCCTGAGGCCCGTGACGGACGAGCCGCAGCCGACGCCCGCGCTGAGCGCGGTGGCGCAGGACTACCTCAAGGTCGTCTGGTCGGCCACCGAGTGGGTGCCCGTCCCGGTGACGACGAAGCTGCTGGCCGCGCGCCTGGGCGTGGGGGCCTCCACCGTCTCGGAGACCGTGCGGCGGCTGTGCGACGCCGGGCTGCTCACGCACGAGCCGTACGGGACGGTCGGCCTCACGGAGACGGGCCGGCGGCACGCGCTCGCGATGGTGCGCCGGCACCGGCTCGTCGAGACGTTTCTCGTCGAGGTGCTGGGCTACGGCTGGGACGAGGTGCACGACGAGGCGGAGGTGCTCGAGCACGCGGTCTCCGACGTGTTCGTCGAACGCCTCGCGCAGCGTCTGGGCCACCCGGACCGCGACCCGCACGGCGACCCGATCCCGGCGGCCGACGGCACGGTCCACCTGCCGCCCGCGTCGCCGCTGTGGGACGTGGACCCCGGCGCGTGGCGGGTCGCGCGGATCAGCGACGCCGACCCCGACCTGCTGCGCTATCTCGACGAGGTCGGCATCGGGCTGGACTGCAGGCTCGAGGTGGGGGAGCGGCGTGCCGCGGTGGGCACGGTCGCGGTGCTCGTCCGTGCCGACGAACGGGCCGACGAACGTGCCGGCGAACGTGCCGGCGAACGGTCGGTGGACCTCGGCGAGGCGGCGGGTCGCGCGATCTGGGTGGTCCCTGGCGGGTGAGGGGCGTGACGCCGGCCGCGCGGCTGACGTAGGCTCGGGTCATCCCAGGAGTTGTCGACGTCGCTCTCCGCAGTCTGCTCGAATCGTTTCGACCCGAGGACCCGGAGGACCGTATGCGACCGCTGCCCCCGCGCGCCGCCCGCCTCGCGCTGTTCGCGCTCGCGCTCGGCGGGTTCGGCATCGGCACCACCGAGTTCGCCGCGATGGGCCTGCTGCCCGAGATCGCCGACGACCTCGGCGCCTCGATCCCCGCCACGGGGTTCGCGATCACGGCCTACGCGCTCGGCGTCGTCGTCGGCGCGCCCACGCTCGCGGCGCTCGGTGCGCGGATGGACCGGCGCCGGCTCCTGCTGTGGCTGCTCGTCGGGTTCACCGTGGCGAACGTGCTCTCGGCGTTCGCGCCGACCCTGCCGACGCTCGTCGGCGCGCGGTTCCTCGCGGGGCTGCCCCACGGCGCGTTCTTCGGCGTCGGCGCGGTCATGGGGACCGCGGTCGTCGGGCCGGGACGTCGGGGCCGCGCGGTCTCGACGATGATGGCGGGCCTGACGATCGCCTGCGCCGTGGGCGTGCCGGTGACCGCGATCGTCGGCCACGCGGTCGGTTGGCGCTGGTCGTTCGCCGGGGTCGGCGTGATCGGCCTGCTCACGCTGCTGGCGGTCACGGTCTGGGTGCCGCGGCTCGCGCCGATGGCAGGGGCGACCGTGCGCAGCGAGCTCGGTGCGCTGCGCAACTCCCAGCTCTGGATCGCGTTCGGCGCGGGCGCGATCGGGTTCGGCGGCATGTTCGCGGTCTACTCGTACGTCAAGCCACTGCTCACCGACGTGACCGGGCTGTCCGTCGGCGTCGTGCCGCTCGTCCTGGCGCTGTACGGCATCGGGATGACGGTCGGCACGGTGCTGGGCGGCCGGCTCGCGGACCGCTCCGTGCTCGGGACGCTGATCGGCGGCCTGGTCGCGACGATCGTCGTGCTCGTCGTGATCGCGCTCGTCGGGCCGTACGCGGTACCCGCGGTCGCCGCGATCGTCACGCTCGGCGTGACCTCGCAGGTGCTCGGTCTGTCGATGCAGACGCGGCTCATGGACGTCTCGCCCGCCGCGCCGTCGCTCGGCGCCGCGCTGTGCCACTCGGCGCTCAACCTCGGCAACGCGACGGGCGCGTTCCTCGGTGGCCTGGTCATCGAGGCGGGCCTGGGCTACCTGTCGCCCGCCTGGGTGGGCGCGGGCCTGACCACGCTCGGGCTGGTCGTCGTGCTCACGGTGGGCCGCCGCCCGGCGCCGAACGCGGTCGCAGCACCCGCCGGCGCGGTCGTCCGCGACGACGAGCCGGAGCTCGCGCTGCGCTGACGGACGGCGGGCGCGGGCGCGGCAGAGGTCGCACGAGGGCGCTCGTCGAGGTCGGTAAACTCGGCGGGTGACCTCGCAGGAGAACGCCGCGCCCCCCACCGGCACCGATGACGTGCCCTTCCGCTACACCGCCGCACTCGCGCAGGACATCGAGCTTCGCTGGCAGGACGAGTGGGAGCAGCGCGGGACGTTCTTCGCCGCCAACCCGACGGGCCCGCTCACGGACGGTGACGGCCGCCACGCCGACGCGGACAAGCCGTCGTTCTTCGTCATGGACATGTTCCCGTACCCCTCGGGCGCGGGCCTGCACATCGGCCACCCGCTGGGATACATCGCGACCGACGTCGTCGCGCGCTACCGCCGGATGCAGGGCGACAACGTGCTGCACGCGCTGGGCTTCGACGCGTTCGGCCTGCCCGCCGAGCAGTTCGCCGTGCAGACGGGCCAGCACCCGCGCACGACGACCGAGGCGAACATCACGATCATGCAGCGCCAGCTGCGCCGGCTCGGCCTGGCGCACGACCCGCGCCGCTCGTTCGCGACGATCGACCCCGGCTACGTGCGCTGGACGCAGTGGATCTTCCTGCAGATCTTCGACTCCTGGTACGACGAGGACGCGGTGCGGCCCGACGGCGGCCGTGGCCGCGCGCGGCGCATCGCCGAGCTCGAGGCGGAGCTCGCCGCCGGGACGCGGGCGGTGCCCGTCGCCGAGGGCGTGCCCGCGGGCTCGTCGTGGGCGGACCTGGACGGCGTGGCGCGCCGTCGCGTGCTGGACACCGCGCGGCTCGCGTACGTCAGCGAGACGCCCGTGAACTGGTGCCCGGGCCTGGGCACGGTGCTGGCGAACGAGGAGGTCACCGCGGACGGCCGCTCCGAGCGCGGCAACTTCCCGGTGTTCCAGCGCAGCCTGCGGCAGTGGAACATGCGGATCACCGCGTACGCGGACCGCCTGACCGACGACCTCGCGCTGATCGACTGGCCCGAGAAGGTCAAGGCGATGCAGCGCAACTGGATCGGGCGCTCGTCGGGTGCGCGCGTGCGGTTCCACGTCGAGGGCGGCCTCGAGGTCGAGGTCTTCACGACGCGGCCGGACACGCTGTTCGGCGCGACGTTCATGGTCGTGGCGCCCGAGCACCCGCTGCTCGACGAGGTGCCGGCGCAGTGGCCCGACGGGACGCACGCCGCCTGGACGGGCGGCCACCGCTCGCCGGCGGAGGCCGTCGCGGCCTACCGCGCCGAGGCGGCAGCCAAGACCGCGGTCGAGCGGCAGGCGGACGCGGGCCGCAAGACGGGCGTGTTCACGGGCCACCTCGCGGTGAACCCGGTCAACGGCGAGCCGCTGCCGGTGTTCACGGCCGACTACGTGCTGATGGGCTACGGCACGGGTGCGATCATGGCGGTGCCCGGCGGCGACGAGCGCGACTTCGCGTTCGCGCAGGCCTTCGAGCTGCCGATCGTCTACACGACCGACGGCGACGTGACGGATGCGGCGCGCACGGGCGACGGGACCGTCATCAACTCGTCGAACGACGAGATCTCGCTCGACGGGCTGGGCGTCGCGGAGGCCAAGGCGCGGATCGTCGAGTGGCTGGCGGGCAAGGGCGTCGGCGAGGGCACGATCACCTACCGCCTGCGCGACTGGCTGTTCAGCCGCCAGCGCTACTGGGGCGAGCCGTTCCCGATCGTCTACGACGAGCACGACCTGCCGCTCGCGGTGCCCGAGGAGCTGCTTCCCGTGGCGCTGCCCGAGGTGCCCGACTACGCGCCGCGCACGTTCGACCCCGGGGACGCGCACTCGTCGCCCGAGCCCCCGCTCGGCCGCAACGAGGAGTGGGTGAACGTCACGCTCGACCTCGGCGACGGCCCCCGGGTCTACCGCCGCGACACCAACACGATGCCCAACTGGGCCGGCTCGTGCTGGTACTACCTGCGCTACCTGGACCCGTCGTCCGACGAGGTGCTCGTCGACCCCGAGCTCGAGCGGTACTGGATGGGCCCGGGCCACGGCGCGCAGGCGGCGGACTCGGTCGGTGGCGTGGACCTGTACGTCGGCGGGGTCGAGCACGCGGTGCTGCACCTGCTGTACGCGCGGTTCTGGCACAAGGTGCTGTTCGACCTGGGCCACGTGAGCAGCGCGGAGCCGTTCCACAAGCTGTTCAACCAGGGCTACATCCAGGCGTACGCCTACACGGACGCGCGCGGCGTGTACGTCCCGGCGGCCGAGGTCGTCGACGACGAGGCGTCGCCCACCGGGCACTCGTGGCACGGCGAGCCGGTCAACCGCGAGTACGGCAAGATCGGCAAGTCGCTGAAGAACTCGGTGTCGCCCGACGAGATGTACGACGCGTACGGCGCCGACACGCTGCGCGTCTACGAGATGTCGATGGGGCCGCTGGACCTGTCGCGTCCGTGGGAGACACGCGCGGTCGTCGGGTCGCAGCGGTTCCTGCAGCGGCTGTGGCGCAACGTCGTCTCCGAGGCCGACGGCTCGCTCGTCGTGTCGCAGGACGCGCCGTCCGACGAGACGCTGCGCGTGCTGCACCGGACGATCGCGGACGTCACGGCCGACATGGCGGCGATGCGCATCAACACCGCGATCGCCAAGCTCATCGTGCTCAACAACCACCTCACGACGCTCGCCGCGGTGCCGCGCGCGGCCGTCGAACCGCTCGTGCTCATGACCGCGCCGGTCGCCCCGCACGTGGCCGAGGAGCTGTGGTCGCGGCTGGGCCACGAGCGTTCGCTCGCGCACGAGCCGTTCCCGGTCGCCGACCCGGCGTACCTCGTCGAGGACACCGTGACGTGCATCCTGCAGGTCGCCGGCAAGGTGCGCGGGCGCGCCGAGGTGTCGACGTCCGCGTCCGACGACGAGCTGCGCGAGCTCGCGCTCGCCGACGCCGGCGTGCAGCGTGCCCTGGACGGCCGCGCGGTGCGCACCGTGATCGTGCGCGCGCCCAAGCTCGTCAACGTGGTGCCGGCCTGATCGGGCTGCGCCGACGGCCGGCCCCGCCGCCCGTCGCGATCGTCACGGACTCGACGGCGTCGCTGCCACCCGGGGCGGCGGCCGCCGCCGGCGTGCGCGTCGTGCCGCTCGAGGTGCTCGCCGAGGGCGGCACCTACACCGAGGGCGTCGACCTGACCTCGGCCGAGCTGCTCGCGATGCTCCAGCGCGGCGTGCGTGTGACGACGTCGCAGCCGGCGCCCGCGGCGTTCGCCGCCGCGTACGCGCAGGCCGCCGCGGACGGGGCGCGCGAGGTCGTCTCGGTGCACCTGTCCGGCGAGCTGTCCGGGACCGTGCAGGCCGCCCGGCTCGCGGCGAACGACGCACCCGTCCCCGTGCACGTCGTCGACTCCCGGCTCGCGGCCATGGCGCTCGGGTTCACCGTTCTCGAGGTCGCCCGGTTCGCCACGACGGCGCTGCCCGACGAGACCGCGGGCGGCCGGTCCTGGCGACGCCCCCACCCCTCGCTTCCCGGCGGCGAGGCCGTCGCCGCGCACGCCGCGACCGCCGCCGCGGGAGCCCGCGCATGGTTCCTCGTCGACTCGCTCGACCACCTGCGCCGTGGCGGGCGGTTGTCCACGACCTCGGCCGCGATCGGCACCGTGCTCGGGCTGCGCCCGTTGCTCACGCTGTCCGACGGCGCCGTCGTCGTGGCCGAGAGGGTGCGCACCCGGCGCGCGGCGCGCGAGCGGCTCGAGGCCGTCGCCGCGGCGTTCGCGAGCGAGCGCGGTGACGTGCGGGTCGCCGTGCACCACCTGGGGGAGCCGGAGGTTGCGCAGCGGTTCGTCGAGGACCTCGGGCGGCGGATCGGTTCGCACGCGGTCGAGCTCGTGGCGTGCGAGGCGAGCGCGGTGGTCGCCGCGCACGTCGGCCCGGGCGTGCTCGCGGTCGTCGTTGCCGACGCCTGAGTCTCGCCACCCGACCAGCGCCACCCGACCAGCGCCACCCGACCCCAGCCCCGAGTGGTGCGTCGCGCGTCCACCGACGTCCGCGCGGGACCTCGCAGTGGCAGCGGCGGTGCCTAGCGTCGAGCAGTGACCTCGGACCACCCGCCGCCGCGGCACACCCCGCCCCGGCGGGCGGACGGGATGCACGAGCGCCTCGCCGGGCTCATCTCTCCGGCCGCCGCACCACCGCTCGCGCCACCGCTCGCACCGCCGCTCGCCCCGCCGGCCTCGCCGCCATCGGCCGCGGCGTCGGCCGCGCCGACGGTGCCCGAGCCGATGCCCCACGCGCCGGCCCCGCACGCGCTGGCCCCGCGCACGTCGGGCGCCCTCGAGGACGCCGCCCGGCGGTACGCCACCGCGTACGGCGAGCTGCCGGGTCCCGAACCGCGTCGTCGGCGCTACCGCTGGGCTCTCGACGTGCGCACCGCGGTCGTCGCGGTCGTCGCGCTCGCTCTCGTCGCGGGCGGTGTCGCGCTGCGGGTCGCGGCCGGCCGGCCCGGCGCTCCCGTCGTGCTGCCGGTGCCGGCGCCCACGACCTCGGCGCCGGCCCAGGTCGAGGCGGATCCCGACGCCACGGTTGTGGGCGAGCTCGTCGTCGACGTCGTCGGTGCCGTCACGCACCCCGGTGTCGTGCGGCTGCCCGCGGGAGCGCGCGTGGTCGACGCGCTCGCGGCGGCGGGCGGCGCGCTGCCCGAGGCGGACCTGCCCCGGCTCAACCTCGCGCGCCCGCTCGTCGACGGTGAGCAGGTGGTGGTGCTGCGGCCGGGCGAACAGCCCGCGTCGGCGGCGACCGTGCCGGACGGCGCGGCACCGGACGCACCCGCGGTCGTCGACCTCAACACGGCGGACGCCGCGGCGCTCGACGCGCTGCCCGGGATCGGCCCGGTGCTCGCCGCACGGATCGTCGAGTACCGCGCCGAGCACCCGTTCGGCACGGTCGACGACCTGGAGGACGTCCCGGGCATCGGACCGACGCTGCTCGAGGAGCTGCGCGACCTGGTGCGGGTATGACCGCCCGGGGCGTCGACCCGTCGCGCACCGTCGACCGGCCGCGCACCGTCGACCCGCCGCGCACCGTCGACGTGCGTCTCGTGCCGGTCGCCGCGGCGGCGTGGCTCGGCGCGCTCGCAGCGGTACGAGCGCCCGCGGTGACCGGCGCGGTCGCCGGCACCGGGCTCGCGGTGCTCGCGGTCGTCTGCCTCGTCGTCGCGATCCGGGCCGACCGGGACGGCCGACCGGTCCGCGTCGCGACCTGCGCGCTCGTGCTGGCGGGGGCCGCGGCGGTGCTGCTCGCCGGATCCGCGCACGTGGCCGAGCGCGGACCGTTGCGCGCGCTCGCCGCTCAGGGGGCGCACGTGGTCGTCGAGGGGGTCGTCTCCGGGGATGTGGCCGAGCTGCCGCCCGCCTGGCCGGGTGCCGCACCGCGGCTGCGATGGCAGCTCGAGGCGCGCACGGCCGTGGCGAACGGTGTGCGCCACGGGGTGCGTGGACCGATCGTCGTGCTCACGCCGGACGAGGGCGCGCGACCGGTGGACGGCGCGCGCGTGCGTCTCTCGGGAGCGCTGCGGCCGACGGCCCCCGGTGAGCGCGCCACGGCCCTCCTGCTCGGGGACGCCGCACCCGAGGCGATCGGGTCGCCGCCGTCGTGGCGCGCGGCGGCGACGCGGCTGCGCACCGCGCTCGCCGTCGTCGCGGCACGCCTCCCGGGCGATGCGGGCGCGCTGCTGCCGGCGGTCGCGGTCGGGGACACGTCCGCGGTGCAGCCGGACCTGTCGGACGCGATGCGGACGGCCGGTCTGACGCACCTCGTGGCGGTCTCGGGTGCGCACTTCGCGCTCGTCGGTGCGCTCGTGCTCGCCGCCACGGCCGCGCTCGGGGCCGGGACGCGGTTGCGCGTCGGTGTCACGGTCCTCGCGTGCGCGGCGCTCGTGGTCGTCGTGCACCCGGTGCCGAGCGTCGTGCGTGCGGCCGCGATGGGTGCCGTGGCCGTGCTCGGGATGCTCGTCGGGCGGCGGGCGCGCGCGGTGGCGGCGCTCGGCACCGCGGTGGTGGTGCTGCTCGTGGTCGACCCGTGGCTCGCGGGCGAACTCGGGTTCGCGCTGTCGGTCGCGGCGACGGCCGCGCTCGTGCTGCTCGGCGGGCCGCTCGCGGCGCGCTGGTCGGGGCGGCTGGGGCACGCCGGAGCGGCGGCGCTCGCGGCACCGGTCGCAGCGCAGCTCGTGTGCGGTCCGCTGGTCCTGCTCGCCGCGCCGGCCGTGAGCCCCTGGTCGGTGCCGGCGAACCTGCTCGCGGGACCCGCGGTCGCGCCCGCGACCGTGCTCGGCCTGGTCGCGGCGCTGCTGGCGCCCTGGTGGCCGGCCGCCGCGGCGGTGCCGGCCGCGGCCGCGGGCGCCGCGTGCTGGTGGATCGCGGCGGTCGCTCGGGTGACCGCGTCCGCTCCGGCGGCCCGGCTCGAGTGGCTGCCCGGACCGCTCGGGGTCGTCCTGCTGGTCGTCGCGAGCGGCGCCACGGCGCGGGTGCTGCTGGCGCGGCGGGCGTCGCGGGACCCGCCGTGAACCCGGACGTCGGTGGTGTCTGGCACGCTGGGCGGGTGCCGCCCCCACCCCGTTCGTCGTCGCGCTCCGGTCGCGCCCCGGCCGTCCCCGGCCTGAGCTGGGAGGAGGCGCCGCTGGCCCCGATCGTGCTGGTCCGCGGTTCGGAGGGTCTGCTGGCCGACCGTGCGACCGACCAGATCGTCGCGCTCGCGCGCGAGCAGGACGCACAGGTCGAGGTCACCCGGCTCGACGCGGCCCAGTACACCGCGGGCGTGCTCGGGGTCGTCACGAGCCCGTCGCTGTTCGCGGAGGACAAGGTCGTCGTCGTCGAAGGCCTGGAGCAGGGCGCCGACGAGGTGTTCGCGGACGCACTGGCGTACCTGGGCACGCCCGCCGCCGGCGTCGTGCTCGTGCTGCGGCACGGCGGCGGCCAGCGTGGCAAGAAGCTGCTCGACGCGCTGCGGGCCGCCAAGGTCCCCGAGGTCGCGTGCGACGCGATCACGTCCGACGGCGACAAGACGGCGTTCGTGACGGCCGAGCTGCGCCGAGCGGGCAGGCGCGCCGACGCGGCGGCCGTACGGGCCCTGGTCGACGCGGTCGGGTCGGACCTGCGCGAGCTCGCGTCGGCGTGCAGCCAGCTGGTGGCCGACACGACCGGGCTGATCGCGGCGGACGTCGTCGAGCGCTACTACGGCGGGCGGATCGAGGCGACCGGGTTCCGGGTGGCCGACGCGGCGGTCGCCGGGGACGCCGGGCAGGCCGTGGCGCTGCTCCGGCACGCCTACGCCACGGGCCTGGACCCCGTACCCGTGGTCGCCGCGCTCGCGGTCAAGCTGCGCACGCTCGCCAAGGTCGGCGCGGTGCGCAGCAAGGGCCAGGGCGCGTTGCGCGAGCTGTCGCTGGCGCCGTGGCAGGTCGACCGCGCGCTGCGTGAGCTGCGCAGGTGGACCCCGGAGGCCCTGGCCGAGGCCATCGGCGCGGTCGCCCAGGCGGATGCGGAGGTCAAGGGCGAGGGTCGCGACCCCCGGTTCGCGGTCGAACGAGCGGTCCTGCGCGTCGCGGCGGCCGCCTCCGGCTGATCGTTCGAGGGCCGGTGGACGGGGTTCAGACGACCACGACGGCGGGGCCCAGGACGTCGCCCTGGAGGAGGTCGAAACCCCAGCGCTTGCAGCGCTCGACGAGCGCGCGATCGCTCACCCGCTCGGCGACGAGACGCGCACCGTCGCGGCGGGCGATCTCGATCAACGCGGTGCCGTGCTGCACGAGGTCGCGACAGTCGATCTTGACGTAGTCCGCGTAGGGCAGCATCGCGACCTGGTCGGCGCTCGCCGTGAAGTCGTCGATCGCGATCCGGTGACCGAGCGCGCGCAGCCGGCGCAGGCCCGCGAGCACCTCGGCGTCGGCCGGTACGTGCTCGAGCACCTCGAGCACGAGACGTGCGTGCGGCCGCGGGAACGCGCGTCGTTCCACCAGGAACGCACGCGTGATGTTGACGAACGAGCGGCCCGCCGTGTGGCGGGGTGCGAGCGTCTCGAGCACGGACAGCACCGATGCGGTGGCCTGCTCCTGACACGGCTCGGCCCACAGGTCCACGCCCGCGGGCGTCCCCGCGTGGTTGCGGTAGAGGTACTCGTACCCGTGCAGCGCACCGTCGACGTGCCAGATCGGCTGGCGGGCGACCGGCGGCAGTGCCGGGAGCCTGTGCGAGGGCGACGCGTGAGCGGTCACGCCGGATGAGAGGGCGTCGCGGGCTGTCCATGACGCGGTTTCGCGACGAGATCGCGCGCGGCGTCCCTCAGTGCTGGACGGGCCGGGCCTGCGCGCGGTCGACGACACCGGCCCGCTCGAGCAGGTTGCCCTGGAAGAGCGTGAAGCCGAGCTCGCGCGCGTGCAGCATGGTGTCGATCGCCTCGACGTACTCGGCGACGAGCGTCGCACCGTACGAGCGGGCAAGGGCGACGACGGGATGGCCCTCGACGTCGAGGTCACGGACGTCGATCTTCACGTAGTCGGCATGCGGCAGCATGCGGCGCTGGCCGGGGCTGCTGACGAAGGCAGGCAGTGCGATGCGGAAACCGTCCGCCCGCAGCCGACGCACGCCCGCGAGCGCGGCGGAGTCGATGGTCACCGAGTCCGGCACCTCGATGACGAGCCGGTCGGGACGAGAGGGGATCGACAGCTCACCGGTGAGGTGGGCGCGCGTGCACCGGACGAACAGCAGCCGGCCGTTCGCGGCCTGCTCGAGCTCGGTGCGCCCGAAGGTCGCGGAGAGCACGTGCGAGGTGGCCCGCTCGTGCTGGTGATCGCTCCAGCCGGTCGACGACAGGCGCTCGGCGCCCGGCGCCCGGTAGGAGAACTCGTAGGCGACGACGTGACCGGCCGCGCTGAAGATGCCCTGACGTCCGACGAGCACGGGCGACGCCGCCAGGTGCTCCGCCCATTCCTCGCGGAGCGAACCCGGGATCGCGTCGTCGACCGCCGCAGCAAGGAGCGACAGCCTCACGTCGTCGTCGGGCGTCATGCTCCTATGACACCACACCATGCTGGGCCTGCCAGTCGATACCGAGGGTGGTTTCGGCCGTGGCGTGGTCAAGAGCGGGTGAAGTCTGCGCGAGCGGGGAGAGCGGTCTCTCGACACCCTGGGACCGCGCACGGACGTGGACGGGTGTCCACGTCGGACCGTGCGCGAACGGCGTGGCGGCGTGCACCGGGAACGACGAAGGCGCCGCCCGGTACGGGCAGCGCCTTCGGTGGTGCAAGGGTCGGCTGGGCCGACACCGGAGATCAGAGCGCGTTGACGGACTTCGAGAGCGCCGACTTCTTGTTCGCGGCCTGGTTGGCGTGGATGACGCCCTTGGAGACGGCCTTGTCCAGCTTCTTCGACGCGGTACGCAGCGCGGTCTGCGCGGCCTCCTTGTCGCCGCCGGCGACGGCCTCGCGGACGCGACGCACGTGCGTCTTCAGCTCCGACTTGACCGACTTGTTGCGCAGGCGCGCCTTCTCGTTGGTCTTGATGCGCTTGATCTGGGACTTGATGTTCGCCACTGGTGGACTCTCTTGTGTGTTCGCCGAAGCGATCTGACAGGTCGTAGAGGGCGCGCGCAGCTCCGGGACTGGGGCGTGGGGACACCCGCGGGGAGGAGCTGGGCGAGTGCCCGCCGACCTGGGCGGACACGCGGTCGACCATGTTACCCGACGACGGGCGCCAGCCCCAACCCTGCTGGTCGATGGCTGGTCGATGGCTGGTCGGTGGCTGGTCGATGGCCGCCGGATGGCTGCCGGTGGCTCCTGGACGGGTCAGGTCGCGCGGCCGTGCAGCTCGACCAGCCGCTCGACGACCTGGTCGAACAGCGCCCGGTCGACGACGGCCCCCTCGCGCCGGATCGCGTCCGGCGCGAGCTGCAGCACGCGGTCGAGACGCACCTCGGAGTCGCGGCGCTTCGAGTCCCACGGGCCGGCGCCGATGTCCATCCACACGCGGCCGTGGCGGGCCTCACGCTCGGCGTTGCGGCTGTGGTCCTTGCTCGTGAGCATCAGAGCGAGTACCACGTCCTCGCCGTCGAAGTCGTCCCAGGCGACGACCAGCACGGGACGGTCCTTTCCTCGTGCGGGGTCCTCCTCGAACGGCACCCAGGTCCAGACGATCTCGCCCGGGTCGGCCGCGGCGTCCAGGTCCGGGCTGTACGAGGCGAGCAGCGCTCCGCTGTGGTCCGGGTACGCGACGTGGCGCGCGGGCGCCGGGACCCCCGCACCCGCGTGCCGCACGGCCCCGCCCGACCGGGTCGCGGCGTGGCGGCGCTTCGGCGCGAGCGCACGTGTGACGGCATCGGCGGCGCGACGCAGGAGATGGGACCAGGACGACGATGCGCTCACGCCCGGGAACCTACCGTCACCCACCCGCCGAGTGCTGGCGCCTTCGTCGGGGCGGGTCGGGCCGGCGCCCTCGTCGGCGCCCTCGTCGGGGAGTGTGGTGGGGGCGCGATCGCGGTGCGGCTTGCCGTAACGCGCTGTTGACATGGCGGCACTAGGTTCGGCTCATGGCGGACCTCTTCGACGACTACCCGGCGGGGACGGCCTGGGACGAGATGATCGACCCGGAGACGGGTCCGCGTTCGGCCTACCGTCGCGTGCATGCCGCGCTGGCGCAGCTCTCGGCGGGCGAGCTGCGGGGCCGGGCCGACGCGCTGGCGCGCTCCTACCTGGCGCAGGGCATCACGTTCGACTTCGCGGGCGAGGAGCGGCCGTTCCCGCTCGACGTCGTGCCCCGCGTGCTGGCGGGCGACGAGTGGGAGCACGTGGCCCCCGGCGTCGCGCAGCGTGTGCGGGCGCTCGAGGCCTTCCTCGACGACGTGTACGGCGCGCAGCGGGCCATCGCCGACGGGGTGCTGCCGCGCTCGGTCATCGTGTCCTCGACCCACTTCCACCGCGCGGTGCGCGGGATCCAGCCGCCCAACGGCGTGCGCGTGCACGTCTCGGGCATCGACCTCGTGCGGGACTCGCTCGGCGGGTGGCGCGTGCTCGAGGACAACGTGCGCGTCCCGAGCGGCGTCAGCTACGTGCTGTCCAACCGCCGCGCGATGGCTCAGTCCTTCCCGGAGCTGTTCGCGGCGCTGCGGATCCGCCCGGTCGCGGACTACCCGCGCCGGCTGCTCGCCGCGCTCACGGCGGCCGCGCCGTCCGGGGTCGACGACCCGACGGTCGTCGTGCTGACGCCCGGCGTCTACAACTCCGCCTACTACGAGCACTCGCTGCTCGCGCGCACGATGGGCGTCGAGCTGGTCGAGGGCCGCGACCTGTTCTGTGCGGGCGGCCGCGTCTGGATGCGCACGACGCAGGGCCGCCGGCGGGTCGACGTGATCTACCGCCGCGTCGACGACGAGTTCCTCGACCCGGTCACCTTCCGGTCCGACTCGCTGCTCGGCAGCCCCGGCCTGATCACGTGCGCGCGCAACGGCACGGTGACCATCGCGAACGCGGTGGGCAACGGCGTCGCCGACGACAAGCTCGTCTACACCTACGTGCCCGACCTCATCCGCTACTACCTGAGCGAGGAGCCGATCCTGTCGAACGTCGACACCTGGCGCCTCGAGGAGCCCGGCGCGCTCGAGGAGGTCCTCGACCGCCTCGACGAGCTCGTGGTCAAGCCCGTCGACGGCTCGGGCGGCAAGGGCCTGGTCGTCGGGCCCGCGGCGTCGACGGCGGAGCTCGCCGAGCTGCGGGCGCGACTGCGCGCCGACCCGCGCGGTTGGATCGCGCAACCCGTCGTGCAGCTCTCGACGGTGCCGACGCTCGTCGAGGACGGCCTGCGGCCGCGGCACACGGACCTGCGGCCGTTCGCGGTGAACGACGGCAACGACATCTGGGTGCTGCCGGGCGGCCTGACGCGCGTCGCGCTCCCCGAGGGCCGCCTCGTCGTGAACTCGTCGCAGGGCGGCGGGTCCAAGGACACGTGGGTGCTGGGCGGCAGGCCGCCGCGCCGCGCGAGCGCCCCCTCGCTCGCGCAGCCCGTGCCGGTCGACAACGCGGTGCCGATCGAGGCCAACCCGCAGGACCTGCGGGTGCACGCGATGCAGCAGCAGCAGACGTCGCTGGACGCGCCGACCGGGACGGAGGTGCCCTCGTGCTGAGCCGGATCGCCGAGTCGCTGTTCTGGATCGGTCGCTACGTGGAGCGGGCCGACGACACCGCGCGGCTGCTCGACGTCCACCTGCAGATCCTCCTCGAGGACCCGTGGGCCGAGGAGGACTCGGCCTGCCGCTCCCTGCTGTCGGTGATGGACCGCCCCGCGCCGGCGCCGCAGGTGCAGGTCGGTCGCGTGGCGGTGCTCGACATGCTGGCGTACGACCGGATGGCGCAGTCCTCGATCGCGGGTGCGCTCGTCGCGGCGCGCGAGAACGCCCGGCGGGCGCGCGAGATCATCTCGACCGAGCTGTGGGAGTGCCTCAACACCACCTGGAACCAGCTGCCGTCGCACATGCGCCCGGCGCGCCCGCACGACTACTTCACGTGGGTCCGCGAGCGTGCGGCCGTCGTCGCGGGGATCACCGACGCGACGATGTCGCGCGACGACACGTGGGCGTTCCTCGTGCTCGGGCGCTCGATCGAGCGCGCCGACATGACGGCCCGCCTCATCACGACGCGCGCGCTCGCGGGTTCCGCCGGCCCCGGCTGGACCACGCTGCTGCGCTCGTGCGGTGCGCACGAGGCGTTCCTGCGCACCTACCGCGGGATGGCGTCCGACGAACGTGCCGCGGGCTTCCTGCTCACCGACCGGCTGTTCCCGCGCTCGATCGTCGCCGCGCTGAACCAGGCCGAGGCGAGCCTGGCGGCGCTCGAGCCGGTGGCGGACCGCGCGACGGTCGACGACGCACGCCGGCACATCGGCCTCGTGCGCACCAACCTCGAGTACCGCCCGCTGGCGGACATCCTCGACGCGCTGCCGCAGGAGATGGAGCAGGTCCAGCGGGCCTGCTCGGCGGCCTCCGACGCGGTCCGCGGCCGCTACTTCCCGTCCGCCGCCACGACGACCTGGACCGGGGAGAACCTGTGACGCGACTGCACGTGGTCCACACCTCCGCCTTCCGCTACGACGCGCCGGTGCTCGCGTCCTACAACGAGGCGCGCATGACGCCGGTCTCGCAGGCCGGGCAGACGGTCGTCTCGTCGCGGCTCGACGTCCAGCCGCACACGTGGGCGCACCACTACGTCGACTACTGGGGCACGGCCGTGACGGCGTTCGAGGTGCTCGCGCCGCACCAGGCGATGGTGCTGACGGCCGAGCACGTCGTCGACGTGGACGAGCCCGCCGCCCTGTCGGTCGAGCTCGACTGGGCGGCCCTGGACGCGAGCGCGTCGTACGACGAGACCGCGGAGTTCCTGTCGGACACCCCGACGACCGAGGCGCCCGACGAGGTCGCGGCGCTCGCGCGCGAAGCCGTCGCGGGCCTCGAACCCGCCGCGGCGGCCGTCGCGGTGTGCCTCGCGCTGCGCGATCGGCTCGACTACATCCCGGGGGTCACGACGGTGCACACGCCCGCGTCGGAGGCGTGGTCGGCGCGCGCGGGCGTCTGCCAGGACATCGCGCACCTCGCGCTCGGCGCGCTGCGCTCGGTGGGCATCCCCGCGCGGTACGTCTCGGGCTACCTGCACCCGTGGAGCGGCGGCGAGATCGGCGAGACCGTCTCGGGCGAGTCGCACGCGTGGGTCGAGTGGTGGGTCGGGGAGTGGGTGGCGTACGACCCGACGAACCGCCAGCCGGCCGGTTCGCACCACGTGGTGCTCGCGCGCGGACGTTCGTACGACGACGTCGCGCCGCTGCGCGGCATCTACGCGGGCTCCGGGACGCAGGAGCTCGACGTCGAGGTGCGCATCACGCGCGAGGCCTGACTGTGAGGATCTCGACGCAGCCTTGATGGATGCGGTGGGCTGTGGTCGGTGGCTGCGCGTGTGACCCTTGGCCTGACTGGCTTTGTGCCTTTGAGGGGACTTGTCCGCGCGTGGTTGCCGGCCCCGGCCCGACCGGAGTTGCTGGCCTGATCAGGAGCTTGACCGTTCCTCGGTAGGCGCCGAGGAACGTGTCCCGTCACAGTCCTGCCGTCTCCGACCGGACCGGGAACCTACGTTTCCCCGGTTCCAAGGAGATGAACGCGATGCCCAGTCTGGCCGAAGTCGTCGATGTCGTCATCGGGGTCGACACCCACAAGCACACCCACACCGCCGCGGTCGTGGACGCGAGCACCGGCGGGCTGCTCGCCGAGCTGACCGCGCCCACCGACCCGGGCGGCTACCAGCAGCTGCTCGACCTCGCCCGCCAGCACGGCGCGCGGGCGTGGGCGTTGGAAGGCGCCGGCGGCTACGGCGCCGGCCTGGCACGGCACCTGGTCGCCGCCGGTGAGCAGGTCATCGAGCTGGACCGCCCCGCCCGGGCGCCGCGCCGCCACGGCGCCAAGTCCGACTCGCTGGACGCCGCGCGCGCCGCCCGTGAGGCACTCGGGCGCTCGCACCTGGCGCAGGTCAAATCCGACGGTCCGCGCGCCCAGCTGGCCGCGCTGATGGCCGCCCGCCGCTCCGCGGTCGAGGCTGCCACGCTCGCGCAACGTCAGCTGCACGCCCTGGTGATCGCCGCCCCCGAGACGCTGCGGGCGATGTTCCGCGGCCAGTCCACGACAGCGATGACCACGACCGCGACCCGACTGCGCACTCGGGCCAGCTGGGACGCGCACACCGTCACGACCGCCACCGTGCTGCGCGCCCTGGCCAGGCGAACCACCGCCCTGCAACGCGAGGCCCGCGACCACGAGCACGCCATGGCCACGATCGTGCGCGCCTGGCGCCCCGACCTGCTCGAGCAGCCCGGCATCGGGACGATCGTCGCCGCGCAGGTCCTGATCTGCTGGTCGCACCCCGGACGGATCCGTTCCGAGGCCGCGTTCGCGATGCTCGCCGGCACCGCACCGATCCCCGCCTCCTCGGGCCTGCGCACCCGCCACCGGCTCAACCGCTCCGGGGACCGGCAACTCAACCGCGCCCTGCACGTCGTGGCCCTCTCGCGGACCCGCTACGACGAGCGCACCAGCGACTACGTCGAACGCCGCCGAGCCCAAGGCAAGACCGACCGCGAGATCCGCCGCTGCCTCAAGCGCTACATCGCCCGCGACCTGTTCCGCCAACTCGAACACGGCGCGCTACCGGCTTGACGATCCATAGGAGCGTCCCCGGCCCGCCCGGGCCGGGTGCCCGTCACGGCGTGAGGTGTTCCGCGAGCGCGCGATCGAGCGCGTCCTGCTCACCCGTGATGCGCAGCTCGTCGGCGTCGGGCGTGAGTCGGCCCCACAGCAGGAGCGCGAGCTCACGTGCGGGTCCGGTCACGGCGACGAGGGGTTCGTCGTCGGCCACGGCGTCGTCCGCGTCGTCGGCCGCGGCGCCGGATGCGGTCCCCAGGACCCAGGTGCGGTCGGTGTCCGATGCGCGCAGCGCCACCGTGAACGGCAGCGGCTCCATGCGCCCCAGCGCGACCTGGCGTGGCTGCATCACCGTCACGACCTCGTCCACGGTGTCTGACCACACCTCGGGCGCCGCGACCACGTCGAGCCCCGACGACGCGCGCAGGTCCCACAGGTGCACGAGCGTCTCGTGCAGCTGACGGCGTCGCCACCAGGACGCGGGACCGGTACCGACGAGCGTCCACGCCTCCCGGTCGCCGAGCCTCGCGAGCGCGTCGCGGACCTCTGCGGCGTACGTCGCGTAGAACTCGTCGAGCACGAACGGGCCGCGCCCGAGCGGGGTTTCGTGCTGCTTGGCCGCCTGGGCCGCGGCCCAGTGGTGCACCCGGCCCAGGTGCTCGACGAGGTGGCGCACGCGCCAGCGCCCGCACCACGGGATCGGGGTGACGGGGTCGACCTCGCCGATCGACGACAGGAACGTCGCCTGCGTCGAGGTCAGCGCGGCGAGGTGGTCGAGCGCGTGGGGTGCGGCCTGCGTCATGGGACCATGGTGGGGCCGTGCGTCCCGTCAGACGAGGGACCCGGCTGCCGAACCTTGCTCGACATCCCGCCAGACCATCAGAACCGGAGCACCCACCGCGTGTCCCCGATCCCGAGTGCCGCCGCGGCCGCGCGCATCGCGCCCGCCGCCACCGCGCCCGAGCTCCTGCGCAACTTCTGCATCATCGCGCACATCGACCACGGCAAGTCGACGCTGGCCGACCGCATGCTGCAGCTCACGGGCGTCGTCGACGCCAGGGCCATGCGCGCGCAGTACCTGGACCGGATGGACATCGAGCGCGAGCGCGGCATCACGATCAAGTCGCAGGCCGTGCGCATGCCGTGGTCCGTCGTCGGGCCCGAGGGCGAGAGCACGGCGTACGCGCTCAACATGATCGACACCCCGGGCCACGTGGACTTCACGTACGAGGTCTCGCGCTCGCTCGCGGCGTGCGAGGGCGCGGTGCTGCTGGTCGACGCGGCACAGGGCATCGAGGCGCAGACGCTCGCCAACCTCTACCTGGCGCTCGAGAACGACCTGCAGATCATCCCGGTGCTCAACAAGATCGACCTGCCCGCGGCGCAGCCGGAGAAGTACGCGGACGAGATCGCGGGTCTGGTCGGCGGCGACCCGGCCGACGTCATGCGGGTCTCGGGCAAGACGGGCGAGGGCGTCGAGGCGCTGCTGAACCGGATCGTCGAGCTGATCCCGTCGCCGGTCGGCGACGCCGCGGCACCCGCGCGCGCCATGATCTTCGACTCGGTGTACGACACCTACCGCGGCGTCGTCACCTACGTGCGCGTGATCGACGGCAGCCTCAACCCGCGCGAGCGCATCGCGATGATGTCGACGAAGGCGACGCACGAGCTCCTCGAGATCGGCGTCATCAGCCCCGAGCCGATCCCGACGAAGGGGCTCGGCGTCGGCGAGGTGGGCTACCTCATCACGGGCGTGAAGGACGTGCGGCAGTCGAAGGTCGGTGACACCGTCACCAACGCGGCCAAGCCGGCGACCACCGCGCTGGGCGGCTACTCGGACCCCAAGCCGATGGTCTTCTCGGGCCTGTACCCGATCGACGGCTCCGACTACCCGGCGCTGCGGGACGCGCTCGACAAGCTCAAGCTCAACGACGCGGCGCTCAACTACGAGCCCGAGACCTCGGTCGCGCTCGGCTTCGGGTTCCGGGTCGGCTTCCTCGGGCTGCTGCACCTCGAGATCATCCGTGAGCGGCTCGAGCGCGAGTTCGACCTGGACCTCATCTCGACCGCACCGAACGTCGTCTACGACGTCGTGATGGAGGACCGCACCCAGGTGCACGTCACCAACCCGAGCGAGTTCCCGGGCGGCAAGATCCGCGAGGTCCGCGAGCCGGTGGTCAAGGCGACGATCCTCGCGCCGAGCGAGTTCGTCGGCGCGATCATGGAGCTCTGCCAGACCAAGCGCGGCGACCTGCTGGGGATGGACTACCTGTCCGAGGAACGCGTCGAGATGCGCTACACGCTGCCGCTCGCGGAGATCGTGTTCGACTTCTTCGACCAGCTCAAGTCCCGCACGCGCGGCTACGCGAGCCTGGACTACGAGCCCACGGGCGAGCAGACGGCCGATCTCGTCAAGGTCGACATCCTGCTGCAGGGCGAGCAGGTCGACGCCTTCAGCGCGATCGCGCACAAGGACAAGGCGTACGCGTACGGCGTGATGATGACGGCCAAGCTCAAGGAGCTCATCCCGCGTCAGCAGTTCGAGGTGCCGATCCAGGCGGCCATCGGAAGCCGCGTGATCGCGCGCGAGACGATCCGCGCGATCCGCAAGGACGTGCTCGCCAAGTGCTACGGCGGCGACATCACGCGTAAGCGCAAGCTGCTCGAGAAGCAGAAGGAGGGCAAGAAGCGGATGAAGACGATCGGTCGGGTCGACGTCCCGCAGGAGGCCTTCATCGCCGCACTCTCGTCGGACGCCGCCGCGCCCAAGGACAAGGACGCCAAGAAGAAGTGAGCCGCCCCGCGTGAGCCCGGCCCTGCCCGACGGTGACGAGGCGCCCGACGACGGCGCCCTGCCGTCGTCGGTGGTCGCGGGCGCCGACGGTCGTGCGTTCGGCGTCTACCTGCACGTGCCGTTCTGCACCGTGCGCTGCGGGTACTGCGACTTCAACACCTACACGTCCGTCGAGCTCGGCGGCGGCGCGAGCCAGGCGTCGTACGCCTCGACGGCGCGTCGCGAGGTCGACCTCGCGGCCCGCGTCCTGCGCGATGCCGGCCTGCCCGCGCGGCCCGTCTCGACCGTCTTCGTCGGCGGCGGCACCCCCACCGTGCTGCCGGCCGACGACCTCGTCGGGATGCTCGCCGCCGTGCGGGACGCGTGGGGCCTGTCCGACGACGTCGAGGTGACGACCGAGGCGAACCCCGACTCCGTGACGCCGGACTCGCTGGCCGCGCTCGCGGCGGGCGGGTTCACGCGCGTCTCGTTCGGCATGCAGTCCGCCGTGGGGCACGTGCTGCGCACGCTCGAGCGCACGCACGACCCGGCGCGCATCCCCGACGTGGTCCGGTGGGCGCGCGAGGCCGGGCTCGACGTCTCGCTGGACCTGATCTACGGCACGCCGGGGGAGAGCCTGGAGGACTGGCGGAGGTCGCTCGAGGGTGCGCTCGCGACGGGCGTCGACCACGTCTCGGCGTACGCGCTCGTCGTCGAGGCGGGCACCAGGATGGCCGCGCAGGTGCGCCGCGGTGAGCTCGCGCTGCCGGACGGCGACGACCAGGCGGCCAAGTACGAGCTCGCCGACGACCTGCTGACGTCGGCCGGGCTCCACTGGTACGAGGTCTCGAACTGGGCGCGCGGCGCGCAGCACGCATGCCGGCACAACCTCGCCTACTGGCGCGGTGACGACTGGTGGGGGATCGGTCCGGGCGCGCACTCGCACGTCGGCGGCGTGCGCTGGTGGAACGTCAAGCACCCCCGCGCGTACGCGGCACGGCTCGAGCAAGGGCTCAGCCCGGCGGCAGGCCGGGAGGTCCTGGACGACGAGGCGGCCGCGCTCGAGCGGCTCATGCTCCACGTCCGGCTCGCCGGCGGGATGCCGCTGGCGGAGATGACGTCCGACGAGCGCGAGCGCGTCGCGGTGCTCGTCGCGGACGGGCTCGTCGACGGGCGGGTCCTGCTCGCCGAGCGCCGGCTGGTGCTGACCCGGCGGGGGCGGCTGCTGGCCGACCTCGCGGTGCGCACGCTGGCCGGCTTCGGCGGCTGACCAGCCCCGGACCGGTCAGCCGCGGCGCCGGATCACTTGACGAAGCGGATGCTCACCGGGTAGCGGTACCACTCGAACCGGCTCGAGGCGACGGCCGCCACGATCTGGAGGACCAGCGCGGCGATCCCCGCGACGATCAGGATCAGGAAGCCGATGAGCACGATCGTGAGGATCGATCCCACGACGTAGGCGATGAGCAGCGTGAGCTGGAAGTTGAGCGACTCCTTGGACTGGTCCTCCAGGTACTGACCGCGTCCCTTGAACACGAGCCAGATCACCAGCGGCGCGAGGAAGCCGGCGACGAACGGGAGCAGGTGACCGAGGATCGCCCAGGTCTTCTCCTCGTCGGGCCGCAGCGGCGGCGGCGGCGCGAACTGCGGAACGGGCTGGCCCGACGGGCTTCCCGGCGGCTGGCCCCAGGGGGCGTCTGGCGGAGGAGTGTCGCTCATCAGGTCTCCCGGAGCTCGAAGGTCGGCGGGTCCATTGTGCCCGTCCGGTGCCCGTCCGGTGCCGATCAGCTCCCGAGATCGAGGTCGAGATCGACCTCGGCCTCGCTGAGGTCGAGCATCGACCCGGCCGCGATCGTCACGAGCATCGCCGCGACGCCGATCGAGACGGTGCGCAGCACGGCGCGCGCGACCGGCACACGGCCGACGCGAGCGGCGACGGTCGCGCTGACGGCGAGGGCCACGACGACCGCGACGAGCGTGAGAGCGACGCGCAGGGCCGGCGGTGCGATCGCGGCGACGAGCACCGGGACGAGCGCGCCGGCCGCGAACGCCGCACCGGTCCGCAGCGCGGCGTGCCACGGCGGGACCGGCGGTACGAGCGCGTCGAGGCGGTACTCCGCGTCGAGCTGCGCGGCGAGCGCGTCGTGCGCGCTGAGCTGCGCGGCCACCTGGTCCGCGAGCTCGATGTCGAGCCCCTTGGCGCGGTAGATCGCCGCGAGCTCGGCCTGCTCGGCGGTCGGGTCCGCGTCGATCCGGGCGCGTTCGGCGGCCACGATCGCCTCGTGCGCGTCGCGTTCGCCCGACGCCTCGGCGTACCGGATCCCGCCGACCGTGACGAGCCCGACCAGGAGCGTCGCCGCGCCGGCCACGAGGATCACCCCGGCACCCGCATTCGCCTGCGCCACGCCCTCGACCATGCCGGCGGCGGCGATCAGCCCGTCGTTCACGTCGATCAGGAGCGCACGGCGCGCCTCACCTGCGGGGTGCGCGTCGGTGTCGTCCGCGGTCGCGGGAAGGGGCGTGCGCTCGGCGTCGTGCACGATCGCAGGCTAGAGGATCACCCGTTCTGTATTCACGATTCCGCCACATGTCCTTGACACCGGCCACCCGCTTCGGTTCGCTCACCACTGGGCGATCACGCCCCGAACTGGGAGGAACGCATGAGCGAGAACCCGGGCACTACGCCCGCGGGCGAGGGCCAGGACCCGCAGGTCCCACCGACGACCCCCGACCCGACACCGGCCTCGGCCGTCCCGCCCGAGCCCGCGCCGCCGGCCGCGCCCGGCTACCCGCCCGCCGGCTCCTACCCCCCGCCGGGTGACTACCCGCCGCCGGGCGCCCACCCAGCCGGCGCGTACGAGCAGCCAGGCGGCTCGGGCGTGGACGTCATGGCGGCGTTCACCTGGGGCTGGAAGAAGTTCACCGAGAACGCCGGGCCCATCGTGCTCGCCGTGCTCGGCTACGTCGTCGGCCTCGGCGTCATCATCGGCATCTGGTACGCCATCATGGCGGCGGTGCTGCTGGGTGCGTCGGACGACCTCACCATCGACGCGAACGGCAACATCCACGGCGGCGGCCCGAGCATGTTCGCCACGCTGTTCTTCGTCGCCCTGATGGCGCTGGTGGTCACCCTGCTCGTGTCGGTGTTCCAGGCCGGCTTCATCCAGGGCGCCCTGCGTATCAGCCAGGGTGAGAAGCTCACGGTGGACGCGTTCTTCAAGTTCAAGAACCTCTCGGCCGTCATCCTGGCCTCGCTGCTCGTCGGCGTGCTGGCCGCCATCGGCTACGCGCTGTGCTACCTGCCGGGCATCGTGTTCATGTTCTTCGCGATGTTCACGATGTACTACGTCGTCGACCGGGGCCTGGGCGCCGTCGACGCGCTGAAGGCCAGCTTCCAGCTGGTCTCGAAGAACGCGGTCACCGTGCTGCTGCTGTTCCTGGGCATCGCGGTCGTCACGTTCGTCGGCGGACTGGTGTGCTTCGTCGGCACGCTCGTCGCGCTGCCGCTCGCGCTGCTGGCACAGACGTACGTCTACCGCCGGCTCAACAACGAGCCCGTCGTCGACTGACGCCGACGCGATCGCACCACGACGGCCTCCGCGCGCTCGCGCGGGGGCCGTCGTGCGTCGCGGACCCGCTCAGGCGGTGACGAAGTCGATGAGCTCCTCGACGCGGCCCAGGAGCGCCGGCTCGAGGTCGGCGTAGGAGCGCACGGAGCGCAGGATGCGCTGCCACGCGCGCGCGACGTCCGCCTGCTCGTCGGCGGGCCAACCGAGCTCGCGCAGGATCCCGCGCTTCCACTCCGTGCCGCGCTCGATCGTCGGCCACGCCGTCAGGCCCACCCGCTGGGGCCGGACGGCCTGCCAGACGTCGACGTAGGGGTGCCCGAGCACGAGGACGGTGCCGGCGGGTGCGACCCGCAGCGCGTCGGCCGCGATCCGGCTCTCCTTGGAGCCGGGCACCAGGTGGTCGACGAGCACGCCGACGCGGCGGCCCGGCTCCGGGGCGAACGCGCGCAGCTCGTCGACCAGATGGTCGACGCCCTCGAGCAGCTCGACGACGACGCCCTCGACGCGCAGGTCGTCGCCCCAGACCTTCTCGACGAGCTCGGCGTCGTGCTTGCCCTCGACCCAGATGCGGCTGCCGCGCGCGACCCGGGCGCGGGCCCCCGCGACGGCGCGCGAGCCGGATGCGGTGCGCGTGGGGGCCGCCGGCGCCGCGACGACGGGCGCGGTCAGGACGACGGGCTCGCCGTCGACCCAGAACCCGGGACCCAGCGGGAACGTGCGGGTCCGGCCGCGGCGGTCCTCGAGGACCACGACGTGCACGCCGCCCGACTTCTCGACGCGGACCACCGCTCCGACCCATCCGGTGGTGACGTCCTCGACGACCAGGCCGCGTTCGGCCGGTGCGGGCCGCGAGGTGCGGGGCGCCCGGTGGTGCACGCTCGGGCTGCCGGCCAGCACGTCGGGGCCGTAGCGGTCCGTGTCCACCCAGAGCTCCCCGTTCGTCGTGCGGTGCGTCGTGCGCGGGCGCGTCCCGCGTGCGTCACCCTAGGCAGGGGGTCCGACGAGGTCGCCGACGCCACGCCGTCGGCTCGGAGTCCCTCGGGAACGCCGGGTTAGGATTGGCACTCGGACAGTTCGAGTGCTACCCGCGGCGGAGCCGCGTGGACCGAGACGATCGCGAGGAGGGACCGATGAGCGACGACCGCCGGCTCGACGTGCTGCGCGCGATCGTGCAGGACTACGTCGCGACGCGGGAACCCGTCGGCTCGCGCGCACTCGTCGAGCGGCACTCGCTCGGGGTCTCGCCCGCCACGATCCGCAACGACATGGCGGTGCTCGAGGAGGGCGGCTACATCGCGCAGCCGCACACGTCGGCGGGCCGGGTACCCACCGACAAGGGCTACCGCGTCTTCGTCGACCGGCTCACGGACGTCAAGCCGCTGTCCCCGCCCGAGAAGCGCGCCATCGCGGCCTTCCTGGAGGACGCGGTCGACCTCGACGACGTCGTCGACCGCTCGGTGCGGCTGCTCGCGCAGCTCACGCAGCAGGTCGCGGTCGTGCAGTACCCGTCGCTGCGACGCTCGGCGCTGCGGCACATCGAGCTCGTCCCGGTCGGTCTGCGGCACCTGCTCGTCGTGCTCATCACGGACACCGGACGCGTCGAGCAGCGCACGCTCGAGCTCGATCGGGACCTGGACGTCGACGTGGTGCACCGCCTGCGTGCGGTGCTCAACGCAGCCGCGTCGGGCCGCCGGCTGCCGGACCTGGAGCCTGCGCTCAGCGGCCTGGTCGAGGCGTTCGAGCCCACGTACGCGGACCTGGTGCGCGCGGTCGTCGCGGCGGTCGAGGAGACGCTCGCGCAGGAGGCGGAGGAACGCGTCGTGCTCGCGGGCACCGCGAACCTCGCGCGGACCGGCGTCGTCGACTTCGCGCACAGCATCGGCCCGGTGCTGGAGGCGCTCGAGGAGCAGATGGTGCTGCTGCGGCTGCTCGGCGAGATGGCCGAGGACGCCGCGAGCGTCTCGGTGCGCATCGGCCGCGAGAACCAGCACGACGGCCTCGTCGAGACGAGCGTCATCACCAGCGGCTACGGCGACGAGAGCGGCACGGTCGCCCGTGTCGGCGTCGTCGGGCCGCTGCGCATGGACTACCCGGGAACCATGTCGTCGGTGCGCGCCGTCGCCCGGTACATGACCCGGTTCCTGGCCGGATGACGGCCACGACCCCGCCCGCGAGGAGCACCTACCTGTGACGGACTACTACGAGGTCCTCGGCGTCCCGCGCGACGCCAGCCCCGAGCAGATCAAGAAGGCCTACCGCCGCCTGGCGCGCGAGAACCACCCCGACGTGGCCGGCGGCGAGCCCGGGGCCGAGGACCGCTTCAAGGACGTCTCGCGCGCCTACGACGTGCTCGGCAACCCCGACAAGCGGCGCCAGTACGACCTCGGCGGCGACCCGGCCTCGCCCGGTGGCGGCGCGGGCGGCGGGTTCGGCTTCCAGGACATCTTCGAGACGTTCTTCGGTGCCGCCGCGGGCGCCCAGCAGCAGCGCGGGCCGATGCCGCGTGCGCGCCGGGGCCAGGACGCGCTCGTGCGCATCGACCTCGACCTCGCCGACGTCACCTTCGGCACCCACCGCGACGTGCCGGTCGACACCGCGGTCGCGTGCCCGACGTGCGGCGGCACCTGCTGCCGCCCCGGCACCACGCCGCGCACATGCGAGATCTGTCACGGTCGCGGCGTCGTGCAGCGCGTCGCGCGCTCGTTCCTCGGCCAGGTGATGACGACGCAGCCGTGCGCCGCGTGCCACGGCTTCGGGACGACGATCCCCGAACCCTGCCCCGAGTGCTCCGGCGAGGGCCGGGTGCGCTCGCGGCGCACGCTGTCGGTCGACGTGCCGGCGGGCGTCGAGAACGGCAACCGCATCAAGCTCACGGGCCAGGGCGAGGTCGGCCCGGCCGGCGGTCCGGCGGGCGACGTGTACCTCGAGGTGCGCGAGCGCCGGCACGAGACGTTCGTGCGCGAGGGCGACGACCTGCACGTCACGCTCGAGGTGCCGATGACGGCGGCCGCGCTCGGCACCGTGCTCACGCTCGACACGCTCGACGGTCCGCAGGAGGTCGACCTGCGCCCCGGTACCCAGCCCGAGCAGGTCGTCACGGTCAAGGGCCTGGGCGTCGGCCGGCTGCACGTCGGCGGCCGCGGCGACCTGCACGTGCACGTCGACGTCCAGGTGCCCCTCGACCTCGACGACGAGCAGGCAACGCTGCTGCGGCGCCTGGCCGAGCTGCGCGGGGAGGAGCGCCCCGAGGCGCGGCTCGCCGCGCACCACCATGGCGTCTTCGGCAAGCTGCGCGACAAGCTCTCGGGCCGCTGAGTGACCGCCCCGGTGTTCGTGGTCGACGAGGGTCGGCTCGAGGGGCTGCTGCCGGGCGGGACGTTCCTGCTCGACGGCACCGAGGGTCGTCACGCCGGCGTCGTGCAGCGTCGCGGCGTGGGCGAACGGGTCGACGTCGTCGACGGTGCGGGCGTGCGGCTGCACGCGACCGTCGGTGCGGTGGGGGAGCAGGGCGTCACGCTGCACGTGCTCGACGTCGTGCACGAGCCCGCTCCGACGCCCGCGCTGGTGCTCGTGCAGGCGCTCGCCAAGGGTGATCGCGACGAGCAGGCGATCGAGGCTGCCACCGAGGTCGGCGTCGACGCGGTGGTGCCGTGGCAGGCGGAGCGCTCGATCGTCGTGTGGCGGGGCGACCGCGCGGCCCGCAGCCGGGCACGTTGGCTCGCGACCGTGCGCGCCGCCGCGAAGCAGTCGCGTCGCGCGCGGGTGCCCGACGTGGACGTCGCGGTCACGACGAAGGAGCTCGCGGCGCGCACCGCCGCGACGACCGCCGCCGGGGGCGTCGTGATCGTGCTGCACGAGGACGCCGCCGGGCCGCTCGCGCAGGTCGTGCTGCCGGCCGCGGGCGAGGTCCTCGTGGTCGTCGGACCCGAGGGCGGGATCGGCGACGACGAGCTCGCGAGGCTCGTCGAGGCGGGGGCGACGACCGCACGGCTGGGACCCCACGTGCTGCGGACCTCGACCGCCGGGCCGGTCGCGCTCGCGCTGCTGTGCGAGCGCCTCGGCCGCTGGGCCTGAGCACGCCGGAGGCCGCGCACGCCGGAGGCCGCGCACGCCGGAGGCCGCGCACGCGCCCGGGAGGACGGGGCGCGGCCCCTCGCTGCGTCCGGACGTCAGCGGGTGTCGCCGCCGGACTCGACCGCGGCGCGGCCGGCCTCGAGCCGGGCGACCGGGACGCGGAACGGCGAGCAGGACACGTAGTCCAGCCCGGCGGCGTGGAAGAACCGGATCGACTCCGGGTCGCCGCCGTGCTCGCCGCAGACGCCGATCTTGAGGCCGGGCCGGCTCTGGCGGCCCTCCTCGACGGCGATCGTCACGAGGCGACCGACGCCCCGCTCGTCGATCGTCTCGAACGGCGACACCGACAGGACGCCGTTCGCGGCGTACTGCGCGAAGAACGCACCCTCGACGTCGTCACGCGAGAAGCCCCACGTGGTCTGCGTCAGGTCGTTCGTGCCGAAGGAGAAGAACTGCGCCTCCTCGGCGATCCGGCCCGCGGTGAGCGCCGCACGCGGCAGCTCGATCATGACGCCGACCGGCATCGTGAGGTCCTGTCCGGTCTCCTCGGTGACCTCGGCCATGATCCGCAGCGCCTCCTCGCGGACCAGGTGGAGCTCCTGCACCGACCCGACGAGCGGCACCATGATCTCGGGCTTCGGGTCCATGCCGCCCGCGAGCAGGCGCGCGGTGGCCTCGCAGACCGCACGGATCTGCAGCGCGAACAGGCCCGGGATGACCAGTCCGAGCCGCACCCCGCGCAGGCCGAGCATCGGGTTGGCCTCGTGCATGCGCCGGACCGCGCCGAGCAGCCGCACGTCGTGCGGGTCCTCCTCGCCGCGGGCCGCCGCGAGCGCGACGCGCACCGACAGCTCGGTGAGGTCGGGCAGGAACTCGTGCAGCGGCGGGTCGAGCAGCCGGATCGTCGTCGGCAGCCCGTCCATCTCGGTCAGCAGGCCGACGAAGTCCTCGCGCTGGACCGGCAGCAGGGCGTCGAGTGCCGCCTGGCGCTCGGCGTCGTCCACCGCGAGCACGACGTGCTCGACGAGCACGCGCCGTTCGCCGAGGAACATGTGCTCGGTCCGGCACAGGCCGATGCCCTGCGCGCCGAGCTGACGGGCCCGAGCGGCGTCCTCCGGGGTGTCCGCGTTGGCGTGCACCCGCAGCCGACGCGTGACGTCGGCGTGGGTGAGGATCCGGTCGACCGCCTCGACCAGCTCGCGCGTCTCGTCGTCGATCGCCTCCGCGAGCGCTACCTCGAGGCCGTCCTCGAGGTAGCGGCTGACGGGGGAGGCCATCACGGGCACCTCGCCGAGGAAGATCTCGCCCGACGAGCCGTCGATCGCGATGAGGTCGCCCTCGTGCACCGTGTGTCCGGCGACCCGCATCGAGCGCGTCGGCAGGTCGATGTCGAGCGCGTCGGCGCCGCACACGCACGTGCGACCCATGCCGCGCGCGACCACGGCCGCGTGCGAGGTCTTGCCGCCGCGGGCAGTCAGGACGCCGACGGCCGCGATCATGCCGCCGAGGTCGTCGGGGTTGGTCTCGCGCCGCACCAGGATGACGTCCTTGCCGTCCGCCGCCCAGTCCTGCGCGGTCTGTGCGTCGAACACCGCCATGCCGACCGCCGCCCCGGGGGAGGCCGCCATGCCCTTGGCGAGGAACGTGCGGTCGCCGTCGGGCGAGAACTGCGGGAACAGGAGCTGGGAGAGCTGGGCACCCGTGACGCGCGAGAGCGCCTCGTCCATCGTGATGAGGTTCTCGTCGACGAGCTGCACCGCGACGCGGAACGCCGCCGGCGCGGTGCGCTTGCCGACGCGCGTCTGCAGCATCCACAGCTTGCCGCGCTCGACCGTGAACTCGATGTCGCACAGGTCGCGGTAGTGCGTCTCGAGCTGGCGCATGGCCCGCCGCAGGTCCCCGTACGCCTCGGGGTCGAGACGCTCGAGCTCGGTGAGGCCGTGGGTGTTGCGGATGCCGGCCACGACGTCCTCGCCCTGCGCGTTGGACAGGTAGTCGCCGTACACGCCGGACCGGCCGGTCGCGGGGTCGCGCGTGAACGCGACGCCGGTGCCGGAGGTGGCACCGAGGTTGCCGAACACCATCGCGCAGATGTTGACGGCGGTGCCCAGGTCGTCGGAGATGCGCTCCTTGCGGCGGTACAGCCGCGCGCGCTCGGTGTTCCACGAGTCGAACACGGCCGAGATCGCCAGGTCGAGCTGCTCGCGCGGCGACTGCGGGAAGTCGCGACCGGTCTGGTCGCGGACGATCTCCTTGTACGTGTCGACGAGACCGCGCAGGTCGTCGGTGCCGAGCTCGATGTCGCTCGCGACGCCGCGTGCGGCCTTCGCCTTGTCGAGCGCGTCCGCGAACTCCTCGCCCGCGATGCCGAGCACCGTGCGGCCGAACATCTGGACGAGGCGGCGGTAGGAGTCCCACGCGAAGCGCTCGTCGCCCGTGAACTCCGCCAGGCCGTGCACGGTGAGGTCGTTGAGGCCGACGTCGAGAACGGTCTCCATCATGCCGGGCATCGAGAACTTCGCGCCCGAGCGCACCGAGACCAGCAGCGGGTCGGCCGGGTCGCCGAAGTGCCGCGACATCGCGTCCTCGAGGCGGCGCATGGCCATGGTCACCTCGACGCGCAGCTCGGGCGGCACCTCGCCGTCGCGCATGTACTCGCGGCACGCCTGCGTCGTGATCGTGAAGCCGGGCGGCACCGGCAGCCCCAGCCGCGTCATCTCCGCCAGGCCGGCACCCTTGCCGCCCAGCAGGTCCTTGGCATCCTTGTCGCCCTCGGCGAAGTCCCACACGTAGCCAGCCACGCTGCCCACCTCCGTGCCGGGCGTCGTCGTCCGGCTCGATCGAGCGGCCGGGCCCCGTTGCCCGGTCGACACCGTCAGTCTCGCCCCCTATCGAGGCGGCCTCCACAGGACCATGGTCCGGCTCACCTGGCCTCGGACGGACTACCGCGGCCCCGCGAGGCCGCGGGCCGACCCGGGGCCGACCCGGGCAGCGACGTAGACTCATCGGGATGGCCGAGACGAATCCAGCCCCGCGGGCGGCGCATGCCCGCGTCGAGCACCGCATCCTGGTCCCTGCCGACGTCTCGATGGTCGAGCTGCTCGGGCTGCGCGACGAGGTGCTCCTGGCGATCGAGCGCGGTTTCGTCGGCGTCGACGTGCACGTACGGGGCAACCAGGTCACGCTCGTCGGCCCGGCCGGTGACGTCGCGCTCGCGGCGCGCCTGGTCGACGAGCTGGTCGACATGACGGCGGCCGGCACGCCGCTGAGCCCGGACGTCGTGACGCGCTCGATCGCGATGCTGACGGCCGACACGGGCGCACGTCCGGCCGACGTGCTCACGTTCAACATCCTCTCGACGCGCGGGCGCACGATCCGGCCCAAGACCTCGGGGCAGAAGGAGTACGTCGACGCGATCGACCGCAACACCGTCACGTTCGGGATCGGTCCCGCGGGCACGGGCAAGACGTACCTCGCGATGGCCAAGGCGGTCCAGGCGCTGCAGGCGCGCCAGATCAACCGCATCGTGCTCACACGCCCGGCCGTCGAGGCCGGTGAGCGGCTCGGCTTCCTGCCCGGCACGCTGTCCGAGAAGATCGACCCGTACCTGCGACCGCTGTACGACGCACTGCACGACATGGTGGACCCCGAGTCGATCCCGCGGCTGCTCGAGGCGGGCACGATCGAGGTCGCGCCGCTCGCCTACATGCGCGGTCGCACGCTCAACGACTCGTTCATCGTGCTGGACGAGGCGCAGAACACGACCGTCGAGCAGATGAAGATGTTCCTCACGCGCCTCGGCTTCGGCTCGAAGGTCGTCGTGACCGGTGACGTCACGCAGGTCGACCTGCCGGGTGGCACGACGTCGGGGCTGCGCGTCGTCGAGCAGATCCTGGGCGACGTCGACGACGTCGCGTTCTGCCGGCTCACGTCGTCGGACGTGGTGCGGCACCGGCTCGTCGGGGACATCATCGACGCCTACTCGCGATGGGACGGACGGCAGTGAGCATCGAGGTCAACAACGAGTCCGGGTACCAGGTCGACGAGGCCGAGTTCGCGGCGCTCGCGCAGTTCGTGCTCGACCAGATGCACGTGCACCCGCAGACGGACCTGTCGGTCATGCTCGTCGGGACCGACGTGATGACGGACCTGCACGTCAAGTGGATGGACGAGCCGGGCCCCACGGACGTGCTCTCGTTCCCCATGGACGAGCTGCGTCCGGGCCGCGCGGGCGAGGTGACCCCACCGGGCCTGCTCGGCGACGTCGTGCTGTGCCCCGAGGTCGCCGCGCAGCAGGCGGTGGCGGCCGGGCACTCGACCGTCGAGGAGCTGCTCCTGCTGACGACGCACGGCATCCTGCACCTGCTCGGCTTCGACCACGCGGAGCCCGAGGAGGAGAAGGAGATGTTCGCGCTGCAGCGCCGCCTCCTGCTCACGTTCCTCGCCGGGCGCGCGTCCTGAGCGGCGCCGCGTGAACGACGTACCGGTCGCGCTGCTCGTCGCGGTCGCGCTGCTCGGCATCGCCGCAGCCGCGATGTTCTCCGCGGGTGAGGTCGCGGTGCTGCGCGTCCCGCGCGCCGCCGTGACCGAGCTCGTCGCGCAGCGCCACCCGGCCGCGGTGCGCGTGCAGCGGCTCACCGAGCACCCGCAGCGGGTCGCCTCCGCCGCCGCGTTCGCGCGCCTGCTGGCCGAGATGGTCGCGACCGTGTGCCTGACGATCACGGTCGCCGCGACCGACCTGCCGTGGTGGGGCGTGCTGCTCGCCGCGACCGTGCTGTGCGCGCTCGTCGCGTTCCTGCTCGTGCGGCTGAGCCCGCGCACGATCGGCCGCCGGCACCCCGTCGGCACGCTCACGCGGCTGGCCAGGCCGCTGTCGTGGGTCGTCGCGCTCGCGGGGCCGGTCGGGCACGCGACGCCGTCCGCCCGGGGCGTGACCGACGAGGACGAGGACGAGCTGCGGGACATGGTGCAGCGCGTCAGCGAGTCCGAGGCGATCGAGGACGACGAGCGCGAGATGTTCCGCTCGGTGCTCGAGCTGGGCGACACGATCACGCGCGAGGTCATGGTCCCGCGGACCGACATGGTCACGACCCACGAGGACACCCCGCTGCGCAAGGTGCTCTCGCTCCTGCTGCGCTCGGGGTTCTCGCGCGTGCCCGTCGTCGGCGACTCGGTCGACGACGTGCGGGGCGTGCTCTACCTCAAGGACCTGGTCCGCCGGCTGCCCACGGGCGCGTCCGACGACGACGAGGGCGTGCTCGACCTGCCGGCGGTCGCGCTCGTGCGCCCCGCGGTGTTCGTCCCCGAGTCCAAGCCCGTAGACGACCTGCTGCGCGAGCTGCAGGACGGCGCCTCGCACCTCGCGCTCGTCGTGGACGAGTACGGCGGCATCTCGGGTCTGGTGACGATCGAGGACGCGCTCGAGGAGATCGTCGGTGAGCTCACCGACGAGCACGACCCGAGCGCCCCGACGATCGAGGACCTCGGTGACGGCACGTACCGTGTCCCTGCGCGGCTGGGGCGCGACGAGCTCGGCGAGCTGTTCGGGCTCGAGGTCGACGACGAGGACGTCGACAGCGCCGGCGGCCTGCTCGCCAAGGCACTGGGCAAGGTTCCGCTACCCGGTTCGCAGGGCGACATCCACGGTCTGCACCTGCAGGCCGAACGTGTCGAGGGCCGTCGCCGGCGGCTCGCGACCCTGCTGGTCCGCCAGACCACCCCGGCAGAGCACGACGACGAGCACGAAGGCACCCCGCAGTCCGCGGCCGCCGACCGGCACCGCACCCGACGCGACGACCACGGAGCACGCACATGACCCCCACCCCCGCACCCGCCGGCTTCCGGTCGGGCTTCGCGTGCTTCGTCGGCCGGCCGAACGCGGGCAAGTCGACGCTCACGAACGCGCTCGTCGGGCAGAAGGTCGCGATCACGTCGGGCCGCCCGCAGACCACGCGGCACGCGGTGCGGGGCATCGTGCACCGCGCCGACGCGCAGCTCGTGCTCGTCGACACCCCCGGACTGCACCGGCCGCGCACGCTGCTCGGCGAGCGGCTCAACGCGCTGGTCAAGGACACGCTCTCCGAGGTCGACGTCGTCGGGTTCTGCCTGCCCGCGGACCAGAAGGTCGGACCGGGTGACCGGTTCATCGCGGAGCAGCTCACCGAGCTCGCGCGCGGCGGCGTGAGCACGCCGGTCGTCGCGGTCGTGACCAAGGCCGACCTCGTGCCCAAGCAGCGGATGCTCGAGCACCTGCTCACGGTCGAGCAGCTCGGCGGGTGGGCGGACATCGTCCCGGTCTCCGCGCTCGGCGGGTACCAGGTCGACACGCTCGCCGACGTGCTCGTCGGGCACCTGCCGGAGGGTCCCGCGCTGTACCCGGACGGTGAGCTCACGGACGAGCCCGACGAGGTCATGGTCGCCGAGCTCGTGCGCGAGGCCGCGCTCGAGGGCGTGCGCGACGAGCTGCCGCACTCCCTGGCGGTCGTCGTCGACGAGATCGTGCCGCGCGAGCAGACATCGCCCGACTCACCCCCCATGCTGGACGTGCGGGTGCACCTGTTCGTCGAGCGCGACAGCCAGAAGGCGATCGTGATCGGCAAGGGCGGCGCCCGCCTGCGGGACGTCGGCAGCCAGGCGCGCCGCGGCATCGAGGCGCTGCTCGGCTCGCGTGTCTACCTCGACCTGCACGTGAAGGTCGCCAAGGACTGGCAACGTGATCCGAAGCAGCTCGGCCGGCTCGGGTTCTAGGTCAGGTTCTGGGAGGGAACGTGCTCAGGAGGCGTAGCGCGACGCCCGACGGCGTGCTGACGGGCCCGTACCGGGTCGCCGCCGGCGCGGTGCTCGGCGTCGTCCTGCTCGCGATCCTGGGCGCGGTGACCGGGCCGCAGTGGGACCCCGTCCCGCTCACCGACCCGCTCACGGTCGAGACGACCGACACCGCGATCGGCGGCGCACCCGCGCTGCAGGAGTACCCGGTGCGCACGTCGGTGGTCACGGTGCAGCTCGACGGGACCACCGTCCAGGCCCAGGTCAGCGAGCCGGTCGGCGCTCCCTGGCCGCGTCGCGGTGTCGTGTTCCTGCACGGCGCCGGCACCGGGACCTACGAGGAGGGCTTCTACGAGCAGGCTGCCCGGCTCGCGCAGGCCGGTGTCGTCACGATCGTGCCGAACAAGCGGATGGACACCTACGACCTGCGGCACCGGGACTACGTCGCGATGGCCGCGGACTACGCGCGCTCGGTCGACGTGCTGCGGGACTGGCCCGGCGTGGACCCCGACGACATCGGCCTGTACGCCGAGAGCGAGGGCGCGTGGATCGCGCCGGTGATGGCCGCCGCGGACCAGGACCTCTCGTTCGTCGTGCTCGTGTCCGCACCCGTCGTCCCGCCGCGCGAGCAGGCCGCGTTCGCGGCCGACAACTACCTGCGCAACACCCGCGTGCCGCACGGTGTGTTCCGCGCGATCCCGCGCGCGGTCGGGATGTCGCTGCCGGGCGGAGGCGTCGCGTACGCCGACTTCGACGTCACGCCCTACCAGCGCCAGATGACCCAGCCCGTGCTCATGGTCTACGGCACGGGTGACGCCTCCATGCCGATCGTCCAGGCCGCCGAGCTGGTGATCCGCGACACCGCGATCGCCGGCAACGACGACGTCACCGTGCGCTACTACGAGGGCGCCACGCACGGGATCAAGGTCGCCGGCGAGATCGTGCCCGCCTTCCTGCACGACATGACCTCGTGGGTCGTCGGCCTGCCCGCGACCGCGGGTGCGGCGCCGAGGATCGCCGGCGACCAGCCGCAGCAGGCGTTCCTCGCAGCCCCCGTGCCCGAGCCGCGCTGGATGCGCGACGGCGACCTCGTGGCCGGCACCGTCGCCGTCGCATGCGCGCTCGTCGCGCTCGCGGGCGTGCTCATGGTCGGCGCGCGCGGCGTCGAGCTGGTGCGCGTGCGGCCCGGCAGCCGGGCCCCACGGAACCGGTTCGCGCGCGGCGTGCCCGAGTCGCTGGCGGTCGTCGGCATCGGTGCGGTCGGTGTCATCGTGGGGCTGGTCTGGTACATCATCGCGATCGCGCGCCTCGCGCTCGACTACGCGCACAACGACTGGGTGGTCAAGGGCGGCTGGATCGCGGTCCGGCTCGTCGGGATCGTGGCCGTGGTGGCGGTCGTGGTCCTGCTGCGGGCGTCCCGCCGCGCCGGTGCCGAGGGCGTGCCGATCGCGCCCGGCATCGTGCGCAAGGTCGCCTACGGGCTCGTCGTCGTCGCCGCGAGCGTCCTGCTCGTCGTGGCGGCCTACTGGGGCGTCTACCAGCTGGGCATCTAGTCCGAGGTCTGGCGCGAGCCGTGCCGGGGCGGGCTCACGCGCGGGGCGAGGCGGGACGGCCACCAGGTGCGCGCGTCCAGGTCGTGCACCACGGCGGGGACGAGCAGGCTGCGCACGACGAAGGTGTCGAGCAGCACGCCGAACGCCACGATGAACGCGATCTGCACGAGGAACAGCAGCGGGATGACGACGAGTGCGGCGAACGTCGTCGCGAGCACGACGCCCGCGGACGTGATCACCCCGCCGGTGACCGCGAGCCCCGCGACCACGCCGCGTCTCGTCCCGATGCGGGCGGACTCCTCCCGCACGCGCGTCATGAGGAAGATCGAGTAGTCCACCCCGAGCGCGACGAGGAAGACGAAGCCGAACAGCGGCACGGTCGGGTCGGCGCCGGGCAGGCCGAAGGCGTCGAACGCGATCGCCGCGACGCCGATGGTCGCCGCGTACGACAGGACGTTGGCGGCGAGCAGCAGGCCCGCGGCGACGACCGAGCGCAGCAGCAGCATGAGGATCACGACGATCACCGCGAGCACGGTCGGGACGATCACGCGCAGGTCGTGCTGCGCGGCGGCGACCGTGTCGACCTGCTCGGCGGCGGCGCCGCCCACCAGCGCGTCGGGCGCCACGGCGTGCACCTCCTCGCGGATCGCGCGGACGGTGTCCTGCGCCTCGAGCGAGTCCGACGGCGCGCTCGTCGTGACGTCGAGGCGCACCTGACCGTCCACGACGAGCGGCTCGGCCTCCGGGTCGACGGGTGCGCCGGTCGATGCGCCGCCGGCGCTGCCCGTGTACGGCACCACGGCGTCCACTCCCGGGACGGCGGCGGCGGCATCGGCGGCCGCGTCCGCCTGGTCGACCGGCACGACGATCGTCACGGGCTGCACGGCGCCCGCGGGGAAGTGCGCGGCGAGCACCTCCTCGCCGGCGACGGCGTCGACGTCGGTGCGGAAGATCTCCGACTGGCTCGTGCCGGACGCGTCGAACGTCGGCAGGAAGGCCGCGGCGACGAGCAGCAGCGCCGCCGTGGCGATCCAGACCTTCCGGGCGTGCCGTGCGACCCACCGGGCGAGCCGCCACCACGCGCCGGTCTCGTCGGACGTCGGCGCGTGCGCACCCTCGTCGGGATCGGCATCGCGATCGGCCGCGGGTGCGGCGTGCGGCACGCGCGGCCAGAAGTAGAAGCGCGACCACCGCCCGCCGACGAGCAGGAGCGCGGGCAGCAACGTGAGCACCGCGAGGAACGCCGACGCGATCCCGACGGCCGCGACGGGCCCGAGCGCGCGGTTCGAGCCGAGTTCCGACAGCAGCAGGCACAGCACCCCGGCGATCACCGTGCCCGCGGAGGCCCCGATCGGTCCGAGGCACGCCCGCCAGGCGCGCCGCATCGCCTCCGCGGGGTGCGCGTGGTGGCGCAGCTCCTCGCGGTAGCGGGCGACGAGCAGCAACGCGTAGTCCACGCTCGCGCCGACGACGAGGATCGACAGGATGCCCTGTGCCTGGCCGTTGAGGAAGATCACGTCCGCGTCCGCGAGGTGGTAGACCACCAGGCCCGCCAGGCTCAGCGCGAACACCGCGACGAGCAGCACGACGACGGGCAGCAGCGGCGAGCGGTACACGATCACGAGGATGAGCAGCACCGCCACGAGCGCGACCAGCAGCAGCAGACCGTCGATCCCCGCGAACGCCGAGACCAGGTCCGCGACGAACCCGGCGGGCCCGGTGACCCACGCGTGCAGGCCGAGCTCGCCCGTCCCGTCGGCGGTCGCACCCAGGCCTTCGGCGAACGTGGTGCGCACGTCCTCGACGAACAGCACGGTGACCGCGTCCTCGCCGATCCGCTCGTCGGCGCGATCGGCGTCGAGCTGGTAGACGACCATGAGCGCGAGGCCGTCCTCGGAGGGCACGACGACGGGGTCGCCCAGCAGGTAGTCGGCCCACGTCGCGTCCGTGCCCGCGGCCACCCGCGCGGGGACCTGGTGCGCGACCTCGGTCACCGCGGCGGTCTGCTCGGCGGTGACCGGGGAGCCGTCCGCCGTGGTGAGCACGACGAGCGCGGGCAGCGCGGCGTCCTCGACGAACGCGCGGCTCGCCTCGGCGGCGAGCGTCGACTCGGACGACGACGGCAGGAAGGCCGCGGCGTCGTTCGACTGCACGCTCGAGAGCTGGCCCTGCGCCTGGCCGCCGACCGCGCCGATCGCGAGCCACGCGACGAGCGCGACGGCGACGAGGACGGCTCGGACGGTCGTGGCGCGTCGGGGCATGCGGGCCATCATGGACGACGGGTGCACGCCTCGCGCGTCGGGCGGGACGTGTGTCGTCGGGCGTGTGTCGTCGGGCGTGTCGTCGGGTCAGTCCGGGACGCGGACCATCCCCTCCTGCGCGACAGACGCGACGAGCGTGCCGTCCTGGCTGAACACGCGTGCCGCACCGAGGCCGCGACCGCCCTGCGCGCTCGGCGTCGACTGGATGTACAGGAGCCAGTCGTCGACCCGTACATCGCGGTGCCACCACATCCCGTGGTCGAGGCTCGCGATCGACAGGCCGCGCGACACCCACGACGCCCCGGAGCGGCGCAGCACGGGCTCGAGCATGACCTGGTCGCACGCGTAGGCGAGCAGCGCGCGGTGCAGGAGCTGGTCGTCGGGCAGCGGGGCGAGCGCGCGGAACCACACCGCCTGGCGGCCCGAGCGCACGCGCGCGGGTCCCAGGTACAGCGCACCGTCGACGTGCCGGACGTCGAACGCGGCCTCCTGCGTCCAGAACTTCGCGACCGGGTGGTCGATCGGGCCCAGGATGTCGAACGCGCTGCGCAGCTCGTCCGGGCCGGGGATGCCCTCGGGGATCGGGTCGGCGTACTCGATGCCGTCCTGACGCTCCTGGAACGACGTGATCATCGACAGGATCGGCACGCCGTCCTGCAGAGCGTGCGTGCGCCGGGCGGTGAACGAGCGTCCGTCACGCAACCGCTCGACCGCGAACGTGATGGGCTGCTCGATCACCCCCGCGCGCAGGAAGTAGCCGTGCAGCGAGTGCGGGAGCCGGTCCTCGGCGACGGTCGCACCGGCGGCGAGCAGCGCCTGCGCGAGGACCTGGCCGCCGAACACGCGGCCGTTGGGCTGGGGCAGGCTGCGGCCCTGGAACACGTCGGGGGTGGCGGGGTCGTGCTCGAGGCGGAGCACGTCGAGCACCGGAGCCATCCGGTCGGGCTGGTCCGTCATGCGTCCGTGTTCGACATGTCAGTCCTCGAAGGTGTTGAGCATCGAGTGCGCCGCGCGCTCGAGGTAGTCCCACAGCTCGGCACGCTGCAGCGGCGCGAGGTCGACCTCGTCCACCGCGACGCGCATGTGCGCGAGCCAACGGTCCCGGGCGTCGGGGTTGACCTTGTACGGCGCGTGCCGCATGCGCAAGCGCGGGTGGCCGCGCTGGTCGCTGTACGTCGTCGGGCCGCCCCAGTACTGCTCGAGGAACATCGTGAGGCGCTCGGCCGCGGGGGCCAGATCCTCCTCCGGGTACATCTCGCGAAGCACCGGATCCTGGGCGACACCCCGGTAGAACGCGTCGACCAGGGCGACGAAGGTCGCGTGGCCGCCCACGGCGTCGTAGAACGAGTCGGTCACGGCGCCCATCCTCACACGCGCGGCGCCCGGCTCGAGCGGCAGGTCACAGGCCGAGCTCGGCAAGCACCGGCAGGGCCGCACGCACCGTCTCGCGCGCGTCGCGGGCCGACGAGGCCGCGAGCGCGAGTGCCGCGAGCCGGCGGCACTCGTCGAGCGTGGTGCTCGCGAGCACCGCCGCGACGTCCGCGAGCGCGCGGGGCGTCATCGACAACGACGAGACGCCGAGCCCGACGAGCACGACGGCCAGCGCCGGCACCGCGGCGGCCTCGCCGCACACGCCGACCGGACGTCCCTGCTGGGCGCCACCCCGGCACGTCTCGGCGACCAGGCGCAGCACCGCGGGCTGCCACGCGTCGGACAGGCCCGCGACCGAGCCGAGCAGCCGGTCGGCCGCCATCGTGTACTGCGTGAGGTCGTTGGTGCCGATGCTCGCGAACGCGGCGTGCGCGAGCACCCGGTCCGCGAGCAGCGCGGCGCTGGGCACCTCGACCATCACGCCGGCGGTGCTCAGGCCGTGCCGCGCGCAGCGTTCGACGAACTCCTGCGCCTCGTCGACCGTCGAGACCATCGGCGCCATGACCCACACGTCCGCGGACTCCGCCGCCGCGGCCGCCGCGATCGCGCGCAGCTGCGCGTCGAGCACCTCGGGGTGGGCGACCGCGGTGCGCAGCCCGCGCACGCCGAGCGCGGGGTTGGCCTCGGGGGCGCCGGCGAGGAAGGGCAGCGGCTTGTCGGCACCCGCGTCGAGCGTGCGGATGACGACCTTGCGCCCCGGGAACGCGGCGAGCACGGCGCGGTAGTCGGCGACCTGCTCGTCGGGCGTGGGCGCCTCGTCGCGGTCGAGGTACACGAACTCCGTGCGGAACAGCCCGACGCCCTGTGCCCCGGCGGCGGCGGCCTGTGCCGCGTCGCCCGGCGCGCCGATGTTCGCGAGAAGCTCGACCCGGTGCCCGTCGGCCGTGCGGCCGTCGCCGTCGAACGTGCGCACCTGCGACGCGCTCGCGCGCGCCGCCTCGACCGCTGCCGGGTCGGGGTGCACGACGACCGTGCCCGCGCCGCCGTCCAGCAGCACGAGCACGCCCTCGGTGACCAGGGGCTCGAGGCCGTGCGCGGCGACCACGGCCGGGATGCCGCGCGAGCGCGCCAGGATCGCGGTGTGCGCGGTCGGGCCGCCCTCGGCGGTCGCGATCCCCAGGACCGCGGTGGTGTCGAGCGTCGCGACGATTGCCGGGGCCAGGTCGGGCGCGACGAGCACGAACGGCTCGCTGCGCTCGGGCACACCCGGGGCGGGCCGTCCGGTGAGCTCGGCCACGAGCCGGTCGCGCACGTCGGCGATGTCGCGCACGCGTTCGGCGAACACGCCGCCGAGCGCCTCGAACTGGGTCGCGACCTCGGCGGCGGCCTCCCACACGGCGCGTTCGGGGACGAGGCTCTCGTCGTGCACGCGCTGCGTCGCGTCGGCGACGAGCGTCGGGTCCGACGCGATCGCGGCGGTCGCGTGCAGCACGTCGGCGGCGTCGCCCTGTGCGCGGTCGGCCGCGGCGTCGAGCGCGGTCCGGACCCGGCGCGACGCCTCCTCGATGCGCGCCGCGGCGGCGACGTGGTCGGCGCCCGGCGCGAGCCGACGGCCCGACGGGGGTTCGGGCACCGGCGGGGGCATGAGGACCGCGGGGGCGGCGACGCGCCCTGGGCTGACGCCGATGCCGTGCACGAGCGTCGGCGTGTTCGTCGTCGGGGGCTGCGGGGGGACGTGCGAGGACACGGCTGACCTCCTTGTCGCGTGCCCTGAGTCTCCCGCCTGTGCGCGGGGTCCCGCCACCAGAGCACGTGTGATGCGGGTTACCCTTGACGCGTGCGACGACCGGGTCGCGCCCGGCTCGCTGGAGAGTTCATGAGCAAGGCAGAGCAGATCCTCGCCGCCCTGGGAGGCGACACCAACGTTGTCGACCTCGAGCCGTGCATCACGCGGCTGCGCGTCGAGGTGGGCGACGCCCAGCTGGTCGACGAGGCCGCGCTCAAGGCTTCGGGCGCGTTCGGGGTGGTCCGCTCGGGCCGCATCGTGCAGGTGATCGTCGGCCCCGAGGCCGACCACCTCGCCGCGGAGCTCGACTCGCTGCGCTGAACCGGCTCAGCTCTCGTCCGACGCTGCACGCTCGGGCGCCGCGGGCGCAGGCTCCGTCGTGTCGAGCGACAGGGGCGCGGGCGCTGTCGTCTCGGGCGCTGTCGTCTCGGGCGCTGCCGGCTCAGGTGCGCCCGGCTCAGGTGCTGCGGTTCGTCCGAGGTGCGCCGTGAGCGCGTCGCGCTGCCCCGCGAGCGGGATGCCGGCCTCCTCGAGCGCGGTGCGCGCCGCGCTCCGCAGTGCACGCGCCACCTCCCACTGCCGGGCCGGCGTCGAACGCACCCGCACGCGCATCGTCACGCCGTCCGCGGTGAGCTTCTCGATCCCGGTGACGGTCGGCTCGCCGTCGACGGCCGCTCCGGTCGTCGGGTCCGCCGCGACGGCCGCGGCCACCTCCGTCAGCACGCGACGCACCTCGTCGAGGTCCGCGAAGTAGTCGACCTCGAGCTCGACGGTCGCGTACGACCAGCCCTGCGTCTTGTTGCCGACGCGGACCATCGTGCCGTTGGGCACGTGCCACAGCGTGCCCTCGGCGTCGCGGACCTTCGTGACGCGCAGCGTCACCGCCTCGACCGTGCCGACCGCGGGACCGACGTCGACGACGTCGCCCACGCCGTACTGGTCCTCGAGCAGCATGAACGTGCCCGTGAGGAAGTCCTTCACGAGGCTCTGCGCGCCGAAACCGAGCGCGACGCCGACGATGCCGACGGACGCGATGAACGGCGCCAGGTTGATGCCGAGCTGGTCGAGCACGAGGAAGAACGCGATCCCGCCGACGACGATCGACGCGGTCGAACGCAGCACCGACCCGAGCGTGCGGGCCCGCTGCGCGCGGCGCGCGGTCGCGACCGGGTCGGCCTTGATGAGCGCGGCGCCCACCGGGATCTCGCCCAGCTTCTGCACGGTCGAGGTGCCCTCGGCGACGTGGTCGGTGATCCGCCGGATCGCGGTGCGCACCAGAGCGAGCGCGATCGCGCTGATGACGACGATCAGCGCGATCCGCAGCGGCGTCCCGATGAACCACTCCCACCACGAACCGGGGGACGACAGGTCGTCGGGAAGGAGCTCGGGGTCGGTCGGTGTCGGGGAGGGCGCGGTCACGGTGCGAGCCCCGTCCCGTGCGCGACGACCTGGAGCTGCTCGACGGTCAGCCCGATCGAGCGGGTCAGCGAGCGTCCGCCGTGCCCGACGCCCGTCTCGCGGCGGATCAGCACGGGCCGGTCCGACGAGGTCGCGTGCTGCAGCGCCGCGGCGAGCTTGCGCGCGTGCAGCGGGTCGACACGCGTGTCACCCTCGAACACCGTGAACAGCACGGCGGGGTAGGCGGTCCCGTCGACCACGCGGTGGTACGGCGAGTAGCCGAGCAGCCAGTCGAGCTCGGTGGGCACGTCCGCGTCGCCGTACTCCTCGGTCCACGTCACGCCGAGGCCGAAGCGCTGGTAGCGCACCATGTCGAGCAGCGGAGCCGAGCACACCGCGGCCGCGAACAGGTCCGGGCGTTGGGTCACGGCGGCGCCGACGAGCAGCCCGCCGTTCGAGCCGCCCCAGCACGCGAGCCGATCGGGTGTGGTCCAGCCCGCGTCGACGAGGTGCTGCGCGACCGCATGGAAGTCGTCGAACACGTTCTGCTTGTGTGCGCGCATCCCGTCGCGGTGCCACTGCTCGCCCTCCTCGCCGCCGCCGCGCAGGTTCGCGACGACGTACACGCCCCCGGCCTCGACCCACGCGAGCGTCGTCGCGGAGTACGCCGGGTCGAGCGAGATCTGGAAGCCGCCGTAGCCGTACAGGACCGTCGGCGCGGGTGCGGTCGGCCGGCCGTCGTCGTCGAGCGCGTCCGCACGGGCGACGACGAACGCGCGCACCGTCGTGCCGTCGGGGCTGGTGACCTCGATCTGCGCGACGCGCACGTCCGGCACCCGCGCGACCGCACCCGGGGGAGCGGCCCACAGCGTGGTCGTGCCCGTGGCCGCGTCGAAGCGGTGCACCGACGGCACGGTGACGTGGTCGGTGTAGGAGAACCAGACCTCACGCCCGCCCTCGGGGCGCGTGACCAGCCCGGACACGGAGCCCAGTCCGGGCAGTGCCGGCAGCGGCCCCGCGACGGGTGCACCGGTGCGCGGGTCGTGCGCGGTGACCGACGAGACGCTGTGCCGCCGCCACGTCGCGAGCAGCAGCTCCGCCTGCGTGGACGAGCCGTCGTCGAGGATCGCGACGCCCTGCAGCACGGCGTCCTCGTCCTGGGCGACGAGCGTGCGCCAGTGCTCCACGCCGGGTTCGTCGGGCGTGGTCACGCACAGCCGCCCGCGCGGCGCCTCGAGGTCGGTGTGCAGGTAGAGCAGCCCGTCGCGACCGACCCATGCACCCGTCTCGGCGTCGAGCCCGACGACGACCTCGCGCAGCGGCGGGACGCCGTCGACCTCGTCGGCCCCGCGCGGCCCGGCCGCCAGGTCGCCGATCCAGACGTCCGTGCGCGGCGCGGTCCCGGCGGACGCCGACACGAGCAGCCAGCGCCCGTCGCGCGACACCGAGACGCCGTAGTAGTTCGTCGTCTCGAGGCCCGCGCCGAACACCTCGACGTCGGTGGCCGGGTCGGTGCCCACGCGGTGCAGCCAGACGCGCCGGTGGTACTGCGCCTCGTCGTCGGGCACGAGCTCGGGGGCCAGCCGCCGGACGTAGTAGTACGACGCGCCGCCCGGGACCCACGCGACGGGCGAGTAGCGCGCCCGGTCGATCGGGCCGTCGACGACCTCGCCGGTCGCGACGTCGAGCACCCGCAGCACCGACTCCTCGGTGCCGCCGGTGGAGACCTGGTAGGCGAGCAGGTCGCCCTCCTTGGACGGCTGCCACGCGTCCAGCGTCGTGGTGCCGCTCGGGTCGAGCGCCATAGGGTCGATCAGGACCCGCTCGACCTCGCCGTCCGGACCGGGTTCGGCCACGACGACGACCGCGTGCTCCTGGTCGCCGGCGCGCCGGGAGAAGAACCGGCGCTCACCGCGCCACGCGGGGGCCCCGACGAACCCGGCGCCGAGCAGCTCGCGCAGCCGCGCCGTGAGGCGCTCGGTCTCGAACGGCGTGCCGGCGGCGCGTTCGCGGGTCGTCGCGAGGGCCTGGGCGTACAGGTCGTCCTGCGCGGCGGACCAGGCCTGCGTCGCCGGGTCGCTCGCGTCCTCCAGCGTCCGGTACGGGTCGGCGACGATCCGGCCGTGCAGGTCCTCGACGAGCTCGGTGCGGGGCGCCCGCGGGTAGTCGGGCGCGTTCGTCGGCATGGGTGGGTGGGGCGTGGTCGCCGTCATGGTCCGCAAGGCTACGACGAGAGCGGCGCGACTGGCCGCGGCACCCCGGACCGACGTCACAGCTGCGGGGCCTGCGCTCTGGCAGGATCGGACCGTGGTCGACGGCACACCCCTTCCCAGCGACGAGGCACCCTCGGACGCCCTGCTGCGCCTCGCGGCTGCCTACGGCGTCGTTCCCGACCACTGGGGCTTCCATGGCGACCTGCGTCGCGCGAGCGCCTGGACGCTGCGCGCGGTGCTCGCGGCGCTCGGTGTGGACGCGTCCTCGCGCGAGCGGATCGACGTGGCGCTGGCGCACGTCGAGGACTCGCCGTGGCGCCGGGTGCTGCCCCCGGTCGTCGTCGTGCGCGCCGGGCAGGGTGCGCACCTGCCGGTGCACGTCACGCACGGCGACCCGGTCTCCGTGGTGCTCGACCTGGACCCCGAGACGGGCGGCGGGCGACGCGACCTGGCGCAGGCCGACGTGTACGTCGAGCCCCGGACCGTCGACGGCAGGCTCGTCGGGCGCGCGACCTTCTGGCTGCCCGCGGACCTGCCGCTGGGCTGGCACACGGTCGAGGCCGCAGGCCCGAGCGCGAACGGGCGGGCGACGGTCGTGGTGACCCCGGACCGGCTCGAGCTGCCCGAGCGACTGCGCACCGGCCGCGCGTGGGGCTACATGGCGCAGCTCTACTCGGTGCGCTCGCGGCGCTCGTGGGGCATCGGGGACCTCGTCGACCTCGCGGACCTCGGGTGGATGGCCGGTCACGAGACGGGCGCCGACTTCCTGCTCATCAACCCGTTGCACGCGGCCGAGCCCGCCGCGCCGATGACGCCCTCGCCGTACCTGCCGACGACGCGGCGCTTCGTCAACCCCGTCTACGTGCGGCCCGAGGCGGTGCCCGAGGCGGCCTACCTGTCCTCGGCCGACCGCTCGCTGCTCGAGTGGTCCGCCGAGCCCGTCCTCGCGCTCGACCTCGACCCCGGTCCGATCGACCGTGACGCCGCCTGGACGGCCAAGCGCGCCGCGCTCGAGGTCGTGTTCGCGGTGCCGCGGTCCGCGGCACGACAGGCCGCGTTCGAGGCGTTCGTCGAGGAGCAGGGCAGCGGGTTGTCCACGTTCGCGCTGTGGTGCGCGCTCGCCGAGAAGTACGGCGCCGAGACGATCCCGCCCGAGCTGGGCGACCCGGCCTCGGCCGCAGTGGCCGCGGAACGGGTGCTGCTCGCCGACCGCGTCGCGTTCCACACGTGGCTGCAGTGGGTCGCCGACGAGCAGCTCGGCGCCGCGCAGCGCGCCGCGCTCGAGGGCGGCATGGCGCTCGGGATCATGCAGGACCTCGCGGTCGGCGTGCACCCGCTCGGCGCGGACGTGTGGTCGCTGGGCGACGTGCTCGCGCGCGGCGCGACCGTCGGCGCGCCGCCCGACATGTACAACCAGCAGGGCCAGAACTGGTCGCAGCCGCCGTGGCGGCCCGACGAGCTCGCACGCGCCGCGTACAAGCCGTACCGGGACATGCTGCGCACGGTGCTGCGGCACGCAGGCGCGATCCGCATCGACCACGTCATCGGGCTGTTCCGGCTGTGGTGGATCCCGGAGGGCGTGGACTCCGACCAGGGCGCCTACGTGCGCTACGACCACGAGGCGCTCGTCGGGATCCTCGCGCTCGAGGCGCACCGCGCCGGCGCCGTGGTGATCGGCGAGGACCTCGGCACCGTCGAGCCGTGGGTGCGCGACTACCTGTCGTCGCGCGGCATCCTGGGCACGTCCGTGCTGTGGTTCGAGCAGGACCACACGGGCGCACCGCTGGCGCCCGAGCACTACCGCCACCTCGTGCTCGCGACCGTGACGACGCACGACCTGCCGCCCACCGCGGGCTACCTCGCGGGAGAGCACGTCGCGATCCGGGAACGGCTGGGGCTGCTCACCGACCCGGTGGCGGTCGTGCGCCGGGAGGCCGACGCCGAACGCGACCGGATGCTCGCCGCGCTGCGCTCGCGCGGTCTGCTGCCCGACGACCCCACGGAGCGGGAGGTCGTCGAGGCGCTGCACCGCTACGTCATGGCCACGCCCGCCGCGCTGATCGCCGTCGCGCTGGTCGACGCCGTGGGGGAGCGCCGCGCGCAGAACCAGCCGGGCACCGACCAGGAGTACCCCAACTGGAAGGTGCCGCTCGGCGACTCGACCGGCCAGGTCGTGCTCGTCGACGACCTGTTCGGCAACGCCCGGCTGCGCAGCCTCGCCGCCGTGCTCGACTCCTGACCCGCGTCGCGCCCGTGACCGCCACGCCGGTCCTCGTCGCCGCCGTCGCGCCCGACGAGCTGGCCCGCCCGCTGCCGCCGTCGACGAGCGCGCTCGTCGCGACGTTCCCGGCCGCGACGCTCGAGGCGGCCCGGCCCGGGCGGCTCGCGGTCGCCGTCGCCCGTCGACGGGTGGCGGCGCTCGTGGTGGTGCTCGTCGGGTTCGCGGTGCTCGTCGCGCTCGCCGCGCTGCTCGCGCCGGGCGGCTGGCGCGTGGTCGCGATCGTCGTCGTCGCGGTGACCGCCCTGGGCGGGTTGCGCGCGCTGCAGGCGGTGCGGGCGCGGGTCACGGCCTGGCCGCGCCTCGAGGCGCTCGGCGCCGCGCACGTCGCGGTCCCGGCGCGCGTCACCGACGTCTCGAGCGCGCAGCGGCAGCGCCGTGCGCGTCCCGGCGACCATGCGTGGGTCGAGGTGACCACGCGCGACGGCCGCCGCTGGGCCGGTCGGGTGACGCTGACCCGCCGCCTCCTGCCGGAGCAGGGCGACCCGGCCGTCGTCTGGCACCACCAGCAAGACCCCGCCGCAGCGGTCGTCCTCCTGGCCGACGCCTCCCAACCCTGACCCGCATCCACCCACCGCCCTGACCAGCGATCGTGCGAAGGATCGGCCAGGAATCGTGGCCATTCCCTCGCACGATCGCGATGTCGGCGAAGGGGCGCGTGGGTCAGCGGGAGCGGTCGGTCTGCTGGGCCGTGAGCGCGCGCTCGACGCCGTCGAGCGACTCGACGACCAGGCGTCGCAGCGCCGCGGGCGCGTCCTCGTGCGCGGTGAGCCAGGCCCGCGTCGCGGCGACGACGTCGGCGTGCTCGTCGTCCGCGAGCAGCGTGGGGTATGTGCCGACGACGACGTTCTGCGCGATCTCGCTCGTCCGGTCCGCCCAGACCCGCTCGATGCAGGCGAAGTAGCGCTCGACGAACGGGCGCAGCAGCGCGCGGTCGTGCACGCGGCCGAACCCGGCGATCGTGGCGGTCTGGATGGCGTTGGGCAGGTCGCCCTCGACCGCGACGGTCCAGGCGGCGTCCTTGGCCTCGGCGGTCGGGACCGCGGCGCGAGCCTGCGCCGCGGCGCGCTCGCCCGTGGCCGTCGCGTCGGCCGCGAGCTGGGCGGCGATCTGGTCGATGCCGCTGCGACCGCCCGCGACGAGCGAGGTCAGCAGCTCCCATCGCAGGTCGGTGTCGATGCTCAGGCCCTCGAGCATGGCGCGCCCGTCCAGCAGGTCGGCCACCGCGTCGAGCTGCGCGGGCGTGGCGGCGCGGGCCGCGAACGCCTTGACGAGCTGGAGCTGGGAGTCGGAACCCGCCGGGACCGTCCGCGCGAGCTCGAGCAGCCGGTCGGCGGCGGCGCTCGCCGTCGCGGCGCGGTGCTCGGGTGCGACGTACAGGTCGAGCGTCGTCGCGAGCTGGCGCAGCAGCACCAGGACGACTGTGGAGTCGGTCTCGTGCGCGATGTTGTGCAGCACGAGGTCGACGAAGTCGCGTCCCGGGGTCTCGCCGTCGCGGGTCGCGTCCCAGGCGGCCGCCCAGATCAGCGTCCGCGGCAGGGACTCGTCGAACGCCGAGAGGTGCTCGATCGCCGCGGCCATCGACTCCTCGTCGAGCCGGACCTTGGCGTAGGCCAGGTCGTCGTCGTTCACGAGCAGCAGCAGCGGGCGTCGCACGCCGACCAGCTCGGGGACGTCGGTCACCTCACCGTCCACGTCGAGCTCGACGTGCACGGTGCGCACGAGGCGACCGTCCGCCACGTCGTACCCGCCGATCGCGAGGCGGTGCGGCCGGAGCACCGGGTAGGCGTCAGGCGCCTCCTGGTGCACGGTGAGCCCGGTGATGACGCCGTCCTCGTCGACCTCGAGCTGCGGGCGCAGCAGCGTGACACCGGCCTGCTCGAGCCACAGCGCGGACCACGGCGCGAGCTCGCGACCCGAGGTCGCCTCGAGCTCGACGAGCAGGTCCCGCAGCTCGGTGTTGTCCCATGCGTGCTTCGCGAAGTACGCGCGCACGCCGGCGAAGAACTCGTCCTGGCCGACCCACGCGACGAGCTGCTTGAGCACGCTCGCGCCCTTGGCGTACGTGATGCCGTCGAAGTTGACCGCGACGTCCTCGAGGTCGCGCATGTCCGCGACGATCGGGTGCGTCGAGGGGAGCTGGTCCTGGCGGTAGGCCCACGACTTCTCGAGCGAGGAGAACGTGGTCCACGCGCTCGTCCAGCGCGTCGCCTGGGCGGTCGCGAGCGTGGAGGCGTACTCCGCGAACGACTCGTTGAGCCACAGGTCGTCCCACCAGCGCATCGTCACGAGGTCGCCGAACCACATGTGGGCGAGCTCGTGCAGGATCGTCACCGCACGGCGCTCGACGGTCGCCTCGGGGACCTTGGAGCGGAAGACGTAGGACTCGAGGTAGGTCACCGCGCCGGCGTTCTCCATCGCGCCCGCGTTGAACTCGGGGACGAAGAGCTGGTCGTACTTGGCGAACGGGTACGGGTGGTCGAACTTCTCCTCGTAGAACGCGAAGCCGCGGCGCGTGACGTCGAGGATCTCGTCGGTGTCGAGGTACTCGGCGAGCGAACCTCGGCAGTACACGCCCAGCGGGATCTCGCGACCGTCCGAGCTCGTCAGCGCGGAGTGCTCGTGGTGGTACGGCCCGGCCACGACGGCGGTGACGTACGACGCGAGGCGCGGCGTCGTCTCGAACGTCCACGTCGCGGTGCCCTCGTCACGGCCGCCGTTGCGGTTGACGCCGCCGGGCACCGGGACCGGGTCGCCCGACTGCGGGTAGTTCGAGACGACGACCCAGTGCGCCGGCGCGGTCACCGTGAACGTGAAGGTCGCCTTGAGGTCGGGCTGCTCGAACACCGCGAACATGCGGCGCGAGTCCGCGACCTCGAACTGCGAGTACAGGTAGACCTCGTCGTCCACCGGGTCGACGAACCGGTGCAGGCCCTCGCCCGTGTTCATGTAGGCGCAGTCGGCCACCACGACGAGCTCGTTGTCCGCGGCCAGGTCCGTGAGCGCGATGCGCGACTCCGCGAACGCCGTCGCCGGGTCGATCGCGCGGCCGTTCAGCGTGATCTCGTGCACCGTCGGGGCGATGAGATCGACGAACGTGCTCGCACCGGGCGTCGCCGAGAACGTCGCCACGGTGCGCGACGTGAACGTCGTCGGACCCGTCGTCAGGTCGAGCGTGACGTCGTACGCGTGCGTCGCGACGGTCGCGGCGCGCTCGCGCGCCTCGGCTCGGGTGAGGTTCTCGGCGGGCACGACCACTCCTTCGACTCAGGTCGGCACCCGGGTCGCGGATGCCCGCCCGATCATCGCACGCGGGCCCGTGCCGATCCGTCCGCATATCGGACGGGCGGGAATGCCGCGGCGCCGACCGCGATTGCGTCCGCATGACAGTCGGCCCCGACGAGGGGGCGTACGCCAGCCGGACGGAGACACCTGTGACCACGACGAGCACGCCCGCCCCCACCGTCGTCGACTTCTGGTTCGACCCCGCCTGCCCCTGGGCGTGGATGACGTCGCGCTGGATCGACGAGGTGGCCGCGCACCGCGATCTCGACGTGCGGTGGCACGTGATGAGCCTGTCGGTGCTCAACGAGGGCCGTGACGACCTGCCGGAGCGCTACCAGCGGCTGATGAGCGAGGGCTGGGCGCCCGTGCGCGTGCTGGTCGCGGCGGCCCGCGACCACGGGGACAAGGTCCTCAAGCCGCTCTACGACGCGATGGGCACGCGTCGGCACCCCGGCGGCCGCAGCGACACGGACGCGATCATCGCCGAGTCGCTCGCCGACGTCGGCCTGCCGCCCGAGCTCGCCGCCGTGGGCGGGACCGACGAGGTCGACGACCTGCTGCGCGCGTCGCACGGCGAGGCGATCGCGCTCGTCGGCGCCGAGGTGGGCACGCCCGTCGTCGCGATCGACGGCGTCGGCTACTTCGGGCCCGTCGTGACGCCCGCTCCGACCGGCCAGGCGGCGCTCGACCTGTTCGACGGGCTCGTGGCGATGACGCGCGTGCCGGGCTTCTACGAGCTCAAGCGCACGCGCACCGCCGGACCGTCGTTCGCCTGACCTCGCCGGGTGGATCGTCCGGTTCCTCCCGTGTGATGCTGTTCCGGGCCGGCGCACCGACCGGCCCGGCAGGTGAGCACGAGAAGGACGACGAGATGGCATCGACGCGCACGATCCGGGGTTGGTTCGCCGCCGACGCCGTGCTCGTCGCCACCTTCGTCGTGCTGCTGGCCGCACGGGTGCTGTCCGGGGGTGGCGGGGCGGCGCCGGAGGGCGTGCCCTCGGTCGCCGGTCCGCTGGCCCCGAGCTCCACGGCCGGGGCGACCGCGCCCTCGACGAAGCCGATCTCGTTCCGGCTGCCCAGCGGCAACATCGCGTGCATCATGGCGCGCTCGGGCGTGACCTGCACGATCGCAAGCATCACGTACGCGGAGCCCGTCGTCGCCGGCTGCGCGGGGGAGACCGGCCACGTGCTCGTGCTCAACAAGCGAGGGTTCGAGTTCGACTGCGTGAACGGCCCCGGGCCGGCCGTCGCGGGCGACGACGTCGCGGTGCTCGAGTACGGCTCCGCCGCGACGATCGGCCGCTACACGTGCACGAGCGCGACGGACGGCGTGACCTGCACCAGCAAGGACGGCGTCGGCTTCCAGCTCGCGAGGGCCGCCTGGCGCGAGCTGCCCTGACCGGGCTGCTGACTGGGCCGCCCTGATCGGGCGTCGGGCGTCACCAGATGCGGACCCGGTCCGCCGGGGCCAGGTAGAGCGCGTCGCCCGGCTGCACGTCGTAGGCGGCGTAGAACTCGTCGACGTTGCGGACGACGCCGTTGCAGCGGAACTCGTCGGGCGCGTGCGGGTCGGTCGCGAGCCGGCGGATCACCTCGGCGTCGCGGCCCTTGGTCCGCCACGCGAACGCCCAGCCGAGCAGCGCGCGCTGCACACCCGTGAGGCCGTCGATCACGGGTGCCTCCGTGAGCGGGCGGCGCAGGGCGATCCGGTAGGCCCGCAGCGCGATCGAGAGCCCCCCGAGGTCGCCGATGTTCTCGCCGATCGTCAGCGCACCGTTGACGTGGTGCGACCCGTCGAGCTGCGCGGGGGAGTACGCGTCGTACTGCGCGATGAGCGCGCCCGTGCGGCGCTCGAACTCCGCGCGGTCGTCGGCCGTCCACCAGTCCTCGAGGCGGCCCGTCCCGTCGTACTTGCTGCCCTGGTCGTCGAAGCCGTGCCCGATCTCGTGACCGATGACCGCGCCGATCGCGCCGTAGTTGACCGCGTCGTCGGCGTCCGCGTCGAAGAACGGCGGCTGGAGGATCGCCGCCGGGAAGACGATCTCGTTCATCCCCGGGTTGTAGTACGCGTTGACCGTCTGCGGGGTCAGGAACCACTCGTCGCGGTCGATGGGCCGACCGATCTTGCCGAGCTCGCGGTCGAGCTCGAACGCCGAGGCGCGACGGACGTTCCCGACGAGGTCGGCGGCGTCGACCTCGAGCGCCGTGTAGTCGCGCCAGCGCACGGGGTAGCCGATCTTGGTGGTGAACGCGTCGAGCTTCGCGAGCGCCTTGACGCGCGTCTCGTCGCCCATCCAGTCCAGGCCGGTGATCGACTCGCGGTAGGCCTCGACGAGGTTCCCGACGAGCTCGTCCATGCGCGCCTTGTGCTCGGGCGGGAAGTGCCGCTCGACGTAGACCTCGCCGACCGCCTCGCCGAGCACGCCCTGCACGAGCGAGACGCCGCGCTTCCAGCGCTCGCGCAGCTCCTGCGCGCCGGTCAGGGTGCGGCCGTAGAAGTCGAAGTTCGCCTCGACCAGCTCGTCGGTGAGGTACGGCGCCCGGTCGGTGACCACGTGGTAGGTCAGCCAGGCCCGCCAGTCGGCGAGCGGCGCGTCCTGCCACAGCGCGGCGAACCCGACCGCGAACTCCGGTTCGCGCACGACGAGCTGGTCGAGCGCCCCCGCCGGCGCGCCGAGCGCGAGCGCCCAGGCCCGCCAGTCGAAGCCCGGCGCCCGGTCCGCGAGCTCGGTGAGCGTCATCGGGTTGTACGTCAGGTCCGCGTCGCGATCCTTGACGACGTCCCAGTGGTGGGACGCGAGTCGCGTCTCGAGGTCGACGACGCTCGCCGCGAGCGCGTCCGCCGCGGCCTCGTCGCTCGCCGCCCCGGCGAGCAGGAGCATCCGGGCGACGTGCGGCCGGTACGCGGCGAGCACGGGCGCGTACTGCTCGTCGCGGTAGTACGCCTCGTCGGGCAGACCCAGCCCGGCCTGGTGCAGGTAGACGACGTACCGCTCGGGGTCGTCGGCGTCGTTGTCGACCCACAGCCCGACGGCCCCGCCGGCGCCCGTGCGCTGCAGCGCGCCGAGCGCACCGGTGAGCTCGGCCTGGCTGGTCGCGGCAGCGATCAGGCCCAGGTCGGCGCGCAGGGGTTCGATCCCGAGCGCGGCGATCCGGTCCGTGTCCAGGAAGCCGGCGTAGACCGCGCCGATCTTGGCCTCGACGCCGCCCGGCGCGACCGCGCCCGTCTCGACCGCGTGACCCAGGTCGGTGATGATCTCGCGCACGTGGATCTCGGCCTGGTCGTGCAGCGCCCGGAACGAGCCGTCCATGGCCCGGTCCGCGGGGATCTCGTGCGCGGCCACCCACCGGCCGTTCGCGTGCCGGAACAGGTCGTCGGCGGGCCGGACGGCCGGGTCGAGGGAGTCGAGGTCGATGCCGCTGCGGGCGTGGGGAGCCATGCGCCCAGCCTAGGCACGACGACCGACACAGGACGGACGCCGGACGCGTCGGCGACCCCGCGACGGGTGCGGCAGGATGGGCGCCATGCGGATTCACATCGGCTCCGACCACGCCGGGTACGAGCTCAAGGTCGCCCTCGTCGATCACCTGCGGACCGCCGGCCACGACGTCGTGGACCACGGGGCGCACACCTACGACGCGCAGGACGACTACCCGCCGTTCTGCTTCGAGGCCGGCGAGGCCGTCGTGGCCGAGCCCGGCTCGCTGGGCGTCGTGATCGGCGGCTCGGGCAACGGCGAGCAGATCGCGGCCAACAAGGTCACCGGGGTGCGGGCGGCGCTCGCCTGGAACCTCGAGACCGCGCGCCTGGGACGGCAGCACAACGACGCGAACGTCGTCGCGATCGGCGCCCGCCAGCACACGCTGGACGAGGCCGTCGCGCTCGTCGACGCGTTCGTCGCGGAGCCGTTCAGCGGCGACCCGCGTCACCAGCGCCGGATCGACCTGCTCGCGGCGTACGAGACGCGCTGAGCACCGGCCCTCGGAACAGCCTCAGAACACCCAGCTGCACACGGGTGCGACGGGCCACGCGAACGCGGACGCCGCGGCCCGGACGCTGCCCGGGGTGCGCTCCGTGACGAGGCCGGCCCGGGCGTACCCGTCGAGCGAGCGACCGCCGAGGTAGGCCGCACCGAGCTCGCGCACGTCGAGGTGCAGGTCGACGTCGTCGGTCGTGCGCGTCGCCGTGAGCGGGTAGCCCTGCGTGTCGGGGCCGCCCGTCCGCAGGCGCCAGCGGCCCGCGTTCGTCGCCACGCGCGTGTCGGTGACGTCCACGACGACGTCGAGCGGGGCCGAGTACCGGCGTGCGCCCAGCGCGACGGGCAGGTCGAGCAGGCGCACCCAGATGTTGTCGCCGAAGGCCGGGGTGGCGCCGCGCGGGTCGACGAGCAGCGCGAGCAGCGGGTCGTCGGCTGCGAGCATCCGCACGCTGACGTCGCTGGTCAGGTCCAGGTCGAGCACGAACGACCACAGCCGGTGCGCGCCGGCGGCGTCCAGTGCGACGGCCTCACGCACGCTGACGGGGTAGCGCGGCCCGGCGTCGACCCAGGTCTCCTTGCGCCGCAGCAGGGCGTACGCGCGCGGCTCGCCGGCCGGGTCGTGCACGGTCACGATCCGCATGGGCTCGCCGCCGTCGCGCCATGCAGGCGGGTCGACGACGCGGCCGGCGCGCAGCGCGTCGGAACTGCGCGTGACCCATCCCGGGCGGCCCGCGCCGGCGGCGACGTGCAGGCGGTGCACGAGGTCCGCGTGCTCGTCGCCGAGCGTCTCGAACCGCACCGTGAGGTCCCCGCTCCCGACGACGTCGCGCAACGCGGCCCCGCGCGGCAGCTTGAGCCGGACGTCGTCGGCCGCGCACCCGTAGCCGAACCGTCCGTAGATCGCGGGTTCGGCCGCGAAGAGCGCCGAGACGGCCTCGCCGCGTGCGAGCGACCGCGTGAAGTGGGTGTCGATCATCGCCGTGAGCAGCCCCCTGCGCCGCTCGTCGGGACGGACACCGACCCAGGTCAACCCCGAGCACGCGAGCTCGCCGCCCGGAACAGGCAGGTCGAAGTCGTACGACGCGTGCACCGCGGCGAGCGTGCCATCGGGTCGTTCGACCGCCATCGTGCGGTCCCACTCGAGCTGGTCGGGCACGATCTCGCTGGTCTTCTCGTCCGGCTCGAACGCGAAGGCGAGGTGGTCGACGCCGTGGAACTCCGGCTTGCGATCACGCGGGACGGCGACGACGCGGTATCCCTCGGGGAGTGTGGTCATGTGGTCAGTCTGGCGAGCGGGCGGCCCGCGTGCCCAGCGAATTGCCGTCAGTCGTCGGGGTACCAGCCGGCTCGGCGCAGCGCGACGCGGGAGCCGTCGGCGACGAGCGGGGTGCCCTCGGCCCGCAGCTCGGCCAGTGCGCGCACCCGGTGCCGCTCGGGTGGGCGGCCTGCCGCGTTCACGACGCGCCACCACGGCACGCCCGAGCCCGCGTGGGCCATCACCTGCCCGACCTGACGGGGGCCGCCGCGCGCCCGCCCGCCTGCGGCGACGAACCGGTCCGCGACGGCCTCGGCGAGCGCGCCGTAGGTCATCACCCGTCCCGGCGGAATCTGCTCGACGAGGTCGAGGACGGCCTCGAGGTAGTCGTCGTCCACCCTGGTCAGGCTCCCGCGAGCAGCCCGGCGACGGCGGGCAGCGTGCGCGGGTCCGCCTGCACCAGCAACGTCGTGATCGCGGTGCCGCGCCACGCCGTCAGCTGCGCGCGCACGTCGTCGGGTGTGCCGACGAGGCCCACGTCGAGCACCAGCTCGGTCGGGACGGCCGCGACCGCACGCGCCTTGTCGCCGGCCAGGTAGTGCGCCTGGATCTCGTCGCACACCTCGGCCCAGCCGAGCCGGTCGAGCACGTTGCGGTGGAAGTTGGCGCCCTTGGCGCCCATCCCGCCCGCGTACAGCGCGACGAACGGGCGGACCTGGTCCGCGGCGGCCTCGACGCTGTCCGCCAGCACCACCGGCACGGGCGCGACGACCTCGAAGTCGGCCGGGTCGCGCCCGTCGGTGCGCGCCGCGAAGCCCTCGCCCAGCAGCGCGCGGTACGCGTCGTCCATGCGGGGCGAGTAGAACATCGGCAACCAGCCGTCCGCGATCTCGGCGGCGAGCGCGATGTTGCGCGGGCCCTCCGCGGCGAGGTGGATCGGCAGGTCGGCGCGCAGCGGGTGGACCGTGGAGCGCAGCGCCTTGCCGAGGCCCGCACCCTCGTCGGACGGCAACGGGAGGCGGTAGAACTCGCCGTCGGCCGTGACCGGCGCCTCGCGCGCGAGCACCTGACGGACCACGGCGACGTACTCGCGCGTGCGCGCCAGCGGCCGCGGGTAGGGCTGGCCGTACCAGCCCTCGACGACCTGCGGACCTGAGGCGCCGAGCCCGAGCACGAACCGGCCGCCGCTGAGGTGGTCGAGCGTGAGCGCGGCCATCGCCGCGGCCGTCGGGGTGCGCGCGGAGAGCTGGGCGATCGCGGTGCCCAGGCGGACGCGGGACGTGCGCGAGCCGTACCAGGCGAGCGGGGTCAGCGCGTCGGAGCCGTAGGCCTCGGAGGTCCAGACCGAGTCGGCCCCGAGCGACTCGGCCGCAAGGACCGTCTCGAGCGCATGCGTGGGCGGTTGTGCGGACCAGTACCCCAGCGAGTAGCCCCAGCGCATGCGCACCCCTTCTGCGTCGTCGTCGACCCGTCCTGGCCGGGTCAGGCTACCCGCGCAGGGTTACCGGTGGGTACGACGTCAGCGACGTGCACCGAGCGCGCGGAGCAGACCCGCGGAGTTGCGCGCGGCCGGCTCAGATGTAGATCGCGGGGTCGTCGACCTCGATGTCGAACGCCGCAGCCGCCGGCCGCAGCCGGATCTTCGCGGGCACGCCGACCGCGATCGCGCCCGCGGGCACGTCGTGGATGACGACCGCGTTGGCGCCCACCTGGACGCCGTCGCCGATCCAGACCGGACCCAGGATCTTGGCGCCCGCACCGACCACGACGTGGTCGCCGAGCGTGGGGTGGCGCTTGCCCTTGCGCATAGACTTGCCGCCGAGCGTCGAGCCGTGGAACAGCACGACGTCGTCGCCGACCTCGGCGGTCTCGCCGATGACCACACCCATGCCGTGGTCGATGAACAGGCGCCGGCCGAGCCGGGCGCCGGGGTGGATCTCGATCCCGGTCAGCGCGCGCACGAATTGGGACAGGAGCCGGGCCGGCAGTCGCAGCGACGGCTCGTGCCACATCAGGTGGGCGAGCCGGTACGTCCAGATCGCGTGCACGCCGGGGTAGGCAAGAGCGACCTCGAGCAGCGAACGCGCCGCGGGGTCGCGGTCGCGAGCGGCCTGCAGGTCCTCACGGAGCGTGGCGACGAGCTGCTGGAACGGTGACACGTGGGGTCCTGTCGGTCCGGAGGGGTGGGGCCGCCGGACCGGGCCGCGCGTGGCGCGGGCCCGGTCCGGCGGACGTGTCAGTCGAGCAGGTCCTGGTAGAGGATCGTCGACAGGTAGCGCTCGCCGAACGACGGGATGATCGCGACGATGAGCTTGCCGGCGTTCTCCGGGCGCTGCGCGAGCTGCGTGGCGGCCGCCAGCGCGGCACCCGACGAGATCCCGACGAGCAGGCCCTCCTCGGCCGCGGCCCGGCGCGCGTACGTCACGGCCGTCTCCGCGTCGATGTCGATGACCTCGTCGTAGACGGTCGTGTCGAGGATCTCGGGCACGAAGTTCGCGCCGAGGCCCTGGATCTTGTGCGGGCCGGGGGCCCCGCCGTTGAGGATCGGCGACTCGGCCGGCTCGACCGCGACGATCTGCACGCCCGGCTTGCGCTCCTTGAGCACCTGGCCGACGCCCGTGATCGTGCCACCGGTGCCGATGCCCGCGACGAGGATGTCGATCTCGCCGTCGGTGTCGGCCCAGATCTCCTCGGCCGTGGTCTTGCGGTGGATCGCGGGGTTGGCCGCGTTCGCGAACTGACGGGCCAGGATCGCGCCCGGGCGCTCGGCGACGATCTCGTCGGCGCGGTTCACGGCGCCCTTCATGCCCTCGCCGGCCGGCGTGAGGATGAGCTCGGCGCCGAACGCGCGCAGCAGCGCCCGCCGCTCCTTGGACATCGACTCCGGCATCGTCAGCACGACGTCGTAGCCGCGCGCGGCGCCGACGAACGCGAGCGCGATGCCGGTGTTGCCGGAGGTCGCCTCGACGATCGTGCCGCCGGGCTTGAGGTCACCCGACTCCTCGGCGGCGTCGATGATCGCGACACCGATGCGGTCCTTGACCGAGTTGGCCGGGTTGTAGAACTCGAGCTTGCCGACGACGGTCGCGGGGGCGCCGTCGGTGATCTTGTTGATGCGGACGAGCGGGGTGTTGCCGATGAGCGCCGTCGCGTCGTCGTAGATGCGTGCCATGGTTCCTCTTCGGTCGAGCCGCCGCGGGAGCGACGGCGGGCGGGACGGGTGGTGCAAGAACGGGGGAGGACCGACCGGACGTGCCGGTGCGGGTCGTGCCGGTGCGGGACGTGCCCGCCGGGGCGAGCACTGGCGCACACAGGGACGCCGCCCGTCAGGGCCGGGTCGTGGCGTGCGGGAGCCAGCGCTCTACCGACAGCGACAACACCGTGCCGCGAGGGCACGGGAGAAGGAGGCGGGGGCGGACGTCCGCTCGCTCATCGCTCTCCTCAGGTGCTGCACGTGCGGGGTGCACGACCGCAGTCGCGCCGACGCTAGCGTCAACACCCACCGCGGCGCAAAGGTTCCCGCCGACCTTCCCACGGGTCGGACGCCCGGCGCCGGCTCACCCCGGTGCCTGCCAGGGCAGCCGCGCCGCGTCCTTGGCCGCCGCATAGGACCGGGCCACGCCGACCGACACCGGGAACTGCGCGGGCTGGTCGCCGAACAGAAGCCGACCGGCCGCCGCCGCGGCGTCTGCGACGTGCTCGGCGACCTCGCCCGCGAGGCTCGTCGGGGTGTGCACGACGATCTCGTCGTGCAGGAAGTAGACGAGGTGCGGCCGTCCGACGAACGGCGCGGGCACGGCCCCGGGTGCGTCCTCGTCGGAGCCGAGCGACCACAGCCGCCGACGCAGCTCCGCGATCCAGCACAGCGCCCACTCCGCGGCCGTGCCCTGCACGACGAAGTTGCGGGTGAACCGCCCCCACGCGCGCGCCTGCGACCGGGCGAGGGACGCCTCGTCGTCGCCCGCGTCCGGGTCGAGCGCACCCGCCTGCGTGCGGGCCCACGCGTCGCCGGGCGGCGGTGAGGTGCGGCCGAGCAGCGTGCGTACGCGCTCGCCGCGTTCGCCTGCACGCGCGGCGGCCTCGACGAACCCGGTCGCGTCGGGATAGGCCTGCAGCAGCCGGGGGAGCACCGCGGCGCTCGCGCCCGTGGTGCCGCCGTACAGCGCGCCCAGCATGCCGATCTTCGCCTGGTCGCGTTCGGCGACCACCCCGGCGTCGACCATGCCCTGGTACAGGTCCCGGCCGGCGCCGGCTTCGGTCATCCGGGCGTCGCGCGACATGCCCGCCAGCACGCGCGGCTCGAGCTGCGCGGCGTCGGCCACGACGAGCGACCACCCAGGGTCCGCCCGCACCGCCTCGCGCAGCTGACGAGGCAGCTGCAGCGCGCCGCTTCCGACACTGCTCCACCGTCCCGTGACGACCCCGCCGACGACGTAGTCCGGCCGAAACCGCCCGTCGTGCACCCGCGTGTCCAGCCAGGCCCAGCCGTTGGCGCTGTGCAGCCGTGACAGCTTCTTGTACGCGAGGAGCGGCGCGACGGCGGGGTGGTCGATCGTGCTCAGCTCCCACGAGCGGGTCGAGGTCGCGGGCAACCCGGCCCTGCGCAACGCACGGAGCACGTGCGGCAGCGAGTCCGGGTTGAGTGCCGGCGCATCGAGCGCGTCGCGGATCTGCGCAGCCAGCCGAGCCAGGGCCGCCGGACGCTCGCCCCGCGGCGGGCGGGGGCCGAGCAGGTCACTCAGGACGCGATCGTGCACCGCGGCATCCCACGGCAGCCCGGTGTGGTTCATCTCGGCGGCGGCGAGCGCGCCCGCGGACTCGCCCGCGAGCAGGAGCCGCAGCCGTCCCGGCTCGTCGGCGCCCGCCACCGCGTCGTCCTGTGCGGCGACCTCCCGCGCGCACGCCTCCATCGCGGGGCCGGTGGGGACCGCCTCGGCCGGCGGCGTGGACGCGTCGTCGTCGTCGAACAGCGTGCGCGCCTCGTCCGGGACCGCGACGGGCGAGGGCGGTGCGTCGTCGAACGGCCCCGCCGTCGCCTGCCACGCAGGCGTCGCAAAGCGCAGGATCCGGTGCGACAGCCGCAGGTCGAGGCAGCGTTCGACCCGCACCCCGTCGGTCAGCAGGTGCGGGTACCACCCCGACGTGTCCGCCCACACCCAGCGCGCGGCCCGCTCCGGACCGAGCACGGCGCCCGGCCGCAGACCTTCGCCACCCTCGACGCGCGCCGCGGCGACCCCCGGCGCGCCGGGTTCGGGAGGTGCGAGCAGGACGAGCACCCCCCGATCGTCGCGCACCCCGCCCACACGGCTGCGCGGTCGTCGGCGATCCACCCGCCCGGCGGTCCCCTACGCTGGGCCTGCGCGCGGCACGCCGCGTGCGACGGGGTGTGGCGCAGGTTGGTAGCGCGTCCGCTTTGGGAGCGGAAGGTCGCCGGTTCGAATCCGACCACCCCGACCGAGGGGCCCCTGGCGTGGCGCGCGGCCCGTCAGGGCGTGCCGGGGCTCGTCAGGGCGTGTCGGCGGTGTCGATGAGGCCGCGCCGCGCGCCGATGGCGACCGCCTCGGCGCGGCCGGAGGCGCCGAGCTTGGCGAGCACGCGCGACATGTGCACGGAGACGGTCTTGCCGGAGATGAACATCGCGCGGCCGATCTGGTTGTTCGACATCCCGCGCGCGGCGAGCCCGAGCACCTCCGCCTCGCGGGCGGTGAGCACGTCCGCGCGGTCCGCCTCGCCGCCCGGCACGGCAAGTCGACCGCGTCGAGCCAGGTCACGGACCGCGGCGGCCAGCGGGCGGGCGCCCATCTCGTCGGACTCGCCGAGCACGACCGCGGCCTCCCGGGCGGCCGCGTCACGCTCGCCCCGTGCGAGGAGCGCCTCGGCGAGTCGGAACCGCGAGCGCGCCGCCTCGTAGCGGTGGCCGTAGCCGAACGCCTCGACCACGGCCCGCCAGGTCGCCGGGTCGTCGACCGACGGTCCTGCCAGGCGTGCCGCCTCGGCCCGCGCGCGCGCCGTCCAGGCCAGGCCCTCCGGCCCGACCCGACGGCCCGGCGGCAGCGGCCGGCCGGCCGTGCGCTCGACGCGATCGCGCCACACCGCACCTGCCGCGACGAGGTCCGCCGGGTCGCGGCCGTGCACGCGCGCGTCGGCTGCCGCATCCGCGAGTGCCGACAGAGCGAGCGCGGACAGCCACAACCCCCCGAAGAACTCCGGGAGCCAGCGTTGCTCGAGCTCGGCGACCACGCGCCCGGCGTAGGCCACGGCCTCGTCGGTGCGGCCCTGCCAGGCGAACGTGTCGACCGCGCAGCCGCCCGCGATGAGCGCGATCATGCCGTCGCGTCCCCACAAGGGCTCGAGCGCCAGGCAGCGCTCGAGCACGTCCTCGTCGCCTCGCGCGGCCGCTCGGTACAGCACGACGAGATCGAGCAGGCCGCCGTCCTCGTCGGGCGCGCGCGTCGGCACGCTCACCGGGCGCAGGTCGCCCTGCACGTAGCCGGCCAGCACGGCGTAGCCCGCCAGCTCGCGTCCGTAGGGCGACCCGGCGAGTCCGGCGCGCTCGGCCCGCTGCGCACCGGCCGTCGCGACCGCGAGCGTGCCGACGAGATCCGCCGACTCGTACCGGTTGGCGGCCATGTTCGTCAGGATGCGCAGCTCGGTCATCGCGTCCTGACCCGACCGCGCGCGCTCGAGCGCCTCCTCGAGCAGCGCGTCGGCGCGCGCCGCGTCGTCGTCGGCCACCAGGAGCGCGAACGACGTCAGTGCGTCGGACTCCGCGTCGAGCGCCGAGACCGTCCGCGCGACCGCGAGCGCCTCCTGCGTGGCCTCGAACGCCTCGACCGCGCGCTCCAGGTACACGAGCGAGCGGGCGTGCGTCGCCAGGGTGTGGGCGCGTTCGGTCGTCGCGGTGGGCGGCAGCGCGGTCAGGGCGAGCGTGGTCTGTTCGAGCGCCTCCTCGAGGCGGCCCACACCCAACAGGTGGCGGGCGAGCGCGGTGCGCAGCCGCGGCTCGTCGTCGCCCGACGTCTCGGCGAGGGCGGTGCGCGCGTGCTGGACCGCGCGGTCGCCGCGTCCGGCCGCCGCTGCGGCGGCCGCAGCCCGCACGAGGACGTCGACACGGTCGCCGGGCTCGGGCACGGCGTCCCAGACACGCAGCGCGACCTCGAGGTGACGCAGCTCCTCCTGCGGGGCGAGCAGCGCGTGCGCGGCGTCGGCGGCCTCGAGCGAGGCGGTGAGCACCGTCGGCAGGTCCGGGACCAGGAGCGCGTGCGCGGCGATCTCGGCCGGGCTGCCGAGCTCCGGGCGGTCGCGCATGACGCGCACGTACGCGCGGTGCAGCGCGGCCAGCTCGCCGGGCAGCAGGTCGCCCAGCACCGCCTCGCCGAGCAGCGCGTGCCGGAACGCGAGCTGACCGTCCTCGACCGCGAGCACGTGGTGCCCGACGGCGTCGCGCAGCGTCGCGTCGAACACGGTCGGCGCGCCGAGCGACGGGTCGTACGCACCGGCCACGACGCGTAGCAGCGGCTCGGCCACGCGGCGACCCGCCACCGACGCCGCGCGCGCGAGCTGCACGACCGCGGGGTCGAGCTGTTCGAGCCGGGCCCGCAGGACGTCGGCCAACGAGCCGGGCAGCTCGTCGTCGTCGGACTCGAGCAGCTCCTGCGCGTAGTAGGCGTTGCCGCCCGAGCGCTCGGTGACCCGGCGCAGCGTCGTCGCGGGCGGTTCGGCACCCGTGAGCGCGACCGCGAACGCGCGCAGCTCGTCGTCGTCGAACGGGGGCAGGTCCACCCGCTGCACGCGTGGGTGGCGCGCGAGCTCGGCTGCTACCGGCCGCCACGGGTGGCGCCGGTGCAGGTCGTCCGTGCGGTAGGTGACGACGAGCACGACGTGCTCGGCCAGCAGCCGCGAGACCAGGAAGCGCAGCACGTCACGGCTGGACGCGTCCGCCCAGTGCGCGTCCTCGACCACCAGCAGCAGCGGCCGGTCCGGGCGCCCGACGGCCCCCAGCAACGCGGCGAGCGCGTCGAAGACCTGCAGCCGGTCCCCGTCGGCGCCACCCGGCGGCTGCGGGCGCGCGCCGGGCAGCAACAGCCCGAGCGCGGGCCGCTCGCGCCCGACGTCGGCGACGACCTCGGGTGCGAGCTCGCGCAGCCGTGCGACCGCCTCCGCGAACGGCAGGTACGGCAGGCCGATCTCGCCCAGGTCGACGCAGTGCGCGACGACGACGAGCGCGCCGCGCGCGCCTGCGAGCCCGGCGAGGTGGCGGACCAGCGCGGACTTGCCGACCCCCGCGTCCCCGGCCAGCAGCACCGCACCGGGCGCGCCGCGGCCCGCCCGGTCCAGGGCGTCCAGCAGGACGGTGACCTGGTCCGAGCGGGCGACGAACGGGGTGCTCATCGGGCCGTGGACCATGCCCCCGATCCTGGCAGCGACCACCCACGCGGCGCAGCCCGGCCGGACCGACGCAGACCCCGACGGGAACGTGCACCGCTGCGGTGCGCGCCGACCGCCCGCACGGCGGCGGCCTCCGCCTGGACCTGCTCGCGGCGGTAGCGCAGCTCGGCGTCGACCGCCGGGCCGAAGATCTCGAACATCTCGTCCCCCTCCTTCGGTGGTGCCGACCGCCGGCACCGGACTGCTTCGAGCCTCGTCGTGAGGTGCGGGGGTGCGGATCGGGCAGGTGCCTCGACCTGCGGGCCACGCGGCGACCGAGGAGCACTGAGGCACCTCAGGAGAACAGCGCGGGTTTTTCACGGTGTGCCGGGTGGCGTGGCTCACGTTCGCTACTAGGGTCGGACGAGTGGTGGACCCCCAGCTGCCAGGACTCGACGGACCCGCCTCCGACGTGCTGCTTCGCGCCGGACGCTTCTTCACGCGGTGGGACGAGACCGCCGACGGCCGCGCGGTGTTCCGCGAGGGCGGCCGCCGCGGCGACGTCTTCTACCGGGACCGATGGCGCCACGACAAGGTGGTGCGCTCGACCCACGGCGTGAACTGCACGGGCTCGTGCTCGTGGAAGGTCTACGTCAAGGACGGGATCATCACGTGGGAGGCCCAGCAGACGGACTACCCGTCGCCCGGGCCGGACCGCCCCGACTACGAGCCGCGCGGCTGTCCGCGCGGCGCCGCGTTCTCCTGGTACACGTACTCGCCGACGAGGGTGCGCTACCCGTACGCGCGCGGCGTCCTCGTCGAGATGTACCGCGAGGCCAAGGCCCGGCTCAAGGACCCGGTGCTGGCGTGGGCGGACATCGTGGGCGACCCCGTGCGCCGCCGCCGCTACCAGCAGGCGCGCGGCAAGGGCGGGCTGATCCGCGTGCCGTGGGACGAGGCCGTCGAGATGGTGGCCGCCGCGCACGTGCACACCATCAAGACCTACGGCCCGGACCGCTGTGCCGGCTTCTCGCCGATCCCGGCGATGTCGATGGTGTCGCACGCGGTGGGCACGCGGTTCGTGCAGCTCATCGGCGGCGTGATGACCAGCTTCTACGACTGGTACGCGGACCTTCCGGTCGCGAGCCCGCAGATGTTCGGCGACCAGACCGACGTCCCGGAGTCCGGCGACTGGTGGGACGCCACCTACCTGATGATGTGGGGCTCCAACGTCCCCGTCACGCGCACGCCCGACGCGCACTGGATGGCGGAGGTCCGCTACCGCGGCACCAAGGTCGTGTCGGTCTCCCCGGACTACGCGGACAACACCAAGTTCGCCGACGAGTGGCTGCCCGCGGCGGCAGGCACGGACGGCGCGCTCGCGATGGGCATGGGGCACGTGGTGCTCAAGGAGTACCTCGTCGAGCGCGAGGTGCCGTTCTTCCGCGACTACGTCCGCACGTACACGGACCTGCCGTTCCTCGTGACGCTCGAGGAGCGCGACGGCGCGTACGTGGCCGGCCGGTTCCTGCGCGCCGAGGACCTCGCGGGCGCGTCCGACGAGACCGCGCCGGACCCCGTGACGGCCCCGGAGTCCGAGGGCGCGCAGTGGAAGACCGTGCTGCTCGACTCCGCCACGGGTCTGCCCGTGGTGCCCAACGGATCGCTCGGCTTCCGCTACACCGACTCGGGCGAGGGCCGCTGGAACCTCGACCTGGAGGGGGTCGTCCCCGCGCTCGGCATCCGCGACGTCGCAGCCTCGTCGGGCCGCTCGTCGCAGGAGGCCGTCGAGGTGCTCATGCCGACGTTCGACCAGCCCGGCGGGGTGGGCGGCGTGCAGCGCCGCGGCGTGCCGGTGATGCGCGTCGACGGGCACCTGGTGACCACGGTGTTCGACCTCACGCTCGCGAACTACGGCGTGGGCCGCGCGGGACTGCCCGGCGAGTGGCCCACGGGCTACGACGACCCGACGCGGGGCTGCACGCCCGCGTGGCAGGAGCAGCACACGTCCGTCCCGGCGGCGGCGTGCACGCGCATCGCGCGCGAGTTCGCGACGAACGCGGAGAAGTCCCGCGGCCGCTCGATGATCATCATGGGCGCCGGCATCTGCCAGTGGTTCCACGGTGATGCGACGTACCGCGCGATCCTGGCGCTGCTCGCGTTCACGGGCTGCTTCGGGCGCAACGGCGGCGGCTGGGCGCACTACGTGGGCCAGGAGAAGTGCCGTCCGCTGACGGGCTGGATCTCGCTCGCGAACGCGCTCGACTGGTCGCGTCCGCCGCGCACGATGACGGGCACGTCGTACTGGTACATGCACACCGACCAGTGGCGGTTCGACGGCTACCAGGCCGACGAGCTGGCGTGGCCCGGTGCCGAGGGCCACCTGGCCGGCAAGCACACCGCGGACACGATCGCGGCGTCGGCGCGCGCGGGGTGGATGCCGTTCTACCCGCAGTTCGACCGCAACCCGCTGGACCTGGCCGACGAGGCGCGGGCGGCGGCGCAGGCCGGCACCGCGCCCGACGAGGCGTCGCACGTCGCGGGTCGGCTCAAGGACGGCTCGCTGCGGTTCGCGGTCGAGGACGTCGACGCGCCCGAGAACTGGCCGCGCACGCTCGTGCTGTGGCGGTCCAACCTGCTCGGCTCGAGCGCCAAGGGCGACGAGTACTTCCTCAAGTACCTGCTCGGGACGCACTCGAACGTGCAGGCGCCGGAGCCCACCGCGCGGCCCAGTGACGTGACGTGGCGTGACGACATCCCGGAGGGCAAGCTCGACCTGCTGGTCAGCGCCGACTTCCGGATGACGTCGACGACCATGCTCTCGGACGTGGTGCTGCCGGCGGCGACCTGGTACGAGAAGCACGACCTGTCCTCCACGGACATGCACCCGTTCGTGCACGCGTTCTCGCCGGCCATCGACCCGCCGTGGGAGGCGCGCACCGACTTCGACGCGTTCCACCTCGTCGCGCGCAGGTTCTCCGACCTGGCACGCACGCACCTGGGCGTGCGGCACGACCTCGTCAGCGTGCCGATGCAGCACGACACGCCGGGCGAGACCCCGCGCGACGGCGGCGTGGGCGGCGACTGGCGCCGCGGCGACGCACCCGCGGTGCCGGGTGTGACGATGCCGCTGCTGCAGGTCGTCGAACGCGACTACACGGCGATCGCCGACAAGCTCGGGAGCCTGGGGCCGCTGGCCAGCACGCTCGGGTTCACGGTGAAGAACGTGACGTACCGGCTCGAGCACGAGGTCGACCGCCTGGCGCGGACCAACGGCGTGATGCTCGGCGGCGCGGGTGACGGGCGGCCTGCCCTGGACACCGACGTCAAGCTCGCCGAGGCGATCCTCGCGCTGTCCGGCACGACGAACGGCGAGCTCGCGACGCAGGGCTTCCGCTCGCTCGAGGCGCGCGTCGGCAAGAAGCTGCACGACCTCGCCGAGGGCTCCGAGGAGAAGCGGATCACGTTCCCCGACACGCAGGCGCGGCCGGTGCCGGTCATCACGTCGCCGGAGTGGTCCGGGTCGGAGACGGGCGGGCGGCGGTACGCGCCGTTCACCGTCAACGTCGAACGGCTCAAGCCGTGGCACACCCTCACCGGGCGGATGCACCTGTTCCTGGACCACGGCTGGATGAAGGACCTGGGGGAGGCGCTGCCGATCTACCGGCCGCCGCTGGACCTGCATCGCCTCCTGGGCGAGCCCGAGCTCGGCCCGGACGGCGCCAAGCAGGTCACGGTCCGCTATCTGACACCGCACAGCAAGTGGTCCATCCACTCGGAGTACCAGGACAACCTCCTGATGCTGTCCCTGTCCCGCGGCGGCCCGACCTGCTGGATGAGCCCCGCGGACGCCGACGCGATCGGCGCCAAGGACAACGAGTGGATCGAGTGCAGCAACGCCAACGGCATCTTCATCGCACGCGCGATCGTCTCCCACCGCATGCCCGAGGGAGTCGTGTTCGTGCACCACGCGCAGGAGCGCACGATCGACGTCCCCAAGACGGAGCGGACGCGCCGACGGGGCGGGATCCACAACTCCGTGACCCGGCTGCTGGTCAAGCCGACGCACCTCATCGGCGGGTACGCGCAGCTCTCGTACGCGTTCAACTACCTCGGACCCACGGGCAACCAGCGCGACATCGTCGCGACGATCCGCCGTCGGTCGCAGGACGTCGAGTACTGAGGGGGTGGGGACGATGCGTGTGATGGCCCAGGTCGCCATGGTGATGAACCTCGACAAGTGCATCGGGTGCCACACGTGCTCGGTGACGTGCAAGCAGGCGTGGACGAACCGCGCGGGCGTCGAGTACGTGTGGTTCAACAACGTCGAGACACGGCCCGGCCAGGGCTACCCACGCCGGTACGAGGACCAGGAGCAGTGGCGCGGCGGCTGGACGCTGAACCGCCGCGGCCGGCTCGCGCTGCGCACCGGCGGACGGGCCAAGCGCCTGCTGTCGATCTTCGCGAGCCCCGTGCAGCCCGAGCTCGAGGACTACTACGAGCCGTGGACGTACGACTACGAGACGCTCGTGGACGCGCCGCTCGGCGACGACTTCCCGGTGGCCCGGCCCAAGTCGCTCATCACGGGCAAGGACACCAAGGTCACGTGGTCGGCCAACTGGGACGACAACCTGGGCGGCACGAGCGAGCTGGGTCACCTCGACCCGATCGTCGAGAAGGTCCGTCGCGAGTCCGAGGACAAGATCAAGTTCGAGCTCGAGAAGACCTTCATGTTCTACCTGCCGCGGATCTGCGAGCACTGCCTCAACCCGTCGTGCATGGCGTCGTGCCCGTCGGGGGCGATCTACAAGCGCGCGGAGGACGGCATCGTCCTGGTGGACCAGGACCGCTGCCGCGGCTGGCGGCAGTGCATCACGGGGTGCCCGTACAAGAAGATCTACTTCAACCACAAGACCGGCAAGGCCGAGAAGTGCACGTTCTGCTACCCGCGCCTCGAGGTCGGACTGCCGACGGTCTGCGCGGAGACGTGCGTGGGTCGCCTGCGCTACATCGGGGTGTTCCTCTACGACGCGGACCGCGTCACCGAGGCCGCGTCCGTGCCCGACGAGAAGGACCTCTACGAGGCGCAGCTCGACCTCATGCTCGACCCGGAGGACCCGGCCGTCATCGCCGCCGCGCGTGAGCAGGGCATCCCGGCGGACTGGCTCGACGCCGCGCGGCGCAGCCCGGTGTACGCGCTGGCCAAGAAGTACCGCGTCGCGCTGCCGCTGCACCCCGAGTACCGCACGATGCCGATGGTCTGGTACGTCCCGCCGCTGTCCCCGGTGGTCGACCTGCTGCGCGACCAGGGCCACGACGCCGAGGACCCCGGCACGCTGTTCGGCGCGATCGAGGCGCTGCGCATCCCGATCGAGTACCTCGCCGAGCTGTTCACCGCCGGCGACACCGAGGTCGTCTCGGGCGTGCTGCACCGGCTCGCGGCCATGCGCTCGTACCTGCGCGGCATCACGCTCGACGAGGGTGCCGACGAGTCGATCCCGGCGGCCGTGGGAATGACCGGACAGGCCATGTACGCGATGTACCGACTGCTCGCGATCGCCAAGTACGACGAGCGCTACGTCATCCCCAAGGCGCACGAGGAGCGCGGTCACGAGCTCGAGGAGCTGGGGTGCTCGCTCGACTACGACGAGGGACCGGGCATGTACGAGTCCGCGGCCTTCGGTGAGGCGTCGGGTCGGCCGGTACCGGTAGCGGTCGAGACGTTCCACGCGCTGCGGCAGCGGCAGACGTCGGAGGGCATCTCGCCGGCCGAGGAGATGCGCGGCCGGGTCAACCTCCTGAACTGGGACGGCGTCGGCACCCCGCCGGGGCTGTTCCCGCACCACGACGCGCCCGCGGGCGACGAGGGGGGCGAGCGGTGAGGCGCGGACCCGCATCGGCGCGCGTCGTGCACCAGGTGGCGTCGTGGTGCCTGGGCTATCCCGACGAGGCACTCGTCGAACGCCTCCCGCTGCTCGCGGCCGCGACCGACGAGCTGGCGGCCGGTCGCGCACGTGAGGGCCTGCGACGTTTCCTCGACCACGCGGCGGCCATCCCGCTCGCCGACCTGCAGACCGACTACGTGCGGATCTTCGACCTGTCACGCAAGCAGGCGCTGTACTTGTCGTACTGGACCGACGGCGACACGCGCCGACGCGGTGAGGTGCTCGCCGCGTTCAAGGAGCGCTACCGGGCGAGCGGGTTCCTCGTCGACACGCACGGCGAGCTGCCCGACCACCTGCCGCTCGTGCTCGAGTACGCGGCGCTCGCGGACCCGACCGACGGTGCCGCGCTGCTCCAGGAGTACCGGGCGAGCCTCGAGCTGACGCGCTTCGCGCTCATCGAGTCCTCGCCGCCGTACGCGGGCCTGCTCGAGGCGGTCTGCGCCACGCTGCCGGGTGAGTCGCCCGCCGACAGCGCGGCCGTGCACCGCATGGCCGCGGCGGGACCGCCGAGCGAGTCGGTCGGTCTGGACTTCGCCGACCCGCGGCTGCTGCCGCTCGCGGGCTACGGCGTGGGCGAGGGGAGAGGCTGATGGACGTCGTCCTGTGGGGGGTGCTGCCCTACCTCGTCGTCGTGACGTTCGTCGGCGGGCTCGTCTGGCGCTACCGGTACGACCAGTTCGGCTGGACCACGCGTTCGTCGCAGCTCTACGAGTCGCGGCTGCTGAGGATCGGCTCGCCGCTGTTCCACTTCGGCCTGCTGTTCGTCATCGTCGGGCACGTCGTCGGTCTGCTCATCCCCGAGGAGTGGACCGACGCCGTCGGCGTGACCGAGGAGATGTACCACGCCGGTGCGCTGGGCATCGGCACGATCGCGGGCGTCGCGACGCTCAGCGGGATCGTCATCCTCATCGTCCGCCGGCGGCGCACCGGACCCGTGTTCATGGCGACGACGAAGAACGACAAGCTGATGTACGCGGTGCTGACCTCGGCGATCGTCGCCGGTCTGGCGACCACGGTCGTCGCGTTCTCGCAGGGCTCGGACGCGCACAACTACCGCGAGTCCGTCTCGGTGTGGTTCCGCTCGCTGTTCATCCTGCGGCCCGACGTGGAGGCCATGGCGTCGGCCCCGGTGCAGTTCCACCTGCACGTGCTGATCGGCCTCGCGCTGTTCGCGCTGTTCCCGTTCTCGCGGCTCGTGCACGCGTTCACGGCCCCGCTGCACTACCTGTTCCGCCCGTACGTCGTGTACCGCAGCCGGGACCGCCGACCGACCCCGGGTGCGAGCGCGCCCCGGCGCGGCTGGGACCCCGTCGGCACGCGTGACAGGGACCCCTCGACGCGCCGCTGACCGACCGGCCGTACCCACCTTCTTCATCCTGGAGACGAACAGATGAGCTCGACGACGAGCGCTGCTGCCCCGACCCGCGGCACCGGACCCGGCGTGAACCTCGCGCTCGCGGCGTGGGTGTTCGCGATCACCTTCTGGGCCTGGAACATCATCGGCCCGCTCGCGGTGCGGTACACCGAGGACCTGGGCCTGTCGGCGACCCAGAAGTCACTGCTCATCGCCACACCGGTGCTCGTCGGTGCGGTCGGCCGCGTCCCGGTGGGCGCGCTGACCGACCGGTTCGGCGGGCGCAGGATGCTCTCGCTGCTGTGCTTCGCGTCCGTGGTGCCCGTGCTGCTCGTCGCGTGGGCCGGGACGATGCAGTCGTACCCGCTGCTGCTGGTCTTCGGCTTCTTCCTCGGCATCGCAGGGACGTCCTTCGCCTCGGGCATCCCGTTCGTCAACGCGTGGTACGAGCCCTCCCGACGAGGCTTCGCTACCGGCCTGTTCGGCGTCGGCATGGGTGGGACCGCGCTGTCGTCGTTCTTCACGCCGCGCTTCGTCGGATGGTTCGGCTACGTGCCCGCGCACCTGATCGTCGCCGCCGCGCTCGCGGTCACGGGTGGCCTCGTGCTGCTGCTCGCGCGCAACGCGCCCGCCTGGCGGCCCTCGACCGAGTCGGTGCTGCCCAAGCTGCGGGCGGCGGCCAAGCTCCCCGTGACGTGGCAGATGTCGTTCCTGTACGCGGTGACGTTCGGCGGGTTCGTCGCGTTCTCGACCTACCTGCCCACCTACCTCAAGGACGTGTACGACTTCGACCTGGCGGGTGCCGGCACCCGCACCGCGGGCTTCGCGGTCGCTGCGGTCATCGCCCGACCCATCGGCGGCGTGCTGTCCGACCGGTCGCACCCCAAGATCGTCGTGCTCGTCTCGCTCGCGGGTGCCGCGGTCTCGGCCGTCCTCATGGCGCTCAAGCCGCAGCCCGAGATCCCCGCCGGGATCGTGTTCGTGACCATGGCGTTCTTCCTCGGGCTCGGTGCGGGCGGTGTGTTCGCCTGGGTCGCGCGCCGCACGCCCGCGGCCCGGGTCGGCTCCGTGGCCGGCATCGTCGGCGCGGCCGGCGGTCTCGGCGGCTACTTCCCGGCGCTCGTCATGGGAGCGACCTACGACGAGGCGTCGCACTCCTACACGCTCGGGCTCATGCTCCTCATGGTCACCGCGCTCGTCGCGTTCGTCTACGCGCTGACCCGGCTGCCGCGCAAGGACCTCGCGCAGACGTCCTGACGCAGGTCTACCGGCCGCGGTGTTCGTGACGATGGCACTCTTCCCGGGCCTCGGTGTGGGCGGTGTGTTCGCGTGGGTGGCCCGGCGCGCGCCCGCGGACCGCGTCGGTGCGGTGACCGGCGTCGTCGGTGCCGCCGGTGGCCTCGGCGGCTACTTCCCGCCGCTGGTCATGGGCGCGATGTACGACGAGGAGGCGCACTCCTGCACCGTCGGCCTGGTGCTGCTCGTCGTGACCGCGTTGGGTGCGCTCGTCCTCACCGCGACCCGCTCGACGACCGGCGAGCGCCGCGCATCCTGACCACCCGACTCGTGCGGCTCGATGTCGCCGATGCGCAGATGGGCCGATGGGGTGAAGTCGACGCCGTTGGGTCATAGCACCCGTGCAAGTGGTCGAAGTGCTGGTGTCAAGGGCGGTCCACGTTCGTTGCGGCGTGGCCAGGATCAACCAGAACCCGCAGGCGTACACACCGCGCTCGCACTGGCTCAAGTGGAGAAGCTAAAACATTCCATGACTGGACAGGTGACCTACCCAGACGCTCGCCAGAATGTCTTGATGGCGATCGAGGCACTGAGTGACTCGCGCAGGCAAGAGAGATGGGGGCGCGTCGAGCCAGGCGTAAACTGGTTCGAGGACCTGACGCTCGACATCCACACTCTTTACGACGACTCGTCATGCGTCGGTGCGACGGAGCTGAATCGCCATGACTGACCGCTGCGCACCGTGACAGGCAACTCCCCCTGAGCGATTGGCCAAAGTGATCAAAGTGGTACAGCCCCGAGTGGAGAGAGTCAACTATCCGAGATACCGGCAGGCGGTGTACGACGCTGTGCGGGGGCTCGCCAGTCGAGAGTATCGCGACAGCAAGTGGCGTCGGGTCATCGACGACTCGTACGAGGACTTCATGAGTGCGATTGACGAGCTTTACGACGGCACTGCAGTCTTCCCCAATCCTTCGACGGCGGTAGGATCGGCGATATTCGCCAACGAGATCGCGCCATTTCTCGATATGTATACGAGTGTTGAGGCGATGCTGAGTGACCTTGGCGAAGGTCCCTGGGATTATGACGTCGATGTGTCGAGATGGCATGAGGTTGAACGAACTGCGGGTGTGGTGGCGCGACTCATGGCGCGGAATGGCGGACTCGACTAACCGAAGTCTTCCACCGGGCTGGGGCGAGAGGTTCGGACGCGCACCGTCGGTCGTCATCCGCAAGTGCACCGATCAGTTAGGGGGCATCCGTTGGCACCAAGCGCGCCCGGTCCGTCAATCCACCCGCTAGGATCGGACCGTGACTGATGCCGCCATCTGGGATTGCCCAAACCGCGTACATCTAGACTTCCCGTCGTCTGGAGTCGAGCAGCTCATCGCTAGTGCTCGACTACGATTCTGGCGAGTCGTCGAGTTGAGCCTAGGAAGCGTCCCGACCGCGCGCGAGCTCGGCGGTGTTCTTGCAGACGAATTTGACTATCCACGGGACTACGCAACACTCGACAGCGCAATCGACATGATTCCAGACTTCGACGTCAATAGCGGCAACGACCCCTCGCCCGCGGGTTTGCTGGTGGTGATTGGTGACCCCGGACCGCCGGCGGTTGCCGAGTGCATCTTCAAGATTGCCCCCTACATTCTCGACCGCGTTCGCTCGCGAGGGCGTCTGGCCGCGTTTGTGTTCCTCGCAGGGGGTCCCTCGGCGCGCGAATGGCTTGAATCGTCCAATCGTCGTCTGGAAGAGGCGGGTGCGGTCGAGTGGGCAGTCGGGCACACTGGTCGAGTTGGCGTGGTCGAGCATCGAGGCCAGGGTGGAAGATCCATGAGAGGTACACCAGACGGTTTGACGGTTGCACAGGAGGGCGACAGCCCGACCGGCTCGACTTCCTGGGACACGCGCCATGAGTGAGAACGAAATCGACGGAGTGCTGACCACGCCCGAACGGGTGCTCGGGCAGCGGTTCCCATGGCCACCCGGGGTGATTGGTTCATGCTATGCGCTACGCGCAAGTCGCCCAGCAGCCTTCGTCTTTGGCGTGCCGGGGATCTTGCTGAGTATGAGTTCGTTCCCCTTGGCTCTCGACGCTCACCTCCCGCGTGGCGCCGGTTGGCCAACTCGCGTTCGGGCCGGAGATAGCGGCACTCGGCTACCAGTACACGCGAACGGCATCGGCTGATGTTCGGCTGGACTGGGTCGAGGTTCCTGCGGTGCTTCGAATCATCTCGAATGGCACCTGGCTGAGTCGCATGGAGATCAATGGACGAGTGGTGTTCGTACAGCGCAAGTGCGCGAGCGCACTCCTGCACCTCTGGGGGGCCAGGACTTGACTTCGCTCCGCGAGCAGTTCCGAGAGGAAATGTACAACCGGAGGACACCTGGTGGTCGAGTCATGAGTGGTTTGCGTGCGGAGATCGTCTCGTTCTGGAGCCCTGACGTGGATGATTTGGCGAGTTGGGTTCCGCCTGCTGCGGAGTTTCAGTTCTATCTGCAGTTCACCCTGCGAGAGCCGGGAGTGCTCGGAGAGGACACGTTCGGCGTAACCGTACGTTCGTCGGCGCAGTTGCTTGCTGGCCTCTCGGCAAACTCGCCGATGATCGGCGATCGTTCGATCATTGTTGCGGACTACGACTGGAGTGCTATTCGGGACTGCGTCCGGTCATCCATTGAGTTGCTCGCCTCACGGACGGATAGCTGGACGGGGCTGATTTTCGACGCGTCGCTCCTCTTTGATTGGGAGGGTTCCGGTCAGTTGCGGCAATGGTTTGTCGGTCACAGTCCGGG
>NZ_BJWG01000014.1 GCF_007990245.1 Cellulomonas composti | reverse complement strand
CCGACGGACGGCTTCCCCACCGACGGACGGCTTCCCCACCGACGGACAGCCACAGCATCGACGGACAGCGCCGGCGCGGGGTCCGTCGATGCTGTGGCCGTCCGCAGGCATCCGGGCGGTCCGCAGGCATCCGGGCGGTCCGCAGGCGGGCGGTCCGCGGGCGGGGGGTCCGCGGGTGGGCGGCGGTCGGTGGCGGACGTCGTGGTCGGGGCGGCGGGTGGTTCGGGGTGGGCGGCGGGTGGTTCGGGGTGGGTGAGGGGGAGTCGTTACAGTGGCCGCATGTCCGGCGCCGCACAGCCCTCCCGCCACAGGGGTGTGCCGGCGCCCCCCGGCGGGCACGCGCTGCGGATGCCTGCGCAGCCGGCGGTCGTCCCGCCCCGCCTCTCGACGCCACCGCTGCCGGTGGTCGACGAGACGTCGGCGGGCGGTCTCGTCGTGCAGCTGCGCGGGGGGCACTACCAGGCGGCGGTGATCGCGCGACGCAACCGCGCGGGCCGGCTGGAGTGGTGCCTGCCGAAGGGCCACCTCGAGGGCGACGAGACGCCCGAGGAGGCCGCGGTCCGCGAGATCGCGGAGGAGACGGGCATCGAGGGCCAGGTGCTGCGGCGCCTGGGCGTCATCGACTACTGGTTCAGCGGCGACGACCGCCGCGTGCACAAGGTGGTGCACCACTTCCTGCTCGGCGCGGTGGGCGGCACGCTCTCGGTCGAGGGTGACCCGGACGGCGAGGCGGAGGACGCGGAGTGGGTGGCCGTGTCCGCGCTCCCGGATCGGCTGGCGTACCCGAACGAGCGCCGGCTCGCCGAGGCCGCGCTCGTCGTTCTCGTCGGCGAGGCATGACCGCGCGCCCCGCGCGCCGGTGGCTGAGCGCGACCCTGGTGCTGCTGGGCACGGTCGCCGGCACGTTCGTCGGGACCCCTGCGGGTGCCGACGACGAACCGACCGCGTCCGACGGGCAGGGCGTGCGCGTCGAGATCGTGTCGATCACACCGCAGGTGCTCGTCCCGGGCGAGGACCTGACGGTGACCGCGCGCCTGACGAACGAGGGTGCGGCGCCGCTCGAGTCCGTCGACGCGAACCTGCTGGTCAACCGGTACCGGATGGGTTCGCGCGACGAGGTCGCGGAGTGGGCCGCACGGTCCGACGACGAGTCGGCGGGCGCGCAAGCGGTCCAGGTGCCGGTCGACGAGCCGCTGGCCCCGGATGCCTCGCACACGGTCACGTTCACCCTCCCGGCCGACCGGGTGTGGCTGTACGACCTGCCGGGGTTGTGGGGTCCGCGTGGGCTCGCGGTCGAGGCCGAGGTCGCGGGCGAACGCGTCGGCCTGCAGCGCAGCTATCTGCTCTGGAACCCCGACGACGACCTCCCGCGCGTCCCGGTGTCGGTGCTGCTGCCGTTCGTCGGACCCGGTGCCGTGCCGTCGCCGTCCGAGCCCGGGTCCGAACCCGAGCCGGAACCCACGACGAGCCCGACGCCGACGTCGGACGAGACCGGCGACCCGACGATCGCGGACGCCGCGACCGCCGCTGCGGACGCCGAGGCCCTGGCGGACGCGTCCGACCAGGCTGCGACCGAGCTCGACGAGCTGGTCGCTCCGGACGGCCGGCTCAGCCGGATGCTCTCCGCGGCGGGGGCCGACGGCTCGGTCGGCATCGCCGTCGACCCGGCCGTGCTGGCGGCGGCGGACGCGGCGGGCGGCCAGGCCGCCCAATGGGCCGACCGGCTGCGCGCGGCGACCGGCCGGCACCAGACGTATGCGCTGGCCTGGTCCGACCCGGACGTCGCCGCCGCGGCGCACGGCGACGGTGCGGGCCTGCTCGGCCTGGCCGCCGACCTCAGCGCCGAGGCGGACGGACCCGTCGGTGGCCAACCGCTGCTCGCCTGGGGGACGGGGTCCGTGGCGGACGGCGCGACGCTCGCCGCGGCCGAGCAGATGGGTGCGGTCGCGATGATCGCGGCCGCGCCGGCAACGACCCCTCAGGACTCGTCGGACGGACTGGCGTCCGCGACGACCACCGGCGGCGGAACGACGACGACGATCACGCCGGACCCGGTGCTGACGTCGCTCGTCGTCGACCCCCAGGTGGACGATCCCGGCGCGACCCCCGCGACCGTCGCGCAGCGCGCGCTGGCCGAGGTCGCGCTCGTCGCGCGCGAGGACACGCTTCCCGCGGGCCTGCTGATCGCGCCGGGACGCGACGAGGCGCCGAGCACCGCTGTGCTGCGCGCTGTCGTGCAGGCGCTGCGGGACGCACCCTGGGCGCGGATCGCCTCGATGCCCGCGCTGCTCGGTACCACGCCGACCGCGCGCGTCGACTCGCCCGACCGGGTCGTCGCGTCGGGCGAGCTTGCGCCCGCCCAGGTCGCCGCGCTGATCGGCGCCCGCTCGGACGTGCTGGACTTCTCGACCGTCGTCGCCGACGCCGACGCGTTCCTCACCGGGGTCGACGAGCAGACGATCGCCCCGCTCGCGGTCGCGTGGCGCGACGACCCGCGCACGCGCACGGCGCTGGTCACGGCGACGGTCGACGACCTCGAGGAACGGACGCGCGGCCTGTCCATCGTCCCGATGAGCGACGTCACCGTGATCGCCGCACAGGGCGACGTGCGGATCACCGTGAGCAACGCGCTCGACGTCGCCGCCACGGCGCGCGTGGTCGTCGAGCCCCGCAAGGCGTGCGTGACGGCGGACGACGTCGACGCGGTGACGATCGACGCCGGCTCCGACGCGGTCGTCGACGTGGCGCTGTCCGCGCACGCCAACTGCGACGTCGTCATCGAGGTGCACCTCGTCGGACCCCAGGGCGACGTCGCGCAACCGATCGAGTTCTCCGCACGCGTCTCGCCGCGTATCGAGAGCGTCGGCACGATCGTCGTGGGCGTGCTGCTGGCGATCGGCATGCTGCTGGGTATCGGTCGCACCGTGCGGCGCGGGCAGAGCGCGCGGCGCGGCGCCCGCACGGTCGCGGAGGCCGACGCCCCGCTCTCGCTCCCCGTGCTGGGCGGCATGCCTGCCGAACCTCGTCGTGAAGCCGAACCGCAGAACGAGCCCGACGAGAACGGCGGCACGGACGGCCCCGGCGACGAGGTCCGCCCGTGAGCGAGGCGAGCGACGAGAGTCTGCGGCGCGGCGCGGCGGTGATGGCGTCCGGCACCGCGGTCTCGCGGGTGCTCGGACTGCTGCGCGGGATGGTGCTCACCGCGGCGATCGGCGCGACGGGGCAGGCCGCCGACGCGTTCGCGGTCGCCAACAAGCTGCCGAACGTGCTCTACATGCTGCTGATCGGCGGCGTGCTCAACGCGGTGCTCGTGCCGCAGGTGGTGCGCGCGTACAAGCGGAACGTCGGTCAGGAGTACGTCGACCGGCTCCTGACCTTCGGGTTCGCGACGCTGGCCGCCGCCACGATCGTGCTGACGGTGTGCGCGCCGCTGCTCGTGCGGCTCTACTCCAAGCCCGGCAACGCGGCCCAGCTCGAGCTCGCGACGACGTTCGCCTACTGGTGCATCCCGCAGATGTTCTTCTACGGCGTGTACGCGCTGCTCGGCCAGGTGCTCAACGCGCGCGGGTCGTTCGGTCCCTACATGTGGGCGCCGGTCGTGAACAACGTCGTCTCGATCGTCGGGTTCGGGGTCTTCGCGCTCGTGCTGGGCGTCGCGCCGGAGAACGGGATGACCGACGCGACCGCGTGGGGTGTCGCGCCGACGGTCCTGCTGGCCGGGTCGGCCACCGTCGCGGTCGCGGCCCAGGCGCTGGTCCTGCTGCCCGCGCTGCGCGCCGCCGGGGTGCACTACCGACCGCGGTGGGGGCTGCGCGGGTCCGGGCTCGGGCGCGCGGGCACGGTGGCGACGTGGACGCTGGTGGGACTCGCGATCGGCCAGCTGGGCTACATCGTCGTGTCGCGCATCGCGTCGCAGGCGCCCGAGGCCGCGGGGCTCTCGGAGGCCGCCGGACCCGTCGCCGTCGCGGGCAACGCCGCCTACGACTGGGCGTTCGTCATCTTCATGCTGCCGCACTCGCTGGTCACCGTCTCGATCGCGACCGCGATGTTCACGCGGATGTCCGCCCAGGCCCACGAGCAGGACGTCGACGGGGTGCGGGCCTCGCTCTCGTCGGGCATGCGCACGGTCGGCGTGTTCACGGTGCTCGCCACGGCGGTCGTCGGGCTGCTCGCGGAGCCGATCGTCCGGCTCGTCATGCCTGCGGAGACCGACGAGGCGGTACGGGCCGTCGCCGTCGTGGTCGTCGCGATGATCGTCGGGCTGCCCGCGTTCGGCGCATGGTCGATGAGCCAGCGTGGGTACTACGCGTACGAGGACGCGCGGGGCATGGTGCCGACGCAGATCGTCATGGCGGCCGTCGTCGTGCTCGGCACGCTGCTCGGACGGGCCGTGCTGCCGCCGGGCGAGTGGGTCGCCGGCGCGGGGCTCGCCATGAGCCTGTCGTACCTCGTCGGGGCGCTGATGGGGATGCGGTACCTGAGCCGGCGGTTGCACGGCGCGGACGGCGCCCGCATCCTGCGGCTGCACGTGCGCGCGGCCGTCGCTGCGCTCCCCGCGCTCGTCGTCGGGCTGGGCGTGCTCGTCGGGCTCGAGCACGTCCTGTCGACGGGGCTGCTCGCCGCGCTCACCGAGTGCGTTGTCGTGAGCGCCCTGATGACGGTCGCGTACGCGGTCGCGCTGCGCGTGCTGCACGTGACCGAGCTCGACGACCTCGTGCGGCCGCTGCTCGCGCGCGTGGGCCGCTACCGGCGCCGCTGAGAACCACCCGTCCGCGACGTCCGGGCAGGTGAAGCGCTCGTCCCCAGGGCGAGCACGCCCGGGTCCGCCGCTGGTTCGCGGGATAGCCTGACCGTCATGAGCGAGGTCGTCGGTCGAGGAACCCTGCTGGCCGGTCGGTACCGGGTGCTCCAGCAGGTCGAGGGCGACGTCCCGGGCGCGTCCGCGTGGCAGGCCGTCGACCAGATCCTCGACCGGCCGGTTCGCGCACTCGTCATGCACGCCGGACCCATCGCGTCCGCGCTCGACGGCGCCCGGCGCGCGGCCCTCGTCGCGGACCCGCGGCTCGTGCGCGTGCTCGACGTCGGCACGCACGAGGATCTCGGCTACGTCGTCTGCGAGCAGGTCTCCGGGCCGTCGCTGGCCCGCATCGCGGACCACGAGCCGCTCACCGCCGACCAGGCGCGCGCCGTCGTCGGCGAGACTGCGAGCGCGCTCGAGGCTGCGCGCCGTCGCGGTGTGCACCACCTCGCGCTGCGCCCGTCCGCGGTGCACGTGGCGGACGGGGGGCGGGTCGTGCTGACCGGGCTCGGTACGGACGCGCCGCTCGCGGGCGTGCCGGGCGGGGACGCGCGCACGACGAGCAGGCGCGACTCGGTCGCGCTCGTCCGGCTCCTGTACGCCGCCCTGACCGGTCGCTGGCCCGCCGACCCCGCGGGTGACCCCCTGCCCGCCGGGCTGCCGCTCGCCCCCGTCGTCGACGGGCGTCCCGCCCTGCCGTCCGAACTCGTCCCCGGCGTGCCCGGCGATCTCGACACGCTGTGCCACGTCACGCTCAGCACGCCCGACGACGGCCCGCACACCCCCGGTGACCTGGTCCGCGACCTCGAGCCGTGGGGCGAGATCCGTGCGCTGCTCGGCTCGCCGGTCGTCGGGACCGCGGGCGGTGCCGTGGCCGCTGCCGCGGGTTCGGTCACCAACGCCGTGACTCCCGCGAGCGGCATTCGCGCCGCGATGCCCGAGGACGACCTGCAGGACACCGGCCCGATCCAGGTGCAGCGGCAGTCCGTGCGCAGCGCCTTCGCCGGCGAGCAGCCCGCCGCCCGGCCGGGGACGCCGCCGCCGGCCGTCCCGCCGCGTACGCCGGTCTTCCCGGCCGGCGCCGCGGCAGCGGCCGCCACGGGCGCCGGTGGCGGGGCCGGGGTGGCGGGGCCGCCCTCGGTCGCGCCGGGTGCCGCGCGACCGCCCGCACCGTCCGGGAGCACCCCGACCCGCGTCTCGGCCGGCGCCGCGTCCGCCGCCCCGCCCCCGCGCCCACCCTCGCCGGTCCCTTCGCCCGTCCCCGCGCCCGCCCCGACGCCCGCACCGGCCCGGGAGCCCGCGCCCGCTGCCGCGTACTACGGCGGCGGCTTCGACGACGTGCTCGGCGCGACGAACGACGACGGCCCCGAGCGACGCCAGTTCAACCCGACGGCGATGGTGCTGACGATCGTCGGCATCGCGGTGATCGTCGGCGTGGTGCTCGCGTTCAAGGCGCTGTTCTCGTCGCTCGACACGGGCTCGTCGTCGCAGGAGCAGGAGCCCCAGGCGCCGGTGACGCAGACCAGCGCCGCACCGACGCCGTCCGCGTCCGACGCGCCGACCTCGGCCGCCCCCACGGGTCCGCCGCCGCAGATCCAGTCCGCGACCACGGTCGACCCGTCCGACGACGACGGCGAGCACCAGGAGGCCGTCGACCGCGCGTTCGACGGCGACACGTCGACCTACTGGTACACGCAGACCTACCAGCGCCCGGACTTCGCCGGCTTCAAGCCGGGTGTCGGCTACGTCATGACGCTCGCGCAGCCCACCACGGTCAGCAAGGTCAGGCTGCTGACCGGTGGGACGGGCGGCCAGTTCGAGATCCGGGCGTCGGATGCGAGCGACCCGAGCGGCGGCACGCTCCTCGCGACCGGCGCGTTCGGGACCGACGTCGCGGTCGACCTCGACCCGCCCACGCAGACCTCGACGCTGACGCTGTGGATCACCGAGCTGCCGACCGCCGCGGACGGCGCGTTCCGGCTCGAGCTGCAGGAGATCGAGCTGAGCTGAACCGCTTCCCGGACGGTCGGACGGGGCGGAACAGAACGGCCCTACGATCGGTTGACAGCGACAGTCCCGCCGGGTCCCACCCGGCACCCACCGTTCCCCTGGCACACGAGGACCTTCCGTGACCGACACCACCGTTCGTGAGCTCGTCATCGTCGGCTCCGGCCCCGCGGGCTACACCGCCGCGATCTACGCCGCGCGCGCGGGTCTCGCGCCGCTCGTCGTCGCCGGTTCGGTGACCGCCGGTGGTGCGCTGATGAACACGACCGAGGTCGAGAACTTCCCCGGCTGGCCGGACGGCATCCAGGGCCCTGAGCTCATGGAGCAGCTCCAGAAGCAGGCCGAGCGGTTCGGCGCCGAGGTGCTGTGGGACGACGCGACGTCGCTCGAGCTCACCGGCCCCGTGAAGACCGTGACGGTCTCCGGCGGTGAGACGTACCTCGCCAAGGCGGTCATCCTTGCGACGGGTTCGGCGTACCGCGAGCTCGGGCTCGACGACGAACGCCGACTGTCCGGGCGCGGCGTCTCCTGGTGCGCGACGTGCGACGGGTTCTTCTTCAAGGACCAGGACATCGTGGTGGTCGGCGGCGGCGACTCGGCCGTCGAGGAGGCCACTTTCCTCACGCGGTTCGGCCGGACCGTCACGATGGTGCACCGCCGCGACCAGCTGCGGGCGTCCAAGATCATGGCCGACCGCGCCGCGACCGACCCCAAGATCAAGTTCGAGTGGAACGCCGAGGTCGTCGGGATCCAGGGCGACCAGAAGGTCAGCGGCGTCACGCTGCGCGACACGACGACGGGCGAGACGCGCGAGCTCGCCGCCGGGGCGTTGTTCGTCGCGATCGGCCACACCCCGCGTTCCGAGCTGCTCGCCGGGCAGGTCGAGCTCGACGAGAACGGCTACGTCCAGGTCGTCGGGCGCACGACGCAGACGAACCTCGAAGGCGTGTTCGCGTGCGGCGACGTCGTCGACCACGTCTACCGCCAGGCCATCACCGCCGCGGGCTCGGGCTGCGCGGCGGCCCTCGACGCCCAGCACTTCCTCGCCTCGCTCGGCGACGGTGCTGACGCGCTCGTCGGCGCGACTCCCGCCCTGGAGGGCTGATGCAGGAGGTCGTCGACGCCACCTTCGGCACCGAGGTCCTGCAGGCGGAGCTGCCCGTCGTCGTGTACTTCTGGGCGCCCTGGTGCGGCCCGTGCCGCATGGTCGGTCCCGTGCTCGACGAGCTCGCGCAGCAGTACGACGGTCGCGTGCGGTTCGTGAAGGTGAACGCCGACGAGAACCCCGGCATCACGGCCGACTACGGCGTGGTCTCGATCCCCACCCTCAACGTGCACGCCGGTGGCGAGCTCGTCCGTTCCCTGATCGGCGCGCGGCCCAAGTCGATGATCGCCGAGCAGATCGAGGGTGCGCTCGCCGAGGTCTGAGCACCTCGGGCCGCCGTCTCGCTGCAGGCCACTTCGTCGGGAATGGCCGCGGGAGTGCACGGACGTGCGTGCGACACTGGCCGGATGAGCGAGCAGATCGTGCCCCACGGACCGGCCGCGGGCACCCCCTCGTCCGGTGCCGCAGCGGGCACGCGTCTCGACCGGTGGCTGGGCTCCTACGCCCAACGCACCCACGGCATGCGCGCCTCGGAGATCCGCGCGCTGTTCGCCGTCGCGAACCGGCCCGAGGTCGTCTCGCTGGCCGGCGGCATGCCGTTCCTCGACGGGCTGCCGCTCGACACGCTCTCCGAGCTCGCGGCGCGCGTCGTCACGGAGCGCGGGCTGCAGGCCCTGCAGTACGGCTCGGGTCAGGGCGACGAGCGCCTGCGCGAGCAGATCCTCGAGGTCATGCGACTGCAGGCGATCGACGCGCACCCCGACGACGTCGTCGTCACGACGGGTTCGCAGCAGGCGCTCGACCTGGTCACGCGCGTGTTCGTCGACCCGGGCGACGTGGTCGTGGCCGAGGCGCCGTCGTACGTGGGCGCGCTCGGCGTGTTCCGGGCGTACGAGGCCGAGGTCGTGCACGTCCCGCTCGACGAGCACGGCCTGGTCCCCGAGGCCCTCGACGAGACACTGACGGCGCTGGCCGCCGCGGGTCGCCGGGTCAAGCTCATCTACACGATCCCGAACTTCCACAACCCGGCCGGCGTCTCGCTGTCCCTCGAGCGGCGCCCTCGCGTGCTGGAGATCGCCGCTCGGCACGGCGTGCTCGTCGTCGAGGACGACCCGTACGGCCTGCTCGGCTTCGAGGGTGAGCCGCGGCCCGCGATGCGCTCGCTCGATGACGAGGGCGTGCTCTACCTCGGCTCGTTCTCCAAGACGTTTGCCCCGGGCTACCGCGTGGGCTGGGTCGTCGCCCCGCACGCGGTGCGGGAGAAGCTGGTGCTCGCGTCCGAGTCGGCCATCCTGTGCCCGTCGAGCGCCTCGCAGATCGCGATCTCGACGTACCTGGCGACCTGCGACTGGCGCGGACAGGTGAAGTCGTACCGCGAGATGTACCGCGAGCGGCGCGACGCGACGCTCGACGCGCTCGCCGAGCACCTGCCGGACAGCACCTGGACCGTGCCGGACGGCGGCTTCTACACGTGGGTGCGTCTACCGGACGGGCTCGACGCGAAGGACATGCTGCCGCGCGCCGTCACCGCGCGCGTCGCGTACGTACCCGGGACCGCGTTCTACTTCGACGGGTCGGGCGCCGACCATCTGCGACTGTCGTTCTGCTACCCGACGCCCGAGCGGATCCGTGAGGGGGTGCGGCGCCTCGGCGCCGTCGTCGCGGCCGAGCGTGAGCTCGTCGAGCTGTTCGGCGCCGGGTCCGGCCCGCACGCGGACCGCGTCGAGTCGCCCGGTCCGGATCTCGTCTGACACCCCGCCCGACCGCTTCGCCCGTCCTGCCTCACCCGTCCTGCCTCGTCCGTCCGCCTCGTCGCCCGTCACCGGAGCTGCCCGTGACCACCTCGCCCCGCGTCGCCGTGCTCGCCGGAGGGCTCACGCACGAGCGCGACGTCTCGCTACGCTCGGGCCGACGCGTCGCCGAGGCGTTGCGGACGTCCGGTCTCGAAGTCAGCGTGCACGACATCGACGCTGACCTGATCCCCGCGCTCGTCGCGCTGCGGCCCGACGTCGTGTGGCCGATCGTGCACGGTCCGACCGGCGAGGACGGCGCGGTCTCGCACGTCGTCGAGCTGCTCGGCCTGCGGCTCGTCGGCTCCGGACCGCACGAGGCCCGGGTCGCATGGAACAAGCCCGTCGCCAAGGCCGTCCTCGAACGTGCCGGCGTCCACACCCCCGCCTACGCCACGCTGCCGCACACGCTCTTCCGTGAGCTGGGTGCGACGAGCGTGCTCGACGCGATCGTCGCCCGCCTCGGACTGCCGCTCGTGGTCAAGCCGTCGCGCGGCGGCTCTGCCCTGGGCGTCTCGTGGGTGACCACAGCCGACGAGCTGCCGCGCGCGATGGTCGAGTGCTTCGCGTACGGCGACATCGCGCTCGTCGAGCGGGCCGTGACGGGGACCGAGGTCGCCGTGTCCGTGGTCGACCTCGGCGACGGACCCCTCGCGCTGCCGGCGGTCGAGATCGTCACCGACGGGCCGTACGACTACGACGCGCGGTACAACGCCGGCCGCACCGAGTACTTCGCCCCCGCCCGGCTCACGCCCGACGAGGCCGCGGCGGTCGCCGGGGTCGCGCTCCGGGTGCACCACGAGCTCGGCCTGTCGCGACTGTCCCGCAGCGACCTGATCCTGCGGCCCGACGGCGTCGTGGAGTTCATCGAGGTCAACGTCGCACCGGGCATGACGGAGACGTCGCTGCTCCCCCAGGCCGCCGAGGCCGCGGGTTACGAGCTCCCAGCCTTGTACCGGGCACTCGTCGAGGCGTCGCTCTAGTTCTCAGCGCTCGTTCTTCAGCAGGCCCGGGTCGTCCGGAGCCAGCGTGCCGAGGATGCGGTTGAGGTCCTGGACCGATGCGAACTCCACCGTGAGCCGGCCCCGGGACTTGCCCAGCACGACCTTCACGCGCGTGTCGAACCGGTCAGAGAGCCGGGCCGAGAGGTCGTCGAGCGCCGCGTTGCGAGCACCCGCCCGGGGCGCCACCCGACGCTTGGCCGGCTCGTCCCCGTCGCCCAGCGTCACGATCTCCTCGACCGTGCGCACCGAGAGACCCTCGGCGACGATCCGCTGCGCGAGCCGCTCCATCGCGGCGCCGTCGGCCAGGCCCAGCAGCGCGCGGGCGTGCCCGGCCGAGATCACGCCGGCTGCGACGCGCCGCTGCACCAACGGGGGCAGCTTGAGCAGTCGCAGCGTGTTGGAGATCTGCGGGCGCGACCTGCTGATCCGCGTCGCGAGCTCCTCGTGCGTGCACCCGAAGTCGTCGAGGAGCTGCTGGTAGGCGGCCGCCTCCTCGAGCGGGTTGAGCTGGGCGCGGTGGAGGTTCTCCAGCAGCGCATCGCGCAGAAGGTCGCCGTCCTCGGTCTCGCGGATGATCGCCGGGATGGTCGTGAGCCCCGCGACCTGCGTCGCCCGCCACCGCCGCTCGCCCATGATGAGCTCGTAGCCGTCACCGACCTCGCGCACGACGACGGGCTGCAGGACGCCGATCTCCTTGATGGAGCCGACGAGCTCCTCGAGCGCGTCCTCGTCGAAGACCGTGCGCGGCTGGCGCGGGTTCGGCCGGATCTGCCCGACCGGCAGCTCCGCGAACCGCGCTCCCGGGACCGGCAGCAGACCTCCGTCGTCCACACCCCCCGGAGTGCTGGAAGGTGCTGCCGCCGTCTCGCCCGCGCCCGCCGTCGGCGTGTCGAGCGACGCCGCCACCGACTCGTCGGCCTCGGCCGTCCCGACCTGGCTCGCCGCCTCGGCAGGCGCCACCGTGTCGGCGCTCACCGCCGCGGCGGCCTCTCGCTCCTCGAGCGCGACGGCGGTCGCCGCTGCCGCCTCGGCGCTCGGGAAGAACACGTCCACCGGCCGATCCCCGTTCGACCGCTGCCCGTCGAGACCGGCGGGAATCAGCGCTCCCAGGCCACGGCCCAGTCCCCGGCGCTTCTCGCTCATCGTTCCTCCTGCTGCTGGTCGATCGCGGCGGGTGCCGCCGATCCGGCGTCCGATCCGCTCACGGAGCTCGTCGACGGGCTCGCGGCGGCGCCCCGCTCGGCGACCTCGCGAGCCGCCTCGAGGTACGCGAGCGCGCCGGACGAGCCGGCGTCGTAGGTCATGACGGTCTGCCCGTAGCTCGGCGCCTCCGAGATCCTCACCGAGCGCGGCACGGTCGTGCGCAGGGTGAGCTCAGGGAAGTGCTCGCGCACCTCGGCCGCCACCTGCTGCGCGAGGTTGGTCCGCGCGTCGTACATCGTCAGCAGAATCGTCGAGACGTGCAGATCCTTGTTCAGGTGGGCCTGGATCAGCTGGATCGTCTTCAGCAGCTGGCTCAGTCCCTCGAGCGCGTAGTACTCGCACTGGATCGGGATCAGCACCTCGCGCGCGACCACGAACGCGTTGACGGTGAGCAGTCCGAGGCTCGGCGGGCAGTCGACGAGGACGTAGTCGATGCGCTCCTGACCTGCATCGATGCGCCACTGCAGGTACTCGTCGAGTGCCGTCCGCAGGCGGGTCTCGCGCGCGACCATGGACACCAGCTCGATCTCGGCGCCCGACAGGTCGATCGTCGCCGGCAGGCACCACAACGACGGGACGTCCGGGCTCTGCTTCACGGCCTCGTGCATGGGCTGTCCGTCGACGAGCACCTCGTAGATCGACGGCGTTCCGGCCCGGTGGTCGATGCCCAGTGCCGTCGACGCGTTCCCCTGCGGGTCGTTGTCCAGCACCAGGACGTTGAGCCCCGACTGGGCGAGCGCCGCGGCGAGATTGACCGTGGTCGTCGTCTTGCCGACCCCGCCCTTCTGGTTCGCGACCGTGATGATCCGGGTCAACGCCGGGCTCGGGAAGCGGCGGCCGCGTAGCTCGATGCGTCGGCGCGCGTCGAGCTGCAGCTCCACCATCAGGGGCGTGTCGTCGGTCGCTGTGGGCAGGCTCTCGACCAGTGCCGCACGGCGGCGCTCGTCCGGGTCGTCGACCGTCGTCATCTCTCCGTCACGTCTGTCGTTCGTCGGCGACCCGCTCGGCGCGGGCCGTCCACCATTCTCCGCTGTCGTAGGCCCGGTTCGCGCCAGCGACGTTGTTTCACGTGAAACAGCGTCTGTCGACGTGCTCGGCTGGACCGGGTCCACGACGGAGGCGTCTGCCGCCTCGGCTCGGAGCGTCCGCAACGCCTGCACCCCGGACTCATCGACCCGCGCCGGCTCGGACCTCCCACCCGCCGGCGCGGCCACCGGAACGGTTCCTGGCGCAACCCCCGGCGCACCAGCGCTCGCCGCCACGTGACCATCCGACTCGGGCAAGGTCGGCACTGGCGGCGCGACACCGCCGGGAGTCGCGAGACGAGTCCGTTCGACGTTGGGGCCGTCGTGCTCCCCAGTGCTCACCTCCCCCGCCCGTGCGCCGCCGAGTCCGGACGCCTGCACTGCCGCCGGCTCCGTCAGAGCTGGTCGGCGCTCGACCGTCCCGGCCGACGAGCGGCTCGACTCCCACTGCCCCTCGCCCGCGGGCCCCATCTCCCGGTGCACCGTGGCCGCGGACTCCCGCTCCACAGCTCTCGCCGACACGGACTCCGCCGCTCGCGGCACCACGCCCGCCGACTCCCGCTCCACAGCTCCCAGTCGCTCGCGCGCCAGCGCTGCCGCCGCCGGACGTACGGACTCCCATGGCACCGACGCCGTAGGCCCCAGCTCCCGCTGTGCCGCGGTTACGACCTCTCGCTCCGCAGCTCCCGCGGGCGCTGACTCCGACGCCTGCGGCGCCGCTCCCGCCGACGCGCGCTCCAGCGCTGCCGCTGGCGGACGCACCGACTCCCACGACGCCACTCCCGCCGACGCTCGCTCGAGCGCTGCCGCCGGCGGACGCACCGACTCCCACGGCACCACACCCGCCGACGCTCGCTCGACCGCTCCGTCCGGCGAACGCTCCGGCTCACGCGGCGGCACTCGCGCGGGCTCTGGCTCCAGCGATCCTTCTGAGGCTCGATCTGGCTCCCGCTGAGTGGCGAGCGCGGGCTCACGCTCCATCGGTCCCACCGGCGTTCGCTCCGCCATCGGTGGCACCGGCGCCGGCGCCGTCAGTGCAGGTTGCACCGGTTCGGGCGTGATCGACGCAGAACCCGTCGGGGCCGGACGCACCTGTGGCTCCATCGGCGTCGAGGGGTGCGCCTCGTTCTCCCGGAGCACCGCGTCGTCGACCTGGGCCTGGGCGCGCTCGCGCTTGCCTCTACCGAACACGATCACCCTCGCCGGCTCCGCCTGCCTTGCGCGCGACGACCACCCGCGTCGGGGCCACGCCGTCCAGCGTCGTGACACCGTGCACCTCGGCGGTCACGACACCGTTGCGTCGCGCCTGCTTGAGCGCAGAGTCGACCTCGTCCTGCGCCCGATCACCCTTGAGTGCGACCAGCTCTCCGCCCGGACGCACGAGCGGCATCGCCCAGCCGTAGAGCTTGTCCAGCGAGGCGACGGCCCGGGTGGTCACCGCGTCAGCCTGCAGGTCGAGCGCCTCCTGCGCGCGTGCGCGCCGCACGACGGCGTTGCCAAGTCCGAGTCTCTCGATCACCTCGGTAAGCCAGATCGTCCGGCGCTCCATGGGTTCCAGGAGGACCACCTCGGCCTCGGGCAGCATCGCGGCGACCACGACACCCGGTAGACCGGCGCCACTCCCCAGATCGACGATCTGGCCCGTGCTCGGCAGGAACGACACCACCGCCGCCGAGTTCAGCAGGTGTCGCTCCCAGAGCCGACCGACCTCACGCGGCCCGACCAACCCTCGCAGCACGCCCTGGTCGACCAGAAGCTCATGAAACCCGAGGACCGCGGTCCACGCCGGACCGAAGAACTCCGGCAGTCGGGGATCGTCGACGAACGGGTCGATCTCCACGACTTCGTCGACCACGCCCAACCTCCCAGGTCCCGACCAGTTCAGGGGTTCGTCACCAAGCATCACGAACGCCACACCGTATCCCGTCACGACCCACCGAGAGGCGCTCCGTGCACACCGTGAGGCCCCCCTGTTCACGATCGCGATGGCGCCTCGCCGCGACACGCCGGCCCACGGCGCGTCGAACGATGAGGTGACACGTACGCGGTACGGCCTTGCTCCCCGTGGACTCGATGACAGCGCCGCGCGGGCTCGGTGTGGCGACGCCGATCGTCGGTCTGCGGGGATCCCCGCTCTCCGGGCGCCGCTCGGTTCACATGAGATGCTGCCGTCCGCCGGCACTAGGTCATCCAAGCCCGCGCGACGCGGACTCACGTTCCGCTCGGCTGAGTGCACCGCTACGACCACACGCTCGACGCTGTAGAGCAGCCGGCGCGCGCACGTCCTTGCTCTCGTCCCGCTCTCGTTTCACGTGAAACATCACCGTGCGTGGGCACCACGTCATCCACGTCCGCGCGACGCGAACTCACGCTCCGCTCGGCTGAGTGCGCTGCTACGACCAGGCGCTCGACGCCGCACAGCAGCCGGCGCACGCACACCGTCGCTCTCGTCCCGCCCTGGCTTCACGTGGAACATCACCGTGCGTGGGCACCACGTCATCCGGGGTCGCACCGCTCGCGCTCGATGCCGCACAGCAGCCGGCGCGTACACCCCCGCACTCGCGGTCCTCCCGTTTCACGTGAAACATCAACGTGCGCGGGCACCGTCCTCCGCGTCGGCACCGCTCGTGCTCGATGCCGCACAGCGGCCGGCGCGTACACCCAGCACTCGCGGTCCTCCCGTTTCACGTGAAACGCCGCCGCCCGCCGGCACCAGGTCGTCCACGCCCGTACGACGCGGACTCACCTCCCACTCAGCCGAGTGCGCCGATACAGCCGCACGGGCCATGTCGTACAGCAGCGGGGGGCCCACGTCCGCGATACCGATCGAGCACACGTTTCACGTGAAACAACGTCGTGCGCGGGCGCCAGGTCGTCCGCGTCGCCACCGCTCGCGCTCAAGGTTCGCCGTCTTCACCCGCTTGTGTGCAGGAGGTACGTGCTCGATCGGCGCGATGGTCCGCGCGGGTCCGACTCGCTTGACGACGACCTCCTCGACCAGAATGTCGCGCACGAACCCGTCGGCGTTGCGTGTCTGGGCGCACCAGCCGCACATCTGGACACCTCATCTCCGTTGAGTGAGCACGAGCGTGCGCCAGGCGGAGCACCACGGGGTCGCTGCCGTCGTCCCGCAGCCACTGCGGGGGACACTCCAGCTCCTCATGACCGCCGCACGACACGGTTCGTCCGGGTCGCCGCGGGACATCCGATCTGGGCAGACTCCCAGCAGTCGACGTCGTCTACCGCAAGGGTCCTGCACTCGGGACACGTCCCCGTGCTGCCTCCGATGAGCCGGGCGGCCCTGCTCCCACTCCATGTCCTGAGTGTCCGACGCCTCGGCCGCTCTGACGTGGCACCTGCTGTCCGCGGTGGTCAACTAGCAGTCCGGTTGCGGCCGACGCGAGCGCAGGTGACCAACTGGAGCCGCCCAGAGCCCGAGGTGTCACCCCCCCGCCGCCACCGCCGCCAGCACTCTCGCACCGGATCGAGCTCCGGCGGATCGTCGCTGCGCCACTGCCGAAGACAGGCACAGTGCCGCGCCGTTGCGCGCAGTCCGGACTCCTCCGCGCTTGGTACCGGCAACAGGACCACACCCAGTTTTGGAGAGATCCGTCTAGCGTCTACCAGGTCCGCAGCATCCCGCGCCCGAGGGTCGCCCCCGTTTCACGTGAAACGTCGCGCCCAACGGTCGCTGGGCCGCGCGCGTGGAATGGACGCCATCGCGGCGGCAAGGCGCACGACCTCGCGAACCGGCCATGCACCGACGAGTCAATCGTCGGCACGGGTATCTGAATGACGGTGCGTCCCATGATCCGCGAGTCTGCCGACGGACACGTCGGCCACGAGCTGCACGCAAGACCGCCCACGCTGACACCGCCGTCATGGGCCACGAAGACGTGTTTCACGTGAAACATCACACGGGGCGGGGGAGCGCCGCGCGCCGGACGCCGGCGCGGGCTTCAGGCCAGCCACCACACCCCGAGACGACGAGGGCCGCTGTTTCACGTGAAACAGCGGCCCTCGGACACTCGTCGATCAGGCGTTGCGAATCACCACGTGGCGCTGCGGCTCGACGCCCTCGGAGTCACTGACGAGGCCCGCCTCAGCAACGGTGTCGTGGACGACCTTGCGCTCGAACGGGTTCATCGGGTCAAGGGCGACCGGTTCGCCGGAAGCCTGCACGCGCGCGATCGCCTCGCGGGCAACCTCGGTGAGCTGCGCCCGTCGCTGTGCACGGTAGCCGGCGACGTCGAGCATGAGACGGCTGCGCTCACCGGTCTTCGTCTGAACCGCCAGGCGCGTCAGCTCCTGCAGCGCGTCGAGGACCTCACCGTCTCGGCCGGCGAGCCGGTGCAGGGAGCGGTCGGCGGGGTCGTCGGCAACGATCTCGAGCGCGGCACGACCGTGATCGACGTCGATGTCGATGTCACCGTCGAGGTCCGCGATGTCGAGCAGCTCCTCCAGGTAGTCGGCGGCGATCTCGCCCTCCTCCTCGAGTCGGGAGGTTGCGTCCTTGGTCTCGTCGGTCTGGCTCATGGTTCTCCGATCAGGTCTGTCGTGCTCAGGTCGGCGGGGCGTCGCTGCGCGCGCGTCACTTCTTGGGCTTGGGCTTCTTCGGCTTGGACGACGACGCCGGCCGCGGGGCTGATGTCGGGGTCGGCGTCGGGGTCACGGCATCGTCAACGGGAGCGTCGACGGTGTCGACCGGCCCGTCGACGGCAGAGCTCGACGGCGCATCGCTCGGGGTCTCGGGCTCGACGACGACCGGACGGGTCGAGGGCTTGGCGCGGTCCTTGCGCTTGGGCTGCTCACGCTGCCCGCGCGGGCGCTCCTCGATGACGACGACGGGAGCGTCCTGGACGCCGCCCTTCGCGCCGCCCTTGCGCGCCTTGCGCTCGAGCATGGCCTTCTCGGCCTGTGAACCGGGAGCCGGCATCCGTCGGATCGTGTAGAACTGCTGCCCCATCGACCACAGGTTGGTGGTGGTCCAGTAGATGAGGACACCGATCGGGAAGTTGACGCCCGAGAACGCGAAGATCAACGGCAGGACGTAGAGCAGCACCTTCTGCTGCTGGGCCATCGGACCCTGCAGGGCCGACGGCGGCATGTTCTTCATCGTGAGCTGACGCTGCGTGAGGAACGTCGTCGCTGACATGGCCACGATCAGCACGATCGTCACGATCTGGATGTGGATGTTGCCGTCGGCCTGCATGAAGGTGCCCGACAGGGGAGCCCCGAAGATCGTCGCCTTCTCGGCGGATCCCGCGAGCTCGGCCGTCATGGGGCCGATGTGGTCACCGCGGGGATAGGTGCCCTCGGACAGCGGCTTGAGCGAGTTGAGCACCCGGAACAGCGCGAAGAAGATCGGTGACTGCAGCAGGATCGGCAGACAGGACGCGAACGGGTTGGTCCCGTGCTTGCGGTAGAGCTCCATCGTCTCCCGGCTCATCGCCTCACGGGAGGCCGGGTCGCTCTTGCCCTTGTACTTCTTCTGGATCGCCTGCATCTCCGGCGCGAGCATCTGCATGCCGCGCGATGCCTTGATCTGCTTGAAGAACAGCGGGATCAGGGCGATCCGGATCACGATCACCAGGCCGACGATGGACAGCGACCACGCCGCCCCGCCGTCCGGGTCCATGCCGATCGCGAAGAAGAGCGAGTGGAACTGGACCATGATCCAGGCCACGACGACCATGATCGGCTGCAGCAGACCGTCGAACCACGACATGGGGGCAGAGCTCCTGTCCGGGGAATCAGTGCGCGGGGTGCGCGGCGTCGAGGTGGCGATGGTCGGACCGCACCGGAGGCACGTCGTCGACCCCGCCAGGAGACCAGGGGTGGCACCGCGCGAGGCGGCGCGCGGCGAGCCATCCACCGCGCACGAATCCGTGCCGGCGCAGCGCGACGACCGCGTACTGCGAGCACGAGGGGTAGTACCGGCAAGTAGGGGGCGTCACCGGCGAGATGAGCCGCTGATAGACCCACAGGGCGCCGAGCAGGATCCAGACCGGAACCCGCGCGACTGATCGCAGCGCTGTGACCAGGGCGTTCACCGCGCGGTTCATCGGGTCCTCGCGACCAGACGACGCTGGGCGGTGGCGAGTGCCCCGTCCAGGTCAGCCGCGAGCCCGGCCGAGTCGACGCTCACGGCCGGCCCCAGGGCCCGCACGACGACCGCACAGTCACCGGGTAGTCCGGAGATGCGCGACGCCATGAGCCCTCGCAGCCGCCGCTTGGTCCTGTTGCGGACAACGGCGTTACCGACGGCCTTGGACACGACGAAACCGACCACCGGGCCCTCAGGCCCGGGGTCGGTCCGTGTGGTCATGTGCACGACCAAGGTCTCCCGTCCGCCGCGGGTACCGCGGCGCACCGCGTGCTCGAAGTCCGCAGCGCGGCGCATTCGGTACGCGGCGGGCAGCACCGAGCTGGCGTCAGGCCGAGAGCTCCGCGCGACCCTTGCGCCGGCGAGCGGCGAGGATCGAGCGGCCGGCACGCGTACGCATGCGCAGACGGAAGCCGTGCGTCTTGGCTCGGCGCCGGTTGTTCGGCTGGAACGTGCGCTTGCTCACGAGAGTTCTCCCACTGGTCCATCGGTACGGGCGCGCCTCACGCGCGTCCAGGTCTGTCTGCCGAGCTCGACTGCTCCTCCAGGACATGCACCGAATCGGTGTACGCGGCGTCTGGGCGCGCCGACAGGAGCCATCAGAAGGCTGGGCCACGGTACGCCGTCGCGCGCCGACCGGTCAAATGTCTCACGGCATCCACACCCCGGTCGAACGCCGCTGGGCCGGGGACCACCGCCATTCGGGGCAGTGATCACCCGCTCGGAGGTCTGCCCACGGGGGCCGGAGCGCACTAGCATCGTCCCTCGTCGCGCAGCGCCCTTTGGCAGCGGGCACACCGCGCGGCCCGCCATGAACCCGAGATCTCCATGCGGCACGCGAGCGTGCGGACGGGTTCCCGCGTGACGGCGTGTGGGGCCTTAAGGCCCACGCACAGGTGTGGACAAGTGTGTGGAAAAGTCGACCCCGTGCGAGACTCGACGACTCACGCGCACGACGAGACCGAGGTAGGACGTGGCACAGGACCAAGAGCTCGCACGAGTCTGGGGCCACGTCGTGTCCACGCTCGAGGAGAGCCCCGACATCACGCAGCGTCAGCTGGCGTTCGTCCGGCTCGCCAAGCCCCTCGGCCTCCTCGACGGGACGATGATCCTCGCCGTCGGGAACGAGTACACCAAGGAGTACCTCGAGACGAAGGTGCGCTCCGAGGTCACGACGGCCCTGACCGACGCGCTCGAGCGCGAGGGCCGGTTCGCGATCACGGTCGACCCGGACCTGGTCGACGACGCCCCGCCGGCCGTGCGCGCGATGACCAGCGCGCCGGAGTCGGCATCCGTCGTCGAAGGCCCGGCAGAGGTACCCGACGAGCCCGTGGTCCCGGAGCGCCCCGTCGGAGCTCACAACAACAACCATGCGTCGACGCGCAAGGCAGCGGCCGAACCCTCCCGTCTCAACAAGAACTACCTGTTCGAGACGTTCGTCATCGGATCGTCCAACCGATTTGCGCACGCCGCAGCGGTCGCGGTTGCCGAAGCTCCGGCCAAGGCCTACAACCCGCTGTTCATCTACGGCGACTCCGGCCTCGGCAAGACGCACCTGCTGCACGCGATCGGTCACTACGCGCAGAGCCTGTATCCCAGCGTCCGGGTGCGCTATGTGAACTCCGAGGAGTTCACCAACGACTTCATCAACTCGATCTCCGAGGGCAAGGCCGGCGCGTTCCAGCGCCGCTACCGCGAGGTCGACGTTCTCCTCATCGACGACATCCAGTTCCTGCAGGGCAAGGAACAGACGATGGAGGAGTTCTTCCACACGTTCAACACGTTGCACAACGCCAACAAGCAGGTCGTGATCACGTCCGACCTGCCGCCCAAGCAGCTCAACGGCTTCGAGGACCGCATGCGGTCCCGGTTCGAGTGGGGCCTCATCACCGACGTCCAGCCTCCGGACCTCGAGACCCGCATCGCGATCCTGCGCAAGAAGGCCGGCGGCGACAACATGCAGGCGCCGCCCGAGGTCCTCGAGTACATCGCCTCGAAGATCTCGACGAACATCCGCGAGCTCGAGGGTGCACTCATCCGGGTCACCGCTTTCGCGAGCCTGAACCGCCAGCAGGTCGACCTGTCGCTCGCGGAGATCGTCCTCAAGGACCTGATCACCGACGACCAGACGACCGACATCACCGCCACGCAGGTGATCGGCCAGACGGCGGCGTACTTCGGCCTCACCATCGAGGACCTGTGCGGCTCGAGCCGCAGCCGCGTCCTGGTCACCGCGCGCCAGATCGCGATGTACCTGTGCCGTGAGCTCACCGACCTCTCGCTGCCGAAGATCGGGCAGGCGTTCGGCGGTCGGGACCACACGACGGTGATGCACGCAAACCGCAAGATCCGCGAGCTCATGGCGGAGCGGCGCTCGATCTACAACCAGGTCACCGAGCTCACCAACCGGATCAAGCAGCAGAGTCGCAGCTAGCCGGAATCACCACGCACCAACGTGGTTTTGCACAGCCTCGTCGTGTCATCTGGGGACAACTCCCCACTCCCGACGAGACCGCCCGCTCACGAACGCGACATCGCGGGCACACCGTCTGACCTGGAACGACGCCGTCGACACGCTCCCATCGGGGAGCAAATCGGGACAGACCTACCCAGATCACCCGCCTGTCGGACCAACGTTCATCCCCAACCTCAAGGAGCCATGGGACGAATGTTCACACCTGTGCACATGGCTGTGGATGACAGTGGAAGACCCGCCCCTCGATGTGGACACGGACCGACCTGACGGTGGACGGCAGATGGACGCCGAGCGATCGTCCACCGACGTCCACCGCGACGCCTCCGCGACGCACAGCACTCGCCCACAGCCAGAATCGCGCACGACCTGCGTGGACATCCGTCATCCACACGATGCACAGCTGCGATGACGATGACGACACTTCTCTAGCCGGATGATCCACACACCGACGAAGGGCTCGATCCGGCTCGCGCGAACGACCACCCGATCGCCTGCTCCACCGTGTCACCCGTCTCGCGTAGTGTTCGCGTGACACCGTCGCCGTTCCGTTCACCGCTGCTCACAGCGACACACGGAGGCACACCGCGGCACTGTTCACGGCTGGACTGCGCGGGGCGAACGCCCCCGCACGACGAGAGGTAGTGGGTCCATGAGGTTCCGGGTCGAGCGAGACGTTCTGGCTGACGCCGTCACCTGGACCGCCCGCTCCCTGCCGACGCGCCCCCCGGTCCCCGTGCTCGCGGGCGTGCGCATCGAGGCGGACAGCGCCGGCGTGATCCACCTCTCGAGCTTCGACTACGAGGTCTCGGCAAGGTCCGAGATCCCCGCTGATGTCACCGAGGCGGGCACGGTCCTGGTCTCGGGCAAGCTGCTGGCCGAGATCTCCCGCGCGCTTCCCGACAAGCCGGTCGACGTCGTGCTCGACGGCACCAAGGTCGTCGTGACCTGTGGTTCGAGCCGCTTCACGCTGCTGACCATGCCGGTCGAGGACTACCCCAAGCTTCCGGAGCTGCCGCCGGTCACCGGCACGGTCGACGGTGACGCGCTCACGCACGCCGTCGCACAGGTCTCGGTCGCGGCGAGCCGGGACGACACGCTTCCGCTGCTCACGGGTGTGCGCGTCGAGATCGAGGGCGAGCGGATCACGCTGCTCGCGACGGACCGTTACCGTCTCGCGCTGCGTGAGCTGACCTGGACCCCGGTGATGCCGGACGTGTCGCAGGTCGCACTCGTGCGTGCTCGCACGCTCACGGATGCGGCCAAGTCGCTCGGCAGCGCGGGCTCGGTGACGGTGTGCCTGTCCACGGGGGTGGGGGTCGACCGCATCGGATTCGGCGCGGCCGGCCGCCAGACCACGAGCCTGCTCGTCGACGGCGACTACCCGGCGGTGCGCCGGCTCTTCCCCGACGAGACGCCGATCCACGCGATCGTGCACACCCACCAGCTCGCCGAGGCGGCCAAGCGTGTCGCGCTCGTCGCGGAGCGCAACACCCCGATCCGACTGTCCTTCTCCGAGGGCCAGGTCGTGCTCGACGCCGGTCAGGGTGACGACGCCCAGGCGTCCGAGGCGCTCGAGGCCACGCTCGAGGGTGAGGACATCTCGGTCGCGTTCAACCCGCAGTTCCTGCTCGACGGGCTGGGCGCGCTGGACACGCCGTTCGTCCGGATGTCGTTCACGCACCCGAACAAGCCCGTCGAGTTCACGGGCCAGGGCTCGCTCGACGGCGAGGACGACAAGGCCTACCGGTACCTGCTGGTCCCGATCCGCTTCGCGAGCTGACCCCGCCGCGCCGGTCGCGCGACGTCCGACGCGCGCCGGGCACGGCGACGGGGGACAGTGGAGCGGTCCCGGAACGGCACACGAGCCTCCGGGCACAGAGAGGTGGTGCGGCATGCACGTCGGTCTCGTCGGCCTGGGCAAGATGGGCGCGAACATGCGCGAGCGGATCCGGCTCGCGGGTCACGAGGTCACGGGGTACGACCGCAACCCGGACGTCACCGACGTTGCGAGCCTGGCCGACCTCGTCGCGGCGATGCCCGCGGGCGAGCGTGTCGTGTGGGTGATGGTGCCGTCGGGCGCGATCACGGACTCGGTGGTCAACGAGCTCGCGGGGCTGCTGGGTGAGGGCGACATCCTCATCGACGGCGGGAACTCGTACTACCAGGACGACCTGCCGCACGCGGAGCTGCTCGCCAAGCGGGGCATCGGTTTCATCGACGCGGGGGTCTCGGGCGGTGTCTGGGGCCTGAAGAACGGCTACGGCCTCATGGTCGGTGGCGACGCAGGGCTCGTCGAGCGTGTGATGCCGGTGTTCGACGCGCTGCGGCCGCCCGGCGACCGCGCGAACGGATTCGTGCACGCCGGCCCGGTCGGCGCCGGCCACTACTCGAAGATGGTCCACAACGGCATCGAGTACGGCCTGATGCAGGCGTACGCCGAGGGTTACGAGCTGCTCGCCGCGAAGGACCTGGTCACCGACGTCGAGGGCACCATGCGGGCGTGGACCAACGGCACCGTCGTCCGGTCGTGGCTGCTCGACCTGCTCGTGCAGGCGCTGGGTCAGGATCCAGGGCTTGCGGCGATCGACGACTGGGTCGAGGACTCGGGCGAGGGCCGCTGGACCGTCGACGAGGCGATCGACCTCGCGGTGCCGGCGCCCGTCATCTCGGCGGCGCTGTTCGCACGGTTCGCGAGCCGGCAGGGCGAGTCGCCGGCGATGAAGGCGGTCGCCGCGCTGCGCCAGCAGTTCGGTGGGCACGCCGTGAAGCCGGCCCCGTGACCTCGGAACCCCACAGATGTACGTCGCTCACCTGCACCTGACGGACTTCCGGTCGTACGCGCAGGTCGAGCTACCGCTCGACCCGGGGATCACGGCGCTGGTCGGGCCGAACGGCCAGGGCAAGACGAACCTCGTCGAGGCGATCGGTTACGTGGCGACGCTCGCCAGTCACCGCGTCCCGACGGACGCGGCTCTTGTTCGTTCTGGCTCGTCGCGCGCCGTGGTCGGGGTGCGGGTCGTGCGCGAGCTCGAGCCCGGACGGCCGCGCACCACGCTCGTCGAGGTCGAGGTGACGCCCGGCAAGGCGAACCGCGCGCGGGTCAACGGCGGCAGCCCGGTCCGCGCACGCGACGTGCTCGGGATCCTGCGCACCGTGCTGTTCGCCCCCGAGGACCTTGCGCTGGTCAAGGGTGATCCGGACGGCCGCCGCCGCTTCCTCGACGACCTGCTGGTGCAGGTCACACCCCGCATGGCGGCGGTCGTGAGCGACTACGAGCGGGTGCTGCGACAGCGGTCCGCGCTCCTGAAGTCGGCCGGACCGCGCGGGGCCCGCGGCCAGGTCGACCTGCGCACGCTCGACGTGTGGGACGGCAAGCTCGCGGACCTGGGTGCACGGCTGGTCGTCGAACGTCGCCGGCTCGTGACGGCGCTGGCCCCGCACGTCGCAGCCGCGTACGAGCAGGTCAGCGCAGGTCAGGGTGAGGCCCGCGCGACCTACCGCGCGTCGCTCGACACGGCGCTCGAGGGCGCCGGACTCCCGGACACCGGGAGTCGCGAGGAGCGAGGGGATGCGCCCGAGGCCGGCCACGACCTGGTCGAGGCCCAGCTGCTCGAGGCGATGGGGCGGCTGCGCAGCAAGGAGCTCGAGCGCGGGGTGTGCCTCGTCGGTCCGCACCGCGACGAGCTGGTGCTCACGCTCGGGGACCTGCCGGCGAAGGGGTACGCGAGCCACGGCGAGTCGTGGTCGTTCGCGCTCGCGCTGCGGCTCGCGTCGTGGCGCGTGCTCACCGACGGTGGCGGGCTGAGCGACGAGCTGGGCGGCGTGGGCGACTGGGGGCCCGACGGCGAACCGGTGCTGATCCTGGACGACGTGTTCGCCGAGCTCGACGCCCGGCGCCGGGAGCGGCTCGCGGCGCTCGTCGCCCCCGCGCGTCAGGTGCTGATCACCGCGGCGGTCGCGCAGGACGTGCCCGAACCGCTCGCCGGCGCGCGGGTGGACGTGATGGGCGGCGAGGTCTCCCGTGTCCTCTGACCAGGGCAGACCCAGAAGCGGCAGCGGCGAACGGCCGCGGACCGACGCCCTGCTCCCCCCGCCGGCGCCGGATCCGGCCACGTCGCCGTTGCGCGAGATCGTCGAGCTCACGCCCGAACGCCAGGTGGTCGCGGCCGCCCTGGGTCGCGCCCGCGAGAGCGCCCGACGACGAGGCCTGCGTCCGGGCGATCCGGCACGCCGCCGGCCCACGGAGGTCCAGCTCGGAGGGTCGCACCAGGGCGCGCGCGATCCGCAGACCGTGGGCGATGCGCTGAGCACGTTCGTCGGCCAGTTCGGCTGGTCGCCGGGGATCACCGGAGGCAGCATCAAGGGCCGCTGGGCCGAGCTGCTCGGCGAGGACGTCGCCGGGCACACGCAGTACGTGTCGTTCGAGTCGGGCGTGCTGACGATGAAGGCGGACTCGACGTCCTGGGCCGCCAACCTGCGCGGCTTCCTGCTCCCGACGATGCTGCGCGTGCTGGGCGAGAAGCTCGGCGAAGGTGTCGTCGCACAGATCGAGATCCAGGGCCCGGGCGGGCCCGGGTTCGGCCGCGGACCGCGCAGCGTGAAGGGTCGCGGCCCGCGGGACACCTACGGCTGAGCAGTTCGCCCACGCCGGACGGGGCCCGGTGGACGGGAACGTCGCAAGCTCGTCGCCCACAGACCCCCGTAGACGGGGGTCCGGAGCGATTCGGCAGGTAGACTTCTAGGGTCATTCCTGGCGCCTTGGTGCCTGGAAGTCCAGCGTCATGGAGTGATCCGCCCTCTCCGCGGTTCGGCGGCGTCCTCCGGCGCGTATGCGACCTTGAGGAGCACCACCGCCCGTGGCTGAGCAGTCGAACAAGAAGCCCCAGTCCGACGGCACCTACGACGCCGACGCGATCACCGTCCTCGAGGGTCTCGAGGCGGTGCGCAAGCGCCCCGGCATGTACATCGGGTCGACGGGCGAGCGCGGGCTGCACCACCTCGTCTACGAGGTCGTCGACAACTCGGTCGACGAGGCGCTGGCCGGCTACTGCGACCACATCGAGGTGACGCTGCAGGCCGACGGCGGTGTCCGTGTCGAGGACAACGGCCGCGGGATCCCCGTGGCGATCCACCCGACCGAGGGCAAGCCGACGCTCGAGGTCGTCATGACGATCCTGCACGCCGGCGGCAAGTTCGGCGGCAGCGGCTACGCCGTCTCCGGCGGCCTGCACGGCGTGGGCGTCTCGGTGGTGAACGCGCTCTCGTCGCGCGTGGAGTCCGTGGTCAAGCGCGACGGCTACACGTGGGAGATGGACTTCGAGAACGGCGGGCACCCGGTCGGCGGCATCCGCCAGGGCGAGCCCACCGACGAGACGGGCACGCAGCAGACGTTCTGGGCCGACGACACGATCTTCGAGACCGTGGACTACGACTTCGAGACGCTGCGCTCGCGGTTCCAGCAGATGGCCTTCCTCAACAAGGGTCTGCAGATCACGCTCACGGACGAGCGTCCGCAGCACCTGGGGACGGGCGACGAGGTCGCCGGGGACGACGAGCAGGACGAGGACGCCGAGTCGCCCGCGGCCCGCGTGGTGACCTACCGGTACGACGACGGCCTGCTCGACTACGTCAAGCACCTCAACTCGGCGAAGAAGGTCGACCTGATCCACCCCGACGTCATCGACTTCGAGGCGGAGGACACCGAGCGCCGGATCTCCGTCGAGATCGCGATGCAGTGGACCACGGCGTACTCGGAGTCGGTGCACACGTACGCGAACACGATCTCGACGACCGAGGGCGGCACGCACGAGGAGGGCTTCCGTGCGGCGATGACGGCCCTGATCAACCGGTACGCGCGCACCAAGGGGATCCTCAAGGAGAAGGAGGACAACCTCACGGGCGACGACATCCGTGAGGGACTCACCGCGGTGATCTCGGTCAAGCTCGGCGAGCCGCAGTTCGAGGGTCAGACCAAGACCAAGCTCGGCAACACCGAGGCCAAGTCCTTCGTGCAGACCGTGGTCAACGACCAGCTCGGCGACTGGCTCGACTCGCACCCGAACGAGGCGCGTGACGTGATCCGTAAGTCGATCCAGGCCGCGGCCGCGCGCATGGCGGCGCGCAAGGCGCGCGAGGCGACCCGCCGCAAGGGGCTGCTCGAGTCCGGCGGCATGCCCGGCAAGCTCAAGGACTGCCAGAGCAACCGGCCGGAGGAGTGCGAGGTCTTCATCGTCGAGGGCGACTCGGCCGGCGGCTCGGCGGTGCGTGGTCGCAACCCGCGCACGCAGGCGATCCTCCCCATCCGCGGCAAGATCCTCAACGTCGAGCGCGCCCGGCTGGACCGCGCGCTGGGCAACCAGGAGGTGCAGGCGCTCATCACGGCGTTCGGCACCGGCATCGGTGAGGACTTCGACCTCGCGAAGCTGCGGTACCACAAGATCGTGCTGATGGCCGATGCCGACGTCGACGGGCAACACATCCGCACGCTGCTGCTGACGCTGCTGTTCCGCTACATGCCGGACCTCATCACGCACGGCCACGTGTTCCTCGCGCAGCCGCCGCTCTACCGGATCAAGTGGTCCAACGCCGAGCACGACTACGTGTACTCGGACCGGGAGCGCGACGCGTTCGTCGTCGACGGTCAGGCCGCCGGCAAGCGGCTGCCCAAGGACAACGCGATCCAGCGCTACAAGGGTCTCGGCGAGATGGACTACTCGGAGCTGTGGGAGACCACGATGTCCCCCGAGCACCGCACGTTGCTGCAGGTCACGCTGGACGAGGCCGCCGCGGCCGACGAGATCTTCTCCGTGCTCATGGGTGAGGACGTGGAGTCCCGCCGGTCGTTCATCCAGCGCAACGCCAAGGACGTGAGGTTCCTCGACATCTGAGGAGTGAGCCGAGCCGGACCCCACGAACCCACGCGAGACCAAGGAACCCGAAGTGACTGAGAGCAACGAGATCGAGCACGGGCGGATCGAGCAGATCGACCTGCAGCTCGAGATGCAGCGGTCCTACCTGGACTACGCGATGTCCGTGATCGTCGGACGTGCGCTGCCCGACGTGCGGGACGGCCTCAAGCCCGTGCACCGCCGCGTGCTGTACGCGATGTACGACGGCGGCTACCGCCCCGACCGCCAGTTCTCCAAGTGCAGCCGCGTCGTCGGCGACGTCATGGGCAAGTACCACCCGCACGGTGACACCGCGATCTACGACGCGCTCGTCCGACTCGTGCAGGACTGGTCGATGCGGTACCCGCTGGTCGCCGGCCAGGGCAACTTCGGTTCGCCCGGCGACGACCCGGCGGCCGCGCCGCGGTACACCGAGTGCCGCATGGCGCCGCTCGCCATGGAGATGGTGCGGGACATCGACGAGGACACCGTCGACTTCGGTGACAACTACGACGGCCGCACGCAGGAGCCGCAGGTGCTGCCCGCGCGGTTCCCGAACCTGCTGGTCAACGGCTCGGCCGGCATCGCGGTCGGCATGGCGACGAACATCCCGCCGCACAACCTGCGCGAGGTAGCCGCGGGCGTGCAGTGGCATCTGGACCACCCGGAGGCGACGCGCGAGGAGCTGCTCGAGGCGCTCATGGCGCGCGTCCAGGGTCCGGACTTCCCGACGCACGCGACGATCCTGGGCCGCAAGGGCATCGAGGACGCGTACCGCACGGGCCGTGGCTCGATCACCATGCGCGCGGTGGTCGAGGTCGAGGAGATCCAGGGTCGCATCTGCCTCGTCGTGACCGAGCTGCCCTACCAGGTGAACCCGGACGCGCTCGCGAAGAAGATCGCGGACCTGGTCCGCGAGAACCGGGTCGCGGGCATCGCGGACATCCGCGACGAGACGTCGGGGCGCACGGGCCAGCGCCTGGTCATCGTCCTCAAGCGGGACGCGGTGGCCAAGGTCGTGCTGAACAACCTCTACAAGCACACCCAGCTGCAGGACACGTTCGGCGCCAACATGCTCGCGCTCGTCGACGGCGTGCCGCGCACGCTGAGCATCGACGCGTTCGTGCGGCACTGGACCGCCCACCAGCTCGACGTGATCCAGCGCCGCACCCGCTACCGGCTGCGCAAGGCCGAGGAGCAGATCCACATCTACCGCGGCTACCTCAAGGCGCTCGACGCGCTCGACGAGGTCATCGCGCTGATCCGGCGCTCGCCCGACGCCGAGGAGGCCCGAAGCGGCGTGATGGCGCTGCTCGACGTCGACGAGGTGCAGGCGAACGCGATCCTCAACCTGCAGCTGCGCCGGCTCGCCGCGCTGCAGCGCCAGGAGATCCTCGACCGCTACGCCGAGCTCGAGGCGCAGATCACCGAGTACCTCTCGATCCTCGCGTCCGAGCAGCGGCAGCGCACGATCGTCTCCGAGGAGCTCGCGGAGGTCGTCGACCGGTACGGCGACGAGCGTCGCACGCGGATCCTGCCGTTCGACGGCGACGTCAGCATGGAGGACCTCATCGCCGAGGAGGAGGTCGTCGTCACGATCACGCGCGGCGGCTACGCCAAGCGCACACGCAGCGACAACTACCGCGCGCAGCGGCGCGGCGGCAAGGGCGTCAAGGGCGCGCAGCTGCGCGAGGACGACCTCGTCGACCACTTCTTCGTCACGACGACGCACCACTGGCTGCTGTTCTTCACGAACCTCGGCCGCGTCTACCGCGCGAAGGCGTACGAGCTGCCCGAGGCCGGCCGTGACGCGAAGGGTCAGCACGTCGCCAACCTGCTCGCGTTCCAGCCCGACGAGAAGATCGCGCAGGTCCTCGACCTGCGGGACTACGGCCAGGCGGACTACCTGGTGCTCGCGACGAAGCGCGGTCTCGTCAAGAAGACGCGGCTGACCGACTACGACTCCAACCGCTCCGGTGGCGTCATCGCGATCAACCTGCGCGAGGACGACGAGGGTCGACCTGACGAGCTGGTCTCGGCGCGGATCGTCGACTCGCACCAGGACCTGATCCTCGTCTCGCGGCAGGGCCAGTCGGTGCGGTTCACCGCCAGCGACGAGCAGCTGCGTCCGATGGGCCGCGCGACCTCGGGCGTGACGGGCATGAAGTTCCGCGGTGACGACGAGCTGCTTGCGGCGGAGGTCGTGCGCGAGGACGCATTCCTGTTCACCGTCACGGAGGGTGGCATCGCCAAGCGCACCGCGCTCACCGTCGAGAACTACCGCCAGCAGGGTCGCAGCGGCCTGGGCATCCGGGTCGCCAACCTGCCCGAGCAGAACGGCCACCTCGTCGGAGCCCTGGTGGTGGACGCCGAGGACGAGGTTCTCGTCATCATGGAGCGCGGCAAGGTGGTGCGTTCCGCGGTGTCCGAGGTGAACGCGACGGGTCGCACGACGCAGGGCGTGATCTTCGCGAAGCCGGACGCCGGCGACCGGATCATCGCCGTCGCGCGCAACACGGAACGCCCGGAATCGGACGATGCAGGTACCGTGGTTGACGGAAACGACGTCGAACCTCCCGCGGAGGATGCATGACAGACCCGGCACCGCCCTCGATCCCGCCGCGCCAGCGAGCCTCCACCCCACCTCCCCCACCGGGGCGGTCGGTGACGTCGTCGGCCGGCCGGGAGACGGGTGTGCGCACGGTGTCGGACGCCGAAGTTCCCCCGGTGAAGCGCGCCGAGGAGCTGGACAGCCGTGAGACCCTGGATCCGGGTTCGCGGCCCGAGAGCGCCGCGCCGCCCGGCGACGACGGTCAGCTCCACGACCCGCCGTCGCCGCTCATGGTCGCGGTCGACACCACGACCGGCTGGATCAAGAAGGTCGCGGGTGCCACCACCGCGAAGATCTCCACGGCCACGCGGCCCCGGACCGAGGACACCCCGATGACGACCACCCCGACCGCGCCCCCGAGCGTCGGCACGTCGAGCCCTGCCGCCGGTTCGCCCTCGTCCGGCGCCGGCGCGGCAGGTTCGTCGGCACCCGCGGGTCCGTCGTTCAGCCCGACGAGCGCGCGGCCGAGCACGGGCCGGATCCCGAGCGTCGCCCCGCACTCCGGCGGTCCTCGTCGGGTGCGGCTCGCGATCTCCCGCATCGACCCGTGGTCGGTGATGAAGCTGTCGTTCCTGCTGTCGGTCGCCTTCGGCGTGCTCATCGTCGTCGCCGTCGCGGTGGTCTGGTACACGCTCAACGGCCTGCACGTGTTCGTCAACATCAACGACCTGGTCACGCAGATCACCGGGGCCGAGAGCAAGACCGACATCCTGCAGTACGTCGAGTTCAAGCGCGTGATCTCGGCCGCGACGCTCGTGGCCGTCGTCGACGTGTTCCTGCTGACGGCCCTGGCGACCATCGGCGCGTTCCTCTACAACATCGTCGCCGCCCTGGTCGGTGGCCTGCACGTGACCATGACCGACGAGTGACGGCCTGATCGGGCGGTCTGCCCGGGGCGCCGGACCCGGTTTGGGGACGGCCGCACCGCTGGGGTAGTCTCGTCCGGCGCGCGGGACGCACGTCTCGCAGCACGGGCCTATAGCTCAGACGGTTAGAGCGCTTCCCTGATAAGGAAGAGGTCACAGGTTCAAGTCCTGTTAGGCCCACTCCCGACCAGCAAGGGGGACGAAGTGAAGAAGCTCCTGCTCCTGGTGGCACTCGCCGCCGTCGGCTACGTCGTCTACACCAAGCTCTCCCAGGACCGCGACGAGCGGGACCTGTGGGCAGAGGTCACCGACACCTTCGAGTGACGGGTGCGCCGGGGTTCCGTCCCCGACGCACGCGCGGCACAGCCGCGTCCTCGGGGCCATGGCGCAATTGGTAGCGCACCTGCTTTGCAAGCAGGGGGTTACGGGTTCGAGTCCCGTTGGCTCCACCGAGAGCGGTTCGCGTACGCGGACCGCGGTGGTTCACAGACTCCAGAGCACCTCCCACCTGCGGGGACGTCTGATCTCACCGCTCTCGAACCTGAACTCTGCAGGTGGGTGAACTCAGGGTTCGAGCCCCCAACGGCGTGGTCTTCGCCGCCTTCCTCCGGCTGACCCGGTCGTGTCGGTCGTCTGATGCAGGATCGGTGGTGTGCCGATGACCGAGGCCCGACGCCGGACCGCCGCCGCCGCTGCGGCCGGCGACTGGCCGCCGGAGCTAGCAGCGCTCGGGAGTCGCGTCGCGGCAGAGCGGAGGCGAATGGGTCTGACTCAAGACGAACTCGCCGACCGGTCCGGGGTGTCCCGTCCGACGATCAGCAAGATCGAACGCGGTGTGCAGGACGTTGGTGTTGTGGCGTTGCACAAGATCGCGAAGGTTCTCGGTACTGAGGCTGGCTCTCTGCTGGGTGGTAGCGGCGCTGGAGGGTGACGCGCGGAGATCTACACGCCGGTACGCGGATGCCAGAACAGACCTCGTCACGCTGAGCGCCTCGTCGCGGTGCGGGATGATGGAACCATGGCCGAGCTTCAGTCCACGCGGGAGATCCTGTCCATCCTCGAACGGACTGTCGGCGAGTCGATTCAACAGGTGCAGATACTCGGGATCAACAGCCTCAAGTCTGTCTCGCCGTCTCCTCAAGACCTGGCGGGATCGACGATCACGAACGTCACCGCCTCCGCGCGAGTTGTACGGATCGACCTAGACCGGTTCTTCGCGACGATTGACCTCCAGCGGACCGGGCGACTCATCTGGCGCGAGACCGCCGAGCCGGCCCAGATCGGCCACTCGAGCCTCCCGACAGTGCGCGTACTCCTTGGATCCGGATCTGCCGTGGACTTCGCCGAGCCAGCGAAGACCAAGCGGATCTCAGTGGTGCTCGGAGTCTCGTGACGTCCAGCGCTACATTGCACGTCAGTTCAACCCGAGGTCAGCGATTCGGCTCGAACAGCACCGGCGCGGCGAGCTACTCTTCTCGTGAGTCAACCCACGAGAGGAGACCGACCATGCACGCCCCCCGCCCGCGGCAAGACGACCTGCTGGTCGCATCCAACTTCATCCAGGCGGCCCGTGAGTTCGGGTATCTCACCGTTTCGGCCGCCCTGGCGGAACTGGTTGACAACTCGCTGCAAGCCTCCGCTACCCAGGTGGCCGTCACGATTCACCGGGAGACGCCCGACTCGCTCCCCGTGATCACTGTGGAAGACAACGGCGTGGGCATGTCCAAGGCTGAACTGGACGTCTGCCTGCGCTTCGGTGGCTCCTCACGGTTCGATACACGCGAGTCGTTCGGTCGATTCGGCATGGGCCTACCCGCCGCCAGCCTCAGCCAAGCACGTCGTGTCGAGGTGACAGCATGGCGAGACGGTGGCTACGAACGCACCGTCACGCTCGACCTAGACGCTGTCGTCGCCGGTGCCGCTCCGACCCTCAGTTCTGAGCGGCGAAGCAAGCGTGGGAGCGGGTCGGGTTGCCGCGTTCGATGGTTGCAGTGCGACCGGATCGAGTATCGACGACTGGTCTGGCTTGAACGGTCGCTTCAACGTGACATGGGACGGATCTATCGGCGCACCCTGAGTGCCGGGCTGACTATGACGATCAACGGATCGCACGTGAAGCCTGTCGATCCGATGCTGCTCACGATCAAGTTGGAGGGTGTGACTGCACGACTCGCCTTCGACGAACTCCACTACGAATTGGAGACAGCCGACGGCGGTACGTCGGTCGTGACAGTCCGCTTCACGGAACTCCCCGTGCAGGCGTGGCATCGCCTCGACAACGTCACCAAACGTCGCGTCGGCATCGTCGGCGGCGGCGGTGTGTCGATCCTGCGCGCGGGACGTGAGATCGCCAGCGGCTGGCACCTCATGGGCAGCAAGCGCAAGGAGAACTACGACGACTGGTGGCGCTGCGAGATCGAGTTTGAACCCCGCTTGGACGAACACTTCGGCATCACGATCAACAAGCAAGGTATCCGGCCCTCGGCGACACTGCGGGAGGCCATCGAACCAGAGTTGGAGTCACTCGCCCGGATGCTCAATGCCCGCGTTCGCCAGGCCTTCGAGGACGTCAAGTTTCAGGATGCCACGGCGGCCGCCTGCCGCATTGCGACGGCAGCAGACCCGGACCTTCCGGTCATCCCATCGCCCGGGAGGCGGGGAGCGATCGAGTACCGGCTGCGAACGAAGGTTCTTCCGATGGACGCGATGTTCCAGTCGACGCTTGCCCAACGGACTCTCGATCTGACGCTCAACGCTGACCACCCTGCTTTCGCGGCGCTGTATCAACCGCTGCTAGCCATTGAGGGTGAGGTGGCTGCAGAACTGCGCACGTCTCTTGAGTTGCTCCTGTTGTCCTTCGCACGGAGCGTCGTTCAGATGGAGCGGGCCGGACGCCCGGTGGACGATCTCGTCGAGGCGTGGAGCGGTACCTACGGACGGATGCTGCAGAAGTCATGACCGAAGACGATGTCAAGTACGTTCCGCTCACGCTCCCGGCCGGCGCCACGACGACGGAGCGAAAGGGCTTCGCCAGTCTGTGCCATCTGTTGGCACACGCTCAGTTCGACCCGGAAGTCCCGCTCGACCACACGTCTTTGTTCACCGCCGCAGGGCTCACGGACGTCTACAACAAGCCGACCCTCGCCGCCGCGGCCCACACCGTCATTGACCTTGTTGATCAAGGCTGGCTGGTACACGTCGACAAGTACGGCCCGCTCCTGAGTCCGCCTGACACCCACGCCGATCGCGACACGGAGAAGGCTCGAATCCGGCGACAGGAGCACCTGCGAAGAGACGCCCAACTCCGCCAGCCGAGTGTCCAGCGATTCGTTCGGAGCATGGAGCGAAGCCACCAGCACGCAGGCAAGCTCGTCTCGGTCTTCAACCTCATGCGCGACGGCCGTGAACTGGCCGACACTCTCAGGCAACACCCTGAGGCGCCAGACACCATTCAGCCGTACGTACAGGTCGTCGACAGTGCTAGCACCTGCGGGCTGACTGGCTTCAAGCTCCATGACATCTGGCGCTACTTTCGCCACACCTGGTCCAACGCGTACTCAACGGTGCCCGGCCGCTCAATGCCCATCCTGATCAGAGACGCAGCCACCGAGTTCCACGCGGTGATCGGGATCGCAGCGATCTCTAGTCCAGTCGTCCAGATCGCGGAGCGAGATGACTGGATGGGGTGGGACACCAAGCAGTTCGTGGCCTCGATCGAAGCGGAGCCGACGGACGAGATGGCGAAGTGGCTCGGTCGTCGCATCGAGACTCAGCGCGCAGAGATCTATGTCGAAGACCTGCTGCGCGACGGTGTGCTGCAGCCGGGTGATCTCAAGCGGCCGACGCCGAACGTGGTGGCTCGTCTCAAGGCCGATGCCGAGCGCCACCGGGCGAAGCACCACCGTGCAGGTGTGGTTCGCGAGGTCCGCAGCATCGAGACCGACGCCTGGGTAGCGCGAGCGGAGACGTACCTCTTCCGGTCGAAGCGCTCGGCGCTGCTCGCCGAGACGCTCGAGATACAGGCGTTGGTTGGCGGTTACCTTGGCACATCGCCGTCTGTCGACGGACTACGAAGCGCACTCGCCGACACCAAGGCCAAGACCCAGATCGGACGACTGGCTCGGCGCGCCCGGGGTGAGCGCGTCGGTACGGTCATTGCGGATCTGACCGTGTGTGGAGCCGTGGCGCCTTACAACGCACTCGCAGCTGGCAAGTTGGTCGGCGCGCTAGCCGTATCACCAACGGTGTTGGCCTCCTACCGGGCCAAGTACTCACGCCCGAGCGAGATCGCCTCGGCGATGGCCGGACGCCCGATAACCCGCGAAGCCAGGCTGGCGTTCGTCGGCACCACATCTCTATACGGCACCGGCTCCAGCCAGTACAACCGGCTGTTCTGGCCTGCTTCGACGATGGGAGGTCAAGGTGGCGCGAGGATGGGGTTCTACGAGTTGGGACGTTCACGGTCGTTTGGCTCGTCGCACTTCTCTGACGCCACCGTTGATGCGCTTGTTCGGCTCTGCGAGCACAGCGGCGGCTTTGTTCGGGTCAACAGCCTGTTCGGCGAGGGCGTGAGCCCTCGCCTCCGCAAGGTGCGTCTCGGTCTGGCGGCACTTGGCTGGCCGACGAACGAGCTGCAGAGGCACGGCCGGGAGCGCATCTTGTACGGCGTACCCCTTGTCGAGAACGTACGTGACTACTCGCTGGGCGTGGTCCAGGATCCGAAGTACCTCCTTGACCCGACAGCAAGAGACAGCGGCGAGGCCGTTGCCCAGTGGTGGTACGAACGTTGGGCACGCCGGCGTGCGACGCTGGAGCACGTCCAAGAGGCCATGCGGGGCAACAGTTTGGTGCGCCCGATCCGTCACGGCGCCAGAGTGCCGCTGCCGACGGACGACGAAGAACTCCTGGTGAGTGAGCCATGGACCGGTGCGCGTGAAGCGTGAGGGCTACGCCAGTTCCAGTACCTCGGACACGCTTGTGAGTGCAGCGACGAGCGAGTCCGGGTCGTCCGGGTCCACGACCCGTCGAGCACCCAGGACTCGGACGTTTCTCTCGACGGGGACGGCGTAGGAAGGCGTCGGTGTTCTGACCAACACTTCGGCATTGGTGAGGGACTCGAGCAGCACAATGCTTCTGACTCCGTGATTCCGAAGGACCGTGCCGGCCAGGTCGTACCAAGTCCCCTCAGCTACGTCGGCCGTCGCCTTGAGGCCTGTCGTCCAGTACGCGTCGCACACACCGCGAACGTTGCACATGCTGCAGTGATCGCCGACGATCGCTGCCGGAACTTCCGCAGCGACGGCAGCGTCGGCCGCGTCGATCTTGGTCGTCAGCTGGGTACAAAGAGCCGTCAGTTCCTCAGCCGACGGCACCGCCGCTGCAATGTCGCGACTGGGATAGGCCGCGACAAGCTTCAATACCGCCAGTCCCTTCGGGTTGGACAGGCTGTCTTCGCGCCAAAGCAGCACGTATATCTGAAGCTGATCGTGATGCGTCGGATCCTCCGCACCCGTCTTGAAGTCTGTGATCTGGACACCGGTGGCATCGACGCTGAGTAGATCGATGCGCCCCATGAGGCGAAGCGAGTCGGCTACCAGAACCTTCTCTGGGTGATCGCCCACCCGCGCGGGATAGCGCACTGCTGGGCGACTCGGCGGTGAGCCCGACTGGCGACCCGCCGACGGGCGGAGTTCCATTCGGTTCAGATATGTCTGAATCTGCACGCGCACCTGCGGAAGCCCATCGGTGAGTTGGCGGGCGAGTTGCTCGCGCCGGGCGGTGCCGAGACGTGGGTTCCCGTCCAGTCGTGCGAGCTGCCTCGCGAGACTGGTCTCCGCGACCTTTGTGTAGCCGCCAAGTTCCCGCAGGACTGCAACCGCTTCCGCAGAGCGGGTCGATGTGCAGCCTGCGTTCACCAGTGCCTTGACGATGAGCTCGAGCGCGCCGTGCACTACGTCACCGCGGATCGCCGCGGTGATGGGCAAGCGCGGGTAGCCGGGTTGCTCCCAGAGTTGGGGATATGCGGCCCGCGAGAGCGCATACCGGCGTGGGCATGTCTCGACGTCCTTGAGAGACGAGTAACTCCACAGGTCGGGAGGATCCGGAAGGACGGCTTGCCTGGAGACGACACCAGTGTCGTGCACCCGCGGCCCGGTCAGTTGAGCCACTGGAGCACCTGCTGGCTCGCTACAGGAAGGTTCCGCTGCACGACCATGTCGTCCACCGGATAGACCGGGATCCCACCAAGCTCCTTGGCATCCCAGAGCTCCTGCGTCGCCGGTAGGTCCCGCGTGAGCGGGCTCTGGATGTAGAAGATCCGGTCACGTCCCTTGCCCCGTGCCAGCAGCGGCGCCGTGATCGTGCCGAGGCCATCGATCTGGATCGGCTCGTCCTTGAGAAACTCGATGCCGTCAATGCCGCGGCTGTCGAGGTCGGCAAGGAGCTTGTCGATCGACTGGCTCGTCCGCACGTCATCAAGGGTTGGCATGGTGCCGTCGAGCACGTATCTCAGCAGTGCGGCGCCAACCTTGCGATCGAGCAGTCCGTGCTCGAATCGGTTGCGGAAGCTCCGAAGGCAGCGATAGCAGGAGGCGTCGCAGTTGGCGGGACAGGATTCGAGTCGCTCCAGCGCCCTCCTGAAGATTGAGAGGCCGTAGCCGTGTACACGGCGGGTGAATCCAGCACCGCCCGCGAGGGTGTCGTACAGGTAGATCTCGGCCTCGAGGCCGTGGTTCCCGGCTGGCGTCAACGCAGGCCGATACTCGGCCTGCAACTCGCTGGCGTCCACGTCGAGTTCGCCTGTCGCGGCGATCGTCAGGGCCTCCGCGATCGTCCGGAGCGCCACCTGCGTTGAGAGAAGCTCCGGTCGGAGGGTGAGTGGTGACTCGACCTTGAGCCGGACCAATAGAACGTCCGAAATGAAGTCGGTGCCGAGCACCAGCCCGCGCGTCGAGGCCGACCCTTGGCAGTCTGGTTCGCGCTCGTCTGGGTACGGCTTGGGGTGGGTGCCAGACACCACACCGGTCGCGCCCTTGGTCGGCTCAATGAGGCCGCACAGGGTGCAGTACGTATACCCCTCGCTGCGAGGTCCCGTATTGGTGACGAGAAGCGTGTCGCGACGGTAGGTCTGTTCGAGACGGTCGGTGACGTGGTCCCACGCTTCTTCCTCCTCGGGACCTTCAGCCACCAGCTTGGCGCGTGTCGCATAGCTGTTCGCCGGAGCATCATCAGGGCTCGTACCCGGCTCGTCGTTGGCACGGTGAGCAAAGCCAGGCGGTCGCATCCAGTTCATCGCCTTGCCGAACTTGTCGACCGCGCCGCACGCCGGACAGTTGCGCTCCTCGCCGCGCTCCGCCTGGTCGTAGGGAAAGTGCTTGGCGTAGTGGCAGACCTGGCATTCGAAGTAGAGCCACCTATCGCGCCAGGCCTGGAATCGTTCCTTGTGCACCGGAGCGTAGATAGCCCCGGATGTCCACTCCTTGTTGTCGATCCAGACGACCTTCCCTGGTGCGTACTGGCTGAGTGCGATCGGTAGTCCTTGGCTTGGCGCGTAGCGGAACTCGGTGTGGAACGGCTCCGACTTATCGCGGTCGAAGACGTGGAACGCGACGACGTCCGTAGGAAAGGCGTAGCGCGGCAGGACGCCCTTGTACAGCAGACGGTCGAGAAGGTTGGTCTGACTGCGCGGCTCGCTTGGTAACTCTGCGCCGTCCTCGCCTGCGTCGCCCTCCTCGACTTCTTCGTTGGCCGGAGTGGCGTCGCTGCCCTCTGGCTTGGGCAGGTTGCCGTCGGGTTCCAGGCCCAGGGCCTCGTCGATAGCACGAAGTGTCTGGATGGCCAACTCGTCGAGGATCGTCCGACGGGCCTCAGGCTTCAGCTCCGAGGGCAGCCAAGAGTCGACGTCCTGCCTGAGGTCGGGCAGGTTCTGGACGAGCCAATCTTCGAGGTCGGCGCGGTTGAGCGGCGACGTCGTACCGACGAAACCGCGTACCGTGCCGAGCACCTCGAACAGCTGTGGCTGGTCCTCAGGGTCGATCCGTGGCAACCGGTCCTGGTTGTAGCGCTGCAGCAGGTAAGCGGTGACGTGGCGACGGGCGATCTCGTCGTTGTCGAGCGTCAGGATCGGGTCGTCGACCTCGCCGCGGATCATGAGGTCAGGGTTGCGAAAATAGTGATCGTCATGGGTGTCGGCGCTACCGAAGGCGACAACGGTGGCGATGGCGTTTCCACGACGTCCGGCGCGACCGGCCCGCTGCTGGTAGTTCGCCCGCGAAGGGGGCATATTGCGCAGCGCGACCCCAGACAGGCTGCCGATGTCGATGCCGACCTCCATGGTGGTCGTGCAGGACAACACGTCGATGGCAGCGCGCTCCTGCTCGCCCGGACGCGGGAGACCAACATTGACGTCCTGGAACAAGAGTTCGTACTCCTCGGCGCGCGAAAAGACTGCGTCGGACTGGGCCGCGTTGAGCTGGGCAGTGTGCTCCGCGGCGATGATGCTCATGATCGGCTTCTCGGGCGTCTCTAGCGCCCGCTTGGAACTTTCTCGGTAGTAGCCCTTTCGTGCCCGGAAGACTTCGTCTGCTTCTGGGTCGAGAGTGCGGACGTCGGTGCCCCCGCAGCTAATGCATTTGCTCGATCCGGGGAACGGGCGCTGCGTGAAGCGGCAGCGTTCGCAGTAGCCCCACAGGCCACCGATCTCGAGCGCGACATTGCCGGCCAGTAGTCGATACTTGGGGTCCTGCATCTCGCAGAACCTCGGCAAGATCGCCGGTAACCATGAGTCCTTGAAGACCTTCCTGGCTGCCGACGTGCCGAGCAAGCGCTCGATCGTCTGGAACTTGCCCGAGTGCGGCTTGACGCCGTCCTTCTGCCGCCACCACTCCTGTGTCATCCCGGGGAACCAGATCCCGCGCGCCGGAGTTGACCACTGCGCCAGCCACAGTCGGAGGAGCGCAAGTCGTTCCTCATCGGTGGTCGCGACGCCGGGAATCGTCGGCAACGCAGCTAGTAACTCGTCCGTCAGGCTGGCCTTCTCGCGTAGTGATGCCAATCCGAGTGACATGAGGCCGTAGTACTTGCCCGTCAGCGTGGCGTACATGGCACGCATCAAGGCTTGCGGCGGCTGCGCGGTGAGCATGAGCAGCTCCACCATGGCGTCGACGTCGCCGCTCAACGCTCCCTTGTCGACGGCCCTGCCGACGTCGCGCACCACGTGGAGCGACTCCGCTTGGCGCAGTTCGGGGCGCAGGCGCACCTTGAGTTGCTTGGCGCCGACCATGACAGCCAGGTAGAGGCGCTCAAGGCTGAGCTGCGTGGCTATGCCGGGCTGGGCAGCTAGATCAGTCCACCCCTTGAGGATGAGGGGGCGAATCACGTCACGCATCGAGTAGTCCTGCAGGTTCGGCGCAAGACGAGCGGCGACCTGCCGCGAGTCGGAGAACGCCAGCACCTTGCGTCCCCGAAGCGGAGCAAAGTCCGAGTACGGCGCGCTCGGCGGCTGGACTTCGATCTGCCGGGTCACTAACGCCTGGAACGGTTGGTCACCCTTCGTCTGGTGGTCCTGGACAGAGGAGCGCCCGAACCCAGCCAGCTGGCCGCAAACGCCACAAGGCTTGAACTCGCCGTTGGCCTCTGCCTGATCGTCGGAGCCTTCATCATCGTCATCGCTGGTCACGGTCTCGCCGGCTCGGAGCTTCGGGAGGAACACGACGCGGCTGCGAATGGGCGGGTGGTCAGTCCGGAGTCGACCCGTGACTAGGTCGATCTCAGCTACCTCCACCTGCCCCGCCGACGGCTCCTCGAGAAGCAGATCGAGTGGAAACAGCTCCGGGACTGAGCCTGTGGTCGCCTGGAACGCGCCGCCCGGCTCATGCCACAGGAAGTCCGGATCCAGCAGGTTGTCGGTGTAGGTGCGGGCGTAGGCCGACCCGCAGTGACGGCACGTATAGAACTCGAACACGCGAGATCCACACTCGCATGTGGCCTGAGGTTGGGCGTACAGCTTGCCGATCGGTCCGAGACCTGGCGCCAATGTGCTGCGGTCCACCGCGCCACAATCTGGATCGAGACACGCCCACAAACCCGGAAGACCTCGGAAGAAGGCGTGGACGCGGCACGGCAGCAATCCAGCCTCGTCTGGTGTGCGGCGCGCTCCACTGCCGAGCGCCACCAGCGTGGTGACGGCCCTGTCGGCCGTTGACGCCTCGACACCCGGGAAGATGATCTGTCCCAGCTCACTGACGGGCTGGGCCCTTTGCATCGTCTCGTTGACGAGCAGGTTCATCGGTCCGTACTCAGCCAACGCATCGTGTAGGAGCACGCCGATCCCTCGGCGGTGATCAGCTACGCCGCGTTCGTTGAGGAGGTCAGCAACGGCTGCAGCCCGGTCTGCGTCCGAGTCTCCGGCGTAGAACTCAGCCAATGGCACGTTTGCTAGCAACGACGCATCGGCGGTCGAACCGGTCGACGCGCCGGACCGAAGTGCCCATTGACTGGTGACTGTGCGGAAGTCGTCCGGATCCTTGCCCGTCAACTGGGCCGCAAATCCACGCGCGTACTCCGGGGTAGTGAACGACGCGCTGGTCGTGATCACCTGCAACCGTTCAGGAGCGATACCGAGCCGCGATCGAAGCCGGCGTAGTAGAAGCGCCACTTCGGCTCCGGCCGCGCCTCGATAGAGGTGCGCCTCGTCAACGACGAGCAGAAACTTCTCTTCGGGGTTGCTGGCCAGCCACTCGCGGGTGTGATCGAAGACCGGCCGTTCGAGCGGCCGCATCAGCATGTACTCCAGCATCGAGTAGTTAGTGATGAGCACGTCTGGCGGAGCAGCCAGGACCTCATGCCTCGTGAGAAGCTCCGGGTCGTTCGGTTGCATGACGGCCCGGATGAACTCGTCGGTCTTGGTGTCCTTCCAACGGGAGCCCTTCGGCCCGAACCACTTCTTGAGGTCAGGCTTGGCCGGCCACTTGCCGCGTTGTTCGAGCTTCTCCTTCAGTGCCTTCGCCTGTGCGTGGCCCGGCGCTGAAGGATCGGCCGCCTGGTCGATCAAGAGCAAGTAAAAGTCTTCGATGGAGCCCAGCCGCTGGATGTCCTTCTTGACGGTCCGGACGCCCGGGTAGAGCGTGCGGCTGGTGTAGCGGGCGAAGCGTGCGGGACGCCCGGCCCAGGCCTCGAACTGCGCAGTGACACGTGGGTCACCAAGGAGCAGGCGCAGGCGACCGAGCTGATCATTTACCAACGCGTTCATCGGATAGAGGATCAGAGCCCGAACGGCGGGAGCGGCGAACGAGGCTGGCCGATGCGCCGCCTCCGTAGCGAGTTTGGCAAGCATCGGGAGCAAGAATGACTCCGTCTTGCCGGATCCGGTGCCGGTTGTGATGGCGAGGCTCATCTCATCGCGCGAGGTCGACTCGAGAGCTTCCGCCTGGTGGGTGTACGGCGGGTCATAAATCAGCCGGTCGAGGTTGCCAATCTTCTGGGTGAGCGTTCCGAACAACGCGTGGATCTGTGGGTCGATATCCAAGTCGCCGAAGCGCCGATTTGTCTGATACCGCGGGGTGCTCTCAATGTATGGCGCTCTGAAGAGCACGCCCTCCGACGTCAGGAGTTGCCGGCGCTGCTCGATGATCGTGGGGTGGCCGACGTGGTACGTCGCCTCGATGTAGTCGCGCAGGGCGGCCTGGATCTCGTCGATCGTCTCCGCGATCGTGGGCGCTTCAGTCGCCACTGCTGTCCTCCTGGTCGGTCATCCAGAGCATGTCAGTGAGGAAGTTCGTCGTGTCGGCAAGTGCCGCCGCGGGCAACCGGAACGAGAACAGGGCGCCGGGGGTCTTGCCGAGCGCCAGTCCGGTGAACTGCACATATCGCTCGGCGAAGCCTGGAAGTGGCGAGAAGAAGTCGAGCGTCGGGTCGTCGCTCGGTTGGTTGCCGCGGCGGATGCGGAACTGCTGGGCGGTTCCTCTAAGTGCATCGACCGCCGCCTGATAGCGCCAGGCCTCGTCGCGCCCAGGGACCACCGGATCTGCGACGGGAAACTCCATGAGCCGCGTGGGCGCACCCGCCTCAAGCCGCACGAGACACCAGAGATCAGCACCATAGGCTTGCGGCCGCCGGGCGACATAGTCGCCGGTGTCGGTCTGTGCCGGTGTCCGCCAGCGCCCCCGGTAGTAGCGCACCTTCGACGCCGGATCGAGCAGTTGCAGTCCGTCGAGCTCACCTGCTGTTGTCGCGACATCGAGGCGTGCTTGGTGGCGCCCGATGAGATCTGCCGGAGTCTCGCTGCTCGGGCGTGCTACCCAGCGGTCCTTGGCCACCCGTTGCAGCCCTCGGGCACGCAACTCAGAGTCGGCCTCAACGGGATCAGTCTTCAGAACGCGGGTGTGACCCTCATACTCGATCGCACGAGCAAGCTCGTCTCCGATCAGGTGTGCGCCGAATGGCCGCACGCCCATGACCATGTAGGTGCCCGGAAAACGCTCGATAAACGACGGCGGCGCTAGGTAGAGCAATCGGGTCGATCGCCCTCCCTCGTGCCGGAGTTCCAGCAGGTCGCCCGACGCGACTAGTTGTTCAAGTATCTCGGCAACGTCGTCGCGCTGAAGCTCGTCGCCGCCGAGTGGTCGGACGGCGCCAAGCACCGCGTCGACCATCCTCGATGGGCTCGTCGGACACATGAAGGAAGCGGCTCGGCGCAAGGAGACTGCAATCCCCTCGACAGACGTCAGTCCGACGGAATCCGCGTCAAGGCCGAGTGTCTCGACGGCAAGTCGCGATGCCGATTCGGCCGTTAGCTTTGCGATTCTCACTAGAAGCTCCGCTCCACGCCTTCGGCGTCATTGAGTGCGCGAGTGCCGAGGACAGCGAAGCGAGCCGCTCGGTAGAGCACCGGAGACAGGAGCACGCGATCAAGGATGGTCGCTGCCTCGCTGGGATCCCACTCGGTGATGTAGCCAGGTCGTCCCGCGAGCATGAGGAGGAACCGCGGCACGGAGCGCCGCCCATCGAGGCCGTGTCTTGTCAGGTGGGGTGAGATGACTCCGTGGAATCCAGGCAGCAACTCCTCTGGCTTGAGCCACCTGTAGAGGCTGTAGGCGATTGTCGAAGCGACAGCCTTCTGCTCCGTAGAGACGCCGACGGCCGCTTGCATCGCTTCGAGATGGTCGGCGGCGTCCCGTGCCCCCGCCACCGCTAGCTCGATGGCTGCCCAGTGACTGCCGCCAATGAGCGTTCCGATCGCACGAGCGATGGCGTCGCCTACAAGCCGCTGCTGGTAGGCGGCGAACGCGTCGGCGGGAAGTTCGGCATGGATCCAACGTCGATGACCCTCGGCGAGCCGCAGCACTTCCTTGGGCGTGCGTGACGAAGCGGGGACAACCGGGCTGGCTGAGGGCATGTGCAGCAAGGCGGTGGGGTTGGTCGGCAGCATGGCCGCAGCGACCGAATCGCCAGCTCTGGCGATCACGAGCCCGCCACGTGGCGGTACAGAAAGCACCTCGGCAGGGTTCTTCCGGACCGCTGTCAGCGGGGTGTCGACGTTGTAGAAGTCGAGGCTTGTTGTGCCACCGTCCGTCCGGTCGACGAGCTTTGCGATCACGTCTCCGTCGTGGGAACGGGTGAGCCGCCACCGCAGTGGCTGGAACCCTCGCTCGGAGGTGAGCGTGGCGAAACCAATGCCATCTCGAGATACCGAGATGATGCACGACTCGGAGTTGTCGTAGGCCTCGACGAATCGCTGGTCGGTCCGGACCGATCTTGCGATGGTGCGCCAGTCGGCCTCTCCGAGCGGCAAGTGCACCGAACGGCGCAGATTCACAAGTGGAGCAGCCTTGTCGTCCAAGAGCGCGACGCTCAAGTCGGCACCAGTGCCTGGCGGTCCGTCGATGGCGATGGCGGCACGCTCGTCCCATAGCTCGGCCAGTGTTGGGCGCGCTGGGTTGGCAAGCATACGGATTCCCTCGCCGATGGTGGCACCCTCGGCACGCACTTGGGGATCACGGATGGTGACGACCAACGCACCAGAAGCGAGCTGACGCTCACCGTTACCAAACAGCGCGACGCTGAGTTCGTGCGTGCCTACAGGCAAGCCTTCGAGCGTGAACAGCAACTCGGGCTCATCTGCCGTCCAGTCGAGGAAGTAGGCCGTATCCGCGACGACGACTCGAGCGCGCTTTGGAACGAGGTCGGAGCGGATGCCGAGAATGGCTGGCTCGCCAGCGACCCATTCGACCTCACCCTCACCGTCCCAAGCGCTCGCCACCGTGCCGACTGGTCGGATCGCGACATGCGACACAACCGAGAGCCCCGTAGCCAGGAGTGCTTCCTCGTCGGTCTCCTTGAGGTGCGGTGGCACCCAGAGGTCGAAGGCCCTGACGCCGCGTGCCGTGATTGCCACTTCGGCACACCACGGCACTGGTGGGGCGGTAAGGGTCTCTACGCCGACCAACAGGTATTGGTGCCCAGGCCGGACGAACTTCCCCTTGACCTCGATCGCCAGTCCCGTGCCCTGTCGTCGGAACAGCCACCATGGCCCCTTTGTGATGACGCACTGGGTGGCCAGGAAGCTATTGGTCCGTGGGTCGCCACGATCCAGCCGAAGGAACGGCTGGTCGGGACGAGGCCAGCTAGCGAAGCTGACCTCCTGTCCCGGGTAGAGCAAGCCGCTCGGGGGAATCGGTCGCGCCGCACCGCTCACCGTGGCGCGCGACGTCCGCAGCTGGCCGTAGATCTCCTGCCCTTCCAGCCCAACCACTGTGAGATCCGGCAGCTCTGCGTAGGCGGTCCACACACCGTCCTTCCTGAGGAACAGGCGGGGGTCGGTCGCGCGTGGCAGTCTCTTCGGTGTCGCCCCACCTGCCGGTCCTCGCTCACCAGAGCGGAAGCCGCGAACGCGACGAGCCGAGGCCCTCGCGGACTTGAGCCAGTTTCGGGCCTGCGACTCCGTGGAGAGTCCGTCCACGATGCGCGCCAGTGTCGAGGCGGACAGGAAGGGCGTCGGCTCGCTCTCGCCCGAAAGCAGGGCCACGGCAACCTGGCCGACCAGGGCCGTGTTCTGGCAGAAGATGCGGAAGCGCTCTGTGTAATTGGACGCACGGCGAGCCAGCCGGACGCCGAGTGCCTCAGGATCGTCGAGAAGGTCCGAGGTCAGCGCACCGCTGAACTCGAACAGCAGCTTGGCGAGGTTTCGCTGGAGGTACGTCGGCAGGACGGCGTGCGTGATGGGCCACGCAATGATCGTGAAGTGATCGGCCCACGCGCCGGAAGGGTGGGCGCCGCCGAAATCTCTATGAAATTGGACGAACCAGTCGCGAACGGTCGAGCGCTCCTGGCTCGTCCAGCGGGGTGTCAACGAAGTGAAGGTGGTCCAGTATTCGTCGCCCACGTATCCGTAGCCCACTTCGGCTGCATAGACCACGAATGGCAGCCAGGCCCGCTGATACCGCGAGAGGTGGCCGAGCTTGATCGCGTTGCGAACCGCGCCCTTGAGTAGGTCGAGGTCGTCAGGTGGCAGGTCGTGCTCAAGCGCGAAGACCGGCGACGCGGGTTCGAGCTTGGCCCGAGCGGCGCGCAGGTCCGAGTAGTGGGATGCGAGCGCGTCGTGGAAGTGATGCAGCAACTCGTACGTACTGCTTGATGCGACATCGACCACGAGCAGCGCCATCTCTCCTTCATGCCGATCCCGGCGGGTACGTCCTCGGGACAGACTGCCCGACCGCACTGACACGAGCGGGTAGGTCGCAGCGATTCACGCCCTTCGGCGCAACCTCTATGAAGCGGTGACGAAGGTGGGTGTACACAACCCTGTCCGTAAGGATAGACATGTGTCATGCAGGAGGTGGGGGTTCCGGGGGCCCCGCCTGACCTGCTAGTGGCCTGCTTCTGAAGCTGGTTGCCGGTTGGCCCAGCCGATGGAAGACCGAGGCCGGCGCCCGTGCTCGAGTGCGCCCATGCCGATCAGGTGTCGCCCCTCGTACCGCCGATCGACACCGGCGCTGCCCGACTTCTCCTGTTGACACGTGTCAGCGAATGGCTACGCTCACCGGTTGGGGACCTTCCGGGTCCTCGACCGGCGGGACGACGTGGTCCCGCCAAGCATCGCCGCGGGGCCCGGACGCCCCGCACGCACACCCGTGGCACCCGACGAGCAGTCGTGCTCGGCACCGGTCCGGCGTCGGTACGTGACACCGCCGCCAGCCCGCGGGCCGTCAGACGGGTGTGCCGACCGTGACAGAGATCGCCCTCGTGAAACGGAGAACGCCATGTCCCACGTGCCTTCGGCACCACCCTCGCGCACCGGGTCGCCGCCCAGCCGGCGCCACCGACGTCGCCGGCTGACGCCGGCTGCGGCCTTGGCCGTGGCCACCGTCGTCGTCGCCCTCGTCGGGCCGACGGCGGGCCCCGCGCAGGCCTCGCTCCCCGGGCCGCCGTCCGGATGGACGCAGGTGTTCGCGGACGACTTCACCGGCGCGGCCGGCAGTCGGCTCAACGGAGCGAACTGGCTGTACGACATCGGCCACGGCTACCCGGGCGGCGCCGCGAACTGGGGCACGGGCGAGATCGAGTACATGACCGACAGCACCGCGAACGTCTACCAGGACGGCGCCGGCAACCTCGTCATCAAGCCGATCCGCGACGGCGCGGGCAACTGGACGAGCGGGCGCGTGGAGACCCAGCGCACCGATCTCGCTGCTCCCGCGGGCGGCAAGCTGCGCGTCGAGGCGCGTATCGCGCAGCCGAACGTCAGCGGGGCCGCCGCGGCCGGGTACTGGCCGGCGTTCTGGATGCTCGGGCAGGCGGCCCGGGGCACGGGCGCGACCGGGTGGCCGGGCATCGGGGAGATCGACATCCTCGAGAACATCAACGGGCGCCCGTCGGTGTTCTCCGCGCTGCACTGCGGCACCAACCCCGGCGGACCGTGCAACGAGACGACCGGGATCGGCAGCGGCGAGCGGTTGTGCGCCAACTGCCTCGGCCAGTTCCACACGTACGCCACGGAGTACGACCGCAGCGTCTCGCCCGAGCAGCTGCGGTTCTACCTGGACGGCTCGAACTTCTTCACGATCACCGCCAACCAGGTCGACGCGACCACCTGGAACAACGCGTTGCACCACGGGTTCTTCGTCATCCTCAACGTGGCGATCGGCGGCGGCTTCCCGGCGGCGTTCGGCGGTGGTCCGACGGCGGCGACGCAGTCCGGCGTCCCGATGCTCGTCGACTACGTCGCCGCGTACACCGCCGGGTCGGGCAACAACGGCGGCGGTGGCACTCCCACCGGGGGCAAGGCCGTGACGAACGCCAACGGGCCGTGCCTCGACAACAACGCGGCCGCGACCGGCAACGGCAACCGCATCCAGATCTGGGGCTGCAACGGCACGGTCGCGCAGCAGTGGACGTACGTCGAGGCGGGCTCGACCCTCCGCGTGCAGGGCAAGTGCCTCGACATCCCGGGCGGTGGCACGGCGAACGGCCTGAAGCTGCAGCTCTGGGACTGCAACAGCACCGGCGCACAGGTGTTCATCCGGCAGAACGGCGGGTACTACAACCCGCAGTCCAACAAGTGCCTCGACGTCCCGAGCGGCTCGACGGCGGCCGGCACGCAGGTGCAGATCTGGGACTGCAACGGGACACGCGCGCAGCAGTGGACGCTGCCGAGCTGACCCGGACGGTCCGACCGAACAGCCAGACCCGAACCCCGCGGCGTGACCTGCGCCGCGGGGTCGGGCGCCGGCACCGCCCGGCGCCCTCGACAGGAAGGAGCTCGCCGATGAGGTCGAGCAGGAAGCGACTGGTGGGTGCGCTCGGCGCGCTCGCCCTGGCGGCGGCCGCGGTGGTCGTCGCGACACCGGCGGCGCAGGCCGCCGGACCGGACCGGCTTCCGGTCACGGTCACCAACTCGAGCGGCCGCGGCGACGCGGTGTACCTGTACGTGATCGGCGTGAACCTCGCGACCGGCCGGCTCGGGTACGCGAACTCGTCGGGCACGTTCACGAACTGGTCGGGCGGCGCACTGCCGCCCGCGGCGGCTCCGGACGTGTCGATCGGCGGCCCGGGCAACGGCGGCAGCACGACGATCCAGCTGCCGCGGGGGATGTCGGGACGCATCTACTTCTCGCTCGGCGAGAAGCTGAAGTTCTTCCTGACCCCGGACGGGCTCGTCCAGCCTGCCCCGTGGGCCGCCGGGGACGCGAACGCGAACATCCTGTTCGACTGGAGCGAGTTCACGTACAACGACGCCGGGATCTGGCTGAACAGCTCGCAGGTCGACATGTTCGCCGTGCCGCACACCGTGAAGGTGACGGGCAGCGGTGGGACGCACTCTGCGGGCACGCTCGTCGCCGACGGCCGCAACAACGTCGTCAACCAGCTCAAGGCGCAGTCCGGCTGGGCGAGCACGGTCGTGACACGCGCCGACGGCACCGTGCTGCGGGTGCTCGCTCCTGGCAAGGCCGCGGACGCCGGCAAGCTCTCGGCGACCTATCTCGACTCGTACATCGCCTCCGCGTGGGGCGCGTACTCGTCGAAGACCCTGACGGTCGTGCCGTTCGCGGACCAGCCGAGCACGAAGTACTACGGCCGGACCTCCGGGACCGTCATGAGCTTCACCGACGGGGCGGGTCGGCAGGTCGCGTCGTTCAACCGGCCGAGCAGCGCGAACGTGTGGGGCTGCGACGGCAACCTCGCGGCACCGAACGACCTCGTCGTGGGACCGATCGCCCGCACGCTGTGCGCGGCGCTCAACCGCGGAACGCTCGGAACGGTGGACACCCAGCCGAGCACCGACGCGTCGCAGTTCTACCGGAACAGCCCGACGAACCAGTACGCGCGAATCATCCACGCGAACATGGCCGACGGGAAGGCGTACGCCTTCGCCTTCGACGACGTGGGCAACTTCGAGTCGCTCGTCAACGACGCGTCGCCCACGTCCGCCGCGCTGGTGATCGAACCGTTCAACGGGGGTGGCGGAAGCACGCCGGCCACGGGCAAGGCGCTCAGGAACGCCAACGGCAAGTGCCTCGACAACAACGCCCAGGGGACCGGCAACGGGAACAGGATCCAGATCTGGGACTGCAACGGCACCGTGGCCCAGCAGTGGACCTACGTCGAGGCCGGCTCCACGCTGCGCGTGCAGGGGAAGTGTCTCGACGTCGCCGGCGGAGGTACGGCCAACGGCACCAAGGTGCAGCTGTGGGACTGCAACGGCACCGGCGCGCAGGTGTTCATCCGGCAGAACGGCGGGTACTACAACCCGCAGTCCGGCCGCTGCCTGGACGACCCGGCCGCGTCGACGACGAACGGCACGCAGTCGCAGATCTGGGACTGCAACGGCACGTCCGCCCAGAGGTGGACGCTCGGCTGAGGCTCGAGGCGCCCGCGCCCCGGGGCTCAGTCCCCGGCGGCGCGGGCGCGCTCGGTGATCTCGCCGAGGACGCGGGCGGTGTAGACGGGGACCGGCTCGGAGGTCTCCGGGCCGCCCTCGAGCGTGGCCCACTGCCAGTACGGCGTGACGCTCGCACGCCGGCCCTCGAGCTGCAGGCGCAGGTCGAGCAGCATCGCGTAGCGGTAGCCGAACCGGTGCTGGAGGGTCTGCGCGGCGACGACGTCGGTGTGGTCCTCGCTCGTCGCCTCGTCGACGGAGACGTGCGCGAGCAGCAGGTTGTTCTCGGGGCCGAGCTGGCCGCGGTGGTGCACGATCAGGTTCGGGATGTGCTGCTCGGCGCCGGTGAGGCGGACCGACGGTTCGAGCACCATGCCGGACCGGTCGTACTCCGCGTCCACGCTCCACGTGCGCTCGATCGTCTGGCGCAGGTACCACCCGAGGTGGAAGCCGATGGTGCGCTCGCTGGGCCGGCTCGTTCCGGTGGTGGGCGTGAACAGGGTCCACTCCTCGACCAGCGTGTTGGTCAGCGCGATGCGCAGGCGGGACTGGAGATCGGCAAGGATCATGTGCGGACCGTACCCGGGTCCGTGTGTCATCCGCTGGGCCCAACGGTCACCCCCGTGTCACGGGTCCGACGAGCACGCCCGACGAGCGCGCGCACGGCCGCCCGCGGCCGCCCACGGCGCCGGCAATTGAGGCGGCTCCTGTCGGTGGGACGACGTAGGTTGTCGGGCGTGGTTGCACCGGTCATCTCCGCCCGCGGGCTGCGCAAGACGTTCGGCGAGTTCGTCGCCGTGGACGGCATCGACTTCGAGGTTCCGCCCGGGGAGTCCTTCGGGCTGCTCGGACCCAACGGCGCGGGCAAGTCGACGACGATGCGCATGGTCGGCGCGGTCTCGCAGCGCACGGCCGGCGAGCTGCGCGTCCTGGGGCTGGACCCGGACACGCACGGACCGGAGATCCGCTCGCAGCTCGGCGTCGTCCCGCAGGACGACAACCTGGACACCGAGCTGAAGGTGCGCGACAACCTCATCGTCTACGGCCGGTACTTCGGCATCTCGCGCGCGCTGTGCGCCCAGCGGGCCGACGAGCTGCTCGGCTTCGCGCAGCTCGAGGAGAAGGCCAAGGCACGCGTCGACGACCTGTCCGGCGGCATGAAGCGGCGCCTGACGATCGCGCGCGCGCTCATCAACGAGCCGCGCATCCTCATGCTCGACGAGCCGACGACAGGCCTGGACCCCCAGGCGCGCCACGTGCTGTGGGACAGGCTGTTCCGGCTCAAGGAGCGCGGCACGACACTCGTGCTCACGACGCACTACATGGACGAGGCCGAGCAGCTGTGCGACCGCCTGGTGGTGGTCGACCACGGCCGGATCATGGCGGAGGGCAGCCCTTCGGCGCTGATCCGGCAGTACTCCACGCGCGAGGTGTGCGAGCTGCGGTTCGGCTCGGAGCGCAACGCGGACGCGGCGGCCCGGCTCGAGGGGCTCGCGGACCGCGTCGAGACGCTGCCGGACCGCGTGCTGCTGTACACCGACGACGGCGAAGGGCTGCTGGAACGGGTCGCTCGGCTCGGGCTGCACCCGACGACGAGCCTGGTGCGTCGCTCGAGCCTGGAGGACGTGTTCCTGCGTCTGACGGGGCGGAGCCTGGTCGAGTGAGCCAGACGACGCCCTCCGAGGAGACGCTGCCGGCGGACGTGCGCGAGATGGTCGCGGCGGCGACCGCCGGCGCCGTGCGGCCGCGGCGGTTCGGCGCGTGGTACATCGCCGAGCACCAGCTCCGGCAGATGCGCAGCTACGGCTGGACCGTGGTGATGTCCGGCATCGGCAGCCCGCTGCTCTACCTGCTCGGCATCGGGCTGGGCCTGGCGGCGTTCATCGACGTCCCGGTCGCGAGCGGCCCCGACGGCCCGGTGGACTACCTGTGGTTCGTCGCGCCGGCGCTGCTCGCGAGCGCCGCGGTCGGCGTGACCACCGAGGAGTTCACGTACACCGTGATGGCCGGCTTCAAGTGGCGGCGCATCTTCTGGGGGATGAACGCCTCGCCGGTGAGCCCGCCGCAGGTGTGCGCCGGCCTCGTCATCGCCGTCACCGCGCGGATGGTGTTCGTCTGCGTGTCCTACTACGCGCTGATGGTGCTGTTCGGCGCGGTCGGGAACGCGGTCACGGGTCTTCTGATCCCGGTGGTCGGCGTGCTGGCGGGCCTCGCGTTCGGCCTGCCGCTGCTCGCGTTCTCGGCGGGCATCTCCGACGACAAGGGTCAGTTCGCGATGGTGCAGCGGTTCGTCTTCACGCCGCTGTTCCTGTTCTCGGGCACGTTCTACCCGCTCGCGACGCTCCCGGTCTGGCTGCAGTGGATCGGCTGGATCTCGCCGCTGTGGCACGCGAGCGAGGCCGGCCGTGCGCTGTCCTACGGCCTGGGCCCGGGCGCCTGGTCGCCGTGGGTGCACGTCGCCGTGCTCGTCGTGATGGCCGTGGCCGGCGGCGTCGTCGCCCGGCGCGTGTTCGTGGGGAGGCTGCGCGGATGACCGGCGTGGTGGCACCGGCGCGCGGCGGGGTCCGCGCGCTGTACGCGGGCAACGCACGCGCCGTCGTCGGGCGGGCGCTGCTCGCGACGCGCAGCGCGACCGGGATCGTGGTGATCTCGGGGTTCTTCGAGCCGGTGTTCTACCTGCTCGCGATGGGCTGGGGCCTCGGCTCGTTCATCGGCGACGTGACGCTGCCATCGGGTCAGCAGGTGTCGTACGCGGCGTTCATCGCGCCCGGTCTGCTGGCCGTCTCGGCGATGAACGGCGCGATCTACGACTCGACGTGGAACGTCTTCTTCAAGATGCACTTCGGGAAGCTGTACGACGCGATGCTGGCCACGTCGATCGGCCCGCTCGACGTCGCGCTCGGCGAGATCGTCTACGCGCTCATGCGCGGCGCGCTCTACGCGGTGGGCTTCCTCACGGTCATGCAGGTGCTCGGCCTGAACCTGGCGTGGACGGCCCTGCTCGCGCTGCCCGCGGTCGTGCTCGTCGCGTTCGGGTTCGCGGCGGTCGGCATGGCGATCACCAGCTACATGAAGACCTTCCAGCAGATGGACTGGATCACGTTCGTCATGCTGCCGATGTTCCTGTTCTCGGCCACGTTCTTCCCGCTGTCGGTGTACTCCGAGCCGATCCAGTGGCTGATCAAGGCGATGCCGCTGTGGCACGCGGTCGAGCTGGTGCGCGGCCTGACGCTGGGTGAGCTCGGTACCTCGATGGCCGTGCACGTCGGCTACTTCGTCGTGATGATCGTCGGCGGGGTCGCCTTCACGACCACGCGACTACGCGCGCTGTTCCTGTCCTGATCTCGAGCAGAGGCGTCTGAGCGTCGCCGGGATGCCTCACGTACCGGCGGTCGCGACTCCGAGATGCAGCGCGAGGTGGTCGCTCACCGCACTGACGGCGCCGGGGACGATCGTGAAGTAGGCCCAGACGCCGCGCTTCTCTCGCGTCACGAGCCCGGCCTCGGCCAGTTGCTTCATGTGGTGCGAGACGGTCGGCTGGCTCAGCCCGATCGGTCCGACGAGGTCGCACACGCACGCTTCGCCGCCTTCGTGCGCGGCGATCAGCGACAGGAGGCGCAGGCGAGCGGGGTCGGCCAGCGCCTTCAGGGTCCTCGCCAGTGCAACGGCGTCCTCCGCTGTGATCGCAGCCTCGGCCCGCGGGGTGCAGCAGGTTGCTGGAGCGCTGTCCACGACGGGGAGCAGGTCGAGTGCCATGCGGGAAGTGTAAGCCGGAGATTGACCTACGTCGATATTGACAGGAGTCGATCCACAGTCCATCATGGCATCGACAATCATCGATACAAGGAGGTCGACGGCATGGCAGACATCCGTGAGCAGGTGCGTGAGAAGTACGCGCTGGCAGCGGTCCAGGGATCCGGTGGCGCCGGCTGCTGCGGTGGTGGTGGGAGCTGCGGGCCAAGCGACGAGGCGGAGAAGTTCGGCGCCGGGCTCTACGACGCGTCGGACCTGGTCGACGTACCCCTGGAGGCACAGCTGGTCTCTCTCGGCTGCGGCAACCCGTTGGCAGTCGCCGAGCTGCGCGAAGGCGAGCGCGTGCTCGACCTGGGGTCGGGCGGCGGCATCGACGTCCTGCTCTCCGCCAAGCGCGTCGGCCCCAGCGGCTTCGCGCACGGCGTCGACATGACCGACGAGATGCTCGACCTGGCCCGTGCGAATGCCGAACGGGCGAACGCGACGAACGTCTCGTTCCACAAGGGCACGATCGAGGACCTGCCGCTCGCCGACGGCGTCGTCGACGTGGTGATCTCCAACTGCGTGGTCAACCTCTCGCCCGACAAGCCCCGGGTGCTCGCCGAGGCGTTCCGGGTGCTGGTGCCCGGTGGACGCGTCGGGATCTCCGACGTGGTCGCCGAGGACGACCTCACCCCCGAGCAACGGGCCGAGCGGGGCTCCTATGTCGGATGCATCGCCGGCGCGCTGTCACGCAGCGAGTACCTGGACCACCTGGCAGGCGCGGGGTTCGTCGACGCCCAGGTCACCTTCACGCACGCGGTGGCCGACGGGATGCACGGCGCGATCGTCCAGGCGCGCAAGCCCGGATGAGCGCACACCGAGCGGGGCCGCGTCGAGGGCACGCGGCCCCGCTCGGGCCCCTGGACGCCGTCGGGGTAGCACCGATGGTGGTGCCGTCACCGGTGCTCATGCGCCGACGGGCTGGACGCCGAGCTCGTCGAGGAGGCCGAGGATCCGCGCGCGGATCTCGTCGCGGATGGGGCGCACGGAGTCGATGCCCTGCCCTGCCGGGTCCTCGAGCACCCAGTCCTCGTATCGCTTGCCGGGAAAGTACGGGCAGGCGTCCCCGCAGCCCATCGTGACCACGACGTCGGAGGTCCGCACGGCGTCAGCGGTCAGGATCTTGGGCCGCTCGGCGCCGATGTCGATCCCGACCTCGGCCATCGCGTGCACGGCGACGGGGTTGACCTGGTCGGCGGGCATGGAGCCGGCGGACCGGACCTCCACGGCACCCCCGGACAGCGCCGTCAGGAACCCGGCGGCCATCTGGGAGCGGCCGGCGTTGTGGACGCAGACGAACAGCACGCTGGGCTTGTCGGCGGCGGTCATGAAGCTCCTCGGTTGCTCGCGGTGGCGTGGCCGTGATCGGCGACGAGCGGCGACGCGTTCCCACATCTTGACCATCCGCATACCGGTCAGTCAACATTGACTCAATGAACACTGAGTGGATGGCACAGGTCGAACGCCGCGCGGCGTTGCACGGCGCCTTGTCCGATCCCGGACGGCTGGCCGTCGTGGATCTGCTCTCGCGCGGGGACGCGTCGCCGTCAGAGCTGGCGGCCGAGCTCGGCATGCCCTCGAACCTGTTGGCGCATCACGTGAACGTGCTCGTCGAGCACGGGCTCGTGGAGCGAACCCCCTCCGAGGGGGACCGCCGAAGGACGTACCTGCGCCTGCTCCCGACCGAGCTGGGGCCGTTCACGACGGCACTCCCTCGACCGCTGCGGGTGCTGTTCGTCTGCACCGCCAACTCCGCCCGGTCGCACCTCGCCGTGGCGTTGTGGCGGGCCGCCAGCACGATCCCGGCGGTCTCGGCCGGCACCCACCCGGCACCAGGCATCGATCCGGGAGCGATCGCTGCGGCTGTTCGCCATGGCTTGGACCTGCGAGGCCACGAGCCGCGACGGCTGGAGGCGGTGCGCCGCGACGGCGACCTCGTGATCACCGTGTGCGACCGGGCGCACGAGGAGGTCGGGCTCGTTGCCGATGTGCACTGGTCGATCCCCGACCCGGTCCGCGTCGGTCACGACGACGCCTTCGACCGCGCCGTCACCGAGCTCGGCCGGAGGGTCGCCGACCTCGCGCCCCGTCTCGTCGTGTCCTGACCACCGAAGGATCGATGCTGTCCAGAACGCACCCCGCCGAGCTCAGCATCGACCAGCGCCACGCACTTCGCACCGCCGCGGTGCGTCAGCGGCGTCAGTTCTCGTCGACGACGTCCTCGACCTTGTCCTCGACCTTCTCGGCGGCGTCGGCAGCGGCCTTGCGCGGGCGGCGGGTGACCTTCTTCGCGGTCTCGGCGGCGCTGTCCGCTGCATCCGCGACCTTGTCCTTGGCGTCCGCGACGAGGTCGGCGGCCTTGGCCGCGGCCTCCCGGCCCTTGGCGACGGCGACCCCGGCGGCCTCACCGAGCGCGTCGGCGGCGTCACCGGCGGCGTCGGCGAGGTCGGAGCCCACGTCGCCGGCACGGTCGGCGAAGTCGTCGTCCCCGACGGGCTCCCACGGCTCGGCCCACGGGTCGACGGCCGTGCTCGAACGACGCCACGCGACGATCGCGGCCGCGACGCCCAGCGCGACGAGGATGCTCCAGAAGACCTTGGCGCCGCGGTGACGTGACCGTTCGGCCTCGGCGGTGACGGCCGCCGCGGCGGCTGCGGCAGCGGCAGCAGCGGCGCTCGAGCGCTGGGCGGCGGCGTCGGCGGCGTGCTCCGCAGCCGCACCGGCCTTCTCGGCCGCCTCGTTGACGGCGTGCACGAGGCGTGGCAACAGCTCGTCGACCAGCTTGTCGTGGGCCGTGTCGATCGCCGGAGACACGCGCTCGGCGGCGAGCTCGACCTTGGGGGCAGCGGCCTTCACGCTCTCCTTGTAGAGGTGCTCGACGCGGGGCAGCAGCCAGTCGACGAAGGCCTCGACGCGCGGCGCGCTCCACTCCTTGGCGGCCACCGCGGCATCCCCCGCCTTCGCGGCGGCGACCTTGGCGTTCGACGCGGCGTGGCCGGCGATCACCCGGGCCTGGTCGGTCGCGTCGGCCACCTGGGCCTTGAGCTGCTCGGTGTCGACCTCGAGCGACGGACGGCGTGCGGACATGTCCCCTCCTCACGGTTCAGGTCCCGACGGAACGGACGTCGGCGGGCCTGTGACGTCTCACTCTGCCACTCTGGCGCGCCGCGTGCATGGGTCCGCACGGGCCGGACGTGCCAGACTGGGCGCCATGTTCGCGACCTTGCACACGACCGCCGGGGACATCCGGATCGAGCTGTACCCGAACCACGCGCCGCGCACCGTGGCGAACTTCGTCGGGCTGGCCACCGGGACCCGGGAGTGGACCGACCCGTCGACGGGCCAGCAGCGCACGGACCCGCTGTACGCGGGCGTCGTCTTCCACCGCGTCATCGACGGGTTCATGATCCAGGGCGGTGACCCGCTCGGTAACGGCCGCGGCGGCCCGGGCTACAACTTCGACGACGAGATCCACCCGGAGCTCTCGTTCGACCAGCCGTACCTGCTCGCCATGGCGAACGCCGGCCAGCGTCTGGACCCCGTGACCGGCAAGGTCGGCGGCACCAACGGCTCGCAGTTCTTCATCTCGGTCGCGGCCACGCAGTGGCTCACCGGCAAGCACACGATCTTCGGCAAGGTCGCCGACGACGCGAGCCGCGCGGTGGTCGACACGATCGCCACCACCCAGGTCCGACCGGGTGACCGCCCGGTGCAGGACATCGTCATCGAGTCGATCGAGATCGAGGACTGACGATCGACGAGCCGCTGCCCGCGGGCGCGACGGACGCCCCACCCGTCTGCCCGCGTCACCCGGACCGCGTCTCGTACGTCCGCTGCCAGCGGTGCGGGCGTCCGGTGTGCCCGGACTGCCAACGGCAGGCTCCGGTCGGTGTGCAGTGCGTCGACTGCGTGAACGAGGCGGCGAAGGGCGCGCGCGACGTGCGCACCCGCTTCGGCGGCATCGTGCACCAGGACTCACGCCCGATCGTCACCTACGTGATCATCGCGGCGTGCGTCGCGGCGTACATCGCACAGCTGGCGATCAACGGGTTCACGACGAGCTGGCTGTACTCCCCGGTGCGCGGGCACGACGAGCCGTGGCGCTTCGTGACCTCGGCGTTCCTGCACTCGCAGGGCTCGTTCTTCCACATCGTGCTCAACATGGTGGCGCTGTGGGCGGTCGGGCCGTACCTGGAGCTGCAGCTCGGGCGGGTGCGGTTCGTCACGCTCTACCTGCTGAGCGCGATCGGCGGGAGCACGGTCGTGCTGGTCACGGCCGCGATCGGCTGGTCCTCGTGGTACCAGGGCGTCGTCGGCGCGTCCGGCGCGATCTTCGGCCTGTTCGGCGCGACGTTCGTCGTGATGTGGCGCTCGGGTCATCCGGCGCAGGGAGTGCTCGGCATCATCGTCGTGAACATGGCGTTCAGCTTCCTTATGCCCGGGATCTCCTGGCAGGGGCACCTGGGCGGGCTGCTCACCGGGGCGCTGCTCGCGGCGGGATACGCGTTCGCACCGGTCGACCAGCGTCGGCTCGTGGCGATCGTCGCGCCGATCCTGCTCGCCGTGGGCCTCGTGGTGACCATCGTGTGGGCCTACGGCCTCGCACCCCTCGAGATCCAGCAGATCTGGAGCGTGCCGCGCGACCTGCAGGACGCGTACCTGCGCCAGTACGGTCTCTGACTCGTCGTCCCCGGTCTCACTCCCGCCCAGGACCGAATGACAACGGTGTGGTTATCCACACCGTTGTCCACCGCTGGGGACGAATGACACCGGTGTAACTATCCACAGGGCCGTCCACTGCTGAGGACGACGGACGACGAGCGACGAAGGTCAGCGCCAGCGCGTCGTCATGCCGAAGCCGACGAGGATGAGGCTGGCGCCGACGGCGAGGTTCCAGGTGCCGAGGAACGGCAGCGGCAGGGAAGAGCCGTCGGTCGAACGACCGATGTAGAACACGACGATCCAGAGCAGGCCGACGACCATCAGCCCGAGCATGACCGGGACCCACCAGCGCGGGTTGGGCTTGGCCGCCTGCTTCTGCGGCGGCGGCGTGTAGGTCGCCTTCTTGCGCGACTTCGACTCGGGCACCGGTTTGCTCCTGTCCAGCGTTCGGGGTGTCCACGGCGGCTGCTCTCGCAGACGCCTCGGCGTGAGCTCGACGCGAGCTCGCCGTCGAGGATGCGCCGTCACCTAGCGTAGTGCGCGACAATACCCGCCCGAGCCGTCTCCACTGGCACCAGGAGCCCACGTGACCGACCACCCGCACCGGCGGCGTCGCCCGCGCGCGCGCGGCACGGTCTCGGTCGCGGTGGTCCTGGCGCTGTCCGGCGCGCTGTTCGCGGCGAACGCGCAGTTCTCCCGGGCCGACGAAGGTCGACGTCACCCCCAGGACCTCGCCGAGCTCACGCAGGGCGAGATCGACCGGGTCGGTGACCTGACCACCCAGGTCGACGACTTGCGCGCCGACGTCGACCACCTGACCGAGACCGGCGGCGACGGGGTGCAGGTCGGCACACCGTCCGAGGCGTACCTCGTCGAGGGCGGGCTACTGCCCGTCGCCGGGGGAGGTCTCGAGGTCCGGCTCGACGATGCGCCCACGGACCAGCCCGGTCTCGAGGGCATCAGCCCCGACGTGCTCGTCGTGCACCAGCAGGACATCCAGGCCGTGATGAACGCGCTGTGGGCGGGCGGCGCCGAGGCGATGACCCTCATGGACCAGCGCGTCATCTCGACCAGCGCGTTCCGGTGCGTCGGCAACGTGCTGCGGCTGCAGGGGCAGGTCTACTCGCCCCCCTACGTCGTGCAGGCGATCGGCGACCCGAAGCGGCTCAAGGCCGCGCTCGCGGCGTCGGAGACCGTGCAGGCCTACATCGAGGACGCGGACCAGGTCGGTCTGGGCTGGTCGGTCGACAGTCACGACGAGCTCCTGCTGCCGGCGTTCGCCGGTTCGACCGAGCTGCAGTACGCGGCCGTGCCGCCGGGCACGACCGTCCTCCCGGGGCTGCCCGTCGAGCCCGAGCAGGGGACGTCGTCATGAGCACGCAGGAGGAGCAGACCTCCGAGGTCGCGCCGCCGCCCCGGCAGTCCCGGGGCGCGCGGGCCTTCTTCGGCACGATCGGCGTGCTCGGCGAGATCCTCATCACGCTCGGCGTGCTGCTGTTCGGGTTCCTCGTCTGGCAGCTGTGGTGGACCGACGTGCAGGGCAACCGCGAGCAGGAAGCGATCGTGCGCGAGCTGCCCCGGCACTCGGTGCCCACACCGGAGCCGGAGGCCACCGAGACGGGTCCGATCGTCGCGACCCCGCGTCGCGACGCCCCTCCCGTGATGGCCGAACCAGCGCACGCCGAGACATTCGCGACGATCCAGGTGCCGCGGTGGGACGGCGAGCCCGAGCGGCCGATCAGCGAGGGGACCGACAAGGCGGGCGTGCTCGACAAGCTGGGCGTCGGGCACTACGTGGGCACCGCGATGCCCGGGGACGTCGGCAACTTCGCGATCGCCGCGCACCGCACGACCTACGCGAAGCCGTTCAACCGCATCGAGGAGCTCAAGGTCGGGGACGCGGTGGTGATCCGCACCGCGACCGGCGACGGCGGGCCGGGCACGGACACCTGGTACGTGTACCGCGTGACGTCCTCCCGGGTGGTCTATCCGAAGCAGACCGAGGTCATCGCGCCGGTCCCGGGTGAACCCGGTGCGGTGCCGACCGAGCGGATGATCACGATGACCACCTGCCACCCGATGTTCTCCGCGCGGCAGCGTTACATCGTGCACGGCGTGCTCGACTACTGGGCGCCCGTCGCGGACGGCACCCCCGCCGAGCTGCTGGAGGGCGCATCATGAGGACCGGAGGGGGACGCTGATGTACGGCTGGTTGTGGCGGCACCTGCCCGGGCCGACGGCCGTGCGGGTGGTCCTGCTCGTGGCGCTCGCGGCGGCCGTCGTGGTCGTCTGCTTCGCGTGGGTGTTCCCCGCGATCGCGCCGTACATGCCGTTCAACGACACCACCGTGGGGGAGTGAGATGACGCGCATCCTCGTCGTCGACAACTACGACTCGTTCGTCTACACGATCGTCGGGTACCTCAACCAGCTCGGCGCCGAGACGGTCGTCGTGCGCAACGACGCCGTACCGCCGCTCGAGGAGCGCACGGGGTTCGACGGCGTCCTCGTCTCCCCCGGTCCCGGCACGCCCACCGAGGCCGGCGCGAGCATCGAGGTGATCCGCGACTGCGCCCGGACCGGCACGCCGATGCTCGGCGTGTGCCTCGGCCACCAGGCGCTGGGCGAGGTGTTCGGCGGCACCGTCACGCACGCGCCCGAGCTCATGCACGGCAAGACGAGCGAGGTGGAGCACGACGGCGAGGGCGTCCTCGTGGGCCTGCCCACGCCGTTCACCGCGACGCGCTACCACTCGCTCGCGGTCGTCGACGGCACGGTCTCCGACGAGCTCGAGGTGACCGCCCGGACGCACGGCGTGATCATGGGCCTGCAGCACCGGACGCTTCCGCTGTACGGCGTGCAGTTCCACCCCGAGTCGGTGCTCACCGAGGGCGGCCACCGGCTGCTGGCGAACTGGCTCGCGGTGTGCGGCGACGAGCACGCCGTCGAGCGGTCGGAGGGGCTGCACCCGCTGGTGCGGCTGTAGCCCCTCCGGGGCTCACCGGGTCAGCCGCCGTTCCCGCCGTCACCGTCGCCGTCGCCGTCTTCGGTGGGCTCCTGCGTCGGCTCGTCGGGGCCCTTCGAGACGTGGATGACGATGCGCTGCGTCAACGGGACCGTCTGACCCGCGGCGGGGTCGGTGTAGAGCACGGTGCCGACGGCCTCGTCGGACGCGTCGTCCTGGCGGGTCACGTTCGTGAGCCCCAGCGCGGCGAGCGCGGCCACCGCGTCGTCGTAGGACATGCCCGCGATGTTGGTGGGGATCGTCGCGGTGGTCGGCGCGATCGCGATCTCGAGCGTGACCCGCGTGCCCTGCGGGACGAGCCCGGCCTGACGATCCTGGCTGACGACCGTGCCGGGGGCCTGGTCGGCCGTCTCGACCTCACGCACCGTCGAGCTCAGCTTGAGGTCGGACAGGATCTGCTCCGCCTCGTCCTGCGTCTTGCCCACGAGGTCGGGCAGCTCGACGTTGCCGGTCGAGACCCACAGCGTGACCTGGTCACCCGGCTTGGCGATCTCGCCGGCGGCAGGGTCGGTCTTGGTGACCTGGCCGGCCGGGAAGTTCGGGTTGTTGTCCTCCTCGCGATCCGGGTTCACCAGGAGCTTGACGGCCATGAGGTCGGCCTGCGCCTGCGACTCGGTGCGTCCGGCGACGTTCGGGACCTCGACCGCGTCCGGTCCGCTGGACACGACGAGGTTGACGACCGACTCGGCCTCGACCTCGGTTCCCTCGACCGGATCGGACGAGATGACCAGGCCGGCCTCGATGTCGGCGGACTGCTCGAGCTTGGTCTTCGAGATGAGGTCCGCGTCCGCGAGCGCCTTTTCGGCGACCTCCCTGGTCAGCCCGACGACGGGCGGTACCGCGACCTTCTCGGCCGCGTCGTCGCCCGAGTTCGCGAGAAGCCAGACGATGCCGCCGACCGCGAGCACCGCGATCGCGACGAGCAGCCAGATGAGCCACGGCTTGCGATCGTCGTCCTCGGGTTCGGTCGAGGTGAGCTCACCCGCTCCGGTGGAACCCCACGCCGGGGGGACCGGCGCAGGGGTGAACGTCTGCGTCGCGGCGACCGCCGGGGCGAGCACCTGGGTCGCGTCGGTCAGCGGTCCGGCGGCGACGACCGCGGCGCCGATGGCCGGCGCGGCGACGACCCCGCCGCGCATCATCGTCTCGAGGTCGGCGCGGAACTCCGCGGCCGTCGAGTAGCGCGAGTCGCGTTCCTTGGTCAGCGCCTTGAGCGTGATCCGGTCGAGCGCGTCCGGCACGTCGGAGGCCAGCGTGCTCGGCACGGGCGGCTGCTCGCGGACGTGCTGGTAGGCGACAGAGACCGGCGAGTCGCCGGTGAACGGCGGACGGCCCGTGAGCATCTCGAACAGCAGGCAGCCCGTGGAGTACAGGTCGGAGCGCGCGTCGACCGTCTCGCCGCGAGCCTGCTCGGGTGAGAGGTACTGCGCGGTGCCGATCACGGCCTGCGTCTGCGTCATCGAGGCGGCGGAGTCCGCCATCGCGCGGGCGATGCCGAAGTCCATCACCTTGACCGCACCCGTGGGCGTGATCATCACGTTCGCGGGCTTGATGTCGCGGTGCACGATCCCGGCGTGGTGCGAGTACTCCAGGGCCGACAGCACGCCGACCGTGATCTCGATGGCCTCCTCGATCGGCACGGCAGCGCCGTCGTGCAGGATGTCGCGGACCGTGTGCCCCTCGACGTACTCCATGACGATGAACGGCACGTGCGCGACGACGCCGGTCGGCTCGGTGAAGACGTCCTCGCCGGTGTCGTAGACCGCGACGATCGCGGGGTGGTTCAGCGCGGCGGCCGCCTGGGCCTCGCGCCGGAACCGGTTCTGGAACGACGGGTCGCGCGCCAGGTCCGATCGCAGGATCTTGATCGCCACCGTGCGGCCCAGGCGCGCGTCGTGGCCGATGTGCACCTCGGCCATGCCGCCGCGGCCGATGAGCTCACCGACCTCGTACCGGCCGGCCAGGATGCGGGGTCCGTCGTCCACCACTAGGCGTCCTCTTCATCTCGATCGGGCCCGTTCACGGCTGACCGCACCGCGGGTTCGGGCACATCCTGGCTGATCTTCCCATCACTCGGCATGTTTGGTGCGGAGGCCGAGGTCACATCCTGGGCAAGGTTCGGCGGGGTCAGGGGGCCCTCCGCGCCGATGACCTTGCCCGCGAGGGCCGCACCGAGCAGCGCGACGAGCAGCAGCACGAGCGCCAGGAGCGGCCAGGTCATGTGTCCGAACCGCCCGAGTCGCGGCCCCGAGCCCTGCAGGGGCGGTCGCGACGAGACGGTGCGGTGAGCGGGCTCCCCGCCCGGCCGCGGCGGGCGGCGCGGCGGGTAGGACGGCGGCGCTCCCACGGCGGCCGTGGTGGGGCCGTCGGGCGCGGGTGCGGGTGCGGCGGGCAGTCGCGGCACGGGGTCGGGTGCTCGGTCGGGACGTGTCACGACGACGGGCACGCCCGCGGGTGGGGTGCGCGGCACGAGCCGGTCGAGCTCGGCCGCGAGCTCGGCACCGGAGGCGGGCCGCGCCGCCGGGTCCTTGGCGAGCAGGCGGACGACGACCGCGGCGAGCTCACGGTCGACGCTCGCGGGCAGCGGCGGCACGGGGTCGTTGACGTGCGCGACCGCGATGTCGACCGCGGTCGGTCCGGTGAACGGCCGCCGTCCGACGAGCGCCTCGTAGGCGATGATCCCGAGCGAGTACAGGTCGGAGGCGGGCGTGGCGGGCCGGCCCACCGCCTGCTCGGGCGAGAGGTACTGCGCGGTGCCCATGACCATGCCGGTCGCGGTCATCGTCATCTGGTTGCGCGCGAGCGAGACGCCGAAGTCGGTGATCTTCACCCGGCCGCCGCGGCCGAGCAGGATGTTGCCCGGCTTGACGTCGCGGTGCACCACGCCGGCCTCGTGCGCCGCGTGCAGACCGCGCGCGGTCTGGGCGAGGATCGGCAGCAGCCGGCGGGCCGGCAGCACGGGCTCGCGTTCGAGCAGGTCGGACAGCGGTTCGCCGACGACGAGCTCCATGACGAGGTAGCCGGAGCCCTCCTGCTCGCCGTAGTCGTAGAGCTGCGCGATGTTGGGGTGCGAGAGCGCCGCGGAGTTGCGCGCCTCGGTGCGGAACCGCTCGAGGAATCCGGCGTCCCCGGCGAACTCCGCCTTGAGCACCTTGACCGCGACCGAACGCGTGAGCGACTCGTCGTAGGCGTCCCAGACCTCGCCCATGCCGCCGACCGCGATCCGCCGGACCAGCCGGTACCGGTCGCCGAGCGCGACGCCCTCCGCGGTCCTCATGAGTTCAGCACCGCCTCGATGACGGCGCGCGCGATCGGCGCGGCGATCCGGCCACCGGTCGCCTCGTTGCCCGCGTTGCCGCCGTGCTCGACGATGACCGCGACCGCGACCTGCGGGTTGTCGGCTGGCGCGAACGCGGTGAACCAGGCGTGCGGCGCGGCGCCCTCGGTCGTCTGCGCCGTGCCCGTCTTGCCCGCGACCTGCACGCCGCTGATCTGCGCGGCCGTGCCGGTGCCGCTGTTGACGACGCCGAGCATCATGTCGGTGAGCTGTTGCGCGGTGCTCGCGGAGACGGCCCGCGAGAGCACCGAGGGCTCCGTGGTCGAGACCACCGACAGGTCGGCGGCGCGCACGCGGTCGACGGTGTACGGCTTCATGAGCACGCCGTCGTTGGCGATCGCGGCGGCCACCATCGCCATCTGCATCGGCGTGGCCCGCACGTCGAACTGACCGATCGCGGACTGTGCGGTCTGCGGCGCGTTCAGGTCGGCCGGGAAGACGCTCTTGACCACGTCCATCGGGATCGTCAGGCCCGAGTCGAAGCCGAACTTCTCGGCCTGCTCGCGGATCGCGTCGTCGCCCAGGTCCATCCCGAGCTGCCCGAACGCGGTGTTGCACGAGACCCGCAGTGCCTCCGCGATCGTGATCGGGTCGCTGCCGCAGCCGCCGCCGCCGAAGTTGCCGATCGTCGCGGAGGACTGCGGCAGGTCGAGCACGGTCGGCGCGGGGATCTCGGTGTCCGCGGTGTAGCCGTTCTCGAGCGCGGTCGCAGCGGTGACCAGCTTGAACGTGGAGCCCGGCGGGTACGTCTCGAGCGTGGCGTTGCTGCGCAGCGGGTTGCCGTCCGCGCCGGCGAGCTGGGTGTAGGCGGAGCTGGCGGCGGCGACGTCGTGCGTCGCGAGCGCGTTCGGGTCGAAGCCCGGCGTCGAGACGAGCGCGAGGATGCGGCCCGTCGACGGTTCGATCGCGACGACGGCGCCCTGCTGGTCGCCGAGGCCTTCGCGTGCGGCCCGCTGGGCGGCGGGGAGGATCGTCGTCTCGACCGCCGCGCCCTCGGGCTTGCGGCCTGTGATGAGGTCACGCAGGCGTGTGAAGAAGAGCTGGTCCCCGCGGCCGGTGAGCGCGTCGTTGGCGGCGTGCTCGAGCTGCGTGCTGCCGTGCACGATCGAGTAGAAGCCGGTCACGGCCGAGTACGTGTCGCCGTCGGAGTAGGTGCGCTGGTAGCCGTAGGAGTCGTCGACCTTGACCGACTGCGCGACCGCGTCGCCCGCGACGACGATCGGGCCGCGCGCGTTGCCGTACTCGCGGTACAGCGTGCGCACGTTGCGCGAGTCGCTGTTCAGCTCGGGCGCCTTGACGTACTGCACCCACGTGGACGCGCCCATGAGCGCGACGAACATCACCAGCATCACCGTCGCGAGGCGCCGCAGCGGGGTGTTCACGGGCGCCTCCCGATCCGCTCGGTGGGCTGCTCGTCCTCGAAGTCGCGTTCGTGCGCGCCGCCGCCGCCACCGACCGAGATGGGCGTCCGGTGCGGCGGGCTGTCGTAGTCGTCGTCGGCCTCGGGGGGGAGCAGGTCGGGATCGACGCCGCGCACGAGGGCTGGTGCCGGGCGGCGCGCGTCGTCGGAGATGCGCAGCAGGAGCGCGACCGCGACCCAGTTGGCCAGCAGGCTCGAGCCGCCGTACGCGAGGAACGGTGTGGTCAGTCCCGTGAGCGGGATGAGCCTGGTGATGCCGCCGACGACGACGAACGTCTGGAGCGCGATGACGAACGCGAGGCCGCCCGCGAGCAGCTTGCCGAACCCGTCCCGCACGCCGATCGCCGTGCGCATGCCGCGCTCGGTCAGGATCGCGTACAGCATGAGGATCGCGAGGATGCCGGTCAGGCCGAGCTCCTCGCCGAGCGAGGCCATGATGAAGTCCGACTCGGCCGCGTACACGAGGTCCGGCCGGCCGTTGCCCAGCCCGGTGCCGAACAGCCCGCCCGACGCCATCCCGAACAGCCCGCGCACGAGCTGGCCCGAACCGCCGGGGAAGCGCTCGAAGACCACCGGGTCCATCGCGTGCAGCCACGCCTCGAACCGCGCCGCGACGTGCGCGAACGCGGACGCCGCGGCCATCGCGCCGCCGACGAACATGACCAGGCCGATCACGACCCAGCTGATCCGCTCGGTGGCCAGGTAGAGCATCGCGACGAACACGCCGAAGAGCAGCAGCGACGTACCGAGGTCGCGCTGCACCACGAGCACGGCCAGCGAGACGGCCCACACGACGAGGATCGGGCCCAGGTCACGCGCGCGTGGCAGCTGCAGGCCCGCGACCTTCGGCCCGGCGAGCGCGAGCGTGTCACGGTTGGAGACCAGGTAACCCGCGAAGAAGATCGCGAGCGCGATCTTGGCGAACTCCGCGGGCTGGAAGCTCTGGCCGCCGACCGACACCCAGATCCGCGCACCGTTGATCGTCTGCCCCAGGCCGGGCACGAGCGGCAGCATGACCAGCGCGAGCGCGACGACCATCGCGGTGTAGGTGAAGCGCCGCAGCGTGCGGTGGTCGCGCAGGAAGATCAGCACGGCGGCGGCGAGCGCCACGGCGATCGCGGTCGTGACGAGCTGGCGGGACGCGAAGCCGTGCGCCATCTCGCGCGACTCGTACGCCAGGTCGATCCGGTAGATCATCGCGAGGCCGAGCCCGTTGAGCGCGACGGTGATCGGCAGGATCACGGGGTCCGCGTACGGCGCGCGCCAGCGCAGCACCAGGTGAACGGCGAGTGCGAGCCCGGCCAGCCCCGCGCCGTACCCGGCGGCATCGGGCGGGACCACACCCTCGACCCCGAGCCCGACGAGCGCGTACGCACCGACACCGATAGCGATCGCGAGCACCAGCAGCCCGAGCTCGACGCCTCGGCCCGCCCGCACGCGGTACGCCTCGACGGTCGCCATCACGTCGAGATGCCGTCCGCGTCGTCGACCTCGATCTGCTCGACGAGCCGGCGTGCCGCGTCCAGGTCGTCGGCGTGGATGGTCTCCTCGACGCGCTCGCGGACGTAGGTCGAGGAGATGTCCTCGACCGCGATGCCGGTCTGCTCGACGACGTGCGCCAGCTCGATCGGGCCGAGCGAGCCCGGGACGCCCTGGAAGATCGCGACCTGGCCGTCGTCGACCCCGACGAAGTACTGCGTGCGGGTCCACGCGAACGCGATCGCCACGAGCCCGACGACGAGCACGACGAGCGCGACGACGACGACCATCGGACGCACCCGGCGCCGGCGCGAAGCCCCGGTCGGGTCGTCGTCGTCCTCATCGGTGTCCCCGGCGGGGCCCCCGGCGGGGCCATCCGGGTCGTCGTCGGGTTCGCGGGGTTCGTCGTCGGACTCGTCGCTCTCGTCGTCCTCGTCGTCCTCCGGACCGGAGCGGGAGCCGGAGCGGGCCGACGCGGATCGGGTGAGACCGGCCGCGCGCGCGGCGGGGCCGTCGGCGGCGACGGTCGGGTCGTCGCGGGTGATCGCGGCGGCGCCCACGACGGTCGACTGGGTCGTCGGCGCGTCGCCGTCGGCCAGCTCGTCGAGGTCGACGACGTCCGCCAGGACGACCGTGACGTTGTCGCCGCCGCCCGCGCGCAGCGCGAGCTGGACCAGCCGGTCGGCGCACGTGTCCAGGTCGGTGAGGTCGCGCAGCGTCGTCGCGATCGTCTCGTGGCTGACGAAGCCCGACAGGCCGTCCGAGCACAGCAGCCAGCGGTCGCCGACGCGCGCCTCACGCACCGACATGTCGGGTGTCAGGTCCATGTCGAAGTCGCCCAGCACGCGCATGACGACCGAGCGCTGCGGGTGGTGCTCGGCCTCCTCCGGCGTGATGCGGCCCAGGTCGACCAGGTGCTGCACGAAGGTGTGGTCGATCGTGACCTGCGTCAGCTCGCCGTCGTGCAGGAGGTAGCCGCGCGAGTCGCCGAGGTGCACCATCGCGAGCTTGTTCCCGGCCCGCAGGATCGCCGTGACGGTGGTGCCCATGCCGGCGAGCTCGGGCTCGACCAGGGTGCGGGCCTTGATCTCCTCGCGGGCCTCGTCGAGCGCGCTCTCGAGCTCCGCGAGCGCGTCGTCGGACCCGTGCGCCTCGTCGTCGAGCGGTGCGAAGGCCGCGACCGCGATCGAGGAGGCGATGTCGCCGCCCGCGTGCCCGCCCATGCCGTCGGCGACCATCAGCAGGTGCGGACCCGCGAACGCGGAGTCCTGGTTGTTGGAGCGGACCAGCCCGACGTCGGACCTGGCCGCATAACGCAGTGCGACGGCCACGGACTACCTCTGCAGCTCGATGATGCTGCGGCCGACCCGGACGGCCGTGCCCACGGTGAGCAGGACGGGCGCCGTCAGGCGTTGCTCGCCGACGAACGTGCCGTTGGTGGACCCGAGGTCCTCGACGTACCACTGGTCGCCGCGCGGGAAGATCCGCGCGTGCCGCGAGCTGGTGTAGTCGTCGTCGACCACGAGCGAGCAGCCGGGTGCGCGGCCGATGAGCACGGCGGACTGGCCGAGCGGCACGGTCGTCCCGGTGAGCGGGCCGTCCGTGACCACGAGCCGCGTAGGGGCGGCGGCGCGGGTCGAGCGAGGGCTGCGGGGCTCGGCGGGGGCGGTGCCCACCGTGGGGGCGGCGGCCGTCATCGGCTGGCCCGACGCTGCGGCGCGGCGCTCGCGGCGCGTGATGCGCGTGCCGTACAGGTCGCGGCGCAGCACACCGATCGCGGAGAGGACCAGGATCCACAGCAGAGCCAGGTACCCCAGCCGCAGCAGGGTGATCGTCAGTTCGCTCATCGGGCCCGCGTCACTCGTCGGAGCCCTGGTCGCCACCCGTCCAGAACAGGATGCGCGTGCGCCCGATCGTCAGCGTGTTGCCGTCGAGCAGCGTCGCGGCGGGCACGGAGTGCCCCTCGACGAACAGGCCGTTGGTGGAGCCCATGTCGGTCGCGACCACGCCGTCCGGGGTCACCCGGATCTCCAGGTGCCGGCGCGAGACGCCGGGGTCGTCGACGATGATGTCCGCCTCCGAGCCCCGTCCGATCACCGTGACGGGCCCGGTCAGCAGGTAGCGCTGACCGTCGATGTCGAGCAGCGGGTGGCGTGGGCTGGGCGCCGTGCTCGTCGCGGGGGCGACCGCACCGCGCACCGTCGCGGAGTGCACCTCGAACCGTCCCGCCTCGAGCTCGACGTTCTCCGAGAAGCTCACGGTCACCGGCCCGACGAACGCGTAGCGCTGGCTCGCGGCGTGGTCCGTGACGTTCGCGGCGAACTCGTCGGCCAGCGCCTCGGCGCCCCAGGACTCGACCTGGTCGTAGTCCGCGGTGGCGAGCTCGATCGTGAACTCGTTGGGGACGACCGTGCGGTCCCGCCCGACGACCGCCGCCTTCTCGTCGACCTCGCGGCGCAGCCGGCTGGCCATCTCGACGGGCTTGAGGTCGCCACGGAAGGTCTTGGCGAACACGTTGTTCACGGCGCGTTCGACGCCGTTCTCGAACTTGTCGAGGAATCCCATGCCCACCTCCTTCCGCCGGACCCGAGCAGTGCCGGAGCGCCCGCGCGAAGACGCAGGCCCGACGATCCGCCTCGATGGTATCCGCGCGCAGCCGTGGCGGTGCGCTGCACCCCGGGGTGGGCGGTTCGGCGCGCCGGGTTCTGTGCTCGGTCGGCGTGCCGGGTGCCTGCGTGTGGGTGGGCGGGCGCAGGCTGGGGGCATGGCGACGATCTCCTGCTCGTGCGGCGCGACGACGACCACGCGGGGCAACCCGCTGCGCGGCCTGAGCCTCGAGGACCGGGTCGAGCTGGTGCGCACGGCGTTCGCGGTCGACGACGGGATCGCCACGCTCGAGCTGGACGGCTCGTGGCACCCCGGCGGCGAGCCGGACGTCGCGTGCGTCGTGCTTGCCGACGTCGACCTGGTGGATGCGTGCGTCGGCCTGCGGGCCGACGAGCGTCGTTCGTTGTCCACGCTGCTCGGGCTGTCCCACGTGAGCGGACGGCTGCTGCCGGCGCCGGTCGAGGTCGGGCCGGTGCGGTTCCGGGTGACGCCGGCCGAGGAGTTCACGGGCGCGGTGACCTACCTGGTGTACGACGGCCCGCGGACGCTGCTCGAGATCACCGAGCAGCTCGACGACCGCCGCACGCTCGGCCTGCTCGTCGCGCTCTACCAGGACCACGGCCCGGCCGCGGTGGTGCAGGTCGACGGCCTGGCCCCCCGCCTCGGCCTGGCCGCCGCGATCGCGGGCGTCACCCGCGCCCGCACCCCCCACGTCGCCTGACCCGCCCGCCCGCCCCCCGACCTGCCGCCCACCCGGACAGCTCCAGCATCGACGGACGGCTCCGGCGTCGCTGGACCGCTGCGGTGCGGGGTCCGTGGACGTTCGAGATGTCCGTGGACGCGCGGGCCGTCCGTGGATGCGGGGCGCCCGCCCGCCGCGCCCGGTGGACCGTGACCTCGGCGCAACACGCCGGACACAACTCGCTCGTACCGTCACGGGACAGGGCGAGGACAGCGCTGTCGTACCCGACGGTCGGTTCCCGTCCCTGACGGGCGAGGGAGGGGCACCGGGATGTTCGAGCACGTCGACCCGTTCATCGGCACGGACGCGACCGCCCTGCCCGCGCCCACCGGCCTGGCCGCGAGCTGGTGGTGGCCCAAACCGCAGGTCGGCAACACGCACCCCGGCGCGGCGTACCCGTTCGGCATGGTCTCGGCGTGCGCGTACTCGGGCGCCTACCCGACGGGCTACGGCCGCTACGACCTGTCGACCGAGGGCCTGCCGCCCGTGCTGCACGACGGGCTCGTGGCCAGCGGGTTCACGCACTTCCAGCAGTCCGGCACGGGTGCGATCCGCAAGTACTACAACTACTTCCGCGTGACCCCGATGCTGCGGCCGCTCGACGACCTGGGCCGGGTCTGGGACATCGTCGAGGAGCACGCCGAGCCGGGTTACTACGCCGCGACGCTGAGCTCGGGCGTGCGGGCCGAGATCACGGTCGGCCCGAAGTCGGCGGTGCACCGCTACACGTTCCCGGCGCACCACGACGCCCGCGTCGTCATCGACTTCTCGCTGGGCGGGCTCGACATCCCGTTCGGCCGCACGGTGCCGCTGCGCGCGCACCTGGGCTCGATCGGCGCCGGGTGCGCCGAGGGTGAGGTCGTCGTCGAGGGAGCGCCGCTGGCCGTGCGCGTGGAGTGCGACGCGCCCGGCTGGCGGCAGATGCTCTGGTACGACCGGCGGCTCATGCCCGGCGGGACGCGCCTGGACTTCGATCGCATCCGTCCGACGACGCTGCGGCCCTTCGGGCTCATGTGGGCCGGACCGACCGAGCCGGGGCAGGTCGTCGAGCTGCGGTTCGGGTTCTCGCTGCGCGGCGTGGACCAGGCGCGCGAGACGCTGCACCGCGAGTGCGGTCCGATCGCGCCGGGCATCCCGACGTTCGACCGGCGTCGGGCGGCGACGACGGCGGTGTGGCGCGAGCACCTCGGCACGATCGCGATCGACACGCCCTCGTCGGACAAGCACCAGGTGTTCGCGACCGCGCTGTACCACTCGCTCGTCAAGCCGTGCCTCGCGCCCGACGAGTCGCCGTTCTGGCCCTCGCCGGGACCGTTCGCGTTCGACATCGCGACGATGTGGGACATCTACCGCACGCACCTTCCGCTCATGACGGCCCTCGTGCCGCAGCGGGCGGTCGAGCTCGCCAACGCGCTCCTGCAGATCGCCGAGGAGGAGGGCAACCTGCCCATCGGCTACCGGATGGCGCGCGGTGCGGACCGGTTCTCGCGGCAGGGGTCGGCGCTCGCGCACACGTTCCTCGCGGACCTGTGCGCGCTCGGGCTGCCGGGCGTCGACTGGGACTGGGCGCTCGTGCACATGAACGACGACCTGCGGCGCACCTACGGCGAGGAGTACCTGCAGAAGGGCATCACGCACCCGGTCAGCCACACGCTCGACCTCGCGTTCGGCTACTGGTGCACCGCCGTGGTCGCGGCGCGCGTCGGGGACCGCACGCTCGTCGAGCAGCTCGGCGCGCGCGCCGGGGGCTGGACCCGGGCGTTCGACCCGACGGACGGCCTGCTCGTCGACTCCACCTGGTACGAGGGCGGCAAGTGGAACTACTCGTTCCGGCTGCTGCACGACATGGCGGCGCGGATCGCGCTCGCGGGTGGCGACGACGCGTTCGTCGGGATGCTCGACCGGTTCTTCGGGTTCGGATCGGACCCCGTGCGGCAGCCGGGCCTCACGCCCGGTCCCGACGAGATGGCGGCGGGCTACGCCCTGAACCGCTTCGAAGGCCTGAACAACGAGCCGGACATGGAGGCCCCCTGGTCGTACATGTACGCCAGCCGGCCGGACCGCACCGCGCAGGTGGTGCACGACGTGGTCCACCAGCAGTTCGGCACCGGCCGCGGCGGGCTGCCCGGCAACGACGACTCGGGCGGGCTGTCGTCCTGGTACGTGTGGGCGAGCCTCGGGCTGTTCCCGGTCGCCGGCCAGAACCTGTTCCTGCTCAACGCGCCCGCGTGGCGTGAGTCCCGCATCGACGTCGGCGGTCGGCCGCTGACGGTCGAGACCACGGGTTTCGTCGAACCCGAACCCGGCGGACCGGCTCAGTACGTGCAGTCCGTGCACCTCGACGGCGCCCCGCTGGACCGCCCGTACCTGACGGGTACCGAGGTGCACGGTGGCGGCCGCCTGCTCGTCGGGCTCGGTCCCGAACCCTCCGGGTGGGGCACGACGAACCGTCCGCCCAGCGCCCCGCGTCCACCGAGCGACCGCCGTCCGACCGAGAGGACCTCGCCGTGACCTCCACCCGACCCACCCGTCGTCTCGTCGTCGTCGTGCGCGCCGATCCGGTCATCTGCGGGCACTCCGGCGAGGCCCGCAACCTCGCCGAGGCCGCGCTGCACCGTGGGTTCGACGAGGTCCGCATCGTGACCTGGCCGGTGGACCGCCTCCAGGCCGCCGGCCTGCCGCTCAAGCCGCTCGACGGCGTCCTGCCCTACAGCGACGGGATCGTCGTGGAGCGGCCCGGCCCCGTCGGCGACTACAAGGTGCCGGACGGCCGCTACCTCGCCGGGCTCACGGGCCGCCTCGTCGAGCTGTTCACGGACGGCGTGCCGACCGTCGCGATGTCGCTGTACCTGTCCCCGCACGCCGCGGCCGTCGACGACGCGGTGCGCACCGCCCGGCGCACAGGTCTGCCCGTGGACGTGGTGACGGTCGCGGAGGCCGTGGGCTCGGACATCACGAACGTCGTGCGGGCGTGCGTCGAGGAGGACCGGTTCGGCGCCGCCGCGCAGGTGCTCACGCAGTACCTCGCGCACGACGTGTGCCTCGCCGTGTCTCGGTACACGCGCGACCTGGTCGTCGCGGAGGCCGCTGCGCTCGACGCGCGGCACGGCACCGCGTTCGCCGAGCAGTGCGCGCAGCGCGTCGCGATCTCCTACCCGGCCGTGGACGTGGCCGCCTACCTCACCCGTGACGACGACGAGACCGCCGCCGCGCTCGGCGCCCGCGGCCTGGACCGCGGCGGCTACGTCCTCTACCTGTCGCGGCTCGCGCACGCCAAGGGCGTCGACGACCTGATCGACGGCTTCGTGGCCTCGGGTGCGCCCGCCGCGGGCATGCGGCTGGTCGTGGCCGGCAACGGACCGCAGGCCGACGACCTGCACGCGCGCGCCGCGGCCAGCGGCCACGCCGAGGCGATCACGTTCCTGCACGACGTGGGCGACGACGAGAAGGTGCACCTCATGGCCGGCTGCGCGGCCTTCGTGCTGCCCAGCAAGCCCCGCCCCGAGTTCGTCGAGACCTTCGGCATCGCCCTCGTGGAGAACATGCTCGCGGGCGGCGGGCCGGTGGTCACCACCGAGACGGGCGGCATCGGCGAGGCGGTGGGCGACACCGCGATCGTCGTGCCGGTCTCCGACCCCCGCGCGATCGCGGCCGCGATCGACCGGGTGCTCGCGATGGGGCTCGACGAGCGGGCCGCCTGGTCGCATCGCGCCCGTGAGCACGCCATGCAGTTCGACCGCGCCGTGGTCCTCGACCGCATCCTGGAGCGCGTAGCGGCACTGCACCCCGCACCCCGCCCGCCCCGCGCTGTGCTGATCGGGCCCTGACAGTGGCACGCTGGGTGCCGTGAGCCTGTTCCGACGAAAGCCGCGCGTGCACGCCGAGGTGCTCGACGGGTTCCACGCCGCCGAGGCGCCGGCGCTGCAGCGCGCGATCGTCGGCGCGCTCGGGCTCAGCGCGACGCATCTCGACCGGGTGCACGACGAGGTCGAGCTGGTCCGGGGCAAGAACGGGCGGGTCGCGCTCGTCTGGCACGAGGCGTTCGTCGGCTTCGCGCCCCACGACCGCGAGGCCGCCCTCACCGCGCTGCTCGACGCCCACCCCGACGCCGTCGTCCAGGTGCCCGGGACCCTGTTCCGCGTCGGCATGCTCTGGCGCGTGTGGATCGGGGTGGTCCCGCTCGAGCTGCCGCCGGTGCCCGACCGGCTCGACGAGCTGCCCGTGCAGGAGCCGTCGATCTTCGGCATGCCGATCAACCGGCTGCGGCACTGAGACGCGCGGGCGCCGCGACTACGCGCCGCTCGTCGTCGGCTGCTGGACCACGTCCGTGGCGCGGCGCGGCAGCCGCCTGACCCACGCGAGCGCGAGCAGCGCGAACAGCGCGAGGAACGCGAAGCCTGCGCGCAGCGCGTCGAGCTGCGCGTCGGAGTAGGTCGCGACGAGCTCTCTGACCTGCTCGTCGGGTAGCCCGGCGTCGGTCGCGGCCTGCTCGACCTGCGTCGTCGAGACGAAGTTCGCGCTGCTCTCCGCGGTCGCCGCGACCTGCGCCTTCACGTCGTCGGGAAGCGTGTCGCTGCGCATCACCGCGTCGGTGAAGCCCGAGGCGAGCAGTGCGATGACGATCGATCCGACGAGCGCGACGCCCATCGACGCACCGAGGTTGAGCGACGTGCCCTGCAGGCCGCCGGCCTCGCCGCCGCGGGTCGGACTCACCGAGGACATGATGATGTTGCCGACCTGCGAGGCCATGAGGCCGAGCCCCGCACCCAGCAGCGCCATGCCCGCGGCGAAGCCGAACGAGCGTAGGTCCGGCGCGATGAAGCCGAGGATGACGACCTCGCCCACGAGCAGCAGCCCCAGGCCCGCCTGGATGATGCGCTGCGGCGACATCCGCCCGGCCAGCACCGCACCGCCGAGCGCACACACGAACAGCGCGACCGACAGCGGCAGGATCCGCTTGCCGGTCTCCAGCGCGTCGAAGCCGAGGACCGTTTGCAGGTAGAGCGGCAGGACGAAGAACGACGCCTGGATGATGAACGCCTGGCAGGCCTGCACGACGAGGCCCGCCCGCATCCGCGGGATGCCCAGCAGCTTGAGGTCGAGCAGCGGCTCGTCGCCCCTGTCGGCGACCGCCGTCTCGCGCCGGGCGAACAGCGTCAGCACGTACGCGCCGAGCACCAGCAGCCAGATCGTCGGGGACAGGCCCAGCAACACGAACGGCGCGTTCGGCTTCGGGAGCACCCAGCCCCACTGGCTCGACTGCAGCACGCCCAGCACCACCGCGCCGAGGCCGGCGGCGGAGAGCACCGCGCCCAGACCGTCGAGCTTGCTCGGACGGCCCGCGGTCCGCGGGATGAGCTTGAGGAAGAGCATCAGCACGACGACGATCACCGTCTCGGCCGCGAACACCAGACGCCACGTGTAGTTCGCGGTGACCCAGCCGCCGATGAGCGGCCCCGCTGCCATCGACGCGCCGGCGACGCCGCCGAGGATGCCGTAGCACAGCGCGCGCTGCCTGCCCTCGTACGTCGCGGCCGTCAGTGCCGCGATCGCGGGGATCACGAACACCGCGCCCAGGCCCTCGATCAGCGACCATCCGAACAGCAGCACCCCGAGGTTCGGCGACATCGACGTGATGAGCGACCCGGTGCCGTAGATCAGCATGCCGATCCAGAACGTGCGCTTGGCGCCCCAGCGGTCGCCGATCTTGCCGCCGATCAGCATGAACGCGGCCATCACGAGCGTGTACATCGTGATCGCCGTCTGCAGCCCGACGACCGTGGTGTCCAGGTCCTCGACCACCTGCGAGATCGACACGTTCATCACGGTCGTGTCGAGCACCATGATGAACTGCGCCGCCGCCAGGATGCCGATGACGCCCCAGCCGGCCTTCCGCGGGGCGGCCGTCTCCGGCGGCTGCGTGACCTGCTCCGACATGCCCACTCTCCTCGCGACGCCGTCGAGAGGACCGTAGTGGCCCGCGGTGTCCTACGCTCTCCCCGTGCTCATTCTCGGACTGATCCTCTTCGGCATGCTCATCGGCGCGGCCGCCCAGCTCATCCTCGGCCGACGCTCGGGCCGGATCGACTGGACGATGGCGATCGTCGCCGGCCTCGTCGGCTCGTTCGTCGGCGGCCTGCTCGCCAGCCTCATCGCGGGCGACGGCCTGCAGCTGCGTGCGAGCGGCATCATCGGCTCGATCGTCGGCGCGGTCATCGTCACCGCGATCTGGCGCGCGGTGGGCGGCCGCTCCTCCCGCTAGACCGCCACCCACCTACGACGTCGGCACAACCGACGCGAGTGCCGGCAGATCCCACGTCGTGCCCGACCGGATTCCGCGGGTTGCGCCTTCCGCGCGGACACCGATGCTCGACCGGGGTCCGGACGCCGCGCGACGGCATGACGACTCGTCCGAGCGACGCGTCGCACGGCATCCCGCCCCAAGGCGCTGGCGGCCTGGCGGGGGGCAGGGCATCCATCCAAGTCGCCTCGATCGCTGACACCTGACGGTCAACTGTCGTGACACCTTCGGCGCGCCATGTCCAATCATCATCACACTCAATATGTGACAGAACGGCGCAATGAGCATCAGTCGTCTACTGTGAGACGATGGACCTTCGACGATTCGGGCCGGCCTCTCCCGGCGACCTCGTGCCGATCAGCGGCAGCGATCCGATTCGCGGGCCGTGGACCCACTCCGCCTTCGTGTCCCACAGGCTTCCCGACGAGACTCCGGCCCTCCTTCCTCGTACCTACAGAGTCGTTGGCGACGCTCGCGCGGCCCTCGCAGCACTCGACAGCACCGCGCGGCGACTACCCAACCCGAGCCTCCTGCGCCGCTCGACGCTTCAGACGGAGGCCCAGAGCACCTCGGCCCTCGAGGGCACGTACGCGCCGCTCGCCGAGGTGCTGACGGCAGACGAAGAGCAGCCCTCGAGCAGTGACCTTCGCGAGGTCCTGAACTACGTCACGATGGCCGATGCCGCTTTCAGCTGGGTGGATCAAGGACGGCGCCTTACTCCCGGCATGCTGTGCGAACTCCAGTCCATCTTGGTTGCCAGAACCCGCTCGGAAGGCAGGTCGTCCGGGCACCTCCGGGACATCCAGGTCGTGATTGGGCGCCGGGAGGACGCGGCGCCGGACATGCTTCCCGTCAAGGCGGCCCGCTTCGTTCCTGCGCCCCCGGGCTTGGATCTTGAGTCGAGGCTAGGAGACCTGCTCGCCTGGATGGACGCTGAAGGCCAGGACGAGTTCGATCCGGTCGTGTCCGTAGCGCTCGCGCACTATCAGTTCGAGACGCTGCACCCGTTCAACGACGGCAACGGTCGCCTGGGTCGACTCCTGACCGTCCTTCACTTGCTGAAGTCCGGTGTCCTGTCCGAGCCGACGCTCACGGTGTCTCCGTGGTTCGAAGCGCGTCGATCGGAGTACTACGACCGACTTCTCGCCGTCAGCACTGATGGCGACTGGGATGGGTTCGTGAGGTTCTTCGCGACGGGCCTGCACGCGTCCGCGACTCAGACTCACCGGAGGATGCTGGAACTGGTCGACGTGCAGCGGCAGCTCAAGGACCGCGTCCGCGACTCTCGGTTGCGCGCCGAGAGCGCTCAATCCCTGGTGGACTACGCCATCGCCCGTCCTTCATTCACGGCGCGGATGGTAGAGCGCGACCTCCACCTCTCCTACGCACGGGCGAACGGCCTGATCAACCAACTCATCGCACTCGACGTCCTCGCACCCGTCGGCGGCAGTGACTACCGGCGTAGGTTCTTCTCTCCGTCGGTCTGGCGAGTGCTCGTGGGAGCTGACACGAACTGACGACCGCCTGGGCGCGGACCGCTCCGGTACGAGCGCTCTCCTGATGAGAGTGACAGTGAACGACTCGTTGACGAGAGGTTCGACCAGACAGTGCTCATCATCGGCAAGTTCTCGATGAGAGTGACAGCGAACGCCCCGGACACGCGGACCTGAAACCAGAAACTCCCGGCAGGATCTCGTCCTGCCGGGAGCTGTCCGGACTGCCGGGCCTGAGCCCTTCGTGTGCGCGAGGCGGGATTTGAACCCGCACGCCCTTTCGGACACTGGCACCTGAAGCCAGCGCGTCTGCCGTTCCGCCACTCGCGCGCGCCGCAGAAGATTAGCACGGGAGCGAGGGGTCCTCGACAGGCACCCGGTGCACTCGCGAGGATGCCGGGATGAGCGAGCAGACGACCTCGTCGCAGACGGTGCCCGTGCTGGTCACCGGTGGGACGGGGATGCTGGGCCGGGAGGTCGTGGCGGAGCTGGTGCGGCGCGGACGGACGGTGAGAGTGCTGAGCCGGCGGACCGCCGACGAGCAGTCGCCGGGCGTGCGCCGCGTCGTCGGGGACCTGTCGACGGGCGCCGGGCTCGACGAGGCGCTCGACGGTGCGGCGGCCGTGGTGCACTGCGCGAGCGAGCCTCGGCACGGCGAGCGGGACGTCGAGGCGGCGGGACGGTTGCTGATCGCCGCGAGGCGCGCGGGGATCGAGCACCTGGTCTACATCTCGATCGTCGGGGTCGATGCGATCCCCTACTCCTACTACCGCGCCAAGCTCGAGGTCGAGCACCTTGTCGAGGCCGGCGACGTGCCGTGGACGATCCTGCGCACCACGCAGTTCCACCAGTTCGTGCCGTGGTTGCTGCGTCGGTTCACGGTCGGCGGCGTGACGGTGCTGCCCAGTCGCACGAGCGTGCAGCCCGTCGACGTGCGTGAGGTCGCCGCGCGGCTCGTCGACCTCGTCGAGGCGGGACCGAGCGGTCGCGTGCCGGACGTCGGCGGACCACGGGTGGTCTCGTCCGACGAGGCCGCGCGGGTCGTCGCCGCGGCGCAGGGTCGCCGTGCGCGGGTCGTCCACGTCCGTATGCCGGGGAAGGCCTTCGCGGCGTGCCGGGCGGGTCACCTGCTCTGTCCCGCACAGGCGACGGGGGTCGTGACGCTCGCGGAGGCGCTCGCGGCCGACTGACGGGTCAGGGTGCGCGGTGGCCCGTCCAGCGCGCACCGTCCCAGTACTCGCTGCCGGCGCCGGACGGCGACGGGTACCACCCGGGCGGGGGTGCGTTGACCTGCGCGACGACGATGTTGACCGGACCGCCGGCGACGACGGAGTGCGACATGCACGCCATGACCAGCGACGCGACCCAGCCGATGAACGACCATCCGAGCAGCAGGTTGAGCACGAAGATCGCCCACCGGTTCGAGCGGCCGCGCGTCGCCGCGATCGCCCACGGCAGCATGTAGCCGAACGTGAAGAACGCGACCACCCACGCGATGACGACGACGGCAGCGTTCGGCGGGACGCGGTCCGTGCAGACCGGCACCCAGCCGGCCTGGGTGTACTGCGGGCTCGTCGGGTACGACGACTGGACGTACACCTGGGGTGCGCGCGGTGTGTACGCACCCGTGACCATGTCCTGCACCGGGGCCGACGAGGGTGCGCCGGATACGGGCGCCGATGGTGTGCCGTACGCGGGGGTGCCGTACGCGGGGGTCGCGGCGGGCAGCGGGGCGTCGTAGAGCGGGACCGGGACCGTCTTGTGCTCGACGGGGTGGTCGTTGCTCATCAGGGCTCCCGCAGGTCAGTCGCGCGCGGTCAGGACGACGGGGCCGTCCTTCGTGAGCGCGACGGTGTGCTCGAAGTGCGCGGCGATCGAGCCGTCGGCGCTGCGGATCGTCCAGCCGTCGGGGTCGATCACGTAGCCGTTGCCGCCCGCCATGAACCACGGCTCGATCGCGATGACCAGGCCTGCGGGCAGCTTCATGCCGCCGCGGCGGCGACCGTCGTTGGGGACGTGCGGGTCCTCGTGCATCGTGCGGCCGACGCCGTGGCCGCCGAAGTCGGTGTTGAGGCCGTAGCCGCCGCGGTGGGCCACCTCGCCGATCGCGGCGGAGACGTCGCCCATCCGGCCGCCGACGCGCGCCGCCGCGATCCCGGCGATCAGGGCCTGCTCGGTCGCCGCGATGAGCCGCTGCGCCTCCGGCGTCGTCGAGCCCACCTGCACGGTCAGCGCCGAGTCCGCGACCCAGCCCTGCACCTGTGCGGCGAAGTCCACCGAGAGCACGTCACCGTCCTGCAGCGCGTACGACGAGGGCAGCCCGTGCAGCGCGGCGTCGTTGACCGACGTGCACAGCACGCCGGGGTAGGGCATCGCGCCGAACGAGGGGTGGTAGCCGAGGTAGACCGAGTGCGCCCCGGCGTCGTCGATCATGCGGTGCGCGTGGTCGTCGAGCTGCTGGAGCGTCAGGCCGGGCCGGGCGAGGTCGCGCAGCGACGACAGCACGCCGGCGACGAACCTGCCCGCGGGCCGCATCGCGGTGATCTCGGCCGGTGTCTTGAGCGCCACGTCCCCAACCTTGCCACTTCAGACGTGGAAGGGGTGGCGCGGGTCGGGCCGCGGACTGTGCGACCGGGTCGCGCCAGTCGTCGGCGGCCCGCACGGAGAAGCGGTCTCACCTGGACGGAGCAGTCTGGATGCGTCCGGGATATTGCCTGGCGGGCGGTGAGGGGGCGGACGTACGTTCCGGGGACAACCCGAGAGGAGGTGGTCCACGACATGACGTTCTTCTGGACGCGAGAGGTGACTGCTCTCTAGTCACCCCTGGCAGCCCGTGGGCGCCGCGGACCTCGTCCCTCGCGGCAGGCTCCGACCGGAGCCGGCCCACGGGCTGCTCCCTGCGCGCCGAAGATGGGGTGAGACCCCTCTGCTGCTGCACAGGCCGCTGGGTTACTGTGGCAGTGCGATCGGCACCCGCCTTTAGCAGACTTCAGCCCCGCGCCGGTGCGTGGGCCTTCGACCGGGCAGGTGCCACCCATGGCCTCGACCTCCGCATCCTCGTCGGCCGGGACCATCGCGCCTGCCGAGCCCGAGGACACGCTCGAGCTGCCGGCCGGGTTCCGGCGCACCGTGGCGCGCGACGACTCGTTCCCCAATCTGACGCACGCGTACACGCAGGTCGCGGCCGTTGTACGTGAACGTGGGCTGCTGCGCCGGGCGTACGGGTTCTACAGCGGCGTGGGCGCGGCGATCGCCGTCGGGTTCGCCGCGACGCTGGTCGCCTTCGTGCTGATCGGTGAGAGCTGGTGGCAGCTCCTGCTCGCCGCGGTGCTGGGCATCCTGCTCACGCAGACCGCGTTCGTCACGCACGAGGCCGCGCACAAGCAGGTGCTCGCGGGTGGTCCGGCGAACGACCGGCTCGCGAGGATCCTCGCGTGCGGCGTCGTCGGCGTGAGCCTGTCGTGGTGGAACAACAAGCACAACCGGCACCACGCCAACCCCAACCAGATCGGCAAGGACCCGGACGTCGCGTTCGACACGATCTCGTTCCTGTCGGAGGACGCCGCCAAGGCCCGCGGACTGCATGCGATGTTCACGCGCCGGCAGGGCTGGCTGTTCTTCCCGGTCCTGACGCTCGAGGGCCTCAACCTGCACCGCGCCGGCCTGATGCACGTGCTCGGGCGCGGGCCGGTGAAGTCCCGCTGGTCCGAGATCGGTCTGCTCGCGGGCAGGTTCGTCGTCTTCTGGGTGCCGGTGTTCCTGGTGCTCCCGGTCGGGATGGCGTTCGCGTTCCTCGGTGTACAGCTCGCGGTGTTCGGTGTGTACATGGGAGCGTCCTTTGCGCCCAACCACAAGGGCATGCCGATGATCGCGCACGACGCGAAGCTCGACTTCTTCTCCAAGCAGGTGCGCACGTCCCGCAACGTCGCGGGCGGCTGGTGGGCGACCTCGCTCCTGGGCGGCCTGAACTACCAGGTCGAGCACCACCTGTTCCCGAGCATGCCGCGCACGCACCTGGCGCAGGCGCGGCTGCTCGTGCGCGAGCACTGCCGCACGCTCGACGTGCCCTACACCGAGACGAACCTGTTCCGGTCCTACGGGATCGTGGTGCGCTACCTCAACGAGGTCGGGCTCGCCGCGCGCGACCCGTTCGAGTGCCACGTGGTCTCACGGTTCCGCCGGGTCTGACCCCGGGCTGAGCCGGGTTCGACCCGCGCACAACTCGTCGGACGCGCGTCGCGGCGCGTTCACCTGCGGGTCGACCGACCGACACGCATCACCAGCACTCTTCGACTCGTCCCCGTGATCGAGGAGAACCGATGCTGCCCGTACGCCCCCGTCCGCGCCCCCGAACGACCGCCGCCTGCGCGCTCGTCGTCGCCGGAGCCCTGGCCGCCACCGGCCTGACCATCGTCCCCGCCACCGCCGCGACGCCCGCCCCGGGCTGGTCGTCGGCCGGCTGGACCGACCCGAGCCCGGCCGACGCGTTCCACCGGCTGGCGACCTACCCGGTGTACCTGAACCGGCCCGCGACCGCCGCCGAGTCGGACGTCACCGTCGCCGAGATCTCGGCCGTCAGCGAGGACGTGCGCACCTTCGTGCACACCGACGCGCTGGCGCGCCGGATCGGCTTCGTCGACATCACCGACCCCGCGCAGCCCGTCGGCCTGGGCACGCTCGACCTGGCTGCCGACCTGGGCGTGGGCGCCCACGCCGAGCCGACCTCGGTCGCGATCGTCGGCGGGTACGTGCTCGTCGTCGTCGACACCTCCGAGACGTTCACGGCCCCCTCGGGCGCGCTCGTGGTCGTCGACCTCGCGACGCACGAGGTCGTGCGGACGCTGGAGCTCGGTGGGCAGCCGGACTCGATCGCGCTGACGCCCGACACGACGCACGCCGCGATCGCGATCGAGAACCAGCGCGACGAGAACGCGACGCCCGTGGGCGGCAAGAAGGGCGACCTGCCCCAGGCGCCGGGCGGCTTCCTGCAGCTCGTCGACCTGGCCGGCGACGACCCGACGAGCTGGGGGCTGCGCCCGGTGGCGTTCACGCAGGAGGGCGGCGCGGCCCTGCCGTCGTTCGTCGCCGCGGGCCTCGACACCCCGCAGGACCCCGAGCCGGAGTACGTGGCGATCGACCCGACCGGCTCGACGGTCGCGGTGACGCTGCAGGAGAACAACGGCGTCGCGCTCGTCGACATCGCCACGGCAGCCGTGACGAGCGTGTTCAGCGCCGGGACGCAGGCCGTCACCGACATCGACGTCCTCAAGGACGGCAAGATCGACCAGACCGGCTCGATCCCCGCGACGCCGCGCGAGCCCGACGCGATCGGGTGGCTCGACGGGACGCACGTCGCCACCGCGAACGAGGGCGACTGGAAGGGCGGCACACGCGGCTGGTCGATCTTCGACACGACCACGGGCACCGTCGTGTGGGACTCGGGCAACGAGCTCGAGCGGCTCGCGGTGCGCACGGGCCTGCACAACGAGGACCGCGCCGCCAAGAAGGGCGTCGAGATCGAGGGCCTCGCGATCGCCACGATGGACGGCACGCCGTACGCGTTCGTCGGCTCCGAGCGCTCGAACCTCGTCGCGGTCTACGACGTGTCCGACCCCGCGCACCCCGCGTTCCAGCAGGTCCTGGCCACGACGAACGGGCCCGAGGGCATCCTGCCCGTCCCGTCGCGCGACCTGCTGCTCGTCTCGAGCGAGACGGACACGCCCGCGGCGAACGTGCGCTCCGCGGTCTCGATCTACGGCCTCGGCGACGCGTTCGACGAGGCCGCCGGCACGCCGCAGTTCCCGAGCGTGGTCTCGGCCGACGACGTCGCTGGTCGCCCGGTCGGTTGGGGTGCGCTGGGCGCGCTGGCGCCCGACGTGCGCGACGAGGACCGCCTCTGGTCCGTCACCGACGCCGCGTACACGAACACGCGCCTGCTCTCGCTCGACGTGAGCACCACCCCCGCGGTGATCGACCGCGAGGTGCGCATCACCCAGGCCGGCGCCGGCGTGTCGTTCGACGTCGAGGGCCTGGCCGCGCGCCCGCAGGGCGGCTTCTGGCTGGGCGTCGAGGGCGCCACCGGGCCGGGGAACGAGCTGGTCCGGGTGAGCGCCTACGGCGGCGTGCTCGAGCGCGTGGCGCTCCCCGCGGACGTGTCCGCGGGCCTGACCAAGTGGGGCATCGAGGGCGTCACGACGACCAACGACGACGCCGGCGAGCACGTGTTCGTCGCGCTGCAGCGCGGGCTGACCAGCGACCCGGGCGGACTGGCCGGCGCGGCGCGGATCGGCCGCTACGACGTCACCACCCAGGCGTGGACGTGGTTCGCCTACCCGCTCGAGCAGACGACCGTCGCGGGAGACTGGCTGGGCCTGTCCGAGGTCGTCGCGGTCGACGACGACACGCTCGCGGTGATCGAGCGCGACAAGCTCAACGGTGTGAACGCGCAGGTCAAGCGCATCTACACGGTGGACCTGCCGAGCGTCGACCCCGCGCCGGGCACGGTCGCGCCGCTGACCAAGTCCCTCGCGCACGACGTCCTGCCGGACCTGCGCGCCACCGCGGGCTGGACCCAGGAGAAGCTCGAGGGGCTGACGATCGGGCGCAACGGCCAGGTCTACGCCGTCACCGACAACGACGGCCTCGCGGACGCGACCGGCGAGACCGTGCTGCTGCGGCTCGGGTCGACGGCGCACGTGTTCGGACCTGCCGCGACGACGACGAGCCTGACGGTGTCCGGCCAGACGACCTACGGCTCGCAGCAGACGTTGCGCGCGGTCGTCGCGCCGGTCAGCGGCACTGCCGACGTCACAGGGACGGTCACGTCCCTCGACGGCACGACGCCGCTCGCGACCGTCCCCGTGACCGCGGGTGTCGCCACCACCAAGGTCGTGCTGGGTCACGGCACGCACGCGCTGACGGCGTCGTTCGCTCCCGCGGGTGAGGAGCTCGCGGGTTCGGACGGCACGGCGACGGTCACGATCGTCGCGTCGGGTACGACGACGACGCTGACGCTCAGCCGGGGCACCGCGACCTACGGCGCCGCCGTGACGGCCAAGGTCAGCGTCGTCGGCGCGACCGCCGCGCCGGGCGGCACGGTGCAGGTGCGGGACGGCTCGAAGGTCGTCGGCACGGGCACGCTCGTCGTGTCCGGCAGGAAGGGCACCGTCACCGTGGCCCTTCCCCGCACCCTGACGGTCGGCACGCACACGCTGACCGCGCGGTACGCCGGCACCAGCGGCGTGGCCGCCTCGACCTCGTCGTCGGCCCGTCTCGTCGTGAGCAGGGCGACGCCCGAGGTGACGTTGACGACCTCGTCGTGGACCGTGGCCAAGGGCGCCAGGCCCAAGGTGACCGTCACCGTGACCGGTGCCACGGAGGCGCCGACGCCGACGGGTGCGGTCACCGTGTGGCTCGGCACGGCGAAGGTCACGACGACGACGCTCGTCGGCGGCCGTACGACCGTGACCCTGCCGAAGGTGACCACCTCGAGCACCGTCAAGGTCACCTACGCCGGCTCGGCCGGCTACCTCCCGGCGACGGCGAGCCACACGCTCACCGTTCGCTGACCGCACCGCACGACGCGCCGGCTCGAGGGGGCCGGCGTGTCGTCGTGCCGGGCGACCGGCACCGGGTTCACCCGCGCGGTAGGCCGCTGCGCGGGCTCGTCCCGCGGTGCCCGCGGTTAGAGTGGGCCCAGCCGAGACGGGTCGCAAGGAGGGCAGCCGTGCCGCGGGTCACCAGCGCTGACGTCGCCCGAGAGAGCGGTTTCTCGCGCACCACCGTCAGCTACGTGCTGAACGCGACGCCCGGTGTCGTCATCACCGAGACGACGCGCCAGCGCGTGCTCGAGACCGCCGAGCGGCTGGGGTACACGCCGTCGGCCGCCGCCCGCACGCTGCGCTCCGGGCGCAGCGACCTGGTGCTGCTCGTGCTGCCGGACTGGACCGTCGGGCCCGTGATCGACGCGCTCATCGACCACCTGACCGCGGCGCTCGCCGAGCACGGGTTGTCGGTGCTCGTGCACGTCAACCGCAGCGGCCGGCCGCTCGCCGCGCTGTGGCGGGCCGTCACGCCGTGCGTCGTGCTCGGCCTCGGCCCGTTCGCGGAGGCCGACGCGCGCGCCATGAAGCAGGCGGGCATCCCCGTCGCGGGCACCGCGCTCGACGAGGACCCCCATCCCGAGATCTTCGCGGTGCCGCAGGCCAGCATCGGTGCGCTGCAGGTCGCGCACCTCGTCGAGCGCGGGCACCGCGTGCTCGCGTACGCGGCACCGAGCGACGACCGGCTCGCGGCGTTCGCCGACCGCCGCCTGGCCGGGGTCCGGGCGCAGTGCGCGGAGCTCGGGCTGCCCGCGCCGCTCGTCGAGCGGGTGAGCCTGGACGTCGAGTCGGCCTCGGCCGCGGTCGCGGCCTGGCGTTCGGGCGACGACCCGGTGACCGCCGTCGCGGCGTACAACGACGAGGTCGCGCTCGCGGTGCTCGCCGGCGTGCGCGCGCACGGGCTCGCGATCCCCGCGGACGTCGCCGTGATCGGCGTCGACGACATCCCCGCCGCGCGCGTCGCCGCGCCCGCGCTGACCACCGTGTGGCAGGCCATCGACGCGCAGGCCGACTACCTCGCGGCGACCGTGCTCGCCGCCCTGGACGGCTCCTCGGAGCCACCGGCGCGCACCGCCGACGTCTTCCACGTCGTCGCGCGCGCCTCCACGTGAGTGCACCCCGCCGCGAGCGATGCGGCGGGGTGCACTCATGCTCGACGGCCTACTGGAACGTGAACCAGTTCACGTTGACGAAGTCCGCCGGCTGCCCGGACTCGAACGTCACGTAGACGGTGTGCGCCCCCGTCGTGCCCGTGATGTTCGCCGGGACGGTCCGCCAGGTCTGCCAGCCGCCCGTGCTCCCGATCGCGAACGTGCCGATCGGTGCCGAGCTCAGGCTGTCGAGCCGGACCTGGACGAGCCCGCTCACCCCGTCGGCCGCACCCGAGGCCACCCGGGCGACGAACTGCGTGCGCGGTGTGCTGCCGAAGTTCACGTTGTCGAACCGCAGGTAGTCGCCGTGGCCGATCCAGCCGACGTTGCTGCCGCCGTCCACGTCGTCGGTGCCCTGCGTCTGCACGCCGGACATCGCCGAGTACGCCTCGGCCTGGATGCGCGAGGTCGCGTCCGTGCCCGAGGTCGGCGGGGTCGTCGGAGTCGGTGACGGGGTCGGGGTCGGGCTCGTCGTCGGAGTCGGGCTGGGCGTCGGAGTCGGCGACGGGCTCGTCGTCGGGCTCGGTGTGGGGGTTGGCGTGGGGGTTGGCGTGGGGTCAGGGCCCGGGTCGGTCGTCGAACCCGTGCTCGCGACGACCGACCTGGCCGGGACCGCGAGGCTCACGCCGTTCGAGAACCGCACCGTGATCGCCGACGAGCCCATGTTCGCCGCCTGGTACGTCCGCACGCCGTTCTTGACGAACACCGCGTGCAACGGCGTGTTCGCGGTGACGGACCGGTCGACCGTGCCCAGGCCGGACAGGTTCTTCAGCCACGAGAACGTGTGCGCGCGGGACTCGCCCTCCTCGACCGTGTAGGAGCTGGCCTGCGCCCGGAACTGCGCGAGCGCCGTGGGGGCGTCCGCCAGCGCCTGGAACTCCCAGATGATGTCCTTCCACACCGTCGCGGGCCCGCCGTTGTTGCGTTCCAGCTCGGCGAGGTTGCGGGTGATGTACGCCGGGTCGTAGCCCAGGTACAGGTGGCCGCCCGTGCTCGGCAGGAGGTTGATGCCCTGGATCATCTCCGGCTCGGCGCTGAACCACGTGGCGTAGGCGCCGCCGTCGCCCCAGACCATGCCGACCGTGGAGTGGCCGAACGCCGCCGGGAACGCCTCGTCGTCGGTGTCGAACCAGTAGTTCTCGATCGCCGAGGCCTGCGTCGTGTAGAGGTAGATGCCCAGGTCACGGACGGTCTTGTTGTTCGTCGCCTGGCCCCACTGGATGAGCCCGGAGGCGAAGTTCATGCCCTCCGACGACGACTCCTGGTTGTTGCCGGCACCGAAAGCGCCGTGGCCCGAGGCCCAGTCGTGGCCCGCGAAGATGTCGAAGTCGCGCAGGAACGGGAAGCGGGTGTCGGTGCGGTCCCAGTTCGCCGCGTCCTTGATGACGGTGTTCACCATGCCGCCGTACGCGGACGTCGCCGCCCACGACGGGTCGAACTCGGCGACCGTCGCCGCGCCCACCACGTAGTACCCGTAGTGGAAGTGGTGGTCGTTGAGGTCTGTGTCCGAGCCGTAGGAGGCGGGGTAGCCGATCAGCGTGCCCCACGACGGGTTGTAGAAGAACGCGCGCTGGGTCTCACCCGGGCTCGCGGTCATCCAGTCGGTCAGCCGGGTGCGGACCTTCGAGAGCAGCGAGTCGCGCGCCGACGTGTTGCCCGTCGCGTTGGCGATCTGGATCACCTGCGTCGCGCGGCCGATCGCCTTGCCGGTCCAGTAGGTGTCCTCGCCGAAGCCCGCGAACGGGTCGGTCGCGGCGACCTCGTTGACGTACCCGGCGAGCTGGTTCGCGTCCGACGAGCCGGCGGGGAAGCCGGTGTTGGCGAGCTGCGGGAGCACCCCGTTGAACGGCGTGACCGTCTGGAACTGCGTCGCCCCGATCGCGACCTTCATCGGGCCGCGCGGCGAGACGTAGGAGTACGACGAGAGCGTCGTGCCGCTCAGGTGGTCCCGCTGGTGCGGGTACAGGGCGAACACCGTGCCGGAGGCACCGGCCTGCTTCGCCGTCGTCGTGTACGCGTAGGTCGCCGTGAGCCTGGCCGTCGCCTCGTCGTACGCCCACGAGATCTTGGTGCCCGTGACGTGGTTGTGCGCGTACGGCGCGTAGGCATCCAGCGCTGCGCCCCGGGCGGCGTCCGTCGTGCTCGTCGGGAGCACGGCCACCGAGAAGTAGGCGCCGCCGTTCAGCGACGACGAGATCGTCGTGCCCGAGACCGTCCACGTCGAGCCCGTCGGGCCGAACGCGGCGTAGTCGTGGCCGTTGAGCGTGAAGCCGATCGCGCCGTTCGCGTTGCGCCAGACCGTCGGCGCCGCCGTGCCGCGCAGCGTCGCGTTGCCGCCCGTCTTCGTCGCGTACACGAAGGGCAGGCCGTGCCCGAACGTCGTGCGCAGGCTGCTCGAGCCGTTGCTCCACAGCTCGCTGACCGTCCAGTCGGAGTAGCCGTCGACCTTGCCGTCCGACGACAGGCCCGCGATCCCGAGCCGGAAGTCCTCGGCGTACGGGTAGTGGTACTCGCTCACGCCCGTCGCCGTGCCGGAGATCGTGCTCGTCGTCGCGAAGCTCACGCCCAGGCCGTCGGTGAACGCGTGGAACGTCAGCGGGTGCGCGACGAGGTTCTCGGAGATCGACGCGCAGTCGAACTTGCGCCACAGCAGCGACGTCCACCAGTCGTTCGTCGGGATCGCGCCCGCCGGGAAGTTGCCGGTCACGTGTGCGCGGGGGTTGGTCACCGGTGTGCCGTTGCACTCCGTCGGGATCGCGCCGCCCGCCGGCGTGCCCTCCGCGTAGCTGCCCGAGCCGACGTCCACCGCGGCCGCGTCCGGCGCCGGCAGGAACACCGCCTGCACCAGGTAGGCGAGCAGAGCGCCGATCGCGACGATCGCGACGAGCGCGCGGCGGTCGATGGTGCGACGTTCACTCGCCGCTCCGGCTGGTGCCGGCCGGCCGAGCGCGCTGGCGGCGCGCATGCGGGACCTCGTCGTCCCGGGTTCTGCGTGGGCAGACATCGGTGGTGTCTCCGTTCTGGGTGCGCCGTCCGACGCGGGCGGCGGCGGGCGGGCTGTGGTGCCCGGGCACGGGGTCCGTACCGGGTGGGTCGCGGTGGTCCGGCGGAGCGGGTGCTCGACGGACCGACGGGTGCTGAACGGTGGTGCGCTGCGGCCGGCGGCAGCCTCGACGCTGAGGTGCTTTGTCCGTTGACACGTGTCACCGGCTCGTCGGGCAAGCATGGTGCCGGGTGCGGGTGAAGTCAAGAGGAACGCGTCCGCGAGGATGGGCCGGTGATCTCCGCGACGCCGTTCCGCCTCATGACCGTGTGCACCGGGAACATCTGCCGCTCCCCGATGGCCGAGATCGTCCTGCGGGACCGGTTCTCGGCCGCGGGGCTCGGCGACCTCGTCGTCGTCGACTCGTCCGGGGTCTCCGACGAGGAACGCGGCAACCCGGTGGACCGCCGCGCCCGTGCCGTCCTGGCCGCCCACGGCTACCCGACCGGCGACGGCCACCGCGCGCACCGCATCACGCCCGACGAGCTCGCCACGCGCGCCCTCGTCCTCGCCATGACGGCCCAGCACGCCCGGGTGCTGCGCCGGCTGGCAGGTGGCGCTGCGCCGCAGGTCCTGCTCTACCGCAGCTTCGACCCCGCCGCGCCGGCCCTCGCGCCTGGTGCCCGCGAGGACGTCCTCGACATCGCCGACCCCTGGTACGGAGGCCCCGACGACTTCGAGCTCTGCCTCTCGCAGCTCGAGGCAGCCGCCGACGCCATCGTCACCCACACCCGCCCCCACCTCCCCCACCCCTGACCCACCCACCCCCCGACCCACCCACCGCCGACGCACCACCCGCCGCCGACGCACCACCCTCCTGCCCGGGCATCACACCCCCCGCTCCGGCATCACACCCCCCGCGTGGGTGGGGTTGCCGTCGCCTGGCGGCGTGAAGTCCACCCGGCTGGCCGCCACCAGCCCGGCTGCCCCTTCGCCGCGGGTCGGGCACCGGTGTGGGTGGGGTTGCCGTCGTCTGGTGGCGTGAAGTCCACCCGGCTTGGTCGCTGCCGTCCCGGCTGCCCCTTCGCCGCGGGGTCGGGAACCGGTGTGGGTGGGGTTGCCGTCGTCTGGTGGCGGGAACTCCACCCGGCTGGCCGCTGGCCGGCCGGCGCCGGGGCCGGGCGGTCCGCCGCGTGCTGTTCGTGCCTCGTCGTCGGAGGTGTGGACAGGAGATCTGTCTGCGGGGTTCGGGGGAGGATGGGGGGATGAAGGTTGCTGCGCGGGCGCATGTGCCGCCGTTCGCCGTGATGGAGATCATCGCCGCCGCCAACGCGCGCCGGGCCGCCGGGGAGCACGTGCTCAACCTGTGCGCGGGCGAGCCGGCGACCGGCGCGTCGGAGGTCGTGCGACAGCGGGCCATCGAGCTGCTCACCGGCGGCGACCTCGGCTACACCGAGGCGCTCGGGGCGCCGGGGCTGCGTGCGGCGATCGCCGCGCACTACCGCGACTGGTACGGCGTGGACCTCGACCCCGGGCGGATCGCGGTGACGACCGGATCGTCGGGCGGGTTCATGCTGACGTTCCTGGCGGGGTTCGACGTCGGCGACCGGGTGGCGCTCGCGCGGCCCGGGTATCCGGCGTACACGAACATCCTCGCGGCGCTGGGGTGTGAGGTCGTCGAGCTCGCGGCCGGGCCGCAGACCCGGTTCCAGCCGACGGTCGCGATGCTCGAGGCCGCGCACGCGCAGGCGCCGCTGTCCGGGCTGGTCGTCGCGTCCCCGGCCAACCCGACGGGCACGATGATCGACGCTGCCGAGCTCGAGGCGCTCGCGCGCTGGTGCGGCGAGCACGACGTGCGGCTCGTGAGCGACGAGATCTACCACGGCATCACGTACACCGACGCGGAGGTGGCCACGGCCGCGCGCTTCCTCGACACGGGCGCGGTCGTCGTGAACTCGTTCTCGAAGTACTGGGCGATGACCGGCTGGCGGCTGGGCTGGCTGGTGCTGCCGGACGACCTCGTCGCGACGGTCGACGCGCTCGCCGGCAACGTGGCGCTGTGCCCGCCGGCGCTCGCGCAGCATGCGGGTGTCGCCGCGTTCTCGTCGGAGGGGATGGCCGCGGCGCGCGAGAACGTCGAGCGCTACGCCGCCGCCCGCGCGCTGCTGCTCGAGCGCCTGCCCGAGCTGGGCTGGACCCACGTCGCACCCGCCGACGGCGCGTTCTACCTCTACGGCGACGTCTCCGCGTCCGGCCTGGACTCCGTCACCTGGTGCGCGCGGCTCCTCGACGAGGCCGGGGTCGCGCTGACTCCGGGCACGGACTTCGACCCGGTCGACGGGTCGCGGTACGTGCGGTTGTCGTTCGCGTCGTCGGTCGCGGTGGTGGGCGAGGCGGTCGACCGCATCGTGGCCTGGCAGCGGACGCTGTAGCGCCCGCCCGGCGGACCCCGTCGCTGCGACACCCGCCCGGGTCGTACGTTGGGCGGGTGAGGATCGCACCGCTCGTCGAGCCGGGACCGCCGCTGGGGCCCGAGCAGGCCGAGCGCGCGTCGCGTCACCTGCTGCTGCCGGGCGTCGGCCTGACCGGGCAGCGCCGGCTGCGGGCCGCGCGCGTGTGCGTCGTGGGGGCCGGGGGCCTGGGGGCGCCGGTGCTGCAGTACCTCGCGGCGGCCGGGGTCGGGACGATCGGGATCGTCGACGACGACGTGGTGGACGTGTCCAACCTGCAGCGACAGGTCGTGCACGGCTCGTCGGACGTGGGCAGGCCCAAGGTCGACTCCGCGCGTGACGCGGTGCTGGCGCTCGACCCGACGATCGTCGTGCGCACCCACGACCTGCGACTCACCGCGACGAACGCACCCGACGTGCTCGCGGACTATGACCTGGTGGTCGACGGCAGCGACAACTTCCCGACGAGGTACGTCGTCTCCGACGCGGCCGCGGCCGCGGGCCTGCCGGTCGTATGGGGCTCCGTGCTGCGGTTCGACGCGCAGGTCGCGGTGTTCTGGGCGACCGCGCCCGGCGGCGGCCCGACGCTGCGCGACCTGTTCCCGACACCGTCTGCGCCCGACGAGGTGCCGTCGTGCGCCGAGGCCGGCGTGCTCGGCGCGCTGTGTGGGCAGGTCGGCTCGGTGATGGCGACCGAGGTGGTCAAGCTGGTCTGCGGGATCGGCGAGCCGCTGCTCGGGCGCGTGCTGGTGCTGGACGCGTTGCGCGCGCGCTGGTCGCAGGTCCCGCTCGTCGTCCCGAAGCGGTCCGACGAACGACCCGCGGACCCGGCCCCCACGACGGTCGACGCCGACGAGGTGCCGGAGATCCGGCCCGACGAGCTGGCGGCGCGACTCGCGGACCCGGCCGACCCGGTCGTCGTGATCGACGTGCGGGAGCCCGCGGAGATCGCGGTGGCGGCGATGCCCGGCGCGGTGCCCGTGCCGCTCGCGTCGGTGCTCGACGGGTCCGCGCTGCGGGACTGGCCCTACCCGGGCCCGGTCGTCGTGCTGTGCCACGTCGGCGCGCGCTCGCGGCTCGCCGCCCAGGTGCTGCGGAGCGCGGGCATCGACGCGACGAACCTGGCGGGCGGCATCGTGGCGTGGCGGTCGAGCGAGCTCGCGACGCGCTGAGCCGGGCCCCCGCGCGGACGCCGGACGTGCGACGATCCAGCGACGAAAGGGGTGGTTGTGCGAGGTCTCGACGAGCATCGCGCGGCGACGTTGGCGCTGGCCGCGCCGTTGCCGGCCGTGGAGGTCGGGCTGCTGGACGCCCTCGGGCTGGTGCTCGCGGCCGACGTGGTGACCGACGAGGTGCTGCCCCGCTGGGACAACTCCGCGATGGACGGTTACGCCGCGCTCGCCGCGGACGTCGCCCGGGCGGCCCCGGACGCGCCCGTCGCGCTGCGTGTCGTCGGCGACCTTGCCGCGGGGTCGGCCGACGAGCCGACGGTCGTCGCCGGGACCGCGGTGCGGATCATGACCGGCGCCCCCGTGCCCCCGGGTGCCGACGCGGTGCTGCCCGTCGAGCTGACCAGGCCGGCGGACCCGCGCGTGGGTGCGTGGGCGGAGGTCGGCGGGGTCGTCGAGGCCGTGCAGCGGGTCGAGCCGGGGGCCAACGTCCGACGAGCCGGCGAGGACGCCGCGCCGGGCGACCTCGTGCTGACGGCGGGCGCGCTCGTCGGGCCGGCGCACGTGGCCGCGGCGGCGTCGGTGGGCCGCGCGACGCTCGTCGTGCACCGCCGTCCGCGGATCGCTGTCATCTCGACGGGCGACGAGCTCGTCGCGCCCGGCGAGCCGTTGCCGCGCGGCCGGATCCCGGACTCGAACTCGTGGTTGCTCGCGGCGGCCGTGCAGGAGGCGGGCGCGACCGCCCTTCGGCTGGGCCCGACCTCCGACGACCCCGACGAGCTGCGCGCGCTCGTCGCGGCCCTGGACGACGGCCGGCACGGGACCGTCGACGGCATCGTCACGAGCGGCGGGGTCAGCGTCGGGGCGTTCGACGTCGTGAAGGCCGCGCTGACCGGCGTCGAGTTCGTGAGCGTCGCGGTGCAGCCGGGCAAGCCGCAGGGGCTCGGCCGACTCCCGGGCGGCACGCCGATCTGGACGCTGCCGGGCAACCCCGTCAGCTCGTTCGCGTCGTTCGAGGCGTTCGTCCGGCCGGCGATCCGGCGCATGCTCGGCCTGGTCGACGTCGAACGACCGCGGTTCGCGGCGGTCGCCGCCGACGGCTGGCGGACGCCGCCGGGCCGCGCCCAGCTCATGCCCGTCCGCCTCACGGAGCCCGACGAGCCCGGCGCGGTCCGTCGCGGCGACGACGGGCGCGTGCGGGTGTGGCGCGCGACGTCCGGCGGCTCCGGTTCGCACCTCGTCGCCCGGCTCGCCGTCGCGCAGGGCCTTGCGGTCGTGCCCGCCGACGTTCCCGAGGTCCGACCCGGCGACACCCTGGAGGTCTTCCTGACATGAGCGACCTGACGCATCTCGACGAGCGCGGGCACGCGCGCATGGTCGACGTCACGGCCAAGCAGCCCACCGTCCGCTCGGCGACGGCCACCGGCCGCGTCGCGTGCGGCCCCGCGGTGATGACGGTGCTGCGCGACGGCACCGCACCCAAGGGCGACGTCCTCGCCGTGGCCCGCATCGCCGGGATCGCCGCCGCCAAGCGCACGCCCGACCTGCTCCCGCTGGCGCACGTCATCGGCGTGCACGGCGTGGTCGTGGACCTCGTGCTCGACGACGACGGCGTGCGCATCACCGCGACCGTCCGCACCGCCGACCGCACGGGGGTCGAGATGGAGGCGCTGACCGCCGTGAGCGTCGCCGCGCTCGCCGTCGTCGACATGGTCAAGGGCCTCGACAAGTCGGTCCACATCGCCGACGTGCGCCTGGAGTCGAAGACCGGCGGCAAGTCCGGCGACTGGCACCGCCCCACCTAGCCGCGACCCCGCGACTCACGCACCCACCCGCCGCACCCACCGCTGAGTGCAGAGATGACTGCAGCGATGAATGCAGGTCAGCGGAGGTCGAG
>NZ_BJWG01000013.1 GCF_007990245.1 Cellulomonas composti | reverse complement strand
ACCCCCGCACCACCCGGCACCCGCCCGGGACACCCCGCACCTCCCGGACACCAGCAGCCACCGGACACCCCGGCTCCCGGACACGGGTCGATGCAGCCATGAATGCAGGTCTCGGCGGCCCGACCCCGCGGATCCTGCATCCATCCCTGCATCGAGCGGTGTCCGGGAGGTGCGGGCGGGCGGGAGTTCGGGGCGGGCGGGAGGTGCGGGCGGGAGGGGGCGGTGGGGTGGGTGGGGGTGGGTCAGGGGCTCGGGTCGGGGGCGGCGGCGACGTCGAAGGCGGCGATCCAGTCGTCGATGCGTCGCCAGTGGGCGAAGAGCCACTCCTCCTGGTCGCCCGGGTCGCGGGGGACGTCCTGCGGCGGCACGGACCAGCCCTTCATGACGATCCGCTTGTCCATCGGCAGCTCGCGCCAGATGTCGCGTACGGTCACGAGTCGGTCCAGGCCCGTGTGCGCGACGAACACGACACCCGCATCGGACGCCGCGCCGAGCGCGGACAGCAGCCCGCCGGAGTGCGGTGCCATCACGTTGACCATCTGCTCGGCCTGCTCGGCGAGGTGGTGCTGACCCTGCTCGCGCAGTGTGTCGATGCGCCTGGCCCGGCGGCCCGGCGTCACGTTGCCGCCCTCGGGGAAGATCACCAGCGCCCCGTCGGGGCCCAGGCCGGCCGCCAGGTCACCCACGGCGTCGGACAGCCGGGGAGCGTCGGAGCGTCGCGCCGAGCGCGGCGTGATGAACTGCGACGGGAGTCGGTTGAGCAGCACGTCGATCGCGGGGTCCCACTGCAGGGTGTCCTTCAGGACGATGCGCGGAGCGCGGTCGAACCAGTTGAGCAGCGCGTGGACCAGGATGAACGAGTCGCCCGGACCGGCGTGCCGGCTCGCGACGATGATCGGCTGACCGACCAGCACGCTGCCGAGCTCGGCGTCCACCACGTCGATCTGCAGCCGCAGCGTCCAGCGGATCTGCCAGAACAGGACCCGCAGCATGGTCCCCGCGAAGCGGTAGTGCACGCCCTGCCACCACGGCCGACGCAGGAAGAACCCGAACCCGCTCGCGATCCACAGCGAGAACGCCGCGACCAGCGCCGTCGCGTCCCAGAGGATGTAGAAGATCACCATCCAGATCGCGCGCACGATGCGCAGGCGGCCTGGCAGCAGCCACGTGATCGCCGCGCCGACGATCCCCGCGAAGATCAGCCCCACCGGCATCACGACGAACGCGAGCGCCACCATGAGCGGTGCGAGCACCACGCGCCGCACCCACTTGGGCGGCAGCCGCCAGTTCATGCCGACTCCAGGTAGCTCGCGGTCGCCTCGTAGGCGCGCTCGATGCGGGCGTGGGTCGCGTCCAGCCGCCGGTACGAGCTGAGCTTCTCGTCGCCCGGACCCGGTCCACCCGACGGCAGGACGTGGACCGTCACACCCTCGGGGACCTGCTCGATCTCCCGCGAGAACCTGTGCCGTCGGGCGATCTCGAAGCTCACGCGGGCCACCTCCGACGGCTTGCCGGGAGCCTCGAGCGACTCCTCGATCCGGCCGACCTGCAGCACGTAGACCCTCGTCGCACCACGCCGGACCGCTTCGCCCAGCGGGATGGAGTTCACGATGCCACCGTCGACGAAGTGCTCGTCGCCGATCTGCGTGGGCGGCAGGATCCCGGGGACGGACGCGGACGCCATCACGGCCGGGAGCACCGCCCCCTCGTCGAACCAGCGCTCCGCCGCACGTTCGATGCACGCGGCCGCGACCGCGAGCGGAACAGCCAGGTCCTCGAACCGCGCGTCCTCGCCGATCATGTCCGCGATCAGCCGTCGCAACGGCTCCGGGTCGTTCAGGTGCGTGCGCGAACGGGCGAGCCGGCGCAGCTGCTTGGGCCACGAGTCGCCGTACACCGCGGCGGCCGCGGGCGACGCCCACGCGTGCTCGAGCTTCGCGACGACGTCCGGCGTGGGATCGGCCGCGAGCGCGGCGCCGTTGATCGCGCCGATCGACGTCCCGACGATCGTGTCCGGGCGTACGCCGGCCTCGAAGAGCGCGCGCAGCATCCCGACCTGCACCGCGCCGCGCACGCCGCCGCCCCCGAGCACGAACCCCACCGTCACGCGCCGATCGTGGCACATCGCCCGGCCCAGGGCGCCGACCCGCCAGCGGAGCACGCGTGGACCGGGGCGGGCTCGGGTTACGGAGGGGCAGGCGCGTGTCGCGAAGGGGCTGGCCCGGGGTGGGACAGGTACCGGGCGGGACGGGGCGGACAATGGTCGCGTGAGTGTTGCGCCCCGACTGCCCCGAGTCCGCGCGTCCGAGCTGCTGGGCCGAGGCTGGCTCAACACCGGCGGACGCATGATCACGCTCGCCGAGCTGCGCGGCAAGGTCTTGCTGCTCGACTTCTGGACGTTGCCGGCGGTCTGACGAACTCGGCGCCGCGCGGCTTCACGCGCGCCGCGTCAGCGATACGCGAGGCGCGCTCTCAAGGCGGCGACGCGACGGATCGCGGCACGAACCGGCCCGTCAATGCGCTCAGGACCTCTCTTGTTCGGAAGGTCGCGAAGCACGTCACGGCCTACCTCGTCGGCGATCGCCCCGAGGTAGTCACACCGGAGCAACGCTCGGAGTCGGGCCTCCGTGATGCGTGTGCTGTGCCCGAAAGCGCAGTGGCGCTCGAAGGCGTCTCGCTCCCTGTCACTCGCGTCTGGCCCCACCAGGTAGCCCCACCGACCCGCCTCTGGAAACTGCCGGTCGCGCCGGTACGCCTCGGCGAGGAGCCTCCGGACTTCGAGGTCATGCGGATATGAACTCAGGAGGCCTTTGAGGCGATCACGCGCCTTGCGCACGTCACCGCGCGACAGATCGCCCTCGGCGCGCTCGATCCCTTTCACGGGCACAAGGATGCACCGAGTTACTGCATCGGTGCCGTCGTACCGGACACTGTGGTTGTGAGCGTCGAACCTCGTCGTCTTCCTCGCACCCGTGCGTCCGAGCTGCTGGGTCGGGGCTGGCTGAACACGGGCGGGCGGACGATCACGCTCGCCGAGCTGCGCGGCAAGGTCGTGCTGCTCGACTTCTGGACGTTCTGCTGCATCAACTGCCTGCACGTCCTCGACGAGCTGCGTGAGGTGGAGCGGGAGTTCTCCGACTCGCTCGTCGTGATCGGGGTGCACTCGCCGAAGTTCGTGCACGAGGCCGACCCGGACGCGCTGGCCGCGGCGGTGGAGCGGTACGAGGTGCACCACCCCGTGCTCGACGACCCCGACCTGGTGACGTGGCGCGCGTACACCGCACGGGCCTGGCCCACGCTCGTCGTGATCGACCCCGAGGGCTACGTCGTCGCGCAGATGGCCGGCGAGGGGCACCGGCACAACGTCGAGGTGCTGGTGCGCCAGCTGATCGTCGAGCACGAGGCGAAGGGCACGCTCCACCGCGGCGACGGGCCGTACGTGCCGCCGCCGGCCGCGGCGAGCACGCTGCGGTTCCCGGCGAAGGCGGTCGCGCTGCCCGGCGGCACGCTGTTGGTCGCGGACGCGGGGCACCACAGCCTCGCGGAGCTCGCGGCGGACGGCGAGACGCTCGTGCGGCGGATCGGCACCGGCGAGCGCGGGCTCGTCGACGGCGGGTCGGACGTCGCCCGCTTCAGCGAGCCCAACGGTCTGTGCCTCGTGCCCGACGAGCTTCGCGGGCCGCTCGGCTACGACGTGCTCGTCGCGGACACGGTCAACCACGCGCTGCGCGGCGTGCGGCTCGCCGACGGCCAGGTCACGACCGTGGCGGGGACGGGTGAGCAGTACCTGGTCGGCGCGGCGGACAACGTGCTGCCGTGGGCGGACGGGGCCGAGCGTGACCGGACCGGCGCGGGCTACGACGGGCCGCCGCTCGACGTGCGGCTGTCCTCGCCGTGGGACGTGGCGTGGTCGCCGGCCTGGGCGGGGTTCGTCGTCGCGATGGCGGGCAACCACACGCTGTGGGTGCTCGACGACGAGGAAGGGTCGCTGCGGCACGTCGGCGGGACCATGAACGAGGGCCTGCTCGACGGTCCGATCGCGCAGGCGTGGTTCGCGCAGCCGTCGGGGCTGGCGGTCGACGCCGAGGACCGGATCTGGCTCGCCGACTCCGAGACGTCGGCCCTGCGGTGGGTCGCGGCCGAGCGCGGCACGATCAGCGACGGCGCCGTCTCCACCGCGATCGGCGCCGGGCTGTTCGAGTTCGGTCATCGCGACGGGCCGGCGGCCGAGGCGCGCCTGCAGCACCCGCTCGGCGTCGCGGTGCTCCCCGACGGCTCGATCGCCGTCGCCGACACCTACAACGGCGCGGTACGCCGCTTCGACCCGACGACGAACGAGGTGACGACCCTCGCGACGGGCCTCGCCGAGCCGAGCGGGCTCGTCGTCGGGGCCGAGGACGGCCGCGCGCACCTGCTGGTCGTGGAGTCCGCGGCGCACCGGATCACGCGGCTGCCGGTCGACCTGACCACGGCCACGGCCGTCGACGGCGGTGCGCACCGCACGCGCCGGCCGGTCACCGAGCTCGGCCACGAGGTCGCGCTCGACGTCGTGTTCACGCCCGCCAAGGGTCAGAAGTACGACGACCGTTACGGCCCGTCGACCCGCCTGCAGGTCTCCTCGACCCCGCCGGGCCTGCTCCTGGAGGGTGCGGGGGACGCCGTCGCGCTCGGGCGGGCGCTACGGCTCGACCCCGCGGTGCGCGAGGGTGTGCTGCACGTGACGGCGCACGCGGCGAGCTGCGACGACGACCCGGCGATCGAGTACCCGGCGTGCCACCTCAACGCGCAGGACTGGGGTATTCCGGTGCGGGTGGTCGCGGGCGGCGCCGCGCAGCTCACGCTGCCGTTGCACGGCTGAGCGCGGCGGGGATCAGGACGCGCCGTCGACCGCGATCGCGACGAGCGCCTGCAGCGCGGTGGTCACCTGCGCGCCGGTCGCGGCGTTCACGGACGCCCCGATCTCGACGACCCAGGTCCGGTGCGTGAGCCGGACGGTGGCCTGCGCCCGCTCGAGGTCGGCCGGGCTGCCGCCGCGGGCGATCGCCGCGTCGTCGCCGTCGCGCTCCATGAGCACGGCCCAGTCCGAACCGCTGAGGGTCTCGGTCACGGCCGCGGCCAGCGCGCACAGGCGCGGCACCGCCCCGGACTGCGCGGCGGTGATCGCGGCGGCTCCCGCGACCACGACGCGCTCGGCGGTCACGGCCGGATCGGCCGTCGCGGGCACGGCGCTCTCCTGCGCGCGGGCGCGGGCCCGCTTGGCGCGGTACTGCGCGATGTCGGCGCGGCGGAACAGATGACGCGCGGTGACCTCGCCGGTGACGGCGGTCGACGCGAGTCCGTAGGAGATCGCGGCGCCGTGCGGAAGCGGGTAGCCCCCGACGACACGGCTGAGCACCTCGGCGACCGTCGCCCGGTGGTGGCCCACCGTCACCAGGCAGAACTCGTCGCCGCCGATGCGGGCGGCGGTGCTGCCCGGCAGCTCGTCGGCCACGCGGCGCAGCACGTCCGCGACGGTGCGCAGCAGGTCGTCGCCCGTCTCGTGGCCCATCCGGTCGTTGACGCGCTTGAGCCCGTCGACGTCGGCCATCACGATGCAGACCTCGCGGCCGTCCTCGAGCGCCGCCTCCGCGGCGTTGTCGGCGGCGCGTCGGTTCGGGAGCCCGGTCAGCGGGTCGTCGGCGACGAGGTGGCGGACCTGCTCCTCGAGGTCGACACGCGCGATCGCCCCGGCGAGCAGCGCACCGACGACCTCGGCGCGGGCGACGTCGTCGACCGAGAACAGGCCGCTGTCCGGACCGCGCAGCGCGTAGACCTGACCCCAGACCGAGCCGTTCACGACGACGGGGGAGGCGAGCGCGCTCGCGAGCCCGACCTCGCGCAAGGTCGCGACCTCGACCTCGTCGCCGGCATCGGTGTCCCCGGGCTCGACGGGCTTGCCCGTGACGTCCACGGCGTGGGCCAACCAGCTCGCGCGGTCCCGGATCAGCGTGCGCAGCGCGGGCCGGTCCTCTGCGCGAAAGGGCGTCGCGAGGTACTCGGCGTACCGCGGGTCGACCTGGCTGGGCTGGACCGTCAGGACGAGGCACGTGTCCTGCCGGATCCGGCAGACGGCCGCGCGCCGCGCACCGAGCAGCTCGGCCGCAGCGGCGGCGGCCGTCTCGACGGCCTCGTCGAGCCCCGCGCACCTGTCGAGGCGGTGCGCCAGCAACGCGAAGCCGCGCACGCCGTCCAGCGCCGCGGCGGCACGGCGCCCGGCGCGCGCTCCGGCGGGCCCGCGTCGCGTCACCGGGACATCATCGACCCAATCGACCCCGCGCGCTGCCGTGGGCCCACAGGAGGCCGCGGAATCACCCGTCCGGCCACCCGTCCGGCGCTGTTCGGGTTCATCACCCCTGGTGAACGGCCCCCAGCTCGGCAAACATCGCCTGGTTCAGCGAGAACGCGACCTGGGCCTCGGCGACGACCGCCGCACGCTGGTCCGCGTCGAGCGGCAGCGCGTCGAGGCGCTCGCGGTAGACGTCCTTGAACGGCTTGAGCTTGTGGATCTCCGGGAAGTCGTAGAACGACACCGCCTCGGCTGGCAGCCCGTAGTGCCGCTGCACCATGCGCTTGACGACCTGGCCGCCGGACAGGTCCCCGAGGTAACGGGTGTAGGCGTGCGCGGCGTAGCGGCTCACGTCGTCACCGCACGCCACGAGGCGCTCGGTGTAGGCGCGGGTCGCGGGCAGGAAGTGGACGCGGTCCCGCCAGTCGGCGCCGAGCAGGTGCTCCAGGTCGCGTTCGATCGCCGGGACGCGCGTGAGCTCGTCGAACACGAGGTCGTGGTCGCCGCCCGCCGCACGCACGCGGTGGCCGGCCTCCTCGAGTGCCGTGTAGATCGAGAGCTGCTGCACCGCGAGGTCGGTGTACGCCTCGCGGCCGAGCCGGCCGGCCATGAGGTTCTCGACGAAGGCCATGCCCTCGGCCTGGCCGTGCTGCTCACGGGTGCCCTCGCGCAGGGCGAGCGACAGCGGGACGTCACTCGCGGCGGCAGTCGCCTGCGTCGCGGGAGCGGGAGCGGGGCGCTCGGAGATCGTGGTCACGACGGTCTCTCTCGGGTCGGTGGACCGCGTTGCTGACGCGGTGTCACCAACCTTACCCGCCGATATTAGGTTTGCCTACCCTCGCTCTCCGTGGGCTACCCGAGCAGCTCCGGGTACGTCGCGTCGTCCCCGGTCGCCTCCAGCACGTGCTCCGCGAGGAACGCCACGACGGTCTGGTACCAGACGATCGCGTGCTGCGGCGCGAGCACCCAGTGGTTCTCGTCCGGGAAGTAGAGGAAGCGGTGCGGCGTGCGCCCCGTCTCGTCCGCGGGCAGGCCGGAGCGCGACAGCAGCTCGTACCAGAGGCGCAGTCCCTCGCCGATCGGCACCCGGTAGTCGCGGTCGCCGTGGACGACGAGCATCGGCGTGACGATCTGCTCGACGTGCCGGTGCGGCGAGTTGTCGTGCGCCATCTCGCTCGTCATCTCGCGCTGCCAGTAGAACGCCGCGTCCGTGGTCGGGCCGAACTGGTCGAGCGCCCACAGGCTCGCGTGCGTGACGATCGCCCGGAACCGGTCGGTGTGGCCGGCCACCCAGTTGGCCATGTAGCCGCCGAACGAGCCGCCCATCGCGGCCGTGCGGGTCTCGTCGATGTCCGCACGCGCCTCGACCTCGTCGGTGATGCGCATGAGGTCCGTGTACGGCGCGGCGCCCCACGCACCCCAGCCGGCCTGCACGAAGTCCTGGCCGTAGCCGGTCGACAGCGCCGGGTCAGGCAGCAGCACCGCATACCCTCGCGCGACGAGCAGCCACGGGTTCCACCGCCAGGACCAGGCGTTCCACGAGCCCAGCGGCCCGCCGTGGATCCACAGCAGCAGCGGTGCGGGCTCGGCGGCGCTCGCCCCATGCGGCAGCGCGAGCCAGGCACGCACGCGCCGACCGTCGGCGGCGATCGTGTCGACCTCCTCGAGGCGGCCCGGCAGCTCCGGCAGCGGGACGGGCGAGCGCAGCGCGACCGCCTCGACCGGCAGCGCGCCGGTCAGGTCGATCCGCACCGGGTGGGCCGGCGCCAGGTAGGACGCCCGCAGCGCGTAGGCCGTGGTGCCGTCGGGCGCGACGCGCACGTCGGTGAACGCCGCGTCGTCGGACGTCACGCGCGTGACGCGGTCCTCGCCGCCGTCGGTCGCCAGGTCGATCCGCCACACGGGCGCGCGCCCGTCGTCGTCGGCGGTCACCAGCAGCCCCGACGAGTCCGGCAGCCAGACCGGCCCGCCCGGCCACCGGTCCCAGCCCGCGGCGATCGCCCGAGCCTCGCCGCCCGCCACCGGCACGAGCAGCAGGCTCACGCGCGGCGCGTCGAACGGCGTCGAGATCGTCTCGCGGCTGACGACGACCCACCGGCCGTCGGGAGAGATGCGCGGGTCGTACACGTCCGCGTCCGGGTCGTCGACGAGCGGGTGCCGCTCGCCGCTCGCCACGTCGATCGCGACGACGATGCCGCGCTGGTCACCGCCTGCGGCGGGCACCGTCCAGCCCGCGACGATCGTCGTGCCGTCCGGGCTGACCACGGCGGACTGCTCGACGAGCGAGCGGCCCGCGTCCGGTGTCAGGTCACGCAGCGCGACCCGCTCGTCGAGCGGCGTTGCGGGCGCCGGCTCGACCGCCGCCTTCTCGTCGGACGCCTGCTGCCCCGTCGTCGCGGTCGGGTCGGCGGCCTTCCGCGCGGGCGGCTCGGAGGTGAACGTGCCGACGAATAGGTGCGGCGCGTCCGGGCCGAGGTCATGGTCCCAGTAGCGGACGGGGTAGCCGGTGTGCAGGATCGCGCCGACCTTCTTGTCCTTGCGCGCCTTGCGCAGCTTCTCGTCGTGCTCCTCGTCGCGCGCGGTCGCGAGCACGTCACCCGAGACCAGCACGACGTCGGCGTCGAGTGCCGCGCCCGGCGCGCCGATCCCGCCGCGGCGGGACGCGACGACGCGGGCCTCGGCGCCGTCGGCGGGCAGCAGCCACAGCGCGCCCGGCGCGTCGTCGTCGGGCTCCGCGGCGTCCGGATCGGGACGGGCGGACGTGAACAGCAGGTCGCCGGAGCGCGTGAACGCGGCGCCGCCCTCGGACTTGGCGGACCGCGTCAGGCGGCGCGGCGGACGCTCGCCGACGGGGTCGACCTCCCACAACGCCGTGCGGTAGCGCGTGCCCTTCGGGTCGAGCGTGCTGACGGCCGTCACGAGGCGCGTCCCGTCGGGCGAGAGCACCAGCCCGGACAGGCGCGGCAGCGCGACGTACTGCTCGAGGTCACCGATGACGAATCCCATGCCCCGGTCCTATCACGAGCGACCGACACCCACCGCGCGTACAGGCCCGGCCTGTCGGGCCGGCAACCGTGGGCGCAGGGATGGATGCAGGTCTCGGCGGGTGGACCCCGCGACTCCTGCACCCATCGCTGCATCGACGGGCTTGGCGGGCGCCGCAGCCCACCTTGCCGGGGCCGGCAGCCGTCGGTGGGTGCGCGGGTCGTCGGGGCTGGCGGGTGTGGGTGTAGGGATGGGTGCAGGGATGGGTGCAGGTCTCGGCGGGTGGACCCCACGAGTCCTGCACCCATCGCTGCATCGACGAGTTGGCGGGCGCCGCGGGGCGCCTAGCCGGGGCCGGCACCGTCGGTGGGTGCGTGGGTCGTCGGGGCTGGCGGGTGTGGGTGCAGGGATGGGTGCAGGTCTCGGCGGGTGGACCCCGCAAGTCCTGCACCCATCGCTGCATCGACGGGCTTGGCGGGCGCCGCGGCCCGCCTTGCCGGGGCCGGCAGCCGTCGGTGGGTGCGCGGGTCGTCGGGGCTGGCGGGTGTGGGTGCAGGGATGGGTGCAGGTCTCGGCGGGTGGACCCCACGAGTCCTGCACCCATCGCTGCATCGACGAGTTGGCGGGCGCCGCGGGGCGCCTAGCCGGGGCCGGCACCGTCGGTGGGTGCGTGGGTCGTCGGGGCTGGCGGGTGTGGGTGCAGGGATGGGTGCAGGTCTCGGCGGGTGGACCCCACGATCTCTGCACCCATCGCTGCATCGACGGGCTTGACGGGCGCCGCAGCGCGCCTTGCCGGGGCCGGCAGCCGTCGGTGGATGCGCGGCTCGTCGGGGCTGGCAGGCGTGGGTGCAGGGGTGGGTGCAGGGGTGGGTGCAGGGGTGGATGCAGGGGTGGATGCAGGTCTTGGCGGGTGGGCCCCGCGAGATCTGCAGCCATCGCTGCTTCGACGGGTCAGTCGCGGCGGTCCAGGTCCGCGAGCATGCGGTTGTACTCGTCGAGCTCGGCGTCGCCGTCGCGGTCTACCCGCCGGTCGCGGTTGCGTGCGGTGCGCTCGTCGTCGCGCGCCCACGAGATCGCCAGGGCGATCGCGAGCGCGAGCGTCGGGATCTCACCGATCCCCCACGTGATCGCGCCGCCGGTCTGCTGGTCCGCGATCGCGGACGGCCCCCACGGCCGGCCCATCAGCCCGAACCAGTCGGCGACGAACAGCTGCTCGGTGGACACCAGCGCGACGCCGAAGAACGCGTGGAACGCCATCGTCGCGAACAGCAGGAGCAGCCGCTGCGGGTAGGGCGGGCGACGCGGCCCGGGGTCGATCCCGATCAGGGCGTTGACGAACAGGTACCCGACGAGCGAGAAGTGCACGACCATGAACAGGTGCCCCACCGGGCTGCGCAGCGACCACTCGAACAGCCCCGTGTAGTAGAACGCGATCATCGAGCCGACGAAGTTCGCGGCCGCGACCAGCGGGTGCGCGAAGAACTGGCCGACGTGGCTGTGCACCAGCACGAGGATCCACTCGCGCGGGCCGCGCGAGACGTCGCCCGCGAGCGCGGCGGAGCGCACCGGCAGCGCGCGCAGCGCGAGCGTGACGGGCGCGGCGAGCACGAGGAAGATCGGCACGACCATCGCGAGCACCATGTGCTGCACCATGTGCGCGCTGAACAGGATGTGCCCGTACGTCGCGGCGCCGCCGTTCGTCGCCCAGCCGAACAGCAGCAGACCCGCGGTCCACGACGCGGTCCGTGCCCACGGCCAACGGTCGCCGCGCCGCGCGAGGCGCAGCGCCCACCGCCAGTACACGACGATCCCCGCGACGACCGCCGCGGCGAGCAGCACGTCCCAGCGCCACTCGGTGAGCCAGCGCACCGGCGTGAGCGGCGGCGGCAGCGGGTGGCCGGTGATCTGGTAGGCGGGCGACTGGTCGACGGGCGGCACGTCCGGCACGGGCGGCGCGCTGGCCCCGAGCGCGACCGCGACACCGGACACCGCGCCCATGACCAGCAGCTCGACGAGCACGAGCCGCCAGAACAGCCCCGTGACCCGCGGCGCCCCGGCCATCGCGCGCAGCGTGCGGCGCCGGTGCAGCAGGCCGAGCCCCGCGAGCGCCGCGGTGAACGCGATCTTGGCGAGCACCAGCAGCCCGTACCGCGTGGTCAGGTCCGACCACGACGACAGCCGCACGACGCTGTTGACGACGCCGGACGCCGCCACCGCCGCGAGGCACCAGCCCGCGATCACGGAGTACCGCGCGGCGGAGGGCACCAGGTCCGCGCCGAGCCGGCCCACCAGCACGGCGAGCGCCGCGAGCGCCCCGACCCAGACGGCCGCCCCGACCAGGTGCAGCACCATCGAGGACATCGCGAGCGCGTGCCCGGCCGCGCCCGCGACGTGCCCGAGCTGCGCCTGCTGCCACAGCGCGACGAGCGCGAGCGCCGCGGTCCAGGCCGCGCCCGTGGGCGTCCGCGAGAGCGCCGCGCCGACCGTGACGAGCGCCGCGACGAGGGCGGCCGTCGCGAGCGTGCGGCCCATCTCGATGTCGGAGACGAACAGCCAGAGCTGGTCGCCGAACGTCGGCGCGTCGAGCGGCTGGCCCGCGACGTTCGCGTAGGTCAGCACGAGGTGCAGCACCGAGAGCAGCGTCCAGGCGGCGGCCGCGCCGGCGGCCACGACGAGCGAGCGCGGGTAGGCCCGGCCGTCGGCGACCGGCACGCCCCGCCGCGTGCGCGCGGCGGTCTCGTCGGACCCGGCCCGACGAGGCAGCACGGCGACCGCCAGCACCAGCGCGCCCACCGTGAGCGCGCCCGCGAGCTCGGTGAGCGTCGCCGCGACCGGCAGACCCCAGCGCACCGCAGCACCCGGGTCGCGCAGCAACGCGGTGGTCGCGGCGCCCGTGAACCAGACGCCCGCGACCACGGCCGCGACCCCCGCGACGACGAGCGCGACGACGAACCACGCGGGCCGACGCGCGCGCGTCGTCGGGCCGGCGGCTGCGGGCTCGACGGTCGCGGGCGCGGCGGGTGCAGTCATCAGCGGTTGCGCCGCCGCACGAGGTAGAGGGTCAGCGCGCCGCCGCCGAGCAGCACCGCGAAGATCCCGACGAGCAGGCCCGCGGGGGCGCCGGGGGTGTCGTCGACGAGGATCAAGCCGTCGTCCGACGGGCTCGGGCTCGGGTTCGGGCTAGTCGCCTCGGCCGGCGTCGTGACGGCCGCGGTGGGCTCCTCGGAGCCGGCGGTGGTCGGTTCGCTCGTCGGGCTGGGCTCGCTCGTCGGCGACGACGTGGGCGTGCCGGACGCGTCGGCGGCCATGAACGAGAAGTCGCCGCTGGTCGCGTGCCCGTCGGAGGAGGTGATCTGCCAGGCCACGGTGTACGGGCCGGCGGGCAGGTCGCCGGTGACGGCCTGCACGACCGACGTGCCGTCGATCACGGGCGCGCCGGTGCTCACGACGGTGCCGTCCGGCGACGTCACGCGGACCTCGGTGCCGAGCGCGACGGGCGTCTCGCTGAACGTCAGCGTGACGTGGTCGGGCGCCATCGGGACCGTCGAGCCGTCGGCCGGGTCGGTCGAGACGAGCTGGTCGTGCGCGAGCGCTGCGGACGGCACGAGCGTCGCGAGCAACGCGAGCACGCCGACGACGAGAGAGCGCTTCAGGAGATCACGGCGACGTGACACGACGGACATGCCGCCCAGCATGACGCACGCGGCGAACGAGCCCGAAACGTCGTCCGCCGGGTGATCGTCGGCCCGTTGCCGCCCCGCCGGAGCATGTGACGGGGAACACGGCGAGGACCGCCGGTGTTGGGGGCTGCAGCATCACTGCGCCCTGCCAGCCCGTCCGCCGCCGAGAGGTGTCCATGTCGCAGGATTCAGAGAGCACGCCCACCGGCGTCCGGGCCCCCACCCACCGAGAGATCGTGACGATCCTCGGCGGGCTGATGATCGGCATGTTCCTCGCCGCGCTCGACCAGACGATCGTCGCGACGTCGATGCGCACGATCGGCGACGACCTGCACGGCCTGTCGCTGCAGGCGTGGGTGACCACGGCGTACCTGCTCACCGCGACGATCTCGACCCCCCTGTACGGCAAGCTCTCCGACCTGTACGGCCGCAAGCCGCTCTACCTCGTCGCGATCTCACTGTTCGTGTTCGGCTCGTTGCTGTCCGGCACCGCCGACTCGATGTACCAGCTCGCGGTCTACCGCGGCATCCAGGGCCTGGGCGCGGGCGGTCTGATGGCGCTGGCGATCACGATCCTCGGCGACCTCGTCGCGCCGCGCGAGCGCGCCCGCTACCAGGCGTACTTCCTCGCGGTGTTCGGCACCTCGTCGGTGCTGGGCCCGGTCATCGGCGGGTTCTTCGCGGGGGCCGAGTCGATCCTCGGGATCGACGGCTGGCGGTGGGTGTTCCTCATCAACGTGCCGCTGGGCCTGCTCGGCATCGTCGTGATCGCGCGCGTGCTGCACCTGCCCCCGCTGCGCCGCGTGGAGCACCGGATCGACTGGCAGGGCGCGCTCGCGCTCGTCGTCGCGCTGGTGCCGCTCCTCGTCGTCGCAGAGCAGGGCCGCGGCTGGGGCTGGACCGCGCAGCACTCGGTGCTGTGCTACCTCGTCGGGGCGTTCGGGATCGTCGCGTTCCTGCTCGCGGAGCGCGCCGCCGGCAAGGACGCGATCCTGCCGCTGCACCTGTTCCGCAACCGGACGTTCAGCGTGGGCGCAGGCGCCAACACCGTGATCGGTCTCGGCATGTTCGGGGGCCTCGCGGTGCTGCCGCTGTATCTGCAGATCGTCAAGGGCCAGACGCCCACGCAGGCGGGCCTCACGCTCATCCCGTTCACCGTCGGGATCATGAGCGGCTCGATCATCGCCGGCCAGACCACCTCGCGCACCGGCCGCTACAAGATGTTCCCCGTCGCCGGGACGGTGCTCATGGCGATCGGCGCGCTGCTGTTCTCGAACCTCGACGTCGACACCCCGCTCGGGCAGATCTTCGCGATCTCCATCGTCTTCGGGCTCGGCCTCGGCTTCACGATGCAGCCGCTCGTCCTCGCGGTGCAGAACGCCGTGCCCGTGCAGGACATGGGCGTGGCGACCTCGTCGTCGCTGTTCTTCCGGCAGATGGGCGGGACGCTGGGCACCGCGATCTTCCTGTCGATCCTGTTCTCGACCGTCGTCGGCAACATCGGGCGCGCGTTCGAGAAGGCCGCGACGACGCCCGAGTTCCAGGCGACGCTCAAGGACCCCGCGGTGCTCAACGACCCCGCGAACGCGCCCGTGCTGCACGCGCTGCAGACAGATACGCCGGTGTCGATCGAGAACTCGTCGTTCATCGCGAACCTCGACGAGCGCCTCGCGCACCCGATCCTCGAGGGGTTCGCCGCCTCGGTGGACCTGGTGCTGCTCGTGACCGTGTTCATCATGGCGGTCGGCGTGCTGCTGACGGTGCTGCTCCCCGAGCTGCCGCTGCGCGACGTCTCGGGCATCCAGGGGCGTCTCGACGACGAAGCGGCGGCCGACGCGGCGCTCGCCACAGGATCCGACGAGCACGGCACCGACGAGCACGGCACCGACGTGCGCGCGGCGGCGGGCGTGACGGCGGTCGGCGCGACGAGCGCGCTGCAGGCCGGCCTGGACGCCGACCGGCGACGCGCCGACGACGACCCGCCCGGTCCAGCCGGTTCTCATGCAGCTCCCATGAACGGCCACTAGCGTCGCGGTCGGGCACCCGCCCGCCCTGCCGTCAGCACCCCCGGAGGACGCCATGTCGCAGGACGTCAGCACGCAGCTCCGCCCGGCCGTCCCCGCGGCCCACCCGCACTCGGCCGACCCGCAGTCCGCGCACGCGTGCGCGTGCGGCATCGACCGGCGCCAGCTGCTGACCCGCGCCGGCGGCGTCGGCCTGGGCGTCGCCGCGGTCGCGGTGCTCGCGGCGTGCGGGGCAGGGTCCGACGAACCGCCCGCGGCGACCGCCGGCGCCGACGGCTCGCTGGCCAAGCTCGCCGACATCCCCGTCGGCGGCGCCCTGCTCGTCACCGACACGACGGGCGCCAAGATCCTCCTCGTCCAGGAGACCGCCGGCACGGTGACGGGCCTGACGTCGGTCTGCACGCACCAGGGCTGCACCGTGGCCCCCGGCAACGGCGAGCTCGACTGCCCGTGCCACGGCTCGAGGTTCGACCTGAGCGGCAACCCGATCTCCGGCCCCGCCAAGGAGCCGCTCGCCGCGGTCGCCGTCCACGTCGACGGCGACGCCGTCTTCTCCGGTCAGGCCTGAGCCGTGGAACGGGGACCTGCCTGGCCGGCACGGCTGCTCGCCGCGCTCGCGGTCGCGACCTCCGGCGTCGTGCACCTGTACCTCGTGCTCGGCGAGGACTACGGCGGCGGCGACGGCAACTGGCTGCGCTACGCGTTCCTCGCCCAGGGCATCGGCGGCATCGTCCTCGCCGTCCTGCTGCTCACCTGGCGCAGCGTCCTACCCCTGCTCGGCGCGATCGCCTTCGGCGCGTCGACCCTCGCCGGCTTCCTGCTCGCCGTCTACCTGCCCGACGGCCTGCTCGGCGTCCACAGCGCCTGGGGCGGCTGGGCCGAGACGGTCTCGGCCATCACCGAGGCCCTGGCCGTGGCAGCCGGCCTCTGGGCTCTCCTCCTGGAACGCCGCCGCGCCTGATCTCTCACCTGACCTGAATCGGGTCGGAAGACGTCGAGCACGGACGGTGAGACCCCACGTGGTTCACGCGAGGTGGGGACCACCGCGCGCGAGCAGCTCAACCGCGGGCGAAGTCGACGAGCGCCGCGAGCGCCGCAGCGTCGTCCGGAACGGCGTCGAGGCGACGCAACGCTGACAGGTAGGCCGTCCGGTCGGGGGTCATGCGCTGCAGGTCGCCACCGCCCCAGGTGAACAACGGGTGTCCCATCGAGCGTGCAAGCACGTCGACGTACGCGCGTGCGTGGCGGCCGTTGCCGTTCGGGAACGGGTGGATCTGCACGAGGCGGTGATGGACCTTGCACAGCGCCTCGTCCGGCGTGAGCCAGGTGGTCGCGGGCGCGCACCAGAGGCGCGCGTCGTCGACGAGATCACGCACTGCGACGGCGATGCCCGACGGGTCGATGCCGATGTTGCGCTCGGTGCGCCGGTAGGCGCCGGCCCACTCCCACACTGCGCCGAACATCCGCCGGTGCAGGTCGCGCACGAACTGGTCGTCGAGCACGCGCTCCAGGCCGGGTCGACGCCCGCGCAACAACGGGGCCAGCCCGGAGGCGACGCCCCGCTGCTCGACGAGGTTCAGCTCCGCGCGGGTGGCGACCCAGTCCGCCAGCAGTCCCGTCCGCTCGTCCTCGTCGAGCGGCGTCGCACCGTCCGGCTCGCTCACGGCTCGTCGCGCCAGAGGTCCCGGCCGGCGAGCAGCACGCGGGCGCGTTCGCTGCGCAGCAGCTCGAGATCGTCGGAGTGCACGCGCTGGTCCTCGAGCGCCATGGTGTTGTCGACGCGACGCACCTGGGCTGCCGCCACGTCTCGGGCGCGCGCCTCGGCGAACTCGGTCAAGGACGTGCGCGGCACGAACGCGTAGACGAGGTCGCAGCCGAGGGCGTCCGCCGCACGCTGCAAGGTCTCGAGGCGCACGGTCGCGGCCCGCTCGCTCGCCTCGAGCTTGCGCACCGCGACGGGGGTCACGCCGAGCCGGCGGGCGAGGTCGGTGGTGGACATCGCCAGCGCGGTCCGCACAGCCCGCACCCAGCCGCCCGCAGGACGCGCGACCGGCGACGGGTCACGCTGGAGCGGCGCGACCCGGTTGTCGATCGCACGACGGATCATCTCGGAGTCGGACACCTGTAGGTTCCTTCTTTCGTTGCGCAACGTAACCTAGAGGTTAGCCTAGGATCGGGCCGACGGATACCTTGCGGTATCTCTGACATCTCACGCAGAGGGGCTCGCCGAGCCGGGGCAAAGTGGATCCGGGCCGTCCGGCCCGGGTTCCATCTCACAGATGGACGGGACTCCTAGCGAAGGAGCTCGGATCTCAGCTCGGGGTAGGGGTCGACGGGAGCGGGAGTCGGGCCGAGTGCGGCGCGGACCTCGGCGAGCCGGGGACCCGCGACGTAGTGCCGGCCCTTGGTCTCACCGACCGGACGGAGCAGTCCGTGGTCGCTCAGCGCCTTGAGGTCCCTCGTCGCGGTGCGGGCGTCGAGGCCGGTCTGCTGGACGTACACGGGGCGGCGCAGTCGAAAGCCGAGCGTCGCGGTGTACAGCGCGTCGGTCACACGGTCGGGCAGCCCGTTCGTCGTGACGAGGTCGTCGAGGATCTCGTAGGTCCGCTGCGCGCGTCCCCATCGGCTGCGGACCGTCTGCGCCTGCAGGTGGTGGGCGCGCAGGTTGAAGCTCACCCACAGGTGCGCGTCGCTCTCGGGAGCCCACCGTCCCTGCCCGGTCGCGGCGAGCGCGCGGTAGTAGTCCTCGGTGTTCGCTCCGAGCCACTCCTCGATGCTGGCGAACTCCGGCTCGGCGACGCCGTTGCGCGCCAGGACCAGGGTCTGCAGCGCGCGCGCCATGCGCCCGTTGCCGTCCCGGAACGGGTGGACCATGACCAGGTTGAGGTGAGCCATGGCGGCACGCACCACCGGGTCGTCGCCGTCGTGCCGGGCCAGGTCGTCGACAAGCTCGGACACGAGGGCGGGCACGTCGTCGGGCGCCGGCCCGGTGTAGACGACCTGCTCGGTCCGCTCGTCGTGCACGTAGATCTCGCGTTCGCGGTACTGACCCGGGGTCTTGCTCAGGTCGTGCGACAGCATCATGAAGTGCATGCCGCGGATCGCGGAGCCGTCGAGCCGGAAGTGCGGGTCCTTCGCCATGGCGAGGACGTAGCCCAGCGCCTGGCGGTAGCCGCGGATCTCCGCGAACGTCCGCCGGTCGGCGCTGAGCGGCTCGTCGTCGTCGAGAGCGGCGTCGGCGTCGTCCAGCTCCACCCGGTACCCCTCGATGCTGTTCGAGCCCTGAATGGCTCGCGCGAGGGCGGTGCGGCGCAGCCGACCGGTCCACCGCCGGGGCACGCGGAGGAAGTCCGCGAGCTCGGAGCGCATCGCGGAGATCTCGTCGAGGACGTGAAGGTCCTGCAGGTCGAGGTCGGGGTGGTCGTACAGCATGGGACCAATGTCTCTATCGTGGCGACACAGACCGGGCCGGTCCGTCATTGTCTCAAGAATAGAGACATCGGACAGAGGCACCCTGCCGGAGCCTCGCCGGCCTTGACCGACGTCACGGAAGGCAGCGCCGGGGTCAGCCCCAGACCAGGCCGTGGGCCGGGTCGGCGAGGATCTTGGCGACGTCGGCCAGGACGCGTGCACCGAGCTCGCCGTCGACCAGGCGGTGGTCGAAGCTGAGCGCGAGCTGCGTGACGTGGCGGACCTTGATCTTGCCCTTGTGCACCCACGGCTGCTGCCGGATCGCGCCGAACGCCAGGATCGCGGCCTCGCCGGGGTTGAGGATCGGCGTGCCGGTGTCGATCCCGAACACCCCGACGTTGGTGATCGTGATCGTGCCGTCGGCCATGTCGGTCGGCGAGGTCTTGCCGGCGCGGGCGGTCGAGGTCAGGTCGCCGAGCGCCTGCGCGAGCTCGCGCAGGCCCATGCGGTGGGCGTCCTTGATGTTGGGCACGACGAGCCCGCGGGGGGTCGCCGCCGCGATGCCGAGGTTGATGTAGTGCTTGTAGACGATCTCCTGCGTCGGCTCGTCCCACGCGGCGTTGATCTCGGGATGGCGGCGTACCGCGAGCATGAGCGCCTTGGCGGCGATGAGCAGGGGCGTGACGCGCACGTCCGCGAACTCGCGGTCGGCGCGCAGGGTCTCGACGAGGCGCATCGTGCGGGTCACGTCGAGCGTGTGGAACACGGTGACGTGCGGGGCGGTGAACGCGCTCGCGACCATCGCCTCGGCGGTGCGCTTGCGCACCGACTTCACGGGCACCCTCGTCTGACGCCCGTCGGCCGAGACGGTGCCCGACGCGAGCCACGGCTGGTCGTCGCCGGCGTAGGTCGCGAGCGTGCGGGCCTCGGCCTGCGCGGCCTGCGCGAGCACGTCCTCGCGCGTGACGATGCCGCCGGGGCCGGTCGGGCTCACCGAGTCCAGGTCCACGCCCAGCTCGCGGGCGAGCTTGCGCACCGGCGGCTTCGCCATCGCGTGGCCGCCGCCGGGGCGGGTGTCCGCGGTGCGCTCCGCGGCGGTCGCGCCGGGGGCATGCGCGCGCGCACGGCGTTCGGTCGCGTCCGCCAGGCCGTACCCGACGAGCACGGGCTCGCGGGCCGCCGTCTCCCGGGCGGCCTCCACCTCGTCGGCGCCGCCGGGCTCGACGCCGCGGTGCCGCTCCGCACCGCCGACCCGGTGCACCGAGCCGGTGGTCACGGGGACCTCGTCGGGCAGGTCGGCACCCTCGTCGGACGAGGACGTGGACGCGGACGACGAAGGCGAGGACGCGGGCGTCTCGTCGGAGGCCTCGGCAGGAGCGGGGGCGGCGGGGGCCTCACCGTCCGGGTCGGTGTCGATCTCGATGATCGGCGTGCCGACCTCGACGGTCTGGCCGGGCTCGACGAGCAGGCGCGCGACGACGCCGGCCCACGGGCAGGGCAGGTCGACCAGCGACTTCGCGGTCTCGATCTCGACGATCGTCTGGTTCACCTCGACGCGGTCGCCGACCGCGACGTGCCACTCGACGATCTCGGCCTCGGTGAGGCCCTCCCCCGCGTCGGGGAGCGGGAACTGCTGGAACGTGGGCACGGTCTCTCCGGAGGTCGGGCGGGCGACGGGGCGACGGGGTCGGCGGGTCGGCGCGGCGTCAGAATGCCAGCGAGCGCTGCACGGCGTCGAGCAACCGGTCCAGGCCGGGCAGGTAGTCGTGCTCGATCTTGGCGACCGGGTAGGGCGCGTGGAACCCGCCGACCCGCAGCACGGGAGCCTGCAGGTGGTAGAAGCACTCCTCGGTGATCCGCGCGGCGACCTCGGCCCCCGTCCCGTGCACCACGGGCGCCTCGTGCACGACGATGCAGCGGCCCGTGCGCCGCACGGACGCGGCGATCGTCTCGGTGTCGAGCGGCGAGACCGAGCGCAGGTCGATCACCTCGAGGCTGGTGCCCTCGGCGGCGGCCGCGTCGGCGGCCTTGAGCGCGGTCGTGACCGTCGGACCGTACGCGACGACCGTGACGTCGGTGCCGGGGCGCGCGATGCGGGCACGGTCCAGGCCCGTCGGCGCCGCGCCGTGCGGCGCGAGGGTCACGGTGTCGAGGTCGACGTCGGCCTTGTCCCAGTAGCGGCCCTTGGGCTCGAAGAAGATCACGGGGTCCGGCGAGGCGACGGCCTGCTGGATCATCGCGTACGCCTCGGCCGGGTTCGACGGGCTGACCACGCGCAGGCCCGCGGTGTGCGCGAACAGCACCTCGGGTGACTCGCTGTGGTGCTCGATCGCGCCGATCGCCCCGCCGTAGGGGATGCGGATCACGACGGGCAGGCTGAGGCGGCCTCGCGAGCGGTAGTGCATCTTGGCGAGCTGCGTGGTGATCTGGTCGAACGCCGGGAAGACGAAGCCGTCGAACTGGATCTCGACGACCGGCCGGTAGCCGCGCAGCGCCAGGCCGATCGCGGTCCCGACGATGCCCGACTCCGCGAGCGGCGTGTCCACGACGCGGTCCTCGCCGAACTCGGCGAGCAGCCCGTCCGTCACGCGGAACACCCCGCCGAGGCGGCCGATGTCCTCGCCCATGAGCAGGACCTTGTCGTCGTCCGCGAGCGCGCGGCGCAGCCCGAGGTTCAGGGCCTTGGCGAACGTGAGGCGCTGGGTGCCCGTGGGCTCGGCGGGGTGCGCCGGCACCAGCGGCGTCGCGCCCGCGAGCGTGACCGCCTCCGACGACTCGCTCGTCGTGCCGCCCAGCACCCGCGCGAAGTCCGCCGACGAGGTGCCGTGCGACCGGCTCACGCCGCCGGGCTCCCGCACGAAGGGTGCGTGCGTCGTCGTGGTCATCGGGGGCTCCCCTCGGCGCGGTCCAGGAAGGAGGACTCGTAGGACTCGAACCACGCCCGCTCCGCCTCGACGGTCGCGTGCGGCGTGGCGTAGACGTGCTCGAACATCGACGCGGCCGAGGGCCGGCCCATCGCACGGACCTGCGTGCGCACGTGCTCGCCGAGCGCGTCCGCCTCCGCCGTGAGCGACGCGACGAACTCGTCGGGCAGCGCACCGCGTGCGACGAGGTAGGTGCGCAGCCGGTCGATCGGGTCGCGGCGCCGCCACAGCGCCTCCTGCTCGGCGGCCCGGTAGCGCGTCGGGTCGTCGGACGTCGTGTGGGCGCCCATGCGGTAGGTGAACGCCTCGACGAACGTGGGACCGCCGCCGGTGCGCGCGCGCTCGAGCGCCTGCGCCGTCACGGCGTAGGACGCGAGCACGTCGTTGCCGTCCACGCGCACGGCGGGGATGCCGAAGCCGGGGGCGCGTGCCGCGAGCGGGACGCGCGCCTGGCGCGTCGTCGGCTCCGAGATCGCCCACTGGTTGTTCTGGCAGAACAGCACGAGCGGCGCCTGGTTCACACCGGCGAACACGAGCGACTCGCTCACGTCGCCCTGCGCGGTCGCGCCGTCGCCGAAGTACGCGATCACCGCGGTGTCCCGCTCGGGGTCGCCGGTGCCCACCGCGCCGTCGCGCTGCACGCCCATCGCGTAGCCCGTCGCATGCAGCGTGTGCGAACCGATGACCAGCGTGTACAGGTGGAAGCCGTGGCTCGTCGGGTCCCAGCCGCCGTGGTCGACGCCGCGGAACAGCCGCAGCAGGTCGGTGAGCTCGAGGCCCCGCACGTGCGCGACGCCGTGCTCGCGGTAGCTGGGGAAGACGTGGTCCTGCGGGCGCAGCGCGCGGCCCGAGCCGACCTGCGCGGCCTCCTGGCCGAGCGACTGCGCGAACAGCGCGAGCTCGCCCTGGCGCTGCAACGCGGTGGCCTCGGTGTCGAAGCGACGCACGAGCACCATGTCGCGCAGCATCTGCCGCAGGTCCTCGTCGGACAGGTGCGCGACGTACCGGTCGTACTCCGGGTGCGCGACGCGCTCGCCGTCCGGCGTGAGCAGCTGGACCAGGCCGCCGTCGGACAGCGGGCCTGACGAGGAGTGGGCCGCGGCCCGTCCGTCCGTGGTGGGGACGGGGGCCGCGGCCGGCCCGCCGGGGGTGGCGGCGGGGGACTGGGGTGCGGTGCTGACAGCTGTGCGGGGCGCGTCGGCGGGGGTGCCGGTCTGGCTCACGCGCTGCTCCTTCGCGTGCGGCGGCTCGGGTGCCGCTCGGGGGGGACGACGGGTCGTCGCCGCTAACCTACGACACCGTAGCCTACGCTTCCGTAGGTTAGGCGCAACCCCCCTGCTCAGCGGGCCGTCCCGCGGCGGTCCCGCCCGGCGCTCAGCGCAGCCAGTCCGCCGCGACCTCGAGCAGGATGTCGGTCGCCTCGGGCTCGCCGACGCTCACCCGCACGCCGTCGCCGGCGAACGGCCGCACCACGACGCCGGCACGCGCGCACCGCTCCGCGAACGTCGTCGCGTGGTCCCCCAGCGCGAGCCAGACGAAGTTCGCCTCGCTGTCCGGCACCGTCCACCCCTGCCCGCGCAGCCCCGCCAGCATCCGCGTCCGCTCGGCCACGATCGCGTCGACCCGTGCGAGCAGCTGGTCGCGTGCGCGCAGCGACGCCAGCGCGGCGTGCTGCGCGAGGTGCGAGACGCCGAACGGCGTCGACGCCAGCCGGATCCCCGCCGCGAGCCGCGGGCGCGCCACCGCGTACCCCACGCGCAGCCCCGCCAGCCCGTACGCCTTGGAGAAGGTCCGCAGCAGCACGACGTTCGGGTTGGCGGCGAACGTCGCGAGCCCGTCGGCCGCGTCCGCGTCGCGCACGAACTCCACGTACGCCTCGTCGAGCACGACGAGCACGTGCTCGGGAACCGCGACGAGGAACTCCTCGAGCTCGTCGGCGCGCACGGCCGGCCCCGTCGGGTTGTTCGGCGTGCAGACGAGCACGACGCGCGTGCGCTCGGTGACGGCCGCCGCCATGGCGACCAGGTCGAGCCGGCCGTCCTCGCCCACCGGCACCCGCACGCCGACCGCGCCCGCGAGTGCCACCGCGATCGGATACGCCTCGAACGAGCGCCAGGGCACGACGACCTCGTCGCCCGGTTCGCAGAACGCCGTCAGCACGTGACCCAGCACCGCCACCGAGCCGGTCCCGACGACCACACCCGCGGGATCGACGCCGAGCGACGCCCCGATGGCCTCCGTGAGCTCCGTGGCAAACATGTCCGGGTAGCGGTTCACGTCCTCCGCGGCGTCCATGATCGCCGCGACCACCGCGGGCAGCGGCGGGTAGGGGTTCTCGTTCGACGAGAGCTTGAACGCCGCCGCCCCGACCGGGGAGCGTGCGCCCGGGACGTAGGCGGGCAGGTCGGCCAGGTCACGGCGCACCACGGGTCGGCTCACGCGCCAAGGATGCCCTACCGCGGCCGGACCGGTGCGCCGCGCGGTCAGCCGGCCGTCGCGAGCACCCGCGCCACCGCGTCGAACGCCGGCTTCGGCCGGTACGTCGCGGCCCAGATCAGAGCGCACCCTCGTCGGGAAGCACGCTCGTGCGCCGCCCGTCAGTCGGCGCGGATCGCCGTGGCGGGTGCCGTACGGGCGGCCCGGATCGCCGGGTGCAGGGTGCCGGTGATAGCCACGGTCAGGCCGATCGCAGGGCCGAGGACGACGAGCCAGGGGGTGAGCACCACGTCCCACTGGTTGACGGCGGCGACGGTGGTCCTGCTCATCGGTCTCGTCCGCGGCTGCGTCCTGCTGAGGCGTCGCGGGCGCCGGCTCCGCGTTCACGTAAGGCACCTTCGCGGGCGCCTCCTGGGCCGCACGGGCGTAGAGCGCCGCGACGGCAACCGAGGTGCCCGGGCCGTACTCGCCGTCGATTCGGCCCCGGTACAGGCCCAGGTCGGCGAGCGATCGTTGCACCGCCTCCACGTCAGGACCCGTCATGCCCGGCTCGAGATCGCGGTACATCGGGATCTCGAGCACGAGGCCGAACAACGGGCGCCCGGAGACCGCCGCCACCATGCCACCCGGGACCAACGACGCACCCGGTTCGACGCCCCGCGCGGTCACCACGGCCCGCGCCTCGGACGTGACCGGGACGGGGATCTGCAGCGTGCCGCCCAGTGAGAGGCTGCCCTTCGCGTTCGCGGTCGAGACCACGAAGTCCCGCTCAGCCACCGCGGTGGTGGTCCACGGGCTCTGCGCTGCGTCCCGGGCCGCATCCGCGAACGGTGACCGCACCAGCCCGCCGGCGACGTACGCCCCCAGGCCCACGACCAACGTGGTCACGACCCAGACCACCAGCCACCGGTGCCCCCCGCCCCTGGCTCATGAGGAGTGGTGCGCCCAGTAGTCCGCCACCGCGGCCCGCTGCTCGGCGACCTCGGCCGCACGGTCGTCCAGCTCGGCCTGGTACTTCAGGTAGACGGGAGCCTCGTACTCCGCCACCAGGTCCATCATCCGGTTGGCCGCGTCGATCGTCGCCTTGCACTCGACTGCGATCAGCGCCAACGTGATCTGCTGCTCGTTGATCGCGTACTCCGCGCCCTCGACGCCAAGCTTGTTGTCATACCCGCGCGTCTGCGGGTCGACACCCTGCAGCCCGGAGGCCTCCAGGCAGGACGCGAAGTCGTCCTCGATGGCGTCCATGCGCGGGTCCTCGAACGCGCGCAGCTCCGCTTGTCGAAAGTCCTCATCCCAGGGGCCGCGGTAGGCGGCGGCCCCCCCATCGACGAGCTTCTGCCACTTCACGACCTCCGGGTCCTTCGCGCAGGCCTCGTCAGCGACCTTGAACGCCTCCGTCTTCCGAGCGTTCTTCGTGGCCGCGAGCCGCTCGCTCAGCGATTCCACCTCCGACTGAGCCGCCGCCCGGTCCGCATCGCTCATCACCGAGTTCTCAACACCGTTGAGCAGCATGTCCGCCGGCGAGGTGGGCGTCGTGAACGCGAACTGCTCGGCGTCCTCAACGCGCCACACACCCACGTACGAATGGTTCTTCATGACCTCCTGAGCCGGCCGCCACCGCATCTGGTCACCCTCGTAGCCGTTCGCCCGATAACACGCAACCCGCGCATGCTCCACCACGTCCAAGAGGTTGTTGTCATCGAAGAAGCTTGGCGTGAAGCGGAACGACCCACGGGCCACCTCACCCGTCTCCGTATCGACGATCGGAGCGATCCTCTCCGGGAAATCTGCGATCGGGTCCAGACTGGGCTCACCACCACTGGTGCAGCCACCCGACAGGGCGATGACCAGCACCACGCCCACCATGACCGCGCCTCGCACACGCAGCATCGAGAACTCCCTCCGCAGGGCCGTGGGGGACGGCGGGGCCGATCGCCACGCCGTCCCCGCAGGGTTTGAGATCAGCAGTACGAGATGTACAGGTTCGAACTGATCCGGTCGTCCCAGTCCTGAGCGTGGTACGGACCGGCGCCGCCGCCCTCGTACGACAGGTCGCCGTCGGAGTTCACGCCGGAGCCCTGGCCCCGATCGAAGAACAACTCACCGTGCGCTGCCTATCCAGCGGCACGGCGATCGCGCTACCGAGGCACATCCTGCCCCCGATCATGCGCGCATGATCAGCACTCGTCCGTTCCTGCATTTTTGTGAGGAACTGGCCTCCGCGGCCTTCGGCACCGGTTCGAGATCAAATCGGCGTGCCAAGCGGGGCGATACGGGACATGAGTCTGCGTCTGACCATTGGTCACATCTCCCCCTGATTTGTCGGCATTCACCAACGGGCTCAAACTAGTGAGGCAGGTAGTGGCGCTCTCAGGACCTTCGTCCTGCACTGCCCGGGGTGAGGCGGCGCCCTCTCGACTCCGCCGAACCGACCTCCTCCTCGGCCTGGCACCTGCGGGGTCGCCAAAAGGGGCGCACCGGGACCGACGACGCGGCCCGCGCGCCGGACGTGACAGGCGAGGCCGCGCCAGTCGGCGGTCGGCTGCTCACTGCTCGACTGCTCACTGCTCGACTGCTCACTGCCGACCCGTCACTGCCGCGTCGGCCGACCGGCGCCGAGCGCCTCGACCACCGCGTCGAACGCCGGCTTCGGCCGGTACGCCGCATCCCAGATCAGCGGCGCACCTTCGTCGGGAAACACGCTCGGCACCCAGGAGTACCGGTCCGTAATCCCCCACGTGGTGACGCCCCGGCAGCGCTCGACCTCCAGGCACGCCGAGAACACCGCCCCGAAGTCGTCGGCCTGACGTCGCAGGTCACCGTCCGACGCCGGCGTCGGGACGCGGACGTCGAGCTCGGTGATCCGCACGTCCACGCCCAGCGCCGCGAACCGCTCGAGGTTCTCGACGAGGTCGCCCGGCACCCCGCCCACCGGCAGGTGCCCCTGGAACCCGACGCAGTCGATCGGCACGCCCCGCGCCCGGAAGTCCGCCACCATCGCGTAGACCGCGTCCGACTTCGGGCCGATCCACTCGAGGTTGTAGTCGTTGTAGCAGAGGTCGACGTCGGGGTCGGCCGCCCGTGCCGTCCGGAACGCGTCCTCGACGTAGCCGTCGCCGAGCACCTGCTGGAACACCGAGTCGCCGCGCCGCGAGCCGTCGTCGTCGAACGCCTCGTTCACCACGTCCCACGCGATCACCCGACCGCGCCAGTGCGCCGCCTGCGTGCGGACGTGGTCCTCCATCGCGGTGCGCAGCGCGTCCTCGTCGAGCGACTTCACCCACGCCGGCAACGCCTCGTGCCAGACCAGGTTGTGCCCGTACACCTTCTTGTCCGTCGCCTCGGCGTAGCGCACCACGTCGTCGCCGGGCCCGAACTCGAACCGGCCGTCGTCGGGTTCGGTGGTCTCCCACTTCATGACGTTCTCCGCGGCGACGAGGTCGTACTGCGTCGCCGCGATCCGTGCGTACTCCTGGTCGCCGAGGCGTACCGGGTCGATCGCGAAGCCCACGTCACGCCCCGCAGCCTTGCCGAGCGCGGCCAGCGACTGCTCGTCGGCGCCGCCCGGGGACGCGGACGCCGCGGTCTCGCTCGGCACGCTCGTCGTCGGCCCCGCCGTGCACCCGACGAGACCGCATGCGGCCACCCCGGCGACGAGCACCACCCGCGCACCCACCCGCGCCCTGCGCGGCGCGGACGGGGTGGTGGCTGGCAGGATCGGTGCCATGACCTTCTTCGTCCGGGTGCTCGTCAACGGCTTCGCGATCTGGCTCGCGGCGGCGATCCTGTCCGGGTTCGACATCGTCGGCGGCGACACCACGTGGGAGCGTATCGGCATCGTCCTGGTCGTCGCGGTGATCTTCGGGATCGTCAACGCGGTGGTCAAGCCGATCGTGCAGTTCCTGTCGATCCCGCTCTACATCCTCACGCTCGGGCTGTTCACGCTGATCGTCAACGCGCTCATGCTGCTGCTCACCGAGTGGCTCACCGACTTCGTGGGCTGGGGCATCTGGATCGACGGCTTCTGGGACGCCGTGTGGGCCGCGCTGCTCATCTCGCTGTTCAGCTTCGGCCTCTCGCTCCTCATCCCGGACCGCCACCTGGACTAGGAGCCCACTGAGCGAGCCGCCACCGGACTCGACCTGCACCCTGGCGGTGTACGGACAAGACCCGTACACTACCCAGCGTGGCGACGAAGACCCGACGCATGGAGCAGCGCATCGACGAGGACACGGACGTCCTGCTGTCGAAGGCGGCCGCGCTCACGCACGAGAGCGTGTCGGCGTTCGTGGTGCGTTCCGCGCGGGACGAGGCCGCGCGGGTGCTCGCCCGGAGCGACCTCACGATGATGCCGGCCGCGCAGTTCGACGAGATGCTCGCGGCGCTGGACGCCGCGCCGCGCCGCATCCCGGCACTGGCCGACGCGACCGCGAACCGGCGCGTGTTCACGCACGAGTGAGCGCGCCCGAGTTCGTCATCCGGGAGCCCCTGGAGCTCGACGGGGATCTCGGGTCGTTCAGCTGCGGCAACGCCGCACTCGACACCCTGAGCGAGACCGCGGTGCGTGCCCACAAGGCCGGGGCGGCGCGGGTGCGCCTGCTGCGGGACCTGGGCACGCATGCACTCGCTGGGTACTACGCCCTCTGCCCGACGGAGGTTCGCCGGGACGAGCTGCCGCTGTCGTCGAAGGTGCGTGGTGGTGCCTCGACCGTGCCCGGGTTCATGCTCGCGAAGCTCGCCATCGCGACCGGGGCGCAGGGCCGCGGGCTGGGCCGCGACCTGCTCCTCGATGCGCTCGAGCACATCTGCGACGCGTCCGACCTCGCAGGGGGCCGCATCATCGTGGTCGACCCGATCGACGACGCGGCGGCGTCGTTCTACGCGAAGTACGGATTCCAGCGCGTCGCGGAGCACACCCGCATGTTCATGCTCGTGCAGGACGCGCGTCACTCGCTCGTCCTGGACTGAAAGCCTGCCGCCGTTCTCAAGCGCGCCCCGTCGCGACCGCCCTGGGCAGGACGAACGGCAGTACCGGCGCCGCATCGGTACCTACTCGTGGCGGGCGCGGCCCAGGACGAGGGCGGCCGCCAGGGCGGCGCCGGCGAGGGCGACGACGCGGACAGCGTCGCCCGTCTCGAGGCCGGTTCCGCGCAGCGCGAGCGCGACGGCGGCGAGCACCTGCGCACCGGCCTGCACGACGACGAACCCGCGCAACGAACCGGTGAGCACCGCGACCTCCACGCGCGCCGACCTCGTGAGCTGGGCGGCGATGACGCCGAGCTGCACCGCGAGGTGCCCGAGCAGGACGATCGCGAGCACGATCCCCGCGGGCGCCGGACCGTCCACCAGCAGACGCACGCCCACCAGCGCCAGCGCGACCGCCGGGACGTTCCACCACGGCACGACGATCGCGGCCAGGCCGGCCACGAGGACGACGATCACGGCGACCGGCGACAGCGGCGCGTCGTCGAGCCAGCCGACGAGCAGCAGCGCCGCGGTCACGAGCGCGGTGGCGACCAGGACCGTCCAGCCGGGCACGCTGCGGCCGGTCTCGACCTCGACCTCCGTCTCGACGGGGCTCCGGCGGCGCGCGCCCGGACGCACGGGCCGTCGACGGGTGAACGCGCTGGTCAGGGTGCTCATCGCGCCGGCACCCCCGCCCCGGGCCGGCGTCGGGCGCGGCGCGCCAGCGCGGTCAGCGCGACCTGCGGGGAGTCGCGCCAGGTCACCAGGTCGACGTCCGACTCGGCGAGCGTGGCGAGCCGGTCCTCGCGCTCCATCCGCACGACGCGCAGCGCGAGCACCTCACGCGCGAGCAGGTGGCGGGTGCGCACCGGCGGCAGCACGTCCACGGCGACCACGCGGTGCCCCGTGCGCCGCCACTCGATCGCGGCGCGCACCGCGACGTCGTCCAGGAACGTCGAGAACACCATGACCAACGCGCCCGACGGCAGCTGCGGTGCGCGCACGCGCGTCGTCGGCTCACCCTCGGGACGCGACAGCGCCAGCGCGGTCCGGATCCGGTCGAGCTGGCGCCGGCCGCCGCCGGGCGGCAGGGGACGGCGCCACGCGCCGAGGTCGTCGAGCCCCACCCGGTCGCCGAGCGCCAGGAACCCCTGCGCCGCGGACGTCGCGGCCTGCCGGGCCAGGTCGAGCGACGTCGCGTCGCTCGCGAGCGGCTGCAGCGAGCCGCGCCAGGTCGTCGGGTCCGGGCCCACGTCGTCGCGCGAGTCGACGACGAGCATGACCGCGGCCTCGGCGAGCGCGTGCTCGCGACGGACGTAGAGCTCGGCGAGGTCCGGCGAGCGGCGGGCCGTCACGCGCCAGTCGATGCGGCGCAGCCGGTCGCCCGTCGCGTACGGGTGCACGTCGCGCAGGCCGCCGCCCTCGCCCGGGCGGCGCGACTCGTGACCGCCCGACAGGCCGCGCAGCCGCGGGGGCAGCGGGAGCTCGTCGAGCCGCACGGGGGCGGGCAGCACGAGCGCGTGCGCCGTCGCCTCCGGCACCTCGGTGCTCACCGACGCGAACCCCGGTCCGACCCCGAGCGCCTCGACCTGGGCGACCTCCTGCGGGCCCGTGCGCACCGTGTGCACGACGACGGGCAGGAGGCGCGACCCGGCCACGCGCACGACCACGTCCGGCGAGGACCGGCCGGATCGCCGCGCGGCCAGGACGACCGCGGCGGTCCCCGCGGGGGCCGTGACCTCGAGCGCCGAGCGGATCGTGCCCGGCTCCGGACGCTGGTCGGCGTCCGGCCGCAGCCGCACCGCGACGTCACCGGACGGCCGGCGGGTCCAGTCCCACAGCGCCGCGACGAGCGGCGCGACCCCGAGCACCGCGACGTCCGGCCGGCCCCCGAGCGCGCCGACGACGAGCAGCAGCGCGCCGACGACCGCGCCGACCGCCGCCAGCCGCGTGCGGGCCCAGGACGTCATCGCGGACGTCAGACCGTCGCCGCGCGGCGCGCGGTCGTCGGACCGGGAACCTGCCGCAGGACCTCGTCGACGACGCGCTGCGGCGCGAGCCCCGACGCCCAGGCCTGCGGCGTCAGCGAGATCCGGTGCGCGAGCGTCGCGACGCCGACGGCCTTGACGTCCTCCGGCACGACGAAGTCCCGCCCGTCCAGCACCGCGAGCGCGCGCGACACGAGCACGAGCGCCTGCGAGCCGCGCGGCGACGCACCGACCTCGACCGCCGGGTGCGTCCGGGTCGCGGCGGCCAGGTCCACGCAGTAGCCGAGCACGTCGTCGTCCACGGTCACGGCCTCGACGCCCGCCTGCATCGCGCGCAGCGTCAGCGCGTCGACGACCTGGTGCACGGGCGCCGCCTCGGCCCGGCGCGCGAGGCGGCGGGCCAGCACGTCGCGCTCCGCGTCGCGCGTCGGGTAGCCGACCGCCAGGCGGACCATGAACCGGTCGAGCTGCGCCTCCGGGAGCGGGTACGTGCCCTCGTACTCCACGGGGTTGGACGTCGCCACGACGTGGAACGGCTCGGCCAGCGGCCGCGTCACCCCGTCGACCGTGACCTGCCGCTCGGCCATCGCCTCGAGCAGCGCGGACTGCGTCTTGGGGGCCGTCCGGTTGATCTCGTCGGCCAGCAGCAGGCCCGTGAAGACCGGGCCGGGCCGGAACTCGAACGCGCGCGCCGCCGGGTCGAACACCGACGACCCCGTGATGTCCGAGGGCAGCAGGTCGGGCGTGCACTGCACACGGCGGAACTCGAGCCCGAGCGTCGTCGCGAGCGACCGGGCGGCGAGCGTCTTGCCCAGGCCCGGCACGTCCTCGAACAGCACGTGGCCGCCCGCGAGGATCGCCGCGAGCGCGAGCCGCAGCGGGTCGCGCATCCCGACGACGGCGGTCGCGACCTCGTCGAGCACCGCGCGACCGCGTGCGGCGACGTCCTGCACGCTCAGCGAGGCGGGAGCGGCGGGGGTGGGGTCGGTCATGACGTCCTCCGGTCGGGTGCGGGTGCGGGTGCTGATGCAGGTTCCGGGACGGTGTGCGGGTCGGTGGTCGGCGGCGGCGCGGTGCGGACCGGGCCGAGCGTCTCGAGCGCCTCGAGCGTGTGCCGCAGGTCCGCGACGGACGGCAGGGGCGCTGAGCGGCGCAGCAGCGTGCGCCGGGCCCGCTCTCCGACGAGCGCGCGCACGCGGTCGGCGTCGTCGGGGTCGTTCAGGTCGGCGCCGTGCCGGGCCAGGCGGACGCCGGCGATCTCGCGCACGCGGCGCAGCGCCCGCTCGCCGACCTGGCCGTCGCGCCCGACCATCGCCCACGACAGGTCCTGCAGGTCGCCCCGTGCGCCGTCGCGCCGGCGCCGGTGCTCCTGCTCGCGTGCGACGTCCTCGTCGATGTCGGACCGCGCGAGGATCATCGCGGTGGCGGCGACGCCGACCCCGATCACGACCGCCGTCCCCACCGAGAATCCGAGCCCGAGCGCGCCGAGCGCGCCGACGACGAGCCACAGCACGTCGCGCCGGGTCGGACGCCAGGCCGACCGCTCCCGGGCGTGCTCGTCGGGCGCGTCGGCACCGGGGGCGTCCGCACGGGCGGCGTCGCGGTCGGGTCCCATCGTCACGACGCACCTCCCGTCGCGCCCGGTCCGTCGGGCCGGCCAGGCTCGTCGGGCTCGTCGGGCTCGTCGGACTCGTCGGACTCGTCGGGCTCGTCGGACTCCCGGTGGTCGTGCCGCAGGTGGCGCACGCCGTCCGCGAGCGCGCCGAGTGCCGCGCGGGCGCGGGCGACGTCGGCGTCGGTGACGCGGTGCTCGCTGAACCGTGCGGCGAGGTAGAGGTCGAGCAACGCCCGGGTCTGCGCGGGGTCGGCCTCGGTCTCGTCGAGCAGCCCCACCGTGAACTCGGTCGCGGTCTGCGACGGCTCACGCAGCACACCGCTGCGCTCGGCGGCGGCCTCGAGCGCGATCCACGCGGCGATCACCGCGTCGCCGGGCGGCACGTCGCGGTCGATCGCGACCGCGGCATCCCGCAGCCCCTGCGCGAGCGCAGGCAGCGCAAGGTCGGCGACGTCCCCGAGGAACGCCTCGCCCGGGTCCGCGCCGTCCTGCTCCGGCGGGCGGTGCTCGTCGAGCCAGCGCCGCATCGCACGCGCGGCGAGCGCGCCGAGCAGACCGAGCAGCACGAGCGCGACGAAGATCGCCAGACCCACGGCCCACGACGGCGCACCCGTCGAGCTCTCGTGCGGCGGCAGCGCCGTCTCGGTCGGCCTCGGCTGCTCCGTGATCTGCGGCACGTTGATCGTGAACAGCCAGCCCGTGCGCGCCACGGGGTGCCACGGGCCGGCGACCGCCGCGCCCAGGACGGCGACGACGACGAGCGCCGTCGCGACGAGCGCGGCCCGGCGTGCCCGCTGTGTGCTCGTCACCCGCGCCCCCTCGTCGTCGACCGCTGTGCGCGGTGCCCACCCGCACGGTACTGACTGCCGCCCACGTTCGACGACGCGCGGGCGAATCGTCCCGGCCGGACGGCGACCGACTCCCCCGTTCGGGCCTGGGATGATGGGCGCATGACCGACCGCGCGCGCCTGGCCGACGTCACCCCGCCGATCGCCCTCGGGCCCCTGGACGGCCGCTACCGCGCCGCCGTCGCGCCCCTGGTCGACCACCTCTCGGAGGCCGCGCTCAACCGCGAACGCGTGCACGTCGAGGTGGAGTGGCTCATCCACCTCACGACGAACGCGGTGGTCCCCGGCGCCCCGACGCTGTCGGCCGCCGAGCAGGCGTACCTGCGCGACGTCGTCGCGACGTTCGGCGCCGACGAGGTGGCCGAGCTCGCCGAGATCGAGCGCGTCACGGTGCACGACGTCAAGGCGGTCGAGTACTTCCTCAAGCGCCGGCTCGAGGCCGCGCCCGGCGTGCTCGGCGAGACCGTCCTGCCGGCCGTCTCCGAGCTCGTGCACTTCGCGTGCACGTCCGAGGACGTCAACAACCTGTCCTACGCGCTCATGGTGCGCGGCGCCGTGAACGACGTCTGGCTCCCCGCCGCGACCGCGCTGGTCGACGACGTCGCGGCGATGGCCCGCGAGCACGCCGACCAGCCGATGCTCGCGCTCACGCACGGCCAGCCGGCGACGCCGACGACGCTCGGCAAGGAGCTCGCGGTGCAGGCGCACCGGCTGCGGCGCCAGCTCGCGCGGGTCTCGTCGGACGAGTACCTGGGCAAGCTCAACGGCGCGACGGGCACCTACGGTGCGCACGTGGTCGCGGTGCCCGGCGCGGACTGGCCGGCGGTGTCACGCGCGTTCGTCGAGCACCTGGGCCTGACGTGGAACCCGCTGACCACGCAGATCGAGTCGCACGACTGGCAGGCCGAGCTGTACGCGGACGTCGCACGGTTCAACCGCGTGCTGCACAACCTCGCCACGGACGTGTGGACGTACATCTCGCGCGGCGTCTTCATCCAGATCCCCGTGGCCGGCGCGACGGGCTCGTCGACCATGCCGCACAAGGTCAACCCGATCCGGTTCGAGAACGCCGAGGCGAACCTCGAGCTGTCGTGCGCGCTGCTCGACACGCTCGCCGCCACGCTCGTCACCTCGCGCCTGCAGCGCGACCTGACCGACTCGACGACGCAGCGCAACATCGGCCCCGCCTTCGGGCACAGCATGCTGGCGATCGACAACGTCCGACGAGGGCTGCGGGCGCTGTCCGTCGACGCGCCGCTGCTCGCGCGCGAGCTCGACGAGAACTGGGAGGTGCTCGGCGAGCCGGTGCAGTCGGCCATGCGCGCCGCATCCGTCGCCGGCGTCACCGGCATGGAGAACCCTTACGAGCGGCTCAAGGAGCTGACCCGCGGCCGGCGTCTGACGGCCGACGACATGCGCGGCTTCATCGCCGGGCTGGGCCTGCCCGCGGACGTCGCGGCCCGCCTCGAGGAGCTGACGCCCGCCTCGTACACGGGGCTCGCCGCCACGCTCGTCGGCTACCTCGACGACTGACGACCCGGCCACGTGTCACCCGGACGGGGGACCCGGGGCGGGGTGCACGGGAACGGCGGCGATACCAGGGACCACGGGACCTGGACACCCGCACAGGTTTGCTAGCACAATCAGGCCCGATCTGTCGGATTCCTCCGGAATCCCGGCAGGCCCCCTGATCCGTCGCGAGCCAGTCCCTCGACCCCCCGTGAGGTCAGCATGACCCTGATGCAGAAGGCGCTGACGCCCGCGCAGTCGCGGGCGCACCTCACCCGCGGGTACGACCGCCTGGCCGGCTACTGCGTGCGTGCGCAGGACGTCGCGTTCGCGACGACACCCGCTCAGCTGTACGAGGTGCACGGCCTGGGCTACCCGGGCTCGCCGTTCAGCCCCGACGACGCGCACGTCGACGTGCTGCAGTTCGAGTCCGGCGCGCACCTGCAGTACCGCGACGTGCCCGGCTACATCGTGCCCCTGTGGTGGCTGCGCCACTCGCGGATGACCCCGAACGCCGAGATCGTGCGCGTGCAGGCCGACGGCTCGTCGACGGTCCTGGCCCGCTACGGCGACGTGGGCACCGGTTGGACGCTGCTCGGCTTCGGCACCCGGCCCGGGCTCGCGTCGCTGTCACGCTGCGTCGGACCCGTCGCCAAGTGGCACAGCGCCTACCTCGAGGCCGACGTGATCGACGGCGGACACACCGTGGTCCTCGCGCTCGCCAACCCGCCGCTCGCGGAGACCGGCTTCACGCAGGCGCCGTCGGGCCGCTGGTACCGCCAGGTCCCGCGCCAGCAGGTCACCGAGCTGTTCGAGCTGGACCTGACCGCACGCTGGAACGGCCTGTCCGTGCGCGTCGTCGACCAGTGGCAGGACGCACAGCGGTACGTCGTCGCGCGCATCTCGCACCTGGGCGACGACCTCGACCACGCCGAGCACCTCGGCCTCGAGATGCTCGAGGCCGGCGTCTACGAGACGGTCGTGTACGCCGCCGAGCTGACCGACATCGAGACCAACCAGGTCGTGCCGCACACCTGGGCGCCCGGGCCGGCAGCGATGCACCGGAGCCCCGCCGTCCAGCACCGCTGAGCCCGCTCGTCGGCTAGGAACCGGCGCCCGGCCCTACTGTCGCGGCGCTGCTCGCTGAACTGCTCGCTGCGCTGGTCGCGACCGGGACCGGAACGGCCGCGAGGTCCGCGAGCGCGGCCGCGTACGCCACCACGTCACCCGCGCGCGCCGCTTCGCGTGCACGCACCGTCGGGTCGTGCAGTGCGGCACGGGTCCGACGACGCAGCGACCGTTCTGCCCGCTCGTCGCGCAGCTCGGGCTCGAGCGAGCCCAGCGCCTGCTCGAGCCCGCCGAGCACGCGCGTGCGCTCCGCGAGGACCGCGGGGTTCCACTCGCGCTCGCGACGCCCCGCCTCGTACTCCGCGGCTGCCCGCTCGACGATCAGGCGCGCGTCGGCCACCGCGGCGCGCTCCGCGGGTGCGTGCTGCGCGACCGTGGTCAGCGAGATCAGCCGGACGCCCGGCAGCGAGTGCACTCCCGGGTCCACGTCGTGGCGCAGCGCCAGGTCGACCACCGTGAGCGGGTGCTCCGAACCGGCGCGCGCCTCGGCCAGCGCGTCGACCGTCAGCACCGCCCCCGCGGCGCCCGAGCACGCGACGACGAGGTCGACACCCGCGAGCTCGGCCGCCAGGTCGGCGCCCGCCGGCACCGCGACCACGCCGCGTGCGGCGGCGAACGCCCCGGCCCGACCGCTCGGGGAGTACACCCGGATGTCGTGGCAGCCGCGCGACTTGAGGGCCGCAAGCGTCGCACCCGCGTACGAGCCCGTCCCGACGAGCACGCACCGCACCCCCTGCCACCGCGCGAGCCCGCCCTGCGCGATGTCCAGGGCCACCCCGACCACGGATCGGCCCGCCGCGCCCAGACCCGTGCGCGCCTCGACGGAGCGTGACACGCGCGAGGACGCCTGGAACAGGCTCTCCAGCGCACTCGTCGTGGTCCCGTCGTGGCGCGCGGTGCTCAGCGCGCGCCTGACCTGCCCGGCGATCTCCCGCTCACCGACCACCATCGACTCGAGCCCGCACGCGACCGCGAACAGGTGCGCCGCGGCGTCGGTGCCGACGAGCGCCTGCAGGTGGCGGCCGACGCTCGTCGGGTCGTAGCCCGAGCGGGCCGCGACCGTCGCGGCGACCGCCGCGCGCGCCTGGGGGGTGTGGGCCACGTCGTCGACGTCCAGGTACAGCTCGTACCGGTTGCACGTCGCGACGACGACGGCACCGGTCACGTAGGGCGATGCACCGACCAGCTCACGACCCACGGCGTGCACGTCCGACGAGAGACGTTCGAGCACGGCGAGGTCGAGATCACGATGCGATGCGACGAGGGACAGCAGCACCACGGGGCCGATTCAACCACCCGCATTTTCGTCGGGCACAATCGACGGGTGCCACTTCCCGCAGGACATCCCCTCGTCGAGCGACGCACGTCACATTCTGATTTGGTGCGTGCCTATTCCGGGGACCGCCCGGAACGCCTGCCGGTGTGGTTCATGCGCCAGGCCGGGCGGTCGCTGCCGGAGTACCGGGCGGCCCGCGTCGGCACCGCGATGCTCGAGGCGTGCCTCGACCCGGAGCTCGCGTCCGAGATCACGCTGCAGCCGGTGCGTCGGCACGGCGTGGACGCGGCGATCTTCTTCTCGGACATCGTCGTGCCGCTGCGGCTGGCCGGGGTGGACGTCGAGATCAAGCCGGGCGTCGGACCCGTGATGGGCTCGCCCGTGCGCACGGCCGACGACGTCGCGCGGCTGCGCGAGCTCACGCTGTCCGACGAGGCGCTGGCGCCCGTCTCCGCGGGGGTCGCGCTGACCGTCGCGGGGCTCGGCGGGACGCCGCTGATCGGGTTCGCCGGCGCCCCGTTCACGCTCGCCGCCTACCTCGTCGAGGGCGGTCCGTCGCGCGACCACCTCGCGGCCCGCACGCTCATGCACGCGGACCCCGAGACGTGGCGCGCGCTGACCGGGTGGGCCGCCGACGTGACCGGCGCGTTCCTGCGCGCGCAGGTGCTCGCGGGCGCCTCCGCGGCGCAGCTGTTCGACTCCTGGGCGGGTGCGCTGTCGCTGCCCGACTACGTCCAGCACGTCGCGCCCGCCTCGGCCCGCGCGCTCGGCCACGTCGCCGACCTCGACGTGCGCACCGTGCACTTCGGCACCGGCACGGGCGAGCTGCTCGCGGCGATGCGGGACGTCGGCGCCGACGTCGTCGGCGTGGACTACCGCATCCCGCTCGACGAGGCGATCCGCCGGCTCGGCGGGCGCACGCCCGTGCAGGGCAACATCGACCCCGCGCTGCTGGCCGCGCCCTGGCCGGTGCTCGAGGCGCACGTCCGTGACGTCGTCGCGCGCGGCGCGAGCGCCCCCGGGCACGTGGTCAACCTGGGCCACGGCGTGCCGCCGGACACCGATCCCGAGGTGCTGACGCGTCTCGTCGGGCTGGTCCACTCGCTGTGAGCACGCCCGTCCCGACGAGCTCGCCGGCGCGCGACGAGGGCGTCGTCCTCGACGCCGTCGTCGTCGATGCCGTCGTCGTCGGCGGCGGGTTGGCCGGGCTCGTCGCCGCGCGCACGCTCGCGCGCGCCGGACTGCGCACGCTCGTGCTCGAGGCGCGCGACGCGGCCGGTGGTGCGGTGCGCGCGCACGAGGTGGCGGGGCTGCGGCTCGACGCCGGCGCGGAGTCGTTCGCGACGCGCGGCGGCACGGTCGTCGCGTTCCTCGCCGACCTCGGGCTGGGCGACGCCGTCGTGTCGCCCGCCGCGCTGGGGTCCTGGGTGCACCTGCCGTCGGGCGACGGCCCGCTGCCGCGCACGGGGCTGCTCGGCATCCCGTCCCAGCCGTGGTCGCGCGACGTGCGGCGCACGCTCGGCACGCTCGGCGCCGCCCGCGCCGCGGCAGACCGCTGGCTGCCCGCACGTGTCGGGCGCTCGGCGACGAGCCTCGGCGAGCTCGTCCGGCGGCGCATGGGCGCTCGGGTCGTGGACCGGCTCGTGCGCCCGGTCGTCGGAGGCGTGCACGCTGCCGACCCCGACGATCTCGCGGTCGACGCGGTCGCGCCCGGCCTGACCGCGGCCCTCGCCACGCACCGCTCGCTCGCCGTCGCCGTCGCCACGCTGCGTGCGGCCGCACCCGCGGGCGCCGCGGTGCTCGGCCTGCGCGGCGGCCTGCACACGCTGGTCGACGCGTTGCGCACCGACCTGGCGGCCCACGGCGCGACGGTGCTGCTGCGCTCGCCCGTGACCCGGGTGGAGCCCGTTGCCGCATCGGACGGCGGCGGTCGGCCCGACGTCCTGGTCACGCACCGCGGCGGGACCGTGCGCGCTCGACGGCTCGTCGTCGCCTGCCCGCAGGGCCTCGACGCGCTCGGTGCGCTCCTGCCCGACCTCGCCGACGTGCGGCTCGACGACGGCGCCGACGTCCGGCTCGTCACGCTCGTGCTGTCCTCGCGCGGGGTGGGACCGGGCGTGGCGGGTGCGAGTGGGGCGGGTGCGAGGGGGTCGGGCGCGGCCGGGCTCGACGATGCTCCGCGCGGTACGGGCGTGCTCGTCGGGCGCGGCGCCACCGACGTCCGCGCAAAGGCGCTCACGCACGCGACCGCGAAGTGGCCGTGGCTCGCCGAGCAGGCCGGCGCGGGACGGCACGTCGTGCGGCTCTCGTACGGTCGCGCACCGGCTGGGTCCGGATCCGGATCCACCTCCAGATCCGCGTCCGCGTCCGGGTCCGACGAGGGCGCGGGCGCCGACCTGGGCGACTTCGACCTCGTCACGCAGGGACTTGCCGACGCGTCGGTGCTGCTCGGCGTCCCGCTCGACCGCACGGACCTGCTCGGCGACGCCGTCGTGCGCTGGAGCCAGGCGCTGCCGCGCCCGAGCGCGGCTCATCGCGAGGCCACCGCGCGGGTCGCTGCGGCGCTCGCGTCCGCCGCCGACGACGACCGCGCGCCGCGGCTGGCGGCCTGCGGTGCCTGGTTCGCCGGCAACGGGCTGGCGAGCGTCATCCCGCAGGCCGAGTCCGCCGCACGCGCTCTCGTCTGACACCGGACAGACATCCGTCCGGCCGGACCCGAGCGATCCGCTGCGCGCGAGAATTCCTTACGGGTCGCGCGCGACGGCCCATTTCCGAGCCGTCGGCGACATTTTCTGACGGGTCGTCATTTCCCGGCGGAAATGCACGGTGCGCTGCATTCACCACGCGACTTCGACACGTGCATCGGCGTCGGGGAGACTGGCGGCATGCCACCCCTGGTACGGATCGGGACGCGTGCGTCCCGGCTCGCCCTCACGCAGACCGGCCACGTCGCCGCGGACCTCTCGCGCCTCGGCGGGTTCGAGACCGAGACGGTGCACGTGCGCACCGACGGAGACCGGCTCACGGGCAGCCTCGCGAGCCTGGGCGGCACCGGGGTGTTCGTCACCGCGCTGCGCGACGCGCTGCTCGACGGCCGCTGCGACGTCGCGGTGCACTCGCTCAAGGACCTGCCGACCGCCGCGGCGCCGGGCCTGACCATCGCCGCGGTGCCCCCGCGCGAGGACCCGCACGACGTGCTGTGCGCGCGCGACGGCCTCGCGCTGCGCGACCTGCCGCCCGGCGCGCGCGTCGGCACCGGCTCGCCGCGCCGCGCCGCGCAGCTCCTCGCGGCCCGCCCGGACCTCGTCGTCGTCGACATCCGCGGCAACGTCGACACCCGGCTCGGCCGCGTCGCCGGCCACCCCGACGGCCCGGGCGACCTGGACGCCATCCTGCTCGCCCGCGCGGGCCTCGCCCGGCTCGGCCGCCTCGACGCGGTCACCGAGGTGCTCGACGACACGGTCATGCTGCCCGCCCCCGGTCAGGGTGCGCTCGCGGTCGAGGTCCGCACGGCCGACCTCGCGGACCCGACGACTCCGCTCGCGCGCGCGCTGGCCGCGCTCGACGACCGGCCCACCCGGTTGGCGGTCGCCGCCGAACGCGCCCTGCTGGCCCGGCTCGAGGCCGGCTGCGCCGCACCGGTCGGTGCGATCGCGCACCTGGTCGGCGCGCGCCTGACTCTTGAGGCCGTCGTCGCCAGCACCGACGGCTCCCGCACCCTGCGCCACGGCGCCGTCGCCGAGGCGCGCCGCGCACACGTGGCACCGCCCCGTCCCGACGCGTCCGCACCCGATCTCGGCGCCGCCGCGTCCGCGGACCACGCCGACCTGCCCGACGAGGCCATGGCTCGCTCACTCGGCGCGCAGCTCGCCGACCTGCTGCTCGAACAAGGAGCAGCCGAGCTGGCACCCCTGGGGCCGGGCGCGTGACCGGCACCGGCTCCGCAACGGGTCCGGACGGGTCTGCGGCCACCGGCCCCGTCGCCGGCACGGGTCCGGACGAGTCTGCGGCCGCCGTCCCCCTCGCCGGCACGGGTCCGGACGAGTCTGCGGCCGCCGGCCCCCTCGCCGGCTGGCGCGTGCTCGTCCCGCGGCCGACCGCGGGCCAGTCCGGCGCAGTCATCGCCCTCGCCGCCGCCGGCGCGACGCCCGAGCTCGTCCCGCTCATCGCGATCGAGCCGCCCGAGCCGACACAGCCCCTCGACGACGCCCTCCTGGCGCTCGGCGCCGGCTGGTACCGCTGGCTCGTCGTGACCAGCGGCGCGGCCGTTCCCGTGCTCGACGCCCGCGCCCGCGCCGCCGGCCGCACCCTCGCATCGCTGCTGACCGACGGCGCCGTCCAGGTCGCCGCCGTCGGCCCCGGCACCGCCCGCGCCCTCGAGGACCACGCCGTCCCCCCGACCCTGACCCCCCGCGGCCCCTCCACGGCCACCACCCTCGTCACCCAGTTCCCCACCGCTCCCACGGGTGGACACCCCGCCGCCGAGCGGCGAGAAGTCCACCCGGACCGACCCGCCGACGCGGCGAGCCCCCTCGTCCGTCCGACCAACCCCGCCACCGCAGCGGGCCAGCCCGAGCCGACGCCCGACACGGCGGTGGGTGGAGAACCCGCTGTTGGGCGGCGAGAAGTCCACCCGGACCGACCTGCCGACGCGGCGAGCTACCTCGCCTCTCCGACCGACCCCGCCACCGCAGCGGGCCAGCCCGACCCGGCGGCCCGCGCCGCCGTGGGTGGACAACCCGCTCCCGAGCGGCGGGAAGTCCACCCGGATCGACCCGACGACGCGGCGAGCCACCTCGACCCGGCGTCCGACGCCGCAGTGGGTGGAGAACCCGCTGCCGGGCAGGGGGAAGGCCACCCGGTTCGACCTGCCAGCGCGGTGAGCCACCTCGACACCGCGATCAACCCTGCCGACGCGGCGGGCCAGCCCGAGGCGGCGGCCGGCGTTGCTGTGGGTGGAGAACCCGCTGCCGGGCGGCGGGAAGTCCACCCGGATCGAGCCGACGACGCGGCGAGCCACCTCGACCCGGCGTCCGACGCCGCGGTGGGTGGAGAATCCGCTGCCGGGCGGGGGGAAGTCCACCCGGTTCGACCTGCCAGCGCGGTGAGCCACCTCGACACCGCAATCAACCCTGCCGACGCGGCGGGCCAGCCCGAGGCGGCGGCCGGCGTTGCTGTGGGTGGAGAACCCGCCGCGGGGCGGCGGGAAGGCCACCCGGGGCGGGGGGAGGGGGGCGCGAGGGTGGTGTTCGCGCGCGGGGACCTGGCTGCCAGCACGGTGGCCGACGGGCTGCGGGCGCGGGGGTGGCAGGTCGACGAGGTGATCGCCTACCGGACGGTGCAGGCGCCGCCGCCGTCCGACGAGGTCCGCGCGGCCTGGCGGGGCGGTGCGATCCACGCCGCGCTGCTCACGTCGGCCAGCACGGTGCGCGCACTCGTCGAGCACCTGGGACCGCCCCCGACGGGCACACTGCTCGTGGCGATCGGTCCGACGACCGCCGCGGAGGCCGACCGCCTGGGCCTGGAGCTCGCCGCGACCGCGGAGCAGCAGACCATGACCGGGCTCGTCGACGCGCTCACGCGGGCCGCGCATGGACGGGCAGCGGCGGGGGCAGACGCGGATGAACGGGCAGCGGCGCGGGCGGACGCGGATGAACGCACCGCGCGTGCACAGACCACGCGTGAACTGACCACGCGTGAACGGACCGCGGCGCGGGGGGTCGGCGGCGTGCGCGACGATGGGACCCGACCGCAGGAGGCGCCATGACCAACCCGAACCCCGGCCGGATCCGGCCGCGCCGGCTGCGCGCGTCCGCGGCGATGCGCCGGCTCACGAGCGAGACCGACCTGCACCCACGCCGGCTGGTGCTGCCGGTGTTCGTGCGCGAGGGGCTGACCGAGCCGCGCCCGATCCCGTCGATGCCGGGCGTCGTGCAGCACACGCTGGAGTCGCTCAAGGGGGCGGTCGACGGCGCGGTCGGGGCCGGGCTCGGCGGCGTGATGCTGTTCGCGGTCCCGGAGGTCCGCGACGCCACGGGTACGCAGGCGACCTCGTCGGACGGGATCCTCAACCGGGCGATCGCGGTGGCGACGGCGCAGGCCGCGGGCGGTCTCGTCGTGCAGGCGGACCTGTGCCTGGACGAGTTCACGGACCACGGCCACTGCGGCGTGCTGACGCCGGACGGGCGCGTCGACAACGACGCGACGCTGGTGCGCTACGCCGACATGGCGCTCGCGCAGGCGGCGGCCGGGGCGGACCTCGTCGGGCTGAGCGGGATGATGGACGGCCAGGTGGGCGTCGTGCGCGACGCGCTGGACGGCGCCGGGTACGACGAGGTCGCGGTGCTGGCCTACGCGGCCAAGTACGCCTCCGCGTTCTACGGGCCGTTCCGGGACGCGGTCGAGTCGCAGCTCCAGGGCGACCGCCGGACCTACCAGCTGGACCCCGCGAACCGGCGTGAGGCGGCGCGCGAGGTCGCGATCGACGTCGCCGAGGGCGCGGACATCGTCATGGTCAAGCCCGCGATGAGCTACCTGGACGTGCTCGCCGACGTCGCCGCGACGTCACCCGTACCGGTGGCGGCGTACGCCGTCTCGGGTGAGTACGCGATGCTCGAGGCCGCCGCCGCCGCGGGCTGGATCGAGCGCGAACGGGCGATCTACGAGTCCGTGCTCAGCATCAGGCGTGCAGGTGCCGATCACGTACTCACGTACCACGCGACAGAGCTGGCCGGATGGCTGGCAGAGGAGTCCCGATGAGCCCGACGAACGCCGAGGTGTTCGCCCACGCCCAGGCCGTGATCCCTGGCGGCGTCAACTCACCCGTGCGCGCCTTCGGCGCTGTCGGGGGCACGCCGCTGTTCCTGGCGTCGGCGCGCGGCGCCTACGTCACGGACATCGAGGGCCGCGAGTACGTCGACCTCGTCGGGTCCTGGGGGCCGGCGCTGCTCGGCCACGCGCACCCCGAGGTCGTCGCCGCGGTCCAGGAGGCCGCCGCGCGCGGCCTGAGCTTCGGTGCGCCGACCGAGACCGAGATCGACCTGGCCGAGGCGATCCGGCACCGCGTGCCCCCCGCCGAGCAGGTACGGCTCGTGTCGACCGGCACCGAGGCGACGATGACCGCACTGCGCCTGGCGCGCGCCGTCACGGGCCGCGACCTCGTCGTGAAGTTCGCCGGCGGGTACCACGGGCACGTCGACGCGCTGCTGGCCTCGGCCGGCTCCGGCGTCGCGACGCTCGGGCTGCCGGACTCGGCGGGCGTGCCCGCCGCGGTCGTCGCCGACACGATCGTCGTGCCGTACAACTCCGTCGAGGCGCTCGAGGCCGTGTTCGCCGAGCACGGTCCGCGCATCGCGGCCGTCATCGCCGAGGCCGCGCCCGCCAACATGGGCGTCGTGCCGCCGGTGCCCGGCTTCAACGCCGCGATCCGCCGGATCACGCACGAGCACGGCGCGCTGTTCGTCAAGGACGAGGTGCTCACGGGCTTCCGGGTCGGCTACTCCGGCTGGTGGGGGCTCGAGGGCCTGCGCGAGGGCTGGTCGCCGGACCTGTTCACGTTCGGCAAGGTCATCGGCGGCGGCCTGCCGGTCGCGGCCGTGGGCGGCCGACGCGACGTGATGTCGCAGCTCGCGCCGACCGGGCCGGTCTACCAGGCGGGCACGCTGTCCGGGAACCCGGTCGCGACCGCCGCGGGCCTCGCGACGCTGCGCCTCGCGGACCAGTCCGTCTACCGGACCGTCGGCGAGGCCTCCGCCCGCCTGCGCGACGCGGTGTCCAAGTCGCTCGCCGACGCCGGCGTCCCGCACGCGATGCAGTGGGCCGGCTCGCTGTTCTCGATCATGTTCGGCGTCGACGCGGCCACCAACGGCGCGCGCGACTACGACGCGGTCAAGGCGACCGAGCACTGGCGCTACGGCGCGTTCTTCCACGCGCTGCTCGAGGCGGGCGTCTACGCGCCGCCGTCTCCGTTCGAGGCGTGGTTCGTCTCGGCCGCGCACGACGACGAGGCGGTCTCCCGCATCGAGGCGGCCCTCCCGGCTGCGGCCGCCGCAGCGGCTGCGGCGACGCCCGCGGGCTGACGCGCCGGCTGACTGACACGCCCACCGGCTGACACGCCCGCCGCCCACCGCCCATCGGCGGTTCGGGCGCGGACGGCGTCAGGCCGTGGCGAGCGTGTCGTTCGCCGGCGTGGCCACCGCGGTCTCGTCGTCGGCGATCTGCTGCAACTCGGCGGCCTCGGCGGCCTGCTCGCGGCGGTAGGCGCGGACGGACCAGACGATCGCGGCGACCCAGACGAGGGCGACGACCAGCAGGATCGCCGCCTCGGCCGGGGTGCCCTTCAGCCCCACGGCCTCGGACCGGATGATCGTGCGGGTGTTGGTGAGCACGATCAGGCCACCGACGGCCGAACCGAGGATGCGCGGCGGGATGATCCGCACCAGCCACGCGGCGATCGGCGCGGCGATCAGGCCGCCGATCAGCAGGGCGAGCACCCACCCGAAGTCAATGCCCTGCGAGCCGAGCGAGAACAGGAAGCCCAGGGACGCGGCGATCGCGACGAGGAACTCGGACGTGTCGATCGAGCCGATGACCTTGCGCGGCTCCATCCGGCCGGACGCGAGCAGCGCCGGCGTGCCGACCGGGCCCCAGCCGCCGCCACCGGTCGCGTCGACGAAGCCGGCGAACAGGCCGAGCGGCGCGAGGAAGCGCTTGCGCACGGGCAGGCCGAGCCGGTCCTTGCGCAGGCCCTTGAACGTGAACCGGATGAGGATGTACGTGCCGAGCGCCAGCAGGATGCCGGACATCACGGGTGCGGCGGCGTCGGTCGCGAGCCGGGCGAGGACGGTCGCGCCGAGGAACGAGCCGATCGCGCCGGGCACGCCGACCCGCCAGACGACCTTCCAGTCGACGTTCCCGAACTTCCAGTGCGAGACGCCGGACGCGAGCGTCGTGCCGATCTCGGCCAGGTGCACCGTCGCCGACGCTGCGGCGGGGTTGGTGCCGATCGCCAGGAGGAGCGTCGTCGAGGTCACCCCGTACGCCATGCCGAGCGCGCCGTCGACGAGCTGGGCGGCGAGGCCGACGACGGCCAGGAGGAGGAGCTGGGGCATCGGGCAGCCTCACGATCGGCGGAACAAGATTTCCCGATAATCCCGACCGGTTGACTTGTTTATCAACCCGCGTCCACGATCTGAGACGGATCAGCGTCCGTCACGTCGGCTCAGGGGTTCTCCCACGCGTCGGCCCGGCCGAGCATGGAACGGACCGACGTCGGCAGCTCGCCGCCGACGAGGTCGGCCAACGTCACCTCGTCGAGCACGTCCCGGACGCTGACCCGCAGCGCGACCCAGACGTCCAGCAGCGACGCCGCCGAGCCCTCGTAGGTGAGCGACGGCGGACGCTCGTCGCGAACGGTGACGAGCGGACCCTCGACCGCACGCATGACGTCGGCGAGCGTGATCTCCGCCGCCGAGCGCGCCAGGCGGTAGCCGCCGGACCGGCCGCGCACGCTCACGACGACACCCCCGCGGCGCAGGTCCGCCAGGATCCGCTCGAGGAAGCTCGTCGGAAGGCCCTGGCCCTGCGCGAGCGTCTCGACGGCGACGGGCTCACCGCGGCCGGTCGCGTCCGCCAACGCGAGCTCGGCGCACGCCCGCACCGCATAGTCCGCCTTGGCCGAGATCCGCATGGCGCCCATTGTTCCCCACGCGACGACGCTCGTCGGCACGGCCCTCCACCGTCCCGACGAGCGTCGCGTCCACCGTCACGACGACGAGGGCGCAGGCAGCCTTCCGACGAGCAGGTCCGCGAGCGACACGGCGTCGAGCACGTCGTGCAGGCGGTCGTCGACGGCACCCCACAGTGACGGCACGTGCTGCGCGACGCCGGTGTAGTCGAGCGTGTCCGGCGCGGCCGCCCGCACCGTGACGAACGGCCCCTCCAGATCGCTGACCACGTCACCGACGCGGATCGTCGCGGCGGGCCGCGCGAGCTGGTAGCCCCCGCCCACCCCGCGCTTGCCGACGACGAACCCGTGCTTGCGCAGCTCGTTGAGGATCCCCTCGGCGTACCCGCGCGGCAGGTCCTGCTCGACGCTCAGCGTCTCGACCGTGACGAGCGCCGGTGCATGCTCGGCCAGCAGCAGCAGGGCGCGGACGGCGTAGTCCACCTTCGCGGAGACGTGCACGACGGCCTCAGGCCGCCGCGCGCACGACGAGCGCGCGCAGCCAGACGACGGCGCCGACCTGCAACCCGAGCTCGTCGACCTGGACGCGGTTGAGCTGCACCCACGGCGTCGAGCCGTCCGCCGCGAGCGTCTCCGCCCTGACCTCGTACCCCACGCGCAGGAGCTTGGTCACGGTGACCTCGACCGCCCCGGCGCGCTCGTCGAGAAGCACCTCGACGTCGTGCGGGCGCACGAGCTCGCCCGCGAGGCGCGTGACCGGACCGAGGAAGGACATGACGAAGTCGTTGGCCGGTCGGTCGTACAGGTCGCCCGGCGAGCCGACCTGCTCGATGCGGCCCTCGTTGATGACGACGATCTCGTCGGCCACCTCGAGCGCCTCCTCCTGGTCGTGCGTGACGAACAGGGTGGTGACGTGGACCTCGTCGTGCAGGCGGCGCAACCAGTCGCGCAGCTCCTTGCGGACCTTGGCGTCGAGCGCGCCGAACGGCTCGTCGAGCAGGAGGACCTCGGGCTCGACCGCGAGCGCGCGGGCCAACGCCATGCGCTGGCGCTGACCGCCCGAGAGCTGTGACGGCAGGCGGTCGGCGAACTGCTCGAGGTGCACCAGCTCGAGGAGCTCCTGCACCTTCTCGGCGACCTCGTTCTTGGGACGCTTGCGGATCTCGAGCCCGAACGCGACGTTGCGCGCCGTGGTCAGGTGCTTGAACGCCGCGTAGTGCTGGAAGACGAAGCCCACCGAGCGCCGCTGCGGCGGCAGGAACGTCGCGTCCTGGCCCGCGATCTCGACCGTGCCGCGGTCCGGGTAGTCCAGGCCGGCGATGATGCGCAGCAGCGTCGACTTCCCGCCGCCGGACGGGCCGAGCAGCGCGGTCAGCCCGCCGGGCTTGACCTCCAGGTCCACGTCGTCGAGCGCGACGAAGTCGCCGAACTTGCGGTGCACGCCCCGCACGACGATCCCCGACGGCTCACCCGAACGTCCGCCGGACCGTCCCGGATGCTGGCTCATGACCTGTCCTCCTTGGGCCGCAACGCGGCGATGACGACGATCAGCACGACGGCGATCGCCATGAGAACGAACGCAGCGGCGAAGGCCTGCTGCTGGGCTTGCGCGCCGAACTCCTGGTACGAGTCGTTGACGTAGAGCGTGAGGGTCTGGGACACGCCCGCGACCGAGCCGGACACGACACGGACCGCTCCGAACTCACCCATCGACCGCGCCAGGCTGAGCGCGACGCCGTACGCCAGCGCCCACTTGATCGTCGGGAGCGTGATACGCCAGAACCGCTGCCACGGACCCGCGCCGAGCGACTGCGCCGCCTGCTCCTGCTCGATGCCGGCCTCCTCGAGCGTCGGCACGATCTCCCGCAGCACGAGAGGCAGCGAGACCAGGACCGTCGCGAGCACCATGCCCGGCACGGCGAAGATGACCCGGAAGCCCGCGTCCTCGAGCGCGCCGCCGAACCACCCGTACGAGCCGTACACGAGGATCAGCGCGACGCCGACGACGATCGGGGAGATCGACACCGGCAGGTCGATGACCGCCGAGATGAATCGGCGGCCCCGGAACCGGTAGCGCACCAGCAGCAACGACATCCCGACGCCGAACACCGTGTTGATGGTCACGGCGATGCCCGCCACGATGGCCGTCAGGCGCAGCGCCGCGAGGAAGTCCTCGGACGTGATGACCTCGATCACAGGTGCGAGGCCGTCGGCGAACGTGTGCTGGACGACCGACGCGACCGGCAGTGCGACGAGGCCGGTCACGTACAGCACCGCGATCGTGCGCAGCACCCACGTGGTACGGGTCCGACGACGACGCGCGCGCCGCACCTGCGGCGCCACACCCTCGTCGGATCCGCGGCCGCGGCCGTTCCTCGGCGACCTCGTCGGGGCTTCGGGTTCCAGGACGTCAACCACGGCGGGCCGTCCGGCGCTGGATGACGTCGAGCATCACGAGCACGACGACGGCGACGCCGAGCAGCAGGGTCGCGACGGCCGCGGCGGCCACCGGCTCCTGCGACTCGATCATCTTGAGGATGTACGACGAGGACACCTGGGTCTTCCCGATCAGGTTGGCGGAGATGAGGATCACGGAGCCGAACTCGCCGAGCGCACGCGCGAAGCTGAGCGCGGCGCCGGAGACCACGGCGGGCGTGATCGTCGGGAGGATGACGCGACGGAAGATCACGAAACCCGAGGCGCCGAGCGAGGCCGCGGCCTGCTCGACCTCGCGGTCCGCGTCGATCAGCACGGGCTGCACCGAGCGCACGACGAACGGCAGCGTGACGAACAGCAGCGCCAGCACCACGCCCGCCTGCGTCCCGACGAGGTTGATCCCGAACGGCCCGCCCGGCCCGTACAACGTGATGAGCACCAGGCCCGCGACGATCGTCGGGAGCGCGAACGGGATGTCGATGATGACCTCGAGGATCCGCTTGCCCGGGAACTGGTCACGGACCAGCACCCAGGCGATCAACGTCCCGATCACGGCGTTGACGAGCGTGACGAGCGCGGCCGCCCCGACCGTGAAGCGGATCGCCGCGAGGGCCTCCGGGTCGGTGATCGCTTCCCAGAACCCCGCGATCCCGTCCTCGAACGCCGTCGAGACGATCGCCGCGATCGGCAGCAGCACGAGCAGGCTGAGCCACAGCACGCCGATCCCGAGACCGAGACCGGCCCCGCGTGTCAGCTCGCCGGGGCGACGCCCCCGCCCGCGGGCGGTGGGCGTCGCCCGGTCGACCTGTGCGACGAGCGACACGTCAGCCCCGCAGCTGCGTCACGAGGCCGTCTTCCTTGCCGAACAGCTCGTCGTTCACGACGCTCCATCCGCCGAGGTCCTCGACCGTCCAGATCCTGGCCGGCGCGGGGAACGGGTCGGACGGGTCGTTCGCGCCCACGACGTCCGCGGTCGGCTCGACGCCGAACGGCGAGCGGAAGCCGTGCGCCACGAGGATCTGCTGACCCTCGTCGGACCGGACGAAGGTGAGGAAGTCCTTGGCCTGCTGCGCTGCGTCCGTCGTCGTGGCGGCCGGGTTCTCGATGAGGAACGTCGAGTCCGGGACCACGTAGTCGAGCTCGACGTCCGCGGCGCGGGCGGCGATCGCCTCGTTCTCGTAGGAGATGAGCACGTCGCCGGTGCCCTTGACGAACGCGTCCGTCGCGGTGCGGCCCGAGTCGTTCCAGCTCACGACGTGGTCGATGAACTGCTGCAGGTACGCCTCGGCGGCGGCCTTGTCGTTGTTGTCGCCGAGCCCGTGCGTGTACGCGCCGAGCAGGTTCCACTTCGCGGAGCCCGACGTCCCGGGGTCCGCCGTGACGATGCCGACGCCGTCCTTGACGATGTCGTCCCAGCCCTGGATGTTCTTCGGGTTGCCCTTGCGGACCGCGATCACGACGACCGAGTCGGACACGATGCCCTTCTGCGGGTCCGTGTTCCAGTCCTCCGGGATCAGGCCCTCCTTGACGATGTTGTCGACGTCCGGCGTCAGCGACAGCGCGACGAGGTCGGCGTCCTGGCCGGCGATCACGGCGCGGCTCTGGGCGCCGCTGGCGCCGAACGAGCCCTTGACCGTGACGCCCGCGCCGGCGTCCGTCTGCGCGAACCCTGCCGCGAGGTCGTCGTACGCGGCCTGGATGACGGCGAAGCCGACGAGGTCGATCGACGTCTCCTCGACGGGCGCCTCGCTCGCGGGCGCCTCGGACGAGCCGGCCGTCTGCGTCGAGCCGGTGCCCGGGTCGTCGGACGAGCTGCACCCGGTCACCGCCAGCAGCGACGCGGCGGCGAGGACGGCGGCCAGGCGTGAGGACCGGCGGGTGAAGGTGAACTTCATGGTCGGGGCGCTCCCAGTGCGACGGCGGGGCTCGGCCTATTCCGAGTTACCCGATCAGAACACTCGGAACAGTAGGGACGAGTGCGCGTCCTGTCCATACCCAACCAATCCTGTCTTGATTCGTGGACACTCCTGATCTGCGGCGACCGCGGGGGGCGCGTGGGCGTTGCCCGATTCGTCACGGTTGGACTATAGTCGAACACGTGTTCGAATCATGCGTCGTCGACGAGGGTGCGGGGCGGGATCTCGCTCCTGCCTCCGTTGCGCTCGACGAGGAGGGGCGCGCACTCGGCCGGCTCGCGGCCGTCGCGGACGAGCTGGTCGGGCTCGTCGGTTCGGTCGACCGGGCGGACACGTGGTCCGTGGGTGCGCGGGCTCGGGCTCTTGCGGTGCTCGATCGGCTGCCCGCGCTCGTCGTCGGACTGCGTGCGCCTCTGCTCGTCGCGCAGCGTGAGGCTGCGGAGCGCCTCGGCAACGAACGCGAGCTCCTCGACCAGCGCGCCCGGGCGCTCGGAGCGTCGCGGTGGCGGGCGGAGCAGCAGGTGCGGTCCGCGCAGGCCTTGGCGGCGCTGCCGGACGTGCGCGCCGCGGTCCTGGGCGGTCACGTGCCCGAGCGCCACGTCGATGCACTCGCGCGCACCCTCGCGGGCGCATCGCAGACCGTCGCCGCGTTCCTGCGGTCGTCGGAGGGTCAGGCCGCGGTCGTCGAGCTCGCGCACGGCACCGACGACCGGACCTTCACGCGCGACCTCGCGGCACTCGTCGCGGGCTACGACCCCGCGCCGCTCGACGACGAACGGGAGCGCGGCCGGCGCGAGCGGTACCTCGTCCTCACGCACACGCCCGACGGCACGCATCTCAAGGGTCGGCTCGACCCGCTGGCCGGACAGGCGCTGCAGCGCGCGCTCGACGCCACAGGGCACCGGTCCGACGAGGACCGCACGCACGAGCAGGCCAACGCGGACGCGCTCGCCGCGCTCGCCGGCCACGCCCTGGGGCGCGGTTGGTCGCCGGCGGCGCAGAGCGGGTGCGGCGAGACGCCGCTCGCTGAGACCCGGCCGGATGAGAGTGCCCCTGCCGGCGCCGAGCCCGCGCCGGGCGCGCGGGGTCGGGAGGGCGCCGGCGGGGGTGACGGCGGTGTGGTGCCTGGTCTGGTCACGCCGGGCGTCGTGCCGCAGGTATGCCTGCTCGTCCCCGCGGAAGCGTGGCACGAGGTCCGTCGACGGCGGCAGGAGCTCGAGGCCGGGGAGACGTCCGTCGAGCTCCGGCCGCATCCTCCGGCGACGACGTCGGACGGCACGGTGCTCTCGCCGCACGAGCTGGCGACCGCGCTGTGCGACTGCGCGATGACACGGGTCGTGCTCGACGGGCGCGGGCTGCCGCTCGACGTCGGACGCGCGCGGCGGCACTTCACGCCCGCGCAGCGTCTGGCCGTCGTCGCGCGCGACCGGGCGTGCTCCTGGAACGGGTGCGGCACCGTGGCGTCCTGCTGCGAGGTCCACCACATCCGCTGGTGGGACCGGCACGGCGGTCCGAGCGACCTCGACAACGCCGTGCTTTTGTGCGGGTTCCACCACCATGAGGTGCACCGCCTCGACCTCGGGGTCGAGCGGCAGCTCCGCGCGCCGGCGACGACGTCGGGCACGAGCGTGCGGTCCGCGATGGTCTACACGTTCCGCGACGCCCTCGGCCGCCTCCGGAACGGTCCGCCCGGGCCGGCCGTCCAGCCGGACCGGGACGGTGCGCGATGACGGGCGGGACGCGACGACACGTCCCGGACGGATGTGAGCACCCGCCGCTACAGTCCGGCCATGGCTGCACTCGTCGTCGTGAGCTGCGTGACGATCAACGCGCGGGAGCCCGCGCGGCTGGCGGAGTTCTGGTCACGGCTGGTCGGCGGCACGCCCGTGGGGACCGGGAACGGCTACGTGCTCGTCGACCCCGGCGAGGGGCGCACCCGGCTGCTCTTCCAGCAGACCGACCGGCCGAACCTCGACCCTGGTTGGGTCCACCTGGACTGCAGCGTCGAGGACCGGGAGGCGACGGCGGCCGAGGTCGAGGCGCTCGGCGGTCGGCTGGTCGAGCGGCGGTCGGACAGCAACGGCAGCTGGATCGTCCTGGCCGACCCCGAGGGCAATCCCTTCTGCGTCTAGCGATCGGCGCGTTCGCCCCCGGGACGACCCGGCTACAGCGCGATCGTGTCCAGGTAGACCGTGCGGGGGGTGGTGGTCGTCGCACCCTGGAGGTTGGGCTGGTCGGGGTCGTCGGCGTCCATGAGCTCGACCTCCTCGACGAGCACGCGCCAGCGCTGCGACGCACCCGGCGTGCCGACGGGAACCCCGACCGCGGGCAGCTCGCCGGTCCAGGTGACCCTGAAGTCGAACTCGGTGCCGAAGCCCACCGCGGCGAGCCGGCGCGTCGCGACCGTGCGCCACTGCAGGTCGCTCGCGCCGGCATCGAGGGTCTGCAGGCTCGCGGTCATGACGCGCGTGAGGCGCAGCAGGTCGTCGAGCACCTGCGCCTGCCCGACGGGGGCGTCGGCGTCGATCTCGTCGGACGAGCGCGTCGCGCCCGGCTGGCCGCCGACCGTCGCGAGGCGACCGTCGCCGCGTCCGCGGGTCCGCAGGAACCCGACGGCGCCTGTGACGGTGACCCGGACGGCGCGCGGGTTCGGGCGGTTGACGGTCGTCGTACGGGTCGGCAGCGGCTGAGCCCACGAGGTGAGCCCGACGGGCGAGAGCGCGCAGCCGGCGATCGAGTCCGGCTGGAACCTCGCGACCGCGAGGCGGACGAACGGCCAGAGCTGCGGGCCGTCGTCGAGTGCGACGTCGACGTACCACTGCCCTCGGTCGGGGTGGTACTCGGGGCGGTAGCCGTAGACCTGCGCGTTCGGGGTGCCGGCGACGTCGACGAGCGGGTACGTGGACGGCAGCGCGACGGGGCGAGCGGTGCGGTCCGGCACCCAGCCGCCCCCGGACAGTGCGGCCGCGAGCAGGTGCGCGGGCTCGACGAGCGGCGGCCTCGTGCCGTCGGCGACCTGAGCGCCCTGCACGATCGGGTCCCGGCCCCACAGGCTGATGGCGTCGGACGGCGGGTTGCCGCCGGCGGCGATCAGCACGGCCAGCAGCTCGCCGTCGCCCGAGGAGAACCACGGCCGCCGCAGCCAGATCCGCACGCCCGAACGGCGCACACGTCGCAGCGCGAACGGCTGGTCGGGCTCGGTACCCGTCTCCCAGCGCAGCAGCGGCACGGTGTCGACGATCTCCGCACCCGCGGGACGGGCCGACGACGCGACCGTGAGCGTGCGCGGGGCGCCGGCGAGAGCCGGGGACTCCGGGTCCGGGACGTCGGCCGCCGGGAAGAACTCCGCGTATCGGGTCGGCCCGCTCGGCGTGTAGGTGACGTCGCGGTGATGGGTGTCGGTGAAGGTCTGGATCGCCCGGTGCACGCCCATCCCGGCGGCGCCGAACGCGTCGGTCGGGTTCGGCGTGTGGTCGACCATCCAGAGCAGCCCGAGCTCCTCGCCGCCCCACACGGGCGAGTTCACGACGACGTCGGTGCGGTCCACCTGCACCGGTCCGGGCGTCGCGACGTCGTCGACCCACTCGCGCCACGACGCGCGCACGACGAGGCGGTCGGTGCTGGGTCCGTGCACGTCGACGATCCCGCCCAGCAGGGCCACCGGCAGACCCGGCGGCCGCAGCAGCACGCGCAGGTCGACGAGCTCGGGCGCGCGCACGGGCTTCGGGACGGCGTGCACCAGGCGCAGGTCGGCGGACGGCGTCAGCCACCACGTCCAGCCGGCCACAGCGGCACGCAGCAGGATCGCCGCGGCGATCACCTCGTCCTCGGACGCCTGGCCGTCGCCGTCGGGGTCGATCGTGCTCGCCAGGTGCGAGCGCCACAACCCGAAGTCCGCGAGGTCCTGCGAACGCAGCGACGACGAGATCGCGACGCGGACCTGCTCGCCGGGCGGCACGGTGATCCGCAGCCTGCGGCCGGACAGTCGCGCCGAGAGCGTCGGCCCGCCGGTGAGCACGATCCGCAGCGGCCCGAGCTGCGGCCATGCACCCGGGAACGGCAGCACGACGGCCTGCAGCACCCGCGGCTCGGGCAGCAGGTGCGGGTCGCCCGCGTCGTAGAACACGAGCGCGATCCCCGCGGCGTGCGGGTCGGGCAGGTACGGGAGCGTGAGCAGGTCGGTGTCGTGCACGACGTACTGACCCTCACCGAGCGGCGTGTCCCGCTGCGCGGCGATGTCGTCGAGCGTGACGGCGGTGTCGGGGTTGGCGCCCGGCCGCGAGCGCAACGCGATCCCCGGCTGCTGGTGGCTGCCGTTGGCGTTGGTGAGGCTGGGTCGCCGCTTGTCGAGGAGCGTGCCGCGCTCGGCGAGCGCGATCGCGTACTGCTTCTTCTGCGCGGCGGCGCTCGTCGAGCCGATCGCGGCGTCGAACCGGGCATCCGTCTCGGCCTCGAGCTGGGTCGCCTTGGGCGGCAGGACGTGGCGCTCGCTCGTCTTGGCGCCGTCGGGGTGTCCGTTCGGCAGGCCGGTCCGCACGACGAGCCGGGAGAGCTGCTCGCCGGTGCCGAGCGTGTCGCGGGCGACGAGGGCGGGCGGCGGCACCGGCGTCCAGCGCAGGTAGGGGCGCGGCGCGGTCACGATCGGTCGCGCTCCCGCCCGCACGTCGCCGGGCACCGCGAGGTCGGGGACGGCCGCGAGGTCGGCGAACGCGGCGGGGTCGATCGCGAGCTGCGGGCGCACGCGCCACGAGGAGGCGCCCTCGGCGAGCGTGCGCGACGCGGCGGCGACGCGGCGGAAGGCGGCCGCGGCCTGCTCCCCGGCGAGCACCGTGACGGGTTCGGTCACGCCCGGGCCGGACTTCGCGGCTGCCGTGCGCAGCAGGGTCGCCGAGCGCAGCGCGGCCGACGTGAGGCGGGCCCCGACCGCGGCGTCGAGCGTGACGTCGCCGGTGCGGAACGCCTTCGGTACGGCCGCCGCGAGCTGCTCGCGGGTCGCCGCGGCCGGCGTCGCGTCGGAGACCCGCTGCGCGGCGCGGGTGAGCCACGCGGCATCGGCCGCCGCGGTGGCGCTCTCGTCGCGCCCCGGTGCCGGCGGTCCGTCCGCACCGTCGTCGAACGTGGGCAGTGCCGCCAGGACGTCGGCGCGCACGGCGGCCAGCAGGCCGTTCTCGTCCCGCCTGCGGTACACGTCGGCCAGGTGAGCCAGGTGCGCGGTGGCCGCGGCGACCGCCGCCGGGGACGCAGCCGGGGCGGGCGCGGGCGAGAGGGTCGTGACGCGGGGCACCGAGTCGCCCGCGAGGTCCACCCCGACCAGGCGGAACGAGTAGGAGGTCCCCCACCGCAGCCGGGGCAGCGAACCGGGCTGCGCGCGCGTGGTCACGTGCACGCCGGAGACCTCGGCGTCCTCGGGCGTGGGTGTCGGCGGGTGCTGCTCGTCGACGATCACGCGCCCAGGCCGCGGCGCGGACAGGCTCCAGCCGTCCCAGCCGGCGACGACCTCGTGCAGGTAGTAGGGGTTGGCGGGATTGCCCGGCACGCGGTTCAGGCCCGAGAGCTGCAGGTAGCCGACGTCCGGAGCGTCCGTGAGCACGGGGTGCGGGCCGGTGCCGTCGTGCGGGTCCGCGGTGACGTCGACCCGCCTCTCGTGCAGGCTGTGCCACGTGCCGCTGCGGTCGTCCCACACCTCGAGCCGCATGCCACGCACCAGGTCGTCGTAGGTGAGGAGCGGGCCGGCCACGCCGGGCGCGTCGTCGGGGCTCGTCATGTCCTCGGAACGCTGGACACGCTCGCGCGTCGCGTCGACACGGTCGGTCCGGGCGATCGCGAACCCGCTGGTGCGCAGCGTGCCGGGCGCCGACGTCGTCGTGTCGCCGTTCGTCTCACTCGCCGCGAGCTGCAGGTACGAGCGCAGGTGCTGGTCGAGCTTGAGGCCGCTCGCGTCCGGGTCGAGGTCGAGCACCACGTACCCGTCGTCGCCCAGCGGCACGGCGCCGCCCACCCACGCGTCCGACGAGACCGCGTCGAACCGGTCCCCGCTCACGACGACCCGGGTGCGCGGCGGCGCGACGCGGGTCAGCTTGACGCCGGCCGCCGGGGTGAACCGCACGGCGACCCAACGGGCCTTCGCGAGCGCCGCCCGCGCGTCGGCGTCCTCGATGCGCAGGTCGACGGCCAGGCCCAGCGGTCGCAGGACGGCCGGGGTGTCGGCCAGGTGCGCGGCGCGCTGGTGGAAGTCCGGCGACGGCTTCGTCGGCCGGGGCAGGGTCGCGCCGTTCTTGGGGTGCTTGCGGTACGGGGTCTGCTCCTCCGGCCGGTCGTAGTAACGGCGGGTGGCGTGCGCGTCCGCGAGCATCTGCAGCGCGGGGTTGCCGGAGTTGTCGACGCCCAGGGCGCCGTCGAGCAGCTTCGTCGTGCGCTCGTCGACGCCTTCGTCGTCGAGGAGCAGCTCGATCGCGGAACGGGTGGGCTCGATGCGGGTCTGGTAGCCCTCGCGGCCCTTGCTGATGCCGAGCGTGCTGGCCGCCTCCGACGAGCGTCGCGCGAGCAGCTGTGCGCGGCGGCCTTCGTGCTGCGCAGCAAGCTCGAGGAGCTGGCCGTACGACCGGGAGGTCTGCCCGAGGATCCCGAGGAAGCTCTTGACCACGGGGCTCGTCAGCACGGGCGGGCGGGTCGTCGGGTTCGCGACGAGCGACATCAGGTGCAGGTCGATCGCGTGGTCGGGCAGCCGGTGCGCGGGGTAGCTGTTCCACTGCGCGCCCGAGACGTCCGGCGCCGGGTACCCGGTCACCCGGGTCTTCGGCGGGAACACGGCCACCCACGCGGCGTCGTCGGGCACGGACACCACCGTCAACGGGATCGGGTCAGGTACGGCGTCGGTGAGCAGCTCGAGCGTGCCGTCGCGCAGCGTCGCGGTCCAGTGGCGGGCGGGCGGGAACTTGGCGAGCGTGGTGTCGGTCGCGGTCTCGAGCTTGTGCGTGACGTAGGCCGTGAGGTGCACGGGCGCCGCCGCGGAGAGCGTGTGCGGCAGTGCCGTCATCAGGACGCGGGTCGTGGGCACGTCGGCTCCTCAGGCGGGCAGAGGCGCGAACGCCTCGCAGTAGGCGGACCAGTCGGCGTTCGTGCCGTCGGGTGCGGGTGGCAGGACGTCCTTGAGCGTCGGGTCACCCTTGGAGCCGGCGAGCTTCTTCTCGACCGTGATCTCCACCGAGGCGGAGAAGAACAGCACCTCGACCTCGACGACGAGGGAGGCCTTCCCGACGAGCTTGCCCGTCTCGAAGTGGTACGTCAGGGACAGCTCGAGCGTGATGGACGCCGAGATGAGGCCGAGGACGTCGACCTCGCCGCGGATGCGGAAGTACGCGGTGAGCAGGCCCTTCTCGGCCTCCATCCGGATGTACACGCCGACGGCGATCGAGACGGAGCCGGACGCGACGCCGAGGTCGATGGACAGGCACGCGGTCGCCTCGAGGCCGACCTCGAGCAGCACCATGCCCTTGGGCGAGACCCGCAGCTCGACCCAGCCGCCGCCGCCGATGCACATCACCGTCAGCCGGAACGGCGAGTCCTTGGAGCAGAAGTGGAAGCCGACCGTGACGGCGTCACCCAGGAACGGGACGCGCGCGTCGGCACCGAGCGAGATGTTCTCGAGCGCGAACACGCCGATCGCGACGCTCGGCAACGCGACGTCGAAGCCGGCCGTCACTCCCTCGGGCGAGACGTCGACGTACGGCGGGTCGGCGAACCCGTCGAACGGGATCATCCGGCGCAGCGTCTCGATGAACTCGAGGCAGCCGAGGAACTCGATGCCGCCGAACACGACGTCGACCTCGACCTTGCCGGCCGACGACGCCCGGAACCCGATGCGCTGGAACGTCAGCCCCATCAGCGGGGCGCCCGGCAGCAGGACCAGCGCGAAGTCGGCGAACTCGGCGGCGATGTCGACACTCGGTGTCGAGTCGGCGCTCGCGCGGACCTCGATCGCCAGGCGCAGCCCGCGCTTGTCGTTGATCTTGAGCACCGGCTTGGCCTCGGAGGGCCACGACGCGATCTGCGGCCGCCACTCGAAGCGGGCCGTGACACCGACATCGGGCGACAGCAGGCTCTCGGCGAACGCCTGCAGCGCCTGGAGCGTGTCCGCGGCGGCCTCGAGCGACTTGAGGACCTTCGCCGGGCGCTCCAGCTCGGCGCGGACGACGGCGGGGATCTGCGGTGCGCCGATCGCTGTCAGCAGGTCGTCGACCGCGTCCGCGACCTGCGTGAGCGCGGTGGTGACCGACGTGATCGCCGTCGGGACGTCGGGCGCGTCGGGCAGCGCCTCGACGGTGTCGACGAGGTGCGTCAGCGCGGTGACCAGCGGCGTCACGGCCGCTTCGAGCGCGTTCTTGGCCGCCTCGATCGCGCCGGCGGCGCCGTCGTGCGCGGCACCCGCGAGCTCCTTGGCCATGCGTGGGCCGGACTGCTCGGCCGCCTGGCGCAGCCGGTCCGCGGCCGACACGATCTGGCTGACGGTGTCGAGCGCCTCGGTGACGAAGTCCGGGGCGTCGTCGAGCCCGAGGCCGATCGCCTCGAGGATGTCGAGCAGGCTGAACAGGCCGAACAGCTTCGGGAACGCGTCGTCGAGGAACTTCTCGGGGTCGAACTTGCCTTCCTTGAGACCGGACCCGGGCGACGAGCCGTCCTCGCCGACCGCCCCGAGCGAGCGCGAGAGGCCGCGCACGACGAGGTTCGGCGCGAGGAACCCGCCGGAGCGGTCCGACCCGCCGGAGAAGTCGACCGCCGGCGGCGGCCCGGCGAGTGCGAGGAACACCTGCCCGCCGTTGGCGCCGTCGAACCCGTCGTCGCCCGACGAGAGGAACTGCGGCGAGTACACGAGGTCGACGCCCGGGGCCGACGGCGCGAGGTGCCGCATCGACGGGACCACGGCGTTGACCTGCACGAGCCGCGGCTGCGACGTGAACTGAGCGGCCTGCACGGTCGCGGTGAACTCGAGCTCGTTGAGGTCGAGCGCGGTGTCGCCGGGCGTCGCCTCGACGGCGAGCGAGACGTTCTGCCCGCGCGCGTCGATGGTGCGCACGGGGGCGTAGGCGGTCTCGGCGTCGGCCTGGATCGTCGGGCTCGACAGGATCGCGGACGGGACGAACGTCAACGGGGCTGAGTACGTCGATACCTTGCCCGCCCGGTCCGTGGTGACGAGCGTGAACGCGAAGTTCTGACCGTCCCGCTTCGGTACGAACGGCTTGGTCAGCGGGCCCGGGTCGTCGAGGTTCGGCGTGACGATCGGCTCGAGCGTGACCTGCGCGAGCGGGCTGTCGTGCCCGCCGAACAGGCGGGTCGGCTGCCGCACGATGATGAACTGGCGCTGCCAGAGGAACGCGGTCGAAGGTCCGCGGCTCTTGATCTTGCGCTCAGTGACCGTGACCCACACGCACTTGTGGCCGAACGGGAACAGGAACCCGGGTTCCTCGACGCGGACGTAGGTGTCGCGCCCCATCACGGCCTGGTGCTTGTACAGCGTGACCATCGCCGTGCCCGACGGCGGGTTCGCGATGTCGGCCTCGACCCAGGTGCCGGTCCAGTCGATCCACGCACCCAGGCTCGACAGCGCCAGGCGCTTGACCGGGATCGGCACGGGCGCCTTCGGCAAGCGCACGTCGGCGGACTGCCGCACGACGGCCCGGCGGTGCGGGGGCTTGAGCGACTGCGGCGCGATCGCCGGCGGATCGGTCAGCGCGCCCGCGTCGGCCGGCGTGAGGTCCCGCGTCCAGATCGCGCGGACGATCCGCTGGGACTCGTTCGCCTCGTCGTGCCCGACGAACGCGCCCGACGAGTCCTCGACGCGCACGCTGAGGTGAGTGCGGAACAGCTCGACGCGCGTGCCGTCGGCGGTGTCGCGCACCGGCTCGGTCGGGTGCAGGAACGCGCCTCGCGCCGAGGGCGAGATCGTCAGCCGGTAGGGCGCCTCGATCGACGTCTCGTCGTCACGGGGGGCCCGCGGGACCTGGGTGCGCGGCACGACGACGACGGGCGGTCCGGGCTGCGGCACGACGATCACCGGCGGCGGCGCGGCGATCGGCGACGGACGCGGTTCCGCGACCCGGGCGGCGTCGAGGATCGCCCCGAGCTCGGCGTCACTGACCACCCCGCGCAGCGTGCCGCGCACCGTGCGGACGGCCTGCGCGTGCTGCAGCACGCGAGCCGCGGGCGCATCGAGGCGGGTCGAGGCGTGCGCGGCGGAGCGGTCGCCGAGCACGAGGTCGGCGAGCGAGCCGGCGTCCGCGACCGCGGCGCGCGCGCCCTCGAAGACGAACGGCGGACCCGGCAGCGGCGTGATGATCACGGGCGCCGGTGTGGCGAGCGGCGCTACCTTGAGCCGCAGCGTCGGGATCGCGCCGAGGATCCCGCTGAGCGTGAACGGGATCGACGTGCCCTGCGGCACCTCGAGCACGAGGCGCGACGGCTCGGCGATCCGGTGGCCCATGACGCGCGCCGTGTTCTCGGGGTCGGACTCCGGCACCGCCTGCTCGCCCACGTGCTGCGGCGGCAGGTGCACGACGAGCGTCGCGCCGGTTCCCGCGGCGACGAGCATCGTCCCGGCGGCGGTCTCGTCGAGGCGGCAGCCGGGTGCGGTGATGCGCGCGACGACCAGGTCGTCGGCGCGCAGGAGCCGGACGTCGATCTCGTCCGCGAGCGGGCGTGCAGGCACGATGACCCCCTGACTGCGGGTGTGACGGCCGTCACACGTACGAGTGACGCTACGACCGTCGCGCGTACCCCACAGCCGGGAAAACCCGGTGAAACCGGAAGATCTCGCCCGCGGAGGTCAGTGCCCCGCGCCCGCGGATCGGCGTCGCCTCGGCAGCACGTGCAGGACCGCGACGACGACGGCGCCCACGACGAGACCGACGACGGCCGAGGCCAGCGTCCCGACGAGCCAGGAGAGGAACGGGCCGATCACGGCGACGTCGTGCACGGCGTGCTCGAGGTGGTGCACCACGTCGAAGGGAGCGTGCCAGCCGAGCTCGTCGAGCCCGGCCAGCAGGATGTGCCCGCCCACCCACAGCATCGCGACGATGCCGACCGTGGACAGCACCGCGAGCACCCGCGGCATCGCGTTCACGAGGGCGCGGCCCGTCGCGGCGGTGGCTCCGTGGCTGGTGCGGGCGAGGCGCAGGCCGATGTCGTCCATCTTCACGATGAGCGCCACGACGCCGTAGACCAGCGCGGTGATCACGAGCGCGACGACCGCGAGGATGATCGCGCGCGACACGAGCGGCTCGTCGGCCACCTCGTTGAGCGCGATGACCATGATCTCGGCCGACAGGATGAAGTCCGTGCGGATCGCGCTGCTCACCATGCGCGTCTCGACCTGCGTCGCACTCTCGACCGGCTCAGCACTCTCCACCGGGTCGGCACTCTCGAGCGGCTCGGCACTCTCAACCGGCGCGGCAGCGGCGTCCGCAGCCGCTGCGGCTTCCTCGGCCGCCTCGCGCGCCACGACCGGCTCGTCGTGGTGCCCGCCGGAGATCGCCTCCCACAGCTTCTCGGCACCCTCGAACGCGAGGTAGGTACCGCCCACCATGAGGATCGGCGTGAGCAGCCACGGCAGGAACTGACTGAGCAGCAGCGCGCCGGGCAGGATGAACAGCAGCTTGTTGCGCAGCGAGCCCCGCGCGATCTTCCAGATGATCGGCAGCTCACGTGCGGGCGTCACGCCCTCCACGTAGCGCGGGGTGACCGCGGTGTCGTCGACGACGACCCCGGCCGCCTTCACGCTCGCTCGCCCGGCGGCCGCGCCGACGTCGTCGACCGAGGCCGCCGCGAGCTTCGCCAGCGCTGCGATGTCGTCCAGGAGCGCCGCCAGACCGCCCGCCATCTACCGCCCTCGTCCCCGCTCGCACCGCTCCTCGACCATGTCGCCGCCATCCTGCCCTCTGCAAGCACCCACGCGCACACCCGCCCACCCCCGCCACCCGCGCAGCACCACCGCCGCCCATCACGCGCCGGCCGACGGCGCCCAGGGACAAGCCCAGGATGGGTGCAGAGATCGATGCAGGTCCCGGCGGGTGGGCCCGCCGAACCCTGCACCCATGCCTGCATCCACGTCGATACCGGGGGCGGAGGGAGCTGAGGGGGCGGAGGGGCGGAGGGAGCGGAGCGGCGCGGAGCGGGCAGGCCGCCTCGGGTGGGGACACCTGGACAGACCGGGCCACGGCCCGCCACCCGCGCAGCACCACCGCCGCCCATCACGCGCCGACCGACGCCGCCAGGGACAAGCCCGGGATGGATGCAGAGATCGATGCAGATCCCGGCGGGCAGGCCCGCCGAACCCTGCACCCATGTCTGCATCCACGTCGATGCCGGGGCGGGGCAGCGCCGGGGCGGGGCAGCGCCGGGGCGGGGCAGCGCGGGAGGCGGGGGCGGCGCGGGCGGCGGGGGCGGCGCGGGCGGCGCGGGGGGCGGGGGGAGGGTCAGACGACGCGGCGGACGCGGGACTCCGTGGGGCGCAGGGGGGCGGGGGCCCAGCGCATCGCTGCCTCGACGCGGCGGTTGCGGGCGGAGTCGTCGCGCGCGAGGCCCAGCTTGTCGAAGACGGCGCTCACGGCTCCCTCGACGGTCTTGGGGCTGAGCGACAGCTCGCGCGCGATGCCGGCGTTCGACAGGCCGCGCGCGAGCAGCGCGTGCACGGCGCGTTCGGTGCGCGTCATCCGCGGTACGACGACGTTGCCCGGGCGCAGCGCGGCGACGACGGCAGCGGCGTCGCAGTCCTCGTCGAGCGCGATGACGTGCAAGCGTCCGCGACGGACGGGATGGCCGTGCGCGACGAGGGTGGCTGCCGGCACGGGCGCGTCGGCGTCGTCGGGGACGAGGACCACGAGGTCGGCGCCGGCGCGCAGGTACGTGGTGATGTCGTCGAGCAGGGACTCGATCGCGCCGTCCGCGATCAGCACGAGCGCGACGTGCGGGGGCAGCGGAGGCGGGGGAGCCGACTCGGCGACGACCTCGACGCCGAGCGCCCGCAGTTGCACGGCGACGCCGTGGCGCACCAGCGGCGGCCCTCCTGTGACCGCGACGAGCAGAGGCTCGGCGCCCTCGCCCGTCGCACGCTGCTCGTCCACGCCCGGCTCCTTGTCGCCAGCAGTTCGCCGCGCCACTCGCCCGGTCCATCTTTCACCCGAACGGGCGAGCACCGCACCCCCGTGCGCCGATCTCCGTCACGGCATCGATCACCCGGAAGGAGCACCCGCGGGACGGCGACGGACATCGTCGGGCACGTTCGTCGGAAATACCCTAGGGGGGTATGGTGTTGAGGACACCGAACGAGGAGGCAGCCCGTGCACGGTTACACGCCCGACAAGGACGACTACCTGAAGCGACTGCGCCGCATCGAGGGTCAGGTGCGCGGCATCGCGCGGATGGTCGAGGAGGACACGTACTGCATCGACGTCCTCACGCAGATCGCGGCCGTGACCAAGGCGTTGCAGGCGGTGAGCATCGGCCTGGTGGAGGACCACCTGGGCCACTGCGTCGTCGACGCCGCCCGCCAGTCCCCGGAGGCCGGCGCAGCGAAGGTCAAGGAGGCGTCCGACGCCATCGCGCGGCTCGTCCGCAGCTGAACACCCACCGATCCCACGTCCAGGAGGACACCATGAGCCAGACCACCACGTTCGGCGTCGACGGCATGACCTGCGGCCACTGCGTCCAGCACGTCACGACCGAGCTGCAGGCGATCCCCGGCGTGACGGACGTCGCGATCGACCTGGTCGTCGGCGGCTCGTCGCAGGTCCGCGTGACCTCGGACGCCGCGCTTCCCGACGAGGCCGTCTCCGCAGCCGTCGACGAGGCCGGCTACGCCCTGACCCCGCGCAGGTCGCTGCTGTGACCGACCCGGACACCCGCACGGAAGACCTCGCCGGTGCCGGCGCGGCACCGCTCGTCGTCGACCTCGCGATCGAGGGGATGACGTGCGCGTCGTGCGTCGCGCGCGTCGAGAAGCGGCTGCAGCGGCTGCCCGGCGTGACCGCGACGGTCAACCTGCCGCTCGAGTCGGCGCACGTCGTCGTGCAGGACCCCGCCGTGACCCCCGACGACCTGGTCCGCGCGGTCGAGGCGGCGGGCTACGGCGCGCGTCCGACGAGCCCGCTCGGCTCGCCCCCGGCGCGGACGCACCAGCACGCGCCCGACAAGCAGGCGACGGCCGGGCACGCGACGGCCGGGCACGCGACCGACGAGCACGCGACCGCCGGGCACGCGCCCGACGAGCACGCGACCGCCGGGCACGCGCCCGACGAGCACGCGACCGCCGGGCACACGTCCGCCGGGCACACGTCCGCCGGGCACACGTCCGACGAGCACGACGAGCGCGCGATGATCGAACACGCCTTGTCGGGGCATGCGATGGCGCCCGGGCACGTGATGTCCGACGACGCGGCGACGACCGGGGAGGACACGTCAGCACCCGTCGACGCGCGCGGGCGCGACCTGCGCCGACGGCTGGCGGTCGCAACCGTCCTGACGGTGCCGGTGGTGCTGCTGTCGATGGTCCCGGCGCTGCAGTTCCGCGGCTGGCAGTGGGTGGCTGCCGCGCTCGCGCTGCCCGTCGCGACGTGGGCGGCCTGGCCGTTCCACCGCGCGGCGGCCCGCGCGGCGCGGCACGGCGCATCCACGATGGACACGCTCGTCTCGATCGGCATCGTCGCGGCGACGGGCTGGTCCCTGTGGGCGCTGCTGCTGGGTGGCGCGGGCGAGCTCGGTGCGACGATGACGCCCACGCTGTGGCCCCGCGGCGCCCACGAGGGCGCCATGCCGGAGCTCTACTTCGAGGTCGCGGCGGTCGTGACCACGTTCCTGCTCGCGGGCCGGTACGCGGAGCACCGCGCCCGGCGCAGGGCCGGTGATGCGCTGCGCGCGCTGCTGGACCTCGGCGCCAAGGACGTCGCGCTCGTCGTCGTCGGACCGGACGGGCGACGCTCCGAGCAGCGCGTGCCGGTCGAGCGGCTAGCGGTGGGCGACGAGTTCGTCGTGCGACCCGGGGAGAAGGTCGCGACCGACGGCGTCGTGATGTCGGGTACGTCGGCGCTGGACACGTCGCTGCTCACGGGCGAGCCCGTGCCGGTGGACGTCGGCCCCGGCGACGAGGTGGTCGGCGCGACGGTCAACAGCGGGGGCAGCCTCGTCGTGCGCGCGACGCGCATCGGCGCCGACACCCGGCTGGCGCAGATCGGGCGGCTCGTGGCCGCCGCGCAGACCGGCAAGGCGCCCGTGCAACGGCTCGCGGACCGGATCTCGGCGGTGTTCGTGCCGGTGGTGCTGGTGCTCGCGGCCGGCACGCTCGCGACGTGGCTGCTCTCGGGCGCCGACGCCCAGACCGCGTTCACGGCGGCCGTCGCGGTGCTGATCATCGCGTGCCCGTGCGCGCTGGGGCTCGCGACGCCGACGGCGTTGCTGGTCGGCACCGGGCGCGGCGCGCAGCTCGGCATCCTCATCAAGGGCCCCGAGGTGCTCGAGCGCACGCGCGCGATCGACACCGTGGTGCTCGACAAGACGGGTACGGTCACCGCCGGCCGCATGGAACTGACGGACGTCCTGCTCCCGGCGGGTATCTCCGACGAGACCGCCGCACGCCGGGACGCGCTGCGCCTGGCCGCCGCGGTGGAACGCCGGGCGGAGCACCCCGTCGCCGCCGCGATCGTCCAGGCCGCGGAGGCCGACCCGGCCTCGGCGGCAGGGGCCGACGGCGTCGGGGGCGACGGCGTGCCGATCGGGTCCGACGAGGTGTTCGACTTCCGGGCCGAGGCCGGCCGGGGCGTCGTCGGCGTCGTGCGCACGGCGCACGCGGGGCTCGGGATGGGTCGGCGCGTGCTCGTCGGACGGCTCGGCTGGCTCGACGAGCAGGGCGTGGACACCGCGTCGCTGCGCGCCTCGGTCGCCGACGCCGAGGGTCAGGGCGGCACGGCCGTCGTCGTCGCGTGGGACGGCGTCGCGCGCGCGGTGCTCGTCGTTCGCGACCCGGTCAAGGACACGTCCGCGCTCGCGCTCGATGAGCTGCGCGCGCTCGGTCTGCGCCCCGTGCTGCTCACGGGCGACAACCCCGGCGCGGCCCGCGCGGTCGCCCGCGAGGTCGGCATCCCCGACGAGGACGTGATCGCCCGGGTCATGCCGGAGGACAAGGTCGCGGTCGTCGAGCGGCTGCGCGCGCAGGGCCGGACCGTGGCGATGGTCGGCGACGGCGTGAACGACGCCGCCGCGCTCGCGAGCGCGGACCTCGGCCTCGCGATGGGGACGGGGACCGACGTGGCGATCGAGGCCTCCGACGTGACGCTCGTGCGCGGCGACCTGCGCTCCGCGCCGCAGGCGGTGCGGCTGTCGCGCGCGACGCTGCGGATCATCCGGCAGAACCTGTTCTGGGCCTTCGCGTACAACGTCGCGGCGATCCCGCTGGCGGCGCTCGGCCTGCTCAACCCCATGATCGCGGGCGCTGCGATGGCGTTCTCGTCCGTGCTGGTGGTGACGAACAGCCTGCGCCTGCGCGCCTTCGACCGCTGACCCGCCGGGCTGGCCCGATTCCCGAATAAGTGATATCACTTTCGGTATCGCGCCCGCATCGGCGGCGCCCGTCCTTGGAGGTCCCGATGCCTGACACACCCCCGCAGCAGTCCGCAGGTGGCGACCCCGCGGGCCGTCCCGTGGGCCACGACGGGGCGCGGGTGGACGTGGAGGAGCGTGCCGCCTGGTCCACCGGTGCGGGTGGGGCGTCGCTCATGCTGCTCGTCGGCCTGGGTCTCTTCGTCGGCTCGTTCGTGCTGTTCGCCGAGGCGGACTCGACGGGCGACGGTGCGTACGGGGCGCTGGGTGTCGTCGTCCTGATCGTCGGGCTGCTCAGCTTCACCGGGCTCACGGTGCTCAGTCCCGGACAGACGAAGGTGGTGCAGCTGTTCGGCCGCTACCTCGGGACGATCCGCCGCACCGGCTTCGTGCTCACCGTCCCGTTCACGACGAAGAAGCGCGTGTCGGTGCGCGTCCGGAACTTCGAGACGAGCGAGCTCAAGGTCAACGACGCCGACGGCAACCCGATCAACATCGCCGCGATCGTCGTGTGGCAGGTCGCGGACACGGCCAAGGCGACGTTCGCCGTGGAGGACTACGTCGACTTCGTGCGGGTCCAGTCGGAGTCCGCGCTGCGGCACGTCGCGATGTCCCACCCGTACGACCACCCCGACGACGGCGAGCAGTCGCTGCGCGGCGCGACCGACGTCGTCTCGGCGGAGATCGCCACCGAGGTCGCGGCGCGCGTCGTCATCGCCGGCATCGAGGTCATCGAGTCCCGCATCTCCAACCTGGCCTACGCGCCCGAGATCGCCCAGGCGATGCTGCAGCGCCAGCAGGCGGGCGCGATCATCGCGGCTCGCGAGCGGATCGTCGAGGGCGCCGTCACGATGGTCGAGAGCGCACTGTCGCGTCTCGAGGCGGACGGCGTCGTCACGCTCGACGACGAGCGGCGCGCGGCGATGGTGTCCAACCTCCTCGTCGTGCTCTGCGGCGAGAGCCGAGCGACGCCGGTGGTGAACACCGGCTCGCTCTACACGTGACCGAGCAGCCCACCAACGACCCGGCGCTCGCACGTCGCGAGCGCCGGTCGCTGCTGCTGCGCCTCGACCCGTCCATCCACGACGCACTCGCGCGCTGGGCGGCCGACGACCTGCGTTCCGTCAACGCCCAGATCGACCTGCTGCTGCGTCGTGCGCTGCTCGAGGCCGGCCGCCTCCCCGCGGATGCGGCGCCCTCGCCCCGGCGCGGGCGCCCGCCGCGATCGGTCGAGCCGCGCTCAGTCGAGACCGAGCGTCACGAGCCAGGAACCGGGGATCAGCGCGTACCCGACGAACACGGTGATGTCCATGAGCGTGTGCGCGACGACGAGCGGCATGACGCGCCGTGAGCGTTGGTAGTACCAGGCGAACACGACGCCCATCACGACGTTCCCGATGAACGCGCCCCAGCCCTGGTAGAGGTGGTACGAACCGCGCAGCAGCGCGCTCGCGGCGATGATCGCGGGCGCGCTCCACCGCAGCTCGCGCAGCCGCTCGGAGAGGTAGCCGACCGCGACGACCTCCTCGAGCAGGCCGTTCTTGAGCGCCAGCGCGATGAGGAGCGGGATGGTCCACCAGTGGTCGGTCAGACCGCTGGCCTGCACCTGGACGGTGATGCCGAGCGCGCGCCCCACCGCGTACAGCCCGAGCCCGGGCAGGCCGATCAGCGCCGCCAGGCCCACGCCGACGCCGAGGTCGCGCCACGGGCGGGCGAACGTCAGGCCGATGCGCCGCGTCGCGGACCGGCCGCTCGCCGAGAGCAGGTACAGCGCGAGCGCCACGGGAAGCAGCGCGAACCCGATCGCGAGCACCTGGTAGATGACGTCGAGCCAGGGCCGGGCGTTGATCGTCGGGTTGAGCGTCGTGCTCTGGTCACCGAGCGGCGGTCCCGCGGTCAGCCGGTCGAGCATCGCGACGAGCGCGTACACGCCGGAGCGTCCGAGCGAGAGGCCCAGGACGATCCAGATCTCCACGGTGAGCCGCCGCCGCACCGCGCGCTCGTCGGGCGCGGGTGCGGCGGCGGGCCGCTCGTCGGTCATGCGGGGAGAGTAGGTCAGCTCGCTGTGCGGGGCCTCAGGAGGCCGACAGGTCCTTGCCCAACGACCGCGCCGCGATTCCGGTCACGATCGCCAGCACGCCCGCGACCAGCGCGAACAGGCCGATGAGGACCATGACGAACGTGACCGACGACTGCGGGTTGAGGACCAGCAGGAGGCCGATCACCAGGTTCACGAGGCCGAAGCCGAGCGCGAGGATCCACGTGTAGTCGTCGCGCTTGTGCAGCGCGATCGAGCCGATCACGCCGACGACGCCGAGCACCAGGATCCAGCCCGCGACGAGGTAGAAGATCACGCGAGCCGTCGGGTGCGGCCAGACCATCACCACGATGCCCAGCCCGATCACCAGCAGACCGCCGAGGATCTGCCACCACATCGCGCCCTTGGGTCGGTCGATCAGCGCCTGCAGCACCATCAGGACGCCGTCGACGACGGCGAAGATGCCGACGAGCCACACGAGCGCGGTGACCGTCTCGAGGGGGTGCAGGAGCATCAGGATGCCGAGCGCGATCAGCACGATCCCGCGCAGGACGGGAAGCCACCAGATCGCTCGCAGCTGCTTACCGGTCTCGACCACGAGGTCGTCCGTCATCGTCGTTCTCCTTCGTCACCTCGACGCTGGGTGCGTCCGTGTCGTCACGGTATCGCCTCGCGTGCGCGGTACCGCTCACCGTCCTCGGGGCTCGCCGGGTGGCGACCACAACCTGCGCCGACGCTCGCTGCCTACACTCGCGGGTATGTCCCCGCCGCGTCGTGTCCCGGCCGAGCCCGCCGGGCCGGCGGAGGTCGCGTCGGGCGACGACACCACGCTCGCGCCGGGCGGGATCTCGACCGGCGCGTCGGACGACCTCACGACCGGTCCGACGAACGAGGGCGACCCGACGCCGGCGCGGGCCACCGACGACGAGCCCGCCGCCGACCAGCCCGCCGCCGACCAGCGGTCCGCACGCGAGCTCGAGGCGGGCCGGATCGTCGTCGACGACCTGCCGACGGTGCGCGTGCACCACCCCAGCGACCTGCTCGGCGCGGTGGTCGCGCTGCTCGGCATCGTTCTCGTCATCGTGCTCGCGACCTACGCGCAGCACACCACGACGGGTGTCGCGGAGGACGTGCAGGGCTTCGCCGAGCTGCTGCAGCGGATCCTGCTGGTGCCGGTGCAGGTGCTGCTCGCGGTGGTCACGCTCGTCGTGCCGCTCGCGGTGCTCACCGAGCTCGCGCTGCGCCGGCTCGGACGCCAGCTCATCGAGGTGCTGATCGCCTCGGTCGCGGCCCTGGTCCTGAACGTCGCGATCGCGTTCATGATCCACGAGCTCGGGTCCGACGAGCTGGTCACGGGACTGTCGCTACGCGGCGAGCTGTCCCTGCCGGCCTACATCGCGATGCTCTCCGCGCTGCTCACCGTCGCAGGCCCCCGTTCGCGCCGCCGCACCGTGACGTGGTCGTGGAACCTGATGTGGTTCACGATCGGCGTCCTGCTGATCACCGCCAGCGTCTCGCTGCCGGGAGTGGCGGTCAGCCTGCTGGTGGGCCGCGTCGTGGGGCTCGTCGTGAAGTACCTGTCCGGCGTGCGCTCCGAACGCGCGTACGGCGCGAGCCTGGTCGACGGCGTGCGCCGCGCCGGGTTCGAGCCCGTGCGGCTGCGTCGCGTGCCGACGGACGACCCGGCCGACGAGGTCCCCGACGGCGACCAGGCGGTGCGGGCGCTCGTCGCATCCTCCGGGTACCGGGCCTACGAGCTGGACACTGTCGACGGCCGCCGACTCGACGTCGTCGTGATCGACGGCGACCGACAGGTCGCGGGCATGGTCTCGCGCGTGTGGCGGTCGCTGCGGCTGCGCGGGCTGGAGGGTCGGTCCGTCACGTCGCTGCGTCAGACGGCCGAGCGGGCCGCCCTGCTCTCCTACGCCGTCGAGGCCGCCGGCACCCGGACACCCGAGCTGCTCGCGGTGGCCGAGGAGCAGGACTCGATGCTCCTGGTGCACACGCACCCCGGGGCGGCGGTACCGCTGTCGCGACTCGCTCCCGACGACCTCACCGACGACCTCCTGCACGACATCTGGACCCAGCTGCGACGGGCGCACCGCGCCGGCATCTCGCACCGCGCGCTGACGTCGGACACCGTGCTGGTGGACCTGGTCGGCACCGGCGCCGACCGGGTGTGGCTCGTCGGATGGGGCAGCGGGTACGTCGCGTCGACCGAGCTGACCCGGCGCATGGACGTCGCCCAGCTCCTCGCGGTCCTGGCGCTGCGGGTCGGCGCGCAGCGCGCCCTCGCCTCGGCGGCCGACTCGCTGTCCGAGGACGACGTCGCGCAGATCGGCCCGCTCCTGCAGTCGATCACGCTGCCGCGCGAGACCCGCACCGAGCTGCGCACGAACAAGCGCGTGCTCAACGACCTGCGCACCGAGCTCGTCGCCCGGATCCCGCAGGCGGACGTCGAGCCGCAGCAGCTGGTCCGGTTCGGCGCGCGCACCGTGCTGACGATCGTCGTGCCGATCATCGCGGTGCTGTTCGTCGTGACCCGCATCAACATCGACGAGATCTCCAGCGCGCTCGCCGAGAGCGACTGGCGCTGGACGGCGCTGGCCTTCGCGCTGGGGCTGCTCACGATCGTCGGCGCGGCCGTCGCGCTCATCGCGTTCGCCCCGGTGCGGCTGCCGGTCGTGCGCACGCACCTGGTGCAGTCCGCCGCGAGCTTCGTCGCGCTCGCGGCGCCCGCCGGTCTCGGCCCGGCCGCGCTCAACATGCGCATGCTCACCAAGCGCGGCGTGTCCACGCCGCTCGCGGCCGCCACGGTCGCGGTGGTCCAGGTGAGCCAGTTCACCGTCACGATCATCATGCTGGTGCTGCTGTCGCTGGTCTCCGGCGGCGAGGAGTCGTCGCTGCCGATCTCGCCCGCGGTCCTCGTCGTGATCGCCGCCGTCGGCGCGCTCGTCGGGCTCGCGCTGCTCATCCCACGGGTGCGGGCCGAGGTGCTCAAGCGGATCATGCCGACGCTGCGCCAGACGTGGCCGCGCCTGGTCGACATGATCGGCAAGCCGTGGCGCCTCGCGCTCGCCGTCGCCGGCAACCTCACGATGACGCTCGGGTTCGTGCTCGCGTTCGACGCGTGCCTGCACGCGTTCGGCCAGGAGGCGAGCCTCATCCAGGTCGCGATCGTCTACCTCGCGGGCAACACCGCCGGCGCGATGGTCCCGACCCCCGGCGGCATGGGTGCGATCGAGGTCGCGCTGGCGGCGTCGCTGACGGCGGTCACGGGCATCAACGCCGGTGTCGCGACGTCGGTCGCGGTGCTCTTCCGCGTCGTCACCTACTGGGTGCGCATCCCGATCGGCTGGCTCGCGATGCGTCATCTGCAGCGCGTCGGCGAGCTGTAGGCGCGCTCGTCGGACACGACAGCTCGTCGGGCACGACAGCTCGTCGGACACGACGAAGGCCGGCCCGGACGCGGACGTCCGGACCGGCCTTCGGCCATGCGTTGTCAGGCGCTTCGTCAGGCGAGCGCCTTCGCCTTCAGCGTCGCGAACTCGTTGGCGTCGATCGCGCCCGAGTCCAGGAGCGCCTTGGCGTCGGCGATCTGCTCGGCCGCCGACTTGGAGCCGGCGACGGAGCGGATGTAGCTGTCGGTGTCGGCCTTCGCCTGCTGCATCGACGCGGCCTGGCGCTCGGCCATGCCGGTGCCCCGCGCGATCACGTAGACGAGCGCCGTGAGGAACGGGAAGACGATGAGGAAGACGATCCAGACCGCCTTGAGCCATCCACTCGTGGCCGAGTCGCGGAACAGATCACCGAGGATCTGGAACAGGATGACGAGGTAGGCGAAGAACAGGAACCACCACAGGAGGATGAGTACCCAGTGCCAGAAGTCCATGCGTGCGCGACCTTCCTGAGACGCAGGCCGGTCTGGAGACCGACCCGTATGGATGCAGAGGCTAGCGCGCCGCGACCGGACGGTGAATGCCGATCCCACCGTCGCGTCCCGCGCACCAGCCTCCTGAGCACGTCGGACGGGTCATGGACCGGACGGGGTCTCTCGGGATCCCGCCGGAGACGACGAAGCCGCCGCAACCGGTGACCGGTGCGACGGCTTCGATGTGGCGGCCCGCCGTCAGGCGGCGTGCTCGCGCTGCAGGGGCACCATCGCTCCGCTGCCCCGGACCGCAGCCGCCGTTGCCCAAGCCTGGGCGCGTGCGACGAAGGAGGGGGAAGAGGTGATCGGGGTCGCCGATGCGGATTCGCTGGGGAAGCCCGTCTGGTCCATGTGACCGTCCCGTCTGTTCGGTAGCCCGGCTGACCGTCGTGGGTCCCGTGGCTTTGCGTCCCCTCCTCGCGGAGGGTTTGCCGTTTCGCTGACAGGACCGACAGTAACCCGCCTACCCATCCCGGGCCAAGCGCCTGTAGCGGGAGAAATACGACATCGCCGAATTTCACCCGTTCGGCCTAGAGAGCGTTCTCCCCGTTCGACCCGGGCTCGAACTGGTCACGTGTCCGATTTCGGGCGGCCCGCCGGGCGTGAACCCGGCGAAGGCCATGTCGTCCTCGTCGGCCATCACGTTCGAGAACCGCAGCCCGGGCGCCGGCCAGGTGCACGCTCCACCCGTCACCACGACTCGCGCCACGGCACGGCACGGCACGGCACGGCACCTAGGCGCCGCCGAGGTTGCGCGCGGCTTCGAGGAACTCCTCGAGGAGCGGGCCGGCGGTCGTCGAGCCGTACTCGCCCTCGTCGACGAAGACGGCGACGGCGAGGTCGCCCTGCACCGCGATGATCCACGCGTGGTTGCGCAGGTCGTCGACAGGCCCGAACTGCGCCGTGCCGGTCTTGGCCAGCGTCGCCACGGGCTCGTCGGCGAGGAACGACGCACCGCCCTCGCTCACCACCGCGCCCATGAGCTCGCGCAGCGCGGCGGCCTCCTGGTCGGTGAGTGGCAGCTGCGGGCGCGCGCTCGTCGACGACGCGGGGTCGGCCGCCGTGGCGTCGTCGGACTCGTCGCCGGACTCCGTGCCCGCACCCTCGTCGGACCCGTCGTCGTCCGCGGAACCGGTCCCGACGACGAGGCGCGGCGTGACCGTGGCGCCACGCGCGACCGACGCCGCCACGACCGCCATCCCGAGCGGCGACGCCAGCACGCGCCCCTGCCCGATGAGCGTGGCCGCGTGGTCCGTACCGTCCGACTCGGCGGGCACCGCCCCCAGGAACGCGGGGTATCCGAGCGCGGTCTCGGCCGTGAGTCCCAGCGAGGCGGCCGCGTCGAGGATCGCGTCCTGGCCGACCTCCTCGCGCAGCGAGATGAAGGCGGTGTTGCACGAGTTCGCGAACGCGGTGCGCAGCGACACCTCGCCGAGCCGGTCGGCGGGGTAGTCGGGGAAGTTGTCGAACGCGCGCCCGTCCACGACGGCCTGCGCGGGGCACTGCACCGTGGACTCGGGCGACAGCCCCGCCCGCAGCAGCGCGAGCGCGCTGACGACCTTGAACGTCGACCCGGGCGCGTACTGGCCGAGCGTCGCCGTGGACATCCCGTCGCCGCCGGGTCCGCTCGCCGCCGCGAGCACGTTGCCGCTCGACGGCTGGATCGCCACCAGCGCGGACGCCGGCCCGACGCCCGCGAGCACCTGCTCCCCCGCGGTCTGCAGGTCGGCGTCGAGCGTCAGGCGCAACGGCGTCCCCGCGACCGCGTCCACGGTGAACAGGCTGCGCACCGGGCCGCCGTCGCTCGTGGCCTGCACCGACAGGCCGGGGCGGCCGCGCAGCTGCTCGTCGTACTGGCGCTCGAGACCCGACAGCCCCGTGAGGTCACCCGCCGCGACGTCGCCGCCGGAGTCGTCGATGATCTCCGCGGTCGCCTCGCCGACCGTGCCGAGGATCGCACGCGCGAACGTGCGCGTCGGCGCGAGCGGGAGCTCCGCCGCGATCGCGTTGACACCGTCCATCGCGGACAGCTCCGCGACGTCGTAGGCGGGGTCGCCGTCGCGCACGACGATCGCCTCGACGAACGCCTTGTCCCCCGCCGCCGCGACCCGTGCGGCATATGCGTCGGGGTCGAGCCCGAGCGCGGTCGCGAGCGCGGTGGCCGCCGCCGGCGCGTCCGCGGCCTCGACGCGCGTCTTGTCGATCCCGATCCGGTGCACCGGACGGGCCTCGACGAGCACCTCGTCGCCCGCACCCAGCACGTTCGCACGCGGTGCGCTCTCGCGCACGACCCGCAGCACCTCGTCCGCGACGAGATCCGGCGCGAGGATCGCGGGCCGCCACTGCGCGCGCCACTCGTCGTCCGTGCGCTCGAGGTGCGCGGTGGTCACGTACTCCCACTCGTCGCCCTCGACGTCCGGGTCCAGGTCCCAGGAGTACGCGAGCGAGACCGTCGCGGCCGCCTCGTCGTCGGGATCGGTGCTCACCTCGCGCACCGTGACGTCCACCTCGCGGTCGCCCATGCCCGCGTACGCGGCAGTGCGCGCCTCCGCGGCCGCCGCCGCGGTCGTCGTGCCGACGAGCTCGACGTTCTCGAACGTGCCCGTGCGCAGCGCGCTCGCCAGGTCCGCCGCCGCCTCGTCGGGTCCGGGAGGCGAGTCCGTGCACGCGCCCGCGAGCGCTGCGGACGCGCCGATGACCGCAGCACCCAGCCAGGCCCGTCGTCGCACCGATCCCCCTCGTCCACCGCGGATCTCGGCCCGCGGAACGATCCGTCCCATCAGGACGCACGCGTCACCCTACCGACACGTGGCGTTCATGTGGCCGGACCTCCGGACCGTTCGGCCCGACGACCCCGGCCGGCGCTCCTGTCTCGCGGTGGACGACGCCGAGGCCCAGCCGGATCAGGCCGACCCGCGACGCCGGTCCGTGCGGGCTCAGCGCTCGAGACGCCGCTCGAGCGCGGTGCGCACGTCGGGCCACTCCGCGGCGACGATCGAGTAGTACGCGGTGTCCCGCACACCGCCGTCGGTCGCCGGCGTGTGCGCACGACGCACCCCCTCGAACTGTGCGCCGAGGCGCTCGATCGCGGCGCGCGAGCGAGCGTTTCGCGCATCGGTCTTCAGCGTCACGCGCAGGCCACGCCAGGTGTCGAGCACGAGCGCGAGCAGCAGGAGCTTGCACTCGGTGTTGACCGGGGTGCGCTGCGCGTCCGCGGCGTACCAGGTGCTGCCGATCTCCGCGACGGTCGGCGGGTGCTCGTCGTCGGGCACGGGCCCCGTGTCCCCCGCCACGCGCGGCCAGGTGAACACGTCGAGGTCCAGCAGGCTCGTGCTCCCGACGACCGTGTCGTCGGACAGCCGGCGCACCGCGAACGGCACCGCCCGGCCCGCGCGTTCCTTGCTCATCGCGAGGTCGATGTACGCCCGGGCCCCGTCGAGCCCGTCCGGCACGGTGGTGAACGCGTACGAGCTGCGGTCCCGCGCCGCAGCGGCCGCAAGGCCCTCGGCGTGCTCCTGGCGCAGCCTCTCGAGCTGCACGTACCGGCCGGTCAGCACCATCGGTCGACTCAGAGGCACACCATTCACAGGCGCATCCTGCCCGACCCGCAACCCCCCTCGTCCCCCGCGTCCACGCCGCACCCCGTCCCGCCGCTGCGCCCGCACCGGCGCCCCGCCGCCCCCCGACCACGGACCCCCAACCACCCACGGACACCCCCAGCGTCGACGGACCCCGCCACAGAGCGGTCCGACGACGCTGCAGCAGTCCGTCGACGCGGCAGGGGGCCGGCGGCGGTCTGGGGGTCGGCAGGCGAGCGGCGACAGGTGGCGTGACGCTCGGAGGGCCGAGCCGGCAGGACGTCACCCCGCGACTACGGACCCCTCAAACATCCACGGACACCTCCAGCGTCGACGGACCCCGCCATAGAGCGGTCCGACGACGCTGGGGGTGTCCGTCGACGCGGCAGCAGTCCGTCGACGCGGCAGCAGTCCGGCGACGCGGCAGCAGTCCGGCGACGCGGCAGGGGCTGGCGACGCCGCAGGGGGCTGGCGATGTGGCAGGGGCCGGTGGCGGGTGAGGGGAGTGTGGGGTGGGGACTTTGGTGCGGATGGCCGGGCCGGGGGGCCCGGCCATCCGCCTGGGGGGTGGGTCAGGGGGTGGTGAAGACGAACTGGGAGCCGGGCTCCTTGAAGATGTCACCGTCACGCGAGCTGGTGATCGTGGTGCCCGTGATGGTCGCGTTGCCGCGGGCGCCGGACATCGCGAGGATGCCGGACCCGTTGTTCGACCTGTCGATCCGGACGTTCGAGATCACGACGTTCGGCATGTTGCCGCCGCCGTTCTTGAACTGGATGCCGTCGTAGGTGGAGTCGAAGACGTCCGTGTCGCGGATCGTGACCCCGGTGATGTCCAGCGTGGACGGGAACAGCGTGATCGCGCCGAACTCCTGGTCCTCGTTCCAGAACGCGCCGCCCGTGCGGTAGAGCGCGTTGTTGGCGATCAGCGTGGTCCCGCCGAACGGCAGCGGGGAGTGGTCGGTCGCCAGCATGATGCCGGGGTAGTTCATGGTGTCGGACACGATGTTGTTCTCGATCGAGTTGTCGCGGCCGCCGTAGATCGCGATGCCGTTGGCCCGCCACGGCAGCGCCACCGTGTTGTTCACGAAGTGGTTGTCGTGGGCGTTGTCCACCGCGGTGTCCTTGACGTAGGGGTTGGCCCAGATCGCCAGGGAGTCGTCGCCCGTGGTGCGGAACGACGAGTTGTACACCGACGAGTTGCGTGTGCCGTTGGAGAAGTTGATGCCGTCCGCGTAGGTGTCACGGATGCGCATCCCGGTGAACGTCAGTCCGTCCGCCGGTCCCCACAGCTCGGGGATGTTGGAGTAGTCGCGGCCCACCCAGACGGCGACGTTCGCGTGCTCGATCCAGACGTTGCTGATCTTGGTCCCGGTGCCGAAGCGACCGTTGAGGCCCACGCCACCCTCCTGCTGGGCGTTGTTGCCGCGGATGCGGCCCGAGCCGAAGATCGCGATGTCGGAGATCTGCACGTTCTTGTCGATGTCGAACCCGAAGTTGCCCTCGTGCGGGTGGTTGATCGTGTTCGCGTCCTGCGGCTCGATCAGCGAGTACAGCTGTGAGTACCACATGCCCGCGCCACGGATCGTGGTGTCGGAGATGCCCACCTGGTTGTAGTTGCCGCGGTTGAGCGGGTCGTCGGTGAGGATCTTCTTCTCCTGGCGCCACTGGCCGGCCGGGATCCAGACGCACGGGATCTGCCCGTTCTGGTCCGCCGTCACGGCCGCCTGGATGGCGGTCGAGTCGTCGATGCCGTCGTTCGGCACGGCGCCGTACTGCGTGATCGAGACGCACTGGGAGGGCTTGGCCAGCGGGTCCGCCACCTGCTCGAGGTCGACGAGGTCGACGTAGTAGAACTCGGCGTCGTCGCCGGCGTCCTTCTGCAGCCGGAACGTGGTGCCCACCGGGTAGGACTGTGCGAGCAGCGCGTGCGACTCGTCGAAGAGGCGTCGGGCGTCGCCGCCCGGCGTGTTCGTCAGACCCTCGGGATCGTCGGACGTGCCGTAGAGCCATGCGTGCTTCGACGAAAGCGTGAGCTTCTGCACGAACTGACCGTTCGCGTAGAGGCTGAGCGTCGCCTCGCGGCCCTTGCCGTCCGCCGAGTCCGGGATCGAGCTGCGCACGACGACGGAGTTCGTCTGCACGGTCGACGTGAACTGGACGTACTGGCCCTGCGAGGAGAGGCGCACCGACGCGCGGCCCGAGGACTCGGTGCCGAAGTTGGTGTGCCCGAACGTCCGCAGCGCGTCGGCCTGCACGAGCGTGCCCGTGTAGGTGCCGGCCTCCGCCTCGTACGTCGTGAACGGCACCGCGGCACCGCGTCCGACGACGACCGCGAGGGTGCCGGTGTTGTTCGTCTCGTTCGTCTCGGCGACGACGCCCGCGGAGTCGGCCGTGGCCGTGGCGGTCACGCCGCCGGCGACGGCGGTCCAGGTCCCGCCGATCGCGACCGTCGCACTGGCCCCCGCCGCGAGCGCCGGGGTGGCGCCCGTGAGCGTGGCGCCGCCCGCGACGACCTTCGTCGTCGTAGCCGCCGCCGGGCTCGTGCCCCGGTTGCGGACCGTCACCGTGAAGGACACGGCCTGGCCGGGCGACGGGTTCGACGGGGTGGCGGCCACCGTCGTGACGACGAGGTCGGGCCCCGGCGTCTCGGCCACGACGAGCGGGACGGTACGGCTGTTGTTCGCCTCGTCGCGCTCGGTGACGGTGCCTCCCGCGTCGGCACGCGCGACGAGCGTGTACGTGCCGGCCGGGCGGGTGCCGAGGTTCGCCGTGACGGTGGCCGACGAGCCCGCGGCGATCGCCGGGACGTCGACCGTGGCGACGGACGTGCCGTCGACCGTCGCCACGAGGGTGGTGGCCGGGGCGGCGAGGTTGCCGGTGTTCGCCACGACGACGGTCGCGGTGGTGGCGGTGCCCTCGACCGGGGCGGCCGGGCTCGTCGTGACGGACGAGACCGTCAGGTCCGGTGCGGGCGCGAGCGTGCCCCACACCTGCAGCTCGGACACCTGGCCGTTGGTCGCGCCGGTGTTCGCCGTGAGCACGAGGCGGACGTCGGTGGCGGTTCCGCTCAGCGGGATCGTCACCTTGTTGCCGGTGGCGTTGGAGAACGCGTACGCCGCCGACGGCACGGCGGTGGTGAAGGTGCCGTTGCCGTTGGCCGTCTCGACCGCGAAGGTCTGCGTGCGCGGACCCCACGCGTCGACGGGCGGCAGCGTCACGACGACCCGCTGGAGCATGGCGGGGGCGGCGAGTGCGACGGCAAGACGGCTCGGGTACTGACCGGACGCACCCTCCCAGTACGTGCCGGTGTCGCCGTCGACGGCGTTGCCGGGCGCGAACTGCCACTCCTGCGACGAGGCGGTGGCCGGCCGGCCGGCCGAGAGGTTGACCGCCGGGTCGGTGCTGTCGCTGGTGACCGTCATGGACGCCGTGGCGCCGTTGTTGGTCTCGTCGGACTCGGCGACCGTACCCGCGGCGTCCGCGGTGGCGGACAGCGCGTAGGTGCCGGCGGCGCGGGCGCCGGCCGCGAAGGTGACGGTGCTCGTCGCACCCGCCGCGAGCGCACCGACCGGAGCCGTGCCGGCCTGCGTGCCCCCCACCGAGAACGCGACGTTCGTCGCGGTCGAGGCGGCGGTCCCTGCGTTGCGGACGGTCGCCGACAGCGTGATGGCCTGGCTGCTCGTCGGCGCGGCCGGCGAAGCCGTCAGGGCCGAGATCTGCAGGTCAGGGCGCTGCTGGACCGGGTCGGCGGAGACCGTGACCGAGGTGCTCGCCGAGTTGTTCGTCTCGACCGCCTCGGTGAGGGTGCCGGCCGGGTCGACGGTGACCGTGACCGGGTAGCTGCCCGCGGCGCGCGGCGACGCGGTGACGGTGACGGTGGTCGAGGCGCCGATCGCGAGCGCGCCGACGTTCGCCGTGCCGACGGACTGGCCGCCGATCGCGAACGAGGCTGTCGTGGCCGGGCTGGCCGCCACACCGATGTTCCGGATCGTCGCCGTGAGCGTGAGGCTCGACGACGGCGTCGGCGCGGCGGGGCTGACGGTCAGGCCGCCGGCCTGGAGGTCAGGCAGGTCCTGCGACACCGCGGACCCGAAGACCTGCAGCTCCGCGACCTGGGCGCCCGGGGCGCCGGTGTTCGCGGTCGCCTGCAGGCGCACCTGGTTGACGGTGCCGCTCACGGGCACGGTGACCTGGTTGCCTGTCGCGGGCGAGAACGCGTACGCGGCGGACGGCGCGAGCGTCGTCCACGCGCCGGTCCCGGTGCGGCCGAGGACCGCGAAGGTCTGCGTGCGCGGGCCCCAGGCCTGGTCCGGGTTCAGCCGCACGACGACGGACGAGAGGCCGGCCGTCTGCGCGAGCGTCACGTCGAGGGTCGTCGGGTACTGTCCGCCGCCACCCTCCCAGTAGGTGCCCGCGTTGCCGTCCACCGCGTTCGAGGCGACGTACGTCTGGGTCGACGACGACGCGACGACGGGCCGGCCCTGGGCGAGGTTGGTGCCCGGATCGGGGTTGCTCGACGTGCCCAGGACCTCGAGCTCGGAGAGCTGCGCGGCGGGCCAGCCGTTGTTGGCGCTGACCTGCACCCGGACGTAGCGCACGGACGAGTCGGTGACGTCGGCCGTGACGAGGTTCGAGGCGGCCTGGTCGAACCGGTAGGACTGCTGCGCGCGCAGGGTCGTGAAGGTCGAGCCGTTGGTGGAGCCCTGGACCAGGACGGTCTGGTCGCGTGAACCCCACGACGCGGGGAGCCGCATCGCGACGTCGGTCACGGTCTGCGCGGTGCCGAGGTCGACCTGCACCCACTGCGGGAAGGTGCTGCCGGCCGATTCCCAGTAGCTGGACTGGTTCCCGTCGGTGACGTTGGCGGACACGTAGCCGCCGTTGCTGGAGCTCGCCGTCGTCGGCTTGCCCGCCGACAGCAGGACCGTCGCCGCCTGGGCGGGTGCGGTCAGGACGATGCCGAGCGGGACCACGACGGCGGCTGCCGTCAGGGCCACGATCGTGCGCGTGGGACGCCTTCTCATGTGCTTCCTCGTTCTCCCGCCGGGCGGGGATGGGGGAGCACCCGTGGTGCGGTTGTCCCGCTGCGCGCCGGCTGGCGCGGACCGGGACCCGAGTGCGACGTGGTGTGGTGCGGTGTTCGCGGTCTTGGACTTGCGACCTGCGCACTACTTTGTGCGGACTGCTCGTCGGATACTTGCGAACGTGAGCAGGACGATACGGACTGATCGGCCGGCGGTCAACGGCCCGTGCGGCGGCCGCGTTCCGGCTGCAGCTCGAGCCGGAGCGTCACGACGTCGCCGACCTCCACGTCCTCCGCGCGGCGCGCGGCAAGCTTGAGCGGCACCAGGTACCCGCCGTCCTTGGGCCACAGCGACGTCTCCCAGACCGTCGCCCCCATGCGCAGCCGGACCGGGATCATGCCCCAGCCGTAGGTGACCATCGAGGCCACGTCGTGGATCTCGTCGGCCTGCGTCGGCGGCACCGTGACGAAGTGGTGCGGCGCCGGACCGCGCCAGTACCAGACCTCGCCGGTGATCTCGAGCTCCATCGGGCGATGATCGCGCACCGCCGTTCGAAGCGCAGCCGTTCGATGCGCACCGCCGTTCGATGCGCATCGGTGACGCCCGGCCGCGATGATGGAGTCATGACGAGGGGGATGAGCGGTCGGCTGCTGGTGGCGACGCCACGCCTCGTCGACCCCCACTTCCATCGCACCGTCGTGCTCCTTCTCGACCACGGGCCCGACGGCGCGCTCGGTGTGGTGCTCAACCGGATACTGCCCGTGGCGGTGGACTCGGTGCTCCCCGGCTGGCAGGAGGTCACGAGCTCCCCCGGCGGGCTGTTCCAGGGCGGACCCGTCGGGCTCGACGGAGCGATCGGGGTCGCGGTCGGGGTCGCGGTCGGCGGCGGGCTCACGACGGTGGATCCGATGGCCGGGCCGTTCGGTCTCGTCGACCTGGACTCCGACCCCGACGAGCTCGTCGGGAAGGTCGACGGGCTGCGGATCTTCGCGGGGCACGCCGGCTGGTCGGGCGGGCAGCTCGAGGAGGAGCTCGACGAGCGCGCGTGGTTCGTCGTGGACGCCGAGCCGGCCGACGCGTACACCCCCGAGCCGGATACGCTCTGGCGCCGCGTGCTGCGTCGGCAGGGTGGCGAGCTCGCGATCGTCGCGAACTACCCGCCCGACATCTCGATGAACTGACACGTCCGACGAACGCGCCCGACGAACGTGCCCGACGACCCGGCAGGAGCCCATGGACTGGCTGCACGACGCCTGGACGACGATCACGACGCCGAACCCGGTGCCGACCACCCCGGCGATGCTGCTCACGGCCGGGGTCGCCGTCGTCCTGCTCGTCGTGCCGTGGCTGTGGCACCTCTCGCGGCACGGGCTGACGATCGTGCACGAGGCGGGACACGCGGGCGTCGCGCTGCTCGTCGGCCGGCAGGTCGCCGGCATCCGGGTGCACGCCGACACGTCGGGGCTCACTCTCTCGCGCGGGCGTCCGCGCGGCCCCGGCATGGTCGCGACCGCGTTCGCGGGTTACCCGGCGCCCGCGGTCGTCGGCGTCGGCGCGGCGTGGCTGCTCGCGCGCGGGTACGACGTCGCGCTGCTGTGGTCGCTGCTCGTGCTCGTCGTGCTGGTGCTCGCCGCGATCCGCAACTGGTACGGGCTGTGGGCCGTGCTGGTGGCGCTCGCGGTGCTGGTCGCCGTGACGCTGTGGGCGCCGCCGGTGTGGCAGACCGCGTTCGCGTGCGTCGTCACGTGGTTCTTCCTGTTCGGCGCCCCGCGGGCCGTGGTGGAGATGCAGGCGCAGCGACGCGACGCGCGACGTGCCGGGCGTCGCAGCACGTCGGACGCGGACCTCCTGGGCGGGCTCACGCACACCCCCGGCGGGTTGTGGGTCGCGATCCTGGGCCTGGTGACCGTCGGCGCGCTCGCGCTGGGCGCCGCGTGGCTCGTCGGGCTGTCGCTCCTCTGAGAGCGTCACCTGAACGGGTGTCCGGGACCAACGTCCGTAGGGCCGCAGTGCCTCGAGGCGCAGTGTGAACCCGTGCGGACAATGGCTGTCGGTACGGACGGTGCGCGATGAGCAGGACCTACGCGACCCTCCGCGACGAGGTGCTCACCGGGATGGGCGAGCTGACCGGTCGTCACCCCGCCGTGCTGCGGGAGATCGTCGGGCGTCGGCGCCCGCAGCGCTCGTCCCCGGCGTCGTCGTCCCCGCCGTCCGCGGGGGTGCGCGAGCTGATCGTGCTCGGCGTCGCGATCGCCGTGCGGTGTGACGGGTGCGTGGACTGCCACGTGCAGGCCGCGCTCGACGCGGGCGCGACGCCGGCGGAGATCGCCGAGACGGTCGACGTCGCGATCCGGCTCGGGGACGGGTCCGCCGTGGTCTGCGGCGTCGAGGCGCTGGAGGCGCTCGCGCGTCTGGCGCGGCGCAGCGCGTAGCGGCTCCGGGCGGGTCGTTCGTCGGGCGGGTCGTTCGTCGGGCGGCACGACGATCCACCCGCACCCGTCAGAGCGCCGGTGTGGGCTTGCGGCGTATCCCCCAGACGGCGAGCACGATCGTCCCGACCACGCTGATCGCGGTGAACACCGGCAGCCCAGCCGCGGTGATGAACGGGACCGACAGCGCGGTGAGCAGGCCGCCGCCGAGGAACGGCTCGTACGGGAGCTGCTTGTAGCCGTAGTCGTCGGCCGTGCTCGTGGCGCGCCGCGGGTCCACCATGTCGGCCAGGACGAAGCCGGTCGCGACGTTGCCCTGCGACTGACCGAAGTCCGCGATCGCGTGCTCGAACCAGTTGCGCCGGTGGAACGCCTTGCCCCACCACAGCAGCGTGACGGTGCTCCAGAGCACGCCGATCACCGTGAACACGACGACCGCGGGGACGTTCGAGCCGATCGTCGCGAGCGACATCGTGCCGATCGCGCACACGACGAGGGTGTCGAGCGCGATCGCGGAGATGCCGGACACCGCACGCTTGTCGATCTTGGCCGCCTGCCCCGTACGGGTCGCGACACCCTGCACGACGAGCCCGCCGATGACCGTGAGCGGGAACAGCGGGAACGAGTCGAAGACGTCCGTGCCCAGTGCGCCGGCCACCCACCGCAGCGTCCACAGCAGGGCGATCGCGATGAGGATCGCGATCGAGATCAACGCGAACGCGAGGGGCATGGCGTGCATGCCGCCGTCCTCGGTCTCGTGCTCGTCGGCCGGGGCGATCCGCACGCGGTCGACGTCGAGGTCGTCGGAGGCCGGGGACGGTGGCGTGTCGCGCGCGACCGTGACCGCGGGACTGCGCACCGCCCACCGCACCAGCGCGGAGCCGACGACCACCCCCGAGATCATGCTGATCGTCGCCAGGCCCAGGCCGATGTCCACGACCTCGGGGGCGCCCGCGTCGGCGAGCAGCTGGCCCATCCCGGCGATCGTGCCGTGGCCGCCCGCGAAGGACATCTCGAGCAGCGAGCCCGCCTCGGGCGCGAGGCCGAACACGGGTCCGAGCAGCAGGAGCACCGCGAGCCCGCCGAGCGCGAACTGGCCGAACGACAGGAACGAGCCGAAGATCGCGTGCGGCGCGGCCGCGGTCCACAGCTTGCGCGCGCCGGGCAGGGTCTTGCCGATCATGATCGCGCCGAACACGACGTTGATCATCAGACCCGGAAGCACGCGCCAGACGTCGATCACGGACTGCGGGAAGACGCCCTGGGTGTCCGTGAGCTCACCGAGCACCTGCGGACCGAGCAGGAGCACGACGAAACCCGCGACGACGCTCGCGGGGATGAAGAGCGCCCGCAGGAACGGCACGTACCGGCGGACCAACCAGCCGACCCAGAACATGAGCCCGAGCAGCACGATCGCGAACCCGACGGCCTGCGCGTCACTCAGTCGCTCCAGCATGACGGCAAACTAGCTGTCGGGTCCGTCGGCCGGTCGCCGTGGTCCGACGCGGTTCCGGTCCTCGCGCGGCGGCTCACGTTTCGGTCGGGTGGGACGACTACCGGGTGATGAAGATGAAGAGTCCGTTCGAGCATGCTGTCCAGCAGCACGGAGCGACCGTGCTGCGGGTCTGCCGCGCCGCCCTGGGACCGGGAGCGGACGCCGACGACGCCTGGTCCGAGACCTTCCTCGCGGCGCTGCGGGCCTGGCCGGACCTCGACGACGGCGTGAACGTCGAGGCGTGGCTCGTGCGCGTCGCGCAGCGTCGGACGATCGACGTGCTGCGTTCCCGGGCACGGCACCCGGTCCCGACGAGCGAGGTGCCCGACTCGACCGCGTCCCGCGGGGATCCGGGCGAGCACGACCACGACATCTGGCGGGAGGTCGCCACGCTGCCCGAACGGCAGCGGCTCGCGATCGCCTACCACTACCTCGGCGGGCTCCCCCACACCGAGACCGCGGAGCTCGTCGGGGGTACGCCGGAGGCCGTCCGGCGCGCGGCGTCCGACGGCCTGACAGCACTCCGACGACGAATGACGGGCGAACCGGGAGGACCGACGAGATGACCGACATGACTGACCAGACCGGCGCGGACATCAGCTGGGGCGCGCAGTTCGCCGTCGAGATGGACGACCTCGCGCGGCTGCACGGCGACCTGAGCGCGCGCGCGGAACGTGACGGTGTGCTCGAGATCGCCTACCGGACACTGGACTCCCCCGTCGGGACGCTCCTGCTGGCGGCGACGGAGCGAGGCCTGGTGCGCGTCGCTTTCGAGCGCGAGGGGTTCGACGACGTGCTGTCCACGCTCGCGGCACGTCTGAGCCCGCGCGTGCTCGAGGCGCCCGCACGGCTCGAGCAGGCCGCGCTGGAACTCGACGAGTACTTTGCCGGCGCGCGGCGCGCGTTCGACCTGCCGCTCGACGACCGACTCTCGAGCGGCTTCCGGCAGATCGTCCAGCAGTACCTGCCGCTGATCACCTACGGCCACACGCTGAGCTACGGCGAGGTCGCGGACCGGGTCGGCCGGCCACGGGCGGTGCGGGCGGTCGGCACGGCGTGCGCGACCAACCCGCTGCCGGTCGTCGTGCCGTGCCATCGCGTGCTGCGCTCCGACGGCACTCTCGGCGGGTACGTCGGCGGCCTGGACGCCAAGACGGCGCTGCTCGAGCTCGAGCGGGTGGCGTGAGGGAACCCGATCCGGACGGGGCGACTACCCGGAACGGGTGGGGGCGGTCCTGCACGGCCACGTGCACCCTGGACACGGAGCGGTCCGGGTAGGTCGCTCGCGGCTCTCGACCGCGACACCCGGCCCTCGCCGACGTGTTTGGAGGTCATTCGTGCGCAAGGTGCGAGATGGACGGGGCTACATCAAGCCGATCATGATCGGCTCGCTCGTCGGGTCGCTGCTGCTGACCGCAGGATGCTCCGGAGACGGTGCGAGCGACCTGGAGAAGGCTCAGGCCCAGGTCAGCTCCAAGGAGAAGGCGCTCTCGGACGCGCAGGCGAGTGCCGAGTCGACGGGTGACGCGTTCTGCACGTCCGCCACGGACTACATCGAGGCGCTCGACCGGTACGGGGACGTCCTCACCCAGGACGCGGTCACGGTGGGCGACGTCGCGACCGCCGGTGCCGACCTGCAGGCGCCGCGCGCCGAGGTCGTCGCCGACGGAAGGTCCGCGACCGAGGCGAGCCAGGCCGTCGCGGCGGCACAGACCGAGCTCGACCAGGCGAACGCCGAGCTCGCGGCGATCCAGGCCGGCACGTCCGGCACGCCGGCGCCGGTGCCCGAGGTGACGGAGGCGTCGGCCGTGCCGATCGCTCCCGCCGACTCGGTCGCGCGCGTGCAGCAGGCCGACGAGGAGTTCACCGCCGTCCAGGAGGGCATTGGCGAGGACACGCCGCTCGCGCAGGCGTCGCAGCAGTTCAACGCTGCTGCCGTCGCGCTCGAGATGTCGTGGCTCCGCCTGGTCGCGGACGCCGGCTGCCTCTCGGACGACCAGCTCGCGAGCGCGCAGGCGGCGGCCTCGCAGTACACGGCCGCGCTGCAGCAGTCGCTCAAGGACGCGGGCTTCTACGAGGGTGAGGTCGACGGCATCTACGGCCCGCAGACCGTCACCGCCGTCGAGGCGCTCCAGCAGGCGAACGGCCTGCCGGTCACCGGCTCCGTCGACAAGGCGACCAACGCCGCGCTGCAGTCCGCACTGCTCGCCAAGGGCGGCGCCGCGGCGCAGTCCGAGCTGATCGCCACGAGCGCACTGCAGCAGACCCTGCACCTCGCCGGCTACTGGGACGGCCCGATCGACGGCCAGTGGACGCCCGAGCTGACCGAGGCGGTCATGCAGCTGCAGACCGACCTCGGCGTCGAGCCGACGGGCGTGGTCGACGCCGCGACCGTCGCCGCGTTCGACGAGGCGCTCGCCGGGCTCGTCGACCCCGTCGAGCCGACCGAGGAGCCGGAGCCGACCGAGGACCCCGAGCCCACCGAGGCACCGGAGACCCCGGAGCCCACCGCGACGGCCTGAGCCGCAGTCCCGGTACGGGCCGCGCCTGGTCGCTGGGAGATCAGGCGCGGCTCGTCCCGTACCAGATGAGCAACGAGACGACGATCAGCGCGACGATCGTCGCGGCCATGATCTTGGGCACGCTGTACGGGCGCTGACCGACGACCTCGCCCGTGTTGGCGTTGATCGTCACCTGCCACTGCCGGCCGGCGTACATGAACGTCGCGATCCAGATGGGCAGCAGGATCAGCTTGAACATCAGCTGGTCGTACCGGGTGTTCACGTGGTGCACCTGCTGCTCGTCGCCGCCGATGTCCCGCTTGACCTCGTCCCGGATCTCCCCGTCCATCTGCGCCTGCGCCTGCGGCAGTGCTGCCTGCGGGTCGACGTCGTAACGCACCGCAGAGTGGCCGAGCAGGTACTCGGGCTGGTAGGGCTCGACGGCGTCGAGCGACCAGGGACCGAGCTTCTCGACTCGATCGGTCGGCAGCGTCGTCGACCCCGGCACGAGGACGTCGTCGAAGGACAGCTCGACGGTCCCGCGCGCGCCGTACCACCGGGTCTTGCGGACCTGCTGGTCGCCCTCCTTCACCCAGTAGTGCTCGCCGCGCTGGCCCGTGTAGTCCGACGTCGTCTCCGCGTCGAAGGTCCAGTGCGGCAGGTAGGTGCCCTGCAACGACTCCGTGTCGCCGACCTTCTTGAGCGCGCCCGGCGCGAACCACCGCGACCGCACCCAGGAGCGGAACTGGTCGCGCGCCGCGGGTCCGTCGACCTGGAACGGCAGCACACCCTCCGGCACGATCACGCCCGCGGGGTTGGTGACCGAGACGAGCGCTCCACCGCAGAACTGGCAGCTCCCCGCGACGTCCTTGGTCTCAGTGCTCGCGCCGCAGCCCTGGCAGCGCAGCACCTGCCCACCGATCGACGCGACCTCGTACCGGCCGTGGTCGGCGACCCAGTGCGCGTACGAGTGCTCCTCGACCACGTGGTCCTGCGGGCGGGCGATCTCCACCCGGTTGCCGCACGACCCGCACTCGAGCAATCGGGTCCCGGGGGCGTAGGCGAGCTGCGCCCCGCAGACGGAGCACCGGCCCTGCAGCACGGTCGCCTCGGGTGCTGCAGGCGGAGCGCCCCACGACGTGTCGGAGGCAGCCGCCGGCGCGAGGTCCGGCGGGTTGAGGTCGTCCGACATCGGGTCAGGCTCCTGTGCTCGGGCCAGCCGGCGGCAGCGGTGGCGGGACGGCCGCGAACAGGTGCGTGAGCGCGGGGACGTCCCCGGCCGGTGTCCACGCGGCGAGGCCCTGCTTCCAGACGAGCGTGTCGCGCGCGATCTCGCCGGCGTTCACCTTGACCGCAAGGTCCTCGGGCGGCAGCGGACCGGTCTGGGCGCCGCCGACCGCGTAGAACCACACCTCGTCCTGGACGGGCAGCGGCGGCGGGCCGCCGGTCGGAGCCCCACCCGAGGCGCCGGGCCGGTTCGCGGCCTGGATCGACTGCGCCATCTGCGTGCCCATCGCCATGCCCATGCCGAGCCCCATGCCCTCGCCGGCGCCGCCCGGGTTGTTCGCAGCGTCGCCGATCGCGGTGGCGGTCTGGAACTTGGTGAACTGGTCGAGGTCGCCGAGCACGCCCATCTGGGTGCGCTTGTCGAGAGCAGCCTCGACCTCCGGCGGCAGCGAGACGTTCTCGATGACGAACCGCGTGATCGTGACGCCGTACTCCGAGAGCTCGGCGGTCAGCGCGGGCGCCAGGGTCTCGGACAGCGAGAGCTGGTGGGCCGCAAGGTCGAGCATCGCGACGCCGGAGGTCGCGAGCGCGGGTGCGAGGTGCGCGATGACGTTCTGCCGGAAGAACTCGCCGATCTCGTCGGTCCGGAAGTTCGAGTCGGTCCCGACGAGCTGGCGCAGCAGCGCCGAGGGGTCGGTGACCTTCAGCGCGTAGGTGCCGAACGCGCGCAGGCGGACCATCCCGAACTCCGGGTCGCGCATCGTGATCGGGTTCTGCGTGCCCCACTTGAAGTCCGTGAACTGGCGGGTCGCAACGAAGTAGACCTCCGCCTTGAACGGCGAGTTGAAGCCGTACTTCCAGCCCTTGAGCGTGGTGAGGATCGGCAGGTTCTTGGTCTCGAGGACGTAGCGGCCGGGGCCGAACACGTCCGCGATCTGGCCCTCGTTCTCGAAGACCGCGATCTGCCCCTCACGCACGACGAGCTGCGCCTGGTTCTTGATCTCGTTGCCCTGCCGGGGAAACCTCCACACGATCGTGTCCCGGCTGTCGTCCAGGAACTCGATGATGTCGATCAGCTGCCCGCGCAGCTTGTCCACGAAGCTCATGCCCACCCTTTCGTCGCGGTCCCCCCGACCCTAGAGCCCCGCCCCCCTCGCGCCCACCCCTTCCACGCCCATCTCACCCCCCACCCGCCCAGCCCCGCCCCCGGACGCACGCCCGTACCGTTCACCGTGCTCACGCGGGCCTCACACGTGCGCGCCCGGCTCCGGCCCTCGCTGCGCACGGCGCCCCGCCACCACTTCGCCTGAGCCGCTACGCCGTCGCCTCGGGTGCGACCGGGCGTTGCATGAGCACGACGAGGTAGCCCGGCCGATCGGTCTCGGCGACGGGCTCGAAGCCCCAGGAGCCGTAGAGCGCGTCGAGGTGCGGGTTGGACGAGCGGTGGTCGAGGCGCAGCCACGCGACACCCTCGGCGGCGGCGCGTCGGCCCGCCCACTCGACGAGACCCCGTCCGAGCCCGGACCCCGACGCGCGGCGGTCGACCATCAGCCCGTGGACGTACAGCGCGGGCGTGTCGTCGTCGCCCCAGTAGTCCGGGTCCGTACGCACGATCCGCACCGCCGCGACGACGCCCGCATCGTCCCGCAGCACCCACCACTGGCCATCCGCTACCCCGGCCGCAATCCGCGCGGCGGACTGCGACCCGACGGGCCACTGCTCGATCCCGTGCGCGGTCATCCAGTCCTCGAGCGACCGCCGCAACGCATGGATCGCCGCGACATCGCCCGCGCTCGCCCGCTCCGGCTCCCCCGTCACCTGCTCCGGCTCCCCCGTCACCCGCTCCGGCCCCGTCACCCCCGGGACCCTACCCACCCACTCTCACCCCCGCCGCCACGCTGACGCCCCCCCACCCCGGCACCCCCGCCGCTGGCGCCTGCGGACCGCCCGAGCATCGACGGACACCCGCAACGCCCACGGACCCTGCCACCGCACGGTCCACCGACGCTCCCACTGTCCGCAGACGAAACAGCGGTCCGCAGACGTCGCCGGGTCCGTGGATGTCGCGGGGGTCCGTGGATCGAGCGATGGGTACCGGAGGCGGGGTGCCCGCGGCGGGTGCCGGAGCGCGGGTGCCTGCGGCGGGTGCTTGCGGCGGGGGTGGTGGAGCGCGGGTGCTGGTGTTGCGGTCAGCGGGGGTGGGTGGGGTGGGACGGGCTGGACTGGGGAGCGGGGTGGGTGGCGGTGGCGAGGAGGGTGTCGACGGCGCGGTGGTAGGCGGCCGGCTGGTCGCGCCGGACGCAGTGGCCGGCCCCCGGGATCGCGGCGGTGCGCACCAGCGGGTTGTCCACGCGGCGGGGTGCCATCGGCGCATCGACCGGCACGACGAGCAGCGTCGGCACGGTGAGCGCCGCGAACAGCTCCTCCCAGGCGCCGTCACCGAGGTAGCTGCCTCGTCGGACGTACTCGCGGTCCACCAGCGGCTTGCACTGCGCCCAGGCATCCACCTCGGCGCGGCTCCACGACGTCTCGCGCAGCATCCGCTCGACCTGCCCGGCCTGGTCCGCCATGTCGTCGAGGAACCGTTCGGTCGGCGCGACGAACTCGGGGTTCGGCACGCGTGAGCCGCTGGGCTGCGTCGGGTCCTCGAGCACGAGCGCCCACACGCGGTCGGGCCGGGCGAGCGCAGCGCGCAGCGCGAACAGTCCGCCCAGCGAGTGCCCGACGAGCGCGGCGGGGCCGGGCACGGCATCGAGCACCGCCAGCACGTCGGCGAGCATCACCTCAGGGCTGCGCGCCAGCTCGTCCTCCGTGAACCGCGGCGACGCGCCGTGCCCGCGCAGGTCCGGAGCGTGCACGTCCCACGCGCCACCCCAGTGCTCGACGAGGTCGGGCCAGGTGGTGCCGGCCTCGGTGAGCCCGTGCAGCAGCACGACCGGCCGGGCCGCTGGATTTCCGTACCGATGCACGACGAGTCCGCTCACGCCCCGAGCGTAGGCGCGCCGCACCCGCCGAGTGCGCCAGAAGGACGTCACTGCGCCAGCAGGACCTGACGTCCTCGCGTCAGGCTGACGAACTCGGCGGCGGTGGCGGGGGCGGGGGCGGTGGTACGGGTGGTGGGGTGGGTCAGGGGTTCGGGGATGCCAGGAGGCGGCGGACGCCCAGGCGGGCCAGGAGCAGCGTGAGGATCAGTGCCGTGACCAGGAAGAACCCGTCGAGATCGACCGCATCACCGAAGACGACGTCCACCAGCTCGAGCACGACGAACTTCGATCCGGGAAGCAGCACCAGGAGCAGGAGCGCGCTCGTGACCTTGCCGGCCGTCGTCGTCGCGTCCGCGAACCGGCCCTTGACGCGTCGCTTCAGCGCGAGCACCGCCTCGAGCACGAGCTTGAGCAGCAGCGCGACGAGCAGCGACATGGCGAACGACTCGGTGATGACCTGTGGCACGAACTGCGTCGCCAGGTTCAGCACGACGACGTACACGAACCAGTCGACGACGTGCTCAGGGCCGATGCGCCGCTGCACAGCCGCCTCCTCGTCGTCGCCCGCGCGCGGGTGCCGCGCGACCCGACGGTGACGCTACAGGTCGTCGGGCATCTCGACGATCACCGCGGCACCAGACCTGTCGCCGGGTCACGGTCGGTCACGCACAGGCTCGGTCCGGCCGGTGGGTCGAGCACCGTCCAGGCCGGTCCCAGCGCCGCGACGCCCGCACCCAGCGCGACGAGCCGCGCGACCTCCGCCGGGCGGTCGTCGGTCGCGACGTCGACATGCCCGCTCGTCGGACCCTCGTCCTTGCGTTGCAGCAGCACGCGCACCGGCAGCGACGAAGGTGTGTGCAGCCGCACCATCCCCGGGCGGGACGCGGGCGCCGCGGGCCACCCCGTGAGCCTCGGCCAGAACGCGACCTCGTCGTCCCAGCGGTCGGGGGTCACGTCGATCGTGAGCTGGTCCGCGATCGAACGGTGCCCGTCGGCCAGGCGCACAGGAGGCGTCCGGCTCGCCGCGTCGTCGTCCGCCTGCAGCCCGACGAGGCAGAACGGGAACCCGCCGGGCGAGCGCAGCACCACGTGCCCCGGGCGGGCCACGACGCTCGCCCCGGCGCCGGTCGCGAGCGCCGTCGCGTCGTCGAGGTCGGGCACGTGCAGGTCCAGGTGCACGCCGGAGGGCCCGGCGCCGAGCCGCTGCACGCGCAGGTACGCGGCGCCCGACGCCGGCAGCAGAGTCGCGAACTCGTCGTGCGCGCCCCGGCTCGCCGACAGTGCCGCCCCGGTGAGCGCGGCCCAGAACACCGCGCCCGCGGCGTGCTCGTCGGGAGCGAGGTCGACGAAGACCGTCAGCCAACCCGCGCGCACGCCGCTCGTCGCGCTCCCCGTACCGTCCGGCACGCCCACTCAGTGCGCCCCGACCTCACGCAGCCAGCCGAACCGGTCGGGGACCGTTCCGAACTGCATGCCCGTGAGCTCCGCGTGCAACCGCCGCGCCACCGGACCGAAGCCGACCGTCGGCGTCTCGACCACCGCGTCCGCCGACACGAGCCGGACGACCGGTGTGATCACCGCGGCGGTGCCGGTCGCGAACACCTCGGTCAGCTCACCCGACGCGGCGAGCCGCGTCCACTCGTCGACCCCGAACGGCCGCTCCTGCGTCGCGTACCCGAGGTCGGCGGCGAGCCTCAGCACCGAGTCGCGCGTGACGCCCTCGAGGATCGTGCCGGTCGTCGGCGGCGTGACGAGCGTGCCGTCGGCGAGCACGGCGAACAGGTTCATGCTGCCCGCCTCCTCGACCCAGCGGCCCGTCTCCGCGTCGGTGAACAGCACCTGGGCGCAGCCGTGCTCCGCCGCCTCCTGCTGCGCGACGAGCGACGCCGCGTAGTTGCCGCCGCACTTGGCGGCCCCCGTCCCGCCGCGGCCGGCCCGCGAGTACGTCGTCGAGAGCCACAACGAGATGCCGTCCACGCCGGCGTGGAAGTACGCGCCCGCCGGGCTCGCGATCACGCCGAACAGCGCAGCGTCCGCCGCGCGCACACCCAGGAACGCCTCGGACGCGACGACGAACGGCCGCAGGTACAGGCTGTCACCCGGGCCGCTCGGGACCCACGCGTGGTCGGCCGCGACGAGCGCATCGACCGCCGCGTGGAACAGGCCCTCCGGCACCTCCGGCAGCGCCAGCCGCCGCGCCGACCGACGCAGCCGTACGGCGTTGCGGTCCGGGCGGAACGCGACCAGCCTGCCGTCGGGGTGGCGATAGACCTTGAGCCCCTCGAACACCTCCTGGCCGTAGTGCAGCACCGCGGCCGCGGGGTGCAGTGGGAGCGGCCCGAGCGGGACCAGGCGCGGGTCCGTCCAGCCGGCGTCACGCGTCCAGTCGACCAGCACCATGTGATCGGTGAAGCACGTGCCGAACGCCGGCGCGCGCAACGCCTGCGTGCGCTTCTCGTCGGACGCGGGGGACGGGTGCGGCTCGGTGCGCACGAGCGCTGACCAGTCGGTCGGGTGCTCGCTCGTCGCGTGCGTGGTCGTGGTCAAAGGGGGTGCTCCGGGCGTCGGGGACGGGCGACACCCGATTGGACACCCCGGCACCCACACGCGTCACGGTCCACTCGCCGGAAAGTGGCTCGCCCGGAGCGGGCCCGACGAGAGGCGCGGCGTGCGTAGGGTCGGACCCATGACCCGGCAGACGATCGAGCTCGAGTCGCTCGCGGAGCTCGACGACCACCTCGCGGAGACGCTCCACCGGCTCGGGCGGCCGTCGCTGCGGGGCGCCATGGTGCAGTCCGTCGACCTGTCGGGGCGGTCCTCGGTGCTCGCCGAGTGCGACGTCGCCGGTGCGGTCCTGCTGGGGTGCGCGCTGGCCGACGACGTCGAGTCGGAGCTGCGGGCACGCGGCGCGCTCGTCTTCCCGATGCTGCCCGACCTGCCCTTCAACCCCTACCGTTCGACGCTCTACGACGCCGATGCGCTGTTCGGCGACGGTCCGTACGCGCAGTCGCTGGACGGGATCGTCTACGCGTGGTCGCGGGAGTGGCGGACCACGCGCGACCTGCGCGGTTCGCTGGCCGGCACCCTGCACGACCACTCGATCACCGACGCGCTGGACGACCTCATGCTCGGCATCGAGCCGGCGCGGGTCGTCGGGGTCATGGGCGGCCACGACGTGCACCGCAGCACGCCCGCATTCGCGGACGCCGCGCGGCTCGGCCGGGACCTGACCCGCGCGGGCTACACCGTGCTCACCGGCGGTGGCCCCGGCGCGATGGAGGCGGTCAACCTCGGCGCGTATCTGTCCGGGTTCGACGACGACGCGCTCGACGACCCGCAGCGCGGGGCGCTCGCCCTGCTCTCCGCCGCCCCGACCTTCGCCGGCCCCGGCGGGATCGACGCGTGGGTCGACGCAGCCCGCGCGGTGCGTCGGGCGTACCCCCCGGCCCGCGCCGGCCGATCCGTGGGCATCCCCACGTGGTTCTACGGCCACGAACCGCCGAACCTGTTCGCCACGGACATCGCCAAGTACTTCATCAACTCCGTCCGCGAGGACACGCTGCTGCACCGCTGCCGTGGCGGGATCGTCGTGCTGCCGGGCGCCGCCGGCACCGTCCAGGAGATCTTCCAGGCGTCGACCGAGAACTACTACGCGGCGCAGCGCGCCCTGGTCGCGCCGCTCGTGCTCGTCGGGACCGAGCAGTGGATGACGAACCTGCCCGTCTGGCCGCTGCTCACCGCGCTCGGCGCCGGCCGCACCATGGGCGAGCGCCTCCACCTCGTCGCCGACGTCACCGCCGTCCTCCCCACCCTCACCTCGGTGAGGTAGCCGACCCGGGCCGCGACGTCGATCCGCACGCCGTCGAGCGCCCGTCGCTGCAGGCCCGGCCCTCTGACCCACGCCCCGCGCCGCCACCCGCCCACCGCCCGCACCCCGGCGGCCCTCTGCCCCGCCCCCCGCACGTCTACGGACCCCGCGAACGTCCACGGACCCCGCCACGGAGCTGTCCGCAGATGCGCCGGCAGGCCGCGGACGCTGCGGCAGGCCGGGGACGGTCCGGCTGTCCGGGGGTGCGCTCGCGCGCGTCGGGTGGGGGCTGTCAGGGTGGGCGCGTGATCGAGATGCTCATCGTGACGGTGGCGGCGTTGGTGGTGATCGCGGCCGCGACCGTCGCGGGGCCGCGGATGGGTGTCGCTGCGCCGCTCGTGCTCGTCGTCGTCGGCGTCGCGGTCAGCTTCGTGCCCGCGTTCGACTCCGTCCACATCGACCCCGAGCTGATCCTCGCGGGCGTGCTGCCACCGCTGCTGTACTCGGCGGCGGTGTCGATGCCGACGATGAACTTCCGGCGCGAGTTCGGGGCGATCAGCGGGTTGTCGGTCATCCTCGTCGTGCTGAGCTCGCTGGTGCTGGGGCTGTTCTTCATGCTCGTCCTGCCCGAGCTGGGGTTCGCGTGGGGCGTCGCGCTCGGCGCGATCGTCAGCCCGACGGACGCCGTCGCGACGTCGATCATCAAGCGCCAGCCGGTGTCCAGGCGCGTCGTCGCGATGCTCGACGGCGAGAGCCTGCTCAACGACGCGACGGCGCTCGTCCTGCTGCGCACCGCGATCGTCGCGACGGCGGCGTCGTTCTCGTTCTGGCGTGTCGCCGCGTCCTTCTCGTACTCGGTCCTCGTCGCGCTCGTCGTCGGCGGGGTCGTCGGTTGGCTCAACCTCGTCGTCCGCAAGCGCGTGCACGACCCGGCGGTGAACACGCTGCTGTCCTTCACGGTGCCGTTCGTCGCATCGATCCCCGCGGAGCTCCTGAACGCGTCCGGGCTGGTCGCGGCCGTGGTGGCCGGGCTGCTCACGGGGATCCGCGCGCCGCGCGAGCTGTCGCCGCAGCACCGCCTCTCGGACAAGCAGAACTGGCGCACGGTCGAGCTGGTCCTCGAGGGTGCAGTGTTCCTGACGATGGGCGTGCAGCTGCGGGCGGTCGTGACGGACGTGCAGCAGGACCACGCGGGGGTGGGCGCCGCGGTGCTCGTCGCGATCGGCGCGCTCGTCCTGACGATCCTCGTGCGGGCCGCGTACGTCGCGCCGCTGCTGGGCATCCTCGCCCGCCGCGCCCGCCGGTCCGAGCGGCTGCAGTCGAAGCTCGAGACGATGCAGACGAGGATGCAGACCTCGGCGGGCAAGCAGGAGACGCTCGAGAGGCTCAACGCCCGGAGCCGCCGCACCGTCACCGACCGCGACCTCGAACGGTTCGCCGTGCGGATCACGCGCGGGCTCGCCGACCTCGACTACTTCCGTCGCGAGCCGCTGGGCTGGCGCGAGGGCACGGTCGTGGTGTGGGCCGGGATGCGCGGGGCCGTCACCGTCGCCGCCGCGCAGACCCTTCCCGACGACACACCGCAGCGAGCCGTCCTCGTGCTCATCGCCTTCGCGGTGGCGACGATGTCGCTCGTCGTGCAGGGCGGCACCATCGGCCCGCTGGTGCGCCACCTGCGGACCGACGTCGACCAGGAGGCGGTCGACGAGCAGAACGAGGCCGAGCGCACGCGCCTGTTCGACCTGCTGCGCGAGGGGGCCGCGACCGTGCGCGAGCCGACGATCCCCGAGTCCGCGCCCCGTCCGGAGCGGTTCGCGCAGCAGCGGACCTACCGGCTCGCCGTGCTCGCGGCCCAGCGCACCGCGCTGCTCGACGCGCGCGACAACGGCACGTTCGACTCCGACGTCCTCGAGAACGCGCTGGCCAACGTCGACGCCGACCAGACCGCGATCGAGCTGCGCAGCAAGCTCGCGGCCTGACCACAGCCCGCGCCCGCGCCTCGCCTGTGGACAAACCGGGGCAGGACGGGCGCGCCCGCCGCTAACCTCTGGGCGCGCCGACAGGCGTGACGACGACGAGCGCCAGGGGGCGACGACCGTGACGACCACACCCGAGCAGACCTCGACCTTCCCCACGTCCGACGAGGTGCCGGACGGCACGGGCACCCGGCGCCGGCCGTGGTTCGTCGCCGCCGGCGTCGCGATCGCCGTGACTCTCGCCGCGGCCGTCGTCGCGATGCACGGACGGCCCACGTCCGACGTCGCACTCGCCACGGCGTTCCCGGACGCCGGCCTGCGCCGGTGCGTGGCGCAGGCCCTGGGCGCGTCGGACGAGGCCGCCGTTCCACGCGCCGACCTCGCCGCGCTGGAGGCCCTGACCTGCAGCGGCCGGTCGCACGCGGTGACGAGCCTCGTCGGGCTGGAGACGCTCGACTCCGTGCGCTCGCTCGCCCTCGCCGACGTGGCGGCCTCCGACCTGTCCCCCGCGAGCGCGCTGGGTCACCTGGCGACGCTCGAGCTGTCCCGGACGGCGATCACGGACCTCACGCCCGTCGCCGACCTGCCCGACCTCGAGACGCTGCTGATCGCCGGCGGCGCGACGACCGAGCCACCGGCGCTCGACAGCCTCGGCGAGCTGACCTCGCTGCGCACGCTCGAGCTCCGCAGTGCGGCGCTCGCGGACCTCGCTCCCGTCGGACGGCTCACAGGGCTCACGGGTCTGACGCTCGACGGGGTCGGCGTCGCGGACCTCACGCCGTTGGCGCACCTGACCGCGCTGACGTCGCTCGACCTGCTCGCGTCGCCCGCCGCGGACATCGGCCCGATCGGCGGCCTGGCCGGCCTGACCGAGCTGTCGCTGCGGGGGTCGGCGGTCGCCGACCTCGGGCCGCTCGCCGGTCTGACCGACCTCACCCTCCTCGACATCTCCCAGACGCCGGTGACGGACCTCGCACCGCTCGCCGGGCTGACGTCGCTCACCTCGCTGGACGCCGCGCACACCCGGGCGCAGTCGCTCGCCCCGCTCGCCGGACTCACCGCGCTCACGACGCTCGACGCCTCGTCGGCCCCCGTCAGGACCGTGCAGCCGTTGGCCGGACTGACGTCGCTGACGACGCTCGACATCAGCTCGACGGGCGTCGACGACCTCGCTCCGCTGGCCACGCTCGGCGCACTGACGAGCCTCGACGCGTCGAGCACCCAGCTCCCGGACCTCTCGTCCGTCGGCGCGCTCGTGTCCCTCACCAGGCTCGACGTCTGGGGGATCGACCGTGTCATGGACCTGACGCCGCTGTCGTCGCTCACCTCGCTGACCGAGCTCACCCTCCCCGAGGTCGGTCAGTCCTTCTACTACGACGAGCTCCCGCCGGTGGACCTGACGCCCCTCGGCGGGCTCACCGAGCTCACGACGCTCCGGTTGTCCGGGGAGACGGTCGACGACGTGACCCCCCTCGCACCGCTCGACAAGCTCACGTCGTTGACGATCAGCCGCACGTCGGTCGAGGACCTGTCGCCGCTCGTCGGTCTGCCGCTCGAGGAGCTCGACGTGACGTCGACCTGGTTGGACGACTTCGCTGCCGTCGGCAGGATGACGACGCTCACCACGCTCACCGCCGCGCTGAGCTCGATCGACCTCGAGGACATCGCCGACCTGCCGAACCTCCAGGTGCTGGACCTGTCGAACTCCATGGTCAAGGGGGTCCCGGCGCTGGCCCGTGCGCGTTCGCTCGTGGATCTCGACCTGTCGGGGACCTACGTCACCGACATCGGCGCGCTCGCCGGCCTGCCGGAGCTGCGCACGGTCGACGTGAGCGCGTCGTGGGTCATCTCGGTGACTCCGCTCGCCACGTGCCCTCGGCTGGAGCGGGTCGTGCTCTCCGCCTCGAGCAGCGCATCGGGGCGCGGGTCCCTCGCCACCGTCGAGGGCCTCACCGTCGTCGACCGCTCGGGCCGCTGAGGGTGCCGACGACCACCGGGCAGCTCGCGTGCGTCAGTCGTCGCGGTCCGCATCAGGGGACGGTGTGGCCCGCCGCCCGGAACAGCTCGTACCACTGCGCGCGGGTCAGCCCGAGCCCGGAGCCCTGCGCCGCGGCGGTGACCCGCTCGGGTGTCGTCGTGCCCAGCACGACCTGCATCTGCGCGGGGTGACGCGTGATCCACGCGGTCGCGACCGCGATCGGCGGCACGCCGTACTCCACGGCCAGCCGGTCGAGCACCGCGTTGAGCTCGGGGTACTTCGTCGAGCCGAGGAAGACGCCGTCGAAGAACCCGCCCTGGAACGGCGACCACGCCTGCACCGTGATGTCGTGCAGTCGGCAGTAGTCGAGCGTGCCGGTGTCGCGCGCGATCGACTGGTCGAGGTCGCGCATGTTGGAGGCCACACCCTGCGCGACGAGGGGCGCGTGCGTGATCGACAGCTGGAGCTGGTTGACGACGAGCGGCTGCGTCACGTGCTTCTTCAGCAGCTCGATCTGCCCGGGCGTGTGGTTCGAGACGCCGAAGTGACGCACCTTCCCGGCGGCCGCGAGCTCGTCGAACGCGCGCGCGACCTCCTCGGGCTCGACGAGCGCGTCGGGCCGGTGCAGCAGGAGCAGGTCGAGGTAGTCGGTGCCCAGCGCCTGCAGCGAGGCGTCCGCGGACGCCACGAGGTGCTCGTAGGAGAAGTCGAAGTACGGGCCGCTGGGCACGATGCCCGCCTTGGTCTGCAGCACGACCTCGGCCCGCTGGCTCGGCGTCAGGGCCATGGCCTCGGCGAACCGTCGCTCGCAGCCGTGCAGCTCGGCGCCGTACACGTCGGCGTGGTCGAAGAACGCGATGCCCGCGTCCCGGGCCGCGCCGACCAGCGCGCGCACCTCCTCGTCGGACTTCTGTTGGATGCGCATGAGGCCGAGGACGACGTCGGGCACTGTCAGGTCGGTGCCGGGGAGCGTGAAGGTCTTCATCGGTTCCTCCTCAGGACTGCGACAGGAGCGCGACCTCGTCGGCCGTGAGCACCAGGTCGGCGGCGTGCACCGAGTCCTGGATGCTGGCCGGGCGGGACGCGCCGGGGATCGGCACGACGACGGGGGCGAGCGCGAGCTCCCAGGCCAGCGTCACCCGCTGCGGGCTGACGCCGTGCTCGTCGGCCACGCGCTGGAACGCGGCGTGGCGCGAGCCGACCTCGCCGGCGCGCGAGATCCCGCCGAGCGGGCTCCACGGCAGGAACGCGATGCCGAGCGCGGCGCAGTGCTCGAGCTCGCCCAGGCTGGAGCGGAACGCAGGCGAGAACTGGTTCTGCACGGAGACCAGTCGGCCGCCGAGGACCTCGTTCGCCTCGTCGATCTGCGCGACGCTCGCGTTCGAGATCCCCGCGAGCTCGATCCAGCCCTCGTCGAGCAGATCACGGATGGCGCCGACCGAGTCCGCGTACGGGACCCGCGGGTCGGGGCGATGGAACTGGTAGAGCCCGATCGCGTCCACACCGAGGCGTCGGGCGGAGGCCTTCGCGGCCTCCTTGAGGTGCTCGGGACGGCCGTCCTGGGTCCAGCTCCCGTCGCCCGGGCGCAGGTGCCCGCCCTTCGTCGCGACGAGCACGCCCGACGTGTCGCCGCCGTACGAGCGCAGTGCCGCGGCGATGAGCTCCTCGTTGTGCCCGACCTCGTCGGCGTGCAGGTGGTACGCGTCGGCGGTGTCGATCAGGGTGACCCCGGCGTCGAGCGCGGCGTGGACGGTGGCGACGGACCGGTCGGTGTCGGGCCGGCCCTCGATCGACATCGGCATGCCGCCGAGACCGATCGTGCTGACGGTGCGCGGGCCGATGGTGCGCTGCTGCACTGCGGATACCTCCGAGGTGGCGGGGACCGACGCACAGCGCCGGGCATCTCGCACGCTAGGCCCGTGCCTGTCAGAAGTCCAACCACTATGGTTCATGCCAACAAGAAGCAGAGGTGATGAATGGACCTGCGTCAGATGGAGTACCTCGTCGCGCTTGCCGACGAGCAGCAGTTCACGCGCGCCGCCGCGCTGTGCCGCGTCTCCCAGTCAGGGCTCTCGGCCGCGATCCGCGGGCTCGAGGAGGAGCTGGGGACGGCGCTGTTCACGCGCACCACCCGGCGCGTCGAGCCGACGGACGCCGGACTGGCCCTGCTGCCGCACGCCCGCTCGATGCTCGCGCAGGCCGCGTCCGGTCGCGACGCCGTCGTGCGGGCCACGCGCGCGCTGTCCGGCCGGCTGCGCGTGGGCGCCGAGCAGTGCCTCGGCGTCGTCGACGTGCCGACGCTCCTGAGCCGGTTCCACCACCGCTACCCCCAGGTGGACATCCACTTCGACCAGGCCGGGTCGCACGAGCTCGTCGGGCGGGTGCGCAGCGGCGACCTGGACGTGGCCTTCGTCGCGACGAACGAGCACGTCACGGCCCTGCCGCGCACACCGCTCGGGCGCCGGCCCGTCGTGCTGCTGGCACCCCCGGACCACCCGCTGGCCGCCGCCACCGTCGACTGGGCGCAGCTCGATGCCGTGGAGTTCGTCGACTTCCACCCGTCGTGGGGTGTGCGCTCGCTGAACGACGCGGCGTGCGCGGCCCGCGGCGTGCGCCGTCGCGTGCGGTGCACCGTCAACGACATCCACACGCTGCTCGACCTGGTGCAACGCGGCCTGGGCGTCGCGCTGGTCCCGCAGCACATCGCGACGAAACCGCAGGCGGCGGGCCTGGCGACCGTCCGACTCCCCGCGGCGACCACCCCGCAGTGGGAGGTGTCGGCCCTCACCGGCGCCGGCGGCGCCCAGGCGTCGCCGGCCCCCCGGCTCCTCGAGCTCCTGGACCCGGACGCTGCGGTCGCCTAGGTTCCGGCCGAGCCGATGACCGTGAGGGCGTCCGGGCAAGCACCATCTGCATTCTGCAGCGCGTGCTGCTAGTATGCCTGCATGACGAGCGTCACGGTGCGGGACGTGCCGCAGGAGGTGCGCGACGAGCTCGCCGGGCGCGCGGCACGGGCAGGACAGTCCCTGCAGGAGTACCTCAAGGCACGCCTCGTCGATCTCGCGTACGAGCCGATCGCGGCCGAGGTCGTCGTCGAGATCCGCCGCCGGGCCGCCGCGCACGAGCCCCTCGACTACGCCGAGCTCCTGGCCGACCTCGCGGCCGACCGACGGTGACGGCGCGCGGCAGGCTCGTCGTCGATGCGTCTGCGTTCGTCGGTCTGCTCCTCGATCCCGGTCCCAGCGGCGCCCGCGTCGGCGAGCTCGTCGCGACCGCCGCGGTACATGCGCCCGCACTGCTGCCGTTCGAGGTCGCGAACGCGCTGCGACGCCTGGAGCTCTCCGGGCGGCTGTCGCGGACCGAGGCGGCTCTCGCGCACGAGGACGCGACGCGGCTGCCGATCGAGCTGTGGCCGTACGAGGTGGTCGCGCACCGCGTGCGGCAGCTGACGGGCGCGCTGACGGCGTACGACGCGTCCTACGTCGCTCTCGCCGAGCTGCTCGGCGCACGGCTCGTCACCGCGGACCGCCGTCTGGCCGCCGCGCCGGATGTGCGGTGCGAGCTGCTCGTCGTGTAGCCCTCGAGCCGGGACACGGCGCGACCTGCGCTCGAAGGCTGCTGACGCTCGACGATCGCTGTTCGGGCGCGCCCTGCCGGTTCGTCCGCGGGCCGCCGCTCTCGAGACGTTCACGACCCGAACGGGCGAAATCTGTCGTCACGGCAGGAATCACCCGATGTACCCGGACCAGGACCTTCGTCCCGCCGCTACCTTGCTTCCAACTCCGGTAGGAAGGTCGCCCCGATGCACCCGTTCCGCAGCGCTCTTCGACGGGTCGTCACCGTCGCCACCGCCGCCGTCGTCGCGCTCGGTGCGGGCATCGCCGGCGCGAGCGCCGCGCACGCCAACGAACCCGGCGGTTACGCCGACGGCGCGATCGCCTGGTCCGACGTCATCAACTGCACGTCGATCGTCTTCCCGCCGACGTACACGGAGAAGGGCGCGGGCACGTTCGTCGGGTCGTACGTGGACCCCGACGACAACCAGCCGGCCGCGAACCAGTCGTTCCCCATCCACATCGTCGTCGCGGGCATCGGCAACCCGTGCTCGGGGCAGTACTACGTACCGGGCTTCGTGCTGCCCGCCGGGGTCACGCTCGACACGAGCGTCCAGCCGGTCTGCTACTACGACGGCCAGCCCTCGACCGGCGCGGTCGACTGCCCGACGTACGCGAGCGGTCTGCTCACCGACTACTTCGGTGCGAACTCGTTCGCCTACCGCAACGGCTACACCCAGACCGGCGGGCTGTGGCCGCTCGCGCAGGGACACACGTGGGAGTTCCAGTTCCGCGTCAAGGCCTCCACCGCGATGGCCGCCACGCTGCAGGGGCGGGTGGACATCGCGGACGGCAACTCGAACCCGACACTCACGCCGACCGCACCGCTCAACGTGTTCGGCGCCGGCGGCGGCGTGCCGTCGTACAGGTTCGTCTACGACCAGCCGTCGACGATCGCGACGGCGACGAACCCCGATACCAGTGACCCGACGACGTACGGGCTGTTCTCCCAGGGCGTCGTCTACACGAACGGCGCGGGCGGGACGCTCTACTTCCAGCGTGCCACCACCGCGGGCTTCGGCAGCCCGAGCACCGTGAGCATCCCGGTGCCGACCGGCGGCACCGCGTGGCGCGCGTGGACCGACTGGTACGAGGACGGTTTCGCCGACGTCCAACCCGGCCAGAGGTACTTCTGGCGGCTCGGCTTCCAACCGCCCGGGGGCTCGATCACCTGGTCGTCCGCCGAGACGTTCGTCGGGCTCGAGCAACGCACCTGCCGCGGCCAGGCGATCACGGTGAGCCTCTCCAACGGGCAGGCGCCGACCGACGGTCCGGACGTGATCCTCGGGACCCCCGGGAACGACGTGATCCATGGCCTTGGCGGCGACGACCGGATCTGCTCGCTCGGCGGCAACGACATCGTCGACGGCGGGGCGGGCAACGACCAGGTCGACGGCGGCGCGGGCAACGACACGATCGTCGCGACCACGGGCAACGACACCGTCGTCGGCGGGGCGGGTTCGGACACCGTGAGCTACGCCGGCCACCCGACGAAGGTGAAGGTGGACCTGCGCGTCGCCACGCAGTCGAACGGCACCGCGGGCACCGACACCCTCAGCTCGATCGAGAACGTGGCCGGCACCGCGGGCAACGACACCCTGATCGGCACCGCGGGCGTCAACAAGCTGTGGGGCGGGCCCGGCGACGACACGCTCAGCGGTCTGGCGGGCGCAGACGTGCTCGACGGCGGCGCAGGCAAGGACGTCCTGCGCGCGGGCGCGGGCAACGACACGCTCAAGGGCGGCGACGGGGCCGACGAGCTGCGCGGCGACACGGGCAACGACACGCTGCGCGGCGGCGCCGGCAACGACAAGCTGTACGGCGAGGCCGGGAACGACCTGCTGTACGGGGACGCGGGGACCGACCTGGGCGACGGAGGCCCCGGGACCGACAAGGCGTACTCCTGCGAGAAGAAGGTCTCCATCCCCTGACGGCTCGTCGACCGGTGGGTCGGGCCTGTGGACGACGGGCCACGGGTTGTCGGCGCGAGGACCTACCGTGGCCGCTCGACCACCGATCGGGAGGCCCGATGCCGAAGACCCAGGACGAGACCTTCGCCCTGATCCGCACCCTGCTGGCGATCGCGGACGGCGGCTCGCCGCACGAGCCCGAACGCGAGGTCGCGCGGGCACGCGCCGAGAAGCTCATGCTGCGGCACAGCGTCGACGAGGCCGCGGTGCGGATGACGGCCGAACGCGCCCGCGAGCCGATCCGTACGGACGAGCCCGTCGAGGGCTCGTGGGTGGCGGACCGGATCTCGCTGCGCAGCGCCGTCTACCTCGCGTTCGGCTGCCGGCCGCTGCGTGTCCGCGACGGCCGGGGCACGCAGTTCGTCGCGTTCGGGTTCGCGGCCGACATGTCGCTGGCCGCCGTGCTGTCCGCGTCGCTCGAACCGCAGATGCTGGCCGAGATGTACCGCCACGGCGGGCTGGTGAGCGACAAACGCGCGTTCGCCGCCGGGTTCACCGCGGTCGTCGCGGATCGGCTGCGCTCGTTCTACGCCGAGGTGCTCACCGAGGCGGAGACCGAGGGCACGTCGAACGCGCTCGTCGTGGCCGCCCGCGACCGGGACGTGGACGCCGCCCTGGCGGTCGCGTTCCCGCAGGTGCGCCGTTCGACCCGGCGGCTCTCGGGCCGGGGCTGGGCCGAGGGTGCCGCAGCGGGTGCGCGTGCAGACATCGCCGTCTCCGACCGCAAGGTCGCGCGCGGCCAGAGTCGCGCGCTGCCGAGGTGACGGTCAGGGTGACCTCAGCGGTCCTTGAAGTAGCGGAACAGCCTCGCCTCGCTCGTCGTCGCCGCGACGAGGACCCCGCCCACCAGCACGCCGACCGCCCCCGCGGACGTGACCCGCAACCCGGCGGACCACGCGGGCCACAGCCCGTCCGGGTTGCCGTGGCGGGCGAGGAGGAACGTGACGGGCAGCGTCACCAGCACGGTCGCGAACATCACGACGAGCAGCTCCAGGCCGACCTGCGCGACGATCGCCCGCCTCGGCACCCGCGCGTGCAGTGCCGCCGCGAGCTCGAGCCGCCGCAACCACACGGCCCCGCCGCCCAGCATGAGGCCGATCACGCCCGCGACCGGAGCCGCGGGCGCGGTCGTCCGGCTCGCGAAGAGCGCGGGACCGTCGAACGCCTCACCCAGCCGCGTGCTGAGCTGGCCGAACGTGGCGCTCGACCGGTCATCGGGGTCGCCCGCGTAGGTGGCGCGCACGAGCGTGTCGACGGTCGGCGACGGCGGCCACGCGAGCACCCAGCAGGCGTCGAACAGGCCCGACGCGGGCACCGGCGTGACCGCGGAGTACGCGAGCGAGCGGTCCGAGGCGTCGGACGGGTAGACGTAGCGCGCCGCCACCCGGGCGGGGCCGGCCGACGTCGGGAGCGTGGTGCCGACGTCGGCTCCGACGGTCTGCGCAGCCGAGTCGGACAACCAGACGCCGGCGGCGACGCCCGTGCCCGAGGCCGTCTTGGTGCCGTCGACGATCCCGAGCACACCCGCCAGGCCGACGGTCGCCTCGACCGTCGCGATTCCGGAACGGGGCGCAGCCAGGAAGGTCGGCTGCTCGGCGGACTGTCGCGTCGCGCCGGCGCCGAGCACGCCGGGAAGCGAACCGAGCGCGTCGCAGCGCGGCCCGCTGACGGCGGCGGGGGAGGACAGCACGTGGACGGCCGCACCGGACTCGCGGAACTGCGTGGCCTGCTCGGACAGGTCGACGATCGCGGCGACGTCGGCCGCGGCGAGAGCACCGCACGCGCCCGCCGCCAGGATCGTGAGGGTCACCGCGCGTGTGGTTCCCGTCAGCACGTTGCGCCAGGCCTCGGACGCCACCGACGACGCCCGCATGCGACGGGTGCGCGCCACGTCGTCGGTCACGGCAGCACCGGGGCGGCGCGTTGCGCGTCGGCCAGGTCGAGGACATCCGCGCACGCGTCGCGCGTGTGCGGGTCGTGCGTCGCGACGAGCACGATCGCGCCCGAGTCGCTGATGCCCGCGAGGACGTCGTTCACGGTCCGAGCCGTGCGGAGGTCGAGCTGTGCGGTCGGCTCGTCGACGAGCAGCAGGTCGGGGCGGGTCGCCACGGCGCGCGCGAGCATGAGTCGCTGCGCCTCGCCGCCCGACAACCGCCGGAACTGCCGGTCCGCGACGTCGGCCAGGTCGAACACCGCGAGGATCTCATGCGCCCGGTCCTGCGCCTCGGACCGGGTCAGGTCCTGTGTCAGCAGCGGCAGGACCACGTGGTCGAGCGCCGTTCGTCGGGCGACGCCGTGGGGGTTCTGGAACACCCAGCACACCGTCTCGACGCCGTGCCTGGTCACCGTGCCGGCATCCGGTTCGAGCCACCCGGCGACGATCGACAGCAGGGTCGACTTGCCCGACCCCGAGGGCCCGACGACCGCGGTCGCCCCGCCCGGCCGCACCTCGAACGTCAGCCCGTGGAACAGCGGTCCGGTCCCGGGGAACGCGTGCGTGAGCCCGTCGACGCTCAGGTGCACGTCGCTCCCGCGGCGGTCCGGTCGGCGGGCACCTGCAGGTCGACGCTCGTCGGAGCAGCACCGTCGTCGAACGTGACGAAGGTAGACCCGAGCGACGACGAGACGATCGTGACGCGTCGCGGGACGCCGTCCGACGCGAGGCAGGCCGACGACCCGTCGATGCCGAACAGCGCCCCCGCCGGGACCGCCGCGGCCCGCAGCGGCGTGGTCAACGCGGTCGTGAAGGCGAGCTCCGGGACCGTGTCCTGCTGGTTCGCCGCGAACGCGTACTCCGGGGACGACGAGACTGCGGCGAGGAATGCTGCGTCCGTGACCCGGCCGTCCTCGTCGACGGGTGCGGCCACGTCGTCGAACCGGGCGGTGCGCGCACCGGGCGCGAGGCCGTCGACGAGGACCGCGGGCTCGAGCGCAACGAGCACGCCCCCCGTCGTGAGGAGCGTGTCACCGGCCTCGACGACGTCCGCCACCTCGAGCGCGCAACGCGTCACGACGAGCGAGGGCTCGGGGAGCCAGACCACCGTGTCACGCGTGAGCGCGGCGTCCGATGCCGGAGCACCCCGGTCCGTGAGGAACTCGTGGACCGCCGCGCTCGTGGTCACGTCGACGACCGCGCTCGTGCCGGCGTCATAACCGAGCCGGACGAGCTCGGCCTGGACCGCAGCGACGTCCGGGCCGCTGTCCCCCGGGGCGAGGTCACGCCACACGGGGTACTCGGTGTGCAGCGCGACGACGGGCGCCGCGTCGACCGTCACCGGGACGTCGCCCGACGTGAGCGTGCCGCCCGCCGCGCAGTCCACGCTCGTCACGGTCCCCGCACGCCTCAGCTCGACGTCCTCGCTCGGACTCGTCACGAACGTGAACGGCGTCTCACGCGCGTCGTCGTAGTCCTCGTACGTCACGGGCGCGGCCGTCACCGCCGGCCCCGCGGCCAACGACCCGGGCACCGCGCTCGGCGCCCACGCGATCCCCGCGACGACCACGACGCCCAGCGCCGTACCCGCCACTGCCCCGACGACGCCTACTCGCCCCCGCACCCCGCGCGCCACCGCGCGCGCCAGCCGTCTCACCGGGACGCGTCAGCCGTCATCGACCGACTCACGTCCATCGTGCAGCTCGTGAAGGCGGCGCTCAGCCCAGGGTCGAGCTGGTCGAGGTCCGTGAACCTGCTCTGGCTGTCGGTGTCGAAGTCCTCGACGCCGTAGTCGGACGGGACCGTTCCGGAGTCGACCAGGCACTGCACGATGAGCGGCGTCGGGTCGGCGTTGTCCGGGTTGTCCGCCATGAAGTCCCGCAGCGCCCCGATCGAGTTCTCGCCCGCCACGACGGAGCAGGTGTTGATGATCTCGTGGGTGTCCGCGCCGTTCGGCGCGTTCGTCGTGCTCATCCCGGCGCCCGGCGCGATCGACTGCAGCTCGACGCCGTACCCGTCGAGACACTCGGAGAGTCGCGTCACCATCTCGGCGTACTCCGCGTCGGTGATCTCGCCGTCGGCGAGGACGGCACGGACGAACTCCGACGTCGAGTGCACGTAGAAGTCCGCGAACTCCGCGGCGTACGGCCCCTCGAACTCCGGAACCTCACCGGAGAAGGCGACACTCTCGGCGTTCGAGCTCTCCGTCGCCGCGGCGTGGCCCCCGCAGGCCGAGGTCAGGACGGCGAGCACGACGAGCAGGAGCGCACCGCCCCAACGACCTGGAGCCCCGCCGATCACGAGCTCGAGTCGTAGTCGTAGTAGGTCTTGTTGCCCGACCGGGTCGAGTCCCGCTGGGCGAACGCCCAGAACTTCTTGGCCTTCCACCCGCTCGTGGTGGTGCCTTCGCTCGTGATGACCGTGGACTTGTGGCGGTAGACGGCGTGGTAGTAGAAGGACCACGTCGTGCTCGCGCTCACCCCGTGGTCCCACTCGCCGCCGCCCACGTACGAGATCGTGGCACTGGCGGGCGACGTCGCTCCGAACGTCACGGCCGCGGCCAGCACCAAGGCGGCCATGGACCTACGTGCACTCTTCATGATCAGCACCGTTCCCGTGCGTCAGGCACCCCCTGCAGGCGCAGCAGACAAACTAGAGCAAACCGGAACGGGCGGACAACCACATCCCGCGCGACCGCGACGGCGCGGCCCGGCGCTCGTACGACCGACGCCCCGCAGCTGCTCGAGCTCCTGGGGCCCGACACGGCAGTCGCGTGGTCCGGCCCCGCAGACAGGGGCCGGACCGCGCGGCGTCAGATCGTGCGGGGGGCGACGGCGAGGTTGGCGCGGAGCTCGTCGCGGTTCTGGCGGACCACGTAGGCGGGGCGGTCGCGCTCGACCCGCCACGACTCGCTCAGCGGCGAGACGTCCACCGTGTCGAAGCCGAGCGCGTCGTAGAGCTCGGTGACGAGCCGCACGGCGTCCGGGTGATCGCTGGACGTGGCCAGCGCGCGACGGTCGGGAGTGCCTGCGGGCGTGCCGTCGGTGGTGATCTGCGCGGCCTGGATGTGGTTGAACGCCTTGACGACCTGGGACGTCGGCAGGTGCTCCTGCAGCAGGCCCGACGTGGTGGCCTCGCCGCGATCGAGCGCGTCGATCCGCCCGTCGCGCTCGAAGTAGTAGTTGTTGGTGTCGAGCACGATCTTGCCGGCGAGCGGCTCGACGGGGACGTCGGGGAGCGCGCGCAGCGGCACGGTCACGACCGCGACCTCGGCGGCCTGGGCGGCCTCCTGCGCGGTGGCCGCCCGCGCCCGCGGGCCGAGCTCGGCGACGAGGCCCGCGAGCGTGTGCGGGTCCCGTGAGTTGGCGATGACGACGTCGTGACCCAGCGCGATGACGGCGCGGGCGACCTGGCTGCCGATGTTCCCGGCTCCGATGATTCCGTAGGTGGTCATGGCGGTCTCAATCGGCCAGGACCGGTCGGCATTCCCGAGACCGCGGTCGGTCGAGTCAGGGAGCCAGGCCGTCCCGACCCGCGTCCGCGCGACGACCTGTCGCGGCCGCTCACCATCCGGACGCAGGGCTCACCCGCCGATCCGGATGACCACCTTGCGGTTCTGTGCCGCCAGGGCGGGGTCGAGCACCCCGTCGACCCGGTCGACGACGCAGCCGCCGAGCGGGCCCTCGTCGTAGCCCAGGCCCGTCGCGGCGATGGCACCGGCCGGCACGCCGAGGGCGTCGGCGAGGAGGTCGCGGACCGCCTCCGCCCGCCTCGCCGACAGGGCCGCGCGGCCCGCCTCGGTCCCCGCCGAGCTCGTCGTGCCGACGACCTGGACGTCACCCGAGCACGCGGCCAGCTGCCGTGCGGCCGCGGCGACCGCGGACCGCGCGTCGGCGGGCGAGAGGAGCGTCGCCTCGTCGGCGACGAACCCGACGACGGCGTCAGGCAGGGTGGCCTCGCACGAGGACGCGGCCGCCAGCGCCGGCATCGCCGGGTCCGCCTCGGGGGCGATGGCCCGGGTCGTGTACGCGCCCGCGGGCCCCTCTCCCGTGCGGGGCAACGCCACCGCCGCGACCTCGGCGCCGCACGCCACCAGGACCGACTCCCAGGTCTGGGCCACGCGCGTGCGCTGCCGCGTGGAGATCGGCTCCGCCGGCGCGACCTGGTAGCCCAGCGAGTACAGCTGCACGCGCGCGCCCTCCACCGCGGGGCACGCGCCGCGGTCGACGACGAGCTGGGCGACGTCCGCCGGGTCCACCAGCGTCGTCATGCCCTCGTCGGCCGTGCGCACCACGCCCGTGTCCGTCGTGCCGTTGTCGAGCGACAGGATCTGGCCGCCCGGTGCGAGGTCGGCCGCGAGCGCGACGGCACCGAGCAGGTCGTTGCCGGCCGACGACGCGCTCGCCGACGCCACCGAGGCGATCACGGTGTTCTTCGCGGCGACGACGTCGTCCTCCACGGCCTGCGGGTTGTCCGCGCTGACGTCGGCGCGGAAGCCCTTGAGGAGCACCTGGGGCCGCCCCTCGGCGGTGACGACGCTGATCGGCGCGCCGTCGCGGATCGCCCGGTCCAGCGCGCAGTCCCACTCCTGCGGGACGCCGGGCTCCTGCGCGTTCTGGTGGACGGGCACGACGAGGGCAAGGGCGGGGGCCGTCGGGCAGTCGGCCTGCGCCGACGGCCCGACGGCGGTACCCGACGCGCAGCCGGCGAGCAGGGCCGCCGCGACGACAGCCGCAGCGGCGGCGAGCAGCCGGGTCGAGATGGTGGACATGGCGTTCTCCTTCGGGTCGGGACGGCGGACGGATCAGGCGGTGGCGCGGGCGGGGGCGGGTGCCAGGTAGCGGCCCGGGCGGCGGACGCGCAGCTGGCTGTGGATGTCGACGGACTCGACGAGGGCGCGCGCGGGGCGCGACTCGCCGTTGACGAGCCACGTCCGCAGGCCGTAGACGGACGCCTTCCGCGCGAGGGACAGGTACGCGACGTCGCCACCCGCGATCGCCACCCAGTGGTTGCGGGCGGCGATCTGCTCGAAGTCGGCGTCGGCGAGCAGCGCGAGGTCGGCGCCGTCCCGGCCGCCGCGGACGAGGAACCGGGCGCCGGTGTGGCGCAGGGCCATCCGCACGACGGGGGCGCACAGCTTGCCCGTCGCGATCGTGACGGTGTCGCCGGTCTGGATGAGCGGGCTGAGCGACGCCCAGACCGCCCGGACGAGACCGACGCCGGGGTCGCCGGTGCCGCAGAGGTTCTCGATGTCGATGCGCCAGTCGACGAGGCCCCAGCGCAGCGGGTGCGAGGCCGTGGCGGAGGTCGCGGGGGCGGCGTCCGTGGGGACGAGGTGCAGCCGCGGCCGCGGCGTGGACGACGGACCGGCGGCGAGGTCCGTGGGGTGAGGGGCCGGTGCGGTGAGGGTGCTCACGGTGGTCGATCTCCGTTCGGTGGGTGCCTGACCTGACGTCACAGACGGTCGTCGTGGGACGCGTCGTGGCTCCAGGCCCACCGCGCAACGTCGCTTCAGCGCCCTGCACCCGTGCGAAACCGCGTTCAACGGCGCCCGCTGACGGCCATCGGTTCGTCGGTCGAGGCTGGCGCCCTCAGCACGTCGCGACCACGAGGAGGAGCCATGAGGAACGACCGCACCGACCGCCGCAGGCACCGGTCCCGCAGGCGGGTGGAGCACGCCCTGTCGCTGGACCCGGTGTTCTACGTCGCCGACGGCGCCGCCGGGCGTCTCGACCGCGGTGCGCCCGCCGGCCCCGACGGCACGGCGTGGGAGCAGCGGCTCCTGGCGACCTACCGGGAGAACGACCAGCGGATCCTGGCCCGCACCGCTGACGCACTGGCCCGTGAGGCGCGCGAGCTGCGCGAGCAGTACGGCCACTGGGTGCGGCTCGGCCGTGAGATCGACGCCGTCGAGGCCAGGATCGGCGAGCTCCCCGAGCCCGTGCTCGCCGCGGTCGGGAACGGCGAGCGCCACCTGGACGAGGCCGCGATCAAGGCGCGACGGCTCCGCGAGCACGACGCCGCGCTCGGTGCGCTGCAGGACGAGGCCCGCCGGCTCCGGGACGAGCGCAGCGCCGTGCAGGAGCGCTGCGTCACGCTGCGCGCGACCGTCGCCGAGGAGTTCGAGCTCGCGTGCGAGGTCTCCGAGCGGCTCCGCTGGTTCTACACGCGCCGCCGCGCGACGTACACGCGTGCCCGGCAGCGCGCGGGCCGCGCCACTCCCCTCGACGTGACGACCCAGGCCGCCCCGCTGCCCACCGCGGCCTGGACCACCCAGCCCTGCCCGTGGGTCCCCGCGGGCTTCGACCGCACGATCACCATGGAGGTGGAGGCCGATGTTCGGTAGGAGGAGGAACCGCACCGCGGACGAGCCGGTGCGCGTCGCGCGTCAGGTCCGGCTCGGCGAGGTCGCCGACCCGGACCGCACGACGACGACGCTCGTCGACCACCCCGACAGCTACACCGCGCTCGACCACGCGCCCGGCACCACGCCCGTGGACCGCGACGCGGCGATCGCCTACGTCGTCGCGCGCGTCCGCGCGGCCGTGGAGCAGCACGCGGTCGACGACGAGGTGCCCGACTGGCTCGACGGCCACATCGACGCCCTGCGCGCCGGCTGGGATGCGGCGGTCGAGGCCGAGTCGCGGGAGCGCGAGCTCACCCTGCGTTCGCTCCTCGGCATGGAGCTGCACCACCTCACGGCGTCCCAGGCGCGCCTGGCGCGCCTGCGTGCGGAGGCGGCGCGGCTCGAGGCGGACGTCGCGGGCTGGCGGCGCGTGCTGCTCGGCGCCGACGAGTTCCGTCCGGAGCCGGTCGCGGACGAGCAGCCGACCGCCCCGCGCCCGGTCGCCCTCGGCGACGCGCTCGACGCCTCGTCGGGCCTGCACGACGACGCGGACCTGACGGCCCTGGCCGTGTTCGACAACCCCCTGATCTACGCCCCGAAGGAGCACCAGCGATGACCACGACCCACGCCAACCTCGAGACCCGGCCCTCGAGTCGCAAGGTGAGCTGGGCCGCGCCGCAGCTCGCGGCGCTGATGCCGCGCTCGCCGCTCGGCCCGATCCTCGTCGCGCTCGGCGCGATCGCCTGCACCGTGGTCGACGTGCTCCTCATGGAGCCCGCCGTCGCGCGCGTGCTGCGACACGACGTCGCGCTCTCGTGGGCTACCGCGGCGGGGATCGGCGTCGTCGCGCTGCTGGCCGCCGGGCAGGCGGGCTGGAGCTGGCGCGGCGCGCGCGGCGCGCACCCCGGGTCGCGGTCCGCGCTCGTCGTGCCCGTCGTCCTGCTGGTCGCCTGGGGTGCCGGCGGGCTCGGCATCATGGCGATGCGTCTGTCCGCGTCCCGCGTGAGCACGACGGTGGCGTACGAGGGCGCGACGACCGCGGCGCCGGCGGCCTCGTTCGACGCGGTCGCCGCCGCCGTGTTCCTCGTGGTGTACGTCGTCTGCGGCGTGCTGGCGTTCGGCGACCTGTGGGAGCTGCGCAACGACGCCCACGCGGCGGGACGGCGCGATCTCGTCGAGCTGGAGCAGACCCGCACCGAGCTCGGCGCCGTCGAGGCCACCTACCAGCAGCTTCACTCGAACGTGCACAAGCGGCGCGTTGAGATCCGCCGGATCGCGACCGATGCCAGGATGGCGCGCGAACGCAACGCCCGGTTCGCGGCGGAGCTCAAGCATCTCGTGCGCGGCGAGATGGTGATCGGCCTCGGCGACCCCCGCAGGAGCGGCATCGCGAGCCCCCGCCACCCCGACGCGCCGCACGCTCCTGGCCGGCAGCCCGAGGGGGAGACCCGATGAGCATGCTCGATGTCGAACCGCCGACGGCGGGCCGATGGGTCCAGCCCTTCGCCGACCTGGTCGCGCCCGCTCCGGCCGGCGACTGGTTCCGGCGTGCGGCCGACCTGCGCATGCTGGTCTACGACCGGATCCGGCAGTTCATGTCGCGCCTGGCGCTGGCGGCGCTCGTCGTCGGCGTCGTGGCCGCACTCCCGTCCACGGCCGCCTGGGCGTGGTGGCTCCTCACCGTTCCCGCGGCCCTGCAGGGCGGGCTGGAGATCTACCTCGAGCACGGGAGCGCCCGGAAGGCGGAGGACGCCGGACCGGCAGCGGATGCGCGGGAGCGCGGCCGGGGACTGCGCGCGCGCCTGCTCGAGTGGCGGCGTCGGGTCTACGAGCGCACGCCGCTCTTCCTGACGGGCGTGCTCGGCGCCGTCGCGATCATCGGGTCGGCGTTCGCCGTCGCGTTCGGGACCCGGGCGGACGACGGCACCGGCTGGCTGAAAGTCGTCTCCTACGCCGGCGTCGTCCTGTACGCCAACTCCGGGGCGAGCGGGCCGCTGCTGGAGTCGACCGCCTACTCGGAATTGGCGGACCGCTCGGGCCGCTGGATGGGCCGGCTGCGGCCCGCGGCCTGGCTGATCCTCGGCCTCCTCGCGGCCTTCGTCGTGTGGTGGTCCGACCTGTGCGGGTTCTGGCCGCCGGGCGCGCTTCCGTACGCATTCCTCGTCTGCGGTCTCGGCTACGCGCTCGGCCTGCGCATCCGCGAGCACGACAGGGCCGTCGCGGCGAGCGGTCTCGTGGCCGCCGCCCGCCGTGCCGAGGTCATGGCCCACCTCGGGCGCGAGTTCCACGACGTCACGCAGATCATGTCGGTCGGTGTCGTGAGCCTGCGGGAGTCGCCTCGCCTGACGGCGGCGGAGCTGATCGAGCTCGAGGCGCTCTACCGCGACCTCGAGGACCTCCACCAGTCGTCCCGTGACGGGTTCTCGGAGGAGACGAGCGTCCTGCCGGACGTCCGCACCGTGGTGCGGCGCATCTGCCAGTCGGAGGCGATCCGGCCGGTCCTCGCGATCGACCTTCCGGAGACGAACGACCGGGACTTCGATCCTTCGCGCGTCGTGCGCACGGAGAACGCCCGGTTCGCCAAGCAGCTGATCAGGACGCTCACCCTCAACGCGGTCAGGGCCTACGTCGAGGCCGACGCACCGGAGCGGCCGCTGCGCGTGGAGGCGCGCCTCGAGGGCGGCGACGTCTACGTCGCCGTGACCGACGCGCTGCCCCTGGTCCCCCGGCAGACGTGGCTGACGTCGGGAGGGATCCTGAGGAACTTCCGCCACGAGATCGAACGACGCGGCGGTTCGCTGCGTCAGGTCCCGCTGGACGGCGGAGGAAAGACGATCGAGGCCCGCTGGCGCAACGAGCTGAGGCCGTTGCTCGAATCACGATCGGAGGTGGTCTGAGGTGTCGGTCGGCAAGCGCGTCGTCGTCGTCGACGACCTGGGGGCGAAGTACAGGCGGATCAGAGCCGCCGCCGACGTCCTCGCCGCGGATCTCACCGCGCAGTACGGCGACGAGTCGACCGTCGACGTCCGGGTGGACCGCGTCGAGTCCATCGCCGAGCTCCTCGCGATCGGCGTCGACGACCTCCGAGCGGTCGACATCTTCCTCGTCGACTTCGAGCTCAACACGGCGACCTACGACAGCGACGAGGTCGACCTCGTCGACGTGACCACACCGCCGGTGCTGAGCGCCGAACGGCGGCTCCGCAACGACGACGCCGAGGCGCTGACGGCGGACGAGCGTGACCTGCTGGCTGAGCTGGACTCCGTCCGCACCACCCGCCAGGTCCGCGCGACCACCGGCGTGGGCGTCCTGCTGTACCTGACGCAGGCGCTCGGCCTGCCCGCCGACCGCCCCACGAACCGGGTCTTCGCCTACGTCGACCTCGGTCAGCCGACCGGTCGGCTCTTCGCCGCCGCCGCGCGCGCCTGGTTCCACGTGCCGACGTTCCCGTTCCAGAAGGACGAGCAGGCGCTGTCGACCAGGACGATCGCGACCCGGCTGAAGGGCGCGAAGGGTGACGACTACCAGCAGGCCGTCGTCGACGAGGCCGCGAGGAGGCTCGACGCCCTGCTGGCACCCATCCCCACCCGGAGCAACGAGCTCACCTGGTTGGTCCGTCCGGACGGGCTCGACCCTCACTCGTGGTTCCGCGCCCTGCTGGCCGCGAAGGGCTCCGCCGCGACGGCGCCGTACAAGCGGCTCGGCCTCGTCGAACGGTCCGCGCTGCCGAAGCGGCCCAACCCGACGACCCAGTTCCACGACCTGCTCGTCGCGCGCCTCTACGACGGGATGCGATCGTTCGCGACGGCGTACACGGGCGACGACGATCTCGGCCGGTCGCCGCGCCCACGGGACTCCTGGCCGCCGTCGCTCGCCCAGCTGCGGGCGGACGAGACGCGCAGCGAGGCCGAGTACGACCGCGACCGGGCGCGCGGCCGCCTGCACGACGAGCTGGAGGCGACGCGGTCGTTCTGGGACGCCGACGACGTGGACGCCGCACTCAACGACTGGCACCGCGCCGCCCTCGCGCTGCGCTCGCTCCTCGAGGGCGAAGACCCGGGCGACGACGAGGTCCGGGCCCAGAACCGCCGGTGGCGAAGCCGCATGTCCCGGTCGTACGAGGGAAGGTAGCGTGCTGACGATGCTCCCGGACGACGTCGGTGTCACGACGCGGACCGTCGACCTGGGCGAGGGCCCGCTCGGCGTGGCCGTGCTCGAACCACCCGTGCCGGGCCCCCGGACGTTCGTCGCGGCGATGGGGTACGCGGCGAGCCTGGACCCGTTCGAGCTCCAGCGGTTCCGGTTGCTGGCGCACGTGCTGGGGGCGCGTCTCGTCGTCGTCGAGACCCCCGGCTGTGGAGTGCGAGGCTCGCGGCTGACCGCCGCGGAACGCTGGGCGCTGCTGCGCCGGTCCGACTTCCGGCCGGCCGCCGGCCGGATGCTCGCGGCCGCCGCCGCGGCGGACCCCGCCGCGGGCGCCGCGATCGACGCGTCAGGCGCGGGGTTGGGGATCGTCGGCTACTCGCTGGGCTGCTCGCTCGGGACGGCGATGGCGCGCGAGGCGGGGGCACGCGCGGGTGCCGCAGCGAGTGCGCTCGTGCTCGTCGAGCCTGTGGCCGCGCGACGATGGTCGTCGCGGACCCTGCTCACCGCGACGCGCGCCGAGGACGGCCTCGTCGACGCCGCGCTGGCCGACAACGCCGACGTCGTCGACGCGGTCGAGCCGTGGGACCGACGCCCGGAGGACACCTCGGCACCGCACCGCAACCGCCTCGACATGCTCCTGCTCGCCGGTGCGCTGCGGTCCGGCGGGCTTCCCGACGAGGTCGCCGCGGCCGGCGCCGGACGCCTCGTCGTCGTCCACGGCCGCGACAGCCGCTACGGGCTCACCGAGGCCGGCGCGGCGCTCACCGCGCGAGCTCGTGCAGCCGGGGCCCGCGCGGACCAGCTGGAGGTGGCGGGCACGCACGCCCTGTGGCACTCGCTGCCGGCGGTCGAGCGCATCGGCCGGTTCGTCCGCGACGCACTGGGGGACGCCGGATGACCGCCGCGGGCCCGGTCGACGGCCGGGTGGCCCGCCTGGTGCGTGCGGCGGCCGTCGTCGCCCTGCTCGTCGGCGTCCTCTGCCAGTTCGTGCAGGACACGGACCCGACCTTCCCGCTGCTGTACTTCACGGTCTGCTCGGCGATCCTGGCCGCGGCCACGCTGCTCGCCGCGCAGGCGCGGCCCTCGTCGGTCGCGCTCGACGACGTGCGGGGTGCCACGACCGTCGCCGTCGTGCTCTCAGGCCTGATCTTCGCCACGGTGCTCGCTCCCGTGAACAACGGTGGCCCGTGGTTCGCGCCGCACGACGACACGTGGGTGCGGGCCGCGACGCTGCTCCTGCACGGCATCGGGCCGGTGCTCGTCGTCGCGGACTTCCTCCTGCATCCCCTGCGCACACGCTCCGGCACGCTGCGGACGGCGAGCCTCTGGTGCCTGTGGCCGGTCGCGTGGGCGCTGGTCGCGCTGCCGCTCGACGTCACCGGCGCGGCGCAGACGCCGTACGAGTTCCTCCGGATCCGTGACGCGGGCGACGTGCTGCCCGTGCTGGGGGCGATCGTCGGGCTGTTCGTCATCGTGGTGGCGTTGGGCGCGGCGCTGATCGTTGCCCACCGACGCCTGCACAGGCAGGGCTCGTCCTAGCCGACGTCCTGGCGCAGGCGTGCGGCGGTGAACTCGCGCAGATCCGCGTAGCCGTGGAGGAGCCGGATCCGTTCCTCGATGTCGTCGTCGGGGCGGGCGGACGCCGGGCGGGCCAGCAGGGCGCGCGCGGCCACGTCGACCGCGAGCCGGGCGACCTCCGCCCGCAGGCGCAGCCCGAGCAGGTCCCGCTCCGGCGGCACGGTGGACAGGAACTCGTCACCCACCCGACCGCGCCATGAGGTGCCCGCTCCCGCCGCCAGCCGGTTCCCGACGAGCCGGCCCGCCGAGGTGTCCGACCGGTACCACACGGGCACCGACGCGGTGCGGCGCAGACCGGAGCGCCGGTCGACGACCGCCCCCGGAGTCATCCAGTGCGCGCCCTCGACGACGCTGCCGGGGAACGCCCGGGCCACCAGACCCGTCGCGATCCGCAGGGTGTCGCCGGTGTTCGCCACCTCGTCGACGACGACGATGCGGCGGCCGTCCAGGAAGGTCGGTGCTGCCCAGCTGGCGCGGGGGTGGTCGGGCCTGGTGAGCGCGTACGCGCTGCGCAGCCCGGCGACCGTCTCGTCGGGGATGCGACCCACGTCGACGACGCCGGTCTCGCTCGCGCCCGTCACGTCCCACCACTGCTCGCGGTCGATGTTGGCGAAGCTCATCGACGGCCGCGGTGGCACGCGACCGTCCCCGTAGGCGGTCCCGGGCTCGCGCGCGAGCAGGTTCCACAGCGCGCGCACGAGCCACGCGACGGGCCGCCCGGACTTGTCGAGGAACAGGAGGTGCAGGTCGTCGCCGCACATCGGCTCGAGGCGCTCGATCAGCGCGTCGGTCAGCGTCACGTACGCGGAACGCAGACCCGCCGGCTCGAGGATCGTGTACGCGTCGCTCACCAGGCACGTCCCGTCCGGCGAGCGCCGCTCGCGCGAGCGCACGGCATGTCCGCTCCCCTCGTCGTCCCCCGGCTCGTGGCGACGCTACTGCTCCTTGGCGCAGGACGGGCACCGCACCGTGACCCCGTTCCACGAACGCTTGGCCCAGAAGGCGCGACCGCACCCGGCGCAGCGGTGCACCTCCGTGTACTCGCCGGTCCGCGTCGCAGAGGCCGTCCTGACCTGTCCCATGAGTGATCCCTTCGTCCTCGGTGCCGGCCCTTCCGGCGGCTGAGAGCGTGTCCGCCGGTCCACGGCCCGGACAACGGCCGTCGATGAACGCGGTTCAGGCGGCGGCGTTGAGTCGCGCGCCGGCCGCACGGTCGACTTCGGGTCACACGCACGACGAGCCGCGCGACGACCGAAGGAGCGGAATGGACGAGAAGGACAGGGCCGGGACCGAGCCGGCGCCCGGGCCCGGCCGGGGCACGACCGTGCGCTACCCGGTCGAGGCGCTCGTGCGCGGCGACGACCCGGGGTCGCGGTCGGTCGGCGACTCACGGGAGCTCGTCCGGCTGACCCGCTATCTCCCCGAGGGTTCGGGCATCCGGCTCGTCCTGCACGCCGCGGGCGGGTCGGGCCGTGTCCAGGCCTGGCTGGACGTCGTCGGCACCCGGACCGTGGCCGCCGCCGACCTCGCCGGCGCCTGCGCGCAGTCTCTGGTGCTCGGGTCGGGCGAGCCGGTGGACGAGCCGGACCCGCCCCGCACCGTCACGCACGCGTACGAGCTGACGCGGATCCGGACGGCTCCGATGTTCGGGCAGTCCGACGAGGAGGTCGCGTTCCGGCCCGAGTGGATGACCGAGGCCAAGACGTCCGACCGGCTCGCGCTCGGCCAGCCCAAGCCGAGCGCGGACCACGCCGAGGCGCTCGTGACCGCCCTGGCGCGCGTCGACCACGACACGTGGGTCGTGACGGTGCTCGGGGCGCCGAGCGCGCTCGACCGGGGGCTCGTGCTCGACGAGCTGGACGCCGCGACCGGTCGCGGCGTGCGCACCGAGCACGCGGGCGCGATCGTCTGCGCCCGCACGTTCGTCGCGAGCGCCGGTCCCGTCTCGTCGGCCGTGCTGGCGGGACTCGCCCGTCGCTCCGCCGAGCTCGAGGCGGTGCCCTCGGCCCCGCACGAGGCGGCGGCCGCGCTCGAGCAGTCCGCACGGGCGCTGTACGGGCACGCTGTGGCCGAGAACCACGCGGTCGCACTCCTGCGGGTGCCCACGACGACGACCGGCCAGGGCCTGGGCATCCCCGCGCGGCTGCCCGACCCGCCGCGCCGCCCGCTCGACCCGCCGCTGCCGGCCCCCGCGGTCCCGATCCGGCTCGGCGCCTCCGTCGACGTCGCGGGTGACCCCGTCGACGTCACGCTCGACGCGCAGGACCTGCGCCGTCACGTCTTCGTCGAGGGGAAGACCGGCTCCGGCAAGAGCGCGCTGCTCAAGGCCGTGGCGGTCTCCTGGCTCGACGTGGGCCTCCCGCTCGTCGTCCTGGACCCCCACGGCGACGTCGCCGCCACGGTCGCCGCGCACAGCGCAGGCCGGACGGACCGGGTCACGCACTACGTCGACCACGCCGACCTGGAGCACCCGGTCGGCCTCAACCTCCTCGCCGAACCCGACCCGGAGCTCTGGGAGCAGAACGTCGACGCGCTGCTCGAGTCGATGGCGCGGATCATCGACCCGGGCCGGGACGGCCTCTTCGGCGAGCGCGCCAAACGCACGTTCTGGCTGGTCGCGGCCGCCGCGCGCCACGTCTACGGCCGCAGGCTCACCATTCACGTCGTCCAGACGCTGCTGGTCAGCCAGAGCCACCTGCGCGGGCTCGTCGACGCGGTCAGGACGATCGCGCCCGACGTCGCCCGCCGGGTCCGCGCCGAGCTCGTCGAGCTCGGCGACAAGGAGTGGAACGAGCTCGCGTCCTGGTACCAGTCCCGGTTCCACATGTGGCAGCGCACGCGCGCCCTGCGCGACGTGACCGGTACCGGCGTCGACGCGATCGACATGGCGGACGTGCTCGACGGCGACGTCAACCTCGTCGTCGACCTGGCCTCGACGCAGCTCGGCGACGACGTCGCCGGGGTGCTCGGCGGGCTGTACCTGCGCAAGCTGCGCGATGCGATGGGCCGTCGCGCCGACCCCGACGTGCCCGTGCTCGTCGTGTTCGACGAGGCCCACCTCTTCCAGGACGAGGCGCCCGACCGCCTGCTGGCCGAGGGTCGCAAGTACGGGCTCGCGCTGGTGATCGCCTCCCAGTCGGCCGACAACCTCACGCCGCGGCTCGCCCGCGCGATCGAGGCCAACGTCGGGTCGTTCGTGTCGCTGCGCACCGGCATCAACCTCGCCGCAGCCGCGAGCATCAGGCTCGGCGGGTGGCCGGCCGCGGAGCTCACGCGCCTCCCCGACCTGGTCGCGGCCGCCTCGCTGTCGTCGCACGGCCGTCCGACGGACCCGTTCACGCTCGTCGTCGACCACTACGCCCGTGCCGCGGCGGCAGGCTGGACGCCGACGCGCCTCGCGGACGCCGCGGCGTGCGTCGCATCGGCGACGGTCGACGCGCTCTGGCTGCCGTACGCGGACGTCCGGGTGCCGACCGATGCCGCGGTCGTCGCGGCCCTCAAGGAGTCCGCGGGCACGCTCGCGCCCCGCAGGCCCATCGCGCCCGTCGCACCCGCCGCACCCGCGGGGCGTCGAGCGCCGACGAGCGCGCCCGGCGCACCGGGGTGGCAGGAGCGGTGGCTCGTCGAGGAGACGACGGCACGGTTCGGACGCTACGCGGAGTCGCCCGACCCGCGCCTGCTGGACGAGCTGTACGTCCTCGTCGGGACCCTCAAGATCGCCGGGTTCGAGCGGGCGTACGACGCGATGCGCGCACGTCTGACCGCGGTTCGCGACCCGGGCGCGACCGCGACCGCGCGGTAGGCCGCGTGTCGGCGCCCGGTGGGATCGTCTCCGCACGCACCCGAGCAGGAGGGACAGGGACATGCTCGACGACGCGTTCCCGGGCGGGTCGCCGGTGACGTTCGAGGTCGCGTGCCGCACGTCCCGGCGCGGGCGCTCCACGCGCCGGCATCCCGTCACGATCGCACCGGACTGGTCGGTGACGACGCCGCACGACCTCGAGCTGGAGCGCGTCGCGGCCGCGCTCGGCGGGTACCTGTTCTGCCTCGAGCTCGTGGACCGTTACGTCCCCGCGCTGCGTGAGCTGTGGCTCCGTCGGCGACGCGTGGTCGCGCCCGAGGTGCGCCGGGCGGGGCCAGCGGCGTGGGTGGTGACGGCGCCCGTGACCGGGTGCTCGTGCGGCGCGCGGACGTTCCGCACACCTGCGCTCGCGGCCGAGCACGTGCGCGGCGCCCCGCACTGGGCGCTCACGCAGGACGTGCACGCGGCCACCCTGCAGACCGTCGCCGAGGCGTTCGCCGCGGCCGCCGGTCCGGTCCGTCGCGCCGCCGAGGCCGCGCGCGCGGCCGGCCGCCAGGAGCTCGAGTGGCTGTGGGACGCGGGCGTGCACCCCGCGCGGGTCGCCGAGATCCACGCGGGACTCGGCGCGAGCGGCCGCCTCCCGGTGCAGGTCGTGCACGCCGTCGCGACCGGCGAGGTCGAGCTCGGGTGGCTGCGGCAGTTCGTCGGGTTCGGGCCGGGGGTGATGTCGTGGGCTGCGACGACGTTCGTCGAGGGCGAGGCGGGCGGCGCGCGGCGGCACTGGCTCGAGGTCGGCGCG
>NZ_BJWG01000012.1 GCF_007990245.1 Cellulomonas composti | reverse complement strand
TGGCTGCGTGTGGTGGTCGGGGTGGCGCGGTCCACCCGCTGAGCATGGTGGCGCGTCCGGGGGTGTCGCGTCGGCGTCGGAGTTAGTGGCTGCGCGGATGGGTGCAGGTTCGGGCGGGTGGAGGCGCCGGGTGCTGCATCGATGTGTGCGCTGGTGGTCTCGTGGCTGCGGGTGCGGCCGCAGGGGGCGGGTGTTCGGGGGGTGGGCGGGGCCGGAGGGGGTGGGTGGGGGTCGGTAGAGTGGCCGCGACATCCCTGCCGTGCGACCTGGAGTGGACCTGTGGGACGAGTTGTCGTCGACGTGATGCCCAAGCCCGAGATCCTCGACCCGCAGGGCAAGGCCGTCGCGGCCGCGCTCGGCCGGCTCGGGTTCGGGCAGTTCGGCGCGGTGCGTCAGGGCAAGCGGTTCGAGCTGACGGTCGAGGGCGAGATCACCGACGAGGTGCTCGCCGCGGCCCGTGCGGCCGGGGAGCAGGTGCTGTCCAACCCGGTGATCGAGGACGTCGTGGCGGTCTACGCCGACGAGGAGCAGCCGGCATGACCCGCATCGGCGTCGTCACGTTCCCCGGCACGCTCGACGACCGGGACGCGGCCCGGGCCGTGCGCCTGGCCGGTGCCGAGGCTGTCGCGCTGTGGCACGGCGACGCCGACCTGCACGGCGTCGACGCCGTGGTGCTCCCGGGTGGGTTCTCGTACGGCGACTACCTGCGTGCGGGTGCGATCAGCCGGTTCGCGCCGGTGATGGGCGAGATCGTGGACGCCGCGAACCGCGGCCTGCCGGTGCTCGGCATCTGCAACGGGTTCCAGGTGCTCACCGAGGCGCACCTGCTGCCGGGGTCGATGATCAAGAACGACCACCTGCACTTCGTCTGCCGCGAGCAGGTGCTCTCCGTGGAGAACGTGGACACCGCCTGGACGCGTGACTACACGCTCGGCGAGCGCATCACCGTCCCGCTGAAGAACCAGGACGGCCAGTACGTCGCCGACGAGCGCACGCTCGACGAGCTCGAGGGCGAGGGTCGGGTGGTCTTCCGCTACCAGGACGTGAACCCGAACGGGTCGCGTCGCGGGATCGCGGGCATCAGCAACGCGGCGGGCAACGTCGTCGGGCTGATGCCGCACCCCGAGCACGCGGTCGAGCCCGGCTTCGGCCCGGACGGGGCCAAGGGGCCGCGCACCGGGACGGACGGGCTGCGCTTCTTCACGTCGGTGCTGCACGCGCTCGTCGGCTGACCCTTCGCCATGAGCGTCCCCGTCGAGGTGGTCGTCGTCGGCTGGGACGACGACGACGCGGCGCGGCTGCGCGCACGTCAGCAGGCGGAGCTGCGCGAGCGGTACGGCGACGACGACATCGGCCACGCCATGACGGGCGACGAGATCGTCGCGATGGTGCTGCTGCGCGAGGCCGGCGCGGCGGTCGCCTGCGGTGCGATCCGGGACGCGTCGGCCGACCAGGGCCCCGGTGTCGGCGAGCTCAAGCGCATGTTCGTCGTGCCGGAGGCCCGCGGTCGCGGTCATGCGCGGCGCGTGCTCGTCGAGCTCGAGCGCATCGCGGTGGAACGCGGGTTCACGCGGCTCGTCCTCGAGACCGGCGTCCTGCAACCTGACGCCATCGGGCTGTACCTCACCGCCGGCTACCGCTCGATCGCGAACTACGGGGAGTACGTGCAGGTCGCCGACTCGCGGTGCTTCGCACGCGACCTCGTCGGACCGGCGCGTGAGCGCCCCGGTCGCACGACGAGCGCGCGCGGCGTCGTCGTGGAGGCCGTGCCCTACGACGACGAGACCGCCCTCGCGCTGCGTCGACGGATGTGGGACTTCAACGCGGCGAGCTACCCCGAGCTGTACGGCGAGGACGGGACCGTCGGCGGGTTCGAGGCCGACGACGCGCGCCAGGCGCCGGGGATGATCGCGACGCTCGTCGGACGCGTGGACGGCGAGCCCGTCGCGTGCCTGTGCCTGCGCGCGGCGCGCGACGGGTACCCGGAGCGCAGCGGCGAGCTGAAGAAGGTCTTCGTCCGCGAGGAGGCGCGCGGTGCCGGCGTGGCGCGGGCGCTGCTCGCGGCCGCCGACGAGGTCGCGGCCGAGCGCGGGCTGAGCTCGATCGTGCTCACGACGGGCATCCGCCAGCCCGAGGCCGTGACGCTGTACCTGTCGGCGGGCTGGCGGCCCTGCCTTCCGTTCACCGACCCGACCGGTGACTGGGTGTCGCTCTGGTTCAGTCGTCCGGTTCCGGACGTCGCGGATCCGGTCCCTGCGCAGGAGAAGCACCGTGCCTGACGACCGCGAGCCCGATGAGACGCCCGCCGTCGAGCCGTTCGTCCCGTGGCGCCGGGGTGGCACGGCCGAGCGTCGGCGCGGCTACCGCCGGCTCGCGGTGGTCTACCTGTGGTCGGCGGTGCTGTTCGGCGCGGTCGGGGTCGCGTTCCTCGACGGCATCACGCGCGCGGCGCTCGTCGCGCTCGCGCTGCTCGAGATCGTGGCGTTCTCGATCCCCGTCTTCGTCGCCAACCGCGAGCGCGACGGCGACCGGTAGCGCTCGACCGGTTCAGGCCTCGAGCGTCGCCAGCGCGCGGTCGAGGTCGTCCGTGAGGTCGGCGACGTCCTCGAGACCCACCGAGAACCGCACGGTGGCCTCGCCGATGCCCACGCGTGCGCGACCGACGGGGCCGAGCTTGCGGTGCGTCGTCGTGGCCGGGTGCGTGACGATCGACTTGGCGTCGCCGAGGTTGTTCGAGATGTCGACGATCCGCAGCGCGTCGAGCACCGCGAACGTCGCCTTCTTGGCCACCTCGGGGGACGCGTCGGCCGGGACCGCGAGGTCGAACGTGACGACCGTGCCGCCGCCGCTCTGCTGGCGCAGTGCGAGGTCGTGCTGCGGGTGGGAGGGCAGGTACGGGTAGCGGACCGCGGCGATCGCGGGGTGCTGCTCGAGCCAGTTCGCGAGCAGCAGCGCGGACGACGACTGGTGGCGGACCCGCAGCGACATCGTCTCGAGGCCCTTGAGCAGCACCCACGCGTTGAACGGGGACAGCGACGGGCCGGTGTTGCGGATGAGCTGCTGCACCGGACCGCCCAGGAACTCGGCCGAGCCGAGGATCGCGCCGCCGAGCACGCGGCCCTGGCCGTCGATGTGCTTCGTCGCGGAGTACACGATCACGTCCGCGCCGAGGTCGAGCGGGCGCGACAGCACGGGGGTCGCGAACACGTTGTCGACGACGACGACCGCGCCGGCGGCGTGCGCGAGCTCGGAGACCGCCGCGATGTCCACGAGGTCCTGCATCGGGTTGGACGGCGTCTCGAAGAACACGACGTCGGCGGGCGTGGCCAGCGCGGCCTGCCACTGCTCGAGCTCGTGCCCGTCGACGTAGTCGGTGCGCACGCCCCAGCGCGCGAGGATGTCGTCGAAGATGACGACCGTCGAGCCGAACAGCGCCCGCGCGGCGACGATCCGCGAACCCTGCTGCACCAGCGCAGCGAGCGCGGTGAACACCGCGGACATGCCCGTGGCCGTCGCGGACGCGGCCTCGGCGCCGTCGAGCAGACGCAGGCGCTCCTCGAATGTCGCGACGGTCGGGTTGGCGTACCGCGAGTACAGGAACCGGTCGACGTCGCCCGCGAACGCGGACTCCGCCTGGGCGGCCGAGTCGTACGTGTAGCCCTGGGTCAGGAAGAGCGCCTCGGAGAACTCCGCGAACGACGAGCGGACCAGGCCGCCGCGCACCGCGAGCGTGTCCGGGCGCAGCGAGGCGCGGTCGACGCGGTGGTCGTCCCAGTCGCCGGGACCGGGCGCGGCCTGGCTCACAGCGACTTCCACGGCAGGCCGGCGGCGCGCCAGCCGTCGTGCCCGCGCTGCCCGTCCGGGCCGATGCCGCCCTCGAAGCCCTCGAGCACGTTGTACGCCGGTCCGAGCCCCGCCGCGGTCGCGGCCTGCGCCGCCGCGATCGAGCGCACGCCGGAACGACACAGGAAGACGATGCTGCGGCCGTCGCCGGGTTCCACGCCCGCACCGAGGAGCTGCTCGACGAACGCCGGGTTGGGCCCGGCCGCCGAGAGCCACTCGACGAAGGCCGCCCGGCCGCCCAGGGCGTCGGCGTCCGGCACGCCGATCTGCTGCCACTCGCCGAGCGTGCGGACATCGACGAGCAGCGCACCCTCGTCGGACGTGAGCAGGTCCCAGGCCTGCTGGGGGGTCAGATCACCTGCGTAGGACATGTCGCTCCTCCATCGGTCCTGGCGGTAGCACCCTGCGCCGGGCGCCTCGTGCGAGGCGACCCGCGGGTTGCTGCGGCGTCGTCGAGCCAGATCTCTCGGCCGCTCTGGATGGGTACCGGGAGATTACCCGGCTCCTGCCCGCGCTATCCACCTGCTGAACAGCCTGTCCCGCTGGGCGAGACGCAGCGGCGACGACGTTGACAGGGGGCGCCCGGCTTCGTCACCCTTCGAGTCAGGTCATGAGCGCCAGCGTCAAGCCCCGGCTCGCTGGCCGGCAACCCTCCTCCGCGGCGGGGTGCCCCGGGTGACGACCAGGCCGCGCACCGTCCGGTGCGAGGCAAGCGCGGGGTCCACCGACGGCCGGTGTCCCCGGAGTCCCGGAGGTGCCGTCATGACCGCAACCATCGAGCACGCGTCGTGTACGACGGTCGGCACGGAAGCTGGTGCGCAGGCGCTGGCGCAGGCGCCGGTCTCCGCGCTGCTGACCGTCGTCGGCGGCACCACGACCGTCCCGCTCGTCGACGGAACGCAGCGCGTCTACGCGAACCTCGACTACGCGGCGAGCGCGCCCGCGCTCGAGGCGGTCGCCGCGCGGGTGGCCGAGGTGCTGCCGCTGTACGCGTCGGTGCACCGCGGCGCCGGGTACCTCTCGCAGGTCTCGACCGCGCTGTACGAGTCCGCACGTCAGACGATCGCGCGGTTCGTCGGAGCGCGTCCCGACGACGTCGCGATCATCACGCGCAACACCACCGACTCCCTGAACCTGCTCGCGGGTGTGGTCCCGGCGGGCGGGCGCGTGCTGGCGCTCGACCTCGAGCACCACGCCAACCTGCTGCCGTGGCTGCACGCGGACCGCTCCGCGGCGGGCCACCGCACGACGATCCTGCCCATCCGGGCCACGGTCGCCGAGACGCTCGAGTCGCTCGGAGCCGAGCTCGCGGCGCAGGAGTACGCGCTGGTCACTGTCACGGGCGCGTCGAACGTCACGGGTGAGTCGCTGCCGCTCGACCGGGTGATCGAGCTGGCGCACGCGCACGGTGCGCGTGTCGCGGTCGACGGCGCCCAGCTCGTCCCGCACCGCGGCTTCTCGCTCGCCGCGAGCGGCGCCGACTACGTCGCCTTCTCGGGGCACAAGACCTACGCGCCGTTCGGCGCGGGCGCGCTCGTCGGGCGCCGGGACTGGCTCGACACGGGCACACCGCACCTGGCAGGGGGAGGTGCGGTGCGCGACGTGCGGACCGATCGGACGGTCTGGCAGCCGGCGCCCGCGCGGCACGAGGCCGGCTCGCCGAACGTCATCGGCGCGATCGCGCTGGCCGAGGCGTGCGACCAGCTCGCCGCACTGCCCGCCGGTGCGCTCGCCGCGCACGAGGCCGCGCTGCGCTCGCGGCTCGTCGAGGGTCTGGCGGCGATCGACGGCGTCGAGCTCGCGCGCATCTGGGCCGACTCCGACGAGCCGGTCGGGGTGCTGACCTTCACCGTCCCGGGCCATGACTCCGGCCTGGTCGCGGCCTACCTCGCGGCCGAGCACGGCATCGGCGTGCGCGACGGCCGGTTCTGCGCGCACCCCCTGCTCGCGCACCTGGGCGCGTCGGGCGGCGCCATCCGTGCGTCGGTCGGCGTCGGGACGACGAGCGAGGCGGTCGACCGCCTGCTCGTCGGGCTCGCCGCGTACCTGAGCGAGGGGCCGCGCTCGTCGTACGAGGTCGTGGACGGCTGCTGGGCCGTGGTCGACGACACGCGTCCGCTGCTTGCGGTGCACGGACTGGACCACCTCGCCGCGACGGCCGCCGCGGCGTGCGGTCCCGCGCTGGACTGAGCTTCGAGGCGTCGCGCTGGTCAGGCCGGCGCGAGGTTGCGGGCCGCTCGGCGCAGCATGCTGTCGACCACGATCGGGTGCAGCGCGCGCACGGGCAGGAAGTAGAGGCGTCCGCGGCGGTTGTGCAGGCGCACGTTCGTCGTGACGCGGACCAGGCCCGCCGCGGCGTCCACCGCGATGCCGCACCGGAAGTCCAGGTGCGCGTCGTCCGCGCTGATCAGCGCCTCGCCGCGGCCCGCCGGGTCGGTGCGGATCTCGTCGACAGCGAACGTGTCCCGCGGTGCGCGCGCGACGCCGATGAGGGGCGCGAGCACCTGCCGCAGCAGCAGCGCCCCGCGGATCCAGACCGGCATCGAGCGGATGCCGAACACCGTGCGCGCCCACTGCGCGGGGTCGGTCGGTGCGCCGGCCGGCAGCGCGATGATCGAGGTGTCCGCGTAGTCGGGGGCGAAGTCCCGCAGCGCGAGCGACCAGCCCGCCGCGGCCTCGCGCTGCGCCTGTGCCGGTCCACGGTCCGGTCCGGTGCCCGGGTGCTGAGCCTGGGTCGACTGCGTCATCGTTCGCCGCCTCGCTCGTCGGACACCCGTACGGTGCCGTATGGAAGTGACCGTACGGTAGCGTACGGATCGTGGTCAAGGCCTCGACGTCACGCGACGACTGGATCGACGCCGCCTACGCGGCGTTCCTGCGCGACGGCCTCGGCGCGGTCCGTGTCGAACCGCTCGCGCGTGCGCTGGGCGCCACCAAGGGATCCTTCTACTGGCACTTCACCGACCGCGCGGCCCTGGTCGACGAGGTCGTCGCGCGGTGGGAGACCGAGCAGACCGACGCCGTGATCACGCTGGCGGAGGCAGGCGGGACCCCGCGCGAGCGGCTCGAAGGGCTGTTCGCCGCCGTCGCGGCGATGCGCCGGGACGCCGCCGCGCTGCTCTACGTCGAGGCGGCCGCGCACGGGGTGGGCGACGCGGTCGTTCGCGTGACCCGACGACGCATCGACTACCTCGCCGGCCTGCTCGTCGAGCTCGGCCAGGACCCCGACGAGGCGCGGCGCAGGTCGGTCGTGGCGCTCGCGACCGTGCTGGGCATCGACCAGCTCCGGCTCGTCCGGCTGCCGGACCTCGCCGATCCCGCACTCACCGCGACGGCGCTGGCGATGGTCCTGGCCTGAGCCACGCGCTGTGCCGACCGCTGTGCAGACGGGGTGTGCCGACCGATGTGCCGACCGCTGTGCCGAACGGGTCAGACGACCCGCAGCCCCAGATGGCTCGCGAGCGCGGGCGCGATCTCCACGAGCTGCTCGGTGCTGATCGTCGCGCCCGCCAGCCCCGCGACCCCGTCCAGGTGCTGCAGGTCCCGGATCCCGCGGAGGTCGGCGTCCTTGAGAGACGCACCGGTGACGTCGAGCCGTCGCACGCGGCAGTCCTCGAACGTCAGGCCCTTGGCGCGCACGCGCGCCAGGTCCAGCTCGTCGATCACGACGCCCGTGAACCGCACGTTCTCGAGTGTCGTGTCGCGCAGGTTGAGGTAGTCGACCTTGCCGCCGACCACCTCGACGCGCGTCCACCGGCAGCTGTACGCCTGGACCGCGCCGAGCCGGCAGTCGGTGAGCGTGCCGTCCTGCCACGTCGCGCTCGCGAGCCCGAGCACCGCCGCGCGCACGCCCGTCCACGCGGTGTCGACGAGCCGCGCATGGCTCAGGTCGGCGTCGTCGAGCACGCAGTCGACGAACGTGCAGTCGAGGAACCTGGCCTCGCTCGCGTCCTGGCCCTCGAGGTGCTCGCGGTCCAGGGTCACCCGGTCGTAGTCGCCACCGCTCTCGAGTCGCATCCGCCCAGCCTGCCAGCCGCAGCGCCGCGCCCGCGAAATGGGGTGGGAGCCGGTGGTGGGGTGCGTGGCACGATCGCCCTCGTGCAGCACGACCTCACGCTCACCGGTTCCGGAGTCCGACTCGTCCCCGTGAGCGCCGAGCACGCGGCGGGGCTCGTCGCGTTCGTCGACGACGCGCTGTGGCAGGGGATGACCAGCCCCACGCCGCGCGACGAGGCCGACATGCTCGCGTTCGTCGACGCCGCGCGCGCGATGCCGGGGCGGTACGCGTTCGCGGTGCTCGACGGCGCGGGGCGGGTCGTCGGCTCGTCGTCGTACTACGACGTGGACCTGCGGATGGGGCGGCTGGAGATCGGGCACACGTTCTACGACCGCGCGGTCTGGGGGACGACGGTCAACCCGGCGTGCAAGCTCGCGCTGATGGAGCACGCGTTCGACGAGTGGGGCGTGCATCGCGTCGCGTTCCGGATCGACACCCGCAACGCGCGGTCGGTCGCGGCGGTGACCAGGCTCGGCGCGATCCGCGAGGGCGTGCTGCGCGGGCACCGGCTGGCCGCCGACGGCTCGCGCGGGGACTCGGTGTACTTCTCGGTCCTGGCCGACGAGTGGCCCGCCGCCCGGGCGCGCCTGCGTGAGCGGTTGGGCCTCGTCCCGGGCTGAGGGCACTGCTCAGACGAGGGGTTCGACCCTGCCGACGACGTGGGGCTTGCTGGTCCGCGGGTCCCAGGCGGCCAGCGCGAAGCCGGGGTCGGCGCGGCGGGTGCTCACCGCGACGGTGCCGGGCAGCAGCACCGGCTTGATGAACTCGACCGACCAGATGAAGGCGTCGCCGCGCGCGAGGCCGACGTCCGCGAGCAGGCGCGACGCGGTGTACATCCCGTGCGCGATGGCGCGCGAGAAGCCGAGCGCCTTGGCGGACAAGGCCGACAGGTGGATCGGGTTGCGGTCGCCGGAGACCTCCGCGTAGCGGCGGCCGGTGTCCGCCGCGAGCTTCCACCGGCCCGTCGGCAGCGGCGCGACGAACGGTGTGCGCCCGTCGGGCGCGTCCGGCGCGTCGGGATCGGTGGGGCCGGCGGGTTCGTCGGACGGGAGGCGGACGGAGGTGGCGAGGTACGTGGAGGTGCCGCGCCAGACGTGCTCGTCGCCGGCCAGCACGTCGACGACCAGGTCGACCTGCGTGCCGCGACGGTGCGGCCGCAGGTCACGGGCGTGCGCGACGACGTCGAGCGGCTCGTCGAAGCGGACGGGCCGGCGCTGCTCGACGACGTTCGCGAGGTGCACCATGCCGAGCAGCGGCAGGGGGAAGTCGGAGCGTGCCAGGAGTGCGGTCGCGACGGGGAACGCCAGGACGTGCACGAAGCCGGCGGGCAGGGTGTCGGCCGCGGACTCGCCGACGAGCCGCTGGTAGGCGCCGAGGTGGTCGAGCGAGGCCCGCACGCCACGGACGCGGTAGGTCACGTCCGGCAGCGCGGTCGGCGCGGACCCGGTCCGGCGGGTGACCGCGAGCCGGCCCGAGGTGGCGGCGCCGCGGGCGTAGAGCCCGCCGAGACCGGGGACGTGACCGAGGTCGACGATCACGCGCCGACCACGTTCTGCCCGCACACGCGCAGGGTCCGTCCGACGATCCCGCCCGCCTGGGGCGAGGCGAGGAACGACACCGCCTCCGCGACGTCCACGGGCAGGCCGCCCTGCTGCAGCGAGTTGAGCTGGCGTGCGACCTGCCGCGTGACGGCGGGCATCTTGGCGGTCATCTCGGTCTCGATGAAGCCCGGCGCGACCGCGTTGGCGGTCCCGCCGAACGGCTCGAGCAGCGGCGCGGTGGCTCGCACCATGCCGATGACGCCGCCCTTGGTGGCCGCGTAGTTGGCCTGACCGCGGTTGCCGGCGAAGCCGGTGGTCGACGAGATCGACACGATCCTCGGGGCGTCGGTGAAGTCGCCCGAGACCAGTAGAGCCTCGTTGATGCGCAGCTGCGCGGCGAGGTTGACCGCGATCACGGCGTCCCACTGCGCCTCGGACATGTTGGCGAACAGCTTGTCGCGCGTGATCCCGGCGTTGTGCACGACGACGTCGAGCCGCCCGTGCCGGGCGAGTGCGTGCGCGAGGATCCTGGCGCCCGCGTCGTCGGCCGTGATGTCGAGCTGCAGCGCGGTGCCGCGCACCTCGTTCGCGACCGTCGAGAGCTGCTCGCCGGCGGCGGGGACGTCGACCGCGACGACGGTCGCCCCGTCGCGCGCGAGCGTGCGTGCGATCGCGGCGCCGATGCCGCGTGCGGCGCCCGTGACCACGGCGACGCGGCCCTCGAGCGGACGGTCCCAGTCCGCGGGCAGCGCACCGGCCTCGGTGTCGACCGCGAGCAGCTGACCGTGCACGAAGGCGGCACGCGTGGACAGCAGGAACCGCAGACCTCCGACGACCGACGGGGCGGTCACCGGCAACGTGCCGGTCAGCACGACGCCGTTGGCGGTCGAGCCGCCGCGGGACTCCTTGGCGATCGTGCGGACCACGGCGTCGACGCCCTGCCGCGCGGCGGCCACGGCGGGCGCGTCGTCGGCGGTCGCGGCGCGCGAGACGGTCACGACGCGGCCGCCGCGGGTGAGGCGCTTGAGCGTCGAGGCGGTCGCGAGCATCGGCTCGTGCAGCTCGTCGGGGTGGTCGAGGTCGGTCAGGACGACGACGACCGCCGCGTACTGCTCGTCGGGCGTCGCGTGCCGGTAGACGTCGAGGCCCCAGCCGTCGAGGACCTCGTCACCGGCGGCGTCGGGGGTCGCGGGGTCGCCCGAGAGCAGCGCCGCGAGCGCGTCGGCGTCGGCGCCGGTCCCGAGCACGAGGACCTTCCCGTCGACGAGCGGGCGGCCAGGCGCCCAGCGCACCAGCGGGACGGCGGGGGAGAAGCCGAGCAGGCCCGACAGCCGGGCAGACAGCGTGGTGGTGATCGGGTTCGCCATGGTCAGGCCGCCTCGAGGATCGCGGTGAGGCCGAGCCCGCCGGCCGCACAGACGGAGATCAGCGCGCGTGGCGTGCCGCCGTCGCGCTCCTTGCGCAGATGCAGCTCCTTGGCGATCGTCGCGACGATCCGGCCGCCGGTGGCGGCGAACGGGTGGCCGGCCGCGAGCGACGAGCCGTGCACGTTGAGGCGGGCGCGGTCGACGGTGCCGAACGCCCCGGGCAGGCCCAGGCGGGTCCGGCCGAACTCGTCGGACTCCCAGGCGGCGAGCGTGGACAGCACGGTCGCCGCGAACGCCTCGTGGATCTCGACCAGGTCGAGGTCGTTGAGCGTCAGGCCGTGCCGGGCGAGCAGGCGCGGCACCGCGAAGACGGGCGCCATGAGCAGGCCGTCCTCGCCGTGCACGAAGTCGACGGCACCGGCCTCGGCGTCGACGACCGCGGCGAGCGGCGTCAGCCCGTGCTCCGCGGCCCAGTCCGACGAGCCCAGCAGCACCGTCGAGGCGCCGTCCGTGAGCGGCGTCGAGTTGCCGGCGGTCATCGTCGCGGGCGCGTCGATGGTCAGCCCGAACGTGGGCGCGAGCGAGGCGAGCTTCTCGAGCGAGGAGTCCCGGCGCAGGTTGCCGTCGACCGTCTGACCGCGGTACGGCGTGACGAGGTCGTCGAAGAACCCGGCGTCCCAGGCGGCGGCGAGCCGCTGGTGCGACGCGAGCGCGAGCTCGTCCTGCGCCTCGCGTGTGATGCCCCACTGCGCGGTGGTGATCGCCTGGTGCTCGCCCATCGACAGGCGCGTGCGCAGCTCGTCGGTGCGCGGCGCGGCCGGGGCGAGGTCCTTGGGGCGGATCCGCGACGCCGCGGCGAGCTTCTGGCCCACCGAGCGGGCGCGCGACAGGTCCAGCAGCGTGCGGCGCAGGCGGTCGCTGACGGCGATGGGCGCGTCCGAGGTGGTGTCGACGCCGCCGGCGATCGCCGACTCGAGCTGGCCGAGGCGGATCTTGTTCGTCAGCGAGACGACGGTCTCGAGCCCGGTCGCGCAGGCCTGCTGGACGTCGTAGGCCGGGGTGGTCGCGGCGAGCGACGAGCCGAGCACCGACTCGCGCGTGAGGTTGAAATCGCGGCTGTGCTTGAGCACCGCGCCCGCGGCGACCTCGCCGATCTGCTCGCCCTGCAGCCCGTACCGCGCGACGAGCCCCTCGAGCGCGGCGGTCAGCATGTCCTGGTTGCTCGCGTGCGCGTAGGCGCCGCCGGAACGGGCGAACGGGATGCGGTTGCCGCCCAGCACGTACGCGCTGCGGGGGCTGCTGGTCGGCTTCGCCGGGGGCTTCCTGATGGCCATGGGCCGATCCTCTCGCTTCGTCGCGACCACGGGGACGAACCCTCATGTCGAGGGACATTCGTCCCAGAAATGGTGTCCAGAACTCACAGTACCTGATACCTTCGGTTTCGTGAGCCCTGTCACACCACCGCCGTCACCGGAGACGAGCGCCGCCCGACGGTCCGACGACCCGTTCGTCGTGGACGGCCGTTCCACGCGCTGGGCGGACCACCGCGAGGCCCGCCGCGCCGAGCTCGTCCGCATCGCCCGCCGCACCGTGCACCACGGCGGTCCCGACGTGTCGATGGAGGAGATCGCGACCGCCGCGGGCACGTCGAAGTCGATCGTCTACCGCTACTTCTCCGACAAGACCGGGCTGCAGATCGCGGTCGCCGAGGCGGTCGTGCTGCAGATCCAGGGCGCGCTCGAGGGCGTGCTGCGCGTCGCGCCGACCCCCCGCGAGGGCCTGCGCGCGATGGTCGCGGTCTACCTCGAGATGATCGAGTCGTCCCCGAACGTCTACGCGTTCGTGACGCGCGACGGCTCGATCGAGTCCGGCGGACCCCTCGGGCACTTCCTCGACTCGGTCACGCAGCTCGTCGCGGCACCCTTCGCACGCGGGCTGACCGTCGAGCGCGACGGCCGCCGCACCGCGCGTCGCCCCGAGGCGGGTCCCGACGACCTCGCCGCCGACGAGCCCGTCGACGACGACCGGGCGCGCATCCTGCTCGCGGAGTCGTGGGCCGCGGGCGCCGTCGGCTTCGTGCGCGGCGCGGGCGAATGGTGGCTCGCCCACCGCGACGAGCCCGGCAGCCCCGACCGCGAGGACATCACGGCGCAGGTCGCGGCTTGGCTGTGGGCCGGTCCGGTCGGCCTGCTCGCGCGCGACCGCTCGCGCTCCGACCACGTGCCCGACCACGTGCCCGACGACGTGCCCGCCCCCGAATCCGCCCCTGTCATGCCCGTCATCCCAGCACCCGCCACCGACACGACGACGACGTCCGAGGAGCCCGCATGACCACCACGACCGACCGCCCCGCCGTGGCCGACGAGCACGCCGACGCGCACGTCGACGTCGCCGCGCTGACCGAGCAGCTGCTGGGCCAGTACGCGGACCTGCGACGCGAGGCGCGCGCGGTCGTCGGGACCCCGGAGTTCCAGAAGATCGAGGGGCTCGCCATGGCGGAGCACCGCGAGCGGATCCTGCACCAGCTCCGCGAGCTCGTCGCGCACCACGACGTGCTGCGCGCGTTCCCCACGCGGCTCGGCGGCGCCGACGACCACGGCGGCAGCCTCGCGCGGTTCGAGGAGCTCGTCGCGGGCGACCCGTCGCTGCAGATCAAGGCCGGTGTGCAGTGGGGCCTGTTCGCGAGCGCGATCCTGCACCTGGGCACCGAGCACCACCACGACACGTTCCTGCCCGCGGCGATGTCGATCGAGGTGCCCGGCGCGTTCGCGATGACCGAGACGGGCCACGGCTCGGACGTCTCGGCGATCGGGACCACCGCGGAGTACGACCGCGAGACGCAGGAGTTCGTCGTCCACACGCCGTTCCGCGCGGCGTGGAAGGACTACCTCGGCAACGCGGCGCTGCACGGCACCGCTGCGGTCGTCTTCGCGCAGCTCGTGACGGCGCCCGAGGGGGCACCGCGCGTCAACCACGGCGTGCACGCGTTCTACGTCCCGCTGCGCGACCCGGCGACCGGTGAGTTCCTGCCCGGCGTCGGCGGCGAGGACGACGGGCTCAAGGGCGGGCTCAACGGCATCGACAACGGCCGCCTGCACTTCGACCACGTGCGCGTGCCGCGGACCAACCTGCTCAACCGCTACGGCGACGTCGCGCCGGACGGCACGTACTCGTCGCCGATCGCGAGCCCGGGGCGGCGCTTCTTCACGATGCTCGGCACGCTCGTGCAGGGCCGCGTCTCGCTCGACGGCGCCGCGGTCAACGCGAGCAAGCTCGCGCTCGCGATCGCGGTCACGTACGCGGGTCAGCGCCGCCAGTTCGTCGCCGAGGGTCCCGACGAGACCGTCCTGCTCGACTACCAGCGCCACCAGCGCCGCCTGCTGCCGCTGGTCGCCGAGGCCTACGCGGCGACGTTCGCGCACGAGGAGCTGCTCGCGGCGTTCGACGAGGTGTTCTCGGGCCGCGGGGACACCCCGGAGGGCCGCGAGGACCTCGAGACGCTCGCGGCGGCGCTCAAGCCGGCGTCGACGTGGGGTGCGATGCGCACCATCCAGGAGTGCCGCGAGGCGTGCGGCGGCGCGGGCTACCTGGCCGAGAACAGGCTCGTCGGGCTGCACCAGGACCTCGACGTGTACGTGACGTTCGAGGGCGACAACACCGTGCTGCACCAGCTCGTCGGCAAGCGGCTGCTCACGGAGTACGGTCGCGCGCTCAAGGCTGGCGGCGCAGGCGACGTCGCGCGGGCCGCCGCGGAGCGGGCGGTGCACCGCACGCCGCTGATCCGCGCGGTCCAGACGATCTCCGACGTCGGCGACGCCCGCCGCTCGGCCGGGCAGCTGCGCGACGAGGAGACGCAGCGCGAGCTGCTCACCGACCGCGTCGAGGTCATGGTCGCCGAGCTCGCGATGGCGCTGCGCACCGCGTCGAAGCTGAGCCCCGCCGAGGCCGCTGCGCTGGTCAACGCCCACCAGCACGAGCTCATCGAGGCCGCACGGGCGCATGCCGAGCGCGTGCAGTGGGAGGCGTTCACGCGTGGCGTGCACGCCACGACGGACCCGGGCACCAAGCGCGTGCTGACGTGGCTGCGGGACCTGTTCGGCCTCGCGCTCGTCGAGCAGCACCTGGCCTGGTACCTCGTCAACGGTCGCCTGTCCGCCGGGCGGGCCCGCACGGTCTCGTCGTACCTGGACCGCCTGCTGGTGCGGCTGCGGCCGCACGCGCAGGACCTGGTCGACGCGTTCGGCTACGGCCCCGAGCACCTGCGCGCGCCGATCGCGTCGGGCGACGAGGCCGCGCGCCAGGACGAGGCGCGCGCCCACTTCCGCGCGCAGCGCGTCGCGGGTCGGGAGCCGGTGCCGGAGAAGCACGCCCGCTGACCGCGTCCTCGACGCGCGTTCCACTTCCCCGCAGGTCAGGCCTGCGCCAGGATGGGCGCAGGGTCGGCGTCGGGCCGCCCGTGACGAGGGAGGTCCTCGATGTCGACATCCCAGGGGGAGAAGTCGTCGGTCAACTGGCGGATGCTCGTCGGCATCGCGGCGCTGGTCATCGCGGTGATCCTCATCGCCGAGAACTCGCAGGACGCGACCGTCAAGGTGCTGTGGGCGACCGTCGACATGCCGCTGTGGATCCTGCTCGCGATCACGTTCGTGCTCGGCGGGATCACGGGCTGGTTCGTCAAGGCGCGGCGCGTCAGGCGCGGTTCCTGACCTGCCTCACGGCTCCGGGTTGCACCGGGCTGCCGCCATCGCGAGCAGCCCGACCGCCGGTCGCCACGGCTCGAGGTTCCACGTCTCCTTGTCGGGAGCGCCCACCTCGTGGCAGGTGAGCTGTTGCTGCATCGTGTCCGAGGCGGCCTCGGGTTCGAGCGCGACGAGCTGCTCGCCGAGCAGGGTGCTCGCGGCGGAGCCGCCGCCGCGAGCCCAGGCCGCAGGCGACACCGCGAGCGAGCGGCCGCCTTCGCGCTCGCCCCAGTCCGCGGACTCGACGGCTGTCGTCGCGAGCCACAGCTCCTGCGGCTCGGCGCTGCCGACGACCTGCACGACGTCGCCGACCGGGACGAGCCGGCCGTTGCCGGTCAGCCTGATGCCGGCGACCGGTGGCTGGGCACCCTCGTCGGCGCGCACCAGCGCGGTGTCGTCGATGAGGGCGTCGATCGCCAGCCCGTCGGGTGCGGCGAGCGTCGCGACGACCTCGCCGGCGCCCGCGGGCAGCGCGAGCCGTGCGCTCCCGTCGGCCTGCTCCACCGCGGTGCCGTCGACGAGCGCGACCACGGTCACAGGGCCGGACGTGACGGCGGTGCCGGCGCGCAGCACGTCGTCGCGGGTCGGCGCGGCATCGGGCGGGAGCCTCGTGCGGGGGGTCGCGGTCGGCGAGGCGGTGCCGCCGGGCGTCCCCGTGTTCGTCGTCGCGTTGCTCGTCGGGTCCGGTTCCGGGGGGTCCGACGAGCAACCGAGGAGCACGAGGTTCGAGAACGCGACCACGGCCACCACCGCAACGAACCGCGCAACGAACCGCGCTGCGAGGCTCACACCGCACCCCCGCCGCTACTCATGTCCGGGACGCTACTGGGTGTGGGCGTCAGGGCACGCGCAGCTCGACGAGCGGGTCGCGGCGCGCTGCCCAGACCGCGGGGAGCACGGTGACGGTCACCGACGTCACGATCGCGAGCACGCCTGGCCCGGCGTCGGTGCCGGGACGCGTCCAACTTGGTGAGGGGTCAGGAACTGGGACAACCGGGTCCTGGTCCTTGGACTCGGCGGTGAGCGCGAGTGCCGGGCTCCGCGTGCGCTGCGCGACCGGTCGCTGGACGGTCTCCGGGAAGCGAACCCGGCCGCCGGTATCCTGCTCGCGACCGCCGCCAACGGTCGGGTGGAGCTCCGGCCCCCCGGCGACCGGGGGTCACCCGCCCCGCCCGTGCCATGAGGGAACCGATGACCACCGCACCCGCGCGTCCCGCCAGCGAGCAGCAGTACGACACCGTCGAGGACGCGGCGGCGACGCCGGACCTCGCGCAGCCGTTCGCCGAGCTGGGCCTCAAGCCCGACGAGTACGCGCGCATCCGCGACATCCTGGGCCGCCGCCCCACCGCGGCCGAGCTCGCCATGTACTCGGTGATGTGGTCGGAGCACTGCTCCTACAAGTCGTCCAAGAACCACCTGCGCCAGTTCGGTGACAAGACCACGGACGCGATGAAGGAGCACCTGCTCGTCGGCATCGGCGAGAACGCGGGCGTGGTCGACATCGGCGACGGATGGGCCGTGACGTTCAAGGTCGAGTCGCACAATCACCCGTCGTACGTCGAGCCGTACCAGGGTGCGGCCACGGGCGTCGGCGGCATCGTGCGCGACATCATCTCGATGGGCGCGCGTCCCGTCGCGGTCATGGACCAGCTCCGGTTCGGCGCGATCGACCATCCCGACACGGCGCGCGTGGTGCACGGCGTGGTCGCGGGCGTGGGCGGCTACGGCAACTCGCTCGGCCTGCCGAACATCGGCGGCGAGCTGGTCTTCGACCCGTGCTACCAGGGAAACCCGCTGGTCAACGCGCTGTGCCTGGGCGTGCTGCGGCACGAGGACATCCACCTGGCCAACGCGTCCGGCGCGGGCAACAAGGTCGTGCTGTTCGGCGCGCGCACGGGCGGCGACGGCATCGGCGGCGCGTCGATCCTGGCGAGCGAGACGTTCGACGACACCAAGCCGTCCAAGCGGCCGTCGGTGCAGGTCGGGGACCCGTTCATGGAGAAGGTGCTCATCGAGTGCTGCCTCGAGCTGTACGCCGCGCGCGTCGTCGAGGGCATCCAGGACCTGGGGGCCGCCGGGATCTCGTGCGCGACGAGCGAGCTCGCCTCCAACGGTGACGGCGGCATGCACGTCGACCTGGAGAACGTGCTGCTGCGCGACCCCACGCTCACGGCCGGCGAGATCCTCATGTCGGAGTCGCAGGAGCGCATGATGGCCGTGGTGACGCCGGCCAAGCTCGACGCGTTCCTGGCGATCACCCGCAAGTGGGACGTCGAGACCGCGATCATCGGCGAGGTCACCGGTTCGGGGCGCCTGACGATCGACCACCACGGCCACCGCATCGTCGACGTCGACCCGAAGACCGTCGCGCACGAGGGCCCGGTCTACGACCGGCCGTACGCGCGCCCCGCGTGGCAGGACGGGCTCAACGCGGACTCGTCGGAAGCGCTGGAGCGTCCGACGAGCGGCGCGGAGCTCCGGGCGACCGTCCTGCGCCTGCTGGGCTCGCCCAACCTGGCCTCCAAGGAGTGGGTGACCAAGCAGTACGACCGCTTCGTGCAGGGCAACACGGCGCTCGCGCAGCCCGACGACTCGGGCGTGGTCCGCGTCGACGAGACGAGCGGCCTGGGCGTGGCGCTGGCGACCGATGCGAACGGCCGCTACGGCAAGCTCGACCCGTACACCGGAGCGCAGCTCGCGCTCGCGGAGGCGTACCGCAACGTCGCGACGACGGGCGCCCGGCCGCTCGCGGTGACCGACTGCCTCAACTTCGGCAGCCCCGAGCACCCGGACTCGATGTGGCAGCTCGTCGAGGCGATCCGCGGCCTGGCCGACGCGTGCCAGACGCTCGAGGTCCCCGTCACCGGCGGCAACGTGTCGCTGTACAACGGCACGGGCGAGCCCGGAAAGCTCGACTCCGCGATCCACCCGACGCCCGTCGTCGGCGTGCTGGGCGTGCTCGACGACGTCGCGGACGCGGTGCCGTCGGGCTGGGCGGCCCCCGGCCAGGCGGTGTACCTGCTCGGCGTGACGCGGCCGGAGCTCGACGGTTCGGCCTGGGCCGACGTCGTGCACGGCCACCTCGGCGGCCTGCCGCCGGCGGTCGACCTGGACGCGGAGCGCCGCCTCGCCGCCGTGCTGCAGAACGCGGCGCGTGACCACCTCGTCGACGCGGCGCACGACCTCTCCGAGGGCGGCCTCGCGCAGGCGCTCGTCGAGTCGTCGCTGCGGTTCGGCGTGGGCGTGACGGTGCGGCTCGACGCGCTGTGCGAGCGCGACGGCCTGACGCGGTTCGAGGCGCTGTTCTCGGAGTCGACGGCGCGCGCCCTGGTCGCCGTGCCGCGCTCCGAGGAGGTGCGGTTCGTCGACCTGTGCGTCGCGCGCGGCGTCCCGGCGCTCAAGCTCGGTCGGACGGCCGAGGTCCCCTCGTCGGGCGACGACGAGAGCGGCGCGGCGGTCGAGGTCGAGGGCCTGTTCGTCGTGCCGCTCGCCGAGGCGCGCGAAGTGTCCTCGGCGACGCTCCCGCGCTACTTCGGCTAGGCGTCGCGCACGACGAGCCCGCGCCGATCGCGAGTCTCACCACGCGGGACGCCTGGTCGTCCCGCCCCAGTGGTCCCGTCGGACGCCCGGTGACGGCGGTTAGCCTGGCCGTTCCTGAGCAGAGCAGAGCAGAGCAACGCGGAGCAGAGCGGAGCCCACCATGCAGGTCCAGCTGGAGCGTGCGCGCGAGCAGGTCCTCGCGCGCAACCCCGGGGAGCGCGAGTTCCACCAGGCCGTTCACGAGGTCTTCGACTGTCTCGAACCCGTGCTCGCCAAGCACCCGCAGTACGTCGACGGCGCGGTGCTCGAGCGGCTGTGCGAGCCGGAACGGCAGATCATCTTCCGCGTGCCGTGGATCGACGACGCCGGCCAGGTGCAGATCAACCGGGGTTTCCGGGTGGAGTTCAACTCCGCGCTCGGGCCGTACAAGGGCGGGCTGCGCTTCCACCCGTCGGTGTACCTCGGGATCGTGAAGTTCCTCGGGTTCGAGCAGGTGTTCAAGAACGCGCTCACCGGCATGCCGATCGGCGGCGGCAAAGGTGGCTCGGACTTCGACCCGCGCGGCAAGTCCGACGGCGAGGTCATGCGCTTCTGCCAGTCCTTCATGACCGAGCTGTACCGGCACATCGGAGAGCACACCGACGTCCCGGCGGGTGACATCGGCGTGGGCGGCCGGGAGATCGGCTACCTGTTCGGCCAGTACAAGCGCATCACCAACCGCTACGAGTCGGGGGTGCTCACGGGCAAGGGCCTGACGTGGGGCGGTTCGCTCGTGCGCAAGGAGGCCACCGGCTACGGCACCGTGCTGTTCGCCGAGCGCATGCTCGCGACGGCGGGGGAGTCGTTCGACGGTCGTCGGGTCGTCGTCTCCGGCGCGGGGAACGTCGCGCTGTACGCGATCGAGAAGGCCCAGCAGCTCGGCGCGCACGTGGTCGCCTGCTCGGACTCGTCGGGCTACGTGCTCGACGAGCGCGGCATCGACCTGGACCTGCTGCGTCAGGTCCGCGAGGTCGAGCGCGGGCGCGTGAGCGAGTACGCCGAGCGGCGGGGTGCCGTGCACGTGGCGGACCGGCGGGTCTGGGAGGTCGGCGCGTACGTCGCGCTGCCGTGCGCCACGCAGAACGAGCTCGACGACGACGACGCGCGCGGGCTCATCGCCTCGGGTGTGCGGGTGGTGGCGGAGGGCGCCAACATGCCGACGACCCCCAAGGCCGCGGCGCTGCTGCAGGAGGCGGGCGTGCTGTTCGCCCCGGGCAAGGCGGCGAACGCGGGCGGGGTCGCGACGTCTGCGCTCGAGATGCAGCAGAACGCGAGCCGCGACTCGTGGACCTTCGAGTACACCGAGGCGCGGCTGGCCCGCATCATGCACGACATCCACGACCGCTGCCTCGAGACGGCCGACGAGTACGGCGTGCCCGGCAGCTACGTCACGGGCGCGAACATCGCGGGCTTCACGAAGGTCGCCGACGCGATGCTCGCGCTCGGGATCGTCTGAGCGCACGGACCGGGCGGGCTCGCGGGCTCGCTCCGGCGGGCGCGCGCGGTCCGAAATCGGTGGAACCCGGTGGGGTGTCGGCCTAGCGTCGGCGATGTGGTCGAACGGGTCCGGGTGGTGCGCGCCGACAGGGGCGCGGTCCTCGTGCTGCCCGCGACGAGCGCCGGGGACGGTTCCGGGCCCGACGAGGGTGGCGCGGCGGCCGAGCGCGTGCCGCTCGACCGGGACGGCACGCTGCCCCTGCTCGACGCGCGGTCGCACGACGTCCCCTCGGTCGGCGACTGGCTGGTGCTGGCCGACGGGCACGCCCGCATCGAACCCCGCCGGACCGCGCTCGTGCGCGACAGCGCCGGGCGCACCGCGCAGACCCAGACGCTCGCGGCGAACGTCGACGTCGTGCTCGTCGCCGAGCACCTCGACCCCGACCCCGACCTGGGCCGCGTCGAGCGGCTGCTCACGCTCGCGTGGCGATCGGGGGCGACGCCCGTCGTCGTGCTGACCAAGGCCGACCTGGTCCCGGACCCCGACGGGATGACCGCCGACGTCGCCGCGGTCGCGCTCGGCGTCGACGTGCACGCGGTGAGCGTCGTGCGCGACGAGGGGCTCGACCCGGTCCGGGCGCTGCTGACGCCCGGCGCGACGCTCGTCGTCGTCGGGCCGTCCGGCGCCGGCAAGTCCACGCTGGTCAACGCGCTCGCGGGCCGGGAGGTCATGGCGACGGGCGGCCGACGGGCCGACGGTCGCGGTCGGCACACGACGACGCACCGCGAGCTCGTCCCGCTGAGCGGGGGCGCGGTGCTCATCGACACCCCCGGCCTGCGCGGGATCGGCCTGGTCGCCGACGCCGACGCGCTCGCGACCACGTTCGCCGACGTCGACGCGCTCGTGCGATCGTGCCGGTTCTCCGACTGCACCCACGAGCGCGAGCCGGGCTGCGCGGTGCTCGAGGCGCTGGCGCTCGGCGATCTCTCGGAGCGCCGCTACGACTCCTGGCGCCGCCTCGAGCGGGAGGCCGCCTACCAGGAACGCCGCGCCGACGCCCGGCTGGCGGCCGCCGAGAGGGCCCGCTGGAAGCGGATCACCCAGGACCACCGGCGCGGGCGTGGCCCGGGCGCACCCCGCCCCTGAACGTCGCAACATCCGCAGATCGGGCGCCCCCTGACGCATTCGGGTGACGAGGGGACCGTGCCCGGCCGGACGCCGGGATCGCGCCGCTAACCTTGCGCGGTCGGCGCCCGTGCCGATCGGACGAGAGGTGTGTCATGAGGTTCGCGAGGGCGATCGCGCTGGGGGCCGTGACCGCGGTGACGGGGGGCCTCCTGGCAGCCGTACCGGCAGCGGCGCAGGCCACGGGAGCGCCGGCGGCGAGCGCCGCGGCCACCGTGTCCGTGACGCTGACCGGCAAGGCGGTGCGGGCCGACGGGCGCGCGGTCGACGAGGTCGGCGTGTTCGTCGTACCCGCCGCGAGGTGGGTCGACGAGGACGCGGCGCCGGTCAGCACCGCGCTGGTCGCCGACAACGGGCGGTACTCCGTCACGGCGTCGGTGGCGGCGGGCAGCTCGCTCTACGTGCGGGTGGACGACTGGACGTCGTCGGACGGGTACATGGACCGCCTGTTCGTCGGGAAGGGCGGCAAGGCCGCGTTCACGTACGTGGGGCTCGCGCCGATCGCCGCGAAGGCCGGGACGATCGAGCTGGGCACCGCGACCGCGCCGAAGCTCAGCACGGTCCGGGTGACGACGTCGGCACCCGTGCACTGCGCCAAGCTGTTGCGCAAGAACGGCACGCTCGCCGCCATGGAGTGCGACTACACCGTGGACAAGAAGGTGTTCACGTTCACGGGGATGTACCCGGGCGAGTACACCGTCGGTGCGATGTGGAGCAGCTGGACGGATGCGCGCGCGACCGTCGACGTGTCGGCGAAGAAGGGCGTCACGACCGCAGCGATGCTCACGCTCGAGTCGCCGACGACGATGACCGGTGTCGTCCAGGACACGCAGGGCAAGGCTCTGGAGGGCATCGCCGTGTGGGCGAACGGACCCGACTCGCCGCGGACGGTCACGGACGCCACCGGCCGCTACGCGTTCAAGGGCCTCACGGCCGGGTCCTACGTGGTGGACTACTCCGGCGCCTCGGGCATGTCGAGCGCGTACCGCGACTACGTGACGCGGACCTCGACGGTGTCGGTCACCTCGGGCCGGGTCACGACCGCCGGGTCGACCCTCACCAAGGGTGCGCAGGTCACCGGCTCGGTGACGCCGCTCGCCAAGGAGACCTACGGCACGATCGTCGCGCTCGCGGCCGACGGTCACGTGCTCGCCTCGGACTCCTACTGGTCGTCCGACGGCAAGAAGCGGGACTTCGCGCTGCACGGTCTGCCGACCGGCACGCACACCGTCGTCGTCCAGGACGCCGCATCGGGTCGGTATGCCAAGTCCACCGTCGTGGTCTCCGGCACCTCCGCGCGCACCGTGGGTGCGCTCAAGCCGGCCGCCGCGCCCGTGACCGTGCGCGGCACGGTGGAGGGGACGACGGCAGGCTTCGTCTCGCTGCGCTACGGCACGTCCCCGCTCTACCGTGGGGCGATCGACGGCGGAGACGTCAAGCCCGACGGCAGCTACGCGATCACGCACGTCGTGCCCGGGATCTACGCGCTGCGGTCGCACCGCACGACCTCGACGGCGGGGTACGAGGGCAATCTGCTGAGCGTGACGGTCGGTGACGGCGTGGCGGTGCGCAGGATCCCGCAGCCCACCCGCAAGGTCCAGACGCTGCAGACCCTGGTGCGCACGAGCGTGACCTTCGACGGGCGCGCGCTCCCGGGCGTGGTCCCGTTGCCGCGCCGGACCCCCGCGGACCTGTGGGGCAACTGGACGAACGAGAAGGGCGTCGGTCAGGCGCCCTGGACCGGTCGCGCCTGGGACGCGGTGGTCCTCGAGGACGTGTTCTTCGCCTACCACTCGCCGTACTACTTCGTCGTCAAGTCGCCCACGAGCGTGACCAAGCCGGGCGATCTTGCCAACGTGACGGTCGCGCGGGTCGCGGGAGGGCCGACGGTCTAGCGCGTGGGCACCGTTCGCACCAGGGTGGTCGAGCCCGACGACGACACGGGCCACCGGGCTCGCGTCGCCGTCGGGCTCGTCGTCGCGGGCAGCGCGGCCTGGCTGCCGGGCGCACAGTTCGCGTTCGTGCTGCCCAAGCTCACGGTCGTGCTCGTCGGCGTCCTGGTCGCGACGACGGCCGCGGCGCGCGGTCGGCTGCCGCGTGGCGCGGCGGCGCTGCTCGGGGTCGGTGCGACCTGGCTCGGCGTCTGCGCGCTCCTCGGCGAGCGGCCGTGGACGGCGCTCGTCGGCGCGTTCGGCCGGTACGAGGGGATCCTGGCGCTCGCCGCCTACGGCGGTGCCCTGTGGACCGGCGCGCGACTGCTACGCGGTCGCACGAGCGATGCCGCCGCAGGGCCGCCAGCGCCCTGGCGCACGCTGGAGCGCACGGGTGCGGTCGTCGCGGTCGTCGTCGCGGCGGGAGCGCTCGTCGAGGCGACCGGTGCGCGACCGTTCGCCGGGTCCGCCGCCGAGCGCACGGGCTCGCTGCTCGGCAACGCCACGGACCTGGGCGTGGTCGGTGCACTGCTGGCGGTCCTGCTCGTCCGACCGGTGCTCGACGGGCTCGGGCCGGCCCGTCGGTCGCGCGGCGCACGGTCGGCCCCCACCGCGGACGCGGTGCTCGCGTGCGCCGGCGTGGTCGGCGGGCTCGTCGCCGTCGTGCTGTCCGGCTCGCGGGCGGCGCTGCTCGCGCTCGTCGTCGGCGCGGCCGTGGCGGCGGGCCTCGGGTGGTTCCTGGCGCGGGCGCGGGCCGGCGGCGCGGCCCGAGCACCGGTGGTGGCGCTGAGCGGTCTCGCCGCGGTCGGCGTGGTGGGCGCGCTCGTCGTGCCGGCGACCGCCGCCCGCCTGCTGGGCGAGGACGGATCGGCAACGGCGACGGTCTCGGGGCGATGGCTGATCTGGGAACGCACGCTCGACGTCGTCGGCGCGCACCCCTGGTTCGGGGTCGGCCCGAGCGGGTTCGCGCACGCGATCCTCACGGTCTCCGATGCCGAGTGGGCGCGGCGCGTCGGGTTCGAGCGACCGCTGGACTCGCCGCACTCCTGGCCGCTGCAGGTGCTCGTGGCGGGCGGGCTGCCGCTCGCGCTGGTGGCGCTCGCGCTGCTCGTCGTGCTCGCGCGGGCGTGGTGGCAGGCGGCCCGGGCGGACGCGGATCCCTGGCGGGCCGCGACCGCGACAGGCGCCGTCGCCACGGTCGCGGTCGCGCTGCTGACCCACGTCACGGGGGTCTCGACGCTCGGTCTCGCGCTGCTCGTCGCGGGCGGTCTCGTCTCGCGACGCGCGCCGGCCGACCGGACCCGCGCAGCGGCGGCGACGCGGGTGGCCTGGGGGTGCGCCGCGGCGGCGCTCGCGTTCGTCGCGGTGCTGGGCGTCGTCTCGCAGTGGCCGCAGCGCGCCGCCGGTGACGCCGCAGCGGCGGGGGACGCCGCGGCGTTCGTCGTCTCCTGCGACCGCGCCCAGGCGCTGCGCTGGTGGGACCCGGCGACGTCCTCGGTCTGTGCGCAGGACGCGGCCGCCGCGGTCGACGTCACCGTCGTCGCGGGTGTGGAGCCCGACCCCGCTCTGGTCATGGCGGCCATCGCGGCCGCCGACCGGGCCCTGCGCGCCGACCCCGACGACCGCGGGGCGCTGGCCGCGCGCGCGGTGCTGAACCAGTCCGTGGGCGAGCTGGAAGCCGCACTCGCCGACCTCGACGCCGTGCTGCGGCTGACTCCCGACGACCCGGCGACGCTGCTGCGCGCCGGGACCGTGCGTGCGTACCTCGGCGACGTCGACGGCGCGATCGCCGACTTCGAGGACGTGCTGCGCATCGACCCTGAGAACGAGGACGCGGCGGGCAACCTGGAGATCGTCCGCGCAGCGCGCGGCTGATCGCGACGACGGGAGACCAGATCAGTCGGGGGCGTCGTTCTGGAACTGGAACTGGACCCGCGCGGTCGAGTCGTCCGGGACGACGAGCGTCGTCGCGCTGGCCGACCACGTGTCGGGCACCAGGAACATCGCGTCCGGTCCCTGCACCAGGAGCCGCAGACCGCGGTACCGGTAGCGCGGCTCGTCGGTGCGAGCGGCGCACTCGGCGTCCGGTCCGTCGGCACCGGCCGGGAAGCACAGGTCGTCGGGCGGCGGGACCGTGTTCTGCAGCCGCATGTCCTGCGGCGTGTCCAGGATGACGGCGGGAAGCTCGTCGAGAGTGCGCGCGATCTCGTGCGCCCGGCCCGTGCCGGCCCACTCGGCGGCGGTGGACACGGACCAGAGCGTCGCGACGATCGCCATGGCCCACAGGGTCGCGACGAGTCCGGGCAGGTGCGCAGGCGCATGCCGCAGCCCGACGGCGGCGACGACCGCGCCGAGCGCGATCGCCAGGGTCGAGACGAGCTCGAGCTCCGGCGTGCGGTCCCGCCACCACGGGTAGGCGAGCAGGAGGGCCAGACCGATCGCGATCACGACGCACCCGACGAGCACCGCACGCCGCGCGAGCGCGACCACGCGTGCCATCCCGACGCCGCTCGGCCCGCCGGCCTCCGCGATCGCCGCGTCCTGCCGCCGGATCGCGGTCACGCGTCGCTCGACGCGGGTCACCGCCGCGGTCGCCCCGACCGACGCCGCCGTCAGGACGAGCAGCGGGAGCACGAGCGGCTGCGGGCTGCGCAGCACGAAGTCCTGCGTGGTCAGGCCGATCGTGGCCACGTCGACGCCGAAGTACGCGAACTGCGCGCTCGTGAAGACGTACCCGAAGTAGAACAGCGTCGCGCTGACCACCGTCAGTGGCGCCGCCACCTGCGTCGCGAGGCCCAGCCACGACGGGAGCGCGCGCGGCCCCTCAGCCATCGGTCGACCCGGTCGTCGGCTCGGATGCCGGTTCGGTCGTCGGTTCGGTCGTCGGCTCGGGCATCGGTTGTTCGAGCGTCGGTTCCGGGCTCGCCGACGAGGAGGTGTCGGCCGGCTCGTCGGGGACGAGGCCGTCGGGCGAGAACGGCAGGACCGCGCCGGTGGCCGTCTCGAACTGCGCGACGAGGTCCGCGCACGCATCGTCGTCGAGCGGTGGCCCGCAGGTGAACGTGCCGGCCACGCTCACCTGCGGCAGGTCGGCCGGGTCCGCCGCACCGTCGTGCACGAACCCGAGAGTGCAGCTGGTGGCGTCCGGGCCGAGGGTCGGGCACGCCGCGTCGGGGCAGCCCGTGGCGTCCAGCCGCCAGGCCGTCGTCGTCGAGAACGTGGCGCCGGTGACCTCGAAGGTGACCCCGTCCACGAGCTCGGGAGCGCCGGTCTCGGTGACCCACGAGTAGAAGAGGCACGCGGTGGTGAGGTCCGCGGCGAGCACCACGGTGCCGTCCCCGGGTGCGGCGTTGGTGAACGCGGGCTGCGGGCCGAGCTCGGGAAGCGGCGACTCGAGGCCCGTGCGGGCGGGCTGCGGCTCCTGGACGGGTGGCGGGCTCGGGGCAGCCGTGGTGGTCGGGTCGTCACCGGTGGAGCCGTCCGGGGCCGACGAGCACGCGGCGAGCGGCCCGAGGGCGACGAGGACGGCCGCGACCAGGCATGTCGCGATGCGGGAGGCGGTCGCGCTGCGCGCTCGTCGCCGTTCGGTCAGGTGCGATCGCATCATCTCGCCCACCTCCGTGGGTGCGTGGACCTGCTCGAAGCAGAGGAGCACGCCGCCCCGCCCTCAGATACGACGCACCGCCGGTCGGTGAGCCCCGGGGTGAGAATGGCCCGGTGCCTCCTCGACGCCGAACCGACCCGGTGCTCGGCCGCGCCGCGCTCGCGGCCTGGCGGGCCGATCCGCGTGCGGCCGACGTGACGGACCGACGGACCGCGGTGCGGTTCACGCTCGAGGAGCTCGCGGACGTGGCTCCCGGCAACGCGGTCGAGGTGCGTGTCCCGCCGGACGGAGCGGTGCAGGCGGTGCAGGGCCCGCGGCACACGCGCGGCACGCCCCCGAACGTCGTCGAGACCGACCCGCAGACCTGGCTCGCGCTCGTCACGGGCGCGCTGGCCTGGGCGGACGCGGTCGCCGACGGCCGGGTGCGCGCATCCGGCGAGCGGGCTGACCTCACCGCCTGGCTGCCGCTGCAGGCCGCGCGGCAACGCTGACCTAGGATCCTGGGGTGCCTTCCGACCCCCAGATCTCCGACGAGCACGCGTCCGACGAGCACGCGCCCGACGAGCAGCCCGTGCCGTCCGAGGCCGAGCTCCAGCGGATCGCCGAGCCGGCCAGAGTGCGGCGCGCGCCCAAGTACAGCGTCTTCATCGGCGTGGGGGCTGTGGTCGGCATCGTCGTCGCACTGCTCCTGACGCTGTTCCTCGGCGAGGGAGACGAGGCCGACGGCGCCCAGGACGGCCAGTCGTCGTCGGTCGCCTCGGGGCAGGGGTTCATCTCGTTCCTCGACGGCCAGGGCACGATCCGGTTCGTCATGGCGCTCACGGGCGGGGTCGTCGGCGGCTTCGCGGGCGGCGCGCTCGCCGTCGCGGCGGACCGCCGCAGCCGTGACCCGCTCGCCTGACCGCCAGGTCGATGTGCGACCATAGGCGCGTGGCCCCCCGCGCTGACGGACGACTGAACCACGACCTCCTCCCGGACGAGAAAGGCCCCCAGGACGCCTGCGGCGTCTTCGGTGTCTGGGCTCCCGGTGAGGAGGTTGCCAAGCTCACCTACTTCGGTCTGTACGCGCTGCAGCACCGCGGCCAGGAGTCGGCCGGCATCGCGACGAGCAACGGCACCCAGCTCCTCGTCTACAAGGACATGGGTCTGGTCTCGCAGGTGTTCGACGAGACGGCGCTCAACGCGCTGCAGGGACACATCGCGATCGGCCACGCGCGCTACTCGACGACGGGCGCGAGCAACTGGGAGAACGCGCAGCCCACGCTCGGCGCGACCGCCGCGGGCACCGTCGCGCTGGGGCACAACGGCAACCTGACGAACACCGCCGAGCTCGTCGACCTCGTCGCGGAGCGCTACGGCAGCCAGCGGCGCGGCGAGCTCGCGCGGGGCAACACCACGGACACGGCGCTGATCACGGCGTTGCTCGCGGGCGACCCGGACCACACGCTCGAGGCCACGGCGCTCGAGGTGCTGCCGCGCCTGCACGGGGCGTTCTCGCTCGTCTTCATGGACGAGCGCACGCTGTACGCGGCGCGTGACCCGCAGGGCGTGCGCCCGCTGGTGCTGGGCCGGCTCGAGCGCGGCTGGGTCGTCGCCTCGGAGACGCCGGCGCTCGACATCGTCGGCGCGAGCTTCGTGCGGGAGATCGAGCCGGGTGAGTTCATCGCGATCGACGCGGACGGGCTGCGCTCCTCGCGGTTCGCGACGAGCGACGTGCGCGCGGGCTGCATCTTTGAGTACGTCTACCTCGCCCGTCCGGACACGACGATCGCGGGCCGGTCGGTGCACGCGGCGCGCGTCGCGATGGGTCGCCGCCTCGCGGTCGAGCACCCCGTCGAGGCCGACCTCGTCATCCCCGTGCCGGAGTCCGGGACGCCGGCGGCGGTGGGCTACGCGCAGGCGTCGGGCATCCCGTTCGGGCAGGGGCTGACGAAGAACGCGTACGTCGGCCGGACGTTCATCCAGCCGAGCCAGACGCTGCGCCAGCTCGGCATCCGGCTCAAGCTCAACCCGCTGCGTGAGGTCATCCGCGGCAAGCGACTCGTCGTCGTCGACGACTCGATCGTGCGCGGCAACACCCAGCGCGCGCTCGTGCGGATGCTGCGGGAGGCGGGCGCCGCCGAGGTGCACGTGCGCATCTCGTCGCCCCCCGTGAAGTGGCCGTGCTTCTACGGCATCGACTTCGCGAGCCGGGCCGAGCTGATCGCCAACGGCCTGGCGGTCGACGAGATCGGCGCGTCGCTCGGCGCGGACTCGCTCGGCTACATCTCGGAGGAGGGGCTCGTCGCGGCCACGGAGCAGCCGTCGAGCCAGCTCTGCACCGCGTGCTTCTCCGGGCGCTACCCCATCGAGCTGCCGCCCGCGGACCGGCTCGGCAAGAACCTGCTCGAGCAGAACGAGCTTCCGCTCGGCGCGCCCGAGGACGGCCTCGTCTCGATCCTTCCCGGCGCCGGCGGCGCCACGGCCCTGGAGCACCCGTGACCGACGCGACCACCGCACCGGCCCCGCTGACCTACGCCGCGGCGGGCGTCGACACCGAGGCGGGCGACAAGGCCGTCGAGCTCATGAAGGAGGCTGTGCGTGCGACGCACGGCCCGCAGGTGCTCGGCGGCGTCGGCGGCTTCGCCGGACTGTACGACGCGACCGCACTGACCCGTTTCCGCCGGCCGCTGCTCGCGACATCCACCGACGGTGTGGGCACCAAGGTCGCGATCGCGCAGGCGCTCGACGTGCACCACACCATCGGCTTCGACCTCGTCGGCATGGTGATCGACGACATCGTCGTGGTCGGCGCCGAGCCGTTGTTCATGACGGACTACATCGCGACGGGCCGCGTGGTGCCCGAGCGCATCGCGGACGTCGTGCGCGGCATCGCGGCGGCCTGCCAGGTCGCGGGCGCCGCGCTCGTCGGCGGCGAGACCGCGGAGCACCCGGGCCTGCTCGCGCCCGACGAGTACGACGTGGCCGGTGCCGCGACGGGTGTCGTCGAGGCCGACGAGCTGCTGGGCCCCGAGCGGGTGCGCGCCGGTGACGTGCTCGTCGCGCTCGCGTCCAGCGGCCTGCACTCGAACGGCTACTCGCTCGTGCGTGCCGTGGTCCGCCAGGCGGGCTGGGGGCTCGAGCGGCACGTCGACGAGCTCGGCCGGACGCTCGGTGAGGAGCTCCTGGAGCCGACGCGCGTCTACGCGGCCGACTGCCTCGCGCTCGCCCGCCGTGCCGGGGTTGCCGGACTGCACGCCTACAGCCACGTCACGGGCGGGGGACTGGCGGCGAACGTCGCGCGCATCCTGCCCGCCGGCCTGGTCGCCGAGGTCGCGCGTGGCGGCTGGGTGCTGCCGCCCGTGTTCACGCTCGTGCAGCAGCTCGGTCAGGTGCCGTGGACGGACCTCGAGGGCACGCTGAACCTCGGCGTCGGCATGGTCGCGGTCGTCGCGCCCGATGCGGTCGACGGCGTGCTCGCGCACGCCGCCGAGATGGGGCTGCCGGCGTGGGAGCTGGGCCGCGTGCGCGACGCCGACCCGCAGACCGACGTCCCGGGCGCCCCCGGCTTCGTCGCGGGCACCAAGGGCGTCGCCGGCGGAGCCGTGCAGCTCACGGGCGCGTACCGCACCGCCTGAGACCGCACCGTCTGAGACCGGAGCGCCTGAGACCGGATCGGCTGAGACCGGACCGCCTGAGACTGCACCGGCTGAGACCGGGCCGCCTGAGACCGGGCCGGCATGAGACCGGACCGGCTGAGACCGCACCGGCTGAGCACAGTGCTCCGCCCGAGCGCTTACGCGGAGCCGTCAGGCCACGTGCGAAGGCGCCGCGGCGAGTGACGCGCGCTCAGCGCTCGTCGTCGATCCAGCGACGGTAGTCGTCGTCGTCGTCGTCCGAGGGCGCGGCCACGGACGGGCTGCGTCGATCGAGATCGTGGTGGCTGTGCGACGTGAGCTCCTGCTCGAGAGCTCGGTAGTTGGTGTCCGGGCTGAAGTACTTCAGCTCCCTGGCCACCTTCGTCTGCTTAGCCTTCTGACGGCCGCGCCCCATGGCATCGACCCCCTCTTACGTGGAAGCGGGGCGGCTCCGTGCTTGCACGTGCGGCCCCGGGGTGCTGAATCGTCTCTTCGTGCGGCAACGGTACATGCTCGCCGCGTATTCCGGCCACTCGCACCGACGCGACGCGGGTCACGTCGGTCGGTGGACGGGCCGACTCGGAGCGGGCGCCCGCGGCGGTTCGCCGCGCGAGGGCGATTCGTCCGGTTTACGGTGAGTCGTGTGCGCGCTCACCTGCAGGTTCGTCGTTCCGCAAGTCCCGTGTGTACGCTTTTGTAACGAAATCGTGTCCCGGAATGCACTCTATGTGCAGTCTGGCCATGCTAGAGGGAGCGTGGTTCGGGAGTCCTCGGGGCGCGTGCACGAACAGACTTTCCGGGCGAGCCGGAACCGCCGACCCGACCCGTCGCACGCCAGGAGGCATCCCGTGACCGTCAAGCCAGCACCCACCGAGAACCTGCTGACACCCTCGGAGGTCGCGACCCTGTTCCGGGTCGACCCGAAGACCGTGACCCGTTGGGCGAAGTCGGGCAAGCTCTCGTCGATCCGCACGCTGGGTGGGCACCGCCGCTACCTCGAGTCCGAGGTGCGTGAGCTCCTCACGGGCGTCCCGCAGCAGCGTTCCGAGTGAGTCAGTTCGGGGTGAGTCAGAAGGGCGGCGTGCCGCACTGAGGGGCGGTTCGTCGTCCCACGAGTGATCGGCGCGTGAGGCTGATCACCCCTGAGTCAGTCCCGCGTCAACCCCGTGCGCAGCGCGTCGCCGTCAATCGCGACCGCGTGCGCGCAGGTTCCAGACCACGCTCGACGCGACGACCACCACGACCGACGCCAGCACGATCCGAGCGCGACGACGCGCCTGCGGGTCGGCGTCGCCGGACACCGCGTCCGACACGAGTTGCTGCACGTTCGTTCGCGCGCTGCGCACGAGGTTCCGCGGCGTCAGGCGGCCGGTGAGTTCGTCGATCGTCTCCGCGAGCGCGAGGCGCGTCGCGGCGACGTGCGCCTCGATCGCCTCCATCTCGGGGGTGCGGAACGGCGGCTGCAGTGCGGCGGTCGTGTCCGCGTCAACGGTGGCGTCGCCCGGCTCCCGGTTCGCTCCGTGGTGTGTGCTCACGACGCCAGCCCGCCCTTCAGGGTCTCGATGTCCTCGTGGACGCTCTCGATCGCCGAGGTCGGCGCCGAGGCATGCTCGAGCCGCCGGCGGCCGAGCAACGCGAGCACGGCGATCACGATCAGCAGCACCACGGTCACGATCAGCGCGGACAGCCACAGGTCGACGACGAGCGCGAGCGCGATGATCGCCGTCGCCAGGATCGCCGGGATCACGTAGAGCGCGAGCAGGCCGGCGGCGGCCAGCAGGCCGGCCCCGGCGCCGGCGACCTTGAGCCGCCCGGTGACCTCGGCCTTCACCAGGTCGATCTCGGCCCGGATCAGGCGCGAGGTCTGTTCGCTGAGGTCGCTGAAGAGCTGGCCGAGCGACTTCTCGGGTGCCGGCTGCTTGGTCATGCTCCGCCTCCTTCGAGGGGTGCTGTGGGTCCTGACGTCACAGTCTGGTGGTTGGTTCCCGTCCACCGCGAGGCGAGCGGGCGACCGACCGGTCGATCAGCCGGTCGATCAGCCGGTCAGTCCGCCCAGGGGTGGACCTGCTCGCCCGCGGGGTGCAGCGGCTCCTTGACCCGGCTCACCTGGAACGGTGTGGACCTCGGCAGGTGGTTGCGCGCCCAGGCGGCGAGCCCGGCGCCGATGAGCACCAGCGCGATGCCGACGAGCAGCGCGGCGAGCCACGGCTCGACGACGTGCGCCAGGCCGAGCACCGCGGAGGTCGCGAACAGTGCGAGCCCGAAGACGGTGCTGAGCGCGGCTGCCGCGAACGCGATCGCGGACGGGCGCACCTGGACCGCGCGGGCCCGCACGCTCACGCCGACGGCGTCGATCTCGGCCTGGATCGCGTCACGGACGCGGTCCTCGGCCTGCTCGATCTTCTCGCGTGCGCGGTCGGCGATCGGGTCGGTGATCCGGTCGAACAGGCTGCGGTGCTTGTCGGGACCAGGGGTGGTGGTCACGTCTTTCCTCCAGGACGGGTGGCGTCCCGCCAGCCTAGTCAGCGGTGGGGTTGTCGTGCCGGGACTCCGGTCCGACAGGCGGCGGTCGCGGATCGGTGCGCGGCGGTGCGTCCTGGGCCGGGCCGCCGGCCGCCGCGGGCGCCAGGGTCCGCGCGAACAGCGGGAACGCCACGACGGTGATGACACCTCCGCCGACCAGGCACGCCGCGATGGAGGTGGACATCGAGCCGTCGTCGACCGCGATGCCCGTGAGTGCGACGAGCAGGGGCAGCGTCGTCGAGGTGTACAGGCCGAGGCGGACGCGGTCGCGAGCGGGCAGCCGCCCGCGGTACCAGAGCAGCCCCGGAACACCGCGCGCGACGAGGATGATCAGTGCGAACACGACGGGGAGCAGCGGGTTCTCGACGATCGCGTCGAGGTCGAGCCCCATCCCCGACGACACGAAGAAGATCGGGATGAACACGCCCCACCCCACGACGTCGAGCTTGCGTTCGAAGTCGTGGTTGTCCGCGGGTGCCCACGATCGCAGCACCATCCCGGCGAGGAACGCGCCGAGCACGGCGTCGAAGCCCATGGCCGTGGCCCATGCGAGCAGCGCGACGAGCAGCAGGAGCGTGAACCTCATCTCACCCTGCCCGGTCCCGTCGCCGAGCGGTCGCACGATCGCCTGCACGCGGGCGAACGTCGGACGCCGGCGGGCCAGCGTGAGCCAGACCACGCCCGTCGAGAACAGCGCGAGCGAGACCAGCGCCCCGGCGGTGCCCTTGGTGCCGAGGAACAGCGCCATCGCGACGATCGGCGCCAGCTCGCCGAGCGCGCCGTTCGCGATCACGTGCCCGCCGAGGGTGGTCCGGGTCAGGCCTTCGTCGCGCAGGATCGGGACGAGCACGCCGAGCGCGGTCGTCGTACCCGCGATGATCAGCGGCAGCCACGCCGAGACGGTGACGAACTGCGCCAGCAGCGCCACGAAGGCGAGCCCGATGACCGCGGAGGTGAGCCACGAGACCGCGGCGAGCCGGCCCTCGGGGCGGCGGCCGATGCCGGGGTCGATCTCGTAGCCCGCGAGCAGGAACAGGAACCCCATGCCGAGGTCCGAGAGCAGCGCGACGTCGGCCGCCGACGACAGGTGCAGGACCTCCGGACCGATCAGTGCACCCCCGACGAGCAGCACGACGACCTGCGGCAACCGCGACCTGGCCGGCATCGCGGCGACGACGACGAGCGCGATCGCGGACACGGCCACCACGGGCAGCAGGCGGGCGAACTCCATGGCGGCTCCAGGTGCTCGGGACTCGGCCCATTGTGGCGCGCGCGGCCGGGGAACCTGGGAACGACGAAGCCCCGCCGGCTGCTGCTGGCGGGGCTTCGTGGACGGTGGCTCCGACGGGCGTCGATCCCGTGACCTCACGATTTTCAGTCGTGCGCTCTACCAACTGAGCTACAGAGCCGCGGGGCATCCCCCAACGACGACGCCGGCCACGAATGACCGGCGCTTGTCGAGCGACCCCGACGGGACTTGAACCCGCGACCTCCGCCGTGACAGGGCGGCGCGCTAACCAACTGCGCTACGGGGCCTCGTGATGAGACCTTTCCACACACGTACTCGTACCCCCAACGGGATTCGAACCCGTGCTACCGCCGTGAAAGGGCGGGGTCCTAGGCCGCTAGACGATGGGGGCGTTCCGCCCCTGACGTCGAGGCGTCGGATGACCGGTGTAGAGCATACGGTCTGAGCCCCGGAACTCCAAAGCGGGCTCCGGGACCGCGGTCGGACCGGCCCGACGGGCGGTCCGACGACGGTCCGACGGGGGTCCGACTGAGGTCCGAGGGGGGCCGACCGGGCAGGATGGGCACCATGGTGGAGATGTCGCGCGAGGAGTTCGAGGACGCGGTCCGCGACGCGCTCGACGAGATCCCCGACGAGCTCGCGGCGATGATGGACAACGTCGTCGTGCTCGTGGAGGACGACCCGCCGCCGGGCGAGGACCTGCTCGGGCTGTACGAGGGCACCCCGCTCACCGAGCGCACGTCGTTCTGGGCGGCCGGCTCGCTGCCGGACCGCATCACGATCTACCGCAACCCCACGCTCGAGCTGTGCGAGGACCGCGACGACGTCGTCGAGGAGGTCGCCGTCACCGTGGTCCACGAGATCGCTCACCACTTCGGCATCGACGACGACCGCCTCCACGCCCTGGGCTGGGACTAACCCCCACCCCCTACCGCGCGCCCAGCCACCACCCCCCGCAGCGCGCCCACCCCCCGCCGCGCGCCCACCCACGCGCCGCGCCGCCCGTCAGTGCAGGGATCGGTGCAGGTCTCGGCGGGTGGGCCGTGCGAGTCCTGCACCCACAGCTGCATCGACGGGCTCGTCGCCAGCTTCGGCACTGACTCGTCGGGCGGGCGGCGCGGGTGCCCGCGCGGTTCGTCGGGGCTGGTGGGCGTGGGTGCAGGGATCGGTGCAGGTCTGGGCGGGTGGGCCGTGCGAGTCCTGCACCCATGGCTGCATCGACGGTTCGACCGGCGCCCTGCACTGGCTTGCCGTGGCGGGCGCTCGTCGGTGTGTGCGCGGGTCGGCGGGGCCGGTGGGCGGGGGGCAGGGATCGGTGCAGGTCTCGGCGGGTGGACCGTGCGGGTCCTGCACCCATGGCTGCATCGACGGGTTCGTCGCCAGCTTCGGCACTGACTCGTCGGGCGGGCGGGCGCGGGTGCCCGAGCGGTTCGTCGGGGCTGGTGGGTGTGGGTGCAGGGATCGGTGCAGGTCTGGGCGGGTGGGCCGTGCGAGGTCTGCACTGATGGCTGCATCGATGGGTCCGACGGGTGGTCGGCTCCGTCATGCCGGGGCTGGTGGGCGGGGGTGGGTGGGGGTCGTCGGGGTGGCGGGGATCGGTGCAGGGGTCGGTGCAGGTCTGGGTGGGTGGACCGGGCAGGTGCTGCACTCGTAGCTGCATCGACGGGCTTGGGCTGCGTCGGCGGGCTTGGGCTGCGTCGGTGGCGTTGGGTGCATCGGCGGGGTTGGGGTGCGTCGGGGGTTTGGGGCTGGTGAGGGTGCGTGGATGGGTGGGGGCGGGGCGGGGCGTTAGGGTCGGGCGCATGGTGCGGGTCGGGGTGGTGCTGCTGCCCGAGGAGCGGTGGGTGCGCGATCGTGCGCGCTGGCGGCAGGTCGAGGACTGGGGCTTCGACCACGCGTGGACCTACGACCACCTGAGCTGGCGCTCGCTCGCCGACGGCCCGTGGTTCGCGACGGTGCCGCTGCTCGCGGCTGCGGCCGAGGCGACGAGCAGGGTCGCGCTGGGCACGTTCGTCGCGACGCCCAACTTCCGGCACCCGGTGCCGTTCGCGAAGGACGTGCTCGGCCTGGACGACGTGAGCGGCGGCCGGCTCCTGCTCGGCCTCGGCTCGGGCGGGACCGGCTACGACGCGTCGGTGCTGGGGCCGCCGCCCACGCCCGGCGAGCGCACCCGACGGTTCGAGGAGTTCGTCGCGCTGCTCGACGCGCTGCTCACGCAGGACCGGACCAGCGCGCAGGGCGAGTTCTACACGGCCGACGACGCGCGCATGGTCCCCGGCACGCTCGCGCGGCCGCGGCCCCCGTTCGTCGTCGCGGCCGCCGGCCCGCGCGCGATGGCCGTGGCGGCCCGCTACGGGCAGGGCTGGGTCACCTACGGCCCGAGCTTCGCGCCCGACGAGACCGCCGCGGACCCGGTCGCGGCCCAGGACCGCTGGTGGGACGGCGTCGCCGGCCAGGCGCGCGCGTTCGACGACGCGCTGGCCGCGCACGGTCCGGCGGACGCGCCCGCGCCGCGGCGCTACCTCAACCTGGACGGGGCGCCGGTGTTCTCGCTCGCGTCGGTCGAGACGGCGCTCGAGGGGATCGCGCGGGCGCAGGCCCTGGGCTTCACCGACGTCGTCGTGCACTGGCCGCGCGCCGACGGCGTGTACGCGGGGGACGTCGCGGTGCTCGAGGCCCTCGCCGGCCGTCGGCCGCCCGCGTCGGCGTGACGGTGCCGATCGGACAGGGCGTGCCGGCCGGACAGGGCGTGCCGTGGGTGCGGTGAGCGCGGGGCTGCTGCTGCACCGGGCCGGGGTCGCCGGGCCGGAGGTGCTCCTGGTGCACATGGGCGGCCCGTTCTGGGCTCGTCGTGACCGGGCGTGGAGCATCCCCAAGGGACTCGTGGAGGCAGGGGAGGACCCGCACGCGGCCGCGCTGCGGGAGTTCGCCGAGGAGCTCGGAGTCGCTGCGCCCGCCGGTGTGGACGTGCCGCTGGGCGAGGTGCGGCAGTCCGGAGGCAAGGTGGCCGTCGCGTGGGCGCGCGCGGCCGACCTCGACGTGGGCGACGGGGTGCTGCACGGCAGTACCGCCGTGATCGAGTGGCCACCGCGGTCGGGCCGGAGCATCGAGGTGCTCGAGGTCGACCGCGCCGCGTGGTTCACGGTGGACGAGGCGCGCCCGCTCGTCGTCGCCGCGCAGACCGAGCTGCTGGACCGGTTGGTTACGCACGTCACATCGGCCGGGGGCCAGCCAGACTTGCACTAAGTGCAGTTACGGGCGCACTCTGGACCGGTGAGCACGCAGCGGTCCCGCCGGGACACCAACCACGACGCCCTCGCGGTCGTCGCCTTCGGGCTGGCGCGCGAGCACGGCCTGGACGGCTTCACGGTCGACGACGTCGCACGCGAGGCGGGCATCTCGCGGCGCACGTTCTTCAACCACTTCGCCGCCAAGGAGCAGGCGGTGTGCGAGTTCGCCCGGATCCACCTGCGCGCGGTGCTCGACCAGGTGATCGGGTCGTCCGAGCTCGTCGGGTGCGACCCGCGCGAGATGATCGACGCGGCCATCCGGGTCCTGCTGTCCCCGCCGCTCGTGGCGGACCTGCGCGCGCTCGCCGCGCTCGCGAAGGCGCACGTGACCCTGGTCCCGTACCTCGCGGTCGTGCAGCACGAGGCCGCCGACCAGGTCGCCCATCTCATCGAGAGCGTGCCGCCGCCCGGCGGCGAGGAACCTCTCGCCGACCTGCCGCTCGCCGTGCGCCGCGTCCTGCTGTTCGCCATCCCCGGCGCGGTGCTCGCCGCGGTGTCGTCGGTCTACGTCGGCCGCTACCCGCTGCGCGAGATCGACGGTGACGTGCCGGGAGCCGTCAGCACCGACGAGATCATCACCGCGCTGCGCCTCCTGCTGCCCGACACCACCCCCGCCGTACCTGCCTGACGGACGTACCTACCTGACGCACGTGCCTGCCTGACCTGCGTACCTGGCTGACCCCCACACCTGCCTGACCATCCCACGAACCTCTCGGAGCCCCTCGTGTCCTCGTTGTTGTACCGCCTCGGCAAGTTCGCCTACCGCGCTCGCGGTCGCGTCCTGCTCGGCTGGCTCGTCGTCCTCGTCGGCGTCATGGCGGCCCTCGCAGCGAACCCGCCGCAGACCTCCGCCGAGTTCACCATCCCCGGCACGCCGTCCCAGGAGGTGCTCGACCAGCTCGCGACCGCCATGCCGGCGTCCTCCGGGGGATCGGCGAGCATCACGTTCGTCGCTCCGGCCGGTGAGCGGCTCGACACACCCGAGCGGGCCGCCGCGATCGCGGCGGTCGTCGCCGATCTCGCCGACGTGCCGAACGTCGTGACCGCCGACGCCGCGCAGCAGCAGGAGGTCCCGGAGGACCTGGCCGCCGCGCTCACGCCCGCCGGCAACCTCACGATGGGTCCGCTGATGGACGGCGAGGCGCCCGTGACCGGGGTCTCGCTGTCGTCGGACGGCTCCGTCGCGGTCCTCAACGTCTCGTTCGACGACCAGCTCATCAACGTGCCCGAGGAGTCGACGGCCGCGGTCGTCACGATCGCCCAGGAGGCGACCGACGAGGGCATCACCGTCCTGCCGAGCGAGCAGCTCACGCAGGAGATGCCGGCGCCGTTCGGACCCGGTGAGGGGATCGGCCTGCTCATCGCGGCGATCGTGCTGTTCATCACGCTCGGCTCGCTCGTCGTCGCGGGTCTCCCGCTGGCCACGGCCATCGTCGGCGTCCTCGTCGGCGTCGGTGCGGCCTACGCGCTGTCCAGCGTGATCCCCATGACCTCGATGACCCCGGTGCTGGCCCTGATGATCGGGTTGGCGGTCGGCATCGACTACGCGCTGTTCATCGTGAACCGCACGCGGCGGCTGATCCTCGAGAAGGGGCTCAGCGCGCACGAGGCGACCGGCCGCGCGGTGGGCACCGCTGGTTCCGCCGTCTTCTTCGCCGGCCTGACCGTGCTGGTCTCGCTGTCCGCGCTGTCGATCGTCGGGATCAAGTTCCTCACGGTCATGGCGCTGATCGCCGCCGGCACCGTGGCGATCGCGGTGCTCGTCGCGCTCACGCTGCTGCCCGCGCTGCTCGGCTTCGTCGGCGACCGGGTGGTGCCGGACAAGCAGCGCGCGGCGTACGCGGCCCGCTCGGCCGCCCGCGGCTCGGACGACCCGCACGGCCCCGCGACCCGCTGGGCGCAGGGCGTCGTGAAGCACCGTTGGCTCGCGACCGGTGGCGTCGTGGTGGTCCTCGGCGCGCTCTCGCTGCCGGTGCTCGCGATGAACCTCAACCTCCCGTCCGCGGCGTCGGCCAACCTCGACTCGGTCGAGCGCCAGGCGTACGACGCGACCGCCGACGCCTTCGGCGAGGGTCTCAACGGCCCGCTGCTCGTCGTCGCCTCGTCGGACCAGGCCCTCACGCCCGACGAGATCGCGAACGCGCGTGACGCGCTCGTCGAGGTCGACGGCGTGGCGTCCGTGATCCCCGGCGGGATCTCGCAGGACGGCACGCTCGCGATCTACACCGTGATCCCGACGACCGGCCCGACCGACGCTGCCACGGCCGACCTGGTGAACGAGCTGCGCTCGGACGCGACCGCGCAGGCGGCGGGTACCTCGATCGGCGTCACCGGGGTGACGGCGATCAACATCGACATGTCGAAGGTGCTCTCCGACGCGCTGGTGCCCTACCTCGCGATCATCGTGCTGGTGTCGCTGGTGATCCTCATGCTGGTGTTCCGCTCGATCTTCGTGCCGATCACCGCGACCCTCGGCTTCGTCCTGACGATCGGTGCGGCGCTCGGTGCGACCACCGCCGTGTTCCAGTGGGGGCACCTGCACCAGCTGTTCGCGTTCGACACCCCCGGCCCGCTGCTGAGCTTCCTGCCGATCATCGTGACGGGCATCCTGTACGGCCTCGCGATGGACTACCAGGTGTTCCTGGTGTCCTCGATGCGGGAGTCGCACGTGCACGGGCACCCGGGCGTCAAGGGTGTCGTGCACGGCTTCCATGGCGCGGCCCGCGTCGTGGTCGCCGCGGCGGTCATCATGGTCTCGGTGTTCGGGTCGTTCATCTTCGGCGACGAGGCGATGATCAAGCAGATCGGCTTCACGCTGGCGTTCGGCATCCTCATCGACGCGTTCGTCGTGCGCATGACGCTGATCCCGGCGGTCATGGCGATCGCGGGGGAGAAGGCGTGGTGGCTGCCGCGCTGGCTCGACCGCCTGCTGCCGAACCTGGACGTCGAGGGCGACAAGCTCGTCCGTCAGCTCGAGGCGCAGGTCGCGGCCGAGGAGGCCACCGAGCCCGGGCGCGAGCCGGCCACCGTCTGACGCGCTGCCCCGCGACCGCCACCCGTCTGACGCGCTGCCCCGCGCCGCCACCCGGCGGTCGCGGGGCGGTGCGCTGTCGGTCGCCGGCGGACTCGCGGGCGCGGTGGACGATCTGCGCCGCAGCAGCCCGCTCGTAGGCTCGCGGCATGGAACCTGTGGCGCTGAGCCGGGAGGACGCGCGTCGCGTCGCCGTGCGTGCACAGGCGCTCACGGCGGACCGTCCGGACGGCGTGCTCGACACGGTGCGCCGGCTCGGGCTCGTCCAGCACGATCCCGTGGCGGCCGTCGCGCCGAGCGCCTACCTCGTGCTGTGGAGCCGGCTGGGCTCCCGGTTCCGGCCCGCGCAGCTCGACGACGCGCTCGACGCGCTGGATCTCGTCGAGCTGAGCGGACTGATCCGCCCCGCGCAGGACCTCGTGCTGTACCGCGCGGAGATGGCGGCCTGGCCCCTGCCGGACGCGCCCGACTGGCAGCACGCCACCTGGCAGTGGCTGCAGGACAACCGGCGCTGCCACGACGACGTGCTGGAGGCGCTGCGCGCGGATGGCCCGCTGACCGCGACCGAGCTGCCGGACACCTGCGCGCGGCCGTGGCGGTCGTCGGGCTGGAACAACCACAAGAACGTGCAGATGCTGCTCGCGGTGATGACCGAGTCGGGCGAGGTCGCGGTCGCGGGTCGGCGCGGCCGCGAGAAGCTGTGGGACCTCGCGGAGCGCATCTACCCCGACGAGCCGCCGCTCCCCGTCGAGGAGGCCCGGCGCGAGCGGGACCGGAGGCGGCTGCGCGCGCTCGGCCTCGTGCGGTGGACGGCGCCGACGACGATGGTGGAGCCGCTCGGCGCGGGCGACGAGGGCGTGCCCGCGGTGATCGAGGGGGTCCGAGGCCGCTGGCGGCTCGACGTCTCGTGGCTCGACGAGCCGTTCGCGCCGCGCACCGCGCTGCTCTCGCCTCTCGATCGACTCGTGCTGGACCGGGTGCGGATGGAGCGCGTCTTCGAGTTCGACTACACGCTCGAGATGTACAAACCCGCAGCGCAGCGACGCTGGGGCTACTACGCGCTGCCGGTGCTGCACGGTGACCGGCTCGTCGGGAAGGTCGACGCCAAGGCGGACCCCGCCGGGGGCACGCTCACCGTGCACGCCGTCCACGAGGACGGCGAGTGGTCCACGGCGATGCGCGCGGACGTGCAGGCCGAGCTCGACGACCTGGCGCGCTGGCTCGAGCTCGACCTGCGACTCCCGGGCTGAGTCGCGTGTGGCTGCCCGGGCCGGCGGTCGCAGGCGTCCTCGAAGTCCCAGAGCTCGCCGAGCGCTTCCTGGTGGAGAGATGTGCCGGGATCAGCGCTCGTAGTCGAAGCGCAGGCGGAGCTTGTCGCCGCGGAAGACGATCGACGAGTACTCGAACGGCCGCCCCTGACCGTCGGAGATGACGTCGTGCAGGAGCAGCGCGGGCTCGCCGCGGTGCATGCCGAGGTGCTTGGCCTCGGTCGTGGTGACGGCGTGGGCCTCGAGGTGCTCGCGCACGCGCCGCATGGGCAGCCCGTAGCTCTCCTCGAGCACGACGCAGAGCTGTCCGGTGACGACGTCATGACGGTCGAGGTCCGGCGCGAGCGCGGCGGGCACGTGCGAGCGGTGCAGGCTGATCGGCTCGTCCTGCACCGAGCGGACGCGCACGATCGTCCACGCCTCGTCGCCGTCGCCGAGCCGCAGCTCGGCGCGCACGCCGCTGGAGGGTGCCTCGAGCGCGCACGAGACGAGCTGCGTGGTCGTCGAGTAGCCGAGGCCCTCGAGCTGTTCGCGGACACCGCCGTACGCGGGGGAGACCGCGTCGATCTTGTGCGGCGCGACGTAGGTGCCCTTGCCCGGCACGCGCAGGAGCAGGCCGTCGTTGACGAGCTTGGTCAGGACGCCCCGGACGGTCATGCGGCTGAGGCCGTAAAGGCGGTTGAGCTCGTTCTCGGACGGGATCCGCTGGTTCGGCAGCCACTCGCCGCCGACGATCTTGGCGTGCAGGATCGCCTCGAGCTGGACGTAGAGCGGCACGGCCGAGCCGCGCTCGAGCACCTCCGTCACGACCCCTCCGTCCCCTGCTGCGCCCTGAACCGTCGCCGCATCGTAGCGGGGCACGTCCGAGCGTTGACCGGACTTGAGTAGACCTGTATAGACTGCCACACGATCCGGACGATTCGGACGTACGCCTCGACGAGGAGGTCTGCGATGTTCGCCTCGACCCTCGAGCTGGTCCGACGAGGCCGCGAGCAGGGGTATGCGGTGCCGGCGGTCAACGTGCTCGACGACCTGAGCCTGCGGGCCGTGGTCGCCGCGGCGGTCGCGGTGCGCTCGCCGCTCATCGTGCAGATCTCGGTCAAGACCGTCCGGTCGATCGGCACCGAGCTGACCACGACGATGTTCCGGCTCGCGACGCGCGACCAGCCCGTGCCGATCGCGCTGCACCTCGACCACTGCCCGGACCGCGCCGTGATCGACGACGTCGTCGCGGCGGGCTGGTCGTCGGTCCTGTTCGACGCGTCCGACCGCGACCTGGCGACCGCCGAGCGGGAGACCGCGGAGGTCGTCGCGCAGGCGCACGCGGCGGGCGTCGACGTCGAGTCCGAGATCGAGAACATCATCGGCGTCGAGGACGGCGTCGGCTCGGACGTCGCGCTGCACGCGTACACCGTCGAGGAGCTCGCCGCGGTCGCGGAGCGCACGGGTGTGGACCTGCTCGCCCCGCAGCTCGGCACCGCGCACGGCGAGTACCGTTCGGCGCCCGTGCTGCGCCCGGACCGGGTGCGCGCGCTCGTCGCGCTGACCGACCGGCCGGTCGTGCTGCACGGCGGCACGGGCCTCTCGGCCGACGACTTCCGCACGTTCATCGAGGCCGGCGTGTCCAAGATCAACATCTCTACCGCGGTCAAGACGTCGTACATGCGCTCGGCCGAGAAGCACCTCGCGTGGGCGCGCGAGAACGGCAAGTGGGACCCGCCGTCGATGTTCCGCGACATCTCGTCGGCCGTGCAGGCCGCGATCACCACGCACCTCGAGGAGTTCGGCTCGGCGGGTCGGGCATGAGCGCCATCGTCTTCGACTGCGACGGCGTCCTGGCCGACACCGAGCGCGACGGCCACCTGCCCGCGTTCAACGCGACGTTCGAGCACTTCGGGCTGCCGCTGCGCTGGTCGCAGGAACGCTACGGCGAGCTGCTCGCGATCGGCGGCGGCAAGGAGCGCCTCGCGACGGTCTTCGACGACGTCGACGACCTGCCGACCGACCCCGACGAGCGGCGCGAGCTCGTCGCGCAGTGGCACCGCGAGAAGACCGCGCGCTACACGCGCATGGTCGCCGACGGCGTGCTGCCCGCGCGGCCCGGCATCGCCCGGATCGTCGAGGAGGCGCACGCGGCCGGGTGGACGCTCGCGGTCGCGTCCACGTCCGCCGAGGCGTCCGTGCGCGCGGTCCTCGAGCACGCCGTGGGTCCGACGAGGGCGCGCGACGTCGCCGTGTTCGCCGGCGACGTCGTGCCGGCGAAGAAACCGGCCCCCGACATCTACCTGCTCGCGCTGCACGAGCTCGGGCTCGACCCCGACGACGTCGTCGTCGTCGAGGACTCGTCGAACGGGTTGCGCGCCGCGCTCGCGGCCGGTGGCCTCACCACGGTCGTCACCGTCAGCAGCTACACCGCCGACGAGGACTTCACGGGCGCCGCGCTCGTCGTCGACTCCCTGGGCGATCCCCCAGCGGTCCCGACGAGCGTGCTCGTCGACCCCCACGGCGTCGGGCCCCTCGACCACGTCGACCTGACCACCCTCACCCGCCTGCTGACCGCCCGGAAGGAGCACCTGTGAGCCAGGAACGCGTCGAGTACGTGATGAGGACGATCACGGACCAGTGCCTCGAGAACGAGAAGTACTTCGGCGACCTCGACGCGGTCGTCGGCGACGGCGACTTCGGCTACTCGCTCGCCCGCGGGTTCGAGATCGTCCGGGACCAGTGGGACACGTTCGACCGCTCCGACGCCGGCACGTTCCTGCAGAAGGTCGCGGTGACCATGAGCGGCCGCATCGGCGGCACGTCCGGGCCCATCTGGGGCACCGCGGTGCTGCGGGCGGCGGGCGTGGTCAAGGGCAAGACCGAGGTCACGGGCGACGACGTCGTCGCGATGCTGCGGGCCGCGATCGTGGGCATCCAGGCCCGGGGTGGCGCCGAGCTCGGCGACAAGACGCTCCTGGACGCACTCGCCCCGATGGCGGACACGATCGAGGAGCAGCTCGCCGCGGGTGCCTCGTCGGACGAGATCGCGAAGGCGGCCGCGACGAGCGCGCGCGCGGCCGCCGAGGCGACCAAGGACCTGCAGGCACGGCGCGGCCGCGCGTCCTACACGGGCGAGCGCAGCATCGGCTCGGTCGATCCGGGAGCCGTCGCGGTCGCGGTGCTGGCCGAGAAGATCGCCGAGGGGTGGTGATCGACCGTCGCACCGGCAGGACGCCGCACGCGGGGGCTGCGGCCGAGGAACCCACATCGTCGTGAGGCCCAGGAAGGCAGCTGAGATGAAGAAGTTCGTCAACGACCCCAGGAGCTTCGTGCCCGAGATGCTCACCGGCATCGCGCTCGCGAACCCGGACACGCTCAAGTACGTCCCAGAGTACAACCTCATCTACCGCGCGGACGCGCCGCGCGACGACAAGGTGTCGGTGATCCAGGGGTCCGGCTCGGGCCACGAGCCCGCGCACGTCATGGTCGTCGGGAAGGGCATGCTCGACGCCGCGTGTCCCGGTGACGTGTTCGCGGCGCCACCCATGGAGTACGTGCTCGAGACCGCCAAGCTGCTGCGCTCCGAGAAGGGCGTCCTGCTGCTGGTCAACAACTACACGGGCGACAGGATGGCCTTCGAGATGGCCCAGGAGCTCGCCGAGGCCGAGGGCATGCTCGTCAAGACGCTGTTCATCAACGACGACGTCGCGGTCCAGGACTCGACGTGGACCGTCGGGCGCCGCGGCGTGGCGGGCAACTTCTTCGTCATGAAGGCCGTGGGCGCCGCGTCCGAGGCCGGCGCCGACCTCGACGACGTCATCCGCGTGGGCGAGAAGGTCAACTCGGTGACCCGCACCATGGGCATCGCCCTGACCGCGTGCACGCCGCCCGCCAAGGGCTCGCCCCTGTTCGAGCTCGGCGACGACGAGATGGAGATCGGCGTCGGCATCCACGGCGAGCCCGGCCGCCGGCGCGCCAAGCTCGCGAGCGCCGACGAGATCGTCGACGAGCTGCTCGGCGCGGTCGTCCCGGACCTGCCGTACGCGTCGGGCGACGAGGTCGCGCTCATGATCAACGGCCTGGGCGGCACGCCGATCAGCGAGCTCTACATCCTGTACGGGATCGCGCACCGCAAGCTCGAGGAGAAGGGCATCCGCGTGTGGCGGTCCTACGTCGGCGAGTACTGCACCTCGCTCGACATGGCCGGCGCGAGCCTCACGCTCGTCAAGGTCGACGACGAGATCAAGGGCCTGCTCGAGGCGCCGGCCGAGATCGCGATCCGCGTCTTCTGACGGCGTCGGCGGGCGCGCGGCCCCGGGGTCGCGCGCCCGCCGTGCGTCAGTAGCCGCGTGAGCTGTCCGCCGTCGCGGCCGCACCCTGCAGCGTCGCGACGTACTCCGCGGTCGTCATCGGCTTGGAGAACATCGGGTAGTCGTAGGTGATCGCGTTGGCGTGCTCGGCTTCGGAGGTCGCGCCGACCGCGTCGGTGAGCGTGACGACCTCGAACCCCTTCTCGTAGGCCGAGCGCATCGTCGACTCCACGCAGCAGTTCGTGAGGAAGCCCGCGAGCACCACGGTCGTGATCCCCTTGGACCGCAGGATGAAGTCGAGGTTCGTCGAGCCGAACGCGTCCAGGCCGCGCTTGCCCTCGATCACGATGTCGCCGTCGACCGGCGCGACGTCCTCGACGATCGCCGCACCCCACGAGCCCTTGACGAACGCGTTGGAGTCCACGACGCCCTTGAGGATGCCGTAGGGGTGCGCGGTGATCTCGCCGTAGCCGGCCTGGAACGCGATCGGGCTGTGGATCACGGTGGCACCGGCAGCGCGCGTGGCCGCCAGGGCGGTCCTGGCGTGCGCGAGCATGTCGGTGCTGTCCATCACCGGCTGGACCGCGCCGTGCAGCACGCCGCCCTCGCTGGTGAAGTCGTTCTGGAACTCGATGAGGACGAGTGCCGTGGTGTCCGGGTTCATGCCTGCTCCCTTGCTGGATGTGAACTGGAGACGGAACCGGTGGTGCGGATCAGGGGGAGGGCCTGCTCGGCGAGCAGTTCGACGACGTGGCGGTACGGGACGCCGGTGGCCCGGGTCAGGCCGAGCTCGCAGGTGCGGTTGCAGCTCGCGTGCGCCTGCGCGCCGAGGCGCGTCACCTCGGCCGCCTCGCGACGGGTCGCGGACGCCGTGAGCTCCGGGTGCAGCATCCCGCGGTCGCCCGCGAACGCGCAGCAGCCCCAGTCGAGCGGCACGGTGACGTTCTCCGCGACCGCCTCGGCGACCGCCGTCAGCGCCGGGTTCAGGCCGAGCTGGGTCGACGAGCACGTGGGGTGCAGCGTGAGCGAGTCGAGGCGTCGGACAGGGCCGAGCACGGGCAGCACGCGCTCGGCGACGAACGCGACGACGTCGACCACGCGCGCCTCGTCGGCCAGCAGCTTGCGGAAGCCTTCCGTGCACGACGAGGCGTCGCACACGACCGGCAGGCGCCCGCCGTCCGTGGCCGCGCGGACCACAGGCAGCACCGCGTCGCGCATCGCGTCGTGGCCGGCGGTGATCCCCTTCGACGACCAGGGCGTACCGCAGCACAGCGCCTCGATCCCCTCGGGCACCAGGAGCGTGATCCCGGCCGCCGCGCACAGGTCCTCGAAGGCGACCTGGACGCCCGCACCCTCGTCGGGACCGAACATCACGTTGACGCAGGCCGGCAGGTAGACGGCGTCCGGGGCGGCGGTGGGGGCCGGCCGCCGTCGCGAGGCGCCACCGCGCGGGAGGTCCGGTGTCCAGCGGGGGACGGTGTCGTCGCCGAGCAGCGCCCGCCCGACTCCCGTCGCGGCCGTGACGGCGGGGGACAGCGGGCGGGGGACGGCGGCGGCGACCGTGAGCGCCGCCGACGCGGCCGCCGTCGTCGGACCCCAGCGCCGGGCGGCTGCGGTCCACGCGGCTGCGGTCGGCGCCGCCACGCGCTCGCGGCGCAGCTTCTTGACGAGCAGGCCCGTGTCGATCCCGACCGGGCACGCCGTGCCGCACATGCCGTCCACCGCGCACGTGTGCACGCCCGGGTACTCGTAGGCCCGCTCGAGGCGGCGCGCCGTCGCGGCGTCCCCGGCCAGCTCCGCGGAGCGGATCTCGCGCCGCGCGACGATGCGCTGACGCGGCGTGAGCGTGAGGTCGCGCGACGGGCACACCGGCTCGCAGTAGCCGCACTCGACGCAGCGGTCGACCTCGTCCTCGACCCGGGGCGCGAGCTTGATGTGCCGCAGGTGGGCGTGCGGGTCGTCGGACAGCAGGACGCCCGGGTTGAGCAGGCCGCGGGGGTCGAACAGGCGCTTGACCTCACGCATCACGTCGTACAGCTCGTCGCCGTACTGCCGCCGGACGAACGGCGCCATGACCCGGCCCGTGCCGTGCTCGGCCTTGAGCGAGCCGCCGTTGCCGAGCACGAGAGCGACGAGGTCCTCGGTGAAGCCGGCGTACCGCGCGAGCTGCTCGTCGGACTCGAACCGGTCCGTGAGCATGAAGTGCAGGTTGCCGTCCTTGGCGTGCCCGAAGATCACGGCGTCCTCGTACGCGTAGCGCGTGAACAGGCCGGTCAGCGACGTGCACGTGTCCGCGAGCCGCTCGACGGGGACGACGACGTCCTCGAGCAGGGCCGTCGTCCCGCTGCGGCGGGCGCCCGCGACCGACGTGTACAGGCCCTTGCGCAGGTGCCAGAGGTCGCGCCGGACGGCGGCGTCGCCGGTCAGCGCCGCCGGGGCCGCGGCGTGCAGGCCCGTGAGCGTCGGGCGCGCGGCTGCGGCGAGGTGCGCGAGCTCGTCGGGCGTCGTCGCCTGGTACTCGACGAGCAGCGCGGCCTGCCGGTCCACGGCGAGCGCCGCGACCGCGGCGGGGCAGTCCGCCAGGCCCTGCCCGACCCGCAGCGATGTGGCGTCCATGAGCTCGAGCGTCGCGGCGCCCGTCGCGACCAGCTCCGGCAGTGCGCGGCCGGCCGAGACGAGGTCGTCGAACACGAGCAGCGCGGTCGCGGCGTGCGTGCGCAAGGGGACCGTCCGGAACGTCGCGGACGCGACGAACCCGAGCGTGCCCTCGCTGCCGACGAGCAGGTGGGCGAGCAGCTCGGGCACGGTGTCGAAGTCGACGAGCGCGTTCAGGCCGTAGCCCATGGTGTTCTTCATCGCGAACTGCCGGCTGATCGTGGCGACCGACGCCGGGTCGTCCCGCACGCGGCGGCGCAGTGCGAGCAGGCCCGCGTGCAGGTCCGGCTCCCGTGCGCGCAGCAGTGCGTCCGCGTCGGCGGCGCCGGTGTCGACGACCGTGCCCGACGGCAGCACCGCGACCAGCGAGTCCAGCGTGCGGTACGTGTTCTCGCGCGTGCCGCACGCCATGCCCGACGAGTTGTTGGCGACGACCCCGCCGATCGTGGCGGCGACCTCGCTGGCGGGATCCGGTCCGAGCTTGCGGCCGTACCGGGCCAGCCGCGCGTTGACGTGCCGGACCGTGACGCCGGGCTGCACGCGCACGCGGGCGCCGTCGTCGAGCACCTCCACGCGCTGGAAGTGGCGGCGCACGTCGACCAGCACGCCGTCGCCGCCGGCCTGACCCGACAGGCTCGTCCCGCCGGACCGGAACGTGAGCGGCACGCCGGCGGCGGCCGTCTCGCGCAGCAGCCGGGCGACCTCGTCGGCGTCGCGCGGGGCGACGACCGCCTGCGGGACGAGCAGGACGTGCGACGCGTCGTGCGCGACGGTGCGTCGGCTCAGCTCGTCGGTGCGCACCTGCGCACGCTCGTCGACGCAGCCCCGCAGCAGGGCGGCGAGCGTGTCCGGCGTCGTTGCCGTCGGGGTCATGGAACTCCCGGGGATGGGGCGTGTTGCGATTGTCCGACAAGTAGACCTACATGACAATGGTCTCTTGACAGCGCAGGGTGGCGCATCTGCACGGGAGGACGCGATGGCGCGAGGGATCGTGGTGACGAGCCTCGTCGACGCCGTCGTCGAGGACCTGCGCACCCTGGTCGTGACCGGTGAGCTCGCTCCTGGCACACCGCTCACCGAGCTCGACGTCGCGACCCGCTACGACGTGGCCCGAGCGAGCGCGCGTGCGGCGATCGAGCGGCTGACCTCGGACAACGTGCTGGTCCGCGCCAACCACAAGACGGCTCGGGTCGTCGAGCTGGGGCCCGACGACGTGCGCGACATCTACCGCACCCGCACCTACCTCGAGTCCGAGGTGCTGCGCCGGCTGGCCGCGCGCCGGCTCGTCCCGGACGCGGCCCGCACGGCCAACGCCGAGATCGCCGCGCTGTGGGCGGCGGGGTCCTACGCCGTCGTCGAGCCGGACATGCGGTTCCACACGAGCCTCATCGACGCGCTCGGGAGCTCGCGCACCAGCGCGGTGTACCACTCGCTCGCGTTCGAGGTGAAGCTCTGCATGGCCCAGCTGCAGGGCCGGCAGCGGCTCAGCCCGGCGATCATCGTCGCCGAGCACGCGCGACTGCTCGAGCTCATCGGCGCGGGCGACGCCGACGGCGCCGCCGCGATGCTCGACGAGCACCTGGCGCGCGCGCGCGAGCTGCTCGCGGCATCCCTCGGTGGCGAGGCCGGGCCGGAGGCGTCCCTTCCGTCGTCGGCGCTGCCCCGCGACTGAGCAGCCGGCGCGGGCCCCGGCCCCTTCGCGACACGGCCCGGATGCGCGACCGGTGCCGGCAGGGCGGGCATCATCAGCGCCATGGACCCGACCGCGCCCGGCTGGTACGACGACGGCATGAGCCCGGGCATGCTCCGGTGGCACGACGGCGTGGACTGGACCGACCACGTCACGCCCGACCCGGGCGCTCGCCGCGGCTTCGTCGGCACGCCGATGCCCGCCCCGGTCACCGCGCCCGCACCGCCCGCCCCCACTCCGTCACCGGCGCCGCAGTCGGGCTGGGGCGCCGACGGTTGGCAGACCGGCTCGGCACCGACGGCGTTCGGCGCCGAGCCCGCCATCCGCCTGGGGCAGTCGGCGAACCTCGCGGACCGGGTCGTCGAGAACCCGGTCTACCAGCAGCACAGGGCCGAGGAGGCCCTCGCGCTACGTCGGCGCGCCCTGTGGATGTACGGGGGCGCGCTCGCGGTGCTCGGGGTCGTGACGGCGCTGGACGCCGCAGTGGGTCGGGCGGGTACGGAGTGGACGGTCGCGTTGGTCGTCGCCATCGTGCTCGTCGTGCGCGCCTTGCGGCACTACAGCAACGCCCGGCACCGGGGAGCTCCGCCGCTGGGCGCGCTCGGTTGGACGGCGGTCGCGGTCGCCGGCGTCGTCGTCGTCGGACTCTTCGTCGTGCTGCCCTGGCTGACTGCGATACAGGCCGTGAAGGACGCGACGACCTAGCCGCCCGCCGCGGTCAGGCGCTGGGTGCGGCCGAGATGTTGACCATCCACGCCGTGCCGAAGCGATCGGTCAGCATGCCGAACTCGTCGCCCCACGGCGCCACCACGAGCGGCTCGGCGATCGTCGCGCCCTCGGCGAGCCCGTCCCAGTAGCCCCGCAGCGTGGCCGCGTCGTCTCCCGAGAGCGAGATGGTGATCGACGACTCGGTGACCGGCTCGGTGCCGGCAGGCCCGTCCGACGCCATGAGCGTCAGGCCGCCCGGCGCGGTGAGCTGACCATGCATGACGAGGTCCTTCTGGGCGGGGTCCTCGCTCGCCTGGGACTCGCCGTACGTGGAGACGGTGAGCTCGCCGCCGAAGACGGACCGGTAGAACTCCAGGGCCTCGCGGGCGTTGCCGACGAAGCCGAGGTAGGGGTTCAGAGTGATGGACATGGTGTGCTCCAGGAATCGGGCGAACCGGACGCAGCCATCCTGCCCCCACCCACTGACACGCCCCATGGCTCGCATTCGGGCGGGCCGGGGCGGCATCGAACGAGAGACGGAACGGTGTCGGAACGGCGACATCGGCCATGAGCGGTCGACCTGCCCTCTACGGTGCGACCATGTCGAGCGAGCGCAGTGCGCTGCGGGTCCGGCTGCGCAGCGGGGCCGTGGTGATCGCCCTGGTCGTGGGCGCAGGCGCGAGCCTCGCCACCACCTCGGACAGCCCGGCGTGCCCGAGCACGACCGACGACGGCACGGTGAGCGACTTCTACGGCCCGCAGGAGAACGAAGCGGGCATGTGGCGACCGACGAGCCCGCAGGCGTTCGTCGGCGCCGGATACATCGCCAGGCACGTCCTGGCGCGACGGGCGCCCACGCCGCGGTCCGCCGTGTGGTCGCCGTGCTCGCGTGCGCCGCGGTCGTCGTCGTGCTGCGTCGATCCGTCCGACGCGTAGCGCGTCCGGTGGACGTGTGCGCGGCGGCGTCTCAAGCGAGCGTTGGCACGTAGCCCGGGACGTCAGCCTTCCTTCGACAACGCCTGATCGACGATCTCGCGGTACTCGTCGATCAGGCCGACGAACTCCGACCGCAGGCCGTAGGGGTCCTCGCCGAGGGCCGCCTGTGCGCGTTCGCGTGCCCGCCTCGGGCTGGCGTCCTCGGCGTTGTCCGACTCCGTCACCGCGAGGGCGAACTCGACGACGGCGGACGCGAACCGGAAGTCGGTCGTCGGGCGGGTGGTGTAGCTGTCGGCGCCGGCGCGGAAGACGACCTCGGTGCTCTCGTCGGCACCCGGGTGCTTGTAGCGCACGTGCACGGTGAGGAAGTCGCTCGAGTCCCCGACCTCGGAGCTCTGGTAGTCGAGGTCGTCGCCGTCCGTCTCGCCGTCGGCCGGCACGAGCTCGTAGAACGCCGTGACCTCGTGACCCGCGCCGACGTCGCCGGCGTCCTTGGTGTCGTCGGCGAAGTCCTCGTCGTCCAGCCGGCGGTTGTCGTAGCCGAGCAGCCGGTACTCGGCGACGGTTGCGGGGTTGAGCTCGACCTGGACCTTGAGGTCCTGGGCGACGACGAACATCGTCGAGTCGAACTCGTCGACGAGGACCTTGCGTGCCTCGTCGAGCGTGTCGATGTACGCGTAGTTGCCGTTCCCGTGGTCGGCGATGGCCTCCATCGTGTGGTCCTTGAGGTTCCCCATGCCGAAGCCGAGCACCGAGATGTAGACGCCCGTGCGGGCGTGCTGCTCGATCAGGTCCGTGAGCTGCTCCGGGGTGGACGGGCCGACGTTGAAGTCGCCGTCGGTCGCCAGGATCACCCGGTTGTTGCCGCCCTCGACGAAGTTCTTCGACGCGAGCTCGTACGCGGTCTCCAGGCCGGCCGCCCCACCGGTGGACCCGCCGGCCTCGAGGCGACGCAGGGTCTTCACCAGCTTGTCGTGCCTGTCGCCGCGGACGGAGTCGGCGAGCACCTGCTCGCTGCCGGCGTAGGTGACGATCGAGACGGTGTCGTCCTCGTCGAGCTGGTCGACCAGCAGCTCGAACGAGTCCGCGAGCAGCGGCAGCTTGTTCGGCTCGTCCATCGACCCCGACACGTCGAGGAGGAAGACGATGTTGTTGCCGCGGTCGGTCGCCCTGGTGTCGGTGGCCTGCACGCCGATCATCGCCAGCTGGTGGCCGGGCGCCCACGGCGCGTCCGCGACCTGCGTGGTGACGGTGAACGGGTCCGCGGCATCCGGCTCGGGGGCCGCGTAGTCGTAGTCGAAGTAGTTGACGAGCTCCTCGATGCGCACCCCCTCCGGCGCCACGCCTTGGTTCAGCTGGCGGCGCAGGTTGCTGTACGACGCGGTGTCGACGTCCGAGGCGAACGTCGACAGCGGGCTCGTCGTGACGTCCTGGAACGACTGCTCCGGCGAGTCGTCGTACTCCTCCTGCTCGTCCGTCGGGACGTCGCGCCAGCTCTCGGAGGAGTAGTCGTCGTACGCGATCCCCTCCAGCCCGGACGAATCGGCGCCGTCTCCGCCCGCGCTGCACGCGCCGAGCGCGCTCACGACGGCGACCGCCGCGACGGCAGCGGCCATTCGCACCGGTGTCTTTGTGTGAATCTTGACGCCCGAATGCCACCGAGCCGTCGCCTGTGCCTCCGTGAAAGACCGGCCGCGCATGGGAGCCCCCCCCCCCCTTGTCCGAGGACTAAATCCTCTCGGGCGTACAGGCCTGTGACCAGCACGGGTGCGTCACGCAAACATCCCGTTCGGATAACAGCAACGCTCGATCGTTATCTCGGTAGCAATCCCCGTGACCATTGTTATCGTTTCGATGCCCCAGGTGCCCCAACCTTTCGTGCGCGACCGTCCGCGCCTTCATGCCGCCGTCGGTGGCCGCGAGCGGCACCGACGAGCCCGACGACCGGCCACCTGGCAGCCGTGCTCGCTGGGTCACGCCGTGATGGCGCGCTCCTGCACCGGTGCGGTTGACGCGGTCGGCGCAGGCGCGGCAGGCTCGCACGTACCGTCCCGTAACGTCCCGTCCCGGATAGTGAGACCCGCCCATGAGGCTGTTCCCGACCGTCCACAGCACCTTCGAGCTCCCCGAGCCGCACCGCCGGCACGTCGAGCGGCACGGCGTCGTGCTGGTCGGCGCCGACGACGCGCCCGACGTGCTCCTGACGGACGGTGTGCTGCCCGCGGTGCCGACCGGCCAGGCGGCGCCGGCGCCCGGCGTCGTCGTGCTCGTCGGGCCCGGGATGCAGGCCGGACTGGAGCTGATGCTGCACTCCGCCGGGATCGCAGCCCGTCCGTCGTCGCGCGTCAACGAGGTCGTCGCGCGCCCGGTCGCTCGCACCGGCACGCCCACCGAGGAGGACGTCCTCGCCTGGACGACCCAGGAGCGGCACGACGTCGTCGCGACGCTGGACATCTCCGAGGCGGCGGCCCCGCTCGTCGCCGTGGTCCGGCCGCACGAGCCGGACGGCGCCGGCGGTCCCGTCGTCGTCGCAGGCGCCGAGGTGGCGGGCCGTCGTGTCCTCGCTACGGGGCTCGATGTGCTCGGGGACCTTGCCGACGGCCCCACCCTCCTGCTCGACGCCGTGCTGTGGGCGGCACCCCGGCCGGTCCCCGAGACTGACCGCCCCGTGCGCATCGCCGACGACGCGCTCGTGGGTTCTCACGCCTGGACCGAGCTGCGGGACGCCGCAGCCGCGGTCCGCGAGCTGCAGGTCAAGGACGGCTCAATACCCGACCGTGCCGACCACCCGCGTGCCCGCGCGCTCGTCGCGACCATGTCGTCGGCGCTCGATCTGCTCGCCGAGGCCCTGCCTCACGACGAGGACTACCTCGTTGCTCTCACCAAGGACGTGGCCCGCTGGGCCGACAGCGGCTTCGAGGTGCCCGACTTCCTGGACTCGCTCGTCCTGTTCCACCCGGAGCGTGACCGCGTCGACGGCCGCCGGCACGTCGTGCTGTTTCCCATGTACACCCAGAACGGCAGCACCGACCGGTTGCTCGAGGCGGTGCTTCTCGAGGTCCGCTGGCCGCAGACGGTCGCAGACCTGGAGGCGACCCGGTTCACCAACTCGATGTTCGTCCCCGTACGGTTCCTCGACTTCACCGCCGGGTACGACACCAACTCCGCCGTGCTGTTCCCGGAGACCGTCGCCGTCCGGGAGGTCCCCCCGTTCACCTGGGGCGCGATCTTCGCCGACCGCGAGGCCGCCCGGTTCCGCCGCGTCGTGCGTGCCGCCGCCGAGACCACCCGGCTCGCCCTGCCGCCGGACGCCGAGCGGCTGCTGTCCGACCAGCGGCTCGCCGAGGAGACGTTCATCCTGTGGGACGTCGTGCACGACCGCACCCACATGCGCGGTGACCTGCCCTTCGACCCGTTCATGATCAAGCAGCGGATGCCGTTCTTCCTCTACTCGCTCGAGGAGCTGCGCTGCGACCTCACCGCCTTCCGTGCGGCCGTCGAGCTCGAGAAGGACGGCGTGCCGCACGCCCGCTACGTGCAGTACGCCGTGGTGTTCGACCGGATCTTCCGCTTCCCCGTGACGGGAAGTCGCGTCCGCAACTACGACGGCCTGGGCGGGCAGCTCCTGTTCGCGTGGTTGCACCAGCACCACGTGCTCGACTGGACGGACTCGCGCCTGACCATCGACTGGCCCCGCGTACCCGAGGCGGTGATGGCGCTCGCCGAGCGCATCGAGCAGCTCTACTGGCGCTCGATCGATCGCCCGAAGATCGCGCACTGGCTCGCCGCCTACGCCCTGGTCTCCGAGACCCTCACGCCGCACCCGGCCTCGGTGTGGGCCCGCGGACCGGAGGCGTTGCCCCTCGACGGCCCGCCGCGCGCGCTGACGGACGCGGTGCTGGACGACGAGTTCCCGCTGTCGATGTTCTACGAGGCCCTCGCACGCAAGATCGCCGACGTCGTCGCGTCGACCTCGGGGATCACCGGCTGACCGCACCCGCGTGGGATCTGGGGCGTGGACTCCCAGAACGTGCCCGCCAGGCACCCCTAGACTGCGCAGGTGTTATCCCGAGGGCTCTCCCAGTTGTAGTCCCCGTCCACCGCCCCTGTGGGACATGAGTGGACTAACTCGTACCTGGAACGATGCCGGTGAGCTGCTTCCATGCAGTCGCTGCACCAGACCGCGATGGCGACGATGCGGAACGGCACCTCGTGTGTCGCGAGAACGCGGTAGCGCCCGAGCCGGAACGCCGCGCCCACGAGGCCGCAGCGATCACGGTCTCGTGGGCGCCAGAGCCACCCAGCCCGGGCAGAGGCGGGACCCTCACACTGGACGCGGAACAGTCACCGCCTCGTGCAGTAGACCCGCTGGACCCGCTGGCCGCCCCGGGCCGGCATCGGCGGGCGCACCCGCCGACTCATGAGTCTCATGGTGTGACGTCGGGGACCCGCTCAGCGCCCTTGCCTGCCTTGACGTAGCCCGTGAACATGTCGGCAAGGTCAGCGACCTGCTGGGCGTCGTCGAGATCGATCTTCCCCGTGAAGACCCGCTCGGCGGTCGCGCGCCAGCTCTCGCCGACGACTCCAGTGATCGTGGCGGCCACGCCGGCCGAGATGACCGACCCCACTCCCGGAACGAGCTTGACCAGGCTGCTGGCCGCGAGCTTGCCGCCCATGGCGGCGGCGGCGGTCGAGGTGCCGACGAGTGTGGCTGCCTTCTCCTTGGAGATCCCGTAGACCCCGGCGATCTTCGCCATCATCGCCGCCTGCGCCGGGACGAGCACGACCGCGTCAGCGACCGGGATCGGGGTCGCGCCCACACCCCCGGCGAACGCGACCGCGCCGGCGATCCACGACCGCGCGTACCGCGCCTTGATGGCCAGGTCGATCTTCTGCGCAGCTGCCAGGGCGATGCGCTGGGCCTCCGGGACGACCCCGTAGGTCACGTCGAGCAGCGCCTCCAGCCCGTACCGACCCGTGCCGTTGAACGCATCGTCGACAGCGGCCGTCACCACCGGCCGGCCAGTGACGATCGGCAGTCCCATCGCCTCGATCGCGTCCGCGAGCGCCACCGCCGCCGGATCGACGACACCGTCGCGAACAGAGACCTTCGTCAGCACGAGCACCACAGGGATCCCCCGCCGCGCGACCTCCTGGATCACCTGACGCTGGCCCTGCTCGAGGCGATCGGTCTTGCTGTTCACGCAGTACCAGGCCACGTGGATGAGAGCGTCGTCGTCCCCCCGCCGGTTCCGGCTGATCCGCCGACGCAGGTCACGCACCGGGGACTTGTCACCGAGCTCCAGGCCAGCACCGTCGTAGATCGCGAGCGTGCCGGCCTCGTTGGTGAACATCTGCGTGGCGCTCGTCACGGGCTCACCCACACCCGTCTCGGCGAACGACTCCCCGAAGATCGCGTTCAGTAGCGTCGACTTGCCCGCCCCGGTCGCCCCGTACAGGGCGATGTTCGCGCGCTGCGTGACGGACTCGTCCTCGATCGCGGAAGCCAGGCCGCCGTTGGCCGCAGGCGCTACTGCCATCGTTCCCCCATCGTCGAAGTCGGGCCGGGTGCTGCGGCAACGACACTACGGGTCACGAGGCGGGAGGTCGGCAGAACCCGGCCCGCTGAGGTGAAAAGGGGGTCTGCTGCACGGATAGGTGACACCTGACCTGTGGGGACGCGGTCCCCGCTGGAAGGATGTGCACCGTGCCCAGACCCCACCCCAAGGAGTTCCGCGACGACGTCGTGGCGATCGCCCGCCGCGGGGAAGCCCCGGTCTCGCAGATCGCGAAGGACTTCGGCATCTCCGACTCGTGCCTGCGCAACTGGATGCACGCTGCCGACGTCGAGGACGGCAACCGTCCCGGTGTGACGGCTGGCGAGTCGGTCGAGCTGCGTGAGCTGCGCCGCCGCAACCGGCTGCTCGAGCAGGAGGTCGAGGTGCTGCGCCGCGCCGCGGCCTACCTGTCCCAGGCGCATCTGCCGGGAAAATGATGTACCCGCTCGTGAGTGAGCTCGCCGCCGACGGTGTCCCCGTCACGGTGACGTGCCGGGTCCTCAAGCTCGCCCGACAGCCCTACTACCGCTGGCTGGCCGCCCCGGTGACCAGGCACGACCTCGACGAGGCGTATCTGGCGAACGTGCTGTTCGACGCCCACCGTGACGACCCCGAGTTCGGCCACCGGCTGCTCGCCGACGAGGCCGCTCTGGCCGGCCTGTCGGCGTGTGACCGGCGGGTGTGGCGGATCTGCCGGGACAACCGCTGGTGGTCGGTGTTCGGCAAGGCGCGAGGCAAGAACGGCAAGAAGCCCGGGCCGGCGGCCCACGACGACCTCGTGCGCCGCCAGTTCCGGGCCGACGCCCCGAACCGGCTGTGGCTGTGGGACATCACCGAGCACCCCACAGCCGAGGGCAAGCTGTACCTGTGTGCGATCAAGGACGTGTACTCGGGCCGGATCGTGGGGTACTCGATCAGCGACCGCATGAAGTCCCGGATCGCGGTGAATGCCCTGGTCAGCGCCGTGCAACGCCGCGGTGACGTAGCCGGGTGCATCGTGCACTCGGACCGAGGCAGCCAGTTCCGCAGCAGGAAGGTGCTGCGTGAACTGACCCGCCACGACCTGGCCGGATCCATGGGTCAGGTCGCCTCCGCCGGGGACAACGCCGCCATGGAGAGCTTCTTCTCCCTGCTGCAGAAGAACGTTCTGGACCGGCGCCGCTGGGCCACCCGCGAGGACCTACGCCTGGCGATCATCATCTGGATCGAACGGACCTACCACCGCCGACGCAGACAAGCCCGCCTCGGTCGACTGACCCCCATCGAGTACGAGACCATCAACACCCCTCAGGTCGCACTCGCCGCCTGAGACCGACTGTCACCTATCCGTGCAGCAGACCCAGGCGCCCAGTCCAGGGCGTCGGCAGCGCACGAGTCCGTGCTCAGAAGCTCAACCCGGCGCGTTCTCCCCGGTCATACTTGGGCGGTGGACGACGACCAACGACGCGTGGAGTTCGTGCTGGTCCCGGACTGCGCAGACACCCGACTGTTCATCGAGCTGTCCAGCCACGCGGCCGACCTGACGGAAGCTCGCGAAGCACTCACGCTGGCGCTGAGCGCAAGCGCAGGGAACACGGGACTACCCGGCGGTGTGGAGCGGTCGCTCATCGCGAACGCGGTGATGGCGTACTGCCGAACGTTCTTCGCTTCGAAGGTGCGCACGCCTGTCACGTCGTTCGTCCAGGTCCCCGAGGAACTGGTCGCGACGCACGACCTCGTCGCACGGTTCCGGAACCGCACCATCGCCCACTCACAGTCCGACCTGTCGGTCACCTACCCGATCGGCATCCTCGACGCGAAGACACTGAACGTCCTCGACGTGAGCGCGCCCACCGTGTGCAACACCATGCCCACCGAACAGGTGAACAGCTTCATCACCCTGATCGACGAGATGCGACGCCGGCTCGATGACGTCATCGAGCCCATCCGAGACCGACTCAAGGCCATGCTCACCGATGCAGATCGCGCCGCCCTCGTCGAGAGGGGCCCGAGGCCGAACGCTGACCTGCTCCAGGCGCAGGCATTCGCCCACCCGGCAACACGGTCGCCGTACCCCCGGTCGCATCCGCTGTACCTCTCGGGCAGCCCCCATCCCTGAGCCCTCCCCCCGCGGCCCGCCCGGCGGCGCGGTGGGCCGTTCATGGCACGCGGCGACCGTTCGACCGAACCGTGGCGGCCAAGTGCCCGCCGACCGGCCGACGCGCCGCCTAGGGCGTGGCCATGCCCGCTGATGACGCCACGCGCCTCGCGGCCGAGCAGCGGGCACGCGTCCTGATCGACGCGCAGCTGACCGCCGCGGTCTGGTCCGTGCAGGACCGCGGCTCTGACCGGAACTCAATCTCGTCGTCGAGGTCTACGAGCGCCAGCACGATCACCCCGTCGCACACTTCGACAAGCCAGACCGGCTTACGGTCAGCGGGGCCACCGCGGCGAGCAGCGCCGCATCTACGACGACCGCCGACGCGTGCAGGTACCGGCCAATGGGCTGACGCTCCTGATCGTCAGGACCGCGCACCGCACGCTCGACCGACGAGGCGGCCTGCTCCGCGGCCCTGCCGCCGACGACCTCGTCCTTCGCGGCCTCTTCAACGAAGCACATGCCGCACCCGGTCAACTTGTCGAGCGCCCGGCGAACGCCGCCCAGGAGCAGGCGTAGCCCTCGCCCGCGTGGCTCGCAGGTACGCTGCCGACGGGACAGGCGGCGCCCAGCGCACTCTGCGACTTCTCCCTTTGTCTTCGCCTAGGGAGGTTCAGGTACATTCCCGCATGACCCGGGCCTCTAGCTCAACTGGCAGAGCAGCGGACTTTTAATCCGCGGGTTGTGGGTTCGATCCCCACGGGGCCCACCCGACGCTGGACCGACTCACTCCGCGACGATCGGGGCACCCGTGGACGACGGACCGCACGTCGAGTACTGGGACCGGATGGCCGGTGGGTACGACCGGGCGACGGCGTTCGTCGAGCGCCGGTTCCTGGCTGGTTCACGCGTGTGGGTGGCCGAGCGGGTCGTCGGACGGACGCTCGAGGTGGCGGTGGGCACCGGGGCCAACCTGGCCTACTACGGCAGCCGGGCCGACGAGCTGGTGCTCACGGACCACAGCGCGCAGATGATCGCGATCGCCCGGCGGCGTGCCACGGACCTCGGGCTGGCCGCCGAGTTCCATCGGGGGGACGCGGGCGGGCTCCCGTTCGACGACGAGGACTTCGACACCGTGGTGTGCACGCTCGCGCTGTGCTGCGTGCCCGACGAGGTGGCGGTGCTGCGCGAGCTCGCGCGCGTGGTGCGGGCCGACGGCCGGGTGCTGCTCGTCGACCACGTCGCTTCGTCGTCGCGGTTCTGGCGGACGGTGCAGCGCGGGGCGGACCTGGTCGGCCGGCGCAACGGCGAGCGGTACCTGCGCCGGCCGTTGCTGCGGCTGCCGGAGGCGGGGCTCGTGGCGGTGGAGGAGTCGGCGACGCGGGCGCGGCTCGTCGAGCGGGTCGTCGCACGCCGGGCGTGAGAACGGCTGGTTGTCGTCTAGTAGTTGATCAGATACAGTACTCGTCGTGATGCACTCGACCGACGCCCGCGCGGACGACGCCTTCTCGGCGGACCTGCTGCGCGGCCACACCGACACGATCGTGCTGGCGACCCTGCGCCGCGGGGACCGCTACGGCTTCGAGATCTACAAGGCGATCCGCGACGCCACGGGCGGTGCGCACGAGATCAAGGAGGCCACGCTCTACGCGACCTACCGTCGCCTCAGCCACGACGGCCTCGTCGAGGCGTACTGGGGCGACGAGTCGCAGGGCGGGCGCCGCAAGTACTACCGGATCACCGACGCAGGCCGGGCCGTGTACCGGCGCAACGTCGCCGCCTGGGTCGCGACGCGCGACGTCATCGACGCGCTCCTCGACGAGCCCGGCCCCCGCACCCCCACGTCCACGAAGGGCACCGACTCATGAGCACCGTCCACCGCCTCCTCGACGACGCCTTCGCCGGCGTCGACCTCACCCCCGAGGTCCAGGACCTCAAGGAGGAGATCCGCGCGAACCTCGAGGCCCGCGCACTCGAGCTGCAGGCCGCGGGGGTCGCGCCCGACACCGCGTCGCGGCAGGCTTTCGACGAGCTCGGCGACGTCCGCTCGCTCGTCGCCGACACCTTGAGCGACGGCACGGCGCACGGACCCGACGACAGCGGCCCCGCGACCCCGCGCGCCGCGACGACCGCCGCGCAGCGTCACGCCGACGCCGCCCGCCGGAACAAGGTGCGGCCGCGTCCCGGGTTCGTCGTCGGCGTCGTCCTCGCCTCGCTGGTCGGCGTCGGTGCGCTCGTCGTCGCGGCGCTCGGTGCGGTCGAGGCGATCGACGTCGCCGACCCGGTTGTGCTCGCCGCGCTCGTCGTCGCGGCGCTCGCGGTCGGCTGGATCGTCGGCGACTCGCTCGTGCAGGAGACCACGACGAACCACCCGCTCCCGCGGGCCCGGGCGGCGGGGTACGGCGCGGGGTCGGGACTCGTCGTCGGGGCGGTCGGCGTCGCCGCGGTGACGGCGCTCCTGCCGCTGGCCGCGGCCTGGTACGCGGTCGCCGCGCTCCTGCTCGTCGGAGGCGTGTGCGCGCTGTCCGCGCTCGGCGCGACCCAGACGAACCGCAAGAAGGCCTGGGCCCGGGACGCCGAACGCGCGGCCGCCGCGGGGAACCGCTTCGAGCAGGACCCGGCTGCGGCCGCGCGGTTCGGCATCTACACGGTCGTCATCTGGACGTTCGCGTCGCTCGTCTTCCTCGCGATCGGGTTCGCGGGCGGCTGGGCGTGGGCGTGGCTCACGTTCGTCGGCGCCTCGGCGGTGTGGTTCCTCGTCCTCGCGCGCATGCTCTTCGCCCCGGGTCACGACGAGCGTGGCGGGTCGGCCGCGCGCACCCCCTCCTGAGGGTCGGGTTCGACGGGCTGGCGCAGGATCGTGCGGAGCTTGTCGGGCGCGGTCCGACGCGGGTCGTTGAGGTAGATCTCGTGGTGCCGGCCGGTCATCCGCAGCGACCGGGACGGGATGACCTCGTGGTGCATCGCGGCCAGGACGGGGGCCTCCGCCTCGTAGGAGCCGACGTGCAGGGTCTGGACGACCAGGCCCTCGTCGAGAGTCTCGAGCCGGAGCGCGGCGGGCGGGGGCGCACCGCTCCTGCGTCGGACCGTCTCCTGCGCGGCCGCGACGTCCTCCGCGGTGAGCCACTCCGGCACGAGGCTCAGCACCGTCCAGTCCCAGCGGGACCTGTCGCGGGCGGTGGTGAAGGCGGCCATGTCGTCGGACCACCAGAGCGCCTCGAGCGGCATCACGGTGTAGTCGCGACCCGAGCTCTTGCTGAGGAACTTGAGCGCGTACGCGACGGGATACAGCGTCGCGAGCGCGTCGGCGAACGCCGGTCCGTCGGGGTCGCCGTGGCCGTCGACCATGAGGTACTGCAGCGGCGGCACCGTGACGAGGTCGAAGCGGCCGTTCCGCGCGGCGTACGACGGGAGCTCCTTCTTGAGGTCGAGGGCCATCGGGTCGCTCCTCTCGTCGTCGGACCGCGTCCAGCACCAACGGTAGGCGCCCGGCCGCGCCCGCTCAGTCGCAGCGCCACGGGGTGACGCGGACGACGTGCTCGAGCCACCCCGGCTCGAGCAGCCGCGGCTCGACCTCCAGCGCCCACGCGTGCACCAGCGTGAGGTAGGTGCGGTAGGCGCGGACCGACGCGTCGAGCGACGGCGGGAAGCGGCGCCGCCACCGCGGCCAGTCGACGAACGACGTGTGCCGCGGCGCGTGCGGGCTCGTCACGACGAGGTAGCGCAGCCCCTCGGCCTCGGCCAGCGCACGCATGGCCTCCAGCCCGGCCCTGTGCTCGGCGACCAGGCGCGCGTGCCGCGACTCGTCGCCGTCGCCCCAGAGCCGGTGGTAGAGCACGTCGTCGGTACCGCGCGTGTCCAGGGGCGTGAACAGGTCGGTGCGGAAGCGCGCGCCGAGCGCGGCATCCACCGCGAGGCACAGCTCGCACGCGAGCGCACCAGCCGGGGTGATGCGGGCGCGCCGGCAGACGTGGCACAGCTCGTCGGACGTGACGGCGGCGCGCCCCAGGGGCGTGACGACGACGAACGGCGCACCGGGGTGCGCCGGGGTGTGCGCGGCGGTGCGCGCGCTGGCGGAGGGCGGCATGGACGACCTCTTCTCGTCCGCCCGACGAGAACGGTGAGGAACCGCGCGTCGTCGGACGCTCGTGACTTCCTGCGCCGGGTGGCGCGGGCGGGTCTTCCTCCGGGGGCACCGTGCCACGAGCGGCGCGGTTGCCGGCCAGCGAGCCGGAGGGCTTGACGCTGGTCCTCTTGACCGCCACCGAGCCTAACCGACGAGCTCCGGCCGTGCCAGGCCGATCTGCCCGCGGACGCGTGTCGTCGGGCGACGAAGGGCTCCTAGCATGGCGAGGTGACCAGGTTCGGCAACGGCGTCCACCCACCCACGGTGGCTGCGGCGGTCGTCGTGATCGTCGGGCTCGTACTTGCGGGGTGCACCCGTGGGGCCGACGAGACGGGCACGTCCGGGGCGACGCCCACGCCGGTCCCGACGACGACAGCGACGGCTCCCGGCGTCACGCCGACGCCCGACCCTGTGGCGACGTCCGAGCCGACGCCCACGCCCACACCGACGCCGACTGCGCCGGTGTTCACGTCGCGGATCGCACTGATCGACGACGCGCTCGCCGAGCGGATGCAGCCGTCGTGGTGGCCGGGCTGCCCGGTGCCGCTCGAGGACCTGCGGTACGTCACGGTGACCTACGTCGACTTCGACGGCGTGGCGCAGGAGGGCGAGCTCGTCGTGCATGCGGACGTGGCGGACGGGATCGTGGGCGCGTTCGCGCGGCTGTACGAGCTCGGCTACCCGATCCGGTCGATGCGGCTCGTCGACGACTTCGACGCCGACGACGACGCGTCGATGGCCGCGGACAACACCTCGGCGTTCAACTGCCGCGCAATCACGGGCGGAACCGGCTGGTCCGAGCACGCGTACGGGCGGGCGATCGACGTGAACCCGGTCGAGAACCCGTACGTGCGGGGGAGCCACGTCGCACCGCCGGCTGGCGCCGCGTTCGTCGACCGCACCTCCGCACACGGCGTGATCCTGGCCGACGACGAGGTGGTCCGCGCGTTCGCCGCGGCCGGCTGGCTCTGGGGCGGCGACTGGGAACGCCCGATCGACTACCAGCACTTCTCGACGACGGGCCGCTAGCCGCGAGGGGTGCGGGCGCGACGGGTGTCGAGCCGGGTGCGCACCGGGAGCACGACGAAGTCGTCGACCCGGACCACGCGAAGCGCGAGCCGGGTCCACGCCGGAACGAGCCGCGCGCCGTCGGCGCCGTGCACCCGGACCGGGGCGCCGAGCACGTACACCTTCCCCCGTCGCACCAGGCGGCTCTCGCCGGCCTCGACGTTGCGCAGCCACTGCACGTCGGGGCCGTACGTCAGCGCAATGACGATGCCGCGCGGCGACTCGAACGCCAGCACGGGGATCCGGTAGCGGCGGCCCGTGCGCCGCCCGACGTGGTGCAGCGCCGCAAGCGGTGCGACGTCGTCGGCGAACAACCCGAGCACACGGTTGGCCACGTGCGGGTTGGACCGAGCAAGCCACCGCGGCAGGACCACCCCCCGACCCTACCGACCACCCCCGGGCCCCCCGACGCCCCGGTCCCGCCGACCGCCGCCGACGCCGGCCTGGTGACCCCGGCGACGTCTGCTGCCCCGCCCCGACACCGTCGATGCAGGGATGGGTGCAGATCCCGGCGGGTGCACCCGGCGAACCCTGCACCCATCTATGTACCGACGTCATCAGGACCACGCCCCGGCTCTCCCCACCGCCGCCGACGCCGGCCCGGCGACCCCCGCCGCCGTCCCGGCGAGCTCGGTGACGCCCGCGGGCCCGCCCCGACGCCGTCGATGCAGGGATCGGTGCAGACCCCGGCGGGTGCACCGGGCGAACCCTGCACCCATCCCTGCACCGACGTCACCACGACCACGCCCCGGCCCTCCCCACCCCCGCCGGCGCCGGCCCGGCGACCCCCGCTGTAGGCCCGGCGAGCTCGGCGAGGCCCCCGCCCCTGCCTTGACGGCGTCGGTGCAGGGATGGGTGCAGATCCTGGCGGGTGCACCGGGCGAGTCCTGCATCCATCTCTGCACCGACGGCACCAGGACCATGCCCCGGCTCTCCCCGCCGCCGGCGCCGGCCCGGCGACCCCGCGGTGGGCCCGGCGAGCTCGGTGACGCCCGCGGGCCTGCCTCGACGGTGTCGATGCAGGGATGGGTGCAGATCCCGGCGGGTGCACCCGGCGAACCCTGCACCCATCCCTGCACCGACGGCACCAGGACCACGCCCCGGCTCTCCCCGCCGCCGGCGCCGGCCCGGCGACCCCGCCGTGGGCCCGGCGAGCTCGGTGACGCCCGCGGGCCCGCCTCGAGGGCGTCGGTGCAGGGATGGGTGCGGATCTTGGCGGGTGTACCCGGCGGAGCCTGCATTGATCGCTGCCGTCATGGGTGGGCGGGGCGGTGGGTGTGCGGGGGGTGGGGGGCTGGGGTGTGGGGGCGCCGGTAACCTTGCGGGGTGAGCCTCCGACTGTTCGACACCGCGACCCGCACGGTGCGCGACTTCGTCCCCCTGGTCCCGGGTGAGGTCGGCATCTACCTGTGCGGTCCGACGGTCCAGGCGCCGCCGCACATCGGCCACCTGCGCTCGGGCGTCGCGTTCGACGTGCTGGTGCGCTGGCTGGGCCGCACGGGGCATCGCGTCACGCTCGTGCGCAACGTGACGGACATCGACGACAAGATCCTGGCCAAGGCCGCGGACGCCGGTGAGCAGTGGTGGGCGTGGGCGCTCGCGAACGAGCGGGCGTTCACGGCCGCGTACGACGCGCTGGGCGTGCTGCCGCCGACGTACGAGCCGCGCGCGACGGGGCACGTCCCGGCGATGGTGGACCTCATGCGTGCGCTCGTCGAGAGCGGGCACGCGTACTCGACGGGGGAGGGCGACGTCTGGTTCGACGTGCGCTCGTACCCGGAGTACGGCGCGCTCACCAACCAGCGCGTGGACGACATGGTTCCCGCGCCCGACGAGGGCTCGAAGCGGGACCCACGCGACTTCGCCCTCTGGAAGGGCAGCAAGCCGGGCGAGCCAGCGACGGCATCCTGGGACACGCCGTACGGGCGGGGCCGGCCGGGCTGGCACCTGGAGTGCTCGGCGATGGCGCAGCGCTACCTCGGCGACGAGTTCGACATCCACGGCGGCGGCCTCGACCTGCGGTTCCCGCACCACGAGAACGAGCAGGCGCAGTCGCGCGCGGCGGGTCTGGGCTTCGCCCGGTACTGGCTGCACAACGGCTGGGTCACGCAGGGCGGCGCCAAGATGAGCAAGTCGCTCGGCAACGGGCTGCTCGTCGACGTCGTGCTGGCGGGCGTGCGGCCGGTCGTGCTGCGGTACGCGATGACGGCGGTGCAGTACCGCTCGATGCTCGAGTGGACCGACGACACGCTGCGCGAGGCCGAGGCCACCTGGGACCGGCTCGCGGGGTTCGTCGGGCGCACGGCCGAGCAGGTGGGGCACGCGTCCGACGAGGAGGTGGCGGCCGCCGAGCTGCCCGCCGACTTCGTCGCCGCGATGGACGACGACCTCAACGTGCCCGCCGCGCTCGCGGTGGTGCACGAGGTGCTGCGTGCGGGCAACACCGCGTTCGCGGCACGGGACGACGACGAGGCCCGCGCGGCGATGGTCGCGCTGCGCGCGATGCTCGACGTGCTGGGCCTGGACCCGGCGGGACCGCAGTGGCGGGCCGACGCGGGCGACGAGCGCTACGTGCGGGCGCTCGAAGCGCTCGTCGGGGCCGAGCTCGAGGCGCGCGCGCAGGCGCGGGCCGCACGTGACTTCACCACCTCGGACGCGATCCGGGACCGCCTCGCGGCGGCCGGCGTCGTCGTCGAGGACTCGCCGCAGGGTGCCCGCTGGGCGCTCGCGGCCCGATCGGAGGACTGATGGCCGGCAATTCCCAGCGCCGCGGGGCGACCCGCAACTCGGGCACCAAGAAGGCCGCCACCGCCGGCACCGGTGGCAAGGGGCGCAAGTCGCTCGAGGGCAAGGGCCCGACGCCCAAGGCCGAGGACCGCGTCTACCACGAGGCGCACAAGCGCAAGGTCGCCGCCGAGCGCCGTGCGGCGACGGGTCGGTCCGGGCGCCCGGCGTCGGGTGCGTCGCGTTCGGCGGCCGGCGGTCGCGGTGGCCGCACGTCGTCGACGCACGAGATCGTGAGCGGCCGCAACTCGGTGCTCGAGGCGCTGCGCGCGGGGATCCCCGTGAGCACGGTGTACCTCGCGTCGCGGCTCGAGGCCGACGACCGCACGCGCGAGATCGTCGCGATCGCCGCCGACGCGCGCTACCCGCTGCTCGAGGTCTCCCGCACGGAGCTCGACCGGCTCACCGACGGCTCGGTCCACCAGGGCGTCGCGATCCAGGTGCCGCCGTACGAGTACGCCGAGCTCGACGACCTGCTCGACGCCGCGGAGCGGCTCGGCCAGGCGCCGCTCGTCGTCGCGCTCGACGGCGTCACGGACCCGCGCAACCTGGGTGCCGTGCTGCGCTCGGCGGGGGCGTTCGGTGCGCACGGCGTGCTGGTGCCCGAGCGGCGTGCCGCGGGCGTGACCGGCGCGGCCTGGAAGGTCTCGGCCGGCGCCGCCGCACGCGTCCCGGTCGCGCGGGTCACCAACCTCACGCGCACGCTGCAGGAGTACAAGCAGGCGGGCATCTTCGTCGTGGGCCTGGACGGTGGCGGGGACACCCCGCTGGCCGAACTGCCGTACGCGACCGACCCGCTCGTGCTCGTCGTCGGCTCCGAGGGCAAGGGCCTGTCGCGGCTCGTGCGCGAGCAGTGCGACGCGATCGCGAGCATCCCGATCGCCTCGGCGATCGAGTCGCTGAACGCCGGTGTCGCCGCGGGCATCGCGCTCTACGAGGTCGCGCGGCAGCGGTCGTCCTGATGCACGCGATCCCGACCGCGGTCCTGGCACCCGTCGCCGGGTTGGCCGTCGCGATGGGCGACGTGCCGGACCCGGTGTTCGCGCAGGCCCTGGTCGGACCCGGCATGGCGATCGACCCCCCGCGCGCCGCGGGGGTCCGCGTCGTCGCGCCCGTCACGGGCACGATCGTCAAGCTGCACCCGCACGCGTTCGTGCTGCAGTCCGACGAGGGCCGCACGGTGCTCGTGCACCTCGGCATCGACACGGTGCGGCTGCGCGGCGAGGGCTTCGAGCTGTTCGTGGCCGAGGGTGATCACGTCGAGGCGGGTCAGCACGTCGTGACGTGGGATCCCGCGGCGGTCGCGGCGGGCGGCCGCTCGCCCGTGTGCCCGGTCGTCGCGCTCGAGGCGCTGCCCGAGGCGATCGCGCTGCTCGTGGAACCGGGTGACCCGGTCACGGCCGGCGAGCCGTTCCTGCGGTGGGGCTGACGTGACGCGCTCGTCCGACGCCGAGGTGGCCTCGAGCCAGGTGCTGCTCGAGATCGCGGTGCAGGACGTGGCCGGCGCACGTGCCGCGGTCGCGGCGGGTGCGGACCGGCTCGAGCTGTGCGTCGCGCTGGCCGCGACGGGCGGGCTCACCCCGAGCGTCGGGCTGCTCGCGGCGGTCGTCGCGGCCGTGCCGGGAGTCGGAGTGCACGTCCTGGTCCGGCCCCGGCCCGGCGGGTTCGTGTACGACGAGACCGACCTCGACGTCCAGGTGCGCGACGTGCGCGCCGCGGTGGCGGCCGGCGCCGCGGGCGTGGTGGTCGGCGCGCTGGGCGCGGACGGGGCCGTGGACCGGCGGGCCGTGGAGCGGCTCGTCGCCGCCGCCGCGGGCCGCGAGGTGACGTTCCATCGCGCGCTGGACGTGGTGGGCGACCTGCCGGGAGCCGTCGACGACCTCGTCGGGCTCGGCGTGGCGCGCGTGCTCACCTCGGGCGGCGCCGCGCGCGCGGCGGACGGGAACGACCGGCTGCGCACGACGATCGAGCGCGCCGACGGCCGGCTCCAGGTGATGGCCGGCGGCGGCGTGCGCGTCGGCGACGTCGCGGCGCTCGTCGGGCTCGGTGCGGACGCGGTCCACCTGTCGGCGTCGCGGCACGTCGCGGAGCCGGGCGGACCGGGCGGCGGCGCGGACGCGGGCTACACGACGACGGACGCCGCGGTGGTCGCGGCAGCGGCCGAAGCTCTGCGCGACGCGCGCCGGACCGTGCTGGTCACGACTCGTCCGGGCTCGCGATCTCGTCCGTGATGCGGGGGATCGGCACGGTGTCGCGCAGGTCGCCGGGCTGCAGGCCGAGGATCGCCTCCTCGTCGGGCCGGTTCGGCAGGATGTGCTTGACGTAGCTCTTCGCCGCCTCCTTCATCGGCACGTCCCGGTTCTGCTGCTCGGACATGAACCAGCGGTGGTCGAGAAGCTCGTGGAAGATCTGGGCGGGTTCGAGCTTGCCGCGCAGCTCGCGCGGGACCCGGCGGACCGCGGGCTCGAACACCTCGGTGAGCCAGTCGTGCGCGACGAACGACTCGTCCTCGGCCTGCCGGTCGGTGGCCGCGCGGTACTCGTCGAGGTCGTTGAGCAGGCGGCGGGCCTGGTTCTCCTCGACGTCCAGGCCGGTGAGGCGCATGAGGCGCCGCGAGTGGTGCCCGGACTCGACGACCTTCGGCTGGATGCGCACGCTCGTGCCGTCGAGGTCGCTCGTGATGTCGAGCTCGCCGACGTCGAAGCCGAGGTCGTTGAGCCGGTCGATGCGGGCCTTGACGCGCCAGCGGTCGCCGAAGCCGAACGACTCGACCTCGGTGAGCGCGCGCCACAGGTCGGCGTACCGCTCCGCCAGCGCGTCGCCGATCGCGACCGCGTCGACGTCCTCCTCCAGGAACTGCCCGGCCTGCAGGTCCATCAGCTCGCCGATGATGTTGACGCGTGCGACCTCGAGGTCGTAGCCCCGCTGCCCCACGCTCAGGCGTTCGTGCAGGTCACCGGTCTCGGCGTCGACGAGATAGGCGGCGAAGGTCTCGGCGTCGCGCCGGAAGAGCGTGTTGGACAGCGACACGTCTCCCCAGTAGAAGCCGACCAGGTGCAGTCGCACGAGCAGGACGGCGAGCGCGTCGATGAGGCGCGTGGCGGTGTCCGGGCGCAGCGACTGGCTGAAGAGCGAGCGGTAGGGCAGCGAGAACTGCAGGTGCTGCGTGATGAGGACGGCCTCGAGCGGCTCGCCCTCGGGGGAGCGGCGGCCCGTGATGACGCCGACCGGCTCGACCGACGGGACGTCGAGCCGACGAAGCTGACGCAGCAGCTCGTACTCGCGGTACGCGACGGTCTCGCCGATCTCCTTGATCGCGATGACGCGTCCCGACAGGCGCGCGAACCGCACGATGTGCCGCGAGATGCCGCGGGGCAGCGCCGCGAGCATCTCCGCGGGCCAGTGCTCGAGCGGGATGTGCCACGGCAGGTCCAGGAGTGCCGGGTCGGGCGAGGCCGCCGTGATCTGGAGCTGTTGGCGGGCTGGGCTCATGCCCCCGATCCTCTCAGGTCGTCACGCGTTCGCGCGGGCCGGCCCACAGGCCCGCAAACAGACGAGCGTGCGACCCGGTCGAACCAGGTCGCACGCTCGTCGGAGCAGGTGGGGTCAGCCGATGCGCTCGCCCGAACCCGCGTGGAACAGGTGCAGCTCGCCGGCGCGGATGCGCACCCAGATCGTCTCGCCCTTGCCGGGCACCTGACGGGGGTCGACACGCACGATGATCTGCGCGTCGCCCGCGCCCGAGTGGACGGCGTCGGCGTGGCCGAACTCGTTGGTGAGCGAGCCGTACACGAACGCGTCCGAGCCGAGCTCCTCGACGATGTTCACGATCACCGGGATCGCCTCGGGGGTCGTCGCCTCGACGACGTCGAGCGACTCGGGGCGGAACCCGACGGTGATGTGGTTCTTGTCGTCGGGCTCGAGCGTGCCGAGCACGTCGCGGGCCATCGGCACGCGAGCGCGACCGAGGTTCGCGTAGCCGTCGAGCACCGGGAAGGTGCCGATGTTCATGGCGGGCGAGCCGATGAAGCCGGCGACGAACACGTTGGCGGGGGTGTCGTACATGTCCCGCGGCGTGCCGACCTGCTGCAGGATGCCGTCCTTGAGGACCGCGATGCGGTCGCCCATGGTCAGGGCCTCGGTCTGGTCGTGCGTGACGTAGACCGTGGTGACGCCGAGGCGGCGCTGCAGCGACGCGATCTGCGTACGCGTCTGGACGCGGAGCTTGGCGTCGAGGTTCGACAGCGGCTCGTCCATGAGGAACACCTGGGGCTGACGCACGATCGCGCGGCCCATCGCGACACGCTGACGCTGGCCACCCGAGAGGGCCTTCGGCTTGCGGTCGAGGTACTGCGACAGGTCGAGGATCTGGGCGGCCTCCTCGACGCGCTGGCGGATCTCCGACTTCGGCGTGCCGGCGATCTTGAGCGCGAAGCCCATGTTGTCGGCGACCGTCATGTGCGGGTACAGCGCGTAGTTCTGGAAGACCATCGCGATGTCGCGGTCCTTGGGCTGGACGTCCGTGACGTCGCGGTCCCCGATGAGGATGCGACCGGCGTTGACGTCCTCGAGGCCCGCGAGCATGCGCAGGGAGGTCGACTTGCCGCAGCCGGAGGGTCCGACGAGGACGAGGAACTCGCCGTCCTCGATGTGGAGGTTGAGCGCGTCCACCGCGGGACGCTCCGTGCCCGGGTACACCCGGGTCGCGTGGTCGAACGTGACCGTAGCCATGGTTGCTACCGATCCCTTCACCGGCAGGTACGTGCCGGACGATCCGTTGTGAAAGGTGATGTGTCAGCGATGACACGTGAGGCGCCGAGGAAGACCCTCGTCGGCCCCGGCCCATGATGCCATACGTCCGACAGGACCCGGTGGGCCCTCAGTCCGATCCCACCAGGACGGTCTCGCCCGACGGCCCGCCGAGCACCAGACGCCCGCCCCAGGACGTCGCGCCGTAGTACGACCCGATCTGGACGACGTCGCCCTCGGGCCGGTCGATGTCCTTGAGCGCGGTGCGCCACAGTTCGTGACCGTCGGCGAGGTCCAGCGCGATCACCGCCTCGGAGGAGATCGCGAGCACCTGGTCGCCGTCGGTGGCGAGCGACGTGGCGGAGGTGTCCGGCACCGTCCAGAGTGCGTCGCCGGTGCGGGCGTCGCGCGCGGTCACGGTGCCCGACGCGTCGATCACGGTGCCGTCGAGCACGAGCGGGACGTTCTGCGACCTGCCCGTCCACAGCACCCGGCCGTCGCGCAGGTCGCGGGCCTCCAGCCCGCTGATCCCGTCCGCCGCGGACAGGAGCGCCACGTCGGGCACCGAGCCGTCGTCGAAGGCGATCGTCGCGGGGTACGAGTCGGTCTCGACGGTGGCACCACCGGGGAGCAGCAGCGCACCGGGTCCCGGCTGGTCGCCGGACGACATCCGCAGGATCGCGCCCGAGCCCACCGGCATCGCCCAGCCGTCGTCGTCGAAGGTCTCGTGGTGCGTGACCGTGCCCGCGGCGTCGAGCACCCAGAGCTCGTCGGGCGTGCCGACGAGCAGGCTGTCGCCGGTGGCGAACGCCGTGACGTAGTCCGAGTCGTCCGAGTCGCGTCCCGACGAACGCGCCGGCAGCTCCCGGCGCCAGAGCGTCGCGCCGGTCACGAGGTCCGCCAGCGTCACGGTCGGCCCGGTCCCGTCCGACGCCTCGTCGGCGCGCAGCAGGCCGCCCGGCGCAGGGGTCCAGCTCGTCGCCGTGTCGCCGTCGAGCTGTCGCACGACCGTGCCGTCGCGCGAGTCCACGACCGCCGTGCTGTCGGTGACGGACTCCCAGATGTCGCCGTCCTGGTGCACGTGCGACCGGGAGCACAGGACGTGGCGGTCGTCGAGCGCGTCGGCGCAGCCGAGCCACGACTGGGCACCCGGCTCGGTCTCGCCGGGGAGCTGCTGGCGCCACAGGACGACGCCCGTGCCAGGATCGCGCCCCACGAGCTCGGGTACCGCGACGGCCGGGCCGTCGTCGGAGCGCACGGAGAAGGCGTCGTCCTGCACCGAGACGGCGACGCCCGCGATCGGACCGGTGCCGACGAGCATCTCGGTCGCCTCGGTGCGCCACAGCTCGCGCAGCTCCGGGCCCAGCGGGTAGAGCAGCCCGGGGGTCTCGGCGACCCGTGCGCGACGCTCACGCTCCTGCCGGTCGAGCACACCCTGCCCGACGACGAGCGCGAGGATCACGGCGGCCGCCACACCGCCGGCCACGAGCGCGCGGCCGCGACCGCGTCGTCGCGCACCGGACTCGGCGCCGTCGTCGCCCCCGGACCCGTCGGCCCCGGCCCGGGCGACCGTGGCACCGTCGACCTCGATGTCGAGCTCGACCTCCTCGAGCTGCACCGTCTGCCGCTGCCCGTCGGCGCGCATCAGGGGCGACCGACGATCGCGGGGACGTCGTCCGTGGTGGGCAGCACGAGCCGGCCGCCCCAGCCGCCCCCGGCGACGTAACCGCCCGAGAACGGCACGACCATGCTCGTCGAGGACGCGATCTCGGCCGGCAGCGGCGCCCGCCACCGCTGCTCGCCGCCGACGAGGTCGAGCGCGACGACGTCCTGGTCGGAGTGCACGAGCACGACGTCGCCGTCGGTGCCGACGACCGCGGCGGACTCGACCTCGGTGCTCCAGCGGACCTCGCCGGAGCGCACGTCACGCGCGCTGACCTCGTCGCCCGCCTGGGTGACGAGCAGCCCGCCGATCAGGGCGGACATGGTCTGCGCATGCTCGTCGCCCCAGAGCCGACGACCCGTGGTCGCGTCGCGAGCCACGACCCCGTACGTCTCGTCGTCGGACCCGTCGTCGGACCCGTCGTCGGACCGGCGCCGCGCGGACCCGGGCGCGGGAAGGTCGTCGACCTCCTCGACGACGACCTCCTCGAGGTGCACCGTGCCCAGCCGCCCGTCGTGACGCATGCGCACACCGTAGGCCCGCGACCGCGGAAGGTCAGGCCGGTCCGACGAGGACGCTGCTGCCGCCCATGCGGCCGACGTCCCCGAGCTGGAGCAACCCACCCCAGGCCGCGCCGCCGAGCGTCACTCCGGTCACCGCGGGGGCGTCGCCGCGCAGGGCGATGGCGGGGACCGCCGTCCGCCACAGCGTGGTGCCGTCGACGGGATCCAGCGCGAGCACGTTCGCAGCGGTCACCGCGACGACGTGGTCGCCGTCGGTCGACAGCCGTGGGTACACGTCGGTGTCGACGCTCCAGCGCTCCTCGCCGGTGCGGGCGTCGCGCGCCGTCACCCTGGTCGACGACGCGCTCACGAAGAGCCCGTCGAGCACCATCGCGGAGGTGATGACGTCGGGGCTGGTCCACAGCTCGTTGCCGGTCGCGAGGTCGCGCGCGACGGCACCGCCCGTGCCGCCGGAGTCGGTCAGCAGCAGCACCTCGGGCGCCGACCCGTCGTCGACGACGATCGTCGCGGGGTACTCGTCGGCGTCGCGGACCGTCCCGTCCGGGAGCAGCAGCAGACCGGACGCGTCCTTGTCCCCACGCCGCTCGGCGAACGCCCACATCACGACGCCGGAGCGCACCGGCACGGCCCACCCGGGCGCGGACGGCGTGAGCTGACGCACGACGGTGCCGGTCGCGTCGAGCAGCCACAGCTTGCTGTAGGTGGAGGCCAGGACCAGGTCGCCGACGGCCTGGGTGGAGACCCAGCCCGAGGTCGCGTCGGCTCCTGAGCCGGGGCCGGACTCGAGCGACCGGCGCCAGCGGGTGTCGCCCGTGGCGACGTCGACGAGCACGACCGACGGTGCGGCTCGCGACGAACGCTGGGTGGTGAGCAGCAGCCCGGCGGGCGAGGTGGTCCAGGATCGACCGCTGCCGGCCCCGAAGGTGCGCACGACGGTCCCGTCCCGCGCATCGATCACGCGCACGCCGTCGGGGTCCCAGCGCTCGCCGGTCGACTCCTCGCACACCACGTGCACCGCGTCGAGGGTGTCGGCGCAGGAGATCCACGGTGCCTGCGTCCCGCTCACGGCCGGGTACGGCCGGCGCCAGAGCACCGCGCCGGTCGCGGGGTCGTGGCCCACGACCACGTGCTGGACGACACCGGTCTCGCCCACCACGAGGTAGGGGTTGTCGCCCTGCACGGTGACGGCCACGCCGCCGATCGGTCCCTCACCCACGAGCCACTCGTCGGACGTGGTGCGCCACCGCTCGCCGAGCCTCGGACCGAGTGGTTGCAGCGTCCCGGGCAGTGCCGCGATGGCGGAGCGGCGGGCCTGTTCGCGCCGGTCCAGCACGGACTGCCCGACGACGAGCGCGAGCACCGCGGCCACCGCGACGAACGCGGCCACCCACCGTGCGCGGCGGCGCCACCGGGGGCTCTCGACGGGGCCGTCGAGGGCGTGAGCATCAGGGGCCGGATCGGCGTCGCGGGCGGTGCGCTCGCGGTCGTTCGCGGGCAGCGGCTCGTCCAGGGCGATGATCTGCAGGCCGCCGTTGCCGCGCACACCTTCACGGTACGACGCGTGCGGGCGCGCCGGGAGGCTAACGGGGGGTGAGGGTGGTCAGCGCGTGGACCAGCGACGCCGGGTCGGGGACGCGGTAGCGCGCGCTCGTCGGGCCCGGTCCGACCTTGATCGTCAGGTCGTCGGGGCCCAGCGCGTCGAACGCGTGCTCGTCGGTCACGTCGTCACCCGCGCAGACCACCACGCGGCTGCCGAGCTCGTCGCGCAGTGCGCGCAGCGCCTCACCCTTGCTCGCGTGCAGCACGGAGATCTCGACGACGTCCTTGCCGTGCAGCACGTTGGTGCCCAGGCGTGCGCCGAGGTCGAGCGCGGCGGTCTCGGCGGCGGACGCGTCGGGGCGTTCGGCGAGCCGCGTGTGCACGACGACCGCGGTCGGCTTGGTCTCGACCCACACGCCGTCGCGGCCGCGGGCGATCGCGAGCGCCTGCGCGCCGAGCTCCGCGAGACGGTCCGCCTGCGCGTCGGTGAGCCGGACGACGTCGCGGTCGAGCCCGTGCCGCGTGACCCGGGCGCGTTCGGCGCCGTGCGAGCCGATCAGGTACGTGCCCTCGGGCACCTCGGCGAGCTGGTGCAGGTCGTGCAGCGCGCGCCCCGAGACGAGCGCGAGCGCGACCCCGTCGGCGGCGGCGAGCGCGCGCAGCGTGACCACGCCCGCGGGCAGGATGCGTGACTGCGACGGATCGTCCTGCAGCGGCGCGAGGGTGCCGTCGAAGTCGAGCGCGACGAGCAGCGGGCGTGCGCGGTCGTCCTGCGCGAGCGCGACGAGCGCGGCCTCCAAGGGCTCGGCTCCGAGGGGCTCGGCTGCGAGGGGGTCGGCGCCGAAGTGATCAGCCATGGTCGCTCCGGTGCGGGACGGCCTGCAGCGCCGCGAGGAACTCGCGCGACCAGGCGGCGACGTCGTGACCCAGGACCCGGCGGCGCAGCCGGCGCATGCGCTTGCGCGCCTCGCGGTCGTCCATGTGCACCGCGTACGTGATCGCGTCCTTCATGCCGTCGATGTCGTGCGGGTTCACCAGGACCGCGCCGTGCAGCTCGTCGGCCGCGCCGGTGAACTCCGAGAGCACGAGTGCGCCGCGGTCGTCGGACCGGGCCGCGACGTACTCCTTGGCGACGAGGTTCATGCCGTCACGCAGCGCGGTGACGAGCATGACGTCGGCCGCCAGGTAGAGCGCGGCCATCTCCTCCATGGGGAACGACTGGTGCAGGTACTGCACGGGTGCATGACCGACCTGGCCGTGGTCGCCGTTGATGCGCCCGACGAGCTGCTCGACCTCGTCGCGCAGCTGCACGTACGCGTCGACGTTCTCCCGGCTCGGGCTCGCGACCTGCACGAGCGTGGTCTCCTGCGCCGACAGCCGCCCCTCGGCGAGCAGCTCGCCGTACGCCTTGATGCGGTGCCGGATGCCCTTGGTGTAGTCGAGCCGGTCGACGCCCAGCAGCAGCGTCCTCGGGTCGCCGAGCTCGCGCCGGATGTCGTGCGCGCGCTGCTGGACGGCATCCGTGCGGGCCAGCTCGTCGAACGCGCCCGAGTCGATCGAGATGGGGAACGGGGCCGCGCGCACGTGCCGCTCGACCTTGCCGTGCCGTGTGATCGTCACGACCTGGCCGCGCGTGGTCAGGTCCGTGAGGCGGCGGACCACACGCACGAAGTTCGCCGCGTCACCCGCGCGCTGGAACCCGACGAGGTCCGCGCCGAGTAGCCCCTCGACGACCTGACGCCGCCACGGGAGCTGCGTGAAGATCTCGAGCGGCGGGAACGGGATGTGGTGGAAGTAGCCGATCCGCACGTCGGGCCGCAGCTCGCGCACCAGCCGGGGGACGAGCTGGAGCTGGTAGTCGTGCACCCAGACGGTCCCGCCGTGCGCGACCTGCGCGGCCGCCGCCTCGGCGAACCGGAGGTTGACCCGCTGGTAGGCCTCCCACCAAGCGCGGTGGAACGCCGGCGCGGAGATCACGTCGTGGTAGAGCGGCCACAGGGTGTCGTTCGAGAAGCCCTCGTAGAACGACTCCACGTCGTCGGCGCACAGCGGCACCGGCACGAGCAGGGTGCCGTCGACCTCGAACGGATCCAGGTCGAGGTCGGGCGAACCGCCCCACCCCACCCATGCTCCCTGGGCGCCCGACATCACGGGCGCCATGGCCGTGACGAGCCCGCCCGGCGAACGACTCCAGGTGACCTCCCCGTCGTCGCCGGTGGAGACGTCCACCGGCAGGCGGTTCGCGACGACCACGAGGTCGTAGCCGGTTCGAGGCACGGCGGAGGGCAAGTCGACTCCAGAGGAAGGGTGCCCCCGACCCTAGCCCGTGGGTTCTCGGCCCGCGCCACGAGCCGTGAACGAGCCGCGTCGGGCCGCGGTGGGCGCTACGGTCGGGTCGCATGGAGCGCATCGGTCTGGAACCGGGCGCGCAGATCGGCGGGTACACCGTGGTCGCGCCGCTCGGGTCCGGGGGCATGGGGACCGTCTACCGCGCCGTCGACGACGGCGGTACCGCGGTCGCGCTCAAGCTGCTGCACCCGCAGGTCGGCGCCGACGCGGCCGCACGCGAACGCCTGCGCCGCGAGGTCGTCGCGCTGCAGCGGCTGCGGCACCCTGCCGTGGCGTCGGTGCTCGACGCGGAGGCCGACTCGACCGAGGCGTTCATCGTCACCGAGCTCGTCCACGGCGACACGCTCGCCGAGCACGTGCGCGACCGCGGCGAGCTCGCCCCCGCCGACCTGGCCGAGCTCGCCGCGGGCCTCGCCGACGCGCTCGAGGCCGTGCACGCCGCGGGCGTCGTGCACCGCGACCTCAAGCCCTCGAACGTGCTGGTCACCGACGACGGCCCCGTGCTCATCGACTTCGGGATCGCGCAGGCCGCCGACGACGAGGCGGTCACGTCCACCGGGTTCGTCGTCGGGACGCCCGGCTACCTGGCGCCCGAGCTGCTCGACGGCGCTGACCCGACCGCGGCGACCGACATGTGGGGGTGGGCCGCGCTCGTCGCGTTCGCCGCGACCGGCCGTGCGCCGTTCGGCACGCGTCCGCTCGAGGCCGTGCTCGCGCGGGCCCGGTCCGGCGAACCCGATCTCGCGGGCCTCGGGCCGCTCACCGCGGGCGCCCTGCGCCGCGCGCTCGACCCCGACCCTGCCACGCGGCTCGCACCCGCCGACCTCGTCGCCGCGTTGCGGGTCGCGGCGCTCGACGGCGACCCGCTCGACGGCGACGACTCCGACGACGCCTCCGACGATGCGCCCGACGAGGTGGACGACGATGCCGCGCCCGCGGAGACCGTCGCGATCGCCGCGGGCGGCGCCGCGACCACGGTCGCCGCGGTCTCGGCGCACGACGGCCGGACCGCGGTCATGCCCGTCGACGGACCCGACGAGACCGAGCTGCTTCCCGAGCCCGTTCCCGGCGAACCCGACGAGGCCGACGGGCCCGACGAGACGGCGGTGCTGCCCGCCGACGACCTCGACGCCGAGCTCACCGCTCTCGTCGCCGAGCCGCTGGGCGAGCCGGACGGCGACCTCGACGTCGACCTCGACGACCTCGACGACGAGACGGGCGTCGAGTGGATCGAGGAGGACCTCGACGCCTCCGAGCTCACGGACGAGGGATCGGGATACCAGCGCCCGCCGGCCCGCCGCCGGTGGGGCTCCATGCTCGCGCTCGCGGGTGTGGTCGGGGTCGCCGGCGCGCTCGCGCCGCTGGTGACGCTGATCGTCGTCGGGGTGGTGATCGTGGCCGTGCGCACGTTCGGGACGGCGGTCGAGGCGATGCATGGCCGGCGCGAACGGTCCGGGGTCCGGCCGAGCGACGTGTGGCGGACCGTCGTCGCGTCGCCGTGGTACTTCGTGCGCGCCGTCGTCGCGCAGGTGCCCTCGCTCGTCGTGAGCGCGTGCGTGATGCTCGTCGTCGGTGGCGCGATCGTGTGGCTGGTCGACAACGAGACGTGGACGATCGGCGAGCTCGAGAGCGGCGATCCCATCCAGGGGACGACCGCCGCGGTCGTCGTGGGAGCGCTCGTGCTGCTGGGCGTGTGCGTGGTGTGGTGGGGCCCGCTGTCGGGCATGACCCGCACGGGCGCCCGTCGCGTGCTCGCGATCGTGGCGCCGGGCCGCACGGGTGCGCTCGTGCTGGTGTGCGTGTGCCTGGCGGCGATGTTCGTGATCGTCGCGGTGATCGCGAACGGCGCGCCGATCGTCTGGGCGCCTGTGTCGACACCGACCGTGCCGTAGGCCGTAGGCCGTAGGCCGTAGGTCGTAGGCGCCGCCTGCCGAACCCCCAGGTCCGACCCGTACGCTGTGCACAGCCGACCACCGATCGAGGAGAGCCGTCGTGCCCACGAACGACCCGCGTCCCACCAAGTCGCAGCGCCGCGAGGACGCCCGCATCCAGGCCAAGCTCATGCGCGAGCAGGCCGAGAAGCGCGCGAGGCGCAACCGCATCATCGCCGTCAGTGTCATCGTCGTGGCAGTCCTGGGCGTGGTTGCTGCGGTCTTCTTCACCATGAAGGGGCAGGCCGACCGCGAGGCCGCGAACAGCTCGGTCGCGTACGGCGGCGGTGCCGACGACGTCGTGCCGCCCGCGCTGGCCGACGTCACCGCGCCGTCCACGGCCAACGACTCCGGCGGCATCCCCGTGAGCAACGACGGCACCGGCGTGGCCGGCGACGGCGACGTCGTCGTCACCATCTACTTCGACCCGATGTGCCCCTACTGCGGTCAGTTCGACCAGGCCAACTCGGCCGACCTCGACGCGCTCGTGCAGGAGGACGGCGTCACGATCGACTACCGCCCGCTGTCGTTCCTCGACGGCAACTCGAAGGGCACGCACTACTCGACCCGTGCCGGCAACGCGCTCGCGGTCGTCGCGGACCAGGACGGCGAGCACTTCACCGCGTTCCTCACCGCGCTGTACGCGAACCAGCCCGCCGAGGGCAGCGAGGGCCTGACCGACGACGAGATCGCGGACCTCGCCGTGGGCGTGGGCGTCCCGCAGGACGTCGCCGACCAGTTCCTCTCCGTGGTGGACGGCACGTTCACGACGAGCGGGTCCGACGAGGAGAAGACCGGCACCTGGCGCACCTTCGCACCGTGGATCATGGCCGCGACGAGCCAGGCAGACACCGACCTCGGCGGGATCTCGACGCCGACGGTCCTCATCGACGGCCAGGACTGGCCGGCCGACGGCGAGGACAAGTCGCAGCTCTACGTCGCCGGCCCCCTCAAGGAGGCCGTCGAGGCTGCCCTGGCCGCCCAGGGCTGACCTGATCGACGAACGCCCCGGACCGCACCTGCGGGACCGGGGCGTTCGTCGTTCCAGGGAGCCCCCTGTCGGATTCGAACCGACGACCTGCTGTTTACAAGACAGCTGCTCTGGCCGACTGAGCTAAGGAGGCGTGCGGCGGTCAGCCTACCGATCATCGACCGCGTGGCGGAGTCGTCGTCACGTGGCCGGGCCGGTCCCCTCCAGGAGGCGCAGCGCCGCGCTCACGCGGGGGTTGCGTGCCGGATCGACGTCGATGCCGAGCGTCGAGTAGACGGCGTTCACGTGGTTCTGCACCGACTTCTCGGTGATGCCCAGCCGCTGGCCGATGCCGGCGTTCGACAGGCCGCTGGCCAGCAGGCGCAGCACCTCGTACTGCCGGGCGGTGAGGCGGGCCACGTCGGAACCCGCCCGCGGCGTCACCCGGTCGAGCAGCGCGGGGTCGAGGACGGTCTCGCCCGCCGCAGCGGCGCGCACGGCCGTGAGCAGCGTCTCCTCGCTCGTCGACGAGTTCTTCGACAGGTAGCCCCAGCCGGCGGCGACGTCGAGCGGCAGGTCGAGCAGGAGGTCCATCGCGTCGTGCGCCGAGAGCAGCAGGATGCCGAGATCCGGCTGTCGTCGGCGCAGGCTCACGCCGAGGGCGATGCCGTTGCCGTCCGGCAGGTCGATGTCGAGCAGAGCGACGTCCGCGACGCCCGGCTGCAGTGCCCGGGCGGCCTCGGTGACGGTGCCGACCGACGCGACGACGACCAGGCCGGTGCTCTCGTCGAGCATGCGCTCGAGCATCGACCGAAAGAGCGGCTGGTCCTCGACGACCGCCACGCGCAGAGGGTCGGGCAGTGGGGTGCTCATCATGGCCAGTATCGTCGGGCGCGGCGGATGGCGCGTACCGACGTGGCGCGTGTCGTGCAGGCACGCCGCCGTGGGCGTGCCGTCGGGCGCCCGCCCGTCGGCAGCATGCTCGTCGGGACTGACGCTGTGAACTGCGCCGGAGGAGGGACGTGACCGAGGCCGCGAACGACCGCGAGCTGCGGCCGGGCGACGCAGCGAGAGATCGGCGCGTGCTGACCCGGGCCACGGCGATCGTTGCGCTCGGGTATGCGCTCGGCGCCTCGACGCAGGCCGCCTACATCTACGCGCGGTTCGTGCCGGAGTGGGACACGGTGGACCTGTGGCGTCGGATCGCGGCCAACTTCGCGGGCGTGCTGCTGCTCGTGCTGGCCCTGGCCGTGCTGCGCGTGCACCTGGCGCGGCGCGCGGTCGCCGTCGTCGGCGGGATCGTCGCGGCAGCGCTCGCGTGCACCGTGGCGCGCTATCTCGCGCAGGTCGCGCTGGGGATCTACGCCGCGTCGGATCCGAGCTCGCGCGACTCCGAGCTCATCAGCGGATTCGTCGTCGGCGTGATCTCGACCGCGATCGGCTGGTGGGCCCTGACCTCGCGCCGCCGCACGCGGGTCGCGCTGCGCCGGGCCGAGCGAGAGGCGGTGCACGTCGAGATCGCGGCACGGGCGATCGAGGCCGAGGAGATCCGCGTCCGGCGCGAGGTCGCCGAGGGCCTGCACGGCACGCTGCAGAGCCGGATCGTGCTGCTGGAGGCGAGGATCACCGACCTGATCGCGCGCGGCGAGAGGTCCGGGTGGGAGGGCGCCGGGCTCGACTCGCTGCGCGAGATCCGCGCCGAGCTCGACGAGGTCCGCGAGATCGACGTCCGGCACATGAGCCGACTGCTCTACCCTGACCGGCTCGAGCACGGCGTCGTGCCCGCCGTGCGCGCGCTGCTGGGCCGCGTGCCGGCGTCGATCGCGACGCGGTTCGACGTCGACCCCGCGGTCCGCGAACGTGACGACCCGGAGCGCGGCACGATCGACGTCGCGACGCGACTGCTCGCGGTACGGGTCGTCGAGGAGGGCGTCACCAACGGGCTCAAGAACGGTCCGGCGTCGACCGTCACCGTGGCGCTGCGGCTCGACGGCGAGATTCTCGTCGTGCTCGTCGAGAACGACGGCCCGCTGTACGACGCGGCCACCGCCGGAGCGCTCTCCGGGACGGCGCGGCTGCGCGACCGGGTCGAGCTCGTCGGGGGGACCCTCACGCTCGGGCCCGGCGACGGGGTCGGTGCGCGACTTCAGGCGCGGATCCCGCTGCTGCGGCCCGTGGATCCGGCGGTCGACGACGAATTGTGACTCGCGTCACCCGTTTGCTGTGTCGTCGCAGGTGGGAGGCAGTGGGTCCATTTCTTGGCGAATCTCCGAAATGCGCGTTCCTGGACGGGGTGAAAAAAACGGGCGATTCGGATCGAGGGGGGGCCTGCACCCAAGGGGCCCAGCCTATGCACAGGGAAATTGCTTATGTTCGAACCGCGGCCCGCTTCTTCGGGCCCGGTGCCGCCGGTCGACCGGCGGACGCGACCCCGACACAAGGAGCCCACCATGACCACCAACGTCACGGTCGAGACCGACCGCAAGGACGAGCGCAAGCGTAAGCGCGGCGCGATCGTCAAGTTCTCCCTCGCCGGCGCTGCCCTGCTGGGCATCGCCGCCGCCGCCACCTCCGCCAACTGGTCCGACGACGCGTGGTTCACGGCCGACGCGACCGCCGCCGACGGCATCGAGCTCCAGGGCAGCGTCGATGGCGGCACCACGTGGGAGCTCGCTGACACCGCTCCCGGCATCACCTTCTCGCCCACCGAGCTGGTGAACATGGTCCCGGACAGCACGTACACGTTCGAGGTCCAGCTCTGGAACGACTCGGACGTCCCGCTCGACGTCGTCGCCGCGACCGTCGTCGGCGGGGGGATCCTCGCCGACGTCCAGGACGTCACGGTCTCCGCCGACGACCCCGGCGTGATCGCCGCCGGCGACGACTCGACGGTCGTCGAGGTCACCGTCGTCACCCCCGTCGACTGGGACGAGGTGAACATCGGCGGCACCGGGACGGTCACGCTGCAGTTCACCGGCACGACCCTCTCGAACCCCTGACCAGCCGCACTCCCTCCTGAGGTGACAGACACCCCGTGCGAGTACTGAAGTTCGTCGGCAACACCGTCCTGTGGCTCGTCGCCGCGGTCGGTGTGCTGAGCGTGCTCGCATGGGGTGCCACCCAGCTCGGCTACATCAAGCCGCTGGTCGTCATCTCGGGCTCGATGGAGCCGGGGATCATGACGGGCGACCTGCTGATCGACGTCCGCGCGGACACGGCGGACGTCGAGGTCGGCGAGGTCTCGTCGATCTACAGCGACATGACGGGCAACCTCGTCTCGCACCGCGTCGTGGGGATCGAGCCGGCCGGTGACGGCCGCTGGGCGATCCGCATGAAGGGCGACGCGAACGACAGCGAGGACGGCGGCGAGTACATCGTCGGCGACCACGTCTGGCAGCCCGCGCTGCAGGTCTCGGGCGGCGGCTACGCGGTCGTCTGGCTCACCCGTCCGTCCGTGGCCGTCCCGCTCGGCTTCACGCTCCTGTGCCTGCTGGCTCTCTCGCTCCTGCCGCCGGCCCCGCCGCGCACGGCACGGCGCGAGTCACGGCGGCAGGGCAGGCACGCGCTCGAGGCGGCGCCCGTCGAGGCGGGTGCGGCTCCGTGACGCGCACGCGTGGCGGCAGGTTCGCGGCGCTCGCCCTCGCGTTCGCGGCCCTGCTCGGCCTCGCGTCGGTGGTCGGGGCGACCCGCGCCCAGGCGCTCCCGCTCTCGATCCCGCTCGAGGTGACGTTCCGGGACATGATGCCCGGCGAGTCGGCGAGCCACACCTGGCAGGTCACCGTCCCGGAGCGGGCCGTGGTCTCCGAGGCCCGGCTCGAGGAGTCGGGCCCGGGCGAGGCCACCTGGACCACCGAGCTCTGCCCGGGCGCGGGTGCGTGCCTCGACCTCGGCACCTTGAAGGTCGGGACGCCGCTGCCGGCAGGGTCGTACGACCTGCGGGTCGGCGTCACCGTCCACGAGCTCGACCCGGGCCAGACGCAGTCCATCGAGGGCCGGTACACGCTGGTCGGCGCACCCGGCGACGACGGGCTGGCGAGCACGGGTCTGGGCGCGGGACCGCTGGCGGCCGCAGCCCTCGCGTTCGCGCTGCTCGGCCTGCTCCTGCTGGTCGTCGGCCGTCGTCGTCGGACCGAGCACGACGAGGAACCCGCATGAGCGCCCGCCGGAAGCCGGCTCACCCGCACGACCCCGACTGCCCGACCTCGACCGGAGGATCTCCGATGACGACCCCCGACTCACGCCGCGACCTGCGCGCGCGACCCGCGCGTCGACGCGGCACCGTCCTCAAGCTCGTGCTCGCCTCCGGCGCGCTGCTGGGCATCGGCGCGGCCGCGACGTCGGCGGCCTGGACCAACTCGGCGTTCTTCACGAGCACGGCGAGCTCGGGGAGCGTCGATCTCAAGGCGTGCTCGAGCGCCAACCCGGCCGCGACCACGCCGACGTGGACCTGCGCGGCGGCCGACACCTCCGGCACCGCGCACGCGATCCTGTCCAGCAGCGCATTCGCGCTGATGGTGCCGGGCAACACGTACACGACGACCGTGCGGATCCAGAACGACGGCAACGTGCCGCTGTCGGTGACCAGCACCATCACCGCGCTCGCCCAGCCCCTCACGGGCACCGCCCCCAACGCGACGCTCGGCGTCTCGCCGGCCGGCCCGATCACGCTCGCCGCGGGTGCGAGCCAGAACCTCACGGTCACCGTCACCACACCGGCCAACTGGGACGTGAGCCACGCGAACCAGACCAGCTCCGCCGCGTTGCAGGTCGCAGCCGTCGGGAGCACGGTGCCGTGACCCGATCCCGTCGGCTGCTCACCGCGATCGTCGCGCTTGCGGCGGCGGTGCTCGTCGTCGCGCCCGCGGCACTGCGTGCGGACGAGACGAGCGCGGCGTGGACGAACTCGGCGTACGCGGTGAGCGGTGCGAGCAGCGGGAGCTGGTCGTCGGGCCCGACCTCGTCGTGCGTCGTGCTCACCGCCGCCGGGGTCGAGAAGCCGGGCGCGACGTGCACCGTGACGGGCGTGACGGGGCAGGACTGGGGCGACGGGGCCGTCCGGCCACACCGGCGGAGCCACGTGACCGTGAGCTACACCCTGACCGGCTACGTGTGGACCGACTACGTCCGGTTCACGGGGTCGCTCGCGCCGGCCGTCGCGGCCGACTGGCTGTGGTCCACGACCGCGGTCACCAACGAGTCCGGCGCGGTCTCGGTCGACGCGACGGCCCGACCGGTCGTCACGTTGCGCTCGGAGTCGTGGGCGACTGCGTCGATGATGGTCGTCGTCGACGAGGACGGCTGACCGAGGCGACGTTCGGTCGCGTCGTCAGTCGGCGGACGTCGGGACCAGCTCGACGGGAGTCGGCTCGGGTCGCTTCGGCATGCGCAGGTCGCCCGACGAGCGACCGTGCAGCCGCCGCGTCGCCCACGGGTACACGTGGTCGCGCAGCCACTGCGCGTCGCCGCGCCAGCGCTCGATCCGCGGCGCGGGGGGCAGCGGTGCGAGCGGGTCGTCCCAGTTCTCCTGGTCGGGCTGCAGGCCCAGCCCGACGAGCGCCGCCTGCGCGACGCGCGTGTGGCCGTCGGTGGTCAGGTGGATGCGGTCCTCGGACCACATCCGCCAGTCGCCGAGCGAGCGCACGCCCCAGACGTCGACGACGGACGCCCCGTGACGCCGCGCCATCGACCAGATGTGGTTGTTGTAGACCGCGATGCGGGCGCGCGTGGCGCGCACGAGCGGGCTTCCGGCGGTGTCGTAGCCCGTCGAGAGCAGCACGTCGATGCCGGCCGTGCGCAGCCGTACGAGCGCGGCCTCGAGGTTGCGGGCCAGTCGGTCCACGTCGGCGGTCGGGCGCAGGATGTCGTTCCCGCCGCCGGCCAGGCTGACCAGGTCGGGTTGCATCGCGAGCGCGGCCGGGACCTGCTCGGCGAGGATCGGGCGCAGCCGCCGCCCGCGGATCGCGAGGTTCGCGTACTCCAGTGGCGTCCCACCGGCGGCGACCCGCCGGGCGGACAGGTGCGCGGCGAGCTGGTCCGCCCAACCACGCTGGGGTGCCGTCGGGTCGTGCAGCCCGTCGGGCGAGTCCCACAGCCCTTCGGTGAAGGAGTCGCCGATCGCGACGTAGCGGGTCCAGGGCACAGAGTTCGAGCGTTCGGTCACCCGAGCATTCTGGCCGACGAGCGCCGTGCCTTCCGGTCGACGAGCGCAACGCGTTCCGGCCGACGAGCGTCGCGTCCGGCCGATGCCGTCACAGCCGCCAGTCGACGGGTTCGGCGCCCTGCTGCTCGAGCAGCGCGTTGACGCGCGAGAAGGGCCGCGAGCCGAAGAACCCCCGGCTCGCGGACAGCGGGCTGGGATGCACCGACTCGACGACCGGCACCGCGCCGAGCGCCGGCTTGAGGGACTGCGCGTCGCGCCCCCATAGCACCGCGACCAGCGGGCCGCCGCGCTCGACGAGCGCCTCGATCGCGCGCGCCGTGACGACCTCCCAGCCCTTGCCGCGGTGCGACGCCGGCGCACCCGGGCGCACGGTGAGGACCCTGTTGAGCAGCATGACCCCCTGGTCCGCCCACGGCGTCAGGTCGCCGTTCGTCGGGACCGGGACGCCCACGTCCGCGACGAGCTCGCGGAAGATGTTGTCGAGCGAGCGCGGCAGCGGGCGCACGTCGGGCTGCACCGAGAACGACAGGCCCATCGCGTGCCCGGGCGTCGGGTACGGGTCCTGCCCGACGACGAGCACGCGGACCTCCGCGAGCGGGCGCCGGAAGGCGCGCAGGACCGCATCACCGGCCGGGAGGTAGCCGCGGCCGGCTGCGAGCTCGTCGCGCAGGAACCGGCCGGTGGCGTGCACCTGCTCCTCGACGGGGGCCAGGGCGCGGGCCCAGTCCGGGGCGACGAGGTCGACGAGCGGGGCGGCGGTCACGGGAGCCGAGACTAGCGACGGAACGGAATGACACGGGTGTCATTCCGGGCCTACGATGACTGCCGTCGGCCACCGGTCGGCACGCCCGCAGCAGGACCCCGCCGTTGGACCAGGAGGACGCATGGACGCCGCCACGATGTCGCTGGCACCGCAGCCCGGCGCCCCGGTCGACGGTCTGACCGAGCGGGACGCGGCGATCCTCGCGTTCGAGCGGCAGTGGTGGAAGTACGCCGGCGCCAAGGAGCAGGCGATCCGCGAGCTGTTCGACCTGTCGGCCACGCGCTACTACCAGGTGGTCAACGCGCTCATCGACGAGCCCGCGGCCCTCGCGCACGACCCGATGCTCGTCAAGCGCCTGCGCCGGATGCGCACGTCGCGCCAACGTGCGCGCACGGCTCGTCGCCTCGGCGTGGACGCCTGATCTGCCCCAGGACGGGCGCGCCGCGCGCCGCGCTGGCGTGGATCGCGGGTTGCGCCAGATAGCCTTCGTGCCGTGAGCAAGGCCGACTACCCCTACCCCGACGACGAGTTCGACGCCGCCGCCGACCCGAGCGCACCCCGTGGCGTGCACCGGTCGCCGCGTTCCGCATGGAGCCGTTGGTGGCCGTTCCTCGCCGTGCTCGTCCTCGCGCCGTTGCTGGCGTACTCGCTCGTGACGTACATGTCGCGGGACACCGGGTCGTCGGGCGACGACGACGTCACGACGTCGAGCGCGACGCCTACTCCTGGCTCGAGCGCCACGGCCGCCCCGACGGACGGTGCCACCGAGCCGACGGGTGAGGCCACCCAGGCGGAGTCGCCGACGCCCACGGCCGAGCCGACGATCGCCCCGGTCATGTCGACGCCGGTCGCGGTGCTCAACGGCGCCGGCATCCAGGGGCTGGCCGGCCAGGGTGCCGAGAAGCTCACGGACGCGGGCTTCACGTCCGTGACGAGCGACAACTTCTCCGGCACGAAGCCCGCGTCGTCGACCGTCTACTACGCGTCCGACGACCTGCGCAGCACGGCCGACCTCGTCGCCGCAACGCTCGGCCTGACCACCGTGACGCTCGACGCCGGCCAGGCCGGTGACGGCATCACGGTCGTCCTCGTGTCCGCCCTGCCCTGATCGTCGGACCTGGTCGTCGGCAGGATCCGTCGCGCATCGCCCCTGGTGGCGGTGGTGCGCAGGCCGTTAGGCTCGCCCCACCTCGCCACCTCGTGCGGGGATCCCGATCGAGGAGCGACGGCATGGCTCAGGGCACGGTGAAGTGGTTCAACGCGGAGAAGGGCTACGGGTTCATCACGCCGGACAACGGCGGCGCGGACCTGTTCGTGCACTTCAGCGCCATCCAGACGGACGGCTACCGCTCCCTCGAGGAGGGCCAGCAGGTCGAGTTCGAGGTCGGTCAGGGTCAGAAGGGCCCGCAGGCCGAGCAGGTACGTCCGGCCTGATCCCGGGCCGTCAGCCCTCGAGCGCGTCGAGGGCGAGCAGGACGTTCGCCGCACTCCACGTCAGCGGGGCGACCGCGGCGGGCCGACCGTCGGCCAGCACCTTCTCCGGGATCGCACCCGTCGTCGTGCGGTGCGCGTCGATCGTCGCGAGCCAGGCGAGTGCAGCATCGTCGTCGCCGTTCTCTGCGGCGACCCACGCGTACAGGGACGTCTGCGGCGTCCAGGCGATGCCGTCGTCGCGCCACGCGCCCGCGGGCGCGAGGCCGGCGGGGCGGCGCATCGCCGTCACCGACTGCTCCCACGCCTGTCGGCCACCCTGGGGAGCGCGGGACCAGAACGGCGCGAGGACGAACGCGCTCGCCGCGTCGTGCGAACCGCCCTCCGCGTAGCGCGTCCAGCCGACCGGGGCGAACCGCCGAACGGCGGCGGTCCGCAGGTCGGCGGCGGCCTGTGCGAGCTCGTCGGCCCGGGTGCCCGTCCGGGGCTCGTCGGACGGCGCCTGCTCGCCCGCCGTGCGCAGGACGACGGCCGCCTGCTCGAGGCCGGCGACGATCGGGGCGACCGTGCCGAGCGTGAGGTCGTCCTCGTCGCGCTCCCAGAAGTCGGGCGAGGCGGGCGGCAGCCCGTCCGCGTCGAGCTGTGCGAGGACGCCGTCGGCCGCCGCGGTGACGAGCGGCACGAGCTGCTGCGCGGCGGCCTCGCGCTGCGCCCCGGCCGGCAGGCGTTCCAGGACGAGCCCGGAGGCCCACATGACCCACCCGCCGCCGTCGAGCTGGCGCCCGCGGTCGTCGGGCGGTCCGGAGCCGTCGGGGAGGTAGCGGGCCTCGAACGTGCCGTCGGGTTCCTGGACCGACGCGAGGAAGTCGAGCACCGCCAGCCCGTCGCGCGCGTGCCCAGTCCGGGCGAGTGCGACCGCGACGAACGACGCGTCGCGCGGCCAGACGTACCGCCAGTACGACGACCAGCCCGCGACCGTGGCGCCGCCGTCCAGGGTGAGGGTGTGCAGGTCGAGCAGCGCGGTGCGGGCCATGTCCTCGTACGGTCCGCCCGCGCCGGGCACCGAACCGCTCGCGAGCCAGCGGCGTTGTTCGTCGGCCAGGCGCTGGGCGGCCGGGGAGCCGCCGACCGCGGCGTCGCCACGCAGGACGGCCGCGACGTCCCGCGCGACGGGGTCGATCACGCGGGTGCCGGGCAGCAGGGTCACGTCACTGCCGGTCGGCAGCTCGACGAGTGAGCCGTCGGGTGCGAGCGCGACGCCCTCCTGCTGGAGCGGGACGTCCGTCTCGCTCGTCGCGACCGGGGCGGGGCGGGCGGCGGCGGGTGCCGTCGGGCCGACCGTCGGCATGAGCACGAGCGCGGCGGTGACCGTGGCGGAAGCGAGCGTGACGAGCACCACCCGTCGACGCTGACGGGTGGTGCGGGCGTCGTCACCGGGCACGGCGGCACTGTACGCCGGACGTGAACCTGACGGGGCTCGCTTGCACTCGGGGGGGTCGAGTGCTAACCATTGGCTTAGCACTCTCCGGTGGAGAGTGACAGAAGTTCCTCAGGCCGTCCGGGTGAGGCTTCGAGCGCGCGGGACATGACCGCGGGCTCGTCGTCGGCCGTCGCGGGCGCTCGACGGCCGACCCGAACCGAGTGAAGGATCGCTAGCCACATGGCCAAGATCATTGCCTTCAACGAGGAGGCCCGTCGCGGCATCGAGCGGGGCCTGAACGTCCTCGCCGACACCGTCAAGGTCACCCTCGGCCCGAAGGGCCGCAACGTCGTGCTGGACAAGAAGTGGGGCGCCCCCACGATCACCAACGACGGCGTCTCCATCGCCAAGGAGATCGACCTCGAGGACCCCTTCGAGAAGATCGGCGCGGAGCTCGTCAAGGAGGTCGCCAAGAAGACCGACGACGTCGCGGGTGACGGCACCACGACCGCCACCGTGCTCGCCCAGGCGCTCGTGCGCGAGGGCCTGCGCAACGTCGCCGCCGGCGCCAACCCGATCGCGCTCAAGCGCGGCATCGAGAAGGCCGTCGAGGCGGTCACCGTCGCGCTGCTCGCGCAGGCGAAGGACGTCGAGACGAAGGAGGAGATCGCCGCCACGGCCGCCATCTCCGCCGGCGACCAGGCGATCGGCGACCTCATCGCCGAGGCGCTCGACAAGGTCGGCAAGGAAGGCGTCATCACCGTCGAGGAGTCCAACGCGCTCGGCCTCGAGCTCGAGCTCACCGAGGGCATGCGCTTCGACAAGGGCTTCCTGTCGGCGTACTTCGTGACCGACCCGGAGCGTCAGGAGGCCGTCCTCGAGGACGCGTACGTCCTGCTCGTCGAGTCGAAGATCTCGAACGTCAAGGACCTGCTGCCGCTGCTGGAGAAGGTCATCCAGTCCGGCAAGCCGCTGTTCATCGTCGCCGAGGACGTCGAGGGTGAGGCCCTCGCGACCCTCGTCGTGAACAAGATCCGTGGCCTGTTCAAGTCCGTCGCCGTCAAGGCGCCGGGCTTCGGCGACCGCCGCAAGGCGATGCTGCAGGACATGGCGATCCTCACGGGTGGCCAGGTCGTCAGCGAGACCGTCGGCCTCAAGCTCGACACGGTGGGCCTCGAGGTCCTCGGCACGGCGCGCAAGATCGTCGTGACGAAGGACGAGACCACGATCGTCGAGGGTTCCGGCGACGCCGCGCAGATCGCCGGTCGCGTCTCGCAGATCCGTGCCGAGATCGAGAACTCCGACTCGGACTACGACCGCGAGAAGCTGCAGGAGCGCCTCGCCAAGCTCGCCGGCGGCGTGGCCGTCATCAAGGCGGGCGCGGCCACCGAGGTCGAGCTCAAGGAGCGCAAGCACCGCATCGAGGACGCCGTTCGCAACGCGAAGGCGGCCGTCGAGGAGGGCATCGTCGCCGGTGGCGGCGTGGCGCTCATCCAGGCCGGCAAGACGGCGTTCGAGAACCTCGTGCTCGAGGGTGACGAGGCCACCGGTGCCGCGATCGTCAAGCTCGCGATCGAGGCTCCGCTCAAGCAGATCGCGATCAACGCCGGTCTCGAGGGCGGCGTCGTGGCCGAGAAGGTGCGCAACCTGCCGACGGGCCACGGCCTGAACGCGGCGACGAACACCTACGAGGACCTGCTGGCCGCCGGCGTCAACGACCCGGTCAAGGTCACGCGCTCGGCGCTGCAGAACGCCGCGTCGATCGCGGCGCTGTTCCTCACCACCGAGGCCGTTGTGGCCGACAAGCCGGAGAAGGCCTCCGCGGCCCCCGCCGGCGGTGGCGACGACTTCGGCGGCGGTTTCTGACCCGCTGACGTGAGTCACGCGGCCTGACCGCCGCATCAGCTGGACGGTGAGGGCCGGTCACCACTCGGTGACCGGCCCTCACCGCGTCCTGTGCACGTCTGCGTCCCGCGTCGCGCATCCGTGTCGAGCGTCTCGTGTCGAGACGGCGTCGCTGTCGCCGGCTCAGTAGCCGCGGATCACGATGTCCGGGCCTGGGTCGTGGACCTCGTCCGGGTCGGGGACCAGCCTGGTCTCGACCCCGACCGTCGTGTCCGCCAGCCGCACAGGCTCCGGCAGCACGGCGTACTCGCCACCGGCCTCCCGGTTCACGCCGCCCGCGGCGTCCCCCGCACCTGCCTCCGCGCCCTCCACGCCCTCCACAGCCTCCACGCCGCCATCCTCACCCACGCCCTCCCGTCCCGCCACCCTCGCCACCCGCGTCGATGCACCGATCGATGCAGCTCTCGCCGGGTCCACCCGCCCACACCTGCCTTCATCCCTGCATCGACGCTGAGCCCCGTCGGGTCCGCCACCCCCGGCTCCGGCGCCCATCCCCACGGAGCCTCCGCCCGGCGATGCAGGAGTCGATGCAGGTCTTGGCGGGTCCACCCGCCCGGACCTGCTTTCATCCCTGCATCGCCGCTGATCCCGGTCGGGTCGGCCACTCCCGGCTTCGGCGCCCATCCCCACGGGGCCTCCGCCCGGCGATGCAGGAGTCGATGCAGGTCTTGGCGGGTCTGGCCGCCGAGACCTGCACTCATCGCTGCATCGACGCCGGGAGGGGGCGTTGGTGGCGGCCGGCCGGTCGAGGGTCCGTGCGGCAGCGGTGGGTGTGCCGGGGCGGGGTGCCGTGGCGGCGGGTGCCCCGGCGGCCGCCTCGACCTGCGTTGGCGGCAGGGATGGGTGCAGGGGTCGGCGGGTCGAGCCGCCGGGAGCTGCATCCACGGCTGCGTTCAGGGGGAGTTACTGGTGGTAGGTGGTGAGGAAGGTGCCTAGGCGGGTGATGGCTTCGGCCAGGACGCGGGACTCGGGGAGGGTGACGATGCGCAGGTGGTCGGGCGACGGCCAGTTGAAGCCCGTGCCCTGGACCAGCAGGATGTGCTCGCTGACCAGGAGGTCGTAGACGAGCTTGGCGTCGTCGCGGATCTCGTACACGTCCGGGTCGAGGCGCGGGAACATGTAGAGCGCACCGGCGGGCTTCACGCAGGTCACGCCGGGGATCGCGGTCAGCGCCTGCCACGCGACCTCGCGCTGGTCGTGGAGCCGGCCGCCGGGGGCGACGAGGCCCTCGATGGACTGCACGCCGCCGAGTGCGGCCTGCAGCGCGTGCTGCGCGGGGACGTTGGCGCACAGGCGGGTCGACGCGAGCAGCTGGATGCCCTCGAGGAACCCGGTCGCATGGTCGCGCGGACCGGTGATGACCATCCAGCCCGAGCGGTAGCCGGCGACGCGGTAGGTCTTCGAGAGGCCGTTGAAGGTGAGGCACAGCAGGTCCGGGGCGACGGTCGCCATCGGGATGTGGACCGCGCCGTCGAACAGGATCCGGTCGTAGATCTCGTCGGCCAGCAGCAGGAGCGAGTGCCGCCGCGCGATGTCCGCGAGCGCGGTGAGCGTCTCGTGCGAGTAGACGGCGCCGGTCGGGTTGTTCGGGTTGATCACGACGAGCGCCTTGGTGCGCGGGGTGATCAGGGACTCGAGGTGCTCGAGGTCGGGCTGCCAGCCGTTCGACTCGTCGCACCGGTAGTGCACCGGGCGGCCGTCGGACAGCGACGTCATCGCGGTCCACAGCGGGTAGTCCGGGGACGGGATGAGCACCTCGTCGCCCTCGTCGAGCAGGGCCTGCATGACCATCGTGATGAGCTCGGAGACGCCGTTGCCGAGGTAGACGTCCTCGACGTCGAACACGGGGAAGCCGGGCGAGGTCTCGTAGCGCGTGACGACGGCCCGTCGCGCGGACAGGATGCCCTGCGACTCGCTGTACCCGTGCGCGGACGGGATCGCCGCGATCATGTCCCGCACGATCTGGTGCGGGGCCTCGAACCCGAAGGCCGCCGGGTTGCCGGTGTTGAGCTTGAGCACCGCGTAGCCCTCGGCCTCGAGGCGTGCTGCCTCGACGAGCGTCGCCCCGCGGATCTCGTAGAGGACGTCCTTCAGCTTCGACGACTGATCGAGGGTGCGCGGGTGCATGACCGGCAGCGTAGGCGCCCCGCCCGCCCGGACCCCAGCCGGACGGCTCAGATGCCGAACGCGCGCCGGCTCGCCGCAAGCACCGCGGCGACGCGTGTCACACGTTCGTGTTTCACCCGGCGTACACCTGTCCCGTTTGTCCGGGTTTCGCGACACTCAGGTCAGCGCAGGGGTGCAGCGACGACACGCGGCCGTCCACGGCGGCCGATGCCTGGAGGCGACGATGCACTCACGGCACGCACACCGACCCGTTCGTGCGCTCCTCGCAGTGGGGGTCGTCGTCGGGGTGCTCCTCGCCACCGTCGGGGCGGGCGCTCCAGCGGGCGCGACGGCGCCTGCGGCCAAGGTCGCGACGAGCCTCACCGCGACGATCAGCGCGTCGACCGTGGCGTACGACGGCACCATCAAGCTCACCGGCAAGCTGACCCGCTCGTCGGGCGCGGCGCTGTCCGGCAAGAAGGTCAGCCTGTACGGCCGAGCCCCGCTCACGACGACCTGGAAGCTCGTCACCTCCGCCACGACGAGCTCGACCGGCACCTACTCGTTCACGCGGTCCGCGCTCCGCGCGGCACAGCAGTTCAGGACGACGTTCGCAGGCGACACGGGGTTCACCGCGGCGACCTCGCCGACCCGCATGGTCCGGGTGACCGCCCCGTTCCTCTCGAGCACGGTCACCCCGTCGGACGCGACCGTCCGCCTGGGGAGCACCGTCACGTGGACCGTGCGGACGGCGACCGCGCTCTCCGGCTCGTCCGCGGAGGTCCAGGCGTACTCGGGAGGGTCCTGGGGGACGGTCGCCAGCGCCCCGGTGCGGCCGAACGGTTCCGTCGCGATCCCCTTCACCGTGTACTACCCGAAGGCGACGCCGTACCGCGTCAGGCTCCCCGAGGTGTACGGAGTGCTGGAGACGGCCGCGTCGCCGAGCCGCAAGATCGCCGCGAAGACCGCGACGATCACCACGACGAGCCTGCCGACCGCGACGATGCACGCGCCGTACACGGCGACGGTCAAGGCGTCGTACGTCCTCGCGCCGCTGACCTGGAGCGTCGAGGGCGACCTTCCGCCGGGTCTCACGTTCTCGAAGGGCAAGCTGACCGGCACCCCGACGAGCGCCGGCACCTGGCCGATCACGGTCACGCTGGGGGACTCGAGCGGGTACACCGACTCCGCACAGCTGGACGTCGTCGTGGTCGAGCCCGCCACTCCTGTGATCCTCGACGCCGACCTGCCGCAGGCCGTGCGCGGGCTCCAGCTCGCCTACCCCGTGCAGGCGGTCGGCGGCCACGGCGCCCGCACGTGGTCGAGGACGGCCGGCACGCTACCCGCGGGCATCACGCTGCGCCCCGACGGCACGCTCGTCGGCACGCCGACCGCCGACGGGACGAGCACGTTCACGCTGCGGGTCGAGGACGCCGAGGGCGCGAGCGCGTCGGCCGCCCTGAGCCTGACGGTGGTGGCGCCGGTCGACTGGCTGCACCCCGAGGTCGGCCCTGCCGGGGCGTCCACGACGACCGACGGGGTGATCCGTCCGAGCGACCTGGCCCGACTGCGCGTCGAGCAGACCCGCGCGCCGTCGGCGGCCACGGCTGTCGCGGGCGGCGTCCTGTACACCTCGGGCCAGTTCGAGACGTCGCAGGTGTACGGGCTGATCGCTTCCTCGCTGTCGACGGGCGAGGAGCTGTGGCGAGCCCCGGTGCTGACGACGTACGGCCAGTCGGTCGACTGCACGGAGATCTTCGTGACCGCCGCGCTCGTGATCTGCCAGACGCAGGGCGCCGTCGTGGCGTTCGACCGCGGCGGCGACCACGACGTCGCCTGGAGCACGCTGGACACCGAGGAGCTCACCACCCAGACGGCCGTCGTGGTGGGCGACCGCCTGATCGCCGCGCACGGCGCGGGCAGCACGTGGTCGCTGCGCGCCTGGTCGCTCGCGACCGGCGTCCAGCTGTGGCAGCGTCCGCTGGGCGACATGTACCCGAGCGACATCGCCAGCGACGGGACGCGCGTGTTCGTCTCGTTCTGGGACGCGCCGATGCGGACGTTCGCCGTCGGCGGCACCGGCACACCGGGCTGGACCGCCGGGACCGACGTGCAGCAGGTGCTGGTCGTCGGGGGCGATGTGATCACCTCCGAGCAGCTACCGAGCGGCGCGACGTCGGTCGTCCGGCGGTCCGCGGCGACCGGCGCCGTCGTGTGGTCGACCACACCGAGCCGCCCCGTCTACCTGGACCTCGCCGCGGACGCGACGAACGTGTACGTACCCACGGCGCAGTTCTCCGAGTGGGGCGGCGCGTACGACACGGGCGTGATCGCGTTGCGGCTCACCGACGGGACCCAGCGGTGGGTCATGGACACCTGGCAGCAGGTCTGGGGCGGCATCACCGTCGCGCCGGGCGTGGTGTGGGTGCACACGAGCGGCCTGATCCGCGAGCAGGGCGAGAGCCAGCTCTACGCAGTGGACCCGGCGACCGGCGCCGTCCTGAGGCAGATCGCGATCCCCGGCCCCACCTACCTGCAGCCGATCGTCGCCGACGGCAAGGTGCTCGCGCGCTACTGGTCGGGCATGCAGGTGCTGAGCATCAACGCGCCGCTCCCGGTGCTGCCGCTGCAGCTCCTGAGCCCGGCCTGGACGGGCACGGCGTACTCGACCGACCTGGCCGCGTCCGGCGGGACGGGCTCCCGCACCTGGGCGCTCACCTCCGGCTCGCTGCCGGCCGGTCTGACCCTGACGAGCGGCGGCCGGATCAGCGGTACGCCCGCCACGGCCGGCTCGTCGTCCTTCGTCGTGCGCGTGACGGACGCGGCCGGACGGACCGCGAGCCGTCCGATGGCGCTCGCCGTGCGCACCGCCGCGACGAGCACGTGGGTCACCGGCGGCGGCGGCGCGACCCGGAGCGGGTTCGCCGCGAGCGAGGCCGCGGTGAACGTCGACGCCATGGCGGGCTTCGCGCAGCGTTGGCGGTCGCAGGCCTTCGAGCAGCCGTCCGGCAACCCGCACGGCTGGCGCGGTGGCGAGGTGGTGGTCGATGCGACGCGCGTCCTCGACCTGGGTCAGGACGGCAGCCTGCGGCTGTTCCCGACGAGCGGGACCGGGGCCGTCGCCCCCACGTGGACCGCATCGGTGCCCGGCGGTCTCGACGGCGAGATCTTCGCCGGCACGCCCACGCTGAGCGGCAGCAGCGTGATCGCGCTGACGAACCGCAGCCGGGTCGTCGTGCTCGACGCCGCGACGGGCGCCTCGTCGTGGTCGACGCTGCTCCCGGCGGAGTCCCCGGCGGACGGCACCGGCTCGGTGCTGCCGGTCGGCGGCCGGCTCGTCGTGCACGTGGGCAAGAACGTGTACGCGCTGAGCGCCGGCACGCACGCCGTCGTGTGGACCGCACCGGTCCCCGCGAACTCGGGCTACGACGGCTTCGACCTCGCGACCGACGGCACACGGCTGTTCGGCTACGACAAGTGCGACCTCGTCGCGCTCGACGCCGCGACCGGTGCCCGTGTGTGGACGAAGCGCTTCGGCTACCCCGGCTCGTCGTGCACGAGCGCCGGGTACGAGAGCCCGTACGTCGCACCGGTCGTCGCCGACGGCGTGGTCTACGGCACCGGGCTCGAGGGCATCACCGCGTTCGACCCGGCCACCGGCGCGGTGCTGTGGCAGACGCGTGAGCCGACCTTCTTCGCGCCTGCCGTCAGTGAGCGGTGGATCGCGCTGACGTCGATCGACGGCGGCGTCGTGCTCGTGGACCGCACCACCGGCGCGAGCGTCCTGCGGTCGGCCACGTCGCTCGGCGCCAGTACGGCACCCGTGCTGGTCGGCGACGCCGTGGTGGTCCGGGACAACTCGGGCCGGCTCGTCGCGCTCGACATCGCGACCCTGCAGACGCAGTGGTCGTCCCCCGCGCTGCCGGCCGGGCTCTGGGGTCAGTCGGCCTCACATTCACGCCCGTCGGTGGCCGGCGGCCGGATCTGGGCGTACGCGAACGACGGATCCATCCGCGCGTACGGCGGCTGACACCGCATCGGGCGGTTACGTGCCGACCGTCAGCGCTGCACGGTGCTCTTTCCGCGGTCGCGGGCCGGGACACGCAGGCCGCTGGCGCGCAGGCGGCGGATGAGCTCGTGCGCGTCGACCGGCACCGCCCCGGCGGCGACCAACGCGTCGTAGCGCTCGTCGGGCACGTCGTAGTGGTCCAGGTCGAAGCCGCGTGCGGGGATTCCGGCGCGCGCGGCGAAGTCGTGCAGCTCGTCGAACGAGGCGTCGCTGACCAGGTGCGACCACATCCGGCCGTGGTTCGGCCACAGCGGCGGGTCGAGGAGGATCACGGCTGCGCGTCGCCCGCGCCGGTGTCGTCCGACGAGACGGCGGCGGCCGCCTCGTCCAGCTTCGCGAGCTCCTTCTCGAGGCGCTGCAGCTCGGCCGAGACGTTCTGGCGGGCGGGTTCCTCCCAGGCCGCGCCGAGCGGCGAGGAGAACAGCGTCTTGCGGGCGAGGAGCTTGCGCAGGATCCGGACGCGCGCGCGGACGTAGTCCTCGGCGGGCAGGTGTGCGTACTCGGCGCGCACGTCGTGCAGGTAGGCCTTGTAGCGCTGCGGCTCGGTGGCGAGCACGGCCAGGTCGGCGTCGCACAGCACGGCGCAGTCCGGGTCGGTCGGGTCGGGGCTGTGCCGGACGAGCGCCGCGACGAGGTCGTGGACACGGCGGGCGCTCGCCTCGGGCACGCCCAGCTCGGTCAGGTCCGTGTAGGCGACCGCCGCGCTCGCGGTCTCGTCCTCGCCGCCGCGGCTCTCGTACGCCTTGCGGTCGGCCGCGTCGAACACCGCGCCGTGGTACCACGCGGCGAGCCGCACGAGGTCGGGCTCGTGGGTCTCCTCGTCGAGCTCGTCGACCCGCACGAGCACGTCAGCCAGGTGCTTGAGGTTGTGGAACTCGCGACCGGGCGAGGTCCAGCGCTCCTCCAGCCGGCGGCCGGCAGCCTTGATGTCGTCGACCGACGCGGTGGCGCCGGCCCCCACGACGTGGCGGACGTAGGCGGGCAGCAGCCACGCCGGTGCGTCGACGACGCCCATGGACAGACCTCACGCAGGGGACTCAGGACGCGTCATCGTAGCCCGCGGGGCCGTGGGCCACCGCTGGGAGCGTGACACGGACGGTCGTCCCGCCGCCGGGGGTCTGCTCGAGGCCCACCTGACCTGCGTGCGCGTCGACGATCGCGGCGACGATCGCCATGCCGAGGCCCGCTCCGCCCGAGTCGCGGCCGCGCGAGGCGTCGACCCGGTAGAACCGCTCGAACACGCGCGCCGCGTGCTGCGGATCGATGCCCGGGCCGTGGTCACGCACCTCGACCACGCCCGCGCGCGTGCCGTCCGCGGCACTCGTCATCCCGACCGCGATCTCGACGGGCGTCCCGGCCGGCGTGTGCTGCACGACGTTCCCGACGAGGTTCGCGACGACCTGGCGCAGCCGCGCCTCGTCACCGGGCACAACGACGGGGCCGGAGCCGGCGCCGTCGAGCAGCGGCAGCAGGCGGGTTCGACGCGTCGGGTCGAGCGCGTGCAGGTCGCTGACGGCATCGGCCGCCAGCACGGTGAGGTCGACGGGCGCCGAGCGCATCGGCCGCCGCTCGTCGAGCCGCGCGAGGGAGAGCAGGTCCTGGACGAGCCCGCCCATCCGGGTCGCGGACGACTCGATGCGCTGCATGGTGTCGGCCAGCTGCTCGGGCTCGCGCAGCGCGCCCATCCGGTAGAGCTCGCCGTAGCCGCGGATCGTCGCCAGCGGTGTGCGCAGCTCGTGCGACGCGTCCGCGACGAACCGGCGCATCCGCGCCTCGGAGGCCGTGCGGACCGCGAACGCCTGCTCGATCTGGGCGAGCATGCCGTTGAGCGCGGCGCCGAGCCGGCCCACCTCGGTGCTGGTCGGGGCCGTGGGGACACGCTGCGAGAAGTCACCCGCGGCGAACGCCTCGGCCGTGGTCTCGATCTCGCGCAGGGGGCGCAGCGAACGGCGCACCGCCCAGCGCCCCGTCAAGGCCCCGACGAGCAGGATGACCAGCCCCGACGCGACGAGCACGCCGGCCATCGCGGTGACCGTGTCCTGCACGTCGTCGAGCGGCAGCGCGACCGCGACCACCGCATCCTGGCCGTCGGTGGTCCGGGCCGGGTACACGATGGCGCGCCAGCGCTCGCCCGACCTGCTCGAGCTCACGGTGAAGGGCTCGCCCGCGCGCTCGGCGGCCTGGGTCGCCGTGAGCTCGGGGAACTGCGGCGTGCCGTAGGCCTTGAGCGTGTCGGGGCGCGGCGCGAACATCACCTGGGTCTCGCCGCTCGCGGTCGTGAACTGGCCGTAGTAGTCCGTGGGCAGGTTGCGTCCCGGCTCGGTCGTGCCGGCCTGGTTGGCGAGCCAGAGGCCCTCGGTGACGAGCTTGTCGTCGACCTGCTGGATCAGGGTGCGGTAGAGCAGCGTCCCGGCCAGCACGCCCGCGGCGATCAGGCCGATCGCGAGCAGGGAGCTGATGATCCCGACGAGCCGCGCCGTGAGCGGCACACCCGCCCACCGGGCGCGCAGACCGCGGGTGGACCCGGCCTGCGCAGCGAGAGGCGTCGCGTCGTCGTCGGGCCCGGTGCCGTTCTCGTCGGACGCCGTGAGCGCAGGCTCGACGACAGGCTCGACGACCCGCGCGACCGGCGACGCGGGCGGCGGCGGAGGCGGGGGAGGCGGCGGTGGGACGGGGCGCGCCGACGGTGTCGTCACGTCGCCGCCCGCAGGAGGTACCCGACGCCGCGCTTGGTGTGGATGAGCGCGGGCAGCCGCTGACCGTCCGGCCCGTCGAGCGAGTCGACCTTGCGGCGCAGGTAGGAGATGTAGGACTCGACGATGTTGGCGTCGCCGCCCCAGTCGTACTGCCAGACGTGGTCGAGGATCTGCACCTTGGACAGCACGCGGCCGGGGTTGAGCATGAGGTAGCGCAGCAGCTTGAACTCGGTGGGGGACAGGTCGATCTCCTGGCCCGCGCGGTGCACCTCGTGCGAGTCCTCGTCGAGCTCGAGGTCGGCGTAGCGCAGGACGTTCGCCTCGTCGTCGACGACGGGCGCGGTGCGGCGCAGGATCGCGCGGATGCGGGCGACGACCTCCTCGAGCGAGAACGGCTTGGTCACGTAGTCGTCGCCGCCGACGGTCAGGCCCTGCACCTTGTCGGCGGTGTCGTCGCGCGCGGTGAGGAACAGCACGGGGATGTGCTGACCCTTCTCGCGCATGCGGCGCGTGACGGTGAAGCCGTCCATGTCCGGGAGCATCACGTCGAGCACGACGAGGTCCGGCTGCAGGTCACGCGCGAGGCGCAGGGCTGCGCCGCCGTCGGCCGCGGCGTGCACGTCGAAGCCGGCGAACCGCAGGCTCGTGGCCAGCAGCTCGCGGATGTTCGGTTCGTCGTCGACGACGAGCAGTCGGGCCTCGTGCTCAGTCGGGTGCGCGCTCATGGTGTGATCCTGACGCGGATCGCTGGACGTTGCCTGGGAACGGGCTGGACGGACGCTCCGGTGCTCCGGCGCGCCGACCGATCCCGGCGTTTCGGACGTCCGTCCGGTAGCAGGTACCGTCGGTGGACGTGAGCATTCGTCTGACCGTGATCCAGAGCTCCTCCGACGTCCCCCTCGACCGGCTGGCCGGGTGGTGGTCCGGGGTGGAGACCGTCCTCGTGCGCGCCGATCTGGGCGAGCCGATCCCCGCCGCCTCCGAGGTCGCAGATGCACTCGTGGTCCTCGGCGGCCACATGAGCGCCTACGACGACGAGGGCGCCGCGTGGCTGCCGGCGCTGCGCACCCTCCTGGCCGACGCGGCCCGCAGCGGCGTCCCGACGCTCGGCATCTGCCTGGGCGCGCAGCTGCTCGCCGTCGCGACCGGGGGCCGGGTGCAGGTCGCCGCGCCCCCCGGACCCGAGGCCGGCGTCGTCAACGTGTTCTGGCGCCCCGAGGCGCTCGACGACGCGTTCGTCGGGCCGTTCGTCGCGAACCTGCCCGAGCGCCGCGTGACCGCGGTCCCGACGCTGCACTCCGACGCGGTCGTCGACCTGCCGCCGGGGGCCGTCTGGCTCGCGTCGTCGAACCAGTACCCGTACCAGGCGTTCCGCGTCGGGTCCGCGTGGGGCCTGCAGTTCCACCCCGAGGCCTCCACGACGACGATGCGTGACTGGGCGCGCTGGGACGGCACGGTCGACACCGACGCGATCCTGGCCGACTACGCGGCCCGCGAGGACGAGCTGGTCGAGACGGGCGCCGCGCTCGCGGCCGGCTTCCTGACGGTCGTGCGCGAGCACGCCGCCCGGCGCGTCGAGGCCTGAGCCGCCGGGCGTGCCGTCGTACCGGGTCCGCGCGTTCGTCGGGCTCCTGCGGCCCGGCACCGCGGCGCCCGACCTGCTGCCCGGTGCGGTCGCGTTCGCGCGCACGCTGGTCACGGTCGAGGCGTCCGACCTCGAGGTGGTCCGCGGCCGCGCGCGCGTGACGATCCGTTACCAGGCCGACGACGACGCGTCCGCGCGCCGGGCCGGCTGGGCGGTGCTGCACCACCTCGACGACCGCGCCGAGATCGAGGGCCGCTCGCTCACCCGCCGCTTCGGCGCCCGCTGGTACGCCGTGCGACCGTGAGTCACGCGTCCGCGGGGATCTCCGTGACCTGGCCGGCCTCGACGTGCCAGCGGCGGGTCAGGCGGACCGTCTCGAGCATGCGGCGGTCGTGCGTGACCAGCAGGACCGTGCCGTCGTAGGACTCCATGGCCTGCTCGAGCTGCTCGATCGCCGGCAGGTCGAGGTGGTTCGTCGGCTCGTCGAGCACGAGCAGGTTCACACCGCGGGCCTGGAGCAGCGCGAGTGCGGCGCGGGTGCGCTCGCCCGGTGAGAGCGTCGCCGCGGGCCGGTGCACCTGGTGGCCCGCGAGCCCGAACTTGGCGAGCAGCGTCCGCACGTCCGCGGTCGGCCAGTCGGGGACCTCGCGGGCGAACGCGTCGCCCAGGGCCTCGTCGCCTTCGAACAAGGCCCTGGCCTGGTCCACCTCGCCGACGAGCACGCCCGAACCGAGCGTCGCGGCACCCTCGTCGGGCGTGAGGCGACCCAGCAGCAGCGCCAGGAGGGTCGACTTGCCCGAACCGTTCGGCCCGGTGACGGCGACCCGGTCCTGCCGGTCGAGCTGCAGGTCCACCGGGCCGAGCGTGAACGACCCGCGCCGCACGACGGCTGCCCGGGCCGTCGCGACGACCTCGCCCGAGCGCGGCGCCGCCCCGATGCTCATCTGGAGCTGCCACTCCTTGCGCGGCTCGACGACCTGCTCCAGCCGCTCGATCGCGCGGTCGGTCTGGCGCGCCTTGGACGCCTGCTTCTCCGAGGTCTCGCCGCGGAAGTGCTTGACGTGCTTGTCCGGGTCGGTGGCCTTGCGCCGCGCGTTGCGCACGCCCTTCTCCATCCAGGCCCGCTGACGCCGGGCACGCTCCTGCAGCGTCGAGAGCCGGTCCGCGTACTCGTCGTACGCCTCCCGCGCGCGGGTGCGGGTGATCGAACGTTCGTCGAGGTACGCGTCGTACGTCCCGCCGTACACGACGACGCGCTGCAGGCTCCGGTCGATCTCGACGACGCTCGTCACGGTGCGGCTGAGGAACTCGCGGTCGTGGCTCACGACGACGACGGGCGCCTCGAGCTGCCCGACGAACTGCTCGAGGCGGCGCAGGCCGTCGGCGTCGAGGTCGTTGGTCGGCTCGTCGAGCAGGTACACGTCGAACCGGGACAGCAGCAGCGCCGCGAGCCCCACGCGTGCGGCCTGCCCGCCGGACAGCGCCGTCATCGGCAGGTCGAGGTCCACGTCGAGCGCCAGGTCCTTGGCGACGACCCCGATCCGCGGGTCGAGGTCCGCCCCGCCGAGCGCGAGCCAGTGCTCGAGGGCGTGCGCGTACGCGTCGTCAGCTCCGTCCGCACCCGCGCCGAAGGCGTCGGCGGCCGCGTCGAGGGCCGCCTGCGCGGCCGTCACGCCCGTGCGTCGTTCGAGGTGCTGGGTCACCGTCTCGTCGGGAACCCGCTCGACCTCCTGGGCGAGCAGCCCGACCGCCGCGTCCGTCGGCGTGACGCCCACGCGTCCCGCGTCGGGCGCGCGCAGCCCGGCGAGCAGGTGCAGCAGCGTCGACTTGCCGGCCCCGTTGGGTCCGACGAGCCCGACGACGTCTCCCGGCGCCACCACCAGGTCCACCCCGGCGAACAGCTCCCGGTCCCCGAACCCCGCACCGACCCCCTGCGCCACCACGGTCCCGGACATCCCACCATCCTCCCCCGAACCCACCCCCCACTGTCACCCCGATTCCCGCCCCTACCCCTGCTCCGCCCCCGCTCCGCCCCCGCTCCGCCCCCGCTCCGCCCCTCAAAGCACACATGGATGCAGCTCTCGCGGGCTCCACCCGCCCAGACCTGCACCCACCGCTGCATCGACGGGTACCCGGTGCTGCTCACCGCCCCACCCCCGCCCCGGTCACGCCCGCCCCCGCCCGCCCCGCCCCGGTCGCGCCCACCCCCGTCGATGCAGGGATGGATGCAGGTGTCGCGGGCTGGACCCGCCCAGACCTGCACTGATCCCTGCATCAACGCGGCCCGGAGCTCGGCGCAGCCCCGACCCCCTGGCGCCCCCTGCGTGCCGACCCGGTGTGCCAACCGCCGGCGCCCGTCCCCGCGCCGGTTACCCGTGACGGCAGGGATGGGTGCAGGTGTCGCGGGCTGGACCCGCCCGGACCTGCACTGATCCCTGCATCAACGCGGCCCGGAGCTCGGCGCAGCTCCGCCCCCGACCCCCCGGCACCCCCTGTGCGCCCATCCGGTGTGCCAACCGCCGGCGCCCGTCCCCGCGCGCCTGTTACCCGTGACGGCAGGGATGGGTGCAGGTGTCGCGGGCTGGACCCGCCCAGACCTGCACTGATCCCTGCATCAACGCGGCCCGGAGCTCGGCGCAGCCCCGACCCCCTGGCGTTCCCTGCGTGCCGACCCGGCGTGCCAACCGCCGGCGCCCGTCCCCGCGCGCCGGCTACCCGTGACAGCAGGGATGGATGCAGGTGTCGCGGGCTGGACCCGCCCAGACCTGCATCCATCCCTGCATCGACGGATGGGGGCGACGGCGACGGGGTGACGGGAGGGGGCGACGGCGACGGCGACGGGGTGACGGGGAGGGGGCGACGGGGGAGGGGGTTAGGGGGTGGGGAGGTCTTCGGCGTCCAGGATCGTGTAGGCGTAGCCCTGCTCCGCCAGGAAGCGCTGACGGTGGGCGGCGAACTCCTGGTCGACCGTGTCGCGCGCGACGACCGTGTAGAAGTGGGCGGTGCGGCCGCTCGCCTTGGGACGCATGATCCGGCCGAGGCGCTGCGCCTCCTCCTGCCGGGAGCCGAACGAGCCGGACACCTGGATCGCGACCGACGCCTCGGGCAGGTCGATCGAGAAGTTGGCGACCTTGGACACGACGAGCCGGCTGATCTCGCCGGTGCGGAACGCGTCGTACAGCCGCTGCCGCTCGCGGACGGTCGTCTCGCCGGTGATGAGGTCGGCGCCCAGGTGCTCGGCCAGCTCGTGCAGCTGGTCGAGGTACTGGCCGATCACGAGGGTCGGCTCACCGTCGTGCTGCGCGACGAGCTGCTCGACGACCCGGTTCTTGCCCGCAGCGGTGGCGGCCAGCCGGTACTTCTCCTCGGGCTCGGCCGTCGCGTAGGTCATGCGCTCGGCGTCGGGCAGCGTCAGACGTACCTCGACGCACTCCGCGGGCGCGATGTAGCCCTGCGCCTCGATGTCCTTCCACGGCGCGTCGAACCGCTTGGGCCCGATCAGCGAGAACACCTCGTCCTCACGCCCGTCCTCGCGCACGAGCGTCGCGGTCAGCCCCAGGCGCCGACGCGCCTGCAGGTCCGCGGTCATGCGGAAGATCGGCGCGGGCAGCAGGTGCACCTCGTCGTACACGACGAGGCCCCAGTCGCGTGCGTCGAGCAGCTCGAGGTGCGTGTAGGAGCCGTTGCGGCGCGTGGTGAGCACCTGGTACGTCGCGATCGTGACCGGTCGGATCTCCTTGCGGGCGCCCGAGTACTCGCCGATCTCGTCCTCGGTCAGCGACGTGCGTCGCACGAGCTCGTCGCGCCACTGCCGGGCGCTGACGGTGTTGGTCACCAGGATGAGCGTCGTCGTCGAGCTCTTGGCCATGGCCGCGGCGCCCACGATCGTCTTGCCCGCCCCGCAGGGCAGCACGACGACCCCGGACCCGCCGTGCCAGAACCCGTCGACCGCGTGCTGCTGGTAGGGCCGCATGGCCCAGCCGTCCTGCTCGAGCGCGATCGGGTGCGCCTCGCCGTCCACGTAGCCCGCGAGGTCCTCGGCAGGCCAGCCGAGCTTGAGCAGCACCTGCTTGAGGTGGCCGCGCTCGGACGCGTGCACGACGACGTCGGTCGCGTCGAGCCGCGCGCCCAGCAGGCCCGCGGTCCGCTTGGAGCGCATGACCTCGGCGAGCACTGCCGGGTCCAGCGCGTGCAGGACGAGCCCGTGCACCGGGTCCTGCACGAGCTGCAGGCGCCCGTAGCGGGCCATGATCTCCGCGACGTCGACGAGCAACGCGTGCGGCACCGGGTAGCGGCTGTACTCGAGCAGCACGTCGACGACCTGCTCGGCGTCGTGGCCCGCGGCGCGCGCGTTCCACAGCCCGAGCGGTGTGAGCCGGTAGGTGTGCACGTGCTCGGGCGCGCGCTCGAGCTCCGCGAACGGCGCTATCGCGCGGCGGCAGGCGTCCGCCTGGTCGTGGTCGACCTCCAGCAGCAGCGTCTTGTCGCTCTGCACGATGAGCGGTCCGCTCACACGTCCTCCTTCTCGTCGTCGGCGCGCGTGACGGTGGCGATGCGGTGCACCGCGACCGACAGCTCGGACTCACGCAGTGCGTCCGCCGCCCGCAGCCGACCGCCCTCGACCCGCAGGGGCCGCAGCAGCCGGCGCTCGTGCTGACCCGTCGGGCCGACGAGCTCGACCCACACCTGGGTCCGGTCGGCGGCCGCCTCGCGCAGCAGGGCCAACGCTTCGGCAGGGTCGGCTGTTCCGCGTCGGCCCGGCGCGAGTGCGGTGCCCGACGACGACGCGGAGCCCGACGACGACGCGGTGTCCGACGACGACACGGAGCCCGACGACGGCACGGGGCTCGGCGTGGGCGCGGTGCTCGCGGCTCCGGTGCGCAGGCGACGCACGAGCGCGGCGAGCTCGCTCGGCGGGGCGCCCGGTTCGGTGCGGCGGTGCCGCCGGCGCGCGCGCCGGACCGGGCGCTCCAGGTGCAGCACCAGCCCGTCCGGGGTCTCCGCGACGGGCGCCAGCCCGTGCTCGCGCAGCGTCTCGACGACCTCACGCGTCGGCGCCTGCGCCGCCAGCACGGTCGGCGCGAGCTGCAGCAGGCCGAGCGAGGCGAGCCGCGGGTCGTCCGCGAGGCCCGCGAGCAGCGCGGGGTCGTCGGCCCGCAGGTACGACGAGGCCGTCCCCGCGCGCAGCCGGCCGTGCCGCCGCGCGGCGTCCCGCACGAGGTAGTCGAGCGGCTGCGGCACGGGTCCGCGCGCGAACGCCCCCAGCTCGGCGAGCAGCTCGTCGGCGGTGCGTCCCTCGTCGAGCGCGGCCCGTACCGAGTCGGGGGTGAACCGGACCGTCAGCGCGCCGCCGCGGGACTCGACCACGGTCGCCACGTCGAGCAGCGCCTCGAGCGTCGCGCCCGGACGCCCCGGGACGATGCCGGTGAGGTCGCCCTGCAGCAGCAGGTCGTCGACCTCGGGCGGCAGGCCGGCCGCGAACCTCGTCGTGGCCCCGTCGACGTCGTCCGCGAGCACGGCGCGGCCGGCCTCGGACAGCGCGCCCGCCCCGAGGATGCCGAGCCACCCGGCCTCGGCCAGGACCGCGGCCACCGCCGCGCGTGGCGGCACCGAGCGCGGCGTGGCCCAGGTCAGCAGCGCGAGCACGTCGTCGACGTCCGGCGCCGACCCGGCGGGTGCGTCCGCGAACGCGCCGAGCACGGAGCGTCGCAGCCGGGGCGCCCACGGCCGTCGCAGCTCCGGGTCGAGCGCCGCGCGCACCGTGCCCTTCTCGTCGCGGCTGCCGACCAGCCAGGGCGTACGCGTCGTCGTCAGCCACGCGCGCGCCAGCGCGACCCACCGCGCGGGCAGGTCGAGCGCGAGCCACGGATCGAGCTCCGTGGTCGGGACGAACACGGGCGGCTCGCCCTCGTCCGGCCCGACCAGCCCCGCCGCACCCGCGAGCTCGACGACGAACGCGGCCTGCGCGTCGTCGACCTCCAGCTCCGCGGCGACCCGCTTGAGCTCGCGCACCGCGAGCCCGCCCGCGCGCAGCACCCCCGGGGGCTGCGCCTCCCATCGCCGCGCGAGCCGCGCGACGAGCCGTGCGCACCGTTCGCCCGCTCCCGCCGACTCCGCCGTGACGGTCGCGGCGGGCCGCACGCTGCCGGTGTCGAGGTCGGGGATCGTGGCGACGCCGCGGTGCGTGCGTCCCCCGCGCAGCACGAGCGCGACCGCCCCGGGGAGAAGCACGTGCCGTCCCTGGCCGCGGACGAGGAGCCCCTGCTCCACGAGCCGCAGCACCGCGTCCCCGGCCGATGTCCCCACCGCCGGCGCGAGCCCGACCGGTGGCCCCCAGGTCAGCGCGTCGAGGATCGCCCGCCCGGCGAGCGAGCTCTCGTCCTCGCCGGCGAGCACGGTCTCGAGCGCCGCGGCGAGCCCGGGCGGGAGCGACTGGTCGGCACCGGCAGCCGCGGCGCTCGTCGGGCTGCTCGTCGGGCTGCTCGTCGGGTCGGGGGTGCGGCTCCTCGTGCTCCCGCGGTCGATCGTGGGGCGGCTCGTCCTGCTCGTCGGGGCGTTCGTCCGGCTCGTCGAGGCCGCCGGCGCATGCGACGGCACGTCGGTCGCGAGCCCGGCGGGGTGCGCACCGAGCACCTCGACGAGTCCCGGTGCGGCCCGGAGCAGCCCGTCGCCGCGGCCCTCGCCGTGCTGCGTGTCGCCGGACTGCGTGTCGCCGGACTGCGTGTCGCCGGACTGCTTGTCGCCGGACCGTTCGTCGTCGGGCGTGGCGTCGTCGACGAAGAGCAGCGCGAGGGTGAGGGCGTCGTCGAGCGCGCGGGCGACCTCCGGGTCGTGGCCGCCCGCGACCGCCTGCGCGACCTGCGCACGCGTCGCGCCGTCGAGCACGACGACGGCCTCGAGGACCTGCAGCACCACCGCATCGACGCCCGCGAGCGCCCGCTCGAGGCTGCCCCGCCCGGTCGCGCGCACAGCGAGCGACGTGAGGTTGCCGGGCGACGGCGACGCCAGATCGGGGCGTCGACCCAGGAGCGCCACGAGCTGCTCGTCGGACGACGAGCGCAGGTACCCGGAGAACGTGGCCATCCGCACCACGATACGGGCCCCACCGAACCCGCGACCCCCGGGTCCACAAGTCACCCCACGGCCACGCGAGGCCTGCGCCTCAGCGCACCTCGTGGGTGAGCCGGCGCCAGGTGCCGACGACGAGCGCGGCGACGAGCCAGATCGTCGCCGAGGACGGCACGGCGTCGGGGGAGCCGTCGCAGGCTCCAAGCTGAGCCCGCTCGTCGTGACGAGGACACCGAGGACGGGTACGAGTAGTGCGAACGGCAGGACCACGGGCCCGACGAGGTCGGCATGCGCGTCGTCGTCGGCGCCACGGAGGCGGGCGAACGGCGCGCTCGACACGACCTCGTGCCGGCCCGGGGGGCGGGGGTACCGTCGCCGGGTGAGCCTTCTCGACGACGCGCGCGTCCTGCTGCCCGAGCTTGCCGAGCTACGACACGCGCTGCACCGCACGCCCGAGCTCGGTCTCGAGCTGCCTCGCACGCAGGCCCTGGTGCTCGAGGCGCTCGCCGGGCTCGGCCTCGAGGTGAGCACGGGGGCCGGGTTGGACTCGGTCACGGCGGTGCTGCGCGGCGGTAGGCCGGGGCCGGCGGTGCTGCTGCGCGGGGACATGGACGCGCTGCCCGTCACGGAGCTCACGGGCGAGCCGTTCTCGTCCCAGAACGAAGGCCTGATGCACGCGTGCGGGCACGACATGCACGTCGCAGGTCTCGTCGGAGCCGCTCGGCTGCTCGCGGCGCGGCGCGACGACCTGCCCGGCTCGGTCGTCTTCATGTTCCAGCCGGGCGAGGAGGGCGACGGCGGCGCGCAGATCATGATCGACGAAGGCGTGCTCGACGCGGCCGGTGAGCGCGTGGTCGCCGCGTACGGGGTGCACGTCTCCGCCGGGCTGCTGCCGCAGGGCGTGGTCGCGGGGCGGCCCGGCACCCTCATGGCGGCCACGGACTCCGCGGTGGTGACGGTGCAGGGCGCGGGTGGTCACGGCTCGGCGCCGCATCGTGCGCTCGACCCGGTGCCGGTGGCTGCGGAGATCGTGCTCGCGCTGCAGGCGATGGTGACGCGGCGGTTCGACGCGTTCGACCCGATCGTCGTGACGGTCGGCGCGATCCACGCGGGCACGGCGAACAACATCATCCCGGCGACCGCGACGCTCGAGATCACGATCCGCACCTTCTCGGACGCGACGTGGCAGGCGGCACCCGAGCGACTGCGCGAGGTGTGCGAGCACGTCGCCGCGGCGCACGGCCTGACGGCGGACGTCGACTACCGCCGCGGCTACCCGGTCACGGTCAACGACCCGCACGAGCTCGAGCGCACGGCCCGGCTGACCCGGGAGCTGCTCGGTGAGCACGCCTGGGTGACGATGCCGCAGCCGCTCGCGGGCGGTGAGGACTTCTCGTTCGTCCTGCAGGAGGCGCCGGGCGCGTTCGTCTTCGTCAGCGCGCTGCTGCCGGGAGAGGATCCCGCGACCGCGCCGTACAACCACTCACCGCATGCGCGGTTCCATGACGACGCGCTCGCGACGAGCGCGTCGCTGCTGGCCGCGCTCGCGCTGGACCGGCTCGCCGAGGGCTGACCGGCGGGCGACGTCAGCTGCTACGGCGTCGGTGCGGCAGGCGCAGGTGCGACGTGTGGTGCACCACGCGGACGGCCGACGAGGGGTAGCGGCTGCGTGCCTCCTCTCGGGCGAGCCGGAGCTCGAGCGCCTGCGAGACGAGCCGGTAGTTCCTGAGCGACTGTTCCGGGAACTGGTAGTCCCTGACGAACTGCTCTGACTGCACGGGGTCCTCCTGCACATCGTCGTGCGGTGACAGGGTGTGTCACACGTCTGTTCGCGGGAGCGGGGGTGTGCTCCCGTCGGACCGGTGCAGCGGCCTGCTGCTCCACTCTCACTGTCGGCCACAGAGGCGCCGGCTGAAGGGACCTTCGTCCGGGCTCGTGGCGCCGGGGCACCCGGCTCCGGCGCGATGCGACGAACTGTGTGGACGCGCCCGGTAACCTTGACCCGACGTACGTTCTTCTCACGACAGGGGTCTGCCGTGCCTACCGGCAAGGTCAAGTGGTTCGACACCGAGCGCGGGTTCGGGTTCATCGCCGGCGACGACGGCGGCGAGGTGTTCCTGCACGCCTCGGCGCTGCCCGCGGGCGTCACGGCTCCGAAGCCCGGCGCCAAGGTCGACTTCGGCGTCGCCGACGGCAAGCGCGGCCCGCAGGCGCTGTCCGTCAAGATGCTCGACCCGGTCCCGTCCGTGGCCAAGTCGCAGCGCCGCAAGCCCGACGAGATGGTCGTCGTGGTCGAGGACCTCATCAAGCTGCTCGACCGCGCGAGCGGTGACCTGCGCCGCGGTCGCTACCCCGAGCCGGCCCGTGGCAAGGCGTACGCGCAGATGCTGCGCGCCGTCGCCGACGAGTTCGAGGGCTGATCGTGGCCGTCGCGACGAAGGACGCCGTCCTGGGCTCCGCCGTCGACCTCGCGCGCGAGGTCGCGGTCGAGCTGGCGCAGGACCCGTCCGACGTCGGCGAGCACCTGGGCGTCGTCGTCGAGGGTGAGCGGCTCGTCTCGCACCGGTTCGCGTGCCTGGCGCGCGGCTACCGCGGCTGGGAGTGGACCGTCACGGTGGCGCGCGTGCCGCGCGGCCGCACGGCGACGGTCTGCGAGGCCGAGCTCCTGCCGGGCGACGACGCGATCCTCGGCCGCGCATGGGTGCCGTGGGCGGAGCGCCTGCGGCCCGGCGACATCGGCCCGGGTGACGTGCTCCCGTTCCGCTCCGACGACCCGCGCCTCGAGCCGGGCTGGACGCCCACGGGCGACGACGAGCTCGACTCCGTGGCGATCGACGAGCTCGCCCTGGCGCGTGCGCGCGTGCTGTCCACCGACGGGATCGCCGAGGCGGCCGAGCGTTGGTACCGCGGTTCGCAGGGCCCGACGAGCGCCGGCGCGCTCGCATCCGCGGCCGCGTGCCAGACGTGCGGGTTCCTCGTCCCGTTGCAGGGTGCGCTCGGCACGCTGTTCGGCGTGTGCGTCAACGAGTGGTCGCCCGACGACGGTCGCGTGGTCTCCTACGACCACGGGTGCGGTGCGCACTCGGAGACCGACGCCGAGACGCCGCCCTCCGAGTGGCCTGACGCGGACCCTCTGATCGACGAGCTGCGCGTCGAGTCGGTCGACCGCTCCGCCGCGCCCACGGCCGACGAGCCTGCGTTCGACGAGCCGGTGACGGACGAGGCCGCGTCCGACGAGGCCGCGTCCGACGAGACCGAGCACGACGAGGCTGCGTCCGACGAGGCCGTGCACGACGAGGCTGCGTCCGACGAGACCGAGCACGACGAGGCTGCGTCCGACGAGGCCGTGCACGACGAGCCTGCGTCCGACGACGCAGTGGCGATCGACGCGGCGGACGACGAGGCTGTGCCGGTCGAGCAGGCCGACGCGGGGCAGTGACGGTCGACCCGTTCGACACGGCCGCGCTGCGGTCGGCAGTCCTGCGGGCCTGGCGCGAGTCCCCGGCGCGACTGCGCGAGGACGCGAACGTCGAGGAGGACCACGCACGCGGCTACTACCGCGACCGCGTGCTCGTCGAGCTCGCGCAGAACGCCGCCGACGCGGCGGTGCGGGCGGGCGTGCCCGGCAGGCTCCTGCTGCGGCTCACGGAGCTCGACGGCGGCCCGGTCCTCGTCGCGGCCAACACCGGCGCACCGCTGGACGCGCCGGGCGTGGCTGCGCTCGCGGCGATGCGCGCATCGGCCAAGCGCGAGGGGCACGGCCCGGCCGTGGTGGGCCGGTTCGGCGTCGGGTTCGCCGCGGTGCGCGCCGTGGCCGACGAGATCGCGGTGCTCTCGACCACCGGCGCGGTGCGCTTCTCGCTCGCGGACACGACGGACGAGCTCGCGGCCGCGAGCGCGGCGGGCCCCGCGCTCGCCGAGGAGGTGCGGCGCCGTGACGGGTCGCTGCCGGCGCTGCGGCTGCCGTTCGCGGCGTCGGGTCGCCCGCCCGAGGGCTTCGACACCGCGGTCGTGCTGCAGCTGCGCGACGAGGTCGCGGCCGACGAGGTCCGCACGCTCCTGCGCGGCGTCGACGACGCGCTGCTGCTTGCGCTGCCCGGGCTCGTCGAGGTCATGATCGAGGACGAGACGGGCGAGGGTCCGCCGCTGCGTCGGCTGACGGATCCGCACCAGCGGTGGCTCGTGGTCTCGGCCGAGGGTGAGGTCGCGCCCGCGCTGCTCGCGGACCGGCCGGTCGAGGAGCGCGCGGCGACCGGATGGCGCGTCACGTGGGCGTTGCCCCGGACGGCCGAGGCGCGGGTCCCGGCGGCCGGCGCGCGCGTGGTGCATGCCCCCACGCCCACCGACGAGCCGCTCGACCTGCCCGCGGTGCTGATCGCGACGTTCCCGCTCGACCCGACGCGGCGGCACGTCAGCACCGGCCCGCTCACCGACGCGCTGGTCGAGCACGCCGCGGACGCGTACGCGACCCTCGCGCGGACGGTCGCAGCCGACGGCGGCGACGTCCTCGGACTCGTCCCGACGTCGCTCGCCGCCGGCCCGCTCGACGGTGCGCTGCGCCGCGCGCTCGTCGAACGTCTGGCCCGCACCCCGCTGCTCGTCCCGGCCGGCACGGCCGCGACCGACGGCCCGGCGCGCGAGGCGGAGCACGACGACCGGCCCGCGCACGAGCGCACCGAGGGGCTCGTGGCTCCGGCGCGGGCGGTCGCGGTCGTCACGACGAGCACCGCTGCGCTCGCGGTGCTCGGGCGCCGGATCGCGAGCCTGGTGGCGGTCGCGCCCGACCGGCTCGCGCACGCGCGCACGCTGGGCGTCGAGCTGCGTACGCTCACCGACCTCGTCGAGGACCTCCCGAGCACCGGCCCGGCCGACGACTGGGCCGAGCTGTACGACGCGCTGGACGCGCTCGGCGCGGGCGAGCGTGACCGCGCCGAGGCGTTGGCCGCGCTGCCGGTCCCGCTCGCCGACGGCCGGGTCGTGCGCGGTGCGCGCGGGACGTGCGTGCTCGACGCGGACCTCGCCGAACGGGTTGCCGGCGTGCTGCCGGCGCTCGCCTCCTGGGGTGTGCGCGTCGTGGACCCCGCGGCGGCGCACCCGCTGCTGGAACGGCTCGGCGCGCAGACCCCGGACGCGACCGGCCTGCTGCGCCTCCCGCCCGTCCGCGCCGCGGTCCTCGCCTGGGACGACGAGCACGCGGACGACGAGCACGCGGACGACGAGCGCACCGACGACGAGCGCGCGGACGACGAGCGCACCGACGACGAGCGCACCGACGACGGGCGCGTGGACGACGACGGGGCGGACGTCGCGGGCTCGTCGGACCTGACGACCGCGGTCCTCACGCTGGTCGCGGCCGCGCTGCCCCCGCGCGACCCGGGACGCTGGCGTGCGCTCGCGGGCACGTCCGACGCGCTGCCCGACGACGTGCGCGAGTGGCTCGCCCTGGTCCCGCTGCGGTCCGCGACGGGTGAGCGGGTGCCCGCGGACGGGCTGGTGCTGCCGGGCACGCCCGCGCACCGGCTGCTCGACGAGCGCGTGCTCGGTGCGGTCGCGCGCAGCGAGGTCGACCGGTGGGGCGCGGCGACGCTCGTCGCGGCCGGTGTGCGGGAGGACCTGGTGAGCTTCACGGTCCCGGACGTGCTCACGGACCAGGCCGAGCCGGCGGCCGACGAGCCCGGGGCGCTGCTGGTGCAGGCGCTCGACGGCTGGGACGAGTTCCTCGACGAGCTGACGCGGCGCTGCGGGGCGGGCACGTACGTGGGTGACGTGGTGGCGGTCGCGGACCTCGACGCGGTCGCGCCGGACGCGTGGCCGGAGACGCTCGAGCGCCTGTGCGCCGAACTGGGCCTGCGCCGCGCGCTGCTCGAGCCGGTGCGCAGCGACCGGGGCGTGCTCGCGTCGTCGTACACCGCGTGGTGGCTGCGCAACCGGGCGCCGCTGGGGCTGGACGGGCCGTTCGTCGTGCCCGGTACGGGCCGCGCGCTCGCGGGGCTGCTGCCGCCCGCGCCGGAGGCCGTCGCGGGGCTGGACGTCGACGTGCTGCGCGCTCTGGGTGGCGTGCGCGGACCGCGCGACGTGGCTCGGGCCGACTGGACGAACCTGCTCGACGGGTGGCCGCTCGGCGCCGCGGTGGAGGTACGGGTGGCGGCGACGCTGTGGCGGTTCGCCGCGCCCGACGAGCCGCCGGACCGGGTCCCGGCGTTCGTCGCCGCCGGTCAGGTCGCGGTCGTCGCGGCGCACGACGCCGCCGTCGCGCCGAGCCCGATGTGGTGGCAGCGCACGGACGTCGCGGCGCTGGTGCCGGCGCCGGACGACGACGAGGCCCATCGGCTTGCCCGCGCGCTCGACCTGCCGAGCGTCGCCGAGCTCGCCGCCGGGCGCGTCACGCGCGACGACGGCAGCACGCTCGAGGTCGCGGCCGCGGTGCGCGCGTTGCTGCCGGACGTGCCTCAGGTGTGGTGCGAGCACGAGGAGCTGCGGGTCGACCACGTCCCGGTCGAGTGGTGGGTCGACGGCGCCGGCCCGGATGCGCGACTGCATGCGACCACGCTCGCGGGGCTGGCCGCGGCGATCGCCCAGACGACGGGCCGCTGGTCGTTGCGGCACGCGATCGAGGCGGTCCTCGCGGACGAGTCGCGTGCGGGGGACGTCGTGCTGGACGTGGCCTGGGCGGAGCCCGAACCGGAGGCCTAGTGCCGCGGTGCTGGTGCCGCGGGCTAGTGCCGGCGGGTCCAGGCGAGCGCGGCGAACCCGATCGCGATGCCGGCGCCGCACGTCGCGGCGGGCACCCAGTCGGTGACGTCGGTCAGCGCGAGCCCCACGGTCACGACGAGCCCGATCGCCCAGAGTGCGAGGCCGACCTGCACCACGCGCGCGAGATCGACCGCGACCGGCGGCGGCGGGGCGTGGGTGGGGGACGGCACGCGAGGAGCCTACGACGCGGGCGCGGCGGGGACGGGAGCGGGCACCGGACCGGGCACTGGCGCAGGCTCGGGGTCGCGCACGGCGTCGGCGAGCGCGCGCACGGCCGCACAGATCGCGACGTGGCTCTCGAGGTATGTCGCGGCGCCGCGACCGTAGGGGTCGACGACGTCGTCGTCGTCGGGCCGGTGCGCCGCGCGCCGTCTCGGCGCGAGCAGCTCGGGCAGGGCGACGAGCCGCGTCGCGACGTCGGGGCCGGTCGCGCGCACCTCGTCGGGTCGGGCGCCTGCGACGAGACGTGCGAGCTCGCGCAGCGTGAACGTGCGCCGCACGGCGGCGGGCTGCAGCGCGACGACCTCGCTGCGGTGCGCGCGGGTCAGCGCGAGCACGAGATCGGCCTGGGCGACCAGGTCGGCGGTCAGCCGACGGGCCGTGAACCCGGCGGGGGACGCCCCGTCGGCGGCGACCAGCGCCGCCATCTCGTCGGTCATGGCGTACCCGACGAGCGCGCGCGTGCCGGCCGAGCCGACCTCGACCCCGCCGAGCGGGGCGGCTCCGCGGTGGGCGACGCCGAGCGCGGCGGCGAGCAGGCGTTCGGTCGCGGGTGAGCGGCAGATGTTGCCGGTGCACACCGCGAGCACGCGCACGGGACCGTCAGGAGCGGGCATGGCGCCCATTGTGGCCGACGCGAAGTCACCCGCGCCCCCGGCCCGCGCGGGGCGTCCGGACCGCCACACTGGTGCTCCGCGAACCGGGACGAGAGGGGCAGGCCGGATGGGTGTGGAGCCGCTGGCGGTGGCGGGGGCCTTCGTCGTCGAGAACCCGACGTTCGGTGACGCGCGGGGACGGTTCCAGGAGTGGTTCCGCGGCGCCGACCTCGCGGCGGCGATCGGGCACCGGTTCGACCTGCACCAGGCGAACGTGTCGGTCTCGGCGGCCGGCGTGCTGCGCGGCGTGCACTTCGCGGACGTGCCGCCGGGGCAGGCGAAGTACGTGACGTGCGTCGCCGGTGCGGTCCTGGACGTGGTGGTCGACCTGCGGGTCGGCTCGCCGACGTTCGGACGCTGGGACTCGGTGCTGCTCGACGACGTCGGGCATCGCGCGGTGTACCTCTCCGAGGGGCTCGGGCACGCGTTCCTGTCGCTCGCCGACGGCTCGACCGTGGTCTATCTGTGCTCGGCCCCGTACGCGCCGACCGGTGAGCACGGCGTGCACCCGCTCGACCCGGATCTCGCGATCGACTGGCCGACGACCGGGCGCGACGGCAGCCCGCTCGTCCCGGTGCTCTCGGACAAGGACAGGGACGCGCCCTCGCTCGCCGACGCGCTCGCGGCGGGTCTGCTGCCGCGAGCCGACGAGGTCGCGGCGTACGTCGCGGAGCGCTCTGCTCGCTCGTGAGCTCGAGCCGGCTGCCTCAGCGGCTCTGCTGCGCGTAGCGCTCCTCGGTCGCGGCCTTGGCGGGCCGCCACCACGCCTCGTTGTCGACGTACCACGCGACGGTCGACTCGAGTCCGCTGCGGAAGTCGGTGTACCGCGGCCGCCAGCCGAGCTCGGTGCGCAGGAGCGTCGGGTCGATCGCGTAGCGCAGGTCGTGACCCGGGCGCTCGGCGACGAACTCGATGTCGTCGGCCGGGCGTCCGAAGATCTCCAGGAGCGTGCGCACGACCGTCAGGTTGTCGGCCTCGCCGTCCGCGCCGACGAGGTAGGTCCGCCCGGGAGCGCCGTCCTCGAGGATCCGCCAGACCGCGCTGTTGTGGTCCTCGACGTGGATCCAGTCCCGGACGTTGGCGCCCGTGCCGTAGACCTTCGGCCGGGCGCCGTCGACGAGCTGGGTGATCTGGCGCGGGATGAACTTCTCCACGTGCTGGTACGGGCCGTAGTTGTTGGAGCAGTTCGAGATCGTCGCGCGCACGCCGAAGGAGCGCGCCCAGGCGCGGACCAGCAGGTCGGAGCCGGCCTTGGTCGACGAGTAGGGCGATGAGGGGTTGTACGGCGTGCTCTCGTCGAAGCGCGCCGGGTCGTCGAGCTCGAGGTCGCCGTACACCTCGTCGGTCGAGATGTGGTGGTAGCGCACGCCGTGCCGGCGGACGGCCTCGAGCAGCGTGTAGGTGCCGACGAGGTTCGTCCGCACGAACGGCCACGGCTCGGCGAGCGAGTTGTCGTTGTGCGACTCGGCGGCGAAGTGCACGACGACGTCGCTGCGGGCGACCAACGCGTCGACGAGGGCCGCGTCCGCGACGTCGCCCTCGACGAGCTCGACGTCGTCGGCGACGGGTTCGAGCGAGCGCCGGTCGCCCGCGTAGGTGAGCAGGTCGAGCACGGTGACGCGCACGTCGGGATGCTCACGCACGCTCTGGTGCACGAAGTTCGAGCCGATGAAGCCCGCACCGCCGGTCACGAGGAGTCGCATGGCCGCAGCCTAGGTCGGTCCCCGTCGCGGTCGTGGCGGTATGTCCGGGTGAAACGCCGTCGCCGGGGCGTGGCGCACGGGTGACACCGCGGCGTTCACCGTTCGCCCGCCGGGGCCGGCCCCTACGCTGGCGACGGACGAGGGAACCCGAAAGGAGCGGCATGCGCTGGGTCGTCGTGGGTGCGGGCGGGATGTTGGGCCAGGACCTCGTCGCGCGGCTCGCCGGCGGGGGCGACGAGGTCGTCGCGGTCGGTCACGACGAGCTCGACGTGCGTGACGCGCGGCGGTGCGCCCAGGTCGCGTCGGGCGCCGACGTCGTCGTGAACTGCGCCGCGTACACCCGGGTCGACGACGCCGAGGCCGCCGAGGCGGAGGCCTTCGACGTCAACGCGGTCGGCGCCGCCAACCTCGCGCGCGCCGCCGTGGCGGCGGGTGCCCGGCTCGTGCACCTCTCCACCGACTACGTGTTCGACGGCACCGGGAGCACCCCGTACGACGAGCGCGCCCCGATCGCGCCGGCGTCGGCGTACGGCCGCACCAAGGCGGCCGGGGAGTGGGCGGTGACCGCCTCGGGCGGCGACCACCTGGTGGTGCGCACCGCGTGGCTCTACGGCGCGCACGGCTCGTGCTTCCCGCGCACGATCGCCCGGGTCGCCGCCGAACGCGGCTCCGTCGACGTCGTCGAGGACCAACGCGGTCAGCCGACGTGGACGGTGGACGTCGCCGACCTCGTCGTGCGGCTCGTGGCGGCCCGGGTGCCGTCCGGGATCTACCACGCGACCTCGTCGGGCGAGACGACCTGGTACGACTTCGCGCGGGAGGTGGTGGGGGCCGCGGGCCTGAGCCCGGACGTGGTGCACCGCACGACGTCGGACGCCTTCGTGCGCCCTGCGCCCCGGCCCGCGTACTCGGTGCTCGGCCACGCCGCGCTGCGGGCAGCCGGGCTCGACCCGATCGGCGACTGGCGTTCGCGGTGGGCGCTCGCTGCGGCGGGAGTGCTGGCGGGCTGACGGTCGGCGGGGCTGCCGGGCAGCGGGCGCCGGACGCGGTTCAGCGCGCGGTCGGGTCCTCGAGCAGCCCGAGCAGGTAGGTGCCGTAGCCGGACTTGCCCAGCGCGACGGCACGCGTGCGCAGCTCGTCGTCGGACAAGAGCCCGCGACGCCACGCGACCTCCTCGGGTGCACCGATCTTGAGGCCTTGCCGCTGCTCGATCGCCCGCACGTAGTCGCTCGCGGCGAGCAGCGACTCGAACGTCCCGGTGTCGAGCCACGCGGTGCCGCGCGGGAGCACCTCGACGTGCAGCCGGCCCGCCTCGAGGTAGGCGCGGTTCACGTCGGTGATCTCGTACTCACCGCGCGCCGAGGGCGCCAGGTCGCGTGCGATCCCGACGACGTCGTTGTCGTAGAAGTACAGGCCGGGGATCGCGTACGACGAGCGGGGCCGCACGGGCTTCTCCTCGATCGACAGCGCCTGCCCGTGCTCGTCGAACTCGACCACGCCGTACGCCGTGGGGTCCGCGACCCGGTAGGCGAACACCGCGGCACCCTCGACGTCCCCGAACCGCGCGAGCTGGTCGCCCAGCCCGGTGCCGTAGAAGATGTTGTCGCCGAGGACGAGCGCGACCTTCTCGTCGCGCACGAAGTCGGCGCCGATGACGAAGGCCTGCGCGAGGCCGTTCGGCTCCGACTGCACGGCGTAGGAGATCGCGATGCCGAACTGGCTGCCGTCGCCCAGCAGACGGTGGAACTGCTCCGCGTCGTGCGGCGTGGTGATGATCAGGACGTCCTGGATGCCGGCGAGCAGCAGCGTCGAGAGCGGGTAGTAGATCATCGGCTTGTCCCACACGGGGACGAGCTGCTTGCTCACGCCGAGCGTGATGGGGTGCAACCGCGTCCCGGAGCCGCCCGCGAGGATGATCCCGTGCATGGTCCGTCAGTATGGTCCAGGCGGCGGATCGGGGCAGGTCGGTGGGACGTCCGACCCCCATCGGAGCCCGATCTTCACCCCTGGGGGGAGTGTGCGGCCGCGGAATCGGCCTCCCGAATGCACAGAACGCTCCCGGTGCCTTCACGCCTCTGACACACTGCGCGCATGTCTTCGACCGACGCGGCTCCCACGGAGCGCACCGATCCTCCCGTGCCCAGGAACGGGCTCGACCGCTACTTCGAGATCACGGCCCGCGGCTCGACCGTCGGCACCGAGATCCGCGGCGGCCTCGTCACGTTCTTCACGATGGCCTACATCATCGTCCTCAACCCCAACATCCTCGGCGGCACCGACGGGACCGGTGCCGAGCTCGCCAGCAAGAGCACGATCGCGGCGACGACCGCCCTGGTCGCCGGCGTCCTGACGATCCTCATGGGGGTCGTCGCGCGGTTCCCGCTCGCGCTCGCGGCCGGCCTCGGCATCAACGCGGTCGTCGCGTTCTCCATCGCGGTGCTGCCCGACATGACGTGGGCCGACGCGATGGGCATCGTCGTCCTCGAGGGCCTCATCATCCTGGTGCTGGTGTTCACCGGGTTCCGGCAGGCGGTCTTCAACGCCGTCCCGGTGTGGCTCAAGACCGCGATCAGCGTCGGCATCGGTCTGTTCATCGCGTTCATCGGCTTCTTCGACGCGGGCTTCGTGACCGCGCCGTGGAGCCCGGACTTCCCGCCGGCGGTGCCCGTCACGCTCGGCGTGAACGGTTCGATCGCGACCTGGCCCGTGGCCGTGTTCGCGTTCGGTCTGATCCTCACCGTCGTCCTGCTCGTCAAGAAGGTGCGCGGCGCGATCCTCATCTCGATCCTCGTGACGACCGTCCTCGCGATCGTCGTGAACGCGATCGCCGACATCGACTCGTGGGGCCTGACGGAGCCCGGGATCCCGGACAAGATCGTCTCGACGCCGAACTTCTCGTTGCTCGGCCACTTCTCGCTGTTCGGCGCGTTCGGCAAGATCGGCGCGATCTCCGTCGTGCTGCTCGTGTTCTCGCTGCTCCTCGCGGACTTCTTCGACACGATGGGCACGATGGTCGCGGTCGGTGGCGAGGCGGGCCTGCTCGACGCGAAGGGCAACCCGCCGCGCTCGCAGCAGATCCTCGTCGTCGACTCGATCGCCGCCGCCGCGGGCGGTGCCGCCGGCGTCTCGAGCAACACGTCCTACATCGAGTCGGCCGCGGGCGTCGGCGACGGCGCGCGCACGGGCCTCGCGTCGGTCGTCACCGGCGTGGCCTTCCTGCTCGCGACGTTCCTCGCGCCGCTCGTCGCCGTGATCCCGTCGCAGGCGGCCGCCCCGGCGCTCGTCGTCGTCGGTTTCCTCATGGTGACGCAGGTGCTGGACATCGACTGGAAGGACTACACGATCGCCATCCCGGCGTTCTTCACGATGGTCCTCATGCCGTTCACGTACTCGATCACCGCGGGTATCGGCGGCGGCGTGATCATGTACGTGATCCTGCAGGTCGTGGTCGGCAAGGCGCGCAAGGTGCACCCCCTCATGTGGCTCATCGCGGGCCTGTTCGTCCTGTACTTCGTCCGGGCGCCGATCGAGCAGCTCGTCGGCTGATCCCGTCCTGCCGCGGCGGGCCGTCCCCTCGGGGGCGGCCCGCCGTTCGTTCGCGGGACCTCCGACGACGAGCGTGGCGCGGGCCGCCGGTAGAGTCGTCGCGGCAGTCCGCATCGTCGAGAAGGTGGGTCCATGCGCGTCAGCGTCATCGGCTGTGGCTATCTGGGTGCGGTGCACGCCGCCGCGATGGCGTCGCTCGGCCACGAGGTGGTCGGGATCGACGTCGACGAGGCGAAGGTCGCGCTGCTGCGGGCCGGACGCGCACCGTTCTTCGAGCCGGGCCTGCCCGAGCTGCTGACCGAGGCCGGCGCGGCCGGCGGGCTGACCTTCGGCACCGACATCGCCGCTGTCGCGGGCGCCAAGGTGCACTTCGTGTGCGTGGGCACGCCGCAGATGGCCGGTGAGTTCCGCGCCGACCTCACGTACGTGGACGCGTCGGTCACGGCGCTCCTGCCGTACCTGCGCCCGGGTGACGTCGTCGCCGGCAAGTCGACGGTGCCGGTCGGTACCGCGGAGCGCCTGGCGCAGCTCGTCGAGCCGACGGGCGCGACGCTGGTCTGGAACCCCGAGTTCCTGCGCGAGGGGTTCGCGGTGAACGACACGCTGCACCCCGACCGGCTGGTGTACGGCCTGCCGACCGACGACGACGGGGTGGTCACCCCGGCCGGCGAGGCCGCCCGCGCGGCGCTCGACGAGGTGTACGCGACTCCGCTGGCCGACGAGACGCCGCTCGTCGTGACGGACTACGCGACCGCGCAGCTCGTGAAGGTCGCCGCGAACTCCTTCCTCGCGACGAAGATCTCGTTCATCAACGCGATGGCCGAGCTGTGCGAGGCGACCGGCGCCGACGTCACCCGGCTCGCCGACGCGATCGGCTACGACAACCGCATCGGCCGGCGCTTCCTCAACGCGGGCCTCGGCTTCGGCGGCGGCTGCCTGCCCAAGGACATCCGCGCGTTCATGGCGCGCGCCGGCGAGCTCGGCGTGGACCAGGCGCTCACGTTCCTGCGCGAGGTCGACTCGATCAACATCCGGCGGCGCGAGCGGATGGTCGAGCTCGCACGCGAGGTCGTCGGCGGGTCGCTCACGGGCAAGCGCGTCGCGGTGCTGGGTGCCACGTTCAAGCCTGACTCCGACGACATCCGCGACTCCCCGGCGCTGTCCGTCGCGGACGGCCTCGAGAAGCAGGGCGCGCACGTCGTCGTCACGGACCCGCAGGGTGTGGCGAACGCGCGCGCGAAGTGGCCGAACCTGCACTACGCCGACGACGTGCTGACGGCGGCGCAGGACGCCGACGTCGTGCTGCTCGCGACCGAGTGGGCGCAGTACCGCGCGCTCGAGCCCGACGCGCTGGCCGCCGTGGTGGCGCACCGCAACCTGCTCGACGGCCGCAACGTGCTGGACCCCGCGCACTGGCGCGCGGCCGGCTGGACGTACCGCGCGCTCGGGCGGCCGTGAGGTCCGCACCGGCCCGACGACCGTGACCGAGATCCCATCTCATTACTTCAGGTAATGATGTAGGGTAACGACCATGTCGTCCACCCCCGCCGGCCCCGCACCGTCGCCGTCGTCGACCTCCGACGCCGCGGTGCTCGAGCTGGCGGGCGAGCTGCGCGGGGCGATCGCCGTCGCGTCGCGCCGGATCCGCGCCGAGCGCGGCAGCGCGGCGCTCAGCGACCCGCAGTACAGCGCGCTGATGTGGCTGTCCAAGCACGGCTCGCTCACGCCGGGTCAGCTCGCCGAGCTCGAACGGATCCAGCCGCCCGCGATGACGCGGACGGTCGGCTGCCTCGTCGAGCGTGGCCTGGTCCGCAAGGACGACCACCCGACCGACGGACGCGCCGTCGTCGTCTCGCTCACCCAGGCCGGGGTGGAGGAGGTCGCCGAGACGCGGCACCGCCGTCTCGTCTGGCTCGCGGCCCGCCTCGAGACCCTCACGCCCGACGAGAAGGCGCTGCTCGTCGAGGCCGCCGCGCTGCTGCGCAGGATCGCGACCTCGTGACGACGTTCGCCTCGCTCCGCCTCTTCAACTACCGGCTGTGGTTCGCCGGCGCGCTCGTCGCGAACGTCGGCACCTGGATGCAGCGCGTCGCGCAGGACTGGCTCGTGCTCACGCAGCTGTCCGACCAGTCGGGCGTCGCGGTCGGCATCACGACAGCGCTGCAGTTCGCGCCGGTGCTCTTCCTGTCCGCGTGGGCGGGCGTGCTCGCCGACCGGCTCGACCGGCGCAAGCTGCTGATGGCGACGCAGGTCGCGCAGGGCGTGCTCGCGGCGGGCCTCGGCGCGCTCGTGCTCTCCGGCCATGCGCAGCTGTGGCACGTGTACGTCTTCGCGCTGGCGCTCGGCTGCGTGACCGCGATCGACGGACCGGTCCGCCAGACGTTCGTCGCCGAGCTGGTGCCGCCGGAACGGCTGTCGAACGCCGTCGGCCTCAACAGCGCGTCGTTCAACGCGGCGCGGCTGATCGGCCCCGGTGTCGCGGGCCTGCTCATCGCGGCCGTCGGCACCGGCTGGGTCTTCCTCATCAACGCCGTGACGTTCGGTGCGACGATCTTCGCGCTCACGCAGATGCGCGCCTCCGAGCTGCAGCGGATGCCGAGCGCGCCCCGCGCCAAGGGACAGATCCGCGAGGGCATGCGCTACGTGCGGCACCGCACGGACATCATCGTGATCATGGTGGTGGTCGGCGTCGTGTCGACCTTCGGCCTCAACTTCCAGCTCACGAGCGCCATGATGGCGAGCACCGAGTTCGGCAAGGGTGCGGGGGAGTACGGGATCCTCGGGTCGGTGCTCGCGATCGGCTCGCTCGCGGGTGCGCTGCTCGCCGCCCGGCGGGAGCAGCCGCGCGTGCGGCTCGTCATCGGTGCGGCGTTCGGGTTCGGCATCGCGACGGGCGTCATGGCGCTCATGCCCACGTACCCGTCGTTCGCGATCGCGTGCATCCCCGTCGGGCTCGCCTCGCTCACGATGATGACCGCGGCGAACGCGACCATCCAGCTCACCACGTCGCCCGAGATGCGCGGCCGCGTCATGGCGCTCTACATGATGGTCTTCCTCGGTGCGACCCCCGTGGGTTCGCCGATCGTCGGCTGGATCGGTGAGACGTTCGGCGCCCGGTGGGCGATCGGCGTCGGCTCGATCTCCGCGCTGCTCGTCGCGACCGGAGCCGCGATCTGGGCCCGGCGGGCCTGGGACGTGCGCGTGCGCTACCACCTGAGCCGGCCGCACCTCGAGGTCGTGCACCCCGTGGTCGAGCGGGAGGCCGCGCTCGCGCGGGCCGGCGCGCAGGAGGCGTCGGACGCCCTCACCGCGGCCTGATCCGCCGGCCACGGTGCCGCCGAGCGGGTGAACCGTGAGCGGGGGACCAGGGTGAATCACGTGCGCGAGCGCGGATGCGCAGTGTCCGGTATGTCACGATCGCCGCATGACGACCGGGGTGGAGTCTGCGCCGGCGGCACCGGACGCGCCCGAGGCGCCCGCGGCCGCGGCACCCCGCCCGCGCCGCCGACGGGGGCGTGCGGTCGCGCTCGGGTTCGTGCTCGTCGTCGTCGCACTGGTGGCGGCGCTCGCCTGGGTGGGCTACCGCGCGTACGGCGCGGTGAACGCGCTCCAGGACGCCCGGGTCCAGCTCGACGACGTCACGGCCGAGCACGGGCTCGCGCAGCTCCAGGCCATCGACGAGCGGCTGCCGGCGGTGCAGGACGCCACCGCGCGGGCCCGTGAGCGCGTGGAGGACCCGGTCTGGAGCCTTGCCGAGCACGCGCCGTGGCTCGGCGCGCAGCTCGTCGCGGTCCGAACCGTCGCGCAGTCGCTCGACGACGTCGCCGTCGGCGCCCTGCCGGCCGCGGAGGACGCGGGCGCGCTGCTCACGGGCGACGGATTGCGCGGCGCCGACGGCCGCATCGACCTCGCGGCGATGAGCGCCGTGCAGGCGCCGCTCGCGTCCTCGGCGCAGATCGCCACCGACGCGGCGGGCCGGGTCGCTGCGATCGACCGCGGCCCCCTCGTCGGACCCCTGCGTGACGCGGTCGTGACGGTCGACGACGCCCTCGACGAGGCGTCCTCGACGCTGACCTCGGCCGCGACGACCGCGGCCCTGATGCCGGGGATGCTGGGCGCCGACGAACCGCGCACGTACCTCGTGCTCGCGCTCAACTCGGCCGAGCTGCGCAGCGCGGGCGGCATCGTCGGGAGCGCGCTCGTCGTCCGGGTGGACGACGGGGAGGTGACGCTCGTGCAGCAGAAGGCGGCGCGGCACGTCGCGCACCCCGACGAGCCCGTGGTCGCGCTCACCGCCGACGAGGTCGACGTCCAGGGCGAGAACGTGGGCCGCTGGATCCAGGACACCGTCATGACGCCGGACTTCCCGCGCACCGCTCAGCTCGCGCGTGAGCTGTGGCTCGCGGACGGCGGGCCCGACGTCGACGCGGTGCTCGCGCTCGACCCCGTGGCGGTGCAGCTCATGCTCGAGGCGACCGGTCCGCTCGCGCTGCCCGACGGGACGGTCGTGGACAGCAAGGACTTCCTGCAGCGCACGCTGCGCGGTGTGTACCTCGAGGCCCCTGACGACGCCGCGGCCGACGAGTACTTCGCGTCCGTGGCCGCCGGGTTGCTCGCCGCGGTCGCGAGCGGCGCGGGCGAGTCCGACGAGGTCGTGAGCGCCGCGCTCGAGGCGACCGACCAGCGCCGCGTGCGGGTGTGGTCGGCCGATCCCGACGAGCAGGCGACGCTCGCCGCGACGACGCTCGGCGGCGCGTTCCTGTCCGGGCAGGACGGCGCGAGCGTGGGCGTGTTCCTCGACGACGCGACCGCCGGCAAGCTGGACTACGACCTCACCGCCGATGTCACGGTCGAGGATCTGGAGTGCTCGGGCGCGGCACCGACGGCGACCGTGCGGATCGCGTTGGCGTACGACCCGCCCGCGGACCTGCTGACGTGGCGCGACGAGATCCTCGGGACGCGTGAGGAGAGCGTCCCGCGCGGCTGGCTCGCCACGCGGGTGACCGTGTTCGGCCCGCAGGGCACCGAGCTGCCGACGCTGCGCACGGGCGACGGCTTCGCCGGACGGGCGGCGTCCGAGGCGGGCCGACCGGTCCAGCAGGTGTCGTCGTTGCTCGCACCGGGCGAGTCCGTGACCTACCTCGCCACCGTCCCGGTGGTCGACGGCCGGGTCGACGTGTGGACGACGCCGACCGCCGATCGCCCGGGGCATGTGGCCGTCACCTGTCAGTAGGACGCGTGCGAGCGACACGTTCACCCGAACGGCGTCCGAAATCACCCGATCTGTCGCTGTCTGCGGGGTTGCGCACGGGGCAAGATGGGCCCATCCGATATGTCCGAATCATCCTGAGGTGGTGCTTGTCCGATGAGCCGTTTCGTCAAGGCGCTTCTCGTCGTGGTCTTCGCGGCGTGGACGATCCTGGGCGGCGCCACCGTAGCGACGTCCGCGACGCCGTCCCCCAGTCCGTCCCAGGAGTACGGATGCCTGCAGGACTCGGACGACTACGGCCCCCCAGGGCCGTGTGAGCTGCAGATCCAGCTCCTCAAGCCCTTCTGCGACAACGACGTGCCGAAGCTCAGCTACGCGGTCAAGGCGATCGGGTCGCCGAACACGACCGTCACGATCACCTGGATCAACCCGGGCGGCGCCGACTTCGTGCAGTCCGACCTGCCGCTGACCGGCACGGTGCTGTGGCCCGGCGCCGTGGTCGACGACAACGGGAACGCCGTCGACTGGCCGGGCTGGACGCTGCTGCCCGACGGCACCTGGGTCGAGGGTGACCAGTGGGACTGGGTGCGCCCCGACACCCAGGTGAAGTTCGAGGTCAACCCTGAGATGACCGTCGACGTCACCTACCCGCCGTCCTCGCCGCAGTGCCTCACGAGCCCGCTCAACGCGGCGCCGCCGGCGCCGGAGCTGTCCTCGACCGGTAGCAACACGATGCCGATCGTGATCGCCGGCGCGGGTCTGGTCGCCGTGGGTGGCCTCCTGATGTTCCTCGCCCGCCGCCGCCACCAGGCGTCCTGAGGCTGAACGACGAAGGTCCGGACCGTGGGTCCGGACCTTCGTCGTGTGCGGGCGAGGCGCGTCAGACGAGGTGCGCGACCACGTGGTCGATGCACGCCGTGAGCGCGACGACGTCCTGCGGGTCCACCGCCGGGTAGACCGCGATGCGCAGCTGGTTGCGTCCCAGCTTGCGGTAGGGCTCGACGTCGACGACCCCGTGCGCGCGCAGCACGCTCGCGACCGTGGGCGCGGAGACCTCGGGTGCGAGGTCGATCGTCGCGACGACGGCCGAGCGGTCAGCCGGGTCCGGGACGAACGGCGTGGCCCACTCGCGCTCCTGGGCCCAGCGGTAGACGTGCCCCGACGACTGCGCGCTGCGGCCGGCCGCCCACGCCAGACCGCCGTTCTCGAGCATCCAGTCGAGCTGCTCGGCGAGCAGCACGAGCGTCGCGATGGCCGGCGTGTTGAGGGTCTGGTCGAGGCGTGAGTTGGTGATCGCGGTCGTCAGCGAGAGGCTCTCGGGCACCCAGCGGGTCGGCTCGACCCGGGCGGCACGCTCGACCGCCGCGGGGGACAGCGCGGCGAGCCACAGCCCGCCGTCCGATGCGAAGGACTTCTGCGGAGCGAAGTAGTAGACGTCGGTCTGCGCCACCTCGACGTCCAGGCCGCCCGCGGCAGAGGTCGCGTCGACCACGACGAGCCCGTTGTCCGCGACACGGCTCACGGGCGCCATGGTGCCGGTCGAGGTCTCGTTCTGCGGCCACGCGTAGACGTCGACGTCGTCGTGCGGTGCCGGCACCGCGACGCCACCGGGCGGTGCGGACGTGACGACCGACTCGTCGAGGAACGGCGCCGCGGTGGTCGCGGCCGCGAACTTCGCGCTGAACTCGCCGAACACGCCGTGCGCGGCCCGCCGCTCGACGAGGCAGCAGGTCGCCACGTCCCAGAACAGCGTCGAGCCGCCGTTGCCCAGCGCGATCTCGTAGCCGTCGGGCAGGCCGAGCAGCTCGGTCAGGCCGGCGCGGACACGCGCGACGACGCCGCGCACGGGCGCCTGGCGGTGGGAGGTCCCCAGCAGCGTGCGGCCGACGGACGCGAGCGCGTCGACCTGCTCGGGACGGATCTTGGAGGGGCCAGAACCGAAGCGCCCGTCCACGGGCAGCAGGTCGGCGGGGATGGTGATCGGCACGTCGCGAGGATAGGGCCCCACATCGTCCAGGGCGAGCAACTAACCTGGGCCCGTGCGGTCGCGGGGTGTGCGGCCGGCAGCGGACCAGGAGGCAGTGCGGTGAGCGACCTGATCGACACGACGGAGATGTACCTCAAGACGGTCTACGAGCTCACTGAGGAAGGCATCACGCCCTTGCGCGCTCGGATCGCGGAGCGACTGGGGCACTCGGGCCCGACCGTCTCGCAGACCGTCGCGCGCATGGAACGCGACGGCCTCGTCGTCGTGACGGGCGACCGGCACCTCGAGCTCACGGACCTCGGCCGTGCGAAGGCGACGCGCGTCATGCGCAAGCATCGGCTCGCGGAGCGGCTCCTCACGGACGTCGTCGGGCTCGAGTGGCCCTACGTCCACGAGGAGGCGTGCCGCTGGGAGCACGTGATGAGCGAGCGCGTCGAGAAGCGGCTCGCGGCACTGCTCGGCCACCCGCACTTCGACCCGTACGGCAACCCGATCCCCGGCCTCGGCGAGATCGGCGAGGAGCAGACACGCGTCAGCTTCCTCGACGGCGTGGTCGCGCTGGTCGACATGAGCGTCGACGGCCGGGCGGTCGTCGCGCGCATCGCCGAGCCCCTGCAGGTGGACGTCGAGCTGCTGACGCGGCTCGACGACGCCGGCGTGCTCCCGGGCGTCGAGATCACGATCGAGCGCTCCGCGGGCACCACGACGGTCGGCACCGTCGGCGGCGCCACGGTCCTGGACCTCCCCGACGAGGTGGCGCGGCACATCTTCGTCCGCACCGCCTGACCCGCCCCGCCCGCCCACGCCGCACCCGGAGCCCGCTGCGGGTAGACCTCCCGCCGCCACGCGACGAGAACCCCACCCGCGTAGCGCGGATCGGTTGCGGTGGGTGGAGATCCCGCCGCCACGCGACGGGATCTCCACCCACGCGGCGCGCAGCCACCGCCGGCCCACCAGGCCGCGCGCCGGCCGGCCGCTGCGGGTAGACCGCCCGCCGCCACGCGACGAGAACCCCACCCGCGCGGCGGGGATCGGTCGT
>NZ_BJWG01000011.1 GCF_007990245.1 Cellulomonas composti | reverse complement strand
CCGGGCTCATGTGGGACGGCTCCACAGCCGGGTACCGCTACACCCACCAGGGCACCAGCGGCGGGTACGTGGAGAAGCTCGACATCTCTGGGAGCACGGGCTCGGCGATCACCCTGACCAACACCACCAGGCTCTGGGCCGCGGGCAACCCGCACCCCACCCCGGGCATGGTCGCGCAGGTCAACACCGCCAAGTCCAACGGGTACTACCGCCAGTACGACCAGCAGCAGCCGTTCACCGCATCGCAGCTCGGACACCTCGCCCTCGACATGATCGGCCTGATCCCCGGCATCGGGGAACCCGCCGACGCGATCAACGCCGGCTGGTACGCCGCCGAAGGCAACTGGGTCGACGCGGGATTCTCCGCAGCAGGTACCATCCCCATGCTCGGCTGGCTCGGCACCGCAGCCAAATGGGGCAAACGGTTCGTCAAAGCAACAAATACCGGCACCGCACTGGTCAAGTACGACGCGGACTTCGCGGTGGGGCAACTTACTGCGGGCGGGCGAGCCACGGCGTCACAGCTTGACGAGTTCGGGGCAGCCCAGGGGTGGGCTCGCAGTAAGACGCCGACAGGACCGGTCAAGTACACCGACGGGAACGGTGTTGTGCGGGTGACGATCAAGCAGGGCAGTCCCCGGACCCCCGGGAGCGGCGGTCCGCACGTCGAGCTCAGGAATCCCGACGGGACCAGGATCGACCCATTCGGGAACCCGGTGTCGAGGACCAGCCCGGGCAACCACACCCCGATCGTGTGGGATTGGTGATCGCGATGTCTGACTACTGGAGCATCCTCGGCTTCGAGGGCCTCTACCTCGAGGACAGTTGGGTGCTAGACATCACCGCGCGGCCGGGGGTTCTGGAGTTCGTAGTCGACCTGGTCCTCCGCGAGTCTCATCCTCGGTACGAGGCGCCGAAGGTTGGCGAGCAGTACTGCCATCGCCGAGGTGTCCTTCGATTCGAAGGCGTGTCGTCGCTGAGGTGGGAAGGGCAGGGCTCGGTGCCGGCGACCGACGCTACGGGGGAACAGGACTACGGATCGGTTGACGCCCTGCGGGTGACCGACGACGTCTACACGGTCGAGGGCGACTTTGGTCGCATCGTGGTGGCGTCCGCGCCGCCATCCGTCGAGTTCCCAGGTTGATCGCAGTGCCACGGGACGTGCGCGGTGGCTGGCGGGTCTGGGCCCTGCTCTCGTGTCCGCCGCTATGGCGGCTCTTCGCGGTTCGTGGTGAGGACGGGTCGTCGCGTCGGTGAGATGTTGAAGGCTCGTGGCCTGCTGGGATGGGTGAAGTGCCTCAGGCTCTCTGCCGCTCCTGTGCGGGTTGAACCTGCTCGGCGAGAGCAGCGTGGTGGTCGTCGGAGGGGACTGCCGCAGGTTTTGATGACACTTCGAGTTGCTTGCGGTCAGGCCGCTGAGGCGGCCGGCCACTATCCGGACCGCTTCTGCTTCGTCCGCCCGATCCTTGCGGTCGGCGAAGACCGGGGGCAGCAGGTCGTGGAGCAGCTGCGGGTCCGGGTGCCCGGGAAGGAAGTCTCCGCGTTGCTGTCGCGCCGGGAGTAGTCCAGTCGAGTCCGCCTGTGACCGTAGGTACTCAAACCAGTCGGCCAGCCACCACCGGCGGAATCGGGGTCAGTCGTAGTCCGTGTCGAGGCCGAGCAGCGGGAAGACCGCGGCCCGGGTCGCCCGCACGACCCGGTCCAGGTCGTCGGACGGGTCGTAGCCCGCGCTCCACGGTCGGAAGGTCGCGGTGGCGCCGTCGGACATCGTCGGGGGGCCCGACCGGCCGTAGCGGTCGCGGACGAGGTCGGACCACGTGGCGGGGACGGGGGTCGCCGGGTCGACGGGACGGTGCACGACGATGCCGAGCAGGTGGGTCCACGCGCGCGGCACCACGTCGATCACCGCGTAGCCGCCACCGCCCAGCGCGAGCCAGCGCCCGCCCGCGACCTCGTGCGCCAGGTCGTGCAGCCGCTGCGCGACCAGGCGCTGCGCGTCGACCGAGACGCGCAGGTGCGTGAGCGGGTCGAGCAGGTGCGAGTCGCAGCCGTGCTGCGTCACCAGGACGTCGGGCTCGAACGCGCGCACGACGGCCGGCACCACCGCGTCGAACGCGCGCAGCCACCCCGCGTCCCCGGTGCCCGAGGGCAGCGCGATGTTGACCGCCGTGCCCTCGGCGCCCGGGCCGCCGACCTCGCGCGGGTGGCCGGTGCCGGGGAACAGCGCGTGCCCGGTCTCGTGCAGCGACACCGTGAGCACGTTCGGGTCGCTCCAGAACACGTCCTGCACGCCGTCGCCGTGGTGCGCGTCCACGTCGACGTACGCGACCCGCCGCGCGCCGGCGGCCTGCAGCGCGCGGATCGCCACCGCGGCGTCGTTGTACACGCAGAACCCCGATGCGGCGCCGGGCTTGGCATGGTGCAGCCCGCCCGCGACGTTGACCGCGTGCTCGACCTGACCCGACCACACCGCGAGCGCCGCGTCGACCGAGCCCTGCACCACCCGCGCCGCCGCGGCGTGCATGTGCGGGAAGACCGGGTCGTCGTCGGTGCCCAGGCCGCGCTCCAGGTCCAGCCGGCCGTGCTCGGCGGCCGCGTGCACCGCGGCGACGTAGAGCGGGTCGTGCACCGTGTGCAGCAGCTCGTCGGCGGCGGGCTCGGCACCGACGCGCTCGACGTCGTCGCCTGCGAGGACCGCGAGCGACTCGGCGAGCCGCATCGTCAGGTCGAGGCGCTCGGAGGTCATGGGGTGGCCGTGGCCGAAGTCGTAGCCCAGCAGCTCGGGCGCCCACACGACCCGCACGCGCCCCGTCATCCGCCCACCCCAACACACGCGACGCGCCGTGTCGATCACGCGGAGGTTCCGATCCGCGCGTCGGTCGTCCGACCGGCGGCGGTGTGCCGCGCGCTCCACCAGGTGAGCCGTCCGGACGGACGCGCCGCGCCGTGCCAGAGTGGGCGCTGCAGGCCGGCGACGTGGGGAGGTGGCATGGCGCGGGGTGCCGCAGCGTTCTGGCGCAGCCGCGAGCTCGTCGATCGCCTGGCCCGCCAGTCCCCGGCCCGGTTGGCGCTCGGCGTCTTCCTCGGCGTGATCGGGCTCGTCACGGTGCTGCTCGAGGCCCCGTGGGCGACGGCCCACGGCGGCCGGGCGCCGTTCATCGACGCGCTGTTCACGGCGACCTCGGCGACGACCGTCACCGGCCTGGTCGTGGTGCCGACCGGCTCGTACTGGTCGACGTGGGGCCAGGTCGCCATCCTCGTCGCGATCAAGGTCGGCGGCCTGGGCGTGATGACGCTCGCGTCGCTGCTCGGCATGGCGGTGTCGCGCCGGATCGGGCTCACGCAGCGGCTGCTCGTCTCGTCGGAGACGAAGACGACGCGGCTCGGCGAGGTCGGCTCGCTGGTGCGCACCGTCATCATCACCTCGACGACGCTCGAGCTCGCGATCGCGCTCGTCCTGCTCCCGCGGTTCCACATGTACGAGGAGGACTGGGGCACCGCCGCGTGGCACGCGGCCTTCTACGGCGTCTCGTCGTTCAACAACGCGGGCTTCGTGCCGACGCCCGAGGGGCTCGCACCGTTCGTCTCCGACTGGTGGGTGCTGCTGCCGATCATCGTCGGCGTGTTCATCGGCTCGCTCGGCTTCCCCGTGATCCTCAACGTCGCGCGAAACCTGCGCGAGCCGCGTCGCTGGAACCTGCACGCCAAGCTGACCATCACGACGAGCGTCGCGCTCGTGGTCGCCGGCTCCGTGATCGTCGCGGCGTTCGAGTGGACCAACCCCGCCACGTTCCGCGACCTCGACCCGTCCGCCACCGCGCTGGCGTCGCTGTTCGCGGGTGTCATGCCGCGCTCGGGCGGCTTCTCGACGGTCGACGTCGGGCAGATGCACGAGAGCACGTGGCTGCTCACCGACGCGCTCATGTTCGTCGGCGGCGGGTCCGCGTCGACCGCGGGCGGGATCAAGGTCACGACACTCGCCGTCATGCTGCTCGCGATCGTCGCCGAGGCACGCGGCGACCGCGACGTCGAGGCCTACGGGCGCCGGATCTCGCGCGACACCCTGCAGGTCGCGATCGCGGTCTCGCTCATCTCCGCGACGTTCGTGCTCATCGCGTCGCTGCTCCTGCTCGCGATGACCGGGCTGAGCCTGGACGTCGTGCTGTTCGAGGTCATCTCCGCGTTCGCCACGTGCGGACTGTCCACCGGCATCACGCCGGACCTGCCGGACGCGGCCAAGTACGTGCTCACGGTCCTCATGTTCATCGGCCGGACGGGCACGATGACGCTTGCGGCGGCGCTCGCGCTGCGCAACCGTCGTCGGGTGATCCGGCTCCCGGAAGAAAGGCCGATCATTGGCTGACTCGACCCGCACCAGCGGCGCCCCGCGGACGCCCAAGAAGGACTCCGGCGTGCTCGTGATCGGCCTCGGCCGGTTCGGCTCGGCGATCGCCGCGACGCTCGACCGGCTCGGCCAGGACGTGCTGGCCGTCGAGCGCAGTCCCGAGCTCGTCGCGCAGTGGGCGGGCCGGATCGCGCTCGTCGAGGCCGACGCCGTCAACCCGGAGGCGCTCGAGCAACTCGGCGCGCGCGAGTTCCCCGTCGCGGTCGTCGGCGTCGGGTCCTACCTCGAGGCGTCGGTGCTCATCACCGGCAACCTCGTCGACATCGGCGTCCCCCAGATCTGGGCCAAGGCCGTCAGCGCCGAGCACGCCCGCATCCTGCAGCGCATCGGGGCGCACCACGTGGTCCTGCCGGAGGCCGACGCCGGCGCGCGCGTCGCGCACCTGGTCTCCGGCAAGCTGCTCGACTACATCGAGGTCGAGGACGGCTTCACCGTCGTCAAGATGCGACCCCCGAAGGAGACGCAGGGCTTCACGCTCGCGCAGTCGAAGGTCCGCGAGCGGTACGGCGTGACCGTGATCGGCGTGAAGAGCCCGGGCCTGGACTTCCAGTACGCGGCGCCCGAGACCCGCATCTCGCAGAACGACATCATCATCGTCTCGGGCCACGCCGACCTGCTCGAGCGCTTCGCCGCCCGCCCCTGACGACCCGCGTCGCAGGCGCCTACGCGTCCGGTGCCGGACAGCGCCGCCAGTCGAGGGCGACAACGAGCGGCAGGGCCGCGGTGCCGGTCCCGGCGGCACCGCGGCCTGCGCTCGCCTAGCTCCGCACGACCAGGCGAGTCGTTCCGGTCGAGGCCGTGACGGTCCCCGATCCGGCGTACGCGATCTTCACGGTGTAGGTGCCCGCCGCCAGCGCCGGCAGGGTCAGGGTGACCTTGCCGCCCGAGCCGAGCGTGGCGACCTTCGTCGCGACGGTCGTGGTGCCGCGGGTGACGGTGACGCGGACCTTGCCGGTCACGGCGACGCCCGTCGTCGCGACGACACGCACGTTCGCGGTCGCCTTCTTGCCGGCACCCGGTGACGCTGCCGTGACCGACGTCATGGTGGGCGCCTTGACGACCTTCACGGTGAGGGCCTTCTGCGACCCGGTGAACCGCGCGTCACCCGCGTAGACCACGGTGAGACGGTGCGTCCCGACGCGCGGCTTGGCGAGGGTCACGGTGGCCCGGCCGTTGACGAGCACCGCCGAGCCCAGGACGGTCGAGCCCTCCAGGACGCGGACCTTCCCGCTCGGGACGCCGCCCGAGCCGGTGACGGAGACCGCCACGTTCGGGTAGGTCCCGTACGTCGCCGTCGCCGGGGCGACGGCGACCAGCTTGCTGGCCACCGGCTCGGTGCCGGCCGCCGGGACGACGGCCGCGTTGACGACCTCGGTGTTGCCCGCGACGTCGAGCGCACGGTACTGGACCGTCGTCGCCGCGGTGCCGACGGTCACCGGACCGGTGTAGGCGGTCCAGCCACCCGTCGTGCGGTACTCGGTCCGGGCCACGCCCGAGGTCGAGTCGGCCGCGCGGAGCGTGACCGTGCGGGCGTCGGCGTCGACGGTGGCGCGCGAGACCGGCGCGGTGCCGTCCACGTGCACCGTGAGCCCGGCCGGCGTCGCGCCGGTGCGACCCGTCGTGTCGGTGGCCCGCGCCAGGACGGTGTGGACGCCGTCGCCGGCGACCGTCACCGCACCCTCGTCGCCCGCGGTGGTGACCCAGTCCGCACCGTCGAGCGCGACGTCGACGGACGCGACGCCGGACGGGTCGGTCGCGGACGCGGTGACGTCCACCGCGGACCGGTACCAGCCCGCCTCGCCGTCGGGCGCCTCGTCGGCCACCAGGTCGACCAGCGGGTCCGTGTCGTCCGTGACGACGACCGTGACCTGCGCGCGCACCGCGGAGCCCGCGGCCACGACACCCTCGACGACGAACGAGCCGGGGGCGGCGTACGACGCCGGGTCGACCGCGTCCCAGGCGACCGGGGTCGACCGGGCCGAGCCGTCCGCGTAGTGCACGTTCGCCGTCGCCGGCAGCGTGGGCGCGACACCCTGGGCCGTGCTGACCCGCTGCGGGTCCGCCGACTCGACCAGCAGGTCGGGCTGGTAGGCGGTCAGCAGCGCGTCGTACTCGGCCTGCGTGACCGGCAGGACCGTGCCGTGCCGCGGGCTGCTGGGCAGCTCCGCGTCGGGCAGCGAGGTCCACGTGCCCGAGGCGATGTCGGTCGTCGTGAACGCCATGTAGCCCCGGCCGTTGTGGTAGCTCGGCTGGTCGATGAACAGGTACCAGGAGTCGCCGTCGTTGGCCTGGAAGGCCGTCGGGCCCTCACCCTGGGTGAACGTCCCGCCCCACGGGTTGGCCTGACCGACGCCGACCCTCTCCTTGACGAGCTGCCAGCCCGAGTCCGGCGACGAGGTCGTCGGCAGCGTGCCGGAGACCGTCGCGAGCAGGTCCGTCGACCTCTCCTGCCGCACCGTCATGGACCCCTCGTCCTTGACGAACCGGTAGAACGTGTCGCCGTCCTTGACGACGGTCGCGTCGATCATCCCGAGGCCGGTGCCGCGCTTGACGTCGATCCAGGGCTGCGGCTCCGAGAACGTCACGAAGTCACGCGTGGTGGCGTACATCATGCGGTTGTAGGTCGTCGTGTAGCTGCGGCCCGCCGTGGTCGTCGTCGGGTACAGGTTCGACGCCCAGTACACGACGTACGCGCCCAGGTCGTCGTCGTAGAACGCCTCCGGGGCCCACGTGTTGCCCGCGAAGTCCGACGAGACCTTCACGTGCCGCTGGTCGGACCAGTGCACCAGGTCGGTCGACTCCCACACCTCGATGTAGGTCGACCCGGTCTGCTGCGCGGTGGAGAACGAACCGCCCGGGTAGATCTTGAGGTCGGTGGCGAGCAGGTAGAACTTGTCACCCTCGGGCGAGCGCATGATGAACGGGTCGCGCAGGCCCAGCTCGCCGAACGACGAGGTCAGCACCGGCTCGCCGTCGTTGAGGTCGTCCCACGCGGTCGGGTCGTCGCCCTGCGAAGCGCCGAGGTAGATCGACTCGCCGTCCGCGGTGCTCTCGCCCTCGAAGTACGTGAACACGTACGCGTCGGTGTCGAGCGCCGCCGGCAGTGCCGGGACGGTCGCGGTGAACGTGCGCGTGTCGGTCACGACGCCGTGCGTGCCCGTGGCCGTGAGCTGCACGGTCGCGGTCGGCTCACCGTGCGCGGGCCGTGTCACGACACCGGTCGCGTCCACCACCGACGGGTCCGACGAGGACCACACGAACGTCGAGCCGTTCGCGCCGGTCACGGGCAGCGTGAGGTTGCCGCGCGCGTCCTCGAGGTTCGGTACGGCGATCGCCGCGAGGTCCTCCGCTAGCAGGCCCTCGTCGTCGGGCAGCGCGACGACCGTGACGACGAAGTCGTGCGTCGCGGAGGCCGAGCCGCGGGTCACGGTCGCGGTGAGGGTCACCGTCGCGTCGCCCTGGGCCGCCGTGGGCCGGGTCACCGCACCCGTCGTCGAGACGACCGCGGGACCCGACGACGACCACGAGACCGTGGTGCCCTGCGTGCCCGTGGTCGGCAGCGTGAGGTTCGTCGTCACCGCGGAGGTGTCCCCGAGCGTGAGTGCGGCCGCCGCCGCGGTTGCCGCGGGCTGCGCGACGTCCGCCGCGAGCTCGGTGCGCTCCGACTCGGTCAGGGTGCGGTCGTAGATGCGGAAGTCGCGGATCTTGCCCTTGAACGAGCTGTCCCCCGACCACGGCGAGCGGCCGAGGATGTTGAACGTGCCGCCGTTCGTGATCTGGCTCGGCTTGACGGTGATCGCGTCGTTGCGCGCGACCTCGACGCCGTCCTCGTACAGCACGGCCGAGCCGGGGGCCGCCGTCGTGCCACCGTCGATCGTGTAGGTGATGTGCCGCCACTGGTTGGTCGCGATCGCGCCCGGGCGGATCGTGTTGAGCTCCCCGCTGCCGGCCGCGGTGATCGCGGCGCGCATGCGCTGCTCCCAGTCCCAGCCGTTCATGAAGATGTACTCGCCGTTCGAACCCGGCGCGTTGCCGAGGCTGAAGATGAAGTAGAAGCCGCTCAGGTCGGAGTCGACCCACACGTCGTAGTCGATCGTGATGTCGTCAAGGCCGGTCAGCAGGCCGTTCGGCAGGGCGACCGCGTTGCCGCTTCCCGCCGAGCCACCGGTGAACGTGAAGCCGTCGCCCGCGTTCCAGGCGGCCGTGCCGGACACGGTGCCGTCGCGGCCGTTGCCCGACGAGTCGACGGCGACGCTGCCGCTCGTCTCGTCGAGCTGCCAGTGGCCCACCAGGCCCTGGTCGACGGCTGCCGTGGCGGGGGTCGCCACGAACGCCGTCCCGAGGGCGACCGCGGCCGCGGCCGCGCTCCCCCAGATACGTCGAGCTCTCATCGGACACTCCTTCTGTGGAGAAAGGTCAGAGGTTCGTCAGTGGTTCGCGAGGGGCCGCCGCACGGCGACGACCCGGGCGCGGGCCGCGGCTGGGAACGCCGCGGCCCGCGCCGCAGGTCAGGACCGCACGACGAGCGACGTCGTGGCCGACGAGCCGGCGACGTTCGTCGAACCCGCGTAGGTGGCCTTCACCGTGTAGGTGCCGGCCACCAGACGAGGCAGCGTGACCTTCGCCTGGCCCGCGGAGCCGAGCGCGCCCGTACGGGTCGCGACGACCTTGGTCCCCTTGGTGACGACGAACGTCACCGTCCCGGTCGCCGTCGCGCCCGTCGCCGTCGTGACCTTGGCGGTCACGGTCGGGGCGGTGGCGGCCCGGACCGACGGCGCCGTGACGCCCGTCCGGGACGTCGTGCGCACGACGGTGAGCCTGACGGTCGTCGTCGAACCCGCGAACCGCGCGTCACCGCCGTAGGAGACGGTGAGCGTGTGCACGCCCGCCGCGAGCGTGGTCCGGACCGGGACGGTCACCCGGCCGTTCGCCAACGTCCCGCTGCCGACGAGCCGCGAGCCCTCGAGCACGCGCACCCGGCCGGTGGGCGTGCCCGACGAACCGGCGACGCCCGCCACCTTCACCACGACGGAGCGCGAGGCGCCGTACGCGACCTTGGCCGGCTGCGCGACCGCCGCGGTCGTGGTCCTCGCGAGCACCACACCCGCCTTCGGCACGACGACCGAGCCCTCGGTCTCCACGTTGCCGACGCCGTCGACCGCGCGGAAGGCGATCGTCGTCGCCGCCGCACCCACGACCACCGGGGCCGAGTAGGTGCTCCACGCGCCGGACGAGCCCGCGCGGTACTCGATGCGGGCCACGCCCGCACCGTCGTCCGCCGCCCGCAGGGTCACGGTCCGCGCCGTGGTGTCCACGACCGCGTTGGAGACCGGCGACGTGGCGTCGACCTTGACGACGAGCGTGCTCGTCGTCGAGACGTTGCCCGTCGCGTCGGTGACCCGCGCCTGCACGGTGTGCGTGCCGTCGCCGGTGACCTGCACCGACGCGGTCCCGCCCGCCGCGCTCACCCAGGCCCCGCCGTCCACGGCGACCTCGACAGTCGCGACCGCGCGGTCGTCGGAACCGGTCGCGGTGACCGTGACCGGCTGCGCACGCCAGCCGTTGACCGCCGCGCCGCTCGCGGTGAGCGAGGCGACGCTCGGCGCGACCGTGTCCGGGGTGTGCAGCCGGACGAACGTGATCGAGTACGCCGGGAAGTCGTACGAGAAGTCGCCCGACACCCCCGTGACCGTGCGCTCCACCGGGACGAGCCTGTTCGGGTCGGCCTTGGTGTTGGTGTCGGTCGGCATGCCCGAGATCTCGGTCACGGTCGCCTCGTCGGCCACCTCGACGTTCGAGGTACGGATCTGCGTGCGCTGCACCGCGTCGGACGTGTTGACGACCTTCACGACGATGTCGCCCGTCGAGATGTCCCGCGTGACGACCTGGTAGACGTCGGCCGGCACCTCGTCGTCGTAGGACATCTGCAGCACGCCGTCCAGGTACAGCTCGATGTGCCGACCGTCGACGACGACCTTGAGGTCGTACTGCTGACCGGTCACGACCGAGCTGTTCTCGACCGCGGCGACCTCGTTGGCCGAACCCCCGGCCGCCTTCTGCAGGGCCTGGCGGGTGTTGTTCCAGCCGCCGACGTTCCACCAGTAGAAGCTGTTCGAGCCGGTGGCCGCGAACCCGACGAGGAAGCCCTCGCTGCCCGCCGTCTTGGTGGCCTTGAGCTCGAGCGTGTAGTTGCTCCAGTCCTTGGTGTAGGCCCCGGTGACGATCGAGCGGGCGTCCGTGACCGACGTCGACGACTGGCGGTACTGGCCGTTGCTCACGGCCCACGTCCCGGACTGGGGCGTCCACGCGCTCGCGTCGGTGAAGCTGTCGGAGAACAGCACGTCGTCGGTCTCGTTGTCGGTCACCATGACGTCGTCGTAGTTCGCGGCCGTCGACCACGTCGACAGGAACACACCGCCGGACAGGTCCGGCACCGACTCGGCCGACGCGGTGTACGCGCTCGGCACGACCTGGTCACCCTTGTTCGTGCCGAACAGCTTCTGCACGTAGTAGTTGACCGAGCCCCACGACTCGTCGTTGTCGTACCAGATCGCGTCCGGCGACCACTGCACGTAGCTCTCGTTGGCCAGCAGCGGCGCGTAGGACGCGAGCTTGACGACGTCGGAGTTGCGCTCCAGACCCGTCATGTAGGACGCCTCGGACAGCGCGTTCCACAGCGTGTTGCCCTGCGACGCGTACTCGCCGAGGAACACCTGGGGTCCCTCGCGGTCGTACGAGTCGTAGCGGTCGTTGTTCGTGAGGAACCAGTCCGGGCTGTTGTAGTAGTGCTCGTCGACGAGGTCGACGTCCTGCTCCCGGTTGAAGTCCCAGAGCGTGTCGAACCGCGTGCCGGTGTCGTCCGGACCGGAGTTCGAGATGATCTGGACGTCCGGGTACGCCGCCGCGACCGCGTCGCGGAACTTCGGGAAGTTCGCCTCGAACGTGGTCGTGTTCTCCTCGTTGCCGAGGCCGATGTAGCGCAGACCGAACGGCTCGGGGTGGCCGAGCGACGCGCGCACGGCGCCCCACTGCGTCGTCACGTCGCCGTTCGCGAACTCGATCAGGTCGACCGTGTCCTGGACCCAGCGCGCGATCGTCGCGTCGTCCTTCATCTCCGGGACGGTGCTGCCGCACCCGTTGGCGCCCACGGACAGCACGGGCAGCGGCGTGGCGCCCAGGTCCTCGGCGAGCTCGAAGTACTCGAGGTACCCGATGCCGTAGGACTGGTTGTAGCCCCAGAAGTTGTAGTTCGTCGCCCGCTCCTCGACGGGACCGATGGTCTCCTTCCACTGGTACGTGCGCTTGCGGTCGGTGTAGCTCGACTCCTCGTAGGAGCGGAACGTCCCGACGTTGGTCACGCAGCCGCCCGGGAACCGGACGAACGAAGGGTCGAGCGCCGCGATCTTCTCGGCCAGGTCCTTGCGCAGCACGGACTTGCCGTTCACCGCGCCGACCCACGTGTCCTGCGGGAACAGTGAGACCTGGTCGAGCCGCAGCGTGCTCGCGGCACCCGCGAGCACGGCCAGCCGGCCGGCATCGCTCGTCGCGTCCGCCGTGAGCGTGACCGTGTACTTCTTCCAGGCGTCCGAGCCGTCGATCGCGACCGCGGCGCCCGCGAGCACCGTGGTGCCCGCGGTGTTCTCCACCTGCACGGTGAGCGTCTGGGCGACGGCGCTGCGCGCCCACACCGAGAAGTCGTAGGACGCGCCGGCCTCGACCGCGACGCCGTTGTTGTAGCCGGCGTTGCGGATGCCCGCACCCGCACCCGCGGCCGTGAGCTGCAGGTAGTAGCGGTTGGTGTCGTTGAGCCGTTCGATGTCGGTCTTGACGACGGCCGACGAACCCGCCCCGGAGCCGCGCGTGAGGGTCTCCCACGCCGTCATGCCGGTGAACGACGAGTTGTCCGAGGTGTTGAACTCGAACGACCGGTTGCGCACGAGCTCGGCGTACAGACCGCCGTCGGCCGCGTAGTTGATGTCCTCGTAGAAGATGCCGTACAGGTCGTCGGAGATGTCGATGCTCGTCGCGTCGCCGTCGATCGTGAGCTCGCCCTCGCCCTGCGCCTGGTACTCGAGCGTCAGCCGCACCGCGTCGCCGGCCGCGCCCAGCGTGAGCACGCCGTCGGCGCCGAGCGTGACGTAGGCGGAGTCGTCCGCGAGACGCAGCACGAGCTTGCCGCCGCCGGCGTCGGTGAGCCGCAGCGCCACCGGCTCGTCGCCCTCGGCGCCGAGCGCGAGGTGGTCGTCCGCGAGCACGACCGGCGCACCCTCGCGCGAGGTCAGCGTGATCGCGCCGTCACCCGCGTCGGCTGCGACCAGCCCGAGCACGTTCGTCGGGCGCACGTCCGTCAGCGCGAGCGCGTCCTCGTCGCCGACGAGGTAGCGCGGGCCGGACGCGGCGTGCAGCGTGAACGGACCGGTCGGGGTGGTGTCGGCGCCGTCCGCGGCGGTGAGCCCGAACGAGTCGAACACCGCGGTGTGCGTCGTGCCGTCCTGGGCCGCGAGCGCGTAGAGGCCGACCGCGGTGATGTCGAACGAAATCGTCTGCGAGACGGTGTCGACCCAGTCCGTGCCGTCCCAGAGGCTGACGGTGATGACGTCGCCCGAGCGCGAGAGCTTCAGCGTCTCGCCGGTCGAGTCGGGGCGGTCCTCGAAGTCGACCGCCGCGAAGCTGCCGGCGGACTCGATGTCGGTCTCGACCGCCCGCGCCGAGGGCGACAGCGACGTGCCGACGTAGGTGAGGCCCGCGCGCACGTAGTTGTCCATGTCCGACCAGGCGATCAGGCCCGCGCCCTGGTACACCTTCGAGACCGGTGCGCTCAGCGTCGTCACCGCGGTGAAGTCACCGTTCGGGACGTCGACCATGAAGACGTTCTTGGCCGTGTTGGCGGTCTGCCACGTGTCGCCCGTCTGCGACGTGAGCGTCAGCGCGCCGGGGTTCGAGCTCAGCGACCACGCTGCGGCGGCCTCGTTGGTGATCGACCAGCGCGCGTCGAGCGTCGACGCGTCGAACGTGTCGGTCCAGTCCTGGTCGGGTGGTGCCGCGGCCGCCGCGGGCGCCGTGACGGCGACCCCTGCCACGACCAGTGCGAACGCCGTCAGACCCGCGACCCGGCGGGCCGTGCGCGCTCTTGGACGCGGGTGCCCGACGATCTCGGCACCCCCCGGAGCGTGTGCCATCATCGTCATTGCTTCCTACCTCTCCCAGGTGTGGCAGCGAGAGCCGGACGACGCCTCGTTGCGTCGTCCGGAACAAGCCCTCCCTCCCGCTCGGCGTCGATCCGGTGGCAGCCGGTGACCGAGCGGGAGGGCGGGCGGGAGGGCGGGCGGTACGTCTACCTCCGTCTGGCGACCAGCACGCGCTGGAGCAGGACGAAGCCGAGCAGGATGGCGCCGATGAGGATCCGGTTCCACCAGATCTCGAGACCCTCGCGGTTGCAGATCACGAGGATCAGGCCGTACACCGAGACGCCGGCGAACGTGCCGAGGACGAAGCCCGCGCCGCCGGTGAGCACCGCGCCGCCGATGACCACGGACGCGATCGCGTCGAGCTCCATGCCGACGCCGGACAGGTTGTAGCCGGACTTGGTGTAGAAGGCGAACAGCAGGCCGCCGATCCCCGCGCACGTGCCGCTGATCACGTAGACCCACATCTTGGTGGCGCCCGGCTTGAGGCCCATGAGCCCCGCGGCCTGGCCGCCGTCACCGGAGCCGAGGCCGTACACCGTGCGCCCGAACCGCGTGTAGTGCAGCAGGTACACCGCGATCAGCAGCACGACGAACGCGATGATCATGCTGAGGTTGATGTACCAGATGTCGGGCCGCTCACCGAACTTCAGCTTCCACGAGGCGAGCGACGCGAAGCCCTCGTCCTTGATGGCGATGGCCGTCTTGCCGAGCAGGTTCGCGAGGCCGCGGGCGAGGAACAGACCCGCGAGCGAGGCGATGAACGGCTGGATCCGGAAGTACTGCACCATCACGCCGATCAGCGCGCCCATGGTCGTCCCGACGAGCACGCCGACGACGAGCACGAACGGCAGAGGCGCACCGTTCTCGAGCAGCTTGGCGATCACCAGACCGACGAGCGCGACGACGCCGCCCACGGACAGGTCGATGCCGCCCGAGATGATGACGAACGTCATGCCGATGGCGAGCACCAGCAGGTACGAGTTGTCGATGAACAGGTTCGAGAACAGCCGCATGCTGATGAAGCTGCGGTCGTCGGTGGAGTACCGCAGCTGGCCACCGACCAGCAGCAGGATGAGCGTCGCGACCGTGCCGGCGACCGGCAGGAAGCGGCGGTCCAGCAGCCGGTGCCACCAGCGGTCGCTTGCGCGCGGGGCGGTCGGCGGCGTCGTCGGCAGCTTCTCGGAGAGCGTCTGGGCGGTCATGCCGCCACCTCCACGGGCTTGTTCGGCGAGGTCGGCGGACCGGGAACCTGCGGGACCCGGCGCAGGCCGAGCTGACCGCGCAGGCGCTCCGAGCCGGCGATGCAGATCGCGATCACGACGATGGCCTTGAACAGGTCCTTCGACTCCGAGGGCAGGTGGAAGATGATCACCGCGCGGTCGAGGGTCGTGAGGATCAGCGCACCGACGATGGTGCCCGCGAGGCTGAACTTGCCCCCGTCGAGCTTCGTCCCGCCGATGACGACGGCCATGATCGCGTTGAGTTCCATGAGCTGGCCGATGTTGTTGGCGTCGGCCGCCATGGTCGGTGCGCCGTAGACCAGGCCCGCCAGGCCGGCGAGCAAGCCGCACAGCACGTAGACGAGCCACGTGATGTTGCGCGAGCGCACGCCCGCCATCTGGCTCGCCGTGCGGTTGATGCCGATCGACTCGAGCAGCATGCCGAGCGCGGTGCGCCGGACCAGCAGCGCGACGAGCGTGAACACGACGCCGCCGATCACCAGCGGCGTCGGGATCCCGAGCACGAAGCCGGACCCGATCGACTTGAACGGGGCCGAGTGCGTCGTCGTGATCTGCCCGCCGGTGAACGCGAGCGCGATGCCGCGCCCTGCCACCAGGATGATCATCGTCGCGATGAACGGTTGGATCCCCAACCCCGCGACGAGGAACCCGTTGAAGGCTCCGACCACCGCCGCGGCCGCCAGGCCGAGCGCGATCGCGGTGAGCGCGGTCGAGACCGACTCCCCGTTCGCCGCGCCGTCGATGTACGTCAGCGAGACGGACAGCGCGATCGCCATCACCGCGCCGACGGACAGGTCGATGCCGCCGGTCGCGATGACCAGGCACATGCCCAGCGCGAGGAGCATGTACGTCACGCTGTTGCGTGCGATGTCGACGAGCTGGCCGAACAGGTGGCCGTCGACGAGCTTGATGTCGAGGAAGCCCGGCGAGACGATGCCGCAGGCGATCCACAGCGCGACCAGCGCCACGACCGGCCAGAACAGATGGTGCCGGCTGACCGTCCTGATCCAGGACGTCGCCGTGCCGTCGCCGCTCATGCGGCACCCTCCTCGTGCTCCGTGGTGCTCGCGGCGATGATCTCCAGGACCGTCGAGGACGTGACCTCGGGTCCGTTCGCGAGCTCGTCGATCTTCTGGCGGTCCCGCAGCACGACGAGGCGGTGCGACAGGCGCAGCACCTCCTCGAGCTCCGAGGAGATGAACACGACGCTCAGGCCCTGCGCAGCCAGCTCGACGACGAGCCGCTGGATCTCCGCCTTGGCACCGATGTCGATGCCGCGCGTGGGCTCGTCGAGGATCATGAGCTTCGGCGACGTCGCGAGCCATCGGGCGAGCAGCACCTTCTGCTGGTTGCCGCCCGAGAGGTTGCGGATGAGCATGTTCGGGTTCGGCGGCTGCACGTTGAGCGCCGTCATGTAGCGCGCGACGACCTCGTCGAGCTCCTTGGCGGGGATGCGGCGCCACGCGCCACGGTTCGCCTGGATCGCGAGCGCGATGTTCTCCCGGACCGTGAGGTCGGCGATGATGCCTTCCTTCTTGCGGTCCTCGGTCGAGTACGCCACCCCGCTCTTGAGCGACGCCAGCGGCGCCGCGGAACGGATCGGCTCACCCGCGTAGCTGAGCGTGCCGGAGTCCGACTTGTCCGCGCCGTACAGCAGGCGTGCGAGCTCGGTGCGGCCCGACCCGAGCAGACCGGCGAAACCGACGATCTCGCCCGCGAACAGCTCGAGGTCGACGGGCTCGATGGAGCCGTTGCGGCCCAGCCCGAGCGCGGTCATGAGCGGTGTGCGGGACTCGTCGTCCTCGCGTGCGACCCGCTGGGCGCCGGCCTCGATCGCGGCGAGCTCGTCGCCCGCGCGGCCCAGCATCTGCGAGATGAGCTCAAGGCGCGGCAGCTCGCGGGTCAGGTGCTCCCCGACGAACTTGCCGTTGCGCAGGATCGTCATGCGGTCGCTGATCTCGTAGACCTGCTCGAGGAAGTGCGAGACGAACAGGATCGCGACGCCCTGGTCCCGCAGCGAGCGGATCACGGTGAACAGCTCGGCGACCTCGGCCTTGTCGAGGCTGGAGGTCGGCTCGTCGAGGATGAGGACCTTGGCCTGGACGACCATGGCCCGCGCGATCGAGCAGAGCTGCTGGACGGCGATGGAGTGCGAACCGAGCTGCGAGCTCGGGTCGATGTCGAGGTTCAGCAGCGCGAGGTGCTCGCGCGCCTTGCGCCGCGTAGCGGGCCAGTTGATGAACGGGCCGACGCGGACCTCGTGGCCGAGCATGACGTTCTCGGCGACGGAGAGGTTCGCGCAGAGGTTGACCTCCTGGTAGACCGTGCTGATCCCGGCCACCTGCGCCTGCGCGGTGCCGTGGAACCGGTGCTCGGCCCCGTCGACGCGGATCGTGCCCGCGTCGATCTGGTAGACGCCCGTGAGCGCCTTGATCATGGTGGACTTGCCGGCACCGTTCTCGCCCATCAGGGCGTGGACCTCGCCGGGTCGAAGCGTCAGGTCGACGCCGTCGAGCGCACGTACGCCCGGGAACTCGATGGTGATCCCGCGCATCTCGACGACCGGTGCGGATGCGGACGTCTGGGACATCGTTGTCTTCCGTCCTGGCGAGCGGGGCGCCGCTCAGCGGCGCGACTGTCGCTTGCCTGGTTACTCGGCAGGGGGGCCGCACGCAAGGGTGCGCGGGAACGGCGAAGCCGTGCGGCGGGGCGGGACACCCCGCCGCACGGCTGTCGTCGGACGTTCGTGCTACAGATCAGGCCGGGTCAGCAACCGATCAGTAGGGACGAGCGTCGACCTCTTCCTGCGTGATCGTCTGGTCGAACGTGGCGTCCACGACGATGGTCTCCTTCGGCACGTCCTCGCCGGCGTAGACCTTCTTGATGGCGTCGAGGATCTGGTCACCGAAGACCGGGTTGCACTCGACGACGAAGTTGAACTTCTTGTCCACGAGGGCCTGCAGGCCGTCGCGAACGCCGTCGACCGACACGATGACGATGTCCTTGCCCGGAACCTTGCCCGCGGCCTCGATGGCCTCGATGGCGCCCAGGCCCATGTCGTCGTTGTGCGTGAACAGGAGGTTCATGTCGGGGTACGCCTGCAGCGCCGCCTCCATGGCCGCCTTGCCCTCGGCACGGGTGAAGTTGCCCGACGCCTTGCCGAGGATCTTGTCCGCGCCGACCGTCTCGTCGAAGCCGGCCTCACGGTCGACCTGCGCGCCCGAGCCGAGCGTGCCCTGGAGCTCGAAGATCTTCGCGTCCGGGTAGTTCTCCTTGACCCACTCGCCCGCCTTGACGCCCTCGGACTTGAAGTCCGCGCCGATCCACGTGGCGTAGGGGTCGGTCACCGTGGTGTCGACCGTGCGGTCGACGAGCACGACGGGGATCTCGGCGTCCTGGATCTCCTGGAGCACCTCGTCCCAGCCGGTCTGCACGACGGGCGAGAACGCGATCACGTCGACGCCCTGGTCGATGAAGTCGCGGAGAGCCTTGATCTGGTTCTCCTGCTTCTGCTGCGCGTCGACGAACGTGAGGTCGATGCCGTTCTCCTCGGTCAGGCTCGCCTTGACCGACTCGGTGTTGGCGGTGCGCCAACCTGACTCGGCGCCGAGCTGCGAGAAGCCGACCTTGATGAGCTCGCCGCTGTCGCCACCGTCGCCCGAGTCCTGCGTGGCGTTGGTGTCGTCGTTCGCGGTGTCGTCGCTGTCGCTGCTGCACGCCGCGAGGCCCAGTGCCAGAACCGCGACAGCCGCCGCGACTCCACGCATCCGCATCTTCTTGCTGACCATGCCTTCTCCTCCTCGAGAAAACTGACCGCCTCGCCGGCCGATCGGCCGGTCTGTCCTGGAGCTCCGTCCGGAGCGTGCTCACACCGCTGTGGGCTCCGACCCACCGTCGATGTGAGCGTTCACTTAGCGATGTTAGCGCTCACACACGCGGACGCAAAGCCCCCATCCGTTCCGTTACGAACCTGTGACCAGAACCCCCAACGGACCCCTCCCGCGCCGACGGACCCCACACACCGACGGACCCCTCGCCCCCCTGCGGACCCCTCGCTCCCCTGCGGACCCCTCGCACACCTACGGACCCTTGGAACGTCGACGGACCGCGCAACCGTGCGGTCCATCGACTTCCGCGGCGTCCGCAGACGTTTGCGTCGTCCGCAGAAGCTGGCTGACGCGACCGAGCTGGCCGGCTCGCGCTCCGGCCGGCTCACGCTGTGATCAGCCGGCGCGCCGCCCGGCTCGCGCTGTGATCAGCCGCCGGGCCGCCCGGCCGGCCCGCACCTCGGCCGTCTGCGGACAGCTGGCGCATCCACGGACCCCTGAACCGTCTGCGGACCGTGACATGGCGGGGTCCGCAGACATCCGCGGCGTCCGCAGACGTTTGCGGCGTCCGCAGGCGCTGGCCGGCTCGCGCTCCGGCCGGCTCGCGCCGTGATCAGCCGGCGGGCCGCCCGGCCGGCCCGCACCTCGGCCGTCTGCGGACAGCTGGCGCACCCTCGGACCCCTGAACCGTCTGCGGACCGTGACATGGCGAGGTCCGCAGACGGTCCAGGGGTCCGCGGACGTTTGGGGGGTCCGCAGATGCTGGCTGACGCGATCGAAACTGGCTGACGCGATCGAGCTGGCCGGCTCGCGGTCCGGCCAGCTCGCGCTGGGATCAGCCGGCGGGTGGGGTCGGCGGGTGGGGCCGGACTGGTTGGTGGGGGGTCAGAAGCCCTGGGCCAGGCGGTGGTAGGCCTGGTTCCAGCGGACCTGGTCGCGGAAGCCGCGGCGGGTGGTGTCCTCGTCGATGACGAGGAGCTCCGCCTGCGACAGGTCCGCGAAGATCTCGAACGCCTCGATGCCGGCGGCCGTGGAGAGCACCGTGTGGTGCGCGCCGCCCGCGGTGAGCCAGGCCTCGGTGCTCGTCGTGAAGTCCGGGCGCGGCTGCCATACGGCCCGCGCGACGGGCAGGTGCGGCAGCGACGCGCGCGGCGGGACGATGTCGACGACGTTCGCGGTGAGCCGGAACCGCTCGCGCATGTCCGCGAGGGACACGACGACACCCACGCCCGGGTCGGCGTCGAACACCATGCGGACGGGGTCCTCCTTGCCGCCGATCCCGAGGGGGTGGATCTCCACGCGCGGGGTCGAGGTGGTCAGCGACGGGCAGATCTCGAGCATGTGCGCGCCCAGGATCACCTCGTCGCCGGGCGTCAGGTCGTAGGTGTAGTCCTCCATGAGGGATGCGCCACCGGGCAGGCCGGCACCCATCACCTTGGCGGCCCGCACCAGTACCGCGGTCTTCCAGTCGCCCTCGGCGCCGAAGCCGTAGCCCTTGGACATCAGCCGCTGCACGGCCAGGCCGGGGAGCTGGCGCAGGTCACCCAGGTCCTCGAAGTTCGTCGTGAAGGCCTTCGCCCCGATCGACGACAGCAGCGTCTCGAGAGCGACCTCCTGGCGCGCCGCGTAGCGCAGCGACTCGTGCCGCTCACCGCCGGCCCGCAGCTCGGGGACCAGGTCGTACAGGTCCTCGTACTCCTTGACCAGCACGTCGACGTCGGCGTCGGCGACCTGCGCGATCGCCGCGGCGAGGTCGTTCACGCCCCACGTGTTCACCGAGACGCCGAACCGGATCTCCGCCTCGGTCTTGTCACCCTCGGTGACCGCGACGTTGCGCATGTTGTCGCCGAACCGCGCCAGTCGCAGCGACTGCGTCGCCACCCGGCCCGCCGCGGCGCGCACCCAGGTACCGACGCGGCGCGTGACCGCGGGGTTGCTCGCGTGGCCCGAGACCGTCGTGCGCGTCACGCCCATCCGCGTCGCGATGTAGGCGTACTCGCGGTCGCCGTGCGCGGCCTGGTTGAGGTTCATGAAGTCGAAGTCGATCGACTCCCACGGCAGCTCGACGTTCGCCTGCGTGTGCAGGTGCAGCAGCGGCTTGGCGAGCGCGGACAGGCCCGCGATCCACATCTTCGCCGGGCTGAACGTGTGCATCCACGTGATCACACCCAGCACCCGGTCGTCGCTGTTCGCGTCCAGCATCGCGCGCCGGATGGAGGCCGAGTCCTTCAGGACGGGCTTCCAGACGATGCGCACAGGCACGTCGCCGCTCGCGTCCAGGAGTCGGGCGACCTCCTGCGACTGCTCGGCCACCTGGCGGAGGGTCTCCTCGCCGTACAGGTCCTGGCTCCCGGTGAAGAACCAGACCTCACGGTCGGCGTACGGCTTGCTCACGCGTGCTCCTTCTCCTGCGCCGGGGCACCCTCGCCCTGGCCGTAGACGTTCTGGTACCTCGCGTACAGCGAGTCGACGTGGTCCTGCTCGATGCGCAGCGGTTCCCCGAGCTGGCGGCTGACGTGCACGGTCCGCGCGACCTCCTCGACCATCACGGCGGCCTTCACGGCGGCCTTCGCGTCCGGGCCGATGGTGAACGGGCCGTGGTTGCGCATGAGGACCGCCGGGCTGCGCGAGCCGCGCAGCGTCTCGACGATGCCGCGACCGATCGAGTCGTCGCCGATGAGTGCGAACGGGCCGATGGGGATGTCCCCGCCGAACTCGTCGGCCATCATCGTCAGCACGCACGGCACGGGTTCGGCGCGCGCGGCCCACGCGGTCGCGTACGTCGAGTGCGTGTGCACCACGCCGCCGACCTCGGGCATGTTCCGGTACACGTAGGCGTGCGCCGCGGTGTCCGACGAGGGTGCGCGGCCGCCGTCGACGAGCACGCCGTCCAGGTCGCAGACCACCATCGACTCGGGCGTCAGCTCGTCGTAGGTCACGCCCGACGGCTTGATGACGAGCAGGTCGCGCCCGCTCGGGCCTGCGGCGTCGACGACCACGCGCTGCGACACGTTGCCCGCGGTCCACACGACCAGACCCCAGCGGGGCAGCTCGGCGTGCAGCCGGGCCACGAGCTCACGCGTGCGTGCGACCTGCTCGCGCACGTGCTGCGGGTAGCCGTCCAGCGTCCCGGCCATCTAGAGCACCTCCGTCGCGGTGCGCTCGACCGTGAGCCCCGTCTCGTAGCGCCGCAGGTACGCGGCGAAGCCCTGCACGTCGTGCGGGTCCGGCGTCACGACGTCGATCGCCGCGTCGGCGAACACGTCCTGCGCCAGGTACGTGCCCAGGTCGCGACCCTGAGCGGCGACGAGGTAGCGCGCGAGCACCGCGATGCCCCACGCGCCCCCCTCGCCGGCCGCCTGGCCGACGGCCACCGGCGCGTCGATCGCCGCGGCGAGCAGCCGCTGCGCGACCCCGGCGGTGCGGAACAGCCCGCCGTGCGCGAACATCGCCTCGAGCGCGACACCCTCGTCGGCCAGCACCCGCATCCCCAGGCTCAGCGTCGCGAACGCGCCGTACACCTGGACGCGCGCGAAGTTCGCGAGCGTGAGCCGGCTGTCCGGCGTGCGCACCAGCAGCGGGCGGCCCTCGACCAGACCCGTGATCGGCTCACCCGACAGGTAGTTGTAGGCCAGCAGCCCGCCGCCGTCGGCGTCGCCGTCCAGCGCCGCGCGCAGGAAGGCGCCGAACACCTCGTCGGACGCGTCGTCGTGACCCAGCGCCGCCGTCAGCTCACCCAGGAGCCCGGCCCACTCGCCCAGCTCGCTCGCGCCGTTGTTGCAGTGCACCATCGCGACGAGGTCGCCCGCCGGGGTGGTGACGAGGTCCAGCTCGTCGTGCGCGCGGGCCAGCGGCTGCTCGAGCACGACCATCGCGAAGATGCTCGTGCCGACGCTCACGTTCGCCGTGCGCGGCGCGACCGACGCGGTCGCGACCATCCCCGTCCCGGCGTCGCCCTCCGGCGGGCACAGCGGGACGCCCGGCAGCAGCCCGCCGGACGGGTCGAGGAGCGCGGCGCCCTCCGCAGTCAGGCGCCCCGCCTCCTGACCCGCGACCAGCACCTGCGGCAGCAGCTCCGCGAGCCCCGGCGCACCCGCGGTGCGCGCCCGGCCCGCGAGCAGCTCGTCGGCCCGCGCGAGCAGGTCGGCGTCGTAGTCCCGGGTCGCGGGATCGACCGGGAACATGCCCGACGCGTCGCCCACACCCAGCACCTTGCGGCCCGTCAGGCGCCAGTGCACGTAGCCCGCGAGCGTCGTCAGGAAGCGCGTGGCGGGCACGTGCGGCTCGTCGTCGAGCACGGCCTGGTGGCGGTGCGCGACCGACCAGCGCAGCGGGATGTTCTGCCCGAGCAGCGCGCTCAGCTCCGCGGCCGCCGGTCCGGTCGACGTGTTGCGCCAGGTGCGGAACGGCACCTGCAGCTCGTCGTGCTCATCGAACGCGAGGTAGCCGTGCATCATCGCGGACACGCCCATCGCCTCGTACGTCGTCGGACGCACGCCGTAGCGCGCCTCGACGTCCGCGACGAGCGACGCGTACGCACCCTGGAGGCCGGCCCACACCGCGTCGAGCGAGTACGTCCACACGCGCTCGACGAGCTGGTTCTCCCAGTCGTGGCTGCCCGTCGCGACCGGCGCGCCGTCGGGCCCCACGAGGCAGACCTTGATCCTGGTCGAGCCCAGCTCGACGCCCACGGTGGTCCGACCCGCGCGTACGGCCTCGGCCACCTGCGCCCTGGTGTCCGTCATCGCGCCCCTTCGCACGTTCCGTCCTCGTCGCCACCGATCGGGCGACCTGAACATGTTAGCGCTCTCATGTGAGCGCTAACAACCCGTCACCGATGACCGTGACCGGACCGTGATCGCAACGGGCCCCCGCGGACCGTGCCCGGTCGCCCTGGACCGACCGGCCGCGGCGGCCCGCCTGCGTCGTCAACGACGTCCTGCGGGCCCGCCTCCACGGACGGTCCGCGCCCGGTGCTGCTGTGCGCGGGTCATGGTGGATCTCCGCTGCTGCGAGGACGGACGCGATGGGGTACGCGCCCGCGTCGAGCCGTGCGCAGTTGGACGCGAGTGCGCCACAAGGACCCGGCGCACTCGCGTCAACCGGGCACCCTCGGGTCCACCAGAGGCGGGTCGGCGGGCCGCGGGTGGACGAGGAGGGTCAGGAGGTGGCGCCGCTGCTGCGGCGGACGACCAGCTCGGGGGCGACCAGGCGGGCGCCCGTGTCGGGCTTGCCGGTCAGCGCGCCGTGGATGACGGCGATCGCGCGCTCGCCGAGCCTCGCGAAGTCCTGGCGGACGGTCGTCAGGGGCGGCAGGTAGTGCGCGGAGCCGGCCTCGTCGTCGAACCCGACGAGCGCGAGGTCCTCGCCCACGTGGACGCCGGCGTCGGCGAACGCATGCTCGAGACCGAGCGCGAGCTGGTCGTTGGCCGCGAAGATCGCGCCGGGTAGCCCGTCGGCGACGAGCCTGCGGCCCACCGCGTACCCGTCGTCCGCGGACCACCCCGCGGTCACCGGCTCGGGCGGGGTGACGCCCCACGCGGCGCACTCCTCGCGCCAGCCCGCCAGGCGGTCCTGCGCGTCGAACCAGTCCTGCGGGCCGGCGACGTGCAGCACGTCGCGGTGGCCGCGCTCGAGCAAATGGCGGGTCGCGAGCCGCGCGCCGAAGCGCTGGTCCACGCCGACGGCCACCGCGTTGGCGCCCAGCGGGAGCTCGGGGGCCGAGGAGATCATCACGACGGGTACGGGGACCTCGACGCCGACGACCGCCTGGGCGACCTCGGTCGTCGGGGCGATCACGACGAGCCCGTCGACGCCGTGGTCGAGGAAGTGCTCGACGGCGGTGCGCATCGAGTCGGCGTCGAAGCGGCGCATCGTCGCCACCGACACGTACCAGCCGGCCTCCCGGGCCGCCTGCTCGAACGCGACGAGCGTGCTCGTCGGACCGTAGAGCGCGGAGGCCGGTGTGACGACGCCGAGCGTGTCGGTGCGCCGCGTCACCAGGGCGCGGGCGGCGCTGTTGCGCCGGTAGCCCAGACGTGCGATCGCGTCCTGCACCCGCTCGCGGGTCTCGGGCCGCACGCTCGGGTGCCCGTTGAGCACGCGCGAGACGGTCTGGTGCGAGACGCCGGCGGCGGACGCCACATCGCTCATCGCCGGCGGCCGTGCCGCTGTGTCTGTCGCCACCACATGCTCCCCACTACGCGACGACGACTCGTCGCAACCCCCGGTGCCGGGCCCGGCACCGGTACCTCTCCCTCACGTACCGTACGGCTCCCCGCGGACGATGTGCGCCAGCACGGCCGAGCGGCACCCGCACGGGGCACCGCTCGGCCGGTTCCGGTCAGCGCGGCCGCACGCTCACCCAGCCGCTCGCGAGCCCGCGCACGTTCGTCGGGTCGGACGGCGTGAACGTCGCCTTCACCCGGAACGCGGCGGTGCGTTCCTTGGCGAGCGTCACCTTGGCCACGCCTTTGTCGGCCTTGGTCAGGGTGACGACACGCACCGATCCGTCGAGCCGGAGGGTGAGCCGGCCCGTCGGGTAGTCGCCGTTGTCGAGCTTGCCGACCATGACCCGCAGCGTCGGGGGCGTGCCCCGCCAGAAGGTCGTGCTGGTCACCGCGATGCTCGTCGGGCGCGCCTTGACCGCGGTCACGGACACGGCTGACGACGCGCTCGGCGCGAGCGTCGTGGACCCGGCGTACCGGGCGACGAACGCGTGCGGGCCGACGCCGGAGACCCGGATCCTCTTGACCGCGACGCCGTCGCTCAGCGCGGCGACGCCGACCTGCTTGCCGTCGAGCCAGAACGAGACCTTGCCCGTCGCGTCCAGCGGGCCGGACGGGACCGCGGTCAACGTCACGAAGCTCCGGTGCACGACCCGGGTGCTCGACGCGGTCAGCGTCACCCAGGTCGTCGCCCGCACGACGGTGACGTCGTAGGTCGCGGTGACGGTCGTACCGCCCTCGGCGTACGCGACGGTGACCGTCCGGGTGCCCGGCGCGCTCGCGTCGAAGCCCGTCGCGACCACGTCGACGCCACCCACGGTGCGGGTCGTGCCGTCCTCGTACGCGACGGTCCCCGCGAGGCCCGTGAGGTCGAGCGTCGAGCCCGTCGGGTAGGCGGTGCGCGGGAGCGCCGTGAGCTCCAGGCCCGTGGGCGCGGGGGCGACGACCGGGGTCTGACCGGCGCTGCCCGCGATCTCCGCGGTGCCCGCGTAGGTCGCGGTGAGCGTGCCCGACGAACCTGCGGGCAGGACTGCCTGCGCCGTGCCGTCGGCCCCGAGCAGCACGTCCTGCGACCAGTCGCCGGCCGCGAAGGTGACCGTCCCGCCGACCTCGTAGCCGTCCGCCGCCGTGACCGTCACGGACGCGGTGCGGCTCGCCGCGGTGTAGGCCACGGCCGTGGTGGACGTGGTCGTCGTGACCGCGTTGCCCGTCAGCGTCTGCCACTGCGACAGCGTGACCGGCATGACCGTGCCGTGCCGCGACGCAGGGAGCTGGCCGGACGCGATGCTCCACGAGCCGGTCGACAGGTCGTCGGTGCCCAGCGGGAAGTAGCCCGAGCCGCCGTAGTTGTCGAGGTAGAGGTAGTAGTCGTACGCCGACGTGTCGCCGGGGTTGGCCTTGAAGATCGTCGGCCCCTCGACGGCGCCGCCGAACCCGGCGTCGCGTGCGAGGCACGAGCCCACGTTCTGCCAGCCCTCGTCGGCCAGCACGCTCGCCTTCGTCGTGACCGTGATCAGCGACGACGAACGCTCGGCGATGATGTCGGTGCAACCCGACTGCGCGCCCTCGTCCTTGGTGAACCGGTAGTACGTGCCGCCGTCACGCAGGACCGTCGAGTCGATGCGCGCGGCACCCGTGTCCTGCCAGATCTTCGGCTCGGAGAAGGTGCGGAAGTCCTTCGTCGTCGCGTACATCATGCGGGCGTAGCAGCCCGAGCCGCTGTCGGTCGTGAGGCACGTGGTGTGCGTCGCGTCGGTGAACACGCGCGAGGCCCAGAACACGACGTACGCGTCGAGGTCCTCGTCCCAGTACGCCTCGGGCGCCCAGGTCATGCCCGCGGTGTCCGGCGAGACCTTGACGTGGCGCTGGTCGGACCAGTGCACCAGGTCGGTGGACTCCCACACCTCGATGTACTGGCTGCCGGAGACCTGCGCGCGGCCCCAGTCGCCGTTGCGGCCGATCGAGAGGTCCGTCGCGATGAGGTAGAACTTGTCGCCCTCCGCCGAGCGGATGACGAACGGGTCACGCAGGCCCTTCTCGCCGAACTGCGAGGTCAGCACGAACTGACCGTCGTTCAGCGTCCGCCAGGACAGCGCGTTGTTGCCGTTCGACGCCGCGAGGTAGATGTTCTCGCCCGCCACGGTGTTGGCCGTGAAGTACGCGAAGGCGTAGCCCTCGTCGTCGACCTTGCGCGGCAGGGCCGGGACGGTCACCTCGACCGGGACGTCGAGCGAGGTCGAGCCGAGCGTGACGGTCGCGGTCAGCGTCGCGGACACCGCGCCGTGGCCGTAGGCCGGGCGCCGCGGCTCGGCGTAGGTGGTGCCGTCGTCGGCGCCCACGGCCACGGCCCCGGCGTCGGAGGTGGCCCACGTGATCGTCGAGCCGTACCGGGCGCCCGTCGTCGGGAGCGTCTCGACCGAGCGCAGGTCACCGGCGCCGTCGAGCACGACCGCCGCCGCGTCCGCCGCGACCTTGTCGGCCTCGCCGAGCTCCGCCGGGACCGTCACGACGAACGCGTGCGAGAGCTGCAGGCCACCACGGTCCGACGAGACCGTCAGGGTCACCGTGGCGTCGTCCTCGCCGGGAGCGGGCTGCGTCACGACGCCGGCGGTCGAGACGACGTCCTCGTCGGACGACGTCCACGTGAACGTCGGCGCGCCCGGGAGCGTGAGGTCGTCGGACGCGAGCTCCGGCAGGTCGACGGACGCGACGAGCTGGTCGAACGCGAACTGTGCGTTCTGGCGGGCGAGCGCGCGCGCCTCCGCGGCAGCCGCGGCCGCCGAGTAGATGCGCAGGTCACGGTACTTCGAGGCGAGGTTGGAGAAGCCCCAGCCCTCGCGGTTGAGGCGCAGCACGGTGGTGCCGATCGCGGAGGCCGTCGTCGTGACCCCCGTCGCCTGCGCGACCTGGCGGCCGTCGAGGTAGACGGTCAGCGTGTCCGCGGTGTCGTCGAGCACGATCGTCGCGTTCACCCACACGTCGCGCGGGAGGTCCGAGGTGAGCTGCGCGGTCGCGACGACGGCACCACCGAGCCGGATCACCGCGGCCGCCCTGCCGTCCGCGTAGAACGGGTGGAAGGACAGGTTGCTGGTGGTCGCGTTGCTGCCGAGCGTGTAGAGCGTGGAGCTGACGGTGCCCGTGGCGCTCGAGGGCAGCAGGAAGTCGAACGACGAGGTCGACGAGCCGGCGAGCGTCAGGCCGGTCGCGGCGTTGTTCGCGACGTAGCCGCCGCCCGTCACGTCGAGGTGCGTCGACGTCCACACCGGCGCGTTGGTCGCGCCGACGAACGTCGTCGTGCCGGCCGCGGGCGTGCCCGGGTACGACGAGCTGAGCGGGAACCAGGAGCGCAGGGCGGCGGTCGCCGGCATGGGGTCCTCACCCTCGGCGAGCGCCTTGACCGTGATCGGGAACTCGCGCGTGGCCGTGCGTCCCGCGACGGTGGCGGTCGCGGTGAGCGTCGCCGTCGTGTCGGCGGTGCCCGTCGCCGGGCGCGTGACGACGCCCGTCGCCGTGACGACCGCCGCGTCGCTCGTCGTCCACGTGACGTTGCTCGTCGGGAGCGAGAGGTCCTGGGTCACCGCGGACGTGTCGCCGAGGGCGATCCCGGCCAGGATGTCGCCGGCGGTGTCCGCGGCGTCGTCCGCGACGACGTCGACCACCTGCGCGGCCGTCAGCGCGGTGTCGTAGATGCGCGTCTCGCCGATCGTGCCGGGGAAGCCGCGGTCGCCGTCGTAGGCCGATCCGCCGAGGCGGTTGCGCGTGTGGTCGGTCAGGGTCGCGGGCGTGGTCGTGACCGCCGCGTTCGTCGCCCGGAGCGTGCCGTCCACGTAGAGCTTGAGCGTCGAGGTGGTGCTCGGGGCCGCGTTCGGCTCGATCGTCGCCGTGACGTTCTGCCACGTGCCCGCCGTGAGCCGCGTGCCCGTCCACGTCGCGCTCTGCTCGCCGCTCCAGTGGCTCGGCGTCACGACCGTGCGCAGCGCGTTGCGGGGAGCGACGAACCACGACCCGGTGCCGCTGCCGCTCGCCGAGGAGAACCCGCCGAAGTTCCACAGGAAGTTGTCCGTCGTGCCCGCGAGGTCGTCCGCCTTGACCTGCATGCTGACCGTCGCCGACGCCTGGCCGGCCAGCAGCCCGTCCGGCAGGCGCACGTAGTTGGCGTTGGAGGCGGCACCGGAGAGCTGCAGACCCCCCGCTGCCCAGCCGCTCGCGCCGACGACCGTGCCGTCGTGCCCGTTGCCCGACGAGTCGGCGACGACCGACCCGCTCGTCTCGTCGATCTCGTAGTGCGCGACGAGGTGGTCGGAGGGGGCCTCGGCGGCGGCGGGTGCCATCGCCGTCGCGACGGTCGCCGCCACGAGGGCCAGGGTCGTCAGTGCTGCTGCGGCAGCGCGGGGAAGCGTCATCGTCATCCTCGGGTCCGGCCGGCGCCCTTGCCGGCAGTGGTGGCGTCACCAGGCGCCGCGGCGACTGTATGTTAACGCTCACATTCTCCGCAAAGTGCCGGCCTGTGCGACGTCGTGGAGGCTGGGGTCACCCGAGTGGATGAAGCGCACGACGCCGTCAGCGCGATACCGTCCGCCTCCAGAGCGGAGGCGCGCAATGAGGACATCTCGCGCTACGACTCCGCCCGGCACGAGCTGGTACGGGCTGTCGTCAACGACCAAGTTCATGTCGACGCTCGCTCAGGGCGACGGGTACGCCCTACAGGTTCGGGCCTACGCCGATGCCGGCTCTTCGCCCCTCAAGATCGACAACGTTCGGATCGGGGTGGTCCCGTGAGGCACACGCTCGCACTCGGCCCCCTCATCGGCGTTGTTCTGCTCGCCACCGCGTGCGGAAGTGGACCGACCGCCTCGTCCGACGCGATGTCGCCCGAGGCGCTCGCCCGGCAGTTCGGTGCCTGCAACCTGCCCGATGCCGGGCCGGTCTACAGCATCATGAGTGACCTGACGGGCACCAAGCGGTGGCTGCAGGTCATCGAGGTGCCCGCCGAAGCGATCCCGACCACGGCACCGGGGTGGGACCAGGATTGGGACCTCGCCACGCCACAGGTCGTCGTGCTCGAGGACGGCGTCCGGAGGACCGAGCGGCTGCGCATCCACGCGAGCTTCCTGACGGTGGTGCCCTGGGCCGAGCGCAACGACGCCGGCGTGTGGTTCGCGATGGCGACCGCGGACTCAGGTGCGGGCGAGGACACGGTCGCCTACCCGATCGTCGTGCTACCCACCGGAGACGGGTTCATCCCCGGCCAGTGCATGGACCTGGTGTACGACCAGAGGATGCAGAAGGAATACGGCGCCGACTGGGCGCTCCTGCTGGGCCGGCTCCCCGGCACCACCAAGGCAGAGGCCCGCGAGATCCTCGGGGTTCCGGAACCCTCGTCCGAGCCCAGCCACGAAGCCGTCCTCGAGCCGGGCACCAACCGCACCAAGAACCTCGACTACATCGGCGTGCGAGTCGAGCCCGTCCAGCGGCTCGTCGACGACAGCGGGAAGCCGCTCACCATCTGCACGCACATCGACGCGGGCTGGAGCGACTGCTTCCACACCGACGGCGACCAGACGCCCGACCTGTCCGTGAACGCCTTCGTGGACGAGAGTCGGACCCTGCAGTTCTGGCTGCTCGGCAACGACGCCGACATCACGGCACCGCTGGGGCAGCTCGGCGCCATCCAGGTCCCTGAGACCGGGCCGGACGGAACGGCACTGACGAACGTCCGGGTCAGCATCGACCTGACCGGACTCGACCCCGCGACCCTCACCGAGAAGCCTGCGAACCGTGTCCTCCTGAAGGAGTAGCGCCGGTTCCCACGCAGCGGCGGCCCCGAAGGTGCCCGGTCCGCGCCTGGCGTACGCGGTCAGGTCTAGTGCGCACCGAGCTCGCGCGAGCGCTCGTAGGCGGCGCGTGCCGCCGCGACGACGCCGGCGCGGACCGCGTGCGCGTCGAGCTCCGCGACGGCCGCGACCGTCGTGCCCCCCGGCGAGGAGACGCGCTCGCGCAGCACCGCCGGGTGCTCGCCCTGGACCGCCAGGGCGCCCGCACCCTCGACGGTTGCGGCGGCGAGGCGGGTCGCCAGGTCGCGCGTCAGGCCCAGCAGCACGCCCGCCTCGGCCATGGCGTCGATCAGGTAGAACGCATACGCCGGGCCCGACCCGGAGATCGCCGTGACCGCGTCGAGGTCCTTCTCCGCGACGCGCACGACCAGACCCGTCGCGGTCAGCATGCGCTCGACGAGCAGCAGGTGCCCCTCGCCGGCGCGGGTCCCGGGGGCGATCGCGCTCGCGCCCTTGCCCACCACCGCAGGCGTGTTCGGCATGACGCGCACCACCGGCGTGCCCGCCGGCAGTCGCTGCTCGTAGGCCGCGATCGGCACACCCGCCGCGACGCTGACGACGACCGTGCCGCCGCGCAGCACCGGGGCGATCTCGTCGAGCACCGTGGCGACGACGTTCGGCTTGACCGCGACGAGCACGACGTCGGCACGAGCGGCCGCCTGCGCGCCGGTCGCGCCGGTCCGCACGGAGTAGCGGCCCGCGAGCTCGTCGGCCCGGGGCACGTGCTGCTCGACGACCTCCACCTGGTGCGTCGGCCACCCCGCGGTGAGCAGGGCCGAGAGCAGCGCCTCGCCCATCACGCCGCCGCCCAGCACCGCGACCGCGGGCGTCGACCCGCCGCGCATCTCCTCGGTCATCGCCGCCACCTCGCTCGTCGTGCGCCGCCGGACGGCGACGCGCGCGAGCCTACCGACCCCGGCGTCGCCCGGCCTCGCGCACGGCGACGCCGGGGTCGGTACGCGTCAGCCGTTCGGGGGCTGGAAGCCCGCGGGCGGTCCCCCGCCGAACCCACCGCCGAAGTTCCCGCCCGGGCCGGTCTGCTGCTGGTCGTCGGTGTCGCCCAGGCCGGACAGGCCCGACGAGGACGAGTCGTCGGAGACGAGCTGCTGCTCCAGGTCGGCCAGCACCACCTCGTCGCCCGCGGACAGGCCGTCGGTGATCTCGGTCAGCTCCGCACCGACCGCGCCCGTCGTGACCTCGACCTGCGCCGGGGCACCGTCGCGCAGCACCTGCACGGTCGTCGTGCCCGACTCCACGTGCACCGCGGAGGTCGGGACCGTGAGCACCTCGTCGCCGTCGGCGACCGCGATCGTGAGCTGCGCGGACGACCCGTCGTAGAGCGTCTCGTCCGTCGGGTCGACCACGAGGTCGATCGTGTACGACGGCGTCGTGCTCGACGTCTCCGTGTTGAGCACACCGACCGACGAGATCGTCGCCGTCAGCGGAGCGTCCGTCGTGCGGACCGTGACGTCCGCGCTCTGACCGACCGCGAGCAGGCCCACCTGCGCGAGCGTCGCCGACGACGTGACGACGTACCCGTCACCGCCGATGATCGTCACGACCGTCGAGTCCGACGCCGCGCCGACGTCCTCGCCCGCGACGATCGAGACCGCCGCGACCGTGCCGCCGATCGGCGCGGTCAGCGTCACGAACGTGAGCTGCGCGTTCGCCAGGTCGAGCCGCGCCTGCGCGAGGTCGATCGCCGCGCGGTCCGCCAGGACGTCCGCGGCCGAGGCCACCGCCGACTCCTGCTCGCCGCCGGTGCCGCCGGTGCCGCCCGTTCCGCCGCTCCCGCCGTCGCCCGTGCCTGGGCTGCCCGTGCCGGGATCGCCCGTGCCGGGATCTTCCGTGCCCGGGTCTCCGGGCTGCGTGGGCTCGGGGTCCGGCGTCGGCGTCGAGCCGTCCGCCCACGCGTCCCGCCACGCCTGCTCGAGCGCGTCCACGGCGTCGTCGAGGGCCGCGGCCAGCGTCATGAGCTGCTGCTGCGCTTCGTCGACCCCGCTCTGGCCGCCGAGCACGCCGGAGATCGCGTCCTGGCACGCCGCGAGCGCCGCCGGGAGGGACGACTCGTCGGCCGCGGTCACGGTCATCGAGGTGCTCGAGACCGTCGACCCGTCGGGGCCGACCAGCTCGATCGCGTCGTCGCCCGACGCGCCCGAGGGCACGAGGACCGCGACGTGGAACGCGTCGCCGTCGGTCGCGGTGACCGTCCCGACGACCGCGCCCGACGAGGCCAGCCGCAACGTGTAGGCCTCGCCGTCGCCGAGCGCGGCGACACCGGCCGCGTCGACGCGCAGCGCCGCACCTGCCGCGACCGAGCCCGGCGTCAGCGTGAGGACGTCACCGACGGACGGCGTGCCGGAGCCCAGGTCCGCGTCGAGGAACTCCTGGCAGACGAGCTGCGCGGCGCTGACGTCGGCACCCGAGTCGGTGAGGAGCTGCGACGTCGCGTCGTACTGATCGAGCAGGTCCTGCTGCGCCTGGTCCACCGCCGACTCGGCGTCGAGGACCGCCTGCGGCACGTCGTCGTCGGCCGGCGGATCCGTCGGTCCGTCGGTCGGTGCGGCGGTCGGCTCCGTGGTCGGTGCGGCGGTCGGCTGCGGGCCGGGGGCCGCGGTCGGCGCGGCGGCCGGCTCCGCGGTCGTCGTCGTGCCCGTCGCGTAGGCCGCCGTCTGCACGACGAACGCCGCCGTGCCGGTGCCGGCGGCCGAGGCCGTCGTCGCGCTCGTCGTGCTGGTGCTCGAGGTGCTGCTCGAGGTCTGCGAGTCCAGGTCGTCCTCGAGCTGCTGCTCGGCGTCCGCGAGGTCCGAGGCCGCCGAGCCGACCTCGGACTGCAGGTCGGTGTCGTCCAGCGTCGCGAGCGTGTCGCCCGCGGCGACCGTGTCGCCCACCCCGACCCCGACGCTCGCGACCGTGCCGCTCACCTGGAACGCCACGTCGCGCCGTGAGGCGGATGCGACCGTGCCGACGGCGGACACGCTCTGCGCGACCGACCCCGGCCCGGCGACCGCGGTGCGGTACTGCTCGCCGCCGTCGGAGGCCAGCGCGAGCGCGACCCCGCCGCCGACGAGCGTCAGCACGACGACCCCGGACGCGATCCCGACGACCCGGCGCGTGCGCCCGCGTCGCTTGCGCACGTCAGGCATCTCCGCCGCCCTGCTGCTCGCCCTGCCCGCCCTGACGGCCCTGACCGCCCTGGCCGCCCGGGAACCCGCCGCGGCCGCCGAAGCCGGTCGAGCAGCCCTCGGCGCTCTTCTCGGAGAGCGTGATCGTCGCGGCGGTCACCTTGCCGCTGTCGTCGGCCTCGCCCCGCACGGCCGCGCACTGGCCGACGACGAGCGCGGTGGCGTCCGCCGCGACGGTCGTGGTCACGGTGGTGTCCGCGTCGGTCGTGATCGTCGCAGTGCCGGTCGTGCCGTCCTGGTCCGTCGTCTGGACGGTGATCGTGGCGCCGTCGACCGCCGTCACGAGGCCCGAGGTCGGCTGGAAGCCGCCACCGGGGAAGTCGCCACCGGGGAAGCCGTCCGGCAGGTCGGTCGGCAGGTCGGTCGGCTGGTCGCCGGGCTGGCCGTCGCCGCCGGGTGCGGGCATGTCGGTCGGAAGATCCGTGGGCATGTCGCCGGGCGCGCCGTCCGGGCCGCCGCCGGGGAAGCTGCCCCCACCGCCGAAGCCGCCGAGGCCGGTGCACTCGCCGTCGACCGGATCGCTCACGACGACCGTCGCGACCGCGGCGTCGTCCGCAGCCGCGTCGTCGGAGGCCGCGTCGTCGGACGGCATGCCCGAGAACCCGTTCGTCGCGATGACGCAGGAGCCGACGGTCACGGCCTCGAGCCCGACGGACTTCTGCAGCGTCACCGTGGTCTCGGCCGACCACGTGACCGAGGTCTGGCCGTCGTCGTCGCGCAGCTGCAGGAGCTGGTCGCCGACCTGCACGATCTCGCCGCTCAGCCCGCCGCCGCCCTGACCCTGGCCCCCTTGACCGTTCTGGCCGCCGTTCTGGGCGGCGCCCTGGTCGCCCTGGGCGTCCTGGGTCGCGGCCGCGGTGGGCTGCGTCGCGGTGTCGTCCGACGACGAGCACGCGGCGAGCGTCAGCGCGGTGACCCCCGCGGTCAGGGTGACGAGCAACGCGCGCGTGGCGCGGGTGTGTCGCGTGTTCACAGCTCTCTCCTTCTCCTGCGCGGTCACTGCGCGCGCAGGGCGTCGATGGGGGCGAGGCGTGCGGCCCGGGTGGCCGGGTACACGCCGAAGACGAGTCCGATGCCGACGGCGATCACGACCGAGCCGGCCACGGCCGCACCGGAGACGACGATCGTGCTGTCGAGCAGCGCGGGCAGCCAGGTCGCGGCGCCGATGCCGAGCGCGGCACCGAGCAGCCCGCCGCCCAGGCCGAGGACGGACGCCTCGACGAGGAACTGGCGGCGGATCGCCCACGGCGGGGCGCCGAGCGCCTTGCGCAGGCCGATCTCGCGCGTCCGCTCTGTGACCGAGACGAGCATGATGTTCATGACCCCGATGCCGCCGACCAGCAGCGACAGCGCGGCGATGCCCGTGAGCAGCACGGTCAGCGTCCGGTAGACCGCGGTCGCCGTCGAGACCAGCGAGTCCTGCGACGCGACCGTGAAGTCCGCCGAGTCGGCGGACGTGATGCCGTGCAGGTTGAGCAGCAGCGTCGTGACCTCCTGCGAGGCCGCCGAGAGCTGGTCGGCCGACGCGGCCTGCACGTAGATCGTGCTCAGCGAGTTGCGCTGGAAGCCGCCGACGAGCTGCTCCGACATGGTCGACAACGGCACGACCGCCAGGTCGTCGAGGTTCGCGTCACCGCTCGCCCCCTGTTCCGCGAGGACGCCCTGCACCGTGAAGTCGGTGCCGGACAGGGTCACGGTCTGGCCGACGACGTTCGTCCGGCCGAACAGCTCGGTCGCCGTCTCGGAGCCCAGCACGACGACGGCGGCACGATCGGTGTCGTCGTCGTCGGTCAGGAACGTCCCGTACGCCAGCTCACGCGAGCGGACCTCGAGCCAGTCCGACGTGGTGCCGGTGACCGTGGTGGTCCAGTTCGTGTCGTTCGCCTCGAGCGACAGGCTCGTCTCCTTCTCGGGGGCGACGCCCGCGACGTCCGGTGCGGACACGTCCGAGTCGAGCGCCTCCGCATCGGTGCGCGTCAGCGAGGCCGCGGAGCCGAAGCCGCCGCGGATCCCCTCGCTCGACGTGCTCGACCCCGGCGTGACGATGAGCAGGTTGGAGCCCAGCGCGCTGATCTGCGCGCTCACGTCCTGCTGCGTGCCCAGCCCGAGCCCGACCGTGAGGATGACGGCCGCGATGCCGATGAGGATCCCGAGCACCGTCAGTGCCGAGCGCAGCGCGTGGCTGCGGATCGCCGCCCAGCCGGTGCGCAGCGTCTCCGCCCACGTCATGCGACAGCCCCCCGCGTCTCCTCCTGCGTGAGCCCGTCGAGCACGTGCACCACGCGCTGGGCGCGCGCCGCGACGTCGTGCTCGTGCGTGATGAGCACGATCGTGCGGCCCTGCGCGTGCAGCTCGTCGAGCAGCGCGAGCACGTCGTGCGTCGACGTCGAGTCGAGGTTGCCCGTCGGCTCGTCGGCCAGCAGCAGGTCCGGGTCTCCGACGAGCGCGCGCGCGACCGCGGCCCGCTGCTGCTGACCGCCGGACAGCTCGCCCGGACGGTTGCGCAGCCGGTCGCCGAGGCCGACCCGCTCGAGGGCAGCCGTGGCCCGCTCCCGGCGCTCGGCCGTCGGCACGCCGCGGTACTGCAGCGGCAGCTCGACGTTGCGCAGCGCCGAGAGCGACGCGAGCAGGTGGAACTGCTGGAAGACGAAGCCGATCCGGCGGTTGCGGATCTCCGCGAGCTCGACCTCGTCGAGCTGCTCGACGTCCTCGCCGGCCAGCCGGTACTCCCCGGCCGTCACCGTGTCGAGGCAGCCGAGGATGTTCATCAGCGTCGACTTGCCGGAGCCGGACGGCCCGACGATCGCGACGTACTCGCCGCGCGCGATCGTCAGGTCCACGCCCCGGAGCGCCTCGAACTCGACGGTGCCGGAGCGGTACGTCTTGCGGGCGCCCGTCAGCTCGATGACGGGGCGCTCGGACGGGTCGGGCGCCTCGAGCACGCTCGTCGGGAAGAGGTCAGCCATTGCCCTGGCCCCCGCCCGGGAAGTTCCCGCCGCCGGGGAAGCCGCCCTCGGGCGGCTGGAAACCGTCCGGCAGCTGGAAGTCACCGCTCTGCTGGCCGTTCTGGCCGGTCTGACCGTTCTGGCCCTGCTGCCGCGTGACGACCTCGACCTGCACGGAGTCGCCCTCGGACAGTCCCGAGGTGATCTCGACCAACGTTCCCGAGGTCTCGCCGGTCTCGACCGCCACGATCGACGTGGTGCCGTCGTCGGCCACCTGGGTCACCTGCGACGTGCCGTCGTCGGCCTGCGTGACAGCGATCGACGGGACCGTGAGCACGTCCGTGCGGCGCTCGTAGATGATCGTGGTGTCGACGCTCACGCCGTCGTGCAGCGTCTCGTCGGGCAGCGTGACGTCGACCGTCACGGGGTAGGACGCGACGCCCGACGAGCTCGTCGAGACGAGCCCGATCTCGCCGACCGTGCCGTAGAGCGTGTCCGTCAGGTCGTCCGACGTCATCTCGACCTGGTCGCCGACCTCGATCAGCGCCACGTCGGTCTCGTCGACGCTCGTCGTGACCTGCCACGCGTCCGTGCCGACGATGACGAACTGGGCGGACGACGTGTCCGACGTGCTGCTGCCCGTCGCTCCCGTGCCGCCCGTCGCGCCGCCGGCGCCGCCCGAGCCGCTGCTCGAGCCCGTGCCCGTGACCGCGTCGCCGACCTCGAGGTCGACCGTCGTCACCAGGCCGGCCGCGGGTGCGACCAGCGTCGCGTCCGACATCGCCTCGTCCGCCTCGTCGTACGCGGCCTGCGCGACGTCGACCTGAGCGTCCGCCGCGTCGATCTGCGCCTGCGCGAGGTCGGTGCCGTCGTCGGCGTCCTCGGCGTCGTCGAGCCGCGCCTGCGCCTCCTTGAGGGTCGCGTTCGCCGCGAGCAGGTCCGCGTTGAGCTGGAGGGTGTCCACCGTCGCGAGCGTCTGGCCCGCGGTCACCGTGTCACCCACCGCGACGTCGACCGTCAGCACCGTCCCCGAGACCTCGAACGAGACGTCCTCGTTCACCGTAGGGGTGAGCGTGCCCGTGCCGGTGACCGTCTTCTCCATCGTCGTCAGGCTCGCCTGGACGGTCTGCGTGGTGTCCTGCGTCGCGGCCTGCGCCGAAGCGGGCTCGCGCCACCAGATCCACCATGCCCCGCCCACGAGGAGGGCCACCGCCACCAGCGCGGCCACTCCCCGCCAGATCCATCTGCGCCGTGCGTGCACGTGCTTTCTCCCACTCCGGTCGACCTGCCTCGGCACCGTCACGCGGTGCGTCCGGGTGCGACCGTAGGGAGGCCGACTGTGGCGAAGATGTGACGGACCTGGGAACGACCTGGGGACTCGTGCTCGCGGGTGGGCGAAAGGGCTGGTCAGGCCGGCAGCAGGAGCCCGTCGGCGAGCAGTCCGCGCACCGTCGGCAGCACGTCCGCGGCGACCTCGGCCGCCGGGACCTCGAGCAGCGCCGCGAGCGCCGCGACGATCTGACCCACGCCGAGCTCGCCGTCGCACGCGCCGACGAGGCCCGCCGTCGCCGTGCCGAGCTGGACCGTCCGGCCCAGGCCGCCGCCCTGGCGCAGCAGCACGATGCGCGGGTCCGGGTCGCCGGGCGTCAGGTAGCGCTCCTCGGTGACGTCCGCCGCGACGACGAGCCGCTCGGCGGCCAGCGCCGCGTCGTCGCGCTCCGCGAGCCAGTCGTGCGCGGCCAGGCCCGCGGCGATCGTCGGACCGAGCGGCTGCCGCACCGTCCCCGTGACCTCCTCGAGCCTGCGCAGCCGCGTACCCTCCGTCGCCCTTCCCGACGAGACGGCGGCGGCCGGCCGGCGCAACGTCACGATCCCGAAGCCGACGGCCTCGACGTCGCGCGACGCGAAGTCGTCCAGCCACGCCCCATACCGCAGCGCCCACTGCTCGGGGTCACGGTCCGGGGTCGTGCCGCCGTCGCGGATCCACGTCTCGGCGTACTGCGCCGGATCCTGCAGCTCGCGCTGCACCACCCAGCCGTCGAGCCCGGCCTCGTCGAGCCAGCGCCCGACGACGTCCTCCCACCGCTCGCCCCGCGGCACCTCCCAGTTGCCGAGCAGCTGCGCGACACCGCCCGGCGCGAGCACCACCCCGACACCCGTGACCAGGTCGCGGACCAGCGCGTCGCCCGCGCGGCCGCCGTCGCGGTACTCGTACGCCGGCACGTCCGGGCGCCGCGGCGTGATGACGAACGGCGGGTTGCTCACCACGAGGTCGAAGCGCTCGTCGGCCACCGGCTCGAGCATCGAGCCGGCACGCAGGTCCAGCACGCCGTCGCCCACCCCCGCGAGCGCGGCGTTGAACCGCGCGAACGCGAGCGCCCTGGCCGAGATGTCGGTCGCGACGACCTGCCGGACGTGCCGCGCGGCGTGCAGCGCCTGGATCCCGCAACCCGTGCCGAGGTCGAGTGCCCGCGCGCGCTCGTCGCGCACCGTGACCTGCGCGAGCGTGGTCGACGCGCCGCCGACCCCCAGCACGTGGTCGGTCCGCAGCGCCCGGCCCGTCACGGCCTCGCCGAGGTCCGACGCGATCCACCACCGCACGTCGCCGTGCCCGTCCGTGGCGGCGTAGGGCCGCAGGTCGACGAGCGCGCGCACCTCGTCGTCGTCCCCGTGCCCGGCCGCGACGACGAGCCCCAGCGCCGCCATGCCGTCGAGCCCGACCCCCGGCAGCGCCGCGGCCAGCGCATCGCGCCGCACGGTGCGGCCCAGGACGAGCAGGCGGGTGAGCACCGCGGCCGGGTCCGCGCCCGGACGCTCGGCGCCGGCCGTCGCGCGCAGCGCCGGTAATAGCTGCTCGCGGTGCAGCGCCTCTGTCGCCACCGGCCCGAGCACGTCCTCGACCCGCTCGACGGTGTACTCGGCCGCCTCGAGGTCGGCGCGCAGCGCACTCGTCAGTCGCACATCCGTCACAGGTGCATCCACGCGCCCATCCTCCCCGACACCCACCGATGGGTGGACTCCCCGCCACCCCACGACGCCAACGCCACCCACCACCCCGCCGCAGCACCCCGACCCCCCTCACCAGGCACAACCACCCCCGGCAGTGTCCGGACCTCCCGGCCACACGGCCCGCCTCGGCCGGCGCCCACACCGAGCAGCCGCGCACACCGATGGGTGGACTCCCCGCCGCCCCGCGACGGCAACGCCACCCACAACCCGCCGCGCCACCCCGAGCCCCTCGCCGGACACAGCCACCCGCAGCAGTGTCCGGACTCCCGGCCGCACGGCCCGCCTCCGCCGCCGCCCACACCGATGGGTGGACTCCCCGCCACCCCACGACGGCAACGCCACCCACCAACCCGCCGCGGCCCACCCCCGCCGGCGCGCACACCGATGGGTGGACTTCCCGCCGCCTCGCGACGAGAACGCCACCCACCAACCCGCCGCGGCGCCCCGACCCCCTCGCCGGGCACCTCCGGCCGGCGATCCCGCCCGGCCTGCCCGCTACCGCGCGCCGCGGCAGCCGCCGGCCTGGCCCCACCGTGTGGTCGGCGGGGACGGCGTCGGCCGCGACCCCCGAGGGGGGCGCGGCCGACGGGTGCGGGCGACGGACGTCGTGGGCGTCAGTGGGCCGCGGCGGCCTCCTGCTCCTCGATCGCGTGCTCGAGCGCGCCTTCGCGGTCGACCTTCGCGGCGCGCAGGCGGCTCGCGATGACGGCGCCGAAGGCGATGAGGGCCGCGACGGTGGCGATGGAGATGCGGGCGACGGTGTTGGCGTCGTCGCCGACGGAGATCACGACGATCGCCGGGGCGATGAGCACGGCCACCAGGTTCATCACCTTGATGAGCGGGTTGATCGCCGGGCCGGCGGTGTCCTTGAACGGGTCGCCGACGGTGTCGCCGATGACCGCCGCCGCGTGGGCCGGCGAGTTCTTGCCGCCGTGGTGCCCGTCCTCGACGATCTTCTTCGCGTTGTCCCACGCACCGCCCGAGTTCGCGAGGAACACGGCCATGAGCACGCCGGTGCCGATCGCGCCGGCCAGGAAGCCCGCGAGGGGGCCGATGCCCAGGCCGAAGCCCACGGCGATCGGCGCGAACGCGGCCAGCAGGCCCGGCGTGGCGAGCTCGCGCAGCGAGTCGCGCGTGCAGATGTCGACGACCTTGCCGTACTCGGGACGGACCTCGTACGTCATGATCCCGGGGTTCTCCCGGAACTGGCGGCGCACCTCGAAGACGATCGCGCCGGCGGCGCGGGTCACGGCGTCGATCGCGAGCCCGGAGAACAGGAACACCGTCGCGCCGCCGAGGATCACCCCGACGAGCGTCACCGGGCTGATGATGTTCGACGACATCATCGCCTCGGTCAGCGGATCGATCGAGACGTCGCCGATCTGGGCGAGCTTGCTCTGCACGGCGTCGAAGTACGAGCCGAACAGCGCGGTCGCCGCCAGCACGGCGGTGGCGATCGCGATGCCCTTGGTGACGGCCTTCGTCGTGTTGCCGACGGCGTCCAGGTCCGTGAGGATCTGCGCACCCTCGGGCGTGACGTCGCCGGACATCTCGGCGATGCCCTGCGCGTTGTCGCTGACCGGGCCGAACGTGTCCATCGCGACGATCACGCCGACGGTGGTCAGCAGGCCGCAGCCGGCCAGCGCGACGAGGAACAGCGAGAGCGCCACGTTGCCACCGGCGATGAGGAACACGCCGCAGATCGCGGCGGCGATGATGCCCGCGGTGTAGACGGCGGACTCGAGCCCCACGCCGATGCCGGACAGGACCACGGTCGCGGCGCCGGTGCGGGTGGTCGCCGCGACGTGCAGCGTGGGCTTGCTCGTCGTGCCCGTGAAGTAGCCGGTGACCCACAGGATGATGCCGGCCAGCACCACGCCGATCGCGACCGCCAGCGTGGCGACGACGCGCGGATCGGAGTCCAGGCCGGACAGGTCCGCGGTACCGCCGGTGAACTCGGAGTACGACGAGGGCAGGTAGACGAACGCCGCGACGGCCGAGAGCAGCACGCCGACGACGGCCGAGATGTAGAAGCCGCGGTTGATCGCGGTGAGCCCGCTCTCCTCGCCGCGCACGCGCGTGATGAGGACGCCGAGCCCGGCGACGAGCGCGCCCATCGCGGTGACGATGAGCGGGAACACGAGCCCCTGCTCGCCGAACGCCGCCTTGCCGAGGATGAGCGCCGCGACCAGCGTCACGGCGTACGACTCGAACAGGTCGGCCGCCATGCCGGCGCAGTCGCCGACGTTGTCGCCGACGTTGTCCGCGATCGTCGCGGCGTTGCGCGGGTCGTCCTCCGGGATGCCCTGCTCGACCTTCCCGACGAGGTCGGCGCCGACGTCCGCCGCCTTGGTGAAGATGCCGCCACCCACGCGCATGAACATCGCGAGCAGCGCGGCGCCGAAGCCGAAGCCCTCGAGCACGGCCGGCGCGTCGGCACCGAAGATGAGCAGGACGCTCGCGGCACCGAGCAGGCCCAGGCCCACCACGGACATCCCGACGACACCGCCGGTGCGGAACGCGATGCGCGCGCCCTCGGCCCGGCCTCCCGGATGGGACGCGGCCGCCGCGACGCGCAGGTTCGCGCGCGTCGCCAGCCACATGCCGACGAACCCGATGGTCGCGGAGAAGCCCGCACCCACCAGGAAGAACACCGAACGGCCGACCTTGACGCCGGAGTCCCCCGGCAGCAGGAACAGCAGCGCACAGACCACCACGGCGAACAGGGCGAGCGTGCGGAACTGACGGTTCAGGTACGCCGATGCGCCTTCCTGGACCGCCTTGGCGATCTCCTGCATCGACGCCGTGCCTTCGCCCGCCGCGAGCACCTGGCGCCGCAGCAGCAGCGCCGCGACCAGCGCGGCGACCGCGAGACCTGCGATGACCCAGACGATCGTGATGCTCGTGGACCCGAGCTCGACCATGCATCCTCCTCGACCCGGCGCCTCCCCCGAAGCGCCCCAGTCGCGCGGCCTCGTTGCCGCGCGACCGGGGCAGTCTAGCCAGCCGCCACGACCACGAGGTGACGCGCGGGTAACACCGCGACCTCACCCGATCGTGCGTCCGGGCGGAACTCTCTGGGTCCGGGGGTCTGGGGGTGCGACGACGACGTGCTGACGACGCTGGTCGCCAGCGACGCTTCCTGGGCGGCTGCAACGTTCCGGCGCTCGCCGTGCGTCAAGGTGGTGACGGGCCGGACGGGCCCGCGACGACCAAGGAGGCGGTGTGCCGCGAGCCGACGACGTGCTCACGGAGCTGGTCCGCACCCGCGGGCCGGCGCTGGTGGCGTACGCACACCTGCTCAGCGGGGACCACGCCGCGGCCCAGGACCTGGTGCAGGACGCGCTCGTGAAGGTGTTCCGGCGGATCCGGCGCGGCTTCGAACCCGACGCCGCCGAGGCGTACGTGCGCCGCGCGATCCTCACGGTGTTCCTCGACGACCACCGCCGGCGCGCCCGCTTCGCGGCACTGCGGCACGCGGTCGCCGTACCCGACGAGGCACCGGCCATCCCGTCCGTGGAGACGCGGCTGGACCTGCGCGCGGCACTCGGGGTGCTCGGCCCGCAGCATCGCGCGGCGGTGGTGCTCCGCTACTACGACGACCTCACCGTGCCCGAGGTCGCCGCACGCATGAACGTGTCGACGGGCACCGCCAAGCGCTACGTGCACGACGCGTTGCGCCGGCTGGAGGTGGTGCTCGGACCGCTCGGTCTGCCCGACGACGACGCACCCGAGGTGCTGGTGATCGCCCGCACCCACGCGGCCCAGGAGGACGCATGAACGACGACCTGCGCTCGCGCCTGCATGCGCTGGGCGACGAGGACGACCTGAACCGCCCGCTCGAGGACCTCGACGTGGTGCTGCGCCGTACCCACCGGCACCGCGCGGGCCGCATGCTCGCGGTGAGCGTCACCGCAGTTCTCGTCGTCGCCGCGACCGCCACCGCGGTCCCCCGGCTGTCCGCCGAGCCTGGCCCGGCGAGCGGCACCACCCCGACCATCGACCCCGGCGCCCCGGCGGCCTGCGGGCAGACCTCCGACGAGATTCGCGCCGGGGACGGCATCGCGCCGTCCGGGGACACCCCCGCGTCGGGGACGGACCTCTGGGTCGTGGGGGCGACCGCCAGCGACGCTGCCGCGTCCGCGCAGGGGAACACATGGGTGGTCACGGTGCGGCTGGCCGTCGGGGAGGCACTGGCGGCCTCGGTGCCGACGGTGCCGGAGGGGTGGACGATCGGCTCGCAGGTCGTGCTGCTGCAGGGCGACCGGGTGGTCGCCGTGCTCGACGACCACGAGGACATGCCGCTCGAGACGGCGCAGCGCGTCGCCGTCGACGCCGTCCCGCAGCCGTTCCCGATGACGGCGACGTACGAGGGCGAGTTCGTCTGGTGCGCGACCGCCGAGAAGGGTGCGGTGCCGGTCGGCAGCTACGAGCTGGTGACCTCGACGACCTTCGGCTGGACCGTCGCGGGCTCGAACGGCTGGGTCGCGCGGGCGACCAGCGCCGGGATCAGCGTCTCGGCCGTCGACGTACCGACCGCCGCGCCCTCGGCGCCCTCCCTCGCGTGCGGCGGCGACGACGACGAGCTGGCCGCGCTGGCGGACCCGCAGCAGAACCCGAGCCCGGTGCGGCTCTCGGTCGAGGACCCGACGACGACCCGCGACGCCGACGACACGCTCGACCTGCCGGTCACCCTGACGAACGACTCTCCCGACGGCCTGGTGGTCGACGTGCGGACGCCCACGGTCGTCGTCACGCGGGACGGCACGATCGTCGGCGGCCTCGACCACACCGACGACGGGACCACGGCGATCGGCCTCGAGCCCGGCGGCGAGCAGACGATCCAGGCGCCGAGCGAGCTGGGCCGCTGCGACACGGGCGACGCCCCGCGCACCGGTCTCGACGAGGGCGAGTACGAGTACTGGATCGTCGTGCCGCTGACACCGCAGGCCGACGCGGACACCGCGGCCCCCGGCACCACGACCTGGACCGCGGCCGCCGGGCCGTACCCGCTCACGATCACCGCGCCCCACCCGCACCCCCACTCCGAGGCCCCCTGATCCGATCGCGCGAAGGACTGGCCACGGATCGTGGCCGATTCCTCGCACGATCGCGCCGCCGGGCCGGTACAACGGTTCCGACGCGGTGTGCGTCTTGACTGGTGAGGTGGCGGTTGCCGCCTCGACCGGATCGGGGAAGGGCAGCGGTGGGGGACGAGGATCTGCTGGCGACGCTGGCCCGCGAGCGCGGGCGGGCGCTGTTCGGCTATGCCTACCTGCTCAGCGGGGACCGGCACGCCGCCGAGGACCTCGTGCAGGAGGCGCTGGTGCGCACGTTCTCGCGTCGCCGGGCGGGGTTCACGCCCGACGACGCGGAGGCGTACGTCCGGCGCGCGATCCTCACCGTCTTCCTCGACGGCGCTCGACGACGAGCCCGCTGGGCCCGGGTGCGGCACCTCGTCGGCGCGTCCGACGAGCCTGCGCGCGACCCCGGGCCCGTCGTCGGAGCCACGCTCGACGTGCGGGCCGCGCTCGCGACGCTCGCGCCGCAGGAGCGGGCCGCCGCGGTGCTGCGCTGGTGCGAGGACCTCACCGTGCCGGAGGTCGCGGCCCGCATGGGCCTGGCCGACGGCACCGTGAAGCGCTACCTGTCGACGGCCGGTCACAAGCTCGAGGCGCTGCTCGGCCCGCTCCCGGACGGGACCGACGAGACCGCGCCGCTCACCGGCGGGAGGACCCGACCATGACGCACCACCCCGACGAGCGCCACCCGCTGACCAGCGCGCTCGACGACGCGGCGGCCTCGCCCGAGGCCCGTGCCTACGAGGTCCCCGTCGAGCTGATCCGCACGCGCGCCCGCCGCCGCCGCACCGGCCGGGTCACGGTCGCCGCGGGCACGCTCGCGGCCGTCGTGGCGGTCGGCGCCGTCGTGGTGCCGCGCCTGGGTACCGAGCACGTCGTCGAGCCCTCGGGCGTCGGCGTGTGCGGGCAGACCGTCGCGGAGCTGCGGGCCGACGACCACGCCTCGGGGGTCGGGCCCGACGGCAGCGTGCCGCGCGCTCCGGTCGTGGACCCGGCCTCGGTCGTTCCCTCCGCCGCCGGGACCTGGACGCTCACGACCGTCGTCGAGATGGGCGTGGCGACCGTGCCACCGCCGGTCGAGCCCACCGCCGGCAGCACGGCCGACGGCGGCACCGACGACGGCGCGACGACCGAGCCGGTGGGCGATCCGGTCGGCTGGCGGTACGGCTGGACGGTCGCGCTGCTGCGTGACGGGGTCGTCGTCGCGCAGCAGGAGGGCGAGGGCGCGCCTGACGTGGACGACGCGCTCGCCATGGCCGCCGACTTCGGCGTCGACCCGTTCCCGCTGCGCTCGCCCGACGTCGCTGTCGACATCGTCGCGTGCGACGGCGAACCGCTCGCCCCCGGCTCGTACGACCTCGTCGTCACGCAGACCACCGGCTGGACGTACCACTCCGGCGGTACGTGGGCCGCGCGCGGCACGAGCGAGCCGGTGGCCGTCGTCGTGCCCGACGACGGCGGTGCGTCACCGGCGCCGACGCCCCTCGGCGAGATCGCGTGCGGCGACTCCGACGCGGAGCTGCGCGCACGCGTCGCGGCGCCTCAGCCGGGCCCGCTGGCGCTCGAGCCGGGCGACCCGTTCGCGGTCGGCGACGGACGCCAGGCGATGGCCGCCCAAGGGCACGTCGTCAACACGAGCGACCAGAACCTGAGCTACTACCCGAACGACAACAGCGGGATCGTGACGCAGGACGGTGTCGTGATAGACGACATGTGGGCGATGTACGACGCCATGGGCACGGACCTCGAACCCGGCGAGTCGACCACGTCGTCCTTCCCGATCTCGAAGACCAGCTGCGCGACGGGCGAGCCGATCTCCGGACAGGTCGAGATCTGGCTGGTCGAGCACGCCAACTATCGGTTGGCGGACGGGACGGTCGGTCAGCAGGAGCTGGTCGTCGGGCCGTTCCCGGCGGAGCTCGTCGGCGCGCCGACGAGCGAGACACCGTCGCCGGGTGCGACCGTCGCCACCGGGCAGTGCGGCACCAGCGACGACCTGGAGGCGCTGGCCGCGGCGGGCGTCGACGAGGCGCCTCTCGAGCTCGTCGTGACACCCCCGGCCCCGACTCCCACGGGCACGCTTCTGGCGCTCGACGTCGCCATCCGCAACCGCTCGGGCGCGCACGTGGAGTCCGGGTACTCCGGCTCCGCCTGGGTGTTCGTCGCGAAGGACGGCCAGATCGTCGCCCGGACGCTCGCGATGGAGGACCCGCTGGTGACCGTGGACGTCGACGCCGGTGAGACGGCGGCGCATCCGGTCGGCGCGGGGATCCAGCTCGTGAGGTGCGCGAGCACGCTCGCCGAGCCGGATGCGCAGCTCCCGCTGCCCGCGGGGGAGTACGAGCTGTGGCTGCGGGCCGACTTCGGCTACCCCGACGAGTTCTACGCCGTCACCGGTCCGATCTCGCTGGTGATCACCGACTGAGCGCACCGGCACAAGGTGAACACCCGGTGAACGACTCGGACCGCGCATCCAGGCGGGTCACAGCGTTCGTCCAGGTCGGAGGCCCTGAATAGGTCAGGTCAGCAGCTCCCGACCCTGGAGGCCCCGGTGTCCCCCTACGCCCTCTACCTGGCGGACCTCGTCGCCATCGTCGTCCTCACGTTCGCCGTGTACCTGCCCCGGCACCGGCGTCGCGACCTCGTCGTGGCGTTCCTGGCGGTCAACGTCGGTGTGCTGGCCGTCTCGGCGGCGCTCGCGCAGAGCACGATCGCGGCGGGCCTCGGGCTCGGGCTGTTCGGCGTGCTCTCGATCATCCGGCTGCGGTCCACCGAGCTCTCGCAGCACGAGGTCGCCTACTACTTCGCGGCGCTCGCGCTCGGGCTGATCGGGGGGCTCGGCACCACGTCGCTGTGGCTCGGCGTCGGCCTGATGGCCGCGATCGTCGCGGTCATCGCGGTCGCCGACAGCCCGCGACTGCTCACCCGGCTGCGCCAGCAGATCGTCGTGGTCGACCGGGCCATCCCCGACGAGACCGCGCTCGTCGCGCACCTCGAGCGCCTGCTCGGCGGTCAGGTGCACTCCGCGACGATCCTGCGCCTCGACCTCGTGAACGACACGACGACGGTCGACGTGCGCTACTCCGTCGGGATCCCGACGACGACGACGGCGGACGGCGCACCCTCGTCGGGCACGGCGCACGCGGCCATGCCGGAGGTGACCCGGTGACCGCGCTCAAGGACCGGCTGGCGACCCTGCCGACGGTCGATCTCGACGAGCTCGAGGCGGCCGGCGCCGCGCTCCAGACCCGGGTGGACCGCAAGTACGTGCTCCCGACGGCGGCGCTCGACACGCTCCCGCTCACGGTCGGCGCGCGCGTCCTGGAGATCGCCGGCCGGCGCACCAGCGAGTACGAGTCGGTCTACTTCGACACCCCCGACCTCGTGAGCTACCTCGGGGCGGCGCACCGCCGCCGCGGCCGGTTCAAGGTCCGCACCCGCACCTACGCGGACTCGGGCGACTGCTTCGTCGAGGTCAAGACGCGCGGCGCCCGCGGCGCGACGGTCAAGACCCGGCAGGCGCACGACGGCGACGCGGCCGAGCTGACGTCGGCGGCCCACGAGTTCACGGTCGAGGCGCTCGGCGCCCATCGGGCACCCGCGGCGCTGCAGCCCACGCTCGCGACCCGCTACCAGCGCAGCACGCTGCTGGTCGACGGCGGTCGCCCCGGGCTCGTCGCCCGCACGACGATCGACACCGACCTGGTGTGGGTCGACATGGCGACCGGCGAGCAGCGGGCGATGGGCCCCCTCGTCGTGATCGAGACGAAGACCGGCGCGACGCCGTCGGCCACCGACCGTCTCCTGTGGCGGCACGGGCACCGGCCCGTCCGCATCTCCAAGTACGGCACCGGCATGGCCGTGCTGCACCCCGACCTCCCCCTGACCCCGTGGCGCCGCGTGCTGGACCGGCACGTCCAGCCCACCGCCCGCCTGAGCGCGTACGCCTGAGCGCCCGACGAAAGGACCGCACCATGCGCACCCACCTGAGGAAGGTCGCCGTTCCGGCGGCTGCTCTCGCCCTGATCCTGGCCGGCTGCACGGCGGCCGGCTCGTCCACCGACGACGCGACGTCCGCGAGCGGCACCTCGTCGTCCTCGTCGACCGTCGAGGTCGCCACCGACGCGAACCTGACGGTCGAGTCCGCGATGGCGGCGAACAAGGAGCCGCACTCCGCCGACGAGGTCGACGCCTCGGCCGCGGTCGACGTCACGCTCGCCGACGGCGCGTCCTCGTCCTCGTCGGACGCCGTGAGCGTCGACGGCGACACCGTGACCATCACCGCCGGCGGCGTCTACCGCCTGACGGGCACGTTGAGCGACGGTTCGGTCGTGGTGAACGCGCCCGACGAGAAGGTCGTGCTGATCCTCGACGGCGTCGACCTCACGAGCGCGACCACCTCCCCGCTGCAGGTGCTCGACGCCGACGAGGTCACGGTCTCGCTGGCCGACGGCTCGACCAGCACGCTCGCGGACACGACGAGCTACGCCGACGACGACGAGGCCTCCGGCGCGCTGTTCAGCACGGCGGACCTCACGATCACCGGCGCGGGCGCCCTGTCGGTGGCGGGCAACGGGAACGACGGGATCGTCTCCAAGGACGGCCTCCTGATCGAGTCCGGCACGATCACGGTGACCTCGGTGGACGACGGCATCCGGGGCAAGGACTACGTCGTGGTCGACGGCGGCGACGTCACCGTCGACGCGGCGGGCGACGCGATCAAGTCCGACGCCGACGACGACGCGACCACCGGCTACGTGCTGGTCAACGACGGCACGCTGACCCTGACCGCCGGCGACGACGGCATCACCGCCGCGACGGATGCGCTGGTCGCGGGCGGGACGGTCACGATCGAGACCGGCGGCGGCGCCGGCGCGACTCTCGCCGAGGACGCCTCCCCGAAGGGGCTCGTCGGAGACGTGGCCGTCGTCGTCGGGGGCGGCACGCTCTCGGTCGACGCGGCCGACGACGCGATCCACTCCGACGGCGCGGTCTCGATCACCGACGGCGCTCTCACGGTGGCCGCGGGCGACGACGCGGTGCACGGCGAGTACGCGCTGCAGATCAGCGGCGGGACGCTCGACGTCACGCAGGCGGTCGAGGGGCTCGAGGCCCAGACCATCACGGTCTCGGGCGGGGACACCACGCTCGTCACGAGCGACGACGGCGTGAACGGCTCGGCCGCGGACGCGACGACGGACGACACGACGGACGACACGACGACCGAGACCGACGCGCAGGCCCAGCAGGGTCCGGGCGGCGACATGGGCGGCGGCGAGATGGGGAACGACGCGGCGGTGTCCGTGACGATCTCCGGCGGCACGCTCGTGGTCGACGCCGAGGGCGACGGCCTCGACTCCAACGGGTCGATGACGATGACCGGCGGCACGGTGGTCGTGTCCGGTCCGACGAACGACGGCAACGGCGCGCTCGACTACAACGGCACGTTCGAGATCTCGGGCGGTGAGCTGATCGCGGTCGGGTCCTCCGGGATGGCGCAGACCCCGTCGGGCGGCTCGCAGTCGTTCGTCGGGATCACGCTGCAGACCCAGGGCGGGGCGGGCGACGTCGTGCAGGTCGTCTCCTCCGACGGCGACCTGCTCGCCTCGTTCACCGCGACCAAGTCCTTCTCGTCGGTGGTCTACTCCTCGCCCGATGTGGTCGACGGTGACGCGTACGCAGCCGTCCTCGGCGGCACCGCCGGCGAGACCGTCGCCGGCCCGCTGAGCCACGGGGGCACCGCGGGCACCACCCAGGCCGGCACCGGCACGGCCGGCGAGGTCACCGCCGGGATGGGCGGCGGGGGCATGGGCGGCGGCGGCATGGGCGGTGGTCGTGACGGCGGGCCCGGCGGCGGCCGCCCCGCGGACGGACAGCAGCCCGGCCAGGACACCGGTTCCGACACCTGACCGACGACCGGCGACCGACCTGAGGTCGACCCGCCGGCCGCCCGCATCGCGCGCCTGCTCCAGCGGCCCGGATCCCCCGGGTGGCGTCCACACCCCAACCGGATGGGGTCCCCGTGCGTCATCTGGGGTAGGAACAGGCGAGGAGACACGGTGCACGACTGGCAGGAGGTGCTCGACACGCTCGTCCGCGAACGCGGGCGCGCGCTCGTCGGGCGCGCCTACCTCCTGACGGGCGACACGAGGGAGGCCGAGGACCTCGTGCAGGACGCGCTCGTGAAGGTGTTCGCCGGGCGGCGCGCGGCGCGCGAGATCGACTCCGCGGAGGCGTACGTGCGCCGCGCGATGCACACCATCTACCTCGACGGGTTCCGTCGCCGGCGGCACTGGGCGACGATCCGGCACCTGGCCGCGGTGCCCGCGTCGAGCCCCGCGCACGGCCTGGACGGGCCGCCCGACGAGCTCGTCGGCAATCGCCTCGTGCTCGCGCAGGCGCTGCAGCAGCTCACCCCGCGCGAACGCACGTGCGTGGTGCTGCACCACCTCGAGGACCTGCCGGTCGACGAGATCGCGGACCTGCTCGCACTGAGCACCGGCACGGTCAAGCGCTACCTGGCCGACGGCCGCGCGAACCTGCGCACCCGGCTCGGATCTCCCGACGGCGACGCACCCACACCCGAACGGCTGGACCTCATCGAGCGGAGGACACGATGAACGACGAGCTTCACGACCTGCTGGCGGACCTGGCCGACACCGTCGCCCGCGGCGCCCACGGCCTCGACGAGACCGCGGCGAAGCGTGTGACGACGCGCGTGCGCCGCCGTCGCGTGGCCCGCCAGACGGGCACGGGCGTGGCCGCGGCGTGCGCGGTCGGCGCCCTCGGCATCGGCGCCGCACAGGTGCGCGAGGGCTCGCCCTCGCTCCCCGCGGGCACCCCGGGCACGACGAGCACGCCGCCGTCGCGCACGCCGACGCCGGCCCCCACCCGCGCGGCCTCGTCGGATCCGACGGTCGACGACGACCTGAGCGACGCGACGCCGCAGGAACGTGCCGCCGCGCTCGGGCCGGCTGCGGGGATCTTCTGGTGCGGCGAGGAGGTCGGAGTCACGATCCAGACCCGACCCGACGCCGACGGCATCGTGCTCGCGGCCGACGACGACCTGTCGATGGTGCTCTCGGCCGGCAGCTCGACCGACACCACCGTCGAGGTCGCCGGCGGGTCGTATGCGCTGGTCGGCGCCGACGGCACGGTCGTCGGGTTCGTCGTGCCCGACGACGACGAACCGAGCTACGCGTCGTTCACGCCCGGGTCGAGCCTGGGCCTGGATGGCCCGCTGCACCTCGTGGCGTGCGAGGTGGACGGCCCCGAGACGGGCGACCGGCTCGTCGCCTGGCCGTACGTCCCGGTCGTCCTGCACGACTTCGACGCCGGGACCGCGCAGACGGTCGTCGCGATCGCCGACCCGCGCACGATCACGGTGCCCTGAGCGCCCCGACCCCGGCGAGCGCCGCGCGGTACTCGTCGGAGGTGCCGTCCGGGCGGACCGTCTGCAGGACGTGCTCGCGCACGCCGAGCGCGGTGAGCTCGCGCGTCAGCGCGGCCACGTCGTCGTCGGACAGGACCGTGGGATCGACGGTGGTGCGGACCTGCACGTCGACGCCCGACTCCAGCACCAGGCGCAGGCCCTCGAAGGCCTGGTCCGCGGCCGTCGTCTCGCCGCCCGCGCGCACGATCGCGCGGTAGAGCGCGCGCGGCGCCTTGACGTCGTAGCCGACCCAGTCGACCAGCGGCAGCAGGGTGGCCAGCCGGCGCGGGTAGGCACCGCCGGTGTGCAGGCCCACGCCGAAGCCCGCGGCCCGGACCTCGCGCATCGCGTCCGCGAGCGCGGGCTGGCGCGTCGGCTCACCGCCGGAGAACACCACGCCGTCCAGCAGCCCGGTCCGACGAGACAGCAGGTCGCGGACGGTGCGCCACGGCACCTGCCCCGGCGCGCGCGGGTCGAGGATCGCGTAGTTGTGGCAGTACGTGCACCGCCAGGGGCACCCCTGGAGGAACACGGTCGCCACCAGGTGCCCGGGCCAGTCGCACGTTGACAGCGGCGTGACCCCGGCGATCACCAGGTCCCCGGCGCACGCGCCGTCCCGCTCCCGCTCGGCGATCCGCGCGGCCCCGCGGCTCCCGACCCCCGGCATCCCGAGCCCGAGCGGCTCGCCGGGGCCCTTGCCCGGGCTGGCGGGTGGAGTTCCCGTCGCCTCGCGACGGGAAGCCCACCCACCGACGGGCGTGGTCACGCCAGCGCCGCCACGGACTCGCGGAAGTGCTGACGCTCGGCGTGCTCGCCCTTCTTGCCCACGTTGAAGCTCGAGACGGGGCGGTGGTAGCCCATGACGCGCGTCCAGACCTCGCACACCTGCTCACGGCCCGTCTCCGCGCAGCGCGGGCAGGTGGGCTGCTCGCCGGCGAGGTAGCCGTGCCGCGGGCAGATCGAGAACGTCGGCGTGACCGTGATGTACGGCAGTCGGAAGGTCGACAGCGACCGCTTGACCAGCTCACGCGCGGCGGCCGGCGTGGACAGGCGCTCGGACATGTACAGGTGCAGCACCGTGCCGCCGGTGTACTTCGTCTGCAGCTCGTCCTGGCGCAGCAGCGCCTCGAACGGGTCGTCGGTGAAGCCCACCGGGAGCTGCGAGGAGTTGGTGTAGTACGGCTGGTCCGGCGTGCCGGCCTGGATGATCTCCGCGAACCGCTTGCGGTCCTCCTTGGCGAACCGGTACGTGGTGCCCTCGGCCGGCGTGGCCTCGAGGTTGTACAGGTGGCCCGTCTCCTCCTGGAACTCGACCATCCGCGCGCGGACGTGGTCCAGCACGCGCAGCGCCATCGCGTGCCCGCGCTCGTCGGTGATGTCGTACGCGTCGCCCGTGAAGTTGCGGATCATCTCGTTGAGGCCGTTGACCCCGATCGTCGAGAAGTGGTTGTCGAGCGACGGCAGGTAGCGCTTGGTGTACGGGAAGAGGCCGTCGTCGATGAGCTTCTGGATCACGACGCGCTTGAGCTCCAGGCTCGTGCGCGCCAGCTCGAGCAGCTCGTCGAGCCGGACCATGAGCGCCGCCTCGTCGTCGGCGTGCACGTACCCCAGGCGCGCGCAGTTCACCGTGACGACGCCGATCGAGCCCGTCTGCTCCGCCGAGCCGAACAGCCCGTTGCCGCGCTTGAGCAGCTCGCGCAGGTCGAGCTGCAGGCGGCAGCACATCGAGCGGACGTCGCCCGGGTTCATCTCCGAGTTGATGAAGTTCTGGAAGTACGGCAGCCCGTACTTGGCGGTCATCGCGAACAGCGCGTCCGCGTTGGGGCTCTCCCAGTCGAAGTCCTTGGTGATGTTGTACGTGGGGATCGGGAACGTGAACACACGCCCGCTGGCGTCACCCTCGGTCATGACCTCGATGTACGCGCGGTTGATCACGTCCATCTCGGCCTGCAGGTCCCCGTACGTGAAGTCGCACGGCTCCTCGCCGACGAACGGCACCTGGTCGCGCAGGTCGTCCGGGCACACCCAGTCGAACGTGAGGTTGGTGAACGGCGTCTGCGTCCCCCACCGGCTCGGCACATTGAGGTTGTAGATGAGCTCCTGGATGCCCTGCTTGACCTGCGTGTACGTCAGCTCGTCGGTGCGCACGTACGGCGCCATGTAGGTGTCGAAGCTGGAGAACGCCTGCGCGCCGGCCCACTCGTTCTGCATCGTGCCCAGGAAGTTGACGATCTGACCGATCGCGGCGGAGAAGTGCTTGGCCGGGCGCGCCTCGACCTTGCCCGGCACGCCGCCCAGGCCCTCCTGCAGCAGCGTGCGCAGGCTCCAGCCCGCGCAGTAGCCCGAGAGCATGTCGAGGTCGTGGATGTGCAGGTCACCCTCGCGGTGGGCGGTGCCGATCGCGGCCGGGTAGACGCTGCTGAGCCAGTAGTTCGCGACGACCTTGCCCGCCGTGTTGAGGATCAGGCCGCCCAGCGAGTACCCCTGGTTCGCGTTGGCGTTCACGCGCCAGTCCGACCGGTCGAGGTACTCCTCGATCGAGCTCGTGACGTCGATCGTCACCGGCGGCACGGCCTGCTCACGCGCTGCGGCCTGCTCGGTCAGCTGCTCGGTCATGGGTGGGCGCTCCTTTGCTGAGTCTGAATCCATTGTCTGCCGCGGATCCCACATGTAGTGGTCCGGCGCGGTGTGGCTCACAAGATGTGGGGAAGTTCTATGCCCGGGTCCACGGGGGTCCTGGGCCTAAGGTCCTACTCGAAGGCCGTCGCGCCGAAGGGTGCGCGGGGACCGAGCGGCCGACACGCTGCGTGGCCCGGCGTGTCGCTCCCAGGCGGTTCCGCGATCCCCGGCGTGTCGCTCCGAGGCGGTTCCGCGATCCCCGGCGTGTCGCTCCTGGCGGTTGGGCGATCGCCCGGCGTGTCGCCCGCGAGGGGTGCGGCGACACGCCCCCCGCGGACGCGACCCGCGTCAGCGGCGCGCCGGGGCGAAGCGCACCGGGTCGCCGGGTCGCAGCTGCGCCAGGAGGTCCACCGCACCCCCGGCGACGACCGCCAGCACCGGGTAGCCGCCCGTGACGGGGTGGTCGGCACCGAAGACGACCGGCAGCCCGTCGGCCGGCACCTGCACCGCACCGCGCACGAGCCCGACCGGCGCGAGCTCGCGGCCCTCGTGCTCCGGCGCGCGGCGCAGCGTCGTGCCCCCCAGTCGTAGCGCCGTGCGGTCGGTCGCGGGCGTGACCCGGTACGACGAGGTGCGCAGCGTGCTCAGTGCATGCGGCCCGAACCACGCGACGTGCGGGCCTGGCCAGACCGGAAGCACCGCGACGTCCGGCACGGGCCGCACGGGTGCGACGTCCACGACGATCCCGCCCGCCGGCGCAGGCCCGACGGGCAGCACCTCGCCGGCCGTGAGCGGCTCAGGCCCCAGCCCGGCCAGCCGGTCGCTCGAGCGCGACCCGAGCACCGGCGGCACCGCGACCCCGCCGCGCACCGCGAGGTAGGTCCGCAGGCCGCGCACCGGAGTGCCGAGCGTGAGCACGTCGCCCGCGGCCAGCTCGAGCGGCGCGTGCGGCCCGACCGGTACCACCAGCGACCCGCGGCGGACCGTCGTCGGCGCCGGCGCACCCGCGAGTGCGACGGTCAACGGCCGCCGCGCCCGCACCTGCAGCCCGCCGAGCAGCACCTCGAGCCCCGCCGCGCCCTCGTCGTTCCCGACCAGCCGGTTCGCCAGGTGCAGCGCGCCGAGGTCCGCCGCGCCCGCGCGTCCGACGCCGACGTGCGCCCAACCCGGCCGGCCGTCGTCCTGCACGAGCGTGAGCAACCCGGGTGCGAGCACCTCGAGCGCCCCGACGGGAGCGGTCGGTGTCGTCGCGCTCGGTGTCGTCGCGCTCGGTGTCGTCGCGCTCGGTGTCGTCGGAGTCGGTGTCGTCGCGGTCATGGGGTCACCGGGACGAAGCGCACCGCGGTGCCGGGAGTGAGCAGTGCGGGCGGGTCGCGGTCGACGTCGAAGAGCGTCGTCGCGCACCGTCCCAGGAGGCGCCAGCCGCCGGGGGTCGCGCGGGGGTACACGGCCGAGAAGGTGTCGGCGATCGCCACGGAGCCGGCGGGCACCCGCTCGCGCGGGGTGTCGCGGCGCGGGACACGCAGCGACGGATCGAGCCCGACGAGGTACGCGAAGCCCGGCATGAACCCGCCGAACGCCACGGTGTACAGCGCGGCGGTGTGTCGTCGAACGACGTCGCCCACCGCCAGCCCGGTGAGCTCGGCGACCTCGCGCAGGTCGATCCCGTCGTACACGACCGGCAGCTCGACGACCCCGGCAGCGTCGGGCCGCGCCGTGCTCGTCGGCGCCGTGCTCGTCGGCGCCGTGCTCTCGGGCGAGGCGCCGGCCGACGACGAGGTCGTCGAGTCGGTCACGAGACGTGTGACCTCCCGGGCGAGTGCGTCGAGGTCACCGCGTGCGTCGACGCGCAGCAGCACCGAGCGCGCCGCCGGGACGAGGTCGACGACGTGCGCGAGCGTCGCGGCGCCGTGCTCGTACGGCGCGTGCTCGTGCGGCGCGTGCGACCGGGCGGCGCGCAGCGCGAGGTCGACGCGCCGGACCTCGTCGAGGTCGTCGACCTCGACGAGCAGGGCGTCGTCGCCGTACCTGAGCACGCGCACCCCCCGATCCTGCCGGACCGGCGCGCCGCCGACACCGGACCTCCGCGCCACGTGCACGACGTGACCCGTGCACGACGTCACCCGTGCACGACGTCACCCGTGCACGACGTCACCCGTGCGCGACGATCAGTCGGCGAAGGACGCGAGCCGCACCCCGGCGCGCTCCAGCGCGCGACGCACACCCGCCGCGAGCGTGGCGGCACCCGGTGTGTCGGAGTGGACGCAGACGGTCTCGGCGTCGAGTGCGAGCTGTGACCCGTCGGCGGCGGTCAGCGTGCCGGTCGTCGCGAGCTGCACGACCCGCCGCTCGACCTCGCGAGGATCGGTGACCAGGGCCCCGGGCTCCGTGCGCGGCACGAGCGTCCCGTCGGACCGGTAGCCGCGGTCGGCGAACGCCTCGCCCACCGCACGCACGCCTCGGCTCGCCGCGAGCGCGAGCACGGCCGACCCCGGCAGCCCGACGACCGGGAGGGGCTCGGCGGTCCGCAGGTCGGCGACCCGCCGGTCGGCGCACGCGTCGGCGACACCGTCGAGCACCGCGCGGGCCTGCTCGTCGTGATGGACGAGCGCGTTGTAGAGCGCGCCGTGCGGCTTGACGTACCGGATCCGGGTCCCGGCAGCGGCGGCGTGCGCCGCGAGCGCGCGGATCTGCGCGGCCACCTGTGCGCGCAGCTCGTCGGGCGGCACGTCGCGGAACGTCCGGCCGAAGTCCGCGCGGTCCTCGTACGACACGTGCGCACCCACCGCGACCCCGTGCCGAGCCGCGACCCGGCACACCTCGGCCATCGCCCGGTCGTCCCCCGCGTGAGCGCCGCACGCCACGTTCGCGCTGGTCACGATCGCGAGCAGCCGAGTGTCGAGGCCCTCGACCCCCGGCTCCCAGTCGTCGTACCCCTCGCCCAGATCGCAGTTGAGGTCCACGCCCCCACCTTCCCACGCGCGCGCCGGAGCACCGCCGTGCTCCCGGACGACGACGCTCCTGTGCCGACGCGCCGGAGACCGCGCGGGGGGTGGGAGTCCGCGGGTGGGACGATGGGGCGTGACCACCGGCGAGCTGCTGGACGTGCTGCTTGCCGGGGGCCGGCGGGCCGATCGGGCCACCCACGTGCGGCACCTTCCGGCACGCGAGGCCCGGCATGCGCCGTGGCCGGCGTGGGCGGACCGCGACGTGGTGACCGGCTATCGCGCGTCGGGCGTCCTCGAGCCGTGGACGCACCAGGTCGAGGCCGCGGACGCGGTCTGGGCCGGTCGGCACACGGTGCTCGCGACCTCGACCGGGTCGGGCAAGTCGATGGCGTTCTGGCTGCCCGCACTGAGCGCGGTCCGCGCCTCCGCGGCCGCCCGGACGCTCGACCCGGGCCGGATCGAGTCGGTGGGTCGGCGCGCGAGCGTGCTGTACCTGTCGCCCACCAAGGCGCTCGCCGCCGACCAGCTCGCGGCGCTCGAGCGCCTGCTCTCGTCGGCCGGTCTGCGCGACGTGAGGGTCGCGCAGTGCGACGGCGACACCAGCCGCGACGAGCGACGGTGGGTCGCGGAGCATGCGGACGTCGTCCTCACCAACCCGGACTTCCTGCACCACGCGCTGCTCCCGCAGCACCAGCGCTGGGCGCGGCTGCTGGGCAACCTGCGCTACATCGTGCTCGACGAGTGCCACGCGTTCCGCGGGGTGTTCGGCGCCCACGTCGCGCTGGTGCTGCGTCGCCTGCGCCGGCTCGCCGCGGCGTACGGCGCCGAGCCGGTCGTCGTGCTCGCGTCGGCGACGACCGCGGACCCGGCCGCGAGCGCGGCGCGGATGATCGGCGTCACGCCGGACGACGTGCTGGCCGTCACCGACGACGGTTCGCCGGCCGGCCGCAAGACGTTCGTGCTGTGGCAGCCGCCCGAGCTGCCCGGCCGCGACGACCCGTGGGCGCAGCTCGTGCCCGACGACGACCCGTGGTCCACGCCGGGCGAACCTGCGGACCGGCCGCGCCGCACCGCCACGGCCGAGGTCGCGGACCTGCTGGCCGACCTCGTCGCGGCGGGGGCGCGCTGCCTGGCGTTCACGCGGTCGCGCCGGGGCGCCGAGTCCGTCGCGGCCGCGACCCGCGCCCACCTCGTCGAGATCGACCCCTCGCTCGCGACCTCCGTGCAGGCCTATCGCGGCGGCTACCTGCCCGAGGAACGGCGCGCGCTCGAGCAGGCGATCCGCACCGGCTGGCTGCGCGCGCTCGCGACGACCAACGCGCTCGAGCTCGGTGTCGACATCTCCGGCCTGGACGCCGTGCTCATCGCCGGCTGGCCCGGTACGCGCGTCTCGCTGTGGCAGCAGGCCGGGCGCGCGGGTCGAGCCGGCGCCGACGGCCTGGTCGCGTTCGTCGCCCGCGAGGACCCGCTCGACACCTACCTGGCGCACCACCCCGAGGCTGCGCTCGACGCCCCCGTCGAGGCGACGACCTTCGACCCCGCGAACCCCTACGTCCTGGCGCCCCACCTGTGCGCCGCGGCGGCCGAGCGCCCCGTCCGCGCCGACGAGCTCTCGCTGTTCGGCGACGGCGCGCTCGACGTGCTGGACCGGCTCACCGCGCAGGGGATCCTGCGCCGGCGGACGTCCGGCTGGTACTGGACCCACGAGGAGCCCGCCGCGCGCCTGACCGACCTGCGGGGCGCCGGGGGCAGCCCGGTGCGCGTCGTCGAGTCCGGCACCGGGCGCCTGCTCGGCACCGTCGACGCACCCTCGGCGGACGCAACCGTGCACGCCGGCGCGGTGTACGTGCACCAGGGCACGACGTTCGTCGTCGACGAGCTGCACCTGGCGGACGCCGTCGCGCTCGCCACGCGCCGCGACGTGGACTACGGCACCTGGGCGGACTGGGTCACCTCGACCGAGGTCGTCGACGTGCACGACGAGCGTGCCTGGGGACCCGTGACCTGGCACGTCGGGACCGTCGACGTCACGACGAAGGTGATCGGCTTCCAGCGCAAGCGCATCCCGGACCTGCGCGTGCTGGGCCGTGAGGAACTCGACCTGCCCGCGCGCACGCTGCGCACCTCGGCGGTGTGGTGGACCGCGCCGCCCGCGGTGCTCGCGGAGGCCGGGATCACGCTCGAGGCCCTGCCGGGCGCGCTGCACGCCGCCGAGCACGCCTCGATCGGGCTCCTGCCGCTGCTGGCGACGTGCGACCGCTGGGACCTCGGCGGACTGTCCACCGCGCTGCACGCCGACACCGGCGAGCCGACCGTCTTCGTCCACGACGCCCACCCGGGCGGCGCCGGCTTCGCCGAACGCGGCTTCGACCTCGGCGCGACCTGGCTCGCCGCGACCCGGGACGCGATCGCCGCGTGCCCGTGCGCGACCGGCTGTCCGGCGTGCGTCCAGTCGCCCAAGTGCGGCAACGCGAACAACCCGCTGGACAAGGCCGCCGCCCTGCGGCTGCTCGAGGTCGTCGTCCACCACGCCGACTCCGCCGAGACGGGCACCGGAACCGACGCCGGAGCCGACACCAGCGCCAGTACCAGTACCAGTACCAGCACCAGTACCGGCACCTGACACGGGCCGCGGCCCGGCGCGGGCGACCGCGTGCGCGTCGCCGACGACCGACCGCACGCGCACCTCCGCCTCGACCACGCCGCCGACCGCCGGGGTGCAGCTCACGAGCGTCGCAGCGTTGCGGCCCGCGGCCTGCCGCGCGACGTCGCACCCGTCAAGCCCTGCTCGCACCGCACCCGCCCCCGCGAGCGCCGCCAGGTCCGCGGCGTCCTGCGCGCGCGCCCGCGCGGCATGTCCGCTCACGACCGCTGCGACCCCGACCGCGAGCAGCGCCGCGACGAGCAGCACCGCGAGCAGCAGCACGCTGCCTGAGCCGCGCTCACGATCGACGGCCGTCACGGCTCGCGCCACCCTGTCGCCGCCCCGTCGAGAGTCACGGCCGCGTCGAGCACCGGAACGGGCAGACCCGTCGAGACGCGCACCGTCACCCATGAGCCGTCCCGGTCGATGGTGATGCTCGCCTCGTCGCCGACGACGCGCCGCACCGCGGCACGCACCGCCTCGTCGTCCTCACCGAGCGTCGCGACCCTGGCCCCGACCCGGGCGCCCTGACCGCAGCGCAGCTGCCCGACGCCCGCAGCGGCCACGCCCAGCACCAGCAGCAGCGCGAGCACGACCGCGGGCAGGCCGACGGCGAGCTCGGCGGTCACGGCACCGCGTTCGGCGTCCGCACCGACCTCACCCGCCGCCCGCCCGCCCGTCGGACTCACAGCGACAGCGCCTGCTTGACGATCCCCGTGAGCAGCCCGCGCACCTCGTTGCTCTTGAGGATGACGACCAGCAGCCCGGCGAATCCGACCGCGGCGAGCGTCGCGATCGCGTACTCGGCCGTCGCCATCCCTGCCTCCCGGGCCGGTCCCGTCAGACGTGCCGCGAGCCGGCGCGGGGCCGGCCGGACCACCACGACCGCCTGCGGCCGCCGGGCCCGCCGACGCCGTGGCGGATGCGGCTCCTGTGGTGTGGTCAGCACCGTCGTCGTCATGTCCGTCTCCTCTCCCGTCGACGCCCTGCCGACGCTCGTCCAGCCTCGGCGCAGCGCCCCCGGGCTCGCGGGCCGGGCGCCACGATCGGAGGACGGACGCGTCCGGAACGGGGCTGGGGTCGGGTCGAGCGCGCGCACGACGAGCGCGCCCGCCGGAGGCGGGCCCTCAGCCGAGCAGGTCGCCGACGAGACCGAGCACGAGCGGCGCGAGCCCGAGCAGGACGAACGCCGGCAGGAAGCACAGCCCGAGCGGGAGCACGAGCCGCACGGCGAGCGCCCCCGCCTGGGTGCGGGCCCGCCGACGCCGCTCCCGGCGTTCCCGTGCCGCCCGCGCGCGCAGCGCGGGACCCGGCGCGACGCCGGTCGTCCACGCCGGACGCAACGCGTCACGCACCACCGCCGCGACCGCGGGCGAACCCGCCCAGGCCACCTGCCACGACGCACCCAGCACGAGCGCCGCACCCGCGCGGCTCAACGCGGCGCCGTCGTCCCCGCCCACGGCCGCGCCGACCGCCTCGAGCGCCCGGGGGACGGCGGCTCCGGCGGACAGCGCGGCGTCGACGAGGTCCAGCACCGCCACCGGATCCGGCCGGTCGGGCTCGGCACCGCGTCGCGCCCGGCCGCCGCGGCGAGCCTGCGCGGCGCCGGGTCCACCGCCCGCACGACCTGGTCCGACCCGCCGCGCCGCGAACCACGGCACGGCGACCACCGCCGACAGCACGAGCAGCCCGACGAGCAGCGGCACGTCGAACACGGCGGCGCCGAGCCTCACGGCTCCGATCCGGACCCGGCCCGGACGCCGGACCGGGCCGACCGCTCCACGTGCCGGACCAGGCCCGTCGTCCAGCGCCGCCCGACGAGCAGCAGCGCCACGCCGAGCACGCCGCACGCGCTGCCGGGACCGCCGTCGAGCAGCACCGCCACCGGATGCGCGCCGAGCGCCGCCCCGAGGGCCAGGCCCAGCAGCGGCAGGATCGTCAGCACCCGGGCCGTCGCGCGCGGCCCGGCGAGCGCCGCCGCGAGCTCGTCGGCTGCCTCCTGATCGGCCGCGACGCCTGCAGCCGCGCTCTCGAGCACCGCCGCGAGCGGCGCCCCCACCCGTGCGGCGACGGCTCCCGCGGCGACGACGGTGCGAGCCGCACCGGTCGCACTGCGACGCCGCTCGGCGCCGACGCGGCCGTCACCGGTCAGCACCGTGACCAGCAGCCGCTCGTCCGGTCCGCCGGGCGGGACGGGTCGGCCGAGCACCTCGGACCACGCCCGCTCGGGCGTGCGCCCCGCACGCAGCTGCGCGACGACGCCGACGAGCACCTCCGAGGCATCGGGTGCCGCCCCGGCCGACCGCTGCGACCACGGCGGGCCCCGAAGCACGTCACCTCGCCGAACGGGTCGTCGGCCACCGCCCCCACCGAGCCCGTCCGACGAGCCGGCACCCGGACCCGCCGGGACCGCCGACGCGGTCCGACCTGCCGAGGAGCTGCGACCTCGGTCTGCGAGGTTCGACGCCGCACGCCCGGCAGACCCGGTCCCGGCGAGCAGCGCCGCCCCGACTGCCAACCCTGCCACCAGACTCATCGCGCTCCCGACTCGAGGCGGGCGGACAGTCGGGACCAGGCCGGTTCGCGGGTCGGGTGCCCGTCCGGCGTGAGCGTGAGCGCGGGAACGACCTCGAGCTCGCTCCCGACCCGCCGCACGACGGCCAGCTCGGCGAGGTAGCGCCGTCCGCCCGCGCGGCGCAGGTGCAGCACGGCGTCGAACGCGCTCGCGGCCTGCGCGGCCACGGCCGACCCGGACATCCCGGCGAGGGCCGCGAGCGCCTCGAGCCGCGCCGGCACATCCGCGGCGGCGTTGGCGTGCACGGTCGCGCAGCCGCCGTCGTGGCCGGTGTTGAGCGCGGCCATGACCTCGCGGACCTCGGCGCCGCGGCACTCGCCCAGCACCAGCCGGTCGGGACGCATCCGCAGCGCCTGGCGCACCAGCTCGGCCAGCTCGACACGGCCCGCGCCGTCCACGTTCGCGCGCCGCGCGAGCAGCCGCACGACGTGGGGATGCCGCGGACGCAGCTCCTCGGCCTCCTCGATCACGACGATCCGCTCGTCGTGCGGAACGTGCGAGAGCAGCGCGGCGAGCAGCGTCGTCTTGCCCGAGCCCGTCGCACCCGAGACGAGCACGTTGGCCCGCGTCGCGACGAGCGCGCGCAGGACTGCGTGCGCGGCGGGCGCCACCGTCCCCGCGGCCTCGAGCTCGGCCAGCGACCACGCTCGTGAGCGCACCACCCGCAGGCTGAGCAGCGTCGAGCCGCCCGCCACGGGCGGGATGACGGCATGCAGCCGTGTGCCGTCCGGCAGCCGCGCGTCGACAGTGGGCACCGCATCGTCGAGCCGCTGCCCGCCCGCCGCGGCCAGGCGCACCGCGAGCGCGCGCACGTCGTCGTCGGACCCGAGCTCGAGCGGCACGCGCACGAGCCGTCCGGACCGCTCGACCCAGACGTCCGACGGCCCGTTGACCAGCACGTCCGTCACCGCGGGGTCGTCGAGCAGCGGCTGCAACGGCCCGGCGCCGACGATCGCCGCCCGCACCGTGCGCACCGCCCCGGCGAGCGCGGCCGAGCCGAGCACCGTCCCGCGTGCGCGGGCCACGGCGTCGACGACCCCGGACAGGCCCGCCGGGTCCGGGCTGCCCGGCAGCGCCTGCCACCGTTCGCGTACGGCGTCGACGAACGCGCCGTCGGGAGCGCCCACCGACGGCGGGCCGAGCGTCCGGTTCACGACGCCACGCCGATCGTCCGCGCGACGCGCGAGGCCGCGCGCGCGAGCAGCCCCGACGACGGCAGACCGGCACGTTCGGTCGCCGCCGCGGTGCGCCGGTCGATGCCGATCGTGCCGCGCACGGGCAGGTCGACGGCGCGCGCGAGCTCGGCGACGCCCAGCCCGGCCGGCGCGGGTCCCGTCGCGACGAGCCCGACGTCCGCGCCGTGCCCGACGAGCTGCTCGCGCATCGCGAGCACACCCGCGACGGTCCGCAGGTCACGCGGCGCGACGACGAGCAGGACGTCGCACGCCGCCGCGACCGACTCGCCCGCCACGACGGCGCCGCGGTCGAGGTCGAGGACCAGCACGCCCGCCGCGGTCGTGAGCGCGTGCAGCACGTCGGCGACCACGGCCGGGTCCGGCGGCACGGGCCGCGAGCGGTCCGTGCTCAGCACCGCGCACCTCCCCCACCGCGGCAGCAGCGCGACGACCTGTCCGCCGTCCACGTCCCCGCGCGCACCGCCCAGGTCCGGCCACCGCACACCGTCGACCTGTTCGAGCCCGAGCAGCACGTCGATGCCCGCGCAGCTGCGGTCGAGGTCGACGAGCACCGTGGCGCTCGTCCCCGCCGCACGCCGCGCGAGCGCCGCGGCGAACGACGACGCGCCTGCGCCACCGCGTCCCCCGACGATCCCGACGACGAGCGCGCGCGCCGAGGAGACACCCGCCGCCCACACCACGCCCGGCTGCGTCACGAGCACCCCCTGTCGCCGTCGTGCCGCCACCCTGCCCGTCCACGCGCAGCCGCCGGTCGCCGTCGGCGCACCCCTGGGGACGGGCGCAGCCGTCCGCCGGGCTGGGGGCGGCTGACGCGACCGGGTGTGCGTGTCGGTGCAGGTCGGTACCCTCGCCGGGGACACGACGAGACCGACGGGAGACACGATGAGCGGGGCGAGCACGGCGGGCGCGCACGCACGAACGGCCGCGTTCTTCGACCTCGACAAGACGATCATCGCGACGTCGTCGGCCACGGCGTTCTCCCGCGGCTTCCTCGCGAGCGGCCTGCTCACCCGCCGGTCCGCGGCCCGCACCGCCTACGCGCACCTGGCCTACCTGTTCGGCGGCGCCGACGCGCAGCAGACCGAGCGGCTGCGGGCCCAGCTCTCGCGGACCGTCGCGGGCTGGGACGTGGCGACGGTCTCGCAGGTCGTCGCCGAGATGCTGCACGAGGCGATCGACCCGCAGGTCTACGCGGAGGCCGTCGCACTGATCGAGGAGCACCACGCCGCCGGGCGGGACGTGGTCGTCGTCTCCGCGTCCGGCAGCGAGATCGTCGAACCGATCGCCGCAGTGCTGGGGGCCGATCACGTCGTCGCCACGCACATGGAGGTGCACGACGGTCGATACACGGGCGGCATCGACTTCTACGCGTACGGCGAGAACAAGGCGACGGCGATCGTGGACCTCGCCGCCCGCCACGGGTACGACCTCGCGGAGAGCTTCGCGTACTCGGACTCGATCACCGACGCGCCGATGCTGGCGGCGGTCGGGCACGGGTTCGCGGTCAATCCGGACCGCACGCTGCGCCGGCTGGCGGACGAGCGAGGGTGGGGCACGCTGACGTTCAAGCGTCCGGTGCCGCTGCTCGGCGGCCGGCGGTCCGCGGGCGTCTCGGCCGGCGTCGTGGTCACGGTCCTGGTCGCCGCGGTCGTCGTGTGGCTCGCGCTGCGGCACCGCCGCGGCAGGTCCTCGGCCTGAGGCGACCGCATCGCGGACACCCGTCCCGCCATGCGACCCCCCACCGCCGACGACCTGCACGGATGCCGGCCGCGATTGCCGCCGTCTCTCGACTGCGGTAGCAAGACCTCACAACTGCACAGCCGCGAGGGCACCCACGCGCAGCATGGCCCACTTATGGGCAGGTCGACCGGGCTGGTCCCGTAGCGACCGACGATGAGCACGCTTGATCACCCTCGCGGTAGGCAGGACGACGACGGCGTTCCCCCGCGGGACGCCGTCGCTCGTGTCCGGCGACGGACCCTGCGAGATGCACCTGCGCTCAGCCCAGCACCGCGTCTGCGACGACCCGTGCCTCGGCCGCACCGGCGACGACCGCTCGTGCGTACGCGTCGATCCACGCCGCGACCCCCGCGACGGTGCCGGTCGCATATCCCGCCGCCGCCCCCAGGTAGGGCTGCGGCGCCGCGGCCCAGGCGACCTCCGGCAGCGCCGTTCCGGTCGGGTCGAGCCCGCCCGCGGTCAGCAGCAACCGCCCGACGGCTCGGGCGACCGCCCCGTTGCCCGCGACGAACGGTCGCACCGCGAGCACCTCGGCATGCGCGATCGCGGCGACGACGAGCGCGGGCGCGTGGGTCGAGGCGACGGTGCGACCCAGCAGGTCGATCCGGGCCGCGACGTCCCGCCCGCTCGGAGCGGGCCCGAGGCCGGTCAGATCTTGCGCGGGCTCGTCGGACCGCAGCCGTCCCAGGGAGTCGACGGGCAACCAGCCGAGCCCGACGACCGTGTGCAGCCGGGCCAGCACCTGCGACAGGGGCGCGAGCGCTGCGGCGCCGGACGCGCCGAGGTCGGGCATCTGGCCCTCGACCAGCGCGTTCGCCCGGACGCATCCGAGCGCAACGGCATCGGTCAGGTCGGCGGACGGGCTGGCTGAGGGGACGGCAGCACCTGCCGCGAGCGCCCGCACCCGGTCGAGCCCGAGCCGCGCACCCTCGAGCTCGGCGCTCGCGGCGGCGGCCCGCAGGCTCGCCTCGGCGCGCACCTCGCGCCACCGACGACGGTACGCCTCGTGCCAGCGCAGCTCGTCGCACGCGGTCCGCGACTGCGCGACGGCATCGGCGGCGACCTCGACCCAGCTCGCGAGCGCGTCCACGCGCCCGACCCTACGACGCGCGCACGCAGTTCACGCCAGGACCGGCCGGGCACGGCACGATGGGCTGATGGCCGGTCCCAGCGTGTCGTCGTCCATCACCGTCCGGCTCCGGGTCGCGGCCCGCCCGACGGCGGTCAGCGAGCTCACCACCGCGATCGAGCAGGCCGGCGGGATCGTCACGGCGCTCGACGTCACCGCGTCGGGGCACGAGCAGATGACCGCGGACGTGACGTGCGCGACCCTCGGCGAGGAGCACGCCGCGCAGATCGTCGCGACGCTCGGCTCGCTGACGGGCGTGGCGGTCGACCGGGTCAGCGACCGGACCTTCCTCATGCACCTGGGCGGCAAGCTGGAGATCACCTCCAAGGTCCCGCTGCGCAACCGCGACGACCTGTCGATGGCCTACACGCCCGGCGTCGCCCGGGTCAGCGAGGCGATCGCGGCGCACCCGGAGGACGCCCGACGCCTGACGATCAAGCGGAACACGATCGCGGTGGTCACGGACGGCACGGCGGTCCTCGGCCTCGGGAACGTCGGGCCGCTCGCCGCGCTGCCGGTGATGGAGGGCAAGGCCGTGCTGTTCAAGCGGTTCGCGGACATCGACGCGTTCCCCATCGCACTGGACACCACGGACGTCGACACGATCGTCGAGACGGTGTGCGCGATCGCGCCGGTGTTCGCGGGCATCAACCTCGAGGACATCTCCGCGCCCCGCTGCTTCGAGGTCGAGCGGCGGCTGCGCGAGCGCCTCGACATCCCGGTGTTCCACGACGACCAGCACGGCACGGCGATCGTCGTGGTCGCGGCGCTGACCAACGCGCTCGTCGTCGTCGACAAGCAGATCGAGGACGTGCGGATCGTGCTGTCCGGTGCGGGTGCGGCGGGCACCGCCGTGCTGAAGCTGCTGCTCGCGGCCGGTGCGCGCGACGTCGTGGTCGCGGACATCGACGGCGTGGTCCACTCCGGCCGCCCCGGCCTGACGCCGCAGCTCGCGTGGACGGCGTCGGTGACCAATCCGCGCGGCGTCACCGGCACGATCCCCGATGCGCTCGCGGGCGCGGACGTCTTCATCGGCGTCTCGGCGCCCGACGTGATTACCGGACAGGACGTCTCGACGATGGCCGCGGACGCGATCGTCTTCGCGCTCGCCAACCCCCGCCCGGAGGTCGACCCGGACGACGCCTCCCGGTACGCCGCGGTCGTCGGCACCGGGCGCTCCGACTTCGCGAACCAGATCAACAACGTGCTCGCGTTCCCAGGCGTGTTCCGCGGCCTGCTCGACGCGCAGTCCCACCGGATCACCGACGTGATGCTGCTCGCCGCGGCCCGTGCGCTCGCGGAGGTCGTGCGCCCCGACGAGCTCAGCCCCACCTACATCGTCCCGTCCGTCTTCAACCCCGAGGTCACGACGAGGGTCGCGGCGGCCGTCGTCGCGACCGCGCTCGCCATGGGCGACGACGGCGCGGACACGGTCGGCAACCACCAGATCTGACGTCAGCCCGGCACGACCGTCGGACCGCGGGGTCGACGCCACGTACGTGCGGACCCCGCCGCCGTACGGCGGCGCCCAGCCTTTCGTCCCACGACCTGCGCACGCCCGCAAGGCACCCTGGAACGGTGCTGAGCATCTCCGACGCCGTCGACGCGCACGCCGACGCTGCGCTCCACAAGGTCGACCTCACGCGGACCCCGGGTCTGTTCCTGGTCCGCACCATGCTCGCGGGCGCCTACATCGGCATCGGCGTGGTGATCATGGTGACCGCGGGCGGACCGCTCGTGGCCGCGGGCTCGCCGTGGGCACCGCTCGTCCAGGGCATGGTCTTCGGCGTGGCGCTGACGATCGTCGTCATCGCGGGCGGCGAGCTGGCGACCTCGGCGATGATGATGCTCACGCAGGGTGCGCTGCGGGGTCTGATCGGCTGGGCCCGGGCCGGGGTCACGCTGCTCGCCGTGCTGGCGGGCAACCTCGTCGGGGCGTTCCTGTTCGCGGGCCTCGTGCACCTGTCCGGCATCGTCGCGCCGGGGACGGCACCCGGCGACGCGATCGCGCACATGGTCGAGCACAAGGCCGCCGAGTCCAACGTCCAGCTCCTCGTGCGCGGCATCCTGTGCAACCTGCTCGTCTGCCTCGCCGTGTGGTGCGCGACGAGGCTGCGCAGCGAGTCCGCGAGGATCGCCGTGATCTTCGCGTGCGTGATGGTCTTCATCACCTCCGGGTTCGAGCACGTCGTCGCGAACATGACGACCTTCTCGCTCGGCCTGCTCGGCGACCTGCCGGGCGCGACGATCCTCGAGTTCGCGCGCAACGTCGTGTTCGTCGGCCTCGGCAACACCCTCGGCGGCGCGCTGCTCGTCGGCGCCGCCTACGCGTACGGCACGGGCGCGGTCCGCACCGCCCCCGTGGTCGTGCCCGTCTCGGCACCCGTTCCTGCACCGGTTCCCGCGCCGGTTCCTGCGCCCGACGAGAACGGCTCGCCGACCCCCCGCGCCGCTGCACTCGCGGTCGGGCCCGTACCCGCCGGCCTCGATGCGGCCGCGGCCGGCGACGACGCGACCAGGATGCGCGACACGCGCGTCGGCCCGCGCGAGGCGGTGCCGCTGCGCCTACCGTGACCGGAGGCGGCCACGTCGGCCGTCGCCGAACGCGAGGAGCAGCCGATGAGCACCGCCGACCCGGCCGGGAGCGCGACCGGACGTCCGACGGACGCCACCGACCCGGCCACCGCGGAACCCGCGTCGCCCAGTGCGCCGGTCGACGCGCCCGAGCCCGCGGCGGAGACCGGCAAGCACGCGGTGGTCCGGCCCGCGCCCGTGCCGCCGCCCCCGGCGCCCGAGACGGATGCGGCTGCGCCGCTGATCCGCACGAGCTACCGCGACGCACCCCCGATCGGCGCTCCCGCAGCCGCCGCTGCATCGACGGCCGCCGCAGCGCCGACTCCCGCGCCGGCTCCTGCACCGACTCCCGCACCGGCTCCCGCGCCGGCTCCGGTGCCCACGGTCACGGCCGAGCAGCCGATCGTCGCCGCGCCACCGGCAGCGTCCTCCGCGGAGACGACCGCGACGCTGCCGCCGATCGCCGCCGCACCGATCGCCGCCGCACCGATGACCGCCGCACGTGTCGGGGCGGCACCCGCCGCGGCCGCACCCGCGGCCACGACCGAGCTGTTCCCCGAGCCGAACGCCCCGACGAGCACGTCGAAGGGCACGCACGTGCTGGGCGCGCTCGTCGGGATCCTGCTGGCGCCGATCGGCGCGGCGGTCCTGCTGCTCGGGCAGGCACGCATCCTCGCGGAGCAGGCGCCGCAGTGGGACGGCACGCTGGACGTCGCGGGCGTCGTGCTCGTCGGGGTCGGGCTGCTCTCGCTCGTGTGGGTCGCGCTGCTGGGGCTGTGGACACCCGCCGCACCGATCGCGGGCGGCGCGGTGCTGACGCTGGTCGGCGGGTTCGCCCTGGTCCTGCCGGGAGTCGCGCACGAGCAGGTGCTCGCGGTCCTCGACTCGTCGGGCTGGAAGCTCACGATCACGCAGGTGACGGTCGCCGGGACGTCGGGGACGCTGGTCACGGTCGGCACGCTCATGCTCGTCGGCGGCATCGTCGCCGGGGCCGCACGGCGTCGCGGGGTGCGCATCGGCGAGTTCCGCGCGCGTCATCGCTGATCGCTCGCACTAGAGTTTCGGACGGGACCTAGGTCCCGTCCGAAACGCTGCATCAATGACGCTGCACAGGAGGTCCGCGTGACCGAGTCGACCCCCGGCGGCCTGGAGAACCTGCTCTCCGAGGACCGCCGCTTCGCCCCGTCCCCCGAGTTCAGCGCACAGGCCAACGCCCAGCACGACCTGTACGCGTGGGCCGACGCGAACCGTGAGGCGTTCTGGGCGGACCAGGCCCGCGAGCTGCTCACGTGGAGCACGCCGTTCACGCAGGTGCTCGACTGGTCGGACGCACCGTTCGCGAAGTGGTTCGCCGACGGCCGGCTGAACGCCGCGTACAACGCGGTCGACCGGCACGTCGAGGCGGGTCGCGGCGACCGGGTCGCGCTGCACTTCGAGGGTGAGGCGGGCGACACCCGCACGATCACGTACGCCGATCTGCAGCGCGAGGTCGCCAGGGCCGCCAACGCGCTCGTCGCGCTGGGCGTCGGCACGGGCGACCGCGTCGCGATCTACCTTCCGCTGATCCCGGAGGCCGTCGTCACGATGCTCGCGTGCGCGCGTATCGGGGCGCCGCACTCGGTCGTCTTCGGCGGGTTCTCGGCCGAGGCGCTGTACAGCCGCATCCTCGACGCGGAGGCCAAGCTCGTCGTGACCGCCGACGGCGGGTTCCGCCGGGGCGCGCCGTCGGCGCTCAAGCCCGCGGTCGACGAGGCGCTCGCCAAGGGCGAGACGACGGTGCAGCACGTGCTCGTCGTGCGCCGCACCGGCCAGGACGTCGCGTGGACCGACGGCCGGGACGTGTGGTGGTCGGACGTCGTGGACACCGCGTCCGACGAGCACGAGCCGGTCGAGGTCGACGCCGAGCACCCGCTGTTCATCCTGTACACGTCGGGCACCACGGGGAAGCCGAAGGGCATCTTCCACACCACGGGCGGCTACCTCACGCAGTCGGCGTACACGCACCTCAACGTCTTCGACCTCAAGCCGGAGACCGACGTGTACTGGTGCACGGCGGACATCGGCTGGATCACGGGCCACTCGTACGTGGTCTACGGGCCGCTGATCAACGGCGCGACGCAGGTCATCTACGAGGGCACGCCCGACACCCCGCACAAGGGCCGCTGGTGGGAGATCGTGCAGAAGTACGGCGTGACGATCCTCTACACCGCGCCGACCGCGATCCGGACCTGCATGAAGTGGGGCGAGGACATCCCGGCGCAGTTCGACCTGTCGAGCCTGCGCGTGCTCGGCAGCGTGGGCGAGCCCATCAACCCCGAGGCGTGGATGTGGTACCGCCGCGTGATCGGTGGCGACAGCGCGCCGATCGTCGACACGTGGTGGCAGACCGAGACGGGCGCGATCATGATCAGCCCGCTGCCCGGGGTCACGGCCACCAAGCCGGGCTCCGCGCAGGTCGCGCTGCCGGGCATCGCGGCCGAGGTCGTCGACGACGACGCGCAGGCCGTGCCGGACGGCGCGGGCGGCTACCTCGTGCTCACGGCTCCCTGGCCGGCGATGCTCCGCGGCATCTGGGGCGACCCGGAGCGGTACAAGGACACGTACTGGTCGCGGTTCCGCGGCCTGTACTTCGCGGGCGACGGCGCCAAGAAGGACGGCGACGGCGACATCTGGCTGCTCGGCCGCGTGGACGACGTCATGAACGTCTCGGGCCACCGGCTCTCGACCACCGAGATCGAGTCGGCCCTGGTCTCGCACCCGTGGGTCGCCGAGGCAGCGGTCGTCGGCGCGTCCGACGAGACGACGGGGCAGGCCGTGGTCGCGTTCGTGATCCTGCGCGGCGACGCGGGCGTGGGCGACAGGAGCGCCGACGACGTGCAGACCGAGCTGCGCAACCACGTCGCCAAGGAGATCGGCCCGATCGCGAAGCCGCGCCAGATCCTCGTCGTGGCGGAGCTGCCCAAGACCCGGTCCGGCAAGATCATGCGCCGCCTCCTGCGGGACGTCGCGGAGCACCGCCAGGTCGGCGACGCGACGACCCTCGCGGACTCGTCCGTCATGGACCTGATCGCGCAGGGCCTCGCCACGCCCGCGACGACCTCGGAGGACTGAGCGCAGGACCGCACGGCGAGCAGCTTCGACCGGCGATAAACAGATCGGCGGCCCGAACCGGTCTCCTTGTCCATGCTGGACGTCGTAGAGCCGATCGGAGGGGCGCTCGTCTTGTCGCGCACACCCGGCGAGGGCGACCTCGTCGCCGACCTTGCGACGCAGCACGCCCCGGCGCTGTACCGGATCGCGCTGGGCATCTGTCGCGACCGTACCGACGCCCAGGACCTGGTCCAGGCGACGCTGCTGCGGCTGCTGACCCAGCCGGCGTTCGGCCACGCCCGTCGTCCGCTGGCGTACGCCCGGACCGTGATGGTGCGGCTCTACCTGGACGGCTCTACCTGGACGGACGCGCCGAGGAGCCCCCTCCCACCGAGCTCCCTGCAGACCTGGCCAGTCAGGTCGACGAGGTCGCGGGGCTCGACTCCCTGCACGCCGCGGTCGCGATGCTCCGGCACCTGCCGCCCCGGGCGCGGGCCGTCCTGGCGCTGCGCTACCTCGAGGACATGAGCGACCGGGAGATCGCCGAGACCCTCGGGATCTCCCGCAGCACCGTGCGCGTCACGGCGCACCAGGCGCTGGGCAGGTTGCACACGTGGGCGCAGCCACCGTCGAACCGTGAGGAGGTCCGTTGATGTTCACCGAGGCAGACCTGCGCAAGGCACTGCGCGCCGAGGTCGACCGCGAGCTCGCCGAGGGCGTCCCCGAGTTCGCGATCGAGCGGCCCGACCCGCTCGTACCGGAGCGCGCACCACGCCGCCCGGTCCGCCTGCTCGCCGCCGCGGTCGTGGTCGTGGTCGTCGCCGCGGGGGCAGGAGCGGCCGGGGCGTTCCTCACGCGAGGCGTGACCCCGCAGTCCGTCGGGACGTCCGTGGACCCCACACCCGATCGGCCCACCCCGCAGCCCACCGACGGCGCTGCGCTGGCGTACGCGATCCAGGTCCTGGCCGCACGCTGGGGGATGGTGGACGGAGTGTGGTTCGACAGGAGCCTGCGCGACGCGCTGCCCAACGTGACGTTCTCGATCGACGGCGCGCCGGCCCGGTCTGTTCTCGGTGGGGTCGTCGAGGGTCACGTGACTGCCGTCGAGGAGGGGTCCGCCTACCGAGACGAGGAGACGGAGAACGGGTCGCGGGCCGTCGAGGTCGACTTCGGCTCACCGGACGCGTCGTGGCGCACCGTCGTCCTGACGGTCGCGGTCGAGAACGACTTCGACCCGTCCCGCGAGGCGCCCGACGTCCTGCGGCTCGCGGTGACGTTCGGCGCCGGTGCGGACACCGAGACGATGCTGAAGGCCTTCGCCGGGCGGCACGTGCTGGCCGTCCTGGACCCGCCGAACACCTTCACCCCGGACCCGACGCTTCGCACCGCCTCCCGCGGCAGCGCGCTGCTGGGGCTGGTCGCGGACGACGGGACGATCTCGATGCCGGTCCTCGGCGAGGGGGAGGCCGAGTACCTGGGCGACCTCACGACGATCGAGGCGGTGACGCGGGCGGCGCAGGAGCCCGCACAGGTCATCGACGTCACCCTCTTCGGCGAGCGCCACCGCGAGGACTGATCGGGTCGTCGCGGTGCCGGGTGGCCGGCCTCGCGAGGCGCCGAGCCGCGCCGGGGTCAGGGGAGCATACGCTCGAGGTTCTGGACGGCCTCGCGGCCGGCGCGGTTCGCGCCGATCGTCGACGCGCTCGGGCCGTACCCGACGAGCTGCAGCCGCGGGTCCGCGGCGACCTGCGTACCGGCCATGACGATCCCGCCGCCGGGGCCGCGCAGCCGCAGCGGCGCGAGGTGGTCGAGCGACGCGCGGTAGCCCGTGCACCACAGGATCGTGCGCGCGGGGACCTCGGCCGGCCCGGCGACCCAGCCGCCGAGGCCGTCCAGTCCGTCGTCGGCCGCGGGCACCGGCGGCGGCGTGACGTCGTCCCACACCGCGGCGTCGGCCGTCAGCCGGCTGAACATCGGACGGGCGCGCAGCACGCCGGACTCGATGCCGGCGCGGTACGCGGGCGTCAGCGGCAGCCCGGTCACGGACACGACGGACCCGGGCGGCAGGCCGGCACGCGTGCGCTCGTCGACCAACGCGACAGCCGCGCGCCCGAGCTCGGGCGTGAACTGCTCGTCGCGCCACGCGGGCGGCCGCCGGGTCACCCACGTCGTCGTCGTGACCTCCGCGACCGCGAGCAGGAGCTGCACCGCCGACGTCCCGCCACCGACGACCACGACGTGCCCGTCCGCGAGCGCCTCGGGCGAGACGAAGTCCCGGGCGTGCAGCTGGCGGCCCCGGAACACGCCGACGCCGGGGTACGCGGGCCAGAACGGCTTGCGCCACGTCCCGGACGCGTTCACCAGGCCGCGGGCGCGCCACGAGACGGCCTCGTCGGGCCGGTCGACCACGTGCGACGAGACGAGCAGCCGCCCCGCGCCGTCGTCGCGCACCGCGCTGACCACGACCGGCCGCTGGACGTGCAGGCCGTACGCGTCCTCGTACTGCGCGAAGTAGTACGGGACCGCCGCACGGGCCGGCTCGGCCGGGTCGACGACGACGAGCGGCATCCCCGGCAGCTCGTGCACCGCATGCGCGTCCGCCATGGTCATGCCGGGCCAGCGCTCCTGCCAGGCGCCGCCGGGTCCGGGCGAGGCGTCGAGCACGACGAACGTGCGCTCCGCGGTGTCCCAGCCGGCCGCGCCGACGGGCACGAAACCGGCCTTGCGCAGGTGGTACGCGGCGGACAGGCCCGCCTGTCCCGCGCCGATCACCAGCACGTCGACGTCGACCGCGGTGCCGGGGACGGCCGGGCGCTCGCGTTCGCGAGCCCGCCGCAACGAACGCCGCGTGGGGGCCGGCGCGAACGCCGGCGGAGGTGGCACCAGGCCCGCATCCGGGGTCCGCTCAGCCACGAGCGGCGGGTCCGGGACGGCATCCATGACCCGCCCACGGTACCCGGCGTGCGCGGCTTCGGGCCATGCCCGGCGGCGCCCGCCACCCGGATGCCCGCCACGACCACACCAACGGACCGGTCCGCGAACCGACCTCGGGTGGCGACCGGATGGTGTGCACCAGGGTCCCCCGGACGGGTGACGGCTACACCCGGCGCACACGTTGGTGGTAGGGATGACGGGTGGTCGAGCCGACGAAGGAGCTGTTCTCCGTCGTCGCGCGCCCAGGTCCGCTGGATGCGCGCACCGCACGGGACGTCCGCGACCTGGCTGCCCGCGCCGCGTCGTCCGACGGTGTCGCCCCCTTGTCCGAGCAACCCTTGCTGTGGTTGACGTCGGCCGAGGCGCCCGTCGTGCACCTCGTCGCGTACGACGGGTGGGCGAACGACGACGCACCCGACGACGCACCCGACGACGACGGTGGCGACGTCCGGCTCGTCGGATATGCGCAGGTGGACGTGGGCACGACGACGACCGCGCGCGCCGAGCTCGTCGTGGACCCGGACCACCGGCGCGTGGGCGTGGGCCGTGCGCTGCTCTCCGCGGCGCACGCCGAGGCCGCCCTCGAACCCGGACGACGACTGCACGTGTGGGCGCACGGCGACCTGCCCGACGCGCGGACGTTCTCCGCGGCGACGGCGATGGCCGTCGTGCGCGAGCTGTGGCAGATGCGGCTCGACCTGACGGTGCCCGCCCCGGCCCCGCGACCGCTGCCTGCGGGCGTCGTCGTGCGCACGTTCGTCCCCGGGCAGGACGAGGAGGCGTGGCGGCGCGTGAACTCGCGCGCGTTCGCGCACCACCCCGAGCAGGGGCGGATCTCCAAGGCGGACCTCGTCGCGCGGGAGAGCGAGCCGTGGTTCGACCCCGCCGGATTCCTGCTCGCCGAGCGTGACGGCAAGCTGCTCGGATCGGTCTGGACGAAGGTGCACCCGGCGGGTGAGCACGGGCCGGCGCCGGTCGGCGAGATCTACGTCGTCGGCGTCGATCCCGACGCGCAGGGCCTCGGGCTCGGGGGTGCGCTGACCGACCTCGGCCTCGCCCACCTGCGCGAGCGCGGGCTGACGAGCGCGCTGCTGTACACGGGTGCGGAGAACACGGTCGCGATCCGGACGTACCGCTCCGTCGGGTTCGAGCGAAGTGCGGTCGACGTGATGTTCGGACCGGACACGCAGGGTTCACCTGCCGGTGCCACCATGGCCCCATGACGGATGCCCCCGCCCTCGACGCCGAGCTCGCCGCCGAGATCGCCGAGCACATCGCCAGCGAACCGACCACGCAGGTCGAGCGCGAGCCGCTCCCCGACGACAGGTTCCTGGACCGCGAGCTGTCGTGGCTCGCGTTCAACCAGCGCGTGCTCGAGCTCGCCGAGGACCCCGAGCTCCCGCTGCTCGAACGGGTGCGCTTCCTGGCGATCTTCGCCTCGAACCTCGACGAGTTCTTCATGGTGCGCGTGGCCGGGCTCAAGCGTCGCATCGCGACCGGTATCGCGGTCACCGCGGCGTCCGGCCGCTCGCCGCGCCAGGTGCTCGAGGCCATCTCGGAGTCCACGCACGCCCTGATGGACCGGCACGCCCGGGTGTTCGCCGACCAGGTGCAGCCGGCGCTGGCGGCGGAGGGCATCACGCTGGTGCGCTGGCAGGACCTCGGCGAGTCCGAGCAGGACCGGCTGCGCAAGTTCTTCCGCCGCCAGATCTTCCCCGTGCTCACGCCGCTCGCCGTGGACCCGGCGCACCCGTTCCCGTACATCTCGGGGCTCTCGCTCAACCTCGCGGTCGTGCTGCTGAACCCGACGACGGGCAAGGAGCACTTCGCGCGCGTCAAGGTCCCGCCACTGCTGCCCCGGTTCATCGCGGTCGACGCGAGCGGGCGCCCGAGCGCTCCCGACGAGCAGACCGCGGCGGTCGAGAAGGGCCCGACGAGCTTCGTGCCCGTCGAGGACGTCATCTCCGAGCACCTGAACCACCTGTTCCCCGGGATGGACGTGGTCGAGCACCACACGTTCCGCGTCACGCGCAACGAGGACGTGGAGGTCGAGGAGGACGACGCCGAGAACCTTCTGAAGGCCATGGAGAAGGAGCTGCTGCGCCGCAAGTTCGGCCCGCCGGTGCGGCTCGAGCTGGCCGATGGCATCAGCCCCCGCATCCGCACGCTGCTGATCCGCGAGCTCGGCATGGCCGAGGACGAGGTCCACACGCTGCCGGCGCCGCTCGACCACACCGGCCTGAACGTCATCGCGGACCTCGACCGCGCCGAGCTGCAGTTCCCCCGGTTCGTCCCTACGACGCACCGCCAGCTCGCCGAGGTGGAGAGCGCGACGCCGACGGACGTGTTCGCCAAGATTCGCGAGCGCGACATCCTGCTGCACCACCCGTACGACTCGTTCTCGACGAGCGTGCAGACGTTCCTCGAGCAGGCCGCGGCCGATCCGCACGTGCTCGCGATCAAGCAGACGCTCTACCGGACCTCCGGCGACTCGCCGATCGTCGACGCGCTGATCGACGCCGCCCAGGCGGGTAAGCAGGTGCTCGCGCTCGTCGAGATCAAGGCCCGGTTCGACGAGCAGAACAACATCTCCTGGGCACGCAAGCTCGAGCAGGCGGGCGTGCACGTCGTGTACGGCATCGTCGGGCTCAAGACGCACTGCAAGCTGAGCCTCGTCGTGCGCCAGGAGGCCGACGGCCTGCGGCGCTACAGCCACGTCGGGACCGGCAACTACCACCCGAAGACGGCGCGCCTGTACACCGACGTCGGGCTGCTCACGAGCGACCCCGAGGTGGGTCAGGACCTCACCCGGCTGTTCAACCAGCTCTCGGGGTACGCGCCCAAGAGCCGGTTCAACCGCCTGCTCGTCGCTCCGCGGTCCGTGCGCACCGGGCTCGTCGAACGGATCGACCGTGAGGCCGTGTCCGCCCGGGCCGGGCGCCCCGCCTGGATCAAGCTCAAGCTCAACTCGATGGTGGACGAGGAGACCATCGACGCGCTCTACCGCGCGAGCCAGGCCGGTGTGCAGATCGACATCGTCGTGCGCGGCATCTGCGCGCTGCGTCCGGGCGTGCCGGGTCTGAGCGAGAACATCCGCGCGCGCTCGATCCTCGGGCGCTTCCTCGAGCACTCGCGGATCTTCGCCTTCGCGCACGCGGACCCCTCGCCCGACGACGGGTTCGAGGGGCCGGAGGTGTTCATCGGCTCGGCCGACCTCATGCACCGCAACCTCGACCGTCGTGTGGAGGCGCTGGTCCGCGTCGCCGACCCCGACCAGGTCGCGGAGCTGATCGAGCTCGTCGACGAGTCGATGGACGAGAACACCTCGAGCTGGCACCTGGAGCCGGACGGCGAGTGGACGCGTCACGCCCGCGGCGTCGACGGCCCCCTGCGTGACCTGCAGGCCGAGCTGATCCACCGGCAGCGCCGTCGGCCGGGGTCGACGCGGTGAGCACAACGGCACCCCCGACCGTCGTCGAGGCGGCCGGCGCGGTCGTCTGGCGCGTGCGCACGGGCCGCCTGCAGGTCGCGCTCGTCCACCGGCCGCGCTATCGCGACTGGTCCTGGCCCAAGGGCAAGGTCGACCCGGGCGAGTCCGTCGTCACGGCCGCGTGGCGCGAGGTCGCCGAGGAGACCGGCGACGACGTGGTCCTCGGCGTCCCGCTGGCCCCGCTCGAGTACCCGCTGTCCGACGGTCGGCTCAAGCGCGTGCACTACTGGGCCGCGCAGGTCTCGGGCCGCGTCGACGGTGCCGCGCTGCGCGCCAGGCCGCCCGTCCCGCGGGCCTCGCGCGACGAGATCGACCAGGTGCGCTGGTTCGACGTGGACGCCGCCGCGGCCCGCCTCACCCGCGCGGCCGACCGCGCGCCGCTCGTCGAGCTCGTCGCGGCGCACGCCAAGGACCGCCTCGACAGCCGCGCGGTCGTCGTCGCCCGGCACGGCAGTGCCCGACGACGCAGCACCTGGAAGGGCGGCGAGAGCGACCGCCCGCTGACGCCCACCGGCGCGAAGCAGGCCGAGGAGCTCGTGCCCATCGTCTCGGCGTTCGGCGTCGGCCGGGTGGTCTCGAGCCCGTGGCTGCGGTGCGTCGACACCGCCGCGCCGTACGCGTCCGCCGCCCAGGTGCCGCTCGAGCTCGTGCCGCACCTGTCCGAGTCGGGCAACGACGCGTCGCCCGCGCGGGTCGCGGCGACCGTGCTCGACCTGCTGCAGTGGCCGGGCGACTCGCTGGTGTGCACGCACCGACCGGTGCTGCCGACCGTCGTCGACGTCCTCGCGCAGCACACCAGACGCCAGGTCGCCGACTCGCTGCCCCAGCAGGACCCGTTCCTGCGCCCGGCCGAGCTGCTCGTCGCGCACGTCGTCCAGACCGCCAAGGGGCCGCGCGTCGTGGCGGCGGAGATGCACCGTCCGCCCGTCCCGGCGTGACGCCGCGTACGATGACCCACGACGCCGGACCGCGGTAGCCCCGGGCTCCATCATCAGCCGCTTCGAGCGGCCACGCGCCGAGAGGCGCTCCCGGTCCGGCGTCACCTCCCCGGCGCTCGACGACCGCTACCCGCACATTCCCAGCCGCGAGTCCTCGAAGTCCCAGCGCGCACCCAGACGCAGGTGCCACCATGAGGACACCTCCCGGACACCCGCCGTTTCGAGAATCCGCCCCGGTGACCTAGCCTGATCCCGTCCTTCCTCCCCCTCCCCGGAGTCCCCCGTGCGCCTGCGCCTGACACCGCGCGACACCACGTTCTTCGACCTCTTCGCCGCTTCGGCACTGCACCTCGTCACGGGGGCCAACCTGCTCGGGCAGATGCTCGGCGCGGACGCCGCCCAGCGCAAGGAGATCGGCAAGAAGATCGCCGAGGCCGAGCACCTCGCCGACGATGCGACGCACTCGATCATGCGTCGGCTGAACCAGACGTTCGTCACGCCGTTCGACCGCGACGACATCTACAACCTGGCCTCCAACCTCGACGACTGCATGGACTACATGGACGAGGCCGCGGAGCTCATCGTGCTCTACAAGGTGGGTCAGCTCCCGGCCCGGGTCGCGGACCAGGTGCAGGTGCTGCAGCGCGCGGCCGAACTCACGGCCGACGCCATGCCGCGGCTGCGCTCGATGGAATCGCTCTCGGAGTACTGGGTCGAGGTCAACCGCCTCGAGAACCAGGCCGACAAGTCGCACCGCAAGCTGCTCGCGCAGATGTTCGACGAGATCGCCGACCCGATCCTGCTGATGAAGCTCAAGGAGATCGTCGAGAAGCTCGAGGACGCCGCCGACGCGTTCGAGAAGGTGGCCAACACCGTCGAGACGATCGCGCTCAAGGAGTCCTGACCGCTCGTGGAGGTCTTCCTCGTCATCGTCGTCGTCGCGCTCGCGCTCGGCTTCGACTACACCAACGGGTTCCACGACGCCGCGAACGCCATCGCGACGTCGGTGTCCACGCGCGCCCTGACGCCGCGCATCGCGCTCATCATGGCCGCGATCATGAACTTCGTCGGCGCGATGCTAGGCACCGCGGTCGCGGAGACCATCGCGACGTCGATCATCGACCTGCAGGACTCGGAGAACGCGCACGGTCTGACGGTGATCGTGTGCGCGCTGCTCGGCGCCATCGGGTGGAACCTCATCACGTGGTGGCGCGGCCTGCCGTCGTCGTCCACGCACGCCCTCATCGGCGGCCTCGTGGGCGCCGGCATCGCCGCGAGCATGACCGTGTTCTGGTCGTCGGTGTACGAGAAGGTCGTGCTGCCGATGATCTTCTCGCCGCTGATCGGCTTCGCGCTCGCGTTCGCGATCATGGTCGGCCTGCTCTGGCTGATCCGGAACGCAGCGCCCGCCCCGACGATGCGCCGGTTCCGCCTCGCGCAGACCGTCTCGGCCTCCGCGATGGCGCTCGGCCACGGCCTGCAGGACGCGCAGAAGACGATGGGCGTCATCTTCCTGGCGCTGCTGACGGTCGGCTGGGCGGACCCGGACGAGGGCATCCCGCTGTGGGTCAAGTTCGCCGCCGCGGCGGCCATCTCCGCCGGCACCTACTCGGGCGGGTGGCGCATCATGCGCACGCTCGGCCGCAAGATCATCGAGGTGGACCCGGCGCGCGGCTTCATCGCGGAGTCCGTCTCGGCGACCGTGCTCTACGCGAACGCCTACCTGCTGCACGCACCCGTCTCGACGACCCACACCGTGACGTCCGCGATCATGGGCGTCGGCGCGACCAAGCGCCTGTCCGCGGTGCGCTGGGGCGTCGCGCGGAACATCGCGACCGCATGGGTGCTGACGATCCCGGCCGCGGCCGCCGTCGCGGCGGTGTGCTACCTCGTCCTGAACCCTGCGCTCACCTGGATCGGCCGCCTCTTTTGACCCTCCCGGCGCGGCGCTGACTCACTCGAGCCGCCCGGCCCGCCACAGCGTCGCGGCGTGCTCGAGCTCCTCCGCGGTACGCAGCAGCGACGCCGCGCCGCGGGTCTGGCGCGTCGCCCCCGCCGGGTCGACCTCGTCGAGATGGTCGGCATCCACGGCGGCCCCGGCCGCGAGGACGCGGCAGAAGGCACCCGCGCGCTCGAGCGCGGCGTCGAGCTCCCCGGTGTAGACCCCCGAGAGCACGGCATCGGCCACAGCCCGCACGTCCGCAGGTCCGGGCGCGTCCGCGACGCCCGCGACGACGTCGTGCACCGGCACGGCGGCCACCCCGAGTCGGTAGCGGTCCGCGACGGTCGCCGGGTCGCGGCGCACCCACTCGCGCAGCACGTACAGCCGCCACAGCGCGCCGGGCAGCGAGCCGGCCGGACTGTCGGCCCACATGGCCGCCACGACGTCGAGCCCCTCGGTCTCGACGAGGGCGACGAGGCGGGCCACGACGTCGGGGTCCGCCGTCGCCCGGCCCTGGTGCACCAGCGCGGCGGCGGTCGTGTGCGCGACGTCGCGGCGCACGGCGGGGTCCAGGTCGCCGGGCAGCTCGTCGGCCGCCGCGGGGTCGATCAGGGCGGGCCGGCGCGGTCGAGGCCGTCCGGGTGTGTCGGTCATCGGACCTCCTCCTGATCGCACCACCACCGGCGACGCCCGTCGGCGTGCGGGACCGTCCCCTGCGCGCCAGAGTAGAACGCGTCCCGGGGCCGGCCCGGGCAACCATCCGAAGGGGCGTGGCGTGCCGGGACCGACAGGAGCCGACGAGGCAGCGACCGCACCGGCGGCCGACGGCGCGAGCCCGTACCGCCGCCGGGCGACCGTCCTGGCGGTGGCGGCGGCCGTCGGAGGGTTCCTGTTCGGCTTCGACAGCTCGGTCATCAACGGCGCCAACGAGGCGATCAAGGACGAGTTCGGCCTCAGCTCGGCCCTGTCCGGCTTCGTCGTCGCGGTCGCCCTGCTCGGCTCGGCCCTCGGCGCGTGGCTCGCGGGGCGGCTCGCGGACCGCTGGGGCCGCACGCGCACCATGTTCCTCGGCGCCGTGATGTTCCTGGTGTCCTCGATCATGACGGGGCTCGCGGTCACGACCGCGGACCTGATCCTGTGGCGCATCCTGTCCGGCATCGGCATCGGCATCGCCTCGGTCATGGCACCCGCCTACATCGCCGAGATCTCGCCGTCGGCGCTGCGCGGCCGGCTCGGCTCGCTGCAGCAGCTCGCGATCACGCTCGGCATCTTCACAGCGCTGCTCTCCGACCAGATCCTGCAGAGCGTGGCCGGCGACCCGTCCGCCGAGCTCTTCTGGGGCGCGGCCGCATGGCAGTGGATGTTCTTCGTCGGCGCCGTGCCGGCGGCGGTCTACGGATGGATCGCGTTGACGATCCCGGAGTCGCCCCGGTACCTGCTGAGCCGCGGCCGCCACGACGAGGCGCTCGCGGTCCTGGCGACCGTCGACGCGGATCCGCAGGGCGCCGCGAGCGCGGTCGAGAACAGCATCGCGCAGGACGAGCACAACGCCGCGCACTCGAGCCTGCGGGGGCCCTGCCTCGGGCTGCTGCCGATCGTCTGGATCGGCATCCTGCTCTCGATCCTGCAGCAGTTCGTCGGCATCAACGTGATCTTCTACTACTCGACGACGCTCTGGCAGGCCGTCGGCTTCGAGAAGGACGACGCCTTCACGGTCTCGACGATCACGTCGGTGACGAACGTCGCGGTGACCTTCGTCGCGATCGCCCTGGTGGACCGGCTGGGACGCCGGCCGATGCTGCTCGTCGGCTCGGTCGGCATGACCGTCTCGCTGGGTCTGATGGCCGTGGCCTTCACCCAGTCCTACGAGATCGCGGACCCCGCCGACCCGGGCGAGGTCCTCACCCAGCTCCCCGGCGGCTGGGGCACGACCGCGCTGATCGCCGCGAACGCGTTCGTCGTGTTCTTCGGGGCGACGTGGGGACCGCTGGTGTGGGTGCTGCTCGGCGAGATGTTCCCGAACCGGATCCGGGCCGCCGCGCTCGGCGTCGCCGCCGCGGCGCAGTGGATCGCGAACTTCGCGGTCTCCCAGTCGTTCCCCTGGCTGCTGGACGCGTTCGGCGCCGCGATCCCGTACCTGATCTACACCGCGTTCGCGTTCCTCTCGTTCTGGTTCGTGCTGTTCAAGATCCCCGAGACGAAGGGCCTCTCGCTCGAGCAGATGGAGGGGATCCACGTGGAGCGCCGGCACCGCACGTCCGCCTGACGGCGGCGTTTGCGGCAGTTACTTGCATGCTGCACGCATCCGGGAGTATGGTTGCATCTGGCAATCAATTTGAGGGGCGCGACGATGACGGACACTCCGGCGGCAGAGCTCCTGCACGCGGTCGAGGGGTTCCAGCGTCGTCTCCGGGAGAGCGCCGGGTTCGTCGCCCGGGACACCGAGTGCACGCGCTCGGCCGCCACGGTCGTCCGGCTGCTCAACCGCGAGCCCCGTCACGTCGGCGACATCGCGAGCGCGCTGCGGGTCGACACCTCCGTCGCGAGCCGTCAGGTGAGCCTGCTCGTCGACGCCGGTCTCGTCGAGCGCACGGTCGACGCCGACGACCGCCGCGTCCGCACGCTGCGCCTCACCGACTCGGGTCGCGCCCGCGCCGCGGCGGTCGAGCGGGCGCTCATACGTCACACGGACCGCGTGGTCGCCGACTGGACGCCCGACGAGGTACGCGACACCGTCCGCGCCATCGACCGGCTCAGCACCGCGCTCGACGCGCTCGACGCGCCGCCGCCCGCCTGACCCACCCACCTGACCTTCCCCACCTGACCTGCCCCACCATCACCCGCCGACGGCGTCGGGTCCACCACCCTGAGAAGTGAGAGATCCATGACCGAACCGTCCATCACGGCGCCGCTGGAGCGCGGCACCGGACTCGACGCCGAGCCTCCCGGCATGACGCACCGTCAGGTGCTCGAGGCGCTGTCCGGGATCCTCCTGGGCATGTTCGTGTCGCTGCTCGCGACGAGCGTGGTCTCGTCGTCCCTGCCGCGCATCATCACCGACCTGGGCGGGACGCAGTCCGCGTTCACCTGGGTGGTCACCGCGACGCTGCTCACGACGACGATCTCCACGCCGATCTGGGGCAAGCTCGCCGACCTCGTCAACCGCAAGGTGCTCATCCAGGTCGCGCTGGGTATCACGGTCGTGTCCTCGGCGCTCGCGGGCCTGTCGCACAGCACCGAGATGCTCATCGGCATGCGTGCGCTGCAGGGTCTGGGCGCGGGCGGTCTCACGGCGCTCGGCGCGATCCTCATCGCGGACATCATCAGCCCGCGCGAGCGTGGCCGGTACATGGGCCTCATGGGCGCCGTGATGGGCGTGAGCATGGTCGGCGGCCCGCTCCTGGGTGGTGTCATCACCGACTCGCCACTGACCTGGCGTGCGTGCTTCTTCGTCGGGCTGCCGTTCGCGATCGCCGCGATCGCCGTGCTCCAGCGCACGCTGCACCTGCCGGCGCGGCGCCGTCGCGTCGTGAGGATCGACTACCTCGGCGCCCTCCTGATCTCGGTCGGCATCGCGCTGCTGCTCCTGTGGATCACGTTCGCCGGCTCGTCGTTCGAGTGGGCGTCGTGGCAGACCGCCGCGATGGTCGGCGCTGCGGTGCTCGCGCTCGGGCTCGCGATCTGGGTCGAGTCGCGCGCGGCCGAGCCGATGATCCCGCTGCACCTGTTCCGCAACCGCACGCTCGTGCTCTCCGTCGTGGCCAGCATCGCCGTCGGCATCGCGATGTTCGGCACGTCGGTCTTCCTCGGCCAGTACATGCAGCTCGCGCGCGGCAAGTCGCCGACGCAGTCGGGCCTCATGACGATCCCCATGATCCTGGGCGTGCTCGTGGCCTCGGCCGTCAGCGGCCAGATCATCACGCGCACGGGTCACTACAAGCGGTTCATGATCGCCGGCGCGACGACGCTCACCGTGGGCCTCGCCCTGATGGGCACGATCCACTACAACACCAACTTCGCGCTGGTCAGCCTCTACATGGCGATCCTCGGCATCGGCGTCGGCATGCTCATGCAGAACCTGGTGCTCGCCGTGCAGAACACGCTCGACGTCTCCGAGGTCGGCTCCGGCACCTCGACGGTCGCGTTCTTCCGCACGCTCGGCGGCGCGATCGGTGTCTCGGTCCTCGGGGCGATCCTGTCCAGCCGGTCGGCAGACCTCATCATGAGCGGCCTCGCCAAGATCGGCATCGACCCCAGCCTGCTGGGTGGCAGCTCGGGCTCGCTCCCGGATGTCGCGACGCTCCCGGCGAACGTGCGGACGGTCGTCGAGCAGGCCTTCGGCGACGCGATCGCGCACCTGTTCCTCGTCGCGACGCCCGTCGCGCTCGTCGCGCTGATCGCGGTGCTGTTCCTGCGCGAGGTGCCGCTCGGCACGCGCTCCGGCGTCCAGGAGCTGCTCGCCCAGGAGTCGCTCGACGAGATCGACCAGCTCGAGGACCTCGAGGTCGTCGCCGCGAAGGCGTGACCCTCAGGCGCCGGCCGCGGCCTCGTCCGACGTCGACCAGACGGCGGCGAGGTCGCGGTTCAGGCGCCCGAGCTGCTCGGTGAGCACCGCGATCTGGTCCGGGCCCCAGTCCTCGAGCGCGCGAGCGAGGAAGTCACGGCGCGCCCGCAGCGCCGACTCGAAGGCCGCCCGGCCGCCGTCCGACAGCGACAGCAGCTGCCCGCGGAAGTCGTCCGGGTCGGCCACTCGCTCGACCAGGCCGAGCCCGGTGAGCCGGGCGAGCTGGCGGGACATCGTGCCGCGGCCGACGCCGATGTAGGCGGCGAGGTCGCTCGCGCGCACCCCCGGCGTGCGCGAGATCAGGGCGAGCAGCTCGTACGCCGACGCGTCGAGGTCGGGGTGCACCCGCCGCGACATCGCCGACGCCGAGGCGTGCGCCCGGCGCAGGAAGAGGCCCAGCTCGCGTTCGAGCTGAGAGAGTTCGTCGTCTGCCACGGGCACATCTTGACCGAGCGCGGACGCTCTGGACACGCCTCTGGGCTCCGAATCTGCGCCGAACGGGTGAATCGAGCGGATCACACGCCCGAGGCAGGGTGCCAGCACCCACGCAGACCGTCGAGAACGGGTCCGGGAGCGGTCAGCGGGCCCAGGTGACGCGCTGACGCGCGACGTTCGCGAGCGCGGCGATCCGATCCGGTTCCAGCGCCGCGGGCATCGCCCGCACGGCCGCCGGGAGCAGCGTCCGCGTCACGACGAGCGTGCCGTCCGGGTCCGGGACCCCGTCGGTCTCGAGCTCCGCCTGCACGACGAGGATCGACCGGACCCGCACCTCGGCGCAGCCTGCCGCGAGCAGCAGACCCTGCACCCGCTGCGCCTCCATGCGAGCGGCGTGCAGGTAGCCCGTGGCGGCCCCGTCGACCGTGAGGTTGCGCCCGTGCACGCGCACCAGCGAACCGGGATGGCGGCGTTCCGCGACGGTGTAGATCCCGCCCGGCCCGATCAGCAGGTGCTCGAGCACCGAGCCCTGACGGCCCAGCGGCACGTCGTGGACGACGTGCCAACCCTCGGCGTACAGACGCTCGAGCCGCTTGCGCAGGCTCGCGCCGCGCTGCGTGCGCTCGTCGTCGGGCTCGCGCGGTCCCAGCCACGCCTCCATCGCCGTCTGCATGGGCTCGTCGAACGGCTGCCGGGGCATCGGGAGCACGAGCTCGGTGACGTCCTTGCGCAGGTACTCCTGCGCGGCCTCCCGCAGCCGGTCCTCGAGCTCCGGGTCGTCGACGACGACCTCGCCCGACTGCAGGTCGACCGAGCCGACTCGCGCGCCGGTCTCCTGCGTGACGAAGAGACGGTCGGCGCCATAGCGTCGCCATCGCCGCACGGTCAGGAGCTGGTCCACACTGCCATTATCGGCACCGGAGGGCATCGGCTTCAGTGCATCCCAGGAACCGGTCCGCGTGTCCTCCGTCCGGGTGTCACCCGAACGTCACCGGTTCGTCGCCGGTTCGTCGCCGGTTCGTCGTCGGGACGTCGCCCCGCCGTCACGCGGTCGGTGCCACCGGCTCGAACGTCAGGCTCACCGAGTTCATGCAGTAGCGGTCGCCGGTAGGGGTCTGCGGCGCGTCGTCGAACACGTGCCCCAGGTGCGAACCGCAGCGCGCGCAGCGCACCTCGGTACGCACCATCCCGAGCGTGCGGTCCTCGACGAGCTCGACGGATCCGGCGGCGAGCGGCGTGAAGAAGCTCGGCCAGCCGCAGTGGGAGTCGAACTTCGCGTCCGAGCGGAACAGCTCGGCGCTGCACGCCCGGCACCGGTAGACGCCCTCGCGGTGCTCGTCGAGCAGCTCACCCGTCCACGGCCGCTCCGTACCGGCGCGGCGCAGGACCGCGAACTCGCGCGGCTCCAGCTCCAGCGACCACTGCTCGTCGGACTTCGTGACGTCGTACGCCATCTCGCACTCCCTCGCCTCGCACGGCCGGTCCACCCCGCCGGAACCGCCGCTGTGTGCCACCGCTGTGACCATCGCTCGTGACCACGCTGACTGCAACACCGCGGCGCTCCGACACACTCCCGGTCCCGGTCCGATCTCGCCGTTTGTGGCTATCTGCGCCTACCCTCGCGGTAACGCCGACCGACGGCCGGCGTCCGAGGAGGTCAACGGTGCCGTCTGCCGCCACTCGTAGGCGATGGTCACTGACCCGGTACTTCGCCGTGGTCAGCATCCTCGCCATGGCGGCGCTCGGGGTGGCGCTCGTGCTCGTGACGTCCCGCGTCATGGAGCAGCAGGCGATCCGCGACGGCACCGCGACCGCGAGCACCGCGATGGGCTACGCCGTCCTGCCGCTCCCGGCCGACGCGTTCTCGCAGGGCCTGCTCTCGGCAGCGGAGGCCGCCGCGGTCGAGCGGTCCACCGCCGGTTTCGGCGAACGCATCGTCGAGATGCGGCTGTGGAGCGCCAACGGCTCCTTGATGTACAGCTCGACCTCGGCCAGCTCCGGCTTCCCCGACACCGAGCGCTTCAACGCGGTCATGTCCAGCGGGCAGCCGGACGCACGGGTCATCGTCGACGTCGCGTACGGCACCCAGACCACGGCCGACGAGGGCGCCACCGCGCGTCAGGTGCTCGACGTGTACGTGCCGGTCCGAGTGGCCGACGCCGGGCGCGAGATGACCCCCGAGGAGAGCGCAGCCCTCGACGCCGGGCCGCAGGACGTGATCGGCGCCGCCGAGATCATGCTCGACCACACGGACGCCGCGCAGGCGCTGCACAACGCGGTCCGCACGGTCGCGATCGTCGTGGCGCTCGGCCTCGTCGCGCTGTGGGTCCTGCTGTTCCGGACCGTGCTCACGACGAGCAAGCGCCTGCAGACCACCGCGCTCGAGAACGCCCGGCTCGCGCTGCTCGACTCGCTCACGGGTCTGCCGAACCGGCGCCTGCTCGCGGAGCGGATGCGCCGGACGGTCGAGGAGGCGCAACGGACCGGCGGGCGGCTCGGGCTCGTGCTGCTCGACATCGACCGGTTCAAGGACATCAACGACTCGCTGGGCCACGACCACGGCGACGAGCTGCTCGAGCAGGTCGCCGACCGGCTGCGCGGCGCGTTGCGGGACGAGGACGTGGTCGCGCGGCTCGGCGGTGACGAGTTCGCGATCCTGCTGCCGGACGTGCGCTCGGTCGCCAACGCGGAGCGGCTCGCCCGGCGTGTCCGCCAGCTGTTCATCCCGCCGTTCCAGCTCGGCGAGATGTCGATCCACGTCGAGACGTCGATCGGGGTCGCCTGCCTGCCCGATCACGCCTCCGACTCGTCGAGCCTGATGCGCACCGCCGACGTCGCGATGTACACCGCCAAGCACCACCGCACCGGCGTCGCCGTGTACGACGCGGAGGAGGACCACTCCTCGCCGGCCCGGCTCATGCTCCTGGGCGACCTGCACCGGGCGCTGGCCCCGGACCTCGACGGAGCGGCGCAGCTCGTCATGCACTACCAGCCCAAGATCGACCTCGCGACGGGCCGGACGGTCGGTCACGAGGCGCTGATGCGCTGGGAGCACCCGAACCGTGGTCTGCTGATGCCGAACGTGTTCATCCCGCTCGCCGAGCAGTCCGGCCTCATCCACGAGCTCACGCGGTTCGCGCTCACCGCGGTCGTCGAGCAGCTCGCGCAGTGGTCGACGACCACGCAACCCCTGCCCGTGGCCGTGAACCTCTCGGCGCACGACGTGACGAGCACGGCGGTCGTCACGGTGATCCGTGACCTGCTCGCGCTGCACACGCTCCCGGCCGAGCTGCTCCAGGTGGAGATCACCGAGACGGCCCTGGTGGCGGACCCGTCACGCGTCGTACCGGTGCTGCACGACCTCGCCGAGCTGGGCGTGCAGGTGTCGATCGACGACTTCGGCATCGGCACCACGTCGATCTCGCAGCTGCGCGACCTGCCGGTGGACGAGCTCAAGATCGACCGGCTGTTCGTCGCCGACATCGCGGACGGCGGCCGGGAGAGCTCGGTCGTCGTCGTGCAGGCGATGGTCGACCTCGCGCACTCGTTCGGGCTCGGTGTCGTCGCCGAGGGAGTCGAGGACGCCGCGACTGCGGCCGTCCTGCGGGGGCTCGGCGTCGACCGCGCGCAGGGCTTCCTCTACTCGGCCGCGGTCGAGCCTGCGGCGGTGGTCCTGCCGCGGGCGCGGGCGCCCCGGCGCTCGAAGCGTGGGACCAAGACCCCTGCCCCGTCCGCCACGCCCGGGTGACACTGGGACAGATCGTGCGCTCAAGAGGGGTGAAAGTCGTGCAGACTGCTCAAGGACGCCGTTCGGACGCCGATGTCCGTAGAGCCGGACCAGTCCACCGGCTCACCACCCAGCACAGGAGTGCCCGCCATGATGGATGACCTGCTCCAGGAGATGATCAATCCTGCGCCGGCTCAGGGCGACCGGCCCCGTCGTCGTCGGCTGTGGGCGACGATCGCCATCGTGTCGCTGTCCGCGCTCGGTATCTCGACGCTCACGACGAGCGCCATCTTCTCCGACGACGAGACGTCGACCTCGGCGATCACGACCGGCAGCATCGACCTCGGCATCGACGACGTGAACTTCAGCGTGCCGGTGGACAACATGCTCCCGGGCGCGTCGATCGTGAAGCCCGTCCACGTCTCGAACGACGGGTCGCTGCTCTACCAGTACGGGATCGTCGCGCAGGCGACCAATGCCGACCCGGCGAACCTGTCGACCATGCTCCGCATGCGGATCTACGACATCGCGGCCGCCGACTGCACGCTTGCGAACACCGAGACCGGATCGCCCAACCGCATCTCGCCCGCCGGCAACGCGTGGGGCATCTCGACCTCGGAGACGAACATCGTCGGCGACGCGACCATCGACGCGGCGCCGGGCAACCGCGAGCTCGTCGCCCAGACGGCCGAGGACCTGTGCGTTCGGGTGGACTTCAACTCGGCCGCTGACGACGCGTTCCAGGACTCGTCGACGTCGCTCGACCTCATCTTCAAGGCTCGCCAGGTGGACTTCGACCCCACTGACCCCGGCGAGTCCAACCCGTAATGACGACGGCGTCCGCAGCCGCGGCGTCCGCCCGCGCGGATCGCCGCGGCGGCAAGGCCCCGGTTGCCACGGTCGCGCGCAAGCCGGCGTGGCGGCGCGCGCTGTCCGTCGTGCTGTGGACGATCGTCGTGGTCGGCGTGCTCGCGTACGCGACGTCGATCGCCGTGCCGCTGTGGTTCCAGGCCCAGGGCCAGCGGCTCATGATCGTGACGTCGGGTTCGATGGCACCGACGTTCGACGCCGGTGACGCGGTCGTGATGCGCAAGGTCAGCGACCCGTCGGAGCTCAAGGTCGGCCAGATCGTCGCGTTCTGGCCGACGGGTTCGCAGCGCCTCGTGACGCACCGGATCATCGAGCTCGTCACGCTGCCGAAGATGGCGACCGACCCCAAGACGGGCCAGTCGAAGCCCGTGCTCGACGAGGCGACGGGCGAGCCGACCACGGATCGGTACATCGTCACCAAGGGCGACGCCAACAACGTCCAGGACGACAACGCGACGCCGTACACACGCGTTCGTGGCATCGTCCTGAGCGCGCACCCGGGCTGGGGCTGGGTGCTGCAGTGGACCGGATCGGCACAGGGACGCGCCGTCATGCTCGTCCCTCCGCTGGCCGCGCTCGGTACGCTCGAGCTGCTCGCGCTGCGCGATGCGCGACAACGCCGTCGGCAGACCACGCCGACCCGGGACGAGAGGCACGTCGATGCGTTCTTCCTCGACTGACGGCGCGCCCGGCTTCTGGTCCGCCGACCGGGGCTCGCTCGTCCGCCTGGCGTTCGCGGTGCTGCTGGCGGCGATCGCGCTCGCCGCGCCGCACGTCGGTGTGGCCGCCGCGGAGTTCACCGGCACCGACCACACATCCGTGAGCATCACGACGGACGAGGACTTCTCCGCACCGGTCGACGCACCCGTCGACGCCCCCGTCGACGCACCCGTCCCGCTGGAGCCGTGACGCACGTCTCACGCGTCACGGGGGAATAGCCCCTCGCGCCCGTCCGTTGCAGCGGTCAGTACATGCAAACGCATGTAGTTGACCTGTAGTCCGGCTAGCGAGGCGATCGACATGCAGTTCGGGATCTTCAGCGTCGGTGACGTGACGACCGACCCGACCACGGGACACACCCCCGACGACACCGAGCGCGTCCGCGCGATGCTCACGATCGCGCGGCACGCGGACGAGGCCGGGCTGGACGTGTTCGCGACGGGCGAGCACCACAACCCGCCGTTCGTGCCGTCCTCCCCGACGACGATGCTCGGCTACCTCGCGGGCGTCACGAAGCACATCACGCTCTCGACGGCCACCACGCTGATCACGACGAACGACCCGGTCCGCCTGGCCGAGGAGTACGCGATGCTCCAGGTGATCTCCGACGGCCGGATGGACCTCATGATGGGTCGCGGCAACACCGGTCCGGTCTACCCGTGGTTCGGGCAGGACATCCGCCAGGGCATCCCGCTCGCGATCGAGAACTACGCGCTGCTGCGCCGGCTGTGGACCGAGGACGTCGTCGACTGGTCCGGCAAGTTCCGCACGCCGCTGCAGGGCTTCACCTCGACGCCCCGCCCCCTCGACGGCGTCGCGCCGTTCGTCTGGCACGGCTCGATCCGGTCCCCGGAGATCGCCGAGCAGGCCGCGTACTACGGCGACGGCTTCCTGCACAACGCGATCTTCTGGCCCATGGAGCACACCGCGCAGATGGTCAACTTCTACCGGCAGCGGTTCGAGCACCACGGCCACGGGTCGGCCGACCAGGCGATCGTCGGGCTCGGCGGTCAGGTGTTCATGCGCAAGGAGTCGCAGAAGGCCTGGGACGAGTTCCGGCCGTACTTCGACGAGGCGCCGGTCTACGGGCACGGGCCGTCGATGGAGGACTTCACGCGCGAGACGCCGCTGACCGTCGGCTCTCCGCAGCAGGTCATCGACCGGTACGGCGCGTTCTGGGAGCAGGTCGGGCACTACCAGCGCCAACTGTTCCTCATGGACCACGCCGGGCTGCCGCTCAAGACGGTCCTCGAGCAGATCGACCTGCTCGCCGAGGAGGTCGTGCCGGTGCTGCGCCGCGAGGCGGAGGCTCGTCGGCCCGCGCACGTGCCGGCGAACCCGCCGACGCACGCCGAGCGCGTCGCGGCGGCCCGCGCCGCGGGCGACGTGCACGTGCAGCAGCCCGCGGCAGCGGACCACTGGACGGGCCGCACGGCCGAGGACGACATCGACGCAGCGGACGCGGTGGCACGATGAGCATCAACGGGCTCCCGGGAGGGAACATGTCGCAGGAGCGGTCGCTGGTCGTCGTCTCGTCGGGCGTGAGCCAGCCGTCCTCGACGCGCCTGCTCGCCGACCGGATCGCCGCCGCGACGGTCGAGGAGCTCGCGGCGCGCGGTGTGACCGCACGGGTCACGACGATCGAGCTGCGCGATCTCGCGCACGAGGTCGTCAACATGACGCTCACCGGCTTCGCGTCGGGCCCGCTCGCCGACGCGCTCGCGAAGGTGTCGGCCGCCGACGGGCTCGTCGTCGTGACGCCCGTGTTCACGGCGTCGTACTCGGGGCTGTTCAAGTCGTTCGTCGACGTGCTCGACAAGGACGCGCTCGCGAGCATGCCGGTGCTGCTCGGCGCGACCGGTGGGACCGGGCGGCACTCGCTCGTCCTCGAGTACGCGCTGCGCCCGCTGTTCGGGTACCTGCATGCGGACGTGGTCGGCACGGGCGTGTACGCCGCGACCGACGACTGGGCCGACGGCGCGGGCGACGACGTGCGCCCGCTGCCCGAGCGGATCCGGCGCGCCGCACGCGAGCTGGCCGAGGCGGTCGCCGACCGCGAGCCGGCCAAGCCCGTCGGCCTCTACGAGGCCGTCCCGAGCTTCGACCAGCTGCTCGGCTCCGACTAGCCCCCCAGCCGGCCCTCCACGGCTCGAGTTCGTCGAACCTTGCTCAGGGAGCGCTCCCTCGGTCGGGTTGAGTTCACAGCTACGTCTTGACAGCGCCCTTTGTCTGGTTCATGGTCATCCTCTGAGAGAGCGCTCCCTGACAGCGCCCCTGCACCGCCAGTTCCCGTGTGTCAATGACGACCCCTGGGGGAGACCAGCATGGCCTCAGCACTCCTGCACGCTTCCGGCCGCAGCCGGGACCGCTTGCGCATCCTCGTCGTGGCCGCAGCCGCGCTCGCGACGATCGCCACCCTCGCGGTGGTCCAGCCCGATCCGGCCGCGGCCGCACCCGTGGTGCTGTCGCAGGGTCGGCCCACCACGGCGTCGTCGGTCGAGAACGCGGGCACTCCCGCGTCCGCCGCGACCGACGGCAACGCCGGCACCCGCTGGTCGAGCGCGTTCGCCGACCCGCAGTGGATCGCGGTCGACCTCGGCTCCGCGCAGTCGATCAGCCGCGTCGACCTCACCTGGGAGGCCGCCTACGCCACGGCCTACCAGCTCCAGACCTCGTCGGACGGCCAGGCCTGGACCACCGTCAAGACCGGCACGGCCACCTCGGCGGCCAAGCAGGAGGTCGCGGTGAGCGCGACCGCCCGCTGGGTGCGCCTCTACGCGACGGCCCGGGCCACCGGCTACGGCGTCTCGCTCTGGGAGTTCCAGGTGCTCGGCGAGCAGGCTCCGACCACCACGACGCTGCTCTCCAAGGGTCAGCCGACCACGGCGTCGTCGACCGAGAACGCCGGCACACCGGCGAGCGCGGCCACCGACGGCAACGTGGGGACCCGCTGGGCCAGCGCGTTCGCCGACCCGCAGTGGATCTCGGTCGACCTCGGCGCGAGCAAGCACGTCACGCGGGTGGACCTGACCTGGGAGACGGCGTACGCCTCGGCGTACCAGCTCCAGACGTCGGCGAACGGCTCGACCTGGACCACCGTGAGCACGCAGAACCCGACCTCGGCCGCCAAGCAGCAGATCGCGCTCGACGTCGACGCACGCTACGTCCGCGTCTACGCCACGGCCCGCGCCACGCAGTGGGGCGTCTCGCTGTGGGAGCTCGAGGTGTTCGGCGACGGCGGCACCACGACCCCGCCGCCCACCGGCGGCGACGTGCTGCTCTCCTACGCCAAGCCCGCGAGCGCGTCGAGCTACCAGAACGACGGCACGTGCTGGGAGTGCTCGGCGGACAAGGCGTTCGACTACGACTCGGCGTCCCGCTGGGCGACGGCGAACCCCGCGGGCTGGGTCGACCCGGGCTGGATCCAGGTGGACCTCGGCGCCACGGCGCACGTCTCGCGCGTCGTGCTGCAGTGGGACCCGGCCTACGCGACCGCCTACCAGGTGCAGGTCTCGCCGAACGGCAGCGCGTGGACGACGATCTACACGACGACGACCGGCAACGGCGCGAAGGACGACCTGACCGTCTCGGGTGACGGCCGCTACGTGCGGCTCAACCTCACGAAGCGGTCGGGGCCGTACGGCTACTCGATCTACGACTTCAACGTCTACGGCACGGGCGGCAACCCCGTGCAGCCGCCGACGTCGAACGTCCCGGCGCCGAACTTCACGCGCCTGGCCTGGTCCGACGAGTTCAACGGGGCGGCCGGCTCGGCGCCCGACGCCAACAAGTGGACGATCGACGCAGGGACCGGCCAGAACGGCGAGCAGCAGTACTACACGCCGAGCGGCAACCTCACGATGGACGGCCAGGGCAACCTCGTCATCGAGGCGCGTCGCGAGACGGCCGGCGGGCGGGACTTCACGTCCGGCCGCATGAACACGTCGAACAAGTACATGTTCCAGTACGGCCGGGTCGAGGCCCGGATCAAGGTGCCCGAGGGCAACGGCCTGTGGCCGGCGTTCTGGATGATGGGCGCCGACTTCCTCACCGGGCGGCCGTGGCCGTACAACGGCGAGGTCGACATCATGGAGGTGCTCGGCAAGGACACCACCACCTCGTACTCGACGCTGCACGCGCCGGCGTACAACGGCGGTGGCGGCTACGGCGGCCCGTACACGCTGCCCGACGGCTCGAAGCTGTCGAACGGCTTCCATGTGTGGGCGGCCGAGTGGGACGCGAACGCGATCCGGTACTACCTGGACGGCCGGCTCGTCTTCACGGCCGACAAGGCGACCATCGAGGACACCCGGGGCCCGTGGATCTTCGACCACGACTTCTACGTGATCCTCAACCTGGCCGTCGGGGGCGACTGGCCGGGTCCGGTCGACGCGACGACGCCGTTCCCGTCGCGCATGCTCGTCGACTACGTCCGTGTGTACCGCTGATCCGCGTGTACGGCTGAGCGACGCGCATCCGGCGGGGGCCGGGCTGCTATAAGGGAGGAATGACAGCCAGCGACGACGCCGTCGCGCCGGCGACCATCGAAGAGGTCGCCCGGCGCGCCGGCGTCTCGCGTTCCACCGTGTCCCGCGTCCTCAACGACGTCCCGACGGTCGACGCGGCGATGCGCCGGCGCGTCGAGGCCGCCGTCCGCGAGACCGGCTACGTCCCGTCGCTCGCCGCGCGCTCGCTCGTGACGGGGCGGACCCACTCGGTCGCGCTGATCGTCGCCGAGCCGTCGTCCGGGGCGACCGGGGCGGCGTTCTTCGAGCGGGTCTTCTCGGACCCGTACTTCGGGCGGGTCACCGGCGGCGCGCAGGCGGTGCTGCGCACGCAGGGCGTGCACCTCGTCGTGCTGCCCGCCGACGCGGACGGGCACGACTTCGTGCTGCGCTACCTGCGCCAGGGGCACGTCGACGGCGCGCTCGTGATCTCGAGCTCGGCGGAGCTCGAGCTGCCGCGCGCGCTGGCCGACCTCAGCGTGCCGACCGTGCTGTCGCACGACCCCGGTCCGGACGTGCGGTTGAGCTGGGTGGACGCCGACCAGTTCGCGGGCGGGCGGCTCGCGGCCGAGCACCTCGCGCGCACGGGCCGGCGCCGGTGCGTCGCCGTCGCGGGACCCCGGGACCTCACGGCAGCGCGCGAGCGACTCGCGGGCTTCACGACGACCGCGACCGAGCTGGGCCTCGCGGTGACCGTGCTCGCGGGCGACTTCTCCGCCGCCGGCGGGGCACACGCCGCGCACACCATCGCCGCCGAGCACCCCGACGCCGACAGCGTGTTCGCGGCGAACGACGTGGTGGCCGAGTCCGTGCTGCACGTCCTGCAGGACGCCGGGCGTCGCGTACCCGAGGACGTCGCGGTCGTCGGATTCGACGACAACGCGTCGGCCGCCGCCACGAGCCCCGCCCTGACGACCGTGCGGCAGCCGATCGAGGACATGGCCGCAGAGATGGCGCGACTCCTGCTGGACCGGATCGGACGCCCCGGCCAGCAACCCCGCGGCGTGATGTTCACGCCGCAGCTCGTCGTGCGCGCGAGCGCCTGACGACACCTGCGACGCACGACGAAGGCGTCCACGCCCGGTTCGCACCAGCTCCGGGCGCGGACGCCGTCCGCGGCGGTGGGGCCCGGTCCAGTACCTGGCCCGTCGGCTCAGGTGGGCCCCACCGCGGTCACTGCACCGTCAGGGCAGCGCCTCTCTCGTCGTCAGGGCTGCGCCCACGGTGACGGCGCGGGCGGCGCGACGACCGTGGGGCGGTCGTTGCAGCTGATGGTGTTCGGCGTGTAGCGGGTCAGCCAGTTGGCCGGCCCGTCACCCCACGGCGTCGCGGACGTGCCGTCGTTGCCGCCACCGTCGATCGCGGTGAACTCGGAACCGTTGACCCAGTCCCAGTTGAACGCACCGCAGTTGTTCACGCCGTACGCCCCGACGTTGCGTGCGTCGACGTTGACGAACGTCGCCGAACCCGCGGTGCGCGCGGAGAGCACCGAGGTCCCGACACCGTCGACCTTGATGTTCTTGAACGTGAGGTTCTCCTGGCGCAGGTTGTCCTTCTGGCTCCAGTCGGTGACGAGCATGATCGCGTTGTACGTGCTGTCGAGGTAGTGATCGCCCTGGACCAGCACGTTCGCGTCGATCGAGCGCTCGAGGGAGAAGACCCACAGCGCGCCCATCCCGATGTTCCAGTTCAGCTCGAGCCCGCCGGCGCGAACCGTCGTGTTGTTCCGCAGGGAGATGTCGCCCGCGAACGGCTGTGCGCCGAACCGCGATCCGAGGTGCAGCGCCGAACCCTCGCGGATCGGGTCGGCCACGAGGTTGCCGACCACCGTGATGTCCGTGCCGCCGTAGATCGCGATGCCGTTGGCGAGCGTCGGGGTCTGCACGGTGTTGCGCTCGAACGTGTTGTCCGCGTTCGTGACGCCGTCGGCCCACATCGCCAGCGCGTCGTCGCCCGTGTTGCGGAACAGATTGTTCTTCGCGAGCGAGCTCGTGACGCCAGTGTGGAAGTTCAGGCCGTCGGCCATCTGGTCGACCACCACGCTGTTGAGCAGCCGGAAGTTGTCCATCGGGCCGTCGAGCCACACGCCGACCTTCGTGCGCTGGATGTAGACCTTGTTCACGACGGAGTCGGACAGCGCGCCGCCGATGCCGTTGACCTGGTCGTCGTCGATGCGCTCGGAGACGTCACCGACGATCGCGAAGTCCGCCAGCCGCACGTTCGAGCTGCCGCCGTCCTCCGCGCTGCGACCGTAGAAGCCGACACCGGTGTGGGTCGAGCCGTCCGGCGCGGGGGTGCTGAGCGTGACCTGCTTGCCGGTGAAGATCGTGTACCAGCTGCCGGCCCCGCGGATCGTCACGTCGTCCACGACGATGTGACGGGAGATCTTGTACGTGCCAGCCGGCACCCACACCGGGACGCCGCGCTGCTTCGCCTTCGCGATCGCGGCCTCGATCGCCGCCGTGGAGTCCTTCTTGCCGGTGGGGTCGGCCCCCATGGCCACCGCGTGCACACGCACGCGGGGAGCCTTGAGCGGCGCCGCGACCTGCTGGAAGTCGACGACGTCGACGACCGCCCACGGCAGCGTCGTGCCCGCCGGGAGAGAGATCGAGACCGTGGCGCCGGCCGGGAGCTGCGTCCCGAGCAGGACGCGCTGCTCCGCGTAGAAGTGGAACGGTCGGAACGGCTTGTCCGGCTGGTAGACCGGCTCCTGCTCGCTCGGCACGCACCCGCACTCGGCCAGCCACCAGTCGGGGTGCAGGAGGTCGGCGTTCGGGTCGTTGGTGAACGGGTACTGGTTGTAGAGCCACGAGTACTTGGACGTGACCCCGACGAGCTTGTCGACGGCACTGCCGGACGAGACGCGCAGCTTGCCGCTCAGCCCGCCGCCGGTCGCGGAGTCGGGCAGCGCGTAGCGAACCGTGAGCGCGTTGGCCGGCTTGGTCAGCGTGAACTGGACGGACTCGCCCGCGGCGTCGAGCTTGACTGCGGCACGGCCGGACGCCTCTGCGGGCAGGGTGTACGCGTCACGGCTGGGGCCGATCAGCTCACCGTCCGTGACGGCGTTCTCGGCCTCCTGCTCGACGAGACCGAGCCGGGCACCACGGTTGGTGCTCAACGAAGGGTCGATCGCGGCGCGGGTCTCGACGCCGGGTGGAGGGGACGTGGTCGCAACGGCTGCGGGGACGGCGGTCGCACCGGCGACGAGCGCCATCGCGACGACGCCGGCGAGCCGGGCGAACCGGGGGGACGACAGGGACCTGGGCACGGTGGGCGCCTCCTTGCGCGAACCGGGTGCGGACCGCAGGGGGCGCGGCACGCGATGTGTCCCACACCGTAGGGAATCAACACACCGTAGACAAGACTCAAACGAAAGATGCAAGAACTTACGCACCAAACGAAGATTCCCCGCAACCCCACCACGCAAACCCCGTCGCGGCCACGCTCCCACACCCTCCTCGCCCTCCCTCGGCCGACTCAGCCCGCCTCCCCCGCCCCCCTCTGCACGGCGGCGACTCGGCGGCTCGGCGCGGCGGCCCGGGAGCAGCGCTGTCCCACCGAGGGCGCAGTCGCACGCGGCGGCGCCAGGTGCTTCTGGCGCCGCCGCGTCGGGTCGGCGCCCTCGGCGGGGTGGGGGCGGGTCAGCCGAAGGTGTGGGATTCGCCGCGGTAGGTCGGGACCGTGGACTCGATCGCCTCGCCGCGGATCAGGTGCACGTCGGCGAAGCGCTCCATGACCTCGCCGGACTTGGCGTGCCGGAACCAGACGCGGTCGCCGATGCGCAGGTCGGCCTCGCCGCGCACGCGCATGGGGGTCTGCACCTCGCCGGCTCCCTCACGGTCGGTCAGCGTGAGGCCGGCCGGCCAGACGGGTCGCGGCTGGCGCGACGCGGTCGGCGGACCCGAGGCGATGTACCCGCCGCCGAAGGCCGTGACCCAGCCGGGCGCGGGAACCCGCACCACGTCGAGCCCGAAGAAGGCCGCGGGCCGGGGCTCGAACGACCGGTACCGGTCGAACAGCGTGGGCACGAACAGCCCGGAACCCGCCGTCACCTCGGTCACGGAGCCGTCGGCCGCCGAGTCCTGCACGGATCCCGAACCGCCCGAGTTCACGAGCTCCAGAGGCAGCCCGGTCGCCTGCTGCACCGCGTCCACGACGAGACCACGACGACTCGCGAGGTCACGCAGGCTCAGACGCTTGACGGCGCGCACCGCGGGACTCGTGTCCGGGAGCCCGGCGACCTGTGCCTCGTAGAACATCACCCCGCGCACCCGGATGCCGTCGCGCCGCGCGATCTGCTCCGCGAGCGCACCGGCGTCCGCGGGCGAGTGCACGGGCGAGCGTCGTACGCCGAGGTGCGCGCGCCAGGGCCCGAGCCCCACGCGCAGCGACGCGTCCACGTCGAGGCACACCTGGATCGTGGTGCCGTGCGCGACGGCGGCCTTCGCGGCGAGGTCCACCTGCGCCAGGTCGTCGACCATCAGGGTCACGGACCGCGCCGCCACCGGGTCGGCCGCGAGCGCGTCGAGTGCGGCCGTGTCGACCGTCGGGTAGCCCAGCAGCACGTCCGTGACGCCGTGACCGACGAGCCAGAGCGCCTCGCGCAGCGAGTAGCCCATGACACCGGCGAACCCGGGCGTCGCGAGCGTCCGCTCGAGCACCGCACGGACCCGCACGGACTTGCTCGCGACCCGCACGGGGGTGCCACCCGCGCGCCGGACCAGGTCCGCGGCGTTCGCGTCGAGCGCGTCGAGGTCGACGACCGCGAGCGGTGCGGGCAGGTGACCGGTGGCGGCGTCGAGCCGCGAGCCGAGGGTGCTCATGCGTCGCTCCCGGGGGTCGTCGGCGTCGCGGCGAGCGCCGCTCCGCCCGCGTGCTCGTCGGACGCGTGCCCGCCGCCCGCGTGCTCGTCGGACGCGTGCCCCTCGGGTGCGCCCTCGCCGGCGTCGTGCTCGTGGCCGCCGAGCGAGTCGAAGCGCCCCGCGAGGACGGCGACGACGACGACGAGCACCGCGGGGATCGCGAAGCCCCAGCGCATCGACGACGACGCGTTGCCGACGACGCCGACGATCACACCGCCGAGCACGGCGCCGAGGTAGTTGAAGTTGTTCAGTCGCGCGACCACGGCGTCCGCGTGCCCGGGGGCCAGACGACCCGCGGCGGAGAAGCACAGCGGCGCGATCAGGCCGAGGCCGGCGCCCGCGATCGCGAAGCCCACGACCGCCTGCCACGGCGACCGGCTCACGAGCACGACGAGCAGGCCCGCCGCACCGATGAGCGAGGCCGCCCGCACGACGTGCCCGCGGCCCCAGCGCCGCACGCACGCGTCGCCGACGAGCCGGGACCCGAGCGCGGTGCACAGGTAGACCGCGTACCCGAGCTTGGTGATGGTGCCGTCCTCGCCGAAGACCTCGTGCACGAAGATCGGGCTCCAGGTGGAGACGGCCTGGTCGTTCACGTAGTACGCCGCGACACCGAGGCCGAGCAGCAGCAGCGGCGCCCACGGGATCACGGGCGCGGGCGCGTCGGCGCGCGGCTGCACGGGCACGACCGTGACGTCGGTCGGGCGCAGCGAGCCGCGACCGACGACGACGGCGGCGGCCAGCGCGAGGACCGTGCCGACGCCGATCGTCCAGGCGACCGGGTCGTCGGGAATGCGTCCCGACGAGACGGCGATCGCGAGGGTGCCGAGGATGCCGCCGGCCGACCAGGACGCGTAGAACCCGGTGAGCAGCGGGCGGCCGTACTCGGCCTGCACCGCGACAGCCTGCATGTTCGTCCCGGCGTCGACCATCCCGAGCGCGAGCCCGTACACGCCGAACCCGACGAACAGCAGCCCGACTTCCGGCGCCGTCGCGATCAGCACGACCGCGACCGCGACCAGCACCAGGCCGAGTCGCAGGGCACCGCGGCTGCCGCCGACCCGCCGCGCGAGCTGGTCGGCGACCACGGTGCCGAGGCCGGCCATCACGCACACGCCCAGGATCGTCGCCGAGATCGTCAGGTCACCGATGCCGTACCGCGACTTGAACGAGTCCAGGCTCGTCAGGATCATCGCGAGGACCAGCCCCTGGACGCCGAACGCGAGCGAGCCGGCGACGCGGGCGCGATGCGCCGCGGGGGTCATGCGGGGGTCACGGACGAGTGCGCGGCAGAAGGGTCGTCGTCGGTCGAGCCGGAGTCGGCAGCGCCTGGTTCCAGCGGAATGGCGAGCGAGGCCAGGTAGGCCCCGAACCCCTCGATGCCACGGAGCGCGGCGACGTCGTCACCGTCGACCAGCCACGCGAGCGAGAACCCGTCGACGACCGCGACGACGACCCGCGCGAGATCGTCGATCGGAATCGCGAACCGCACCTGTGCGGCGGCGCAGACGTGCTCGAGCACGCCCGCCGCGGCGGCCCAGCTGCCGCGGTACTGCTCGATCGCGACCTCCTTGAGCTCGGCCTGGCGCAGGGACGAGGTGGTCAGCTCGTACGTCAGGAGCTGCGCACCGCGCGCCTCGCTGATCGCGTGCCACAGGCCCGAGACCGTTGCGTGGATGACGTCGGCGACGGGAGCGCCGGGCGGGATCTGGTCGAGACCGCTGGGCAGGTTCTGCTGCGTGATGGCGTGCGCCATGGCCCGCATGAGCTCGGCCTTGTCCTGGAAGCAGTAGTGCACGACCCCCAGCGAGACACCGGCCTCGGCGGCGACCGCGCGCACCGTCGCGGCGTCGATGCCGTCCCGGCTCGCGACGGCGAGCGCGGCCTCGATGAGCTGCTCTCGGCGCTCGGCCACGGGCATGCGGTTCATGGGCGTCCCTCTCTTCCGGCGCCGGCACGTCCCCGCGTACCTCGTCACCCCAACGATAGACAAGGATGCCCGTTCGGCTTGACTTGGACAAGCGTTCAAGTCACGCTGGGTGGACCATGGCGACATCTGCGACTTCGACGACGTGGCGCAACTGGGCGCGCACGGCCTCGGCGACGCCCTCGTCCGTGCGGTCCCCGCGCGACCAGGCCGAGCTGAGCGAGATCGTCGCGCTCGCCGCCCTGAACGGCACGCACGTGCGCGCGGTCGGGGCCGGCCACTCGTTCACGCCCGCGGCCGTGACCGACGGTGTCCACCTGCACCTCGACTCGCTGGACACCGTCGAACGCGTCGAGCGCCGCCCCGACGGCTCCGCGCTCGTCACGGTCGGCGCCGGCATCCGGCTCGCGGCCCTCAACTCGCTGCTCGCCGCGCTCGGGCTCGCGATGCGCAACCTCGGCGACATCGACAAGCAGTCGATCGCCGGTGCGATCTCGACGGGCACGCACGGCACCGGCGCGCGGCTCGGCGGTCTCGCGACCCAGGTCACCGCGGTCCGCGTCGTCACCGCCTCGGGCGAGGTGGTGGAGGCGTCGCCCGAGGTCGAGCCCGAGTTGTTCGAGCTCGCGCGACTCGGTCTGGGCAGCGCCGGAGTCCTGTCCGCGGTGACGCTCGACGTGGTGCCGGCGTACGCGCTCGAGGCCCGCGAGGAGCCCTGGCCCCTGGACGCGGTGCTCGAGCAGCTCGACACGCTCGTCGACGGCAACGACCACTTCGAGTTCTACTGGTTCCCGCACACGCGCCGCGCGCTCACGAAGCGCAACAACCGCGTCGCGGCGCAGACGCACCGCCCGCTGAACCCGGTGCGCGCCTGGCTGGACGACGAGCTGCTGTCCAACGGCATCTTCGGCGCCACCAACCGCGTCGTGAGCTGGGCGCCCGGGATCACGCCGCGCGTGAACCAGATCAGCGCCCGTGCGCTGTCCGCCCGCCGCTACGTCGCCCCGTCACCCGAGGTGTTCGCCTCACCCCGACGCGTGCGCTTCCGCGAGATGGAGTACGCGATCCCGCGCGAGACGCTCGTCGACGTCCTGGCGGAGATCGACGCGTGGGTGCGCACCTCGGGCGAGCACATCCCGTTCCCGTGCGAGATCCGGTTCGCGGCGCCCGACGACCTGTGGCTGTCCACCGCGCACGGCCGCGCGACCGCGTACGTCGCGGTGCACCAGTACTGGCGCATGCCGCACGAGCGCTACTTCGCGGCCGTCGAGCGCATCATGGCGCAGGTCGACGGCCGGCCCCACTGGGGCAAGATGCACGGGCTCGAGGCGCCGCGGTTCGCCGAGCTGTACCCCCGGTTCGCCGACGCGCAGCGCGTGCGGGCGGCCGTGGACCCCAAGGGCGTCTTCGACAACCCGTACGTCGAGCGCGTCTTCGGCCCGCGCCCCTGACCTCACCCGCGCGGGTGCACCAGCGCCGACAACCTGGCGGGACCCGGGTTGCAGGTGCACCCTGAGTCCCGTGACTGACACGAGCCCCACCGTCATCGCGGTGGGTTATGGCGGCCCTGACGTGCTCCGCGTGATCGAGATCGACCCCGGCGACCCCGGACCCGGCGAGGTCCTGCTCGACATCCGCGCCGCGGCGGTCAACCCCATCGACTGGAAGCTGTACGCACCGTCGCCGCACGCCGACCCGACCCGGCTGCCGATGCGGCTCGGCTTCGAGGTCGCGGGCGTCGTCGCGGCGGTCGGCCCGTCCGTGCGCTGGCTCTCCCCGGGCGACGAGGTGATCGCGTGGCGCGTCCGCGGCGGCTACACGGGCCGTCTCGTCGTGCCCGAACAGGTGACGGTCCGCAAACCCGCGTCGCTCGACTGGGCCGCCGCGTCCGGGCTGCTGCTCACGGGTGCGACCGCCGTGCACACGCTCACCGCGACCCGCACGGGCACGGGTGACGTGGTGCTCGTCCACGGCGGCTCGGGCGGGGTCGGCCGCATGGTCGTGCAGCTCGCCGCGCTGCGTGGCGCGCGCGTGATCGCCACCGCGTCACCCGCGTCGCACGACGACCTGCGCGCGCTCGGCGCCGAGCCGGTGGCCTACGGCACGGGGCTCGTCGAGCGTGTGCGCGAGGCCGCGGGCGCACCGGTCACGGTCGCGATCGACACGGTCGGGTCCGACGAGGCCCTCGACAGCTCGGTCGAGCTCGTCGCGGACCGCACGCGCATCGCGACGATCGCGGGTTTCGCGCGCGCCGCCGGGCTGGGAGTCCTCGCGCTGGGCGGCGGACCGGGCGCCGACCCGGGGACGCAGGTGCGCGAGGCCGCCCGCGCCCAGCTCGTCGAGCTCGCCGCGGACCAGGCGCTCGACGTCGCGGTGGCCGGCGTCTACCCGCTCGACCAGGTCGCGCTTGCCCACGAGGTGAGCCGCGCGGGTCATGCCCGCGGCAAGCTCGTGCTGACCCCCTGATCGGCGTCGTCCGCGACCGCGCCCGCGTCCTCGCCCGCGATCTGCGCCGCGAGCGCGGTGAGCTCGGCGAGGACACGCCGCACGACGACGCGCTCGGCCTTGTCCCGGCGCACGAGCGCCTCCACGCGGCGCCCCGCGCGCACGCCCGCGAGCGGCACCAGCCGCACCCGGGGGTCCGCGCCGAACGTGTAGCGCGGCAGCAGGCTGACCCCGTGGCCCGCCCCGACGAGCGCCGCCGCGACGTGGAAGTCGTTGATCCGGTGCCGCACCCGCGGCGCCGTGCCGCCGAGCGCCCCGACGAGCGCGCCGACCTCGGCGAGCACCCGCGCGACCGGGAACCCCTCGCGCACCGCGACCCAGTCCTCGTCGACCAGGTCCGACGCCTCGACCACACGCCGGCCCGCGAGCGGGTGCGTGGGTGCGACCGCGACGTCGAGCGGTTCGCGCAGCAGCGGACGCACGACGACCCCGCCGCCCCAGCCCGGCGAACCGTCCGGCCGGTGCGCGATCACCACGTCGATGAGGTCCGTCAGCCCGACGAACGCGTCCTGCGCCACGTCGTCGTCGGAGCACTCGACCCGTACGCCGGGCAGCGCGGCGGTGCGCGCGAGCAGCCCGGGCAGCAGCAACTGAGCGCCCGACGCGAACGCGCTGACCCGCACGGTCCCGGTCGGGCTCGCCCGCAGCCCCTGCGCCGCCGCTCGCGCCCGCTCGAGCGCGACCTCGACGTCGACCGCCGCGGCGGCCAGCGCCTCACCCGCGGCCGTGAGCCGCACACCGCGCCCGACCCGCTCGGTGAGCTCGAGCCCCAGCTCGCGCTCCAGGCCCGCGACCTGCTGCGAGACCGCCGACGGCGTCAGGTGCAGCACGCGGGCAGCGGCCGTGACGCCGCCCTGGGTCCCGACGGTCCGCAGGGCGGTGAGCGCACGCGCGTCCATGCAGTGACGCTACATCGTCAGTTCAGTTTCTTTCGCTGGTGCTGAACGACGACTCGCCCGCAGACTCGTCGCCATGACCTCGCGCGACCGCCTGCTCGCCGTGCTCGTCGCCGTGTGCTGGGGCCTCAACTTCCCGGCCATCCACTTCTCGCTGCAGCAGTTCCCGCCGTTCTTCCTCGTCGCACTCCGGTTCGCGCTCATCGCCGTCCCGACCGTGCTGCTGGTCCGCCCGCCCCGTGCGCCGCGGCGTTGGGTGCTGCTGTACGGGCTGGGGTTCGGCGTGCTGCAGTTCGTCTTCCTGTACTGGGCGATGTCCGCCGGGATGCCGACGGGCCTGGCCTCGCTCGTGCTGCAGTCCTCGGCGCCGTTCACCGTCGTGCTCGCCGCGGCGCTGCTGCGCGAGCGCGTGTCCGGCCGTCAGGCACTCGGCGTGCTGGTCGCCGTCGCCGGGCTCGCCGCGATCGCCGCGCACCGCGCGGACCTCGCGGGCGGCACGACCCTCGTGCCTGTGCTCCTGACACTGTGCGGCGGGCTCGGGTGGGCCGTCGGCAACCTCGGCAACCGGCTCGCGGTTCGCACGGCACCCGGCGAACCCCTGCGCCTGCTCGCCTGGATGTCGGTGGTCCCACCGCTTCCGATGCTCGCGCTGTCACTGCTCGTCGAGGGCCCCGACCGCATCGCGGCGTCGTTCGACGACCTCGGGTCGCCGCGCGGGCTCGCGGCCCTGGGCGGCCTCGCCTTCACCGTGCTCGTCGCGACGCTCGGTGGTTCCGGTCTCTGGACGGCGCTCATGGGGCGCTACCCCGCCGGTCTCGTCGCGCCGTTCTCGATGCTGGTGCCCGTGGTCGGCATCGCGTCGTCGTGGCTGCTGCTCGACGAGTCGACGCCGCCGGTCGAGCTCGTCGCGGGCGTGTTCGTCGTGTCCGGCGTGCTGCTGGCGAGCGCGCGACGTCCCGGTGTCCCGGCGGGTCAGGGCGCCGGGACGACGAGCGCGGTGGCGATCGCCGCGACGCCCTCGCCGCGGCCCGTCAGCCCCAGCCCGTCGCTCGTCGTGGCGGACACCGCGACGGGCGCGCCCGCGGCCGCCGAGAGCGCCGCCTCGGCCTCCGCACGGCGCTGACCGATCCGCGGCCGGTTCCCGATCACCTGCACCGCGACGTTCCCGACGACGAAGCCCGCGGCGCGCACGCGAGCCGCGGCCTCGGCGAGCAGCACCGTGCCGGCCGCACCGGCCCACTGCGGTTCGGACGTGCCGAAGTGCGACCCCAGGTCGCCGATACCGGCCGCCGAGAGCAGTGCGTCCGCGGCGGCGTGCGCGGCGACGTCGGCGTCCGAGTGCCCCGCGAGCGGGCGCTCGTCCGGCCATGCCAGTCCCGCGAGGTGCAGCGTCGCACCGGGCGCGGGGTCCGGGTCGTAGGCGTGCACGTCGACACCGATGCCGGTTCGGGGCAGGTTCACGCGTCCTCCTCGTCGGCCGCGAGGAACGCGGCCATCGCCAGGTCGTGCGCCGTCGTGACCTTCGCCGCACGCGGGTCACCCGCCACGACCCAGACCGGCTCACCGAGCCGCTCGACCAGCCCGGCGTCGTCGCTCGCCGCGAGCGTCTCGTCGTGCGCGGCGTCCGCGGCGGCGGCGTGCGCCCGGCGCAGCAGCGTGAGGTCGAAGCCCTGCGGGGTCTGCACGGCGCGCAGCTGCGCGCGCGGCACGGTGTCCGCGACGCGCGCGGCACCGGACGCGTCGGGCGCCTCGACCCGCTTGATCGTGTCCGCGACGGCCAGGCCCGGGACCACCGCCGGGTGGCCGGCGCGCACCGCTGCGACCACCCGCGCGACGAGCACGGGCGGTGCGAACGCGCGTGCGGCGTCGTGCACGAGCACGACGACGCCGTCGTCGTCGGAAGGGCCGTCGTCGGGAGGGTCGTCGTCGGAAGGGCCGTCGGTACCGGCGGAACGATCGCGGGGCACGGTGAGCGCGGCGAGGCCCGCGGCGACCGACGCCTGCCGGGTCGAGCCGCCGGGGACCACGACGACGCGCGGCAGACCCGCGAGCGCGACGCGGAACTCGTCGACGTACGACGCGGGCGCCGTCACGACGACGGCCGCGACCTCGCACCCGAGCGCGTCGGCCGCGAGCAGCCGGCGTGCGGCGTGCCGCACGAGCGGCTCGTCGCCGACGGGCACGAGCGCCTTGGGCAGCTCGTGCCCGAGCCGCGACCCGCTGCCGGCGGCAGTCAGGACCGCGACGACGACGTCGCTGCTCACGCTGCGATCCGGCCCGTGGTCAGGAGTCGGTCAGGACGCGAGGACCTCGTCGAGAATCGCCTCGGCCTTCTCCTCCTCCGTGTGCTCGGCAAGTGCGAGCTCGGAGACGAGGATCTGACGGGCCTTGGCGAGCATCCGCTTCTCCCCCGCGGACAGACCGCGGTCGGCGTCGCGACGGGACAGGTCCCGGACGACCTCGGCGACGCGGATGACGTCACCCGATGCGAGCTTCTCGAGGTTGGCCTTGTAACGGCGCGACCAGTTCGTCGGCTCTTCCGTGTACGGGGCGCGCAGCACCTCGAAGACCCGGTCCAGACCCTCCTGGCCGACGACGTCGCGAACACCCACGAGGTCGACGTTCTCGGCAGGGACCTCGATGGTCAAATCACCCTGTGCGACCTTGAGCTTGAGGTAGAGCTTGTCCTCGCCGCGGATCGTCCTGGTCTTGATCTCTTCGATCAGCGCTGCACCGTGGTGCGGGTAGACGACGGTCTCCCCAACAGTGAAGGTCATGTGCAGGTGTCCCCTTTCGCAAGGGCCATCCTAGCACGGGACCTTTTCGCCCCCTTCGCGCCGACCCCCGGCTCGAGCGCGCATCCCCGCTGGTCACGGGCCGGTCCTGACACGCAGTCACATCCCCGGCCCGGGCGGCTAGGCTGTGCGCCGTGACCTCGCTGCGCCGCCCTCGCACCCTCGTCGTCGCGACTGCCGCTCTGGCGCTCGCCGCCGCGCTCGCCGGTTGCTCCGCGACGAACCCGATCCAGACCGAGGATCACTACGACGCCTCGGACGGTGTGAGCGCCGCGCTCGGCGACATCACCGCGGTCAACCTCATGGTCCTGTCGGCCGCCGAGGGCGAGCCGGGCGTCCTGCACGGGGCCCTCACGAACCACGCCGACGACTCCATCACCGTCACGATCACGTTCGGCGACGTCTCCGACCCGACCGGCGCGACCGCGGCCCCGGACGCCTCGAGCGAGACCGTCGACGTCGCCGCCGGCGCGACGGTGCTGCTCGACGGCACCGACGACGACGGGCACGCGGACGTGCGCACCGAGGCGACCACGGCCCCCGCCGGCGCGGTCACCCCGATCACGCTCTCGACCCAGCCCGGCGGCACCCTCGCCGTGCAGGTGCCCGTCCTGGACGGCACGCTCCCCCAGTACAGCCCCGCGCCGACCTCCTGAGCGGTCGGCTCAGCCGAACCGGCCCGAGATGTAGTCCTCCGTGGCCTGCTCGCGCGGCGAGGAGAAGATCGTCGGGGTGTCGTCGATCTCGACCAGTCGGCCCGGCTGCCCGGTGGCCTTGAGGTTGAAGAACGCGGTGCGGTCCGAGACGCGCGCCGCCTGCTGCATGTTGTGGGTCACGATCACGATCGTGTAGTCGGCCTTGAGCTCCGAGACGAGGTCCTCGATCGCGAGCGTCGAGATCGGGTCGAGCGCCGAGCACGGCTCGTCCATGAGCAGCACCTGCGGCTTGACCGCGATCGCACGCGCGATGCACAGCCGCTGCTGCTGACCGCCCGAGAGGCCCGAACCCGGCCGGTTCAGCCGGTCCTTGACCTCGTTCCAGAGGTTCGCGCTGGTCAGCGCCCGCTCGACGGTCTCGTCGGCGTCGCTCTTGGAGATCCTCTTGTTGTTGAGCTTGATCCCCGCGAGCACGTTCTCGGCGATCGACATCGTCGGGAACGGGTTCGGGCGCTGGAAGACCATGCCGACCTGCCGACGAACCGCGACGGGGTCGATGCCCGCGCCGTACAGGTCCACGCCGTCCATCGCGACGGTGCCCTCGACGTGCGCGCCGGGGATCACCTCGTGCATGCGGTTGAGCGTGCGCAGGAAGGTGGACTTGCCGCAGCCCGAGGGGCCGATGAACGCGGTGACGGACCGCGGTTCGACGGACATCTCGACACCGGCGACGGCGAGGAAGTCGCCGTAGTAGATGTTGAGGTCCTTGACGTCGATGCGCTGTGCCATGGTGATGGGTCTCCTCTGGGTCTCAGGCCCGGGTCTTCGGCGCGAACCAGCGGCTCACGCCGCGCGCCACGAGGTTGAGCAGCATGACGACGAGGATCAGGACGAGCGCCGCGCTCCAGGCGCGGTCGTAGTTGATCGTCGGGATGCAAGCGTCGTCGCCCGGCGCACAGGGCACAAGGCCCGCGGCGTACTGCCGGTAGACGTACACGGGCAGCGTCATCATGTTGCCGTGGAACACGTCGTCGTTGATCGAGTCGGTCGCGCCGACCGTGATGAGCAGCGGTGCGGTCTCGCCGATCACGCGTGAGACCGCGATCATCACGCCAGTCGTGATGCCGGCGACCGCCGTGCGCAGCACGACGCGGATGATCGTCAGCCACTTCGAGACACCGAGCGCGTACGAGGCCTCGCGCAGCTCGTTCGGCACGAGCCGCAGCATCTCCTCGGTCGACCGGATGACCACGGGGATCATCAGGACCGACAGCGCGACCGCGCCGACGAGCCCGCTCTTCGACTGCGGCCCCACGACGAGGTAGAACAGCGAGAACGCGAACAGACCGGCGACGATCGACGGGATCCCGGTCATCACGTCGACGAAGAAGGTCACCGCCCGCGCCAGGCTCCCCTTGCCGTACTCGACGAGGTAGACGGCCGTGACGATGCCGATCGGGACCGAGATGACCGCCGTGAGCAGCGTGATGAGGATCGTGCCGAGCAGTGCGTGGTAGACGCCGCCGGCGTCCATGCCGCCGTACACGTTGCGCATCGAGTGCGTGAGGAAGTACAGGTCGAACCGGCCGATGCCCTTGCTGATCACGCTCCAGACGAGCGAGACGAGCGGGATCATCGCGAGGACGAACGCCCCGTAGACGAGCACCTGCATGACGCGGTCCTTGCGGCGCCGCTTCGGGTCGACCTGGCTCAGCACGTCGCGCAGTGCCGAGGACGGCGTGGCGGGGGCGGTGTCGAGGGTGGCCACGTCAGTTCGCTCCCGAGAAGTCCTTGCGCCGCGCGACGATCGCGCGTGCGCCGAGGTTGACCAGCAGGGTGATGACGAACAGCGCGAGACCGGTCGCGATCAGCGCCGAGCGGCCGATGTCGTCGGCGTCGTTGAACTTCGCGGCGATGTTCGCCGCGATCGTCTGCTGCTGGCTCGCCACGAGGAGCTTGAACGAGTAGAGGAACCCGGGCGACAGGATCATCAGGACCGCCATGGTCTCGCCGAGCGCGCGGCCCAGTCCGAGCATCGCGGCCGACGTCACGCCCGAGCGGCCGAACGGCAGCACCGCCATCCGGATGAGCTCCCAGCGTGTGGCACCGAGGGCGAGGGCCGCCTCCTCGTGCAGGCGCGGCGTCTGCAGGAAGACCTCGCGGCTCACGGCCGTGATGATCGGCAGGATCATCACGGCGAGCACGAGCGCGGTGGTCATGAGCACGCGTGGCGGGTTGGACGCGTTGCCGTGCTCGTCGCCCGCGAACAGCGGGATCCAGCCGAAGTAGTCCACGAGGAACTGCCACACGGGCTGGACCTTGGGTGCGAGCACGAGCACGCCCCACAGGCCGAAGACCACCGACGGGATCGCGGCGAGCAGGTCGACGACGTAGCCCAGGGCCGATGCCATCCTGCGCGGTGCGTAGTGCGAGATGAACAGCGCGATCCCGACCGCGACCGGCACCGCCAGGCCGAGCGAGACGATCGCCGCCAGGATCGTGCCGAAGATCAGGGGGCCGACGACGTCGCCGAGGTTGCCGCCCTCGGGGATCCACGCGATCTCCGAGGCCAGGTCGTCGTGCGTCAGCGCCGGAAGCGCCTCGAGGACCAGGAAGATCGCGACCGACGCGAGCGTCGCCAGGATCAGCATGCCGGACCCCACGGCGAGGTACCGGAACGCGCGGTCGAGCCCGCGGTCGGTGGTCCGGGACCGCCGACGACGAGGCGGGGGGTCCGGTGTGACCGGCGGGGTCATCGCTGTCGCGGGCGAGGCCAACGGAGCTCTCCTGTCAGGGCGGGGATCGTGAGTCGTCGTCCGGTGGCCGCCACGAGGGCGCCCACCGGACGACGACCGGCCGAGCTGGGGCCGACTACTTCGTGGTGATCGAGTCGATCGCCGCGACGACGGCCGTGCGCAGCTCGTCGGAGATCGGCGCCGAACCCGCTGCCGTCCCCGCCGACGTCTGGCCCTCGGCGCTGGCCACGTAGCTCGCGTAGCCCTTCACGAGGTCCGCCTTGTCCTGCGAGTCGTACGTGTTGCAGACCACGAGGTAGGACACGAGGATCGCCGGGTACGCGCCCGGGGCCGTCGTGGTGCGGTCCACCGAGATGACGATGTCACCGTCGGCGCGGTCGGTGGTCTGCGGCGAGGCGTCCACCGTCGCGGCGGCGCCCTCCGCCGTCGGGGCGTTGAACTCGTCGCCCACACCGAGCGCGACCTTGCCGAGCGACCCGACCGCGGAGGCGTCCGCGTAGCCGATTGTGCCGGTCGCGGCCTGGATCGTCTGGACGACGCCCGAGGTGCCGTTGGCACCCTGGCCGACGCTCACCGGCCACGTGTTCGAGACCTCGTAGGTCCATGCGTCGGGCGCGGTCTTGGACAGGTAGTCCTGGAAGTTCTTCGACGTGCCCGAGTCGTCCGAGCGGTGCACGACCGTGATCGGGCCCGAGAGCGTCGCGTCGGGGTTCAGGGCCGTGATCGCCGCGTCGTCCCACGTCGTGATCGCGCCGGAGAAGACCTTCGCGACGACGTCCGCGCTCATGTTGAGCTCGCTCACGCCGTCGATGTTGAACGCGACCGCGATCGGGCTGATGTAGACGGGCAGGTCGAGCGCCGAGCCGCCGAAGCAGCGGTCGGCCGCGGCCGCGAACTCGTCGTCGTCGAGCGCGCTGTCCGAGCCCGCGTAGTCGAGCGAGGCGTCCAGGAAGCCCTTGCGGCCCGCGCCCGAGTCGGTCGTCGTGTAGTTCACCGTGCTGTCGGGGTTGGCCGTCTGGAAGCCGGCGATCCACGCCTGCTGGGCCTTCTCCTGCGCGCTCGAGCCGCCGCCGTTCAGCGTGCCGGACAGCGTCGCGGCCGGAACGGTGGCGTCGTCCGTCGCACCTTCCGTCGCGGCCGGCGTGTCGGTGTTGTTGTCCGTTCCGCACGCCGTGAGGGTGAGGGCGAGGACGCCGGCAAGGGCGACCGCCCCGACACGGCCGTGGAGGGAGAGCTTCACAGTGGTCCGTCCTGTCGTTCTGGTGCGCACCGGGGTGTGCGCACCAGCAGGTTGTCCCCTGGACGTGACCACTCGCCCGGCGTTCGGTGAACCCCGGGTGAACGCTCGCCGACGAACCCGCACGCGAGCGGGAGCGTCAGGCGGGATGGTGCGTCCGGCTACGGCTGCGGCGCGCCGGGCTCGTCGTTGAGCTTGTACCCGAGGCCACGGACGGTGACCAGCAGCGTCGGGTTGGCGGGGTCCTCCTCGACCTTCGCGCGGACACGCTTGACGTGGACGTCGAGCGTCTTGGTGTCTCCGACGTAGTCGGAGCCCCAGATGCGGTCGATCAGCTGGCCGCGCGTCAGCACGCGACCGGCGTTGCGCAGCAGGAGCTCGAGCAGCTCGAACTCCTTGAGCGGGAAGGCGACGAGCGCGCCGCGCACCCGCACGGTGTGCCGCTCGACGTCCATCCGGACGGGGCCGGCGACCAGGTCGTCGTCCTCGTCGAGCTCGACGGTGCCGCCCTCGACCGCGGGCGAGCGTCGGCGCAGCACCGCCCGCACCCGCGCGAGCAGCTCACGCGACGAGTACGGCTTGGTCACGTAGTCGTCGGCACCGAGCTCGAGCCCGACGACCTTGTCGATCTCGTCGTCCTTGGCCGTCAGCATGATGACCGGCACCGAGGAGACCGCACGCAGCTGCCGGCAGACCTCCGTGCCCGGCAGGCCGGGCAGCATGAGGTCGAGAAGCACCAGGTCGGCACCGAACTCCTCGAACCGCTCGAGCGCCTCGGGGCCGGTCGCGGCCGTGACGACCTCGAACCCCTCGCGCTCGAGCTGGTAGGTCAGGGGGTCGCGGTAGGACTCCTCGTCCTCGACGAGAAGGATCCTGGTCACGACGCGCTCCGATGCACACTTGCTCCTCGGGAGTCGCGCCCGTCCGACCTCGCGGCCGGTCCGGACGTGCTGGTGGGGGCGGCCGGCGGGTGCCCGGCCGTCGTGGTCGGGATGCCGATGGGCCCCGGCGGCGGGACCGGCACGCGCGGCAGCCGCAGCGTGAAGGTCGAGCCTCGTCCGGGCTGGGACCACACCGTGACGTCACCGCCGTGGTCGGCCGCGACGTGCTTGACGATGGACAGGCCCAGGCCGGTGCCGCCCGTCTCCCGCGAGCGCGCCCGGTCGACGCGGTAGAACCGCTCGAACACGCGCTCCTGGTCCGACGGCGAGATCCCGACACCCTGGTCGACGACCGCGATCTCGACGAAGTCGCCGCTCTCCCGGACCCCGACGCCCACGCGCGTCGCCTCGCCGGAGTACGCGACCGCGTTGTCGACGAGGTTGCGGACCGCGGTGACGAGCAGGTCGTGGTTGCCGAAGACCTCGAGTCCGTGCGTGCCGCCGATCTCGAGGCGCACGCGCTTGGCGGCGGCCGTCGTGCCCGCACGGTCGACCGCCTCGGCGAGCACGCCGTCGAGGTCGACGAGCGTGAGAGTGCCGAGGGCGCCCGCGACCTGCAGCCGCGAGAGCTCGATGATCTCCTGCACGAGCGCGGACAGCCGCTGCGCCTCGGCCTGCATGCGTCCGGCGAACCGCCGCACCGCCTCCGGGTCGTCCGCCGCGTCCTGCACCGTCTCGGCGAGCAGCGACAGCGCGCCCACCGGCGTCTTGAGCTCGTGCGACACGTTGACCACGAAGTCGCGGCGGATCGCCTCGAGCCGCCGCGCCTGCGTGCGGTCCTCCGCGAGCACGACGACGTGTCGCGCGCTCACGTACGCGACGCGGATCTGCACCAGCAGGACGCCCGGTCCGTCGGGGCCGCGCGGGAGCTCGAGCTCCTCGTCGCGGATGACGCCGTCGCGCCGGACCTCGGCGACCAGCTCCCGGACCGAGGCGGGCCCGATCCGCCCGTCGCGCACGAGCCCGAGCGCGTAGGCCGGTGCGCTCGCGCGCACGACCCGGTCCTCGTCGTCCAGCACGACCGCAGCCGACCGCAGCACCGACAGCGTGCGCACGAGCCCTTCGTCGAGCTCGGGTGCGGGGGTCGCGGGAACCGCGCGCTGGCTGCGCTCGCTCCACAGGAACGCCGCGACGGCAGCGCCGCCGACGAGCATCCCGAGGGCGCCAGCCAGCAGCAGGAGCCAGCCGCTGTTCCCGTCCACAGCGCCACCCTAGAGCGCGTGCGGCACGAGCGAGCGCGCGCGACGGCGCGGACGGCCACACTTTGGCGCACCGTTCATCTGACGTTCACCCGGCACCCGACCGAAGAGCCGACGGCCAGGTGTTCGACGACGACCGTCAGCCGAAGCTCCACGCGGTGAACGTCGTGATCAGCTCAGGACCTTGGCCTTCGCCGCCGTGAACTCGTCGTCGGACAGGATGCCCTGCTGGTGGAGCGCGGCGAGCTGCTGCAGCTTGACCATCATGTCGTCACCCGCGGCGGGCGCGGGAGCCGGCGGTGCGGCGGCGCTCTGGGCGGCGACCGCCTGGCGGGCGGCCTCCTCGAGCTGGCGCTGCTGCTCGGCGGCGGCAGCCTGCTGCTCCTCGTAGCTGGCCGCGGCCCTCTGCGACTGGCGGCGCTGGACGGCGCCGGCGGTGGCCGAGGCCGTGCCGGCGATGACGGCCGTGCGGGCGGCGGTGCCGACCAGGCCGGGACGGCCGATGCGACGGACGAGAGGCATGGTGGTTCTCCTCGACTCGGGTGGGTGTGGTGGACGGACGACCCGCGCCGTCAGGCGCCGGTGTCCTCGTCGGACGCGAGCTCGAGGAGGGCCTCGACGACCTCGGCGGGGATGCGCTCGGCGGCGAGCACGAAGCCGCCCGCGTCACGCACCGCGCCGACCAGACCCATCGACCAGACGTGCTCGATGACCATCACGAGCGCCGAGGTCCCCGGCGGCAGCCCGTCGGCGATCTCGTCGATGTCCTCCTGGCCGGTCAGCCCGGACCCGCTCAGCTCGACGTCGGTGATGACGAGGTCGTCGTCGAGCTCGTGCACCTCGATGACCTCGACCTCGCCGACCTCGGGACGGCGGACCACGACGAGGTCGATGATCCTGACCTGCTGGGACGCGACCAGCGCGAGCAGCTCGCTCTTGACGTCCTGCGGGATGCGGTCGTCCGGGAACTCGAATGCCACGAGCTCGATCGGACCGAAGGTGTTCGCCATGCCCGTCATCCTCCTCTCGTCGAACCTGCGGTGCGCGCGCCTCGGCTCAGCTGACGGCGCGCTCGACCTCGTCACCGTGGACGGTGAGCGCCCAGAGCACGAAGCCGCCGAGCACGATCGACGCGAGCGACCACCACGGCGTGACGGGCAGCCAGACGAACTGCCACACCAGGTTGATCACGACGAGCACGACCGCCACGATGCGCGCCCAGCCGGCCGCACCGAACAGCGCGAACCCGGTGAGCGTCAGCAGTGCGCCGAGCGCCAGGTGCACCCAGCCCCACGTCGAGATGTCCAGGACGAAAGCACCCTGGGTCCCGCTCCAGCCCAGCACCTTGTCGTCGTTGAACACGGCGATGAGCCCGGAGATGACGTTGAACAGGCCGATGGTCAGCAGAGCGAACGCGCAGAACCACACCCAACCGACCCAGCCCGTGACCCGCTGCGACATCTTGTTGCCTCCTTCATGCGTCGGCGCTGCGCCGACGACGACGTCTGCCGGCCTGCCTCTCGCGGGCAGGACACGGCCGACACTAGCGCCCGCCGCCGACGTCCGGGTGGCGGCCCGGGTCGGGACCCGTGCAGTGCCCCGTGCAGTGACCCGGCACGTCGATCGTCGGCCTGCGTTCACCTGTCCGTTCACCTGCGGTCGCCCGCGCGTTCACCTGGTGGTGCGATGGTGGCGGCGCGCGTGGCCATCCCCGGCCTCGGCGCGGCACCGCAGGAAGGGACATCGATGCGGGACATCTTCGACGCCGAGCTCGCCCAGCTCGGCGAGGACCTGGTCGCCATGGCAGCTCGGGTCGAGCGCGCCATCACCGACGCCGGGGTAGCGCTGCTGACCGCCGACCTGCCGCGGGCCGAGTCGGTCATCATGGACGACCTCGGGATCGACGCCATGGAGCGCGACCTCGACGAGCGTTGCATCCTGCTCCTGGCACAGCAGCAGCCGGTCGCCACCGACCTGCGCGTCGTCGTCTCGGCGCTGCGCATGAGCGCGACCCTCGAGCGGATGGGCGACCTCGCGCGGCACATCGCACAGGTCGCGCGCGGCCGCTACCCGGGCCACGCGATCCCCGATCCGCTGGCGAGCACGTTCACCGAGATGCACGATGCCGCGGTGCGCGTCGCGCGTCGCACCACGACGCTGCTCGGCACGCGCGACCTGGCGATCGCCGCGGCCGTGGAGCAGGACGACGACACGCTCGACGAGCTGCACGAGAACACGTTCACCGTGCTGCTCGGCGGCGGGTGGACGGGCTCGATCCAGGAGACCGTCGACGTCACGCTGCTCGGCCGGTACTACGAGCGCTTCGGCGACCACGGCGTGAGCATCGCCAAGCGTGTGACCTACCTCGTCACCGGCGCCATGGCCTCGGCCGAGCCCGCGGCCAAGGGCTGACCGACGAGGACATGACGAAGGGGGCCGCCACGGCGGCCCCCTTCGTCGTTCGTCGCGTGCGGGTCAGCGGCCCTGGTTGGCGACCGCTGCGATCGCGGCCTCGGCCGCGCTCGGGTCGAGGTAGGTGCCGCCGGCCACGACCGGCTTGAAGTTCTCGTCGAGCTCGTAGACAAGCGGGATGCCGGTCGGGATGTTGAGCCCGGAGATGGTCTCGTCGCTGATGTCGTCGAGGTACTTCACGAGCGCGCGGATGGAGTTGCCGTGCGCCGCGACCAGGACGACCTTGCCGGCCTGCAGGTCCGGGACGATCGCGGACTCCCAGTAGGGCAGCTCGCGGACGAGCACGTCCTTGAGGCACTCGGTCAGGACGACGGGCTCACCCGCGTAGCGCGGGTCCGCGTCCTGCGAGAACTCGCTGCCCGGCTCGATCGCGGGCGGCGGGACGTCGTACGAGCGACGCCAGAGCATGAACTGCTCCTCGCCGAACTCGTCGAGCGTCTGCTTCTTGTCCTTGCCCTGCAGGGCGCCGTAGTGCCGCTCGTTGAGCCGCCACGACCGCTTCACGGGGATCCAGTGCCGCTCGGCGCCGTCGAGCGCCAGGTTCGCGGTGGTGATCGCACGGCGCAGCAGGGACGTGTGCACGACGTCGGGCAGGATGCCGGCGTCCTTGAGGAGCGTGCCGCCGCGCTTGGCCTCCTCGACGCCCTTCTCGGAGAGGGCCACGTCGACCCAGCCGGTGAACAGGTTCTTCGCGTTCCACTCACTCTCGCCGTGGCGGAGCAGGACCAGGGTGTACGTCATGTGCCCATCCTGCCGCAGTCGCGCGCGGGTGGCGCAGGGACGTCCGTCCCGCGGCCGTCGCCCCGCCCGTGCTCTCACCGGCACGCGTCCGACGAGTCAGCGCGGGCCGTGCTCCCGGGCCACCTCGTAGACCTTGAGCAGCTGCTCGGCGGCGGCGTCCCAGCCGAACCGCTCCGCCGAGCCACGGGCAGCGGCTCCGAACGCCGCGAGCCGCTCACGATCGGCCAGCAGACCTGACAGCGCGTCCGCCCACCGCCGCGGGTCGTGCCCCCGCACCAGCAGTCCGGTCACGCCGTCGTCGACGATCGTGCGCAGCCCGCCGACAGCGGCCGCGACCACCGGCACCCCGGCCGCCTGCGCCTCCGCGGCGACCAGGCCGAACGACTCGGACCGCGACGGCATCGCGACGACGTCGGCGGCGTGGTACCAGGTCGCGAGCTCGTCGCGCGCGGCGGGCGGGCGGACGACGACGCGGTCGGCGACCCCCGTGACCGCCGCGAGCGCCTGCAGCTCACGCACCGCGGTCGAGCGGCCGCTCGGGCCGCCGAGCACGACGAGCACCGGCACGGGCCGACCGGTCGCGCGCAGCACGCCGAGCGCGCGCACGAGCACGTCGGGCGCCTTGAGCGCCTGCACGCGGCCGGCGAACAGGACGATCTCGCCACCGGTCGGCAACCCCAGCGCGCGACGGGCCTCGGCGCGCTGCTCGTCGGGACTCCGGTGCAGCCCGGCGACCATCGGTGCGAACCGCTCGAGATCCACGCCGGGTTCGACGACGTGCACGCGGGCCGGGTCGGCCCCGTACAGCTCGACGAGCTCGGCGGCCTCGGCCGGCGTGGACGCGACCAGGGCGTCCGACTCGGCGACCACCTGCTCCTCGCCGAGCACGCGCGCGGGCGGCTCGGGCGCGTCACCGTCGGCGAGCGACGCGTTCTTCACCTTGGCGAGCGTGTGCGCGCTGTGCACCAGCGGCACCTCCCACCGGTCGGCGGCGATCCGCCCGACCTGGCCGGACAGCCAGTAGTGCGAGTGCACGACGTCGTACCAGCCCGGCCGGCGCGCGGCCTCCCAGCGCAGGAGCCCGGCGGCCATGCCGCACAGCACGCCGGGCAGGTCGTTCTTGTCGAGTCGCTCGAACGGACCCGCGGGCACGTGGTGGACGAGGATCGGCGGCGTCACGCCGGCGGGCACGTCGGTGGCCGTGAGCACCTCGCGCACGCGCGCCTTGTCGAGCGCGGGGTCCAGCGGGGTCCCGTCGTGGTCGACACCGGGCAGCGCCATCGTCTCGGGCAGGTCCGACGAGGTGGCGCGCGTGAAGATCTCGACCCGCGCCCCGCGGGCGGCCAGGGCCCTCGACAGCTCGAGGACGTAGACGTTCATGCCACCGGCGTCGCCCGTGCCGGGCTGGTCGAGCGGGGAGGTGTGCACCGACAGCATCGCGATTCGCGGTGCACTCATGCGCGCGCTCCGAGGGGCTCGGGATCCGGGACGCGGCCATTGTCCCCCACGGCAGTCAGACCGGCAGCACGCAGGTCGGCGACGGCAGGCTCACCCTCGAGACGACGGTGCCGTCGGAGTCGAGCACGACGAGCGCCCCCTCCCGCTCGAGCGCGACGACGACCCATCCCCCGCCGCCCGACGACCCCTGCACCGACGCGCGAGGGTGCCGGTCGGACGCGGGTGCGCCCGCAGGACCTGGCGCCGCGGCGTCGGACTGGCGCACGGGGCTGGTGGTGGCGCTGGTGGTGGTGGGGGTGGGGACCACCGCGAAGTGGCGGGGCCAGTGGCCACCCAGGGCGTGCGAGCGGCCCACGGTCAGCAGGCCGTCGGGGCCGATGTCCCAGCGGGTCAGGACGTCGGCGCCGCGGACCGTGACCAGCACCTCGTCGCCCGCGAGCTCGAGGTGCGAGGTGAGGTCGCCCGCGCCGTGGCGCACGGGGTCGTCGCCCTGGCCGAGCACGGCGCGTTCGTCGTCGGGCCGCGCATGCTCGACGACCGCGGGGACGGACTGCACGAGCGTGCCTGTCGCGCTGGCCTCGTCCCACGCGAGCACGTGCACGGCGACGTCGAGCTCGCCCGCGACGTACGCGAACCGGCCGTCGGCCGAGAAGTCCAGGTGCCGCGGGCCGGTCCCGGGCGGGAAGGAGGCGGCGATCCCCGCGGGCGTGGCCGTGGTGCCGTCCCAGTCGTAGCGGCGTATCTCGTCCGTGCCGAGGTCGACGACGAGCACGTGCCGGCCCCCGGGCGCGAGCGCGACGAAGTGCGCGTGCGGGCCCTCCTGCCGGTCGAGCACGGGCCCTGAGCCGACGTGCCCGTGCACGACGGGCGGCGTGCAGATCGCCCCGTCGGCGTCGAGTGCGTGCACCGCGAGAGTGCCCGTGCCGTAGTTCGCGACGAGCAGCGCGCGGTCGGTCGCGACGACGTGGCACGGGTAGTCACCGCCCGCGGGAACGGCCGCCGCGCCCGTCGGCGTCAGGCTCGCGACCTGGCCCGGCGCATCCTCGAGGACCGCGTAGAGCCGGCCGGCCTCGTGGTCGCCCGGCCGCCGCGCGAGGAACGACGGCGACGCGAGCTCGGCCACCTGCCGGGCCGCGGTCAGCGCGCCCGTCTCGTCGTCGAGCCGTACCGCCCACACGCCCTCGCCGAGCCCGACGGGGGTGCCCGCACCTGCGACGGGATAGGTGCCGATCCACAGCTCGCGCGAGGTCACGGCGCGAGTCTAGGCAGCGCCGCCGCTGCGCCGGGCGCGTCGAGCCACGCGGAGGGGTCCGCGATGACGAGGTCGAGGACGGACAGCGCCGCGCCCGTCAGCGCGGGGATGTCGCCGACGCGCGCGACACCGACCGTCGGCGGCGCCCACGGTGCCGCCAGCACGTGGGTCCGCAGCGCGGCGAGCACGGGTTCGACGAGGTGCTCGGCGAGCCGCGCGTACGTGCCGCCGAGCACGACGTCGGACACGTCGACCGTGTTCACGACGTTCGCGAGCGCGGCGCCGAGCGCCTCCCCCGCTGCCCGGACGGCCTCGTGCGCGGCCGGCGCTCCCGCGGCGAGCGCGGCGACCAGCGACGCCACGCCGGCCTCGCGCTCGAGCCCGGCGGCACGCACCATCGCGTCCTGGCCTGCGACCTGCTCGAGCGGACGCCCGTCCGCGACGAGCGTGTGGCCGAGCTCGCCGGCCCAGCCGTGCCGGCCACCGAAGACGCGACCCTCGAGCACGAGCGCCGCACCGATGCCGATCTCGCCCGAGACGTAGACGAACGACGCGGCACCCTCGCGCCGCTGCGCGCGCGCCTCGGCCCGAGCCGCGAGATCGGCCTCGTTGGCGAGGGTCGGCGGGTGGGCCGAGAACACCTCGGATGCGTCGGCGAGCACGCCCGCGACGTCGACCTCGCGCCATCCGAGGTTGGGCGCGAGCAGCAGCGTCCCCGCGTCGCGGGCGACCAGCCCGGGCAGCGCGAGCGCGGTGCCGACGACGCGGCGCGGGCCGCCCGGCGCGACCGGCTCGCCCGCAGTCGCCGCGACCGGGTCGCCCACAGTCTCCGCGAGCACGTCGTCGGCGACCGCCGCGAGCGCGCGCAGCACGCGTGCGGGATCGCTGTCGCGATGATCGTCCTCGACGACGCGCTCGGCCAGCACGTGACCGGCGAGGTCCAGTGCGCGCACTCCGAGGTAGTCGACGTTGACCTCGGCGCCGAGGGCGACGAGCGTGCCGCCGGCCGGGACCAGGGGGACCGCCGGACGGCCTGCGCGTTGTGTCGCGACGGGCTCGCACTCGGCGAGCAGCCCGCCGGCGACGAGCCGGTCGACGAGCGTGGAGACGGTCGCCCGGGTCAGTCCGGTGGCGGCGGCGACGTCGGCGCGGGACGGTGAGGGGGCGTGGGTCGCAGCGGCATCGAGGACTTCCCGCAGCACGAGGCCGAGGTTGAGCTCGCGCAGGGTGCCCTGACGTGCCGCGGTGGACTTCACGGCTTGACCATAGCCCGTTCCCTCGATAAGTTCATCCGTACAACAAATATCCAGCCCGCTCGACGACGAGAGGTTCGTGATGGTCCGCAAGCCCACTCCCGATGACAAGTTCTCCTTCGGCCTCTGGACGGTCGGATGGCCCGCCCAGGACCCGTTCGGCTCGGCGACCCGCCCGTGGCTGGACCCGGTGGAGTCCGTGCACAAGCTCGCCGAGCTCGGCGCGTCGCACGTCACGTTCCACGACGACGACGTGATCCCCTTCGGCTCGTCGGACGCCGAGCGCGACAAGATCCTCGAGCGGTTCAAGGGTGCGCTGGCCGAGACCGGCATCACGGTCGAGATGGTCACCACCAACACGTTCTCGCACCCGGTGTTCAAGGACGGCGCGTTCACGTCGAACGACCGCCGCGTGCGCCGCTTCGCGCTGCGCAAGATCCTGCGCAACGTCGACCTCGCCGCTTCGCTCGGCGCGGACACGTTTGTCATGTGGGGCGGCCGCGAGGGTGCGGAGTACGACTCCGCCAAGGACCTGTACGCCGCGCACCAGGCGTACGCCGACGGCATCGACACCGTCGCCGGGTACATCAAGGAGAAGGGCTACGGCCTGCGCATCGCGCTCGAGCCGAAGCCGAACGAGCCCCGCGGCGACATCCTGCTGCCGACGATCGGTCACGCGCTCGGCCTCATCGCCAAGCTCGAGCACGGCGACATCGTCGGCCTCAACCCGGAGACGGGTCACGAGCAGATGGCCGGCCTGAACTACACGACGGGCCTCGCCGAGGCGCTGTGGGCCGACAAGCTGTTCCACATCGACCTCAACGGCCAGCGCGGCATCAAGTACGACCAGGACCTCGTGTTCGGTCACGGCGACCTGTTCTCCGCGTTCGCGACGGTCGACCTGCTCGAGAACGGGTTCCCGTCGGGCGGCCCGAAGTACACCGGCCCGGTGCACTTCGACTACAAGCCCTCGCGCACCGAGGACTTCGACGGCGTCTGGGCGTCGGCCGCGGCCAACATGTCGACCTACATCCTGCTCAAGGAGCGGGCGCAGGCGTTCCGCGCCGACCCCGAGGTGCAGGAGGCGCTCGAGTACGCGGGTGTCTTCGAGCTCGCGCAGCCGACGCTGAACGAGGGCGAGACGCTGGCCGACTTCCTCGCGGACCGCTCGGCGTACGAGGACTTCGACGCCGACGAGGTCGCCAAGCGCGGCTTCGGCTTCGTCCGGCTCAACCAGCTCGCGCTCGAGCACGCGCTCGGCGCGCGCGGCTGACACCGGACGGAAGAGGAGAGGACATGGCGCTCGTCGCCGGGGTCGACTCGTCGACCCAGTCCTGCAAGGTCGTGGTCAGGGACGCCGCGACCGGGGCGCTGGTGCGCTCCGGTCGCGCGTCCCACCCCGACGGGACCGAGGTCGCGCCCGCCGCCTGGTGGGACGCGCTGCAGACCGCGGTCGCGGACGCGGGTGGCCTCGACGACGTCGACGCGATCGCGGTCGGCGGGCAGCAGCACGGCATGGTCACGCTCGACGAGCAGGGCGAGGTGGTCCGCGACGCGCTGCTGTGGAACGACACCCGCTCGGCCCCGGCCGCGCTCGACCTGATCGCCGAGGGCGGCGGGCCGCAAGCCTGGGCCGACGCGGTCGGCTCGGTGCTCGTCGCCTCGCTCACGGCGACCAAGCTGCGCTGGCTGCGCGACGCCGAACCGGACGCCGCCGCACGCGTCGCGGCGGTCGCCCTGCCGCACGACTGGCTCACGTGGCGCCTCTCGGGCGCCGCCGGCCTCGACACGCTCGTGACGGACCGCTCCGACGCGTCCGGCACGGGCTACTGGTCGCCGCGCACCGGCGAGTACCGCACCGACCTGCTCGAGCTCGCGCTCGGGCACGGCGCGCACCTGCCGCGGGTCCTCGGCCCGCACGAGGCCGGTCCGCGCAGCGTCGTCGGAGCCCGGACCCCGGTACTGGGTCCCGGCGCGGGGGACAACGCGGCCGCGGCGCTCGCGCTCGGGCTGCGGCCAGGTGACGTCGCGGTCTCGATCGGGACCTCGGGCGTCGTCTCGGCCGTGACCGACTCCCCGACCGCCGACGGCTCCGGCCTGGTGACGGGGTTCGCCGACGCGACGGGCGCGTTCCTGCCGCTCGCGTGCACGCTCAACGCCTCACGGATCCTGGACGCCACCGCGCGCATGCTCGGCGTCGACTACGCCGGACTGTCCGAGCTCGCCCTGTCCGCCCCGGCGGGCGCCGACGGGCTCGTGCTGGTGCCCTACCTCGAGGGTGAGCGCACGCCGAACAAGCCCGACGCGACGGGCGCGCTGCACGGCCTGCGGCTGGCGAACACGACGCCGGCCCACGTGGCCCGTGCTGCGGTCGAGGGCATGCTGTGCGCACTGGCCGACGGCATCGACGCGCTGCGCGCGCAGGGCGTCGGCGTCGAGCGGCTGTTCCTCATCGGTGGCGGCGCCCAGTCACCCGCGGTACGGGCGATCGCCCCGAGCGTGCTCGGTCTCGACGTGCACGTGCCGACCCCCGGCGAGTACGTGGCCGACGGTGCGGCCCGGCAGGCGGCGTGGGTCCTCTCCGGCGACGACGCGCCGCCGAGCTGGAGCGCGGCAGGCGACGCCGAGGTCTACCGTGGCGACTCGCAGCCGCGTGTGCGCGAGCAGTACGCGGCCGTGCGTGAGCTCACCGGGACCCGACCCCGCTGACCGCGAGGTCGACAGACACGTGGGATGGCCGCAGTCGCCACCGCCACGGAAGACAGGAGAGGCCCGACACCACTGCGGGGTGCCGGGCCTCTCCGTGTCTTGCGGACGTGTCTTGCGGACGTGTCCTGCGGGCGTGTCCGACGAGCCTCGGCTCGCGACGAGATCAGCGCGCCGCGTCGTACGCCTTGCGGACCTCGGCGCTGATGCGACCCCGCTCCGAGACCTCGATGCCCTGGGACTTGGCCCACTCACGGATCGCGCCGGCGTCGCTGGAACGGCGCCGTGCGCTGCTGCCGACGCGCGCGCTCGTCGCGCGGCCGCCGACCTTGCGGCCGTGCCCGATCCACGTCGCGAATGCGTCCCGCAGCTCACCGGCGTGCGCGCTGGTGAGGTCGATCTCGTACGTCACGCCATCCAGCGCGAACGTCACCGTCTCGTCGGCCGTGCTGCCGTCGAGATCGTCGACGAGCAGGACCTGAACCTTCTGGGCCATCGTGTTCTCCGGATTCGGGAAAGAAAAAGAATACCTGGGCGCCGTCAGGATCGCACCGTCCGGCAAGACGGTCAAATGCCCTTGTCAGTTCTCCTGCGATTCGGCACGCTTCGCGGCGGCCTCTTCGGCATCCATACGCGCGATCGCCTCGCGTTCCGTGCGGTCGGCATTGACGACCGCACGCATGACGAACCAGAACAGCAACCCGACGCCGATCGAGGGCAGCACCGCCGCGAGAACGGGACCGAGGCCGTTCATGACAGCGGCTTCACGAGCGGGAACAAGATGGTGTCGCGGATTCCTTGGCCGGTCAGCGCGATGAGCAGGCGGTCGATTCCCATCCCCATTCCGCCCGACGGCGGCATGGCGAACTCCATCGCCGTGAGGAAGTCCTCGTCGATCCGCATCGCCTCGTCGTCGCCGCGCGCCGCGAGCAGCGCCTGCGCCTCGAACCGTTGCCGCTGGATCACCGGGTCCACCAGCTCGGAGTAGGCCGTCGCGAGCTCGAGCCCGCGGACGTACAGGTCCCACTTCTCGACCAGGCCCGGCTTGCTGCGGTGGTCACGCGTGAGCGGCGAGGTCTCGACGGGGAAGTCGCGCACGAACGTCGGCGCGTGCAGGTGCGCACCGACGTGGTGCTCCCACAGCTCCTCGACGAGCTTGCCGTGGTTGCGCTGCGCGGGGGCGAGGTCGATCTCGGCCTTCTCGAGCAGGCGGAGCAGGGTCTCGTCGGGCGTGTCGTGCGTGATCTCGACGCCCAGCGCGTCCGAGAGCGAGTCGTACATCGCCAGGTGCGTCCAGTCGCCACCCAGCTCGTACTGCTCGCCGTCGGGCAGCGTGACGACCGTCGTCCCGAGCGCCTCGAGCGCCGCGGTCTGCACGAGGTCCTGCGTGAGGGCGGCCATGGTGTCGTAGTCGCCGTAGGCCTCGTACGCCTCGAGCATGGCGAACTCCGGCGAGTGCGTGGAGTCGACGCCCTCGTTACGGAAGTTCCGGTTGATCTCGAAGACCCTCTCGACGCCGCCGACCGCCGCACGCTTGAGGAACAGCTCGGGCGCGATGCGCAGGAACAGCTCGATGTCGAACGCATTCATGTGCGTCTCGAACTGCCGCGCCGCGGCACCCTCCGCCTGCACCTGGAGCATCGGGGTCTCGACCTCGAGGAATCCGCGCCGGGCGAAGTTGTCCCGCAACGACCGCACCACAGCAGCGCGCGTGCGCACCATGTCGCGCGCCTTCTGGTTGACGATCAGGTCGACGTAACGCTGTCGCACGCGCGCCTCGTCGGACAGCTCCGCGACCGTGCCGTCCTCACGCGTGTAGAGGTTCGGCAACGGGCGGATCGCCTTTGCGGCCATGCGCCATTCGTCGGCCATCACCGACAGCTCGCCGCGCCTGCTCTGCACGACGCGGCCGTGCACGAACAGGTGGTCGCCGAGGTCGACATCCGTCTTGAAGGCCGCCAGCCGCTCCTCACCGATCTCCGCGAGGCTGAGCATTGCCTGCAGCCGCGTCCCGGTGCCGGCCTGCAGCGTGACGAAGCACAGCTTGCCGGTGTTGCGCAGGAAGACCACGCGGCCCGCGACGCCCACGACGTCGTCCGTCTCCTGACCCGCCTCGAGGTCCGGGTACGCCGCGCGGACCTGCTCGATCGTGTGGGTGAGCGGCAGCGAGACCGGGTAGGGCGCCGTGCCCTCCGCGAGCAGCCGCTCGCGCTTCTCGCGCCGGATGCGGATCTGCTCGGGGGTGTCGTCGGCTGCGGCGGCCTGCGGCTCGGCAGGCTGGAGGGGGGCGTCCGTCACCGGGCCATCGTAGTCGGCGCCGATCTCACCCCAACCCGGGCGAGGACGGCAGGCGTTCTGGAGACGAGGCACCGACGACGGAGGGACGAAGGCGTGGCACGACCATGGGAGACGATGCTGGACCAGGTGGCGCGCGAGCGCTGGCCGCGCCTGGTCGCGCACGCGACCCTCGTGAGCGGCTCGGCGGCCGAGGCGCCCGACCTGGTGCAGGAGGCGCTCATCGCGACCTTCCGCGGACGCGCGCGGTTCACCAGCGTCGCGCAGGCCGAGGCCTACGTGCGGCGCGCGATCGCCTCGCGTGCCGTGGACGAGTCGCGACGGCGCCGGCGCGAACGGCTGGTCGCGCTGCGCGCCGCCGCGCAGCCCGTCGCCGCACCCGACGAGCCCGCACCGACCGTCGGCCGCGACGTCGTCCGGGCGCTGTCCACGCTGAGCCCCCGCGAGCGCGCGTGCGTGGTGCTGCGGCGCATGGAGGACCTGTCGGTCGCCGAGACCGCCGCCGCGCTCGGCCTGTCCGAGGGCGCGGTGAAGCGGTACACCTCCGACGGGCTGGCACGCCTGACGACGTTGCTCGGCGCGAGCCCGGGGTCCGACGAGACCGCCCCGGTACGCACGCGCACCAGCACACCCGCCAGCAAACCCGGCACACCCACCACGACGACGAACGGGACGGAGGCGGCGCGATGAACCTCGACGAGCTCCTGAGCCGCGCGTACGACGAGCTCACCGGCGGCACGGACGCGATCGACGAGCGCGCGCTCACCCGCGTGCGGGGCGTCACGCGGCGCGCCCGGCTGCGCCGCCACGCCGTCACCTCGGTGGGCGCGGTCGCCGCCGTCGGCGTCCTCGGCGTCGGCGCGGCCTACGCACTGGGTCGCGGGGACGCCGCGCCGGTGCCGCCCGCGACGCAGACACCGACCACCGCGCCCTCGTCGGACCCCACGCCGACCCCGACCCCCGCCCCGTCGCTCGCGCCGACCCCGCAGGGTCCGGTCGAGCGCGCCGCCGAGATCGACGACGCGAGCGTGCTGGCCCGCCTCGCGGCGCCGCGCACGGGCGAGACGTGGCACGACCCGGTGCGCGACGACACCGCTCGCGCCGCCCTGCTCGCGCCCGGCACCTCGGGCTGGACCGTGTACGCCGTGGGGGCGCGCGGCGCCGCGAGCGTCTACCTCGTCGTCGAGGACGCCACCGCGCACGGGTCCACCGCGCCGTTCCTGTACCGCGGCGCCCTGCTCGTCGAGCGCGACGAGGACGGCGCGCGCGCGGTGCGCTGCCCGAGCGCCCGCACCGGCGACCCGTGCGTCACCCCGGACGAGCTGGGCGTCCTGGCCGACGACGTCGAGCCCGACGACGCGACGTTCTACGACTCCCTGACGCTGCCCGCCACGATCGACGCGGGCCCGGGCTGGTCGTTCCGCACCGCGTCCACGCGCGAGCTGCCCTACGCGCCCGCCTACGGTCTGCCGCTGCAGTTCGGCCAGCCCGACGCGACCTGGGACGTCGTCGACCTCGGGCCGCTCGCACTCGTCCTGACCGACGAGACGCCCGACGCCGTGGAGGGCGTCGAGCCCGTCGAGGGCCTGCGCTCCCACCGGTACGCCGTGCGGCTGCCGTTCGGCACGCTCGTCGTGCTCGAGGGCGCCGACCAGCCGAACGCCGCGTTCGACGCGATCACGTGGGACGACGGCGTGCTCCGGGCCGACGACCAGCGCCCGTACAGCGCCGCGCCCGGAGCGTTCACGTGCGACAGCCTGCAGCTCTCGACGCAGGCGGACTTCGACGCGGGCACGTGGCGCGCGGCCGGCACCACGGCCGAGGGACAGCAGGTCTACCTCCCGGTCGCGGGCGGCAACGACGTCTCCCGTGCGGTGCGCGAGTACCAGTCGAGCCTGTCCTGGGGCGAGGACCTGGGCGGCGGCTCCTACCGCTACCCGACCGACGAGGACTTCCTCGCGGCCAACGCGCTGTGGGCGCTCCAGGGCCCCGACGGCACGTGGCAGCTCCGCCTGCGCTACGACGCCCAGTCCGCCGTCTTCGAGTGCTCGTGACGGTGCCGGCGCGGCGTCAGGCGTGCAGGTCGAGGGCCAGGTCGAGGATCGGGGACGAGTGCGTGAGGCCGCCGACCGAGAGGTGGTCGACGCCCGTGGTCGCGACCTCGCGGGCGCGCTCGAGCGTGAGGTTGCCGGTGGCCTCGAGCTCGGTGTCCGGCGCGACCGCGCGGACCGCGGCGACCACGTCCGCCAGGACCGGGGTGGGCATGTTGTCGAGCAGCAGGAAGTCGGCGCCCGCCGCGACGGCCTCCAGGGCCTGGTCGCGCGTGTCGGCCTCGACCTGGATCGGGACGTCCGGGTAGCGCGCGCGCACGGCCTCGATCGCCGCGGTCACGGAGCCCGCCGCGGCGACGTGGTTGTCCTTGACCATCGCGACGTCGTACAACCCCATGCGCTTGTTGGTGCCGCCGCCGCAGCGCACGGCGTACTTCTCGAGCGCGCGCAGGCCGGGCGTCGTCTTGCGGGTGTCGAGCACGCGGGCGCCGGTGCCCTCGAGAGCGTCGGCCCAGCGGCGGGTGTGGGTCGCGACGCCCGACGCGCGGCTCGCGACGTTGAGCAGCGTGCGCTCCGCGACGAGCAGCACCTGCACGGGTCCGACGAGCGTGGCGAGCACGTCGCCGCGCGCCACGCGCGACCCGTCCGGCACGTGCACGACGAGGGTCGGCTCCGCGAGCGCCAGGCGCGCCGCGACCTGCCGCAGCACCACGGGGACGACGACCAGGCCCGCGAGCACGCCGTCGGCGCGCGCGACCAGGTCGGCCGTGCCGGTCGTCGTCGGCGCGATCGTCGACTGGGACGTGACGTCGCGGCCGGGAGCGGGTCCGAGGTCCTCGTCGAGCGCGGTCGCGACGAGTCGTTCGACCGCGCCCTCGTCGGGGCCCGGGTCGCCGGGGAGCACGCCGGGTTGGGCGGCGTCGGGTGCGAGGGTCATGCCGTCCTCAGTCGATGGGGGTGCGGTGCAGGGTCAGCCGGGCGTCCTCGTCGAGCCGTGCGGTCAGCCGCAGGCGCCACTCGTCGACCTGCTCGGGGAAGTCGGAGCGAGCGTGCCCACCGCGGCTCTCCTCGCGTGCGAGGGCCGCGGCCGTCAGGACCGTGGCGACCTGGTGCACGTTGGTCGTCTCCCACTCCGCGAGCTGCGGGGCGGCGAGCAGGCGGCCGTCGTCGAGCCGGGTGTGCGCGTCGGTCGGCACGGCCGCGAGCGCGGTCGTCGCGCGCCGCAGTCCCGGGCCGTCGCGCAGCACGCCCGGACCGTCGGTCGCGATCCGCTGCACGCGCCCGCGCGCTGCGGCGGCCACCAGCGCCTCGTCGCCTGGGCGCACGCTCGGTTCGCCGTGCCGCAGGGCGCCGCGTGCGACCTCGTCGGAGATGTGCCGGGCCGCGCGGTGCGCGAACACCAGACCCTCCAGCAGCGAGTTGGACGCCAGGCGGTTCGCCCCGTGCACGCCCGTGCACGCGACCTCGCCGACCGCGTACAGGCCGGTCAACGACGTGCGTCCGACGAGGTCCGCGACGACACCGCCGGAGTGGTAGTGCTGCGCCGGCGCGACCGGCACCAGGTCCTTGCCCAGGTCGATGTCGTGCTCCGCGAGCCGCTCGTGGATCGTCGGGAAACGTCGTCGCAGGAACGACGCGCCCAGGTGCCGCGCGTCGAGCCACACGTGCTCGGACCCGGTCGCGGCCATCCGCCGGACGATCGCGTGCGCCACCACGTCGCGCGGCGCGAGCTCGGCCATGGGGTGCACGTCCGGCATGAACCGCACGCCGTCGGTGTCGAGCAGGTACGCACCCTCGCCGCGCACGGCCTCCGAGACGAGCGTGAGCTGACCCTTGACCCCCGCGCCGAGCCACAGCACGGTCGGGTGGAACTGCACGAACTCGACGTCACCCAGCACGGCCCCCGCGCGCAGCGCCGCGGCGATGCCGTCGCCCGTCGCCTGCGCGGGGTTCGTCGACGAGCGGTACACCTGCCCGATGCCGCCGGTCGCGAGGACCACGGCCTTGCCGAGCGCGGCGCCCACGCCGTCGCGCTGGCCCTCGCCGATCACGTGGATCGTCACGCCGCACGCCGGGCCGGGGCGGCCGTCCGGCCCCGGCGGGCCCGTCAGCACGTCGAGCACGAGCGCGTGCTCGATGACCTCGATGCCCGGGTCGCCGCGCACGGCCTCGATCTGGGCGACGAGCGCGCGCGAGATCTCCGCACCGGTCGCGTCGCCGCCGGCGTGCGCGATGCGGTCCGCGTGGTGCCCGCCCTCGCGGGTCAGCGAGATCCGGCCGTCGGGTGCCCGGTCGAACCGCGCCCCCCGCGCGACGAGCTCGCGCACGCGCGCCGGGCCCTCGGTGACCAGCACCTCGACCGCGCGCGGGTCGCACAGGCCACCGCCCGCGACGAGCGTGTCGACCAGGTGGGCGGAGGGCGAGTCGCTCGGGTCGAGCGCCGCGGCGATGCCGCCCTGCGCCCACACCGTCGAGCCGGACGCGAGCCGGTCCTTGGTCACCAGCAGGACGCGCGGTACGCGCGTGCGCAGCTCGAGCGCGGCCGTCAGCCCGGCGATCCCGGAGCCGACGACGACCGCGTCGGCCTCGACCGTCCAGCCGGGTGCGGGCGCGGCGAGCCGGGTGGCGAGCGTCGGGCGCGGCAGGCCGTCGACCGTCTCGCCGGTCTGCGGACGCGCGTCGGTCGTCGTCACCGGGCCGCCGCGTCGTGCGTGTGCGGCGTGTGCACGCCGCAGCCGGGACTGGCCGCGTGCGGCGCGGCCAGGTCGAGCGGGTGCGGGTGGTCCACCAGGTCACGGCCGCGCGCGAACGGCACGCCGCTGGGCATCAGGCCCGCGACCTGCGTCCACTCGTCGGGCACCTGGCCGGGGTCCTCGGACAGGTCGACGATGCGGTTCTCGGAGTCGACGAGCACGACGTGCGGCTCGTAGGTGCGCGCCTCCTCGTCGGACAGCACGCCGTACGCGATGAGGATCACGACGTCCCCCGGGTGCACCAGGTGCGCCGCCGCGCCGTTGATGCAGATCTGACCCGAGCCCGCCTCGCCCGCGATCGCGTAGGTCGTCAGGCGCGAGCCGTTGGTCACGTCGACGATGTCGACCTGCTGACCGGGCAGCAGGTCCGCGGCCGCGAGCAGGTCGGCGTCCACCGTAACCGAGCCGACGTAGTGCAGGTCCGCCTGCGTCACCGTCGCGCGGTGGATCTTGCCCGTCATCATCGTGCGCTGCAGCGAGGTCATCGCGCGGCCTCCTTCCCCCGGGCCGGGCCCAGGTGCACGGTCGTGTTGTCGATCAGCCGGGTGCGGCCCACCCGTGCGGCGAGCGCGACCAGCGCGTCCCCGGCATGGTCGGGCGCCAGCTCGGTCAGGTCGTCGGGGTCGACGACCGCGACGTAGTCCACGTCGAGCCCGACGGGCCCGACGGGCCCGGCGAGCCCGACGAGCACGGCGAGCGCAGCCGCGCGGACCTCGTCGGGCGTCCCGCCGCCGTCGGCCGTCGCGGTCGCGGCGCGCAGCGCGGCCGGCAGTGCGAGCGCGCGCGCCCGCTCGTCGTCGGACAGGTACGCGTTGCGGCTCGAGAGCGCGAGCCCGTCGGCGTCGCGGACCAGCGGCGCACCCACCACGTCGACGTCGAGGTCCAGGTCGCGCACCATCCGGCGGATCGCGACGAGCTGCTGCGCGTCCTTGCGGCCGTAGATCGCGACGTCCGGGTGCGTCAGGTGCAGGAGCTTGAGCACGACCGTCAGCACACCGTCGAAGTGACCGGGGCGTGACGCGCCCTCGAGCACCTCGCCGATCCGTCCGGCGCTGACCCGCACCAGCGGGTCGCCGTCGGGATAGACCTCGTCCGGACCGGGCGCGAACACCACGTCGCCCTCACGCAGCAGACCCGGCCCGGTGAGCCGGTGCAGGTCGCCGTCCAGGTCGCGCGGGTAGCGTTCGAGGTCCTCGCCCGCGCCGAACTGCAGCGGGTTGACGAAGATCGTCACGACGACGTGCTCGGCCCGCTCACGCGCCGCCGCGACCAGCGACAGGTGCCCCTCGTGCAGCGCGCCCATCGTCATGACGACCGCGCGGTGCCGCCCGCCCGAGCGCGGCGGCGCGGCGTCCTGCCGGGTGAGGGCGGCGGCCAGCTCGGCGCGCGTGCGCGCGAGCGTGGGCGTCACCACTGCGGTCCTCATGCGTCCTCCTGCGAGCCGGCTCCCGGTTCGGGCTCGTCCGCGGCGTGCTGGGGGCCGCGGCCGGCGTCGTCGCCCGGGTCATCCTGCTGCAACGATCCCGCATCGCGATCGATGCCCGCGACCCGACGGTCGGCGAGCAGCTCGTCGAGCACCCGTGTCGCCTCGTCCTGCGTGAGCAGCCCGGCCGCGAGCGCGCGGGCCTCCGCGGCGCGCGCGAGCACCCGGTAGGACTCCGGGACGTCGGGCGCGCCGGACGCCGCGGCGAACGACTCGAGCGCCTCGAGGTGCCCGCGGACGGTGCCCGCGTCGCCGCGTCGGACCGGGCCGGTCAGCGCGCCGATCGCCCCCGCACCCGTCGTCACGCCCTCACGCGGCGCCCCAGCCCGCAGGGCGCCGTCGAGCGCCGCCTCGAGCAGCGGTGCGAGCACGCGGCTCGGGTCCTCGACGCCCGCAGCCGCGAGCGCCTGGGCGGCCTGCGAGACGAGCACGACGAGATGGTTCGCGCCGTGCGCGAGCGCCGCGTGGTAGAGCCCGCGGGCCTCCTCGTCGACCACGACCGGCTCGCCGCCGATCTCCACGACGAGTGCCTGCCCGATCGGCAGCACGGCAGCCGGGGACGTGACCGCGAACGCCGCGCCGACCAGGCGGGACAGGTCGAGCGACGTGCCCGTGAACGTCATCGCCGGGTGCAGCGCGAGCGGGATCGCGCCGCACTGCCGGGCCGGGTCCAGCACGCCCGTCCCGTAGCGCCCGGACGTGTGCACGACGAGCTGGCCCGCCTGCCACCGGCCCAGGTCCGCCAGCCCTGCGACCAGCGGGCCCAGCGAGTCGTCGGGCACCGCGAGGAGCACCAGCTCGGCGCGGCGCACGACTTCCGGGACGTCGAGCACGGGGACGCCCGGCAGCAGCAGCTCCGCGCGTTCGCGCGACTGCTCGGACACCGCGGACACCCCGACGACCGGGTGCCCGGCGGCGCGCAGGGCGTTGCCGAGCACGGCGCCGACCCGTCCCGCGCCGATCACCCCCACACCCAGCCGACCCGGGCGCGCAGCGCTCACGCGGTGCCCCGCATCCACTGCTCGGGTCCGGCCAGCGCGCGCGCGGCCCGGGCCCGCTCCGCCTGCTCGTCGAGCAGCCGCGCGAGCGCGTCCGCGTCGAGGTGCTCGACCCGCGGCGTCACCGGGCCGGGCGTCGAGTGCACCGCGATCGTCGCGACCCCGAGCCGCCGCTGCCACGGCCCCTGCACGTACCCGAGCGACTGCGTCCGCTCGTGCGGCACGACGTCGAGCTGTCGCCCCCAGCGGCCGGAACGCACGAGCAGCGCGGTCGACGTCACGAAGACGCCGCGCCGTCGCCAACCGAACGGATCGAGCCAGCGGGCGCGCCGCGGTGCCGTCAGGAAGCCGCCGTCCTCGTCGCGCCCCGAGAGCGCGGCGTCGAGCAGCGCACGCGGGTCCGCGACACCGAGGTCGGGCAGCACGAGCCACAGCGCCGTGGCAGCCTCGTCGCGCGTCGCGACCGGGTGCAGCACGGTCTCGCGCGCGTTGTTGGCGGCCTGCGCGTACCCGGCGACGTTCATCTCGACGCGCCACCAGTCCGGTCCGCGCCACCACAGCCCCTGATGGATCCGGACCGCCTGCACGCGCCCCGGCGGGACGGTCTGCGTGCGCGCCTCCGTCAGGCCGTGCCGCAGCCGGATGCCGTCGGGCGAGATCGCCGCGCGGAACCCCGCACCGCTGTTGACGCGGTTCCACACGAAGCCGACCAGCGCGAACACGCCGGGGACGAACACGAAGGCCGCACCGATGTCGCCGTCCGCGAGGATCACGCCGACGACCACCGCGATCGCTGCCGCGACCAGACCGACCACCGCACCCGAGCGCAGTGTCGCGATCAGCAGCCGCGGTGTCGGGACCGTGTACACCTCCTGCTCGGGCGCGTCCTCGAAGCGGCGCTCGATGCGGTCGGTCAGTCGGGTCGCACGGACCGCGGGGATCGTCCCGGCGGCTGCCGGGACGCTCGTCGGGATGCTCGTCGGGTCGCTCGTCGGGTCGCTCGTCGGGGCGGTCGTCGGGTCCGTGGAACCGGGCGCGGCCTCGACGGAGAACGGCACGCCGTCCGCGGCCACGGGCCCGGAAGCAGCCCCCGCCGACCCCTGCCGCAGACCGGCCGCGAGCGCCAGGAGCTCGGCCCGCAGCGCCTGCGCGTCGCTCTCGCGCAGGTAGGCGAGCTCCACCGCCGAACCCGAGCCGCCTGCGACCTCGAGCTTGAGCTCCGCGAGCCCGACGAGCCGCGCGAGCAGAGGCTGCACCACGTCGACGGCCTGCAGCCGGTCCAGCCGCGCGCGGCGCTGCTGGCGGAAGACGAGCCCGGAGTGCACGTGCACCGCGTCGTCGGTCACCGCGAAACGCGTCACGCGCCAGACGATCGCCGACCAGCCGACCCCGACCAGCGCGACGACCGCGAGCCCTCCGAGCATGTACAGCCAGGCGTGCCCGTCGATCAGCCGGTAGGCGTCCTGGAGGTTGTCGCCGATCTGGTACCAGACGATCAGCAGGACCGCGAAGACGACCTTCCAGCCGCGCAGCGCCGGCGTCGCCGGGTGCATCCGCCGCCAGCGGTCCTCGGGGACGGGTCCGGCGTCGAGCTCGTCCTCGGTCACAGGCCGGCCAACCTCGCCTCGCCGCGCGACGCGAGCCGGTCACGCAGCCTCGCCGCCTCCTGCGGCGGCAGGCCGTCGATGCTCGCGCTCGTCATGGGCGAAGCGGTGTGCAGCTGCACCGACGCGATCGAGAACCGGCGCGCGATCGGCCCGGCGTTGACGTCCACGTACTGCATCCGGCCGTACGGCACGACGACGAGCTGGCGGAACATGATGCCCTTACGGACGAGCAGGTCCTCGGCGCGCTCGGCGTAGGCCATCGCGCGCACCTGCCGCGGCACCAGCACCGCGCCGAAGGTGATCACGGCCAGGAGCACACCCGCGGGGATCCAGATCCACGGCGTCACGACGACCGCCAGGACGATCAGGAGAAGCGTCACCGGGCCGAGCACCACGCCCAGCACCGTGAGCCGCGCACCGGCCAGGCGCGTCGAGACGGGCGTCCACTCCACGCCCTCGGGCTCGAACGGGAGGCCGACGGTCTGCTCGCTGGTCACGCGACCATCCTTGCACCGTCTCGACCGGCTCAGGCCGGGGTGCTCGGCGCCTCGCCCTGGACCCGGTCCTTCGGCTCCTGCGGGGGCACCCGGCAGAACCACTCCACGAGCAGGCCCACACCCGCCAGCAGCAGCGCGCCGAGCGTCGCCGCACCGGCCGCGATCGCGCGCCCGCCGTTGCCCGGCACGTCCAGATCGGAGACGAGCACCGCGGTCTGACCGCCGTACCAGCCCGCGAGCAGCGCGCCCGTGTAGCACGACGCCTTCGCGAGCACCGCGGTGCGGGCGGCGCGGATGGGGTCGAGCGACGGGCGCTTGCCGCGCAGGAACTGGCGCACCGCCCAGCCCATCGAGAGCACGACGCCGGCGATCAGCACCTCGACCGCGATCACGAGCCAGGGCACCTGCGGCGGCATCCCACCGCGACCCAGTACGGCGCGGTAGACGATCCACGTCGCCGCCGCGACCCCGAGCGCGAGGACGACCAGCGTCTGCCAGCGGGTGCGCTGCATCACGGCCTCGACGGTGGGGCCGAGCGGGACGTGTCGGCGTCCACCTGCGCCGCCGATACCGGCGCGGTCAGCCAGTCGAGCGCGAGCCACCGCACGCCCGCGCGGTCCGGTGCCGTCGCCGCGAGCGCCGCGACCGGGCCGCCGCCCAGGCCCGGCAGGACCGCGTGCGGGTCGGCCTGCGCCCACGGCTGCAGCACGAACGCCCGCTCGTGCGCGCGCGGGTGCGGCAGCTCGAGGTCGTCGGTCGTCGCGAGCACCTGCCCGTACACGACGATGTCGACATCGAGCGTCCGCGGCCCCCAGTGCTCGTGGCGCTCGCGCCCGTGCTGCTGCTCGATCGCCTGAGTCGCCCGCAGCAGGCCCCGCGGTGACAGCGTGGTGCGCACCAGCACGACCGCGTTGAGGAAGTCCGGCTGCTGCGGGCCGCCCACGGGCGCGGTACGCGCCAGCGGTGACACGTCGACCAGGACGACGCCGGGCGTCGCCGCGAGCGCGGAGACCGCCGCGCGCAGCGTCTCCTGCGCGTTGCCGAGGTTGGCGCCGAGCGCCAGCACCGCGTCGACGGGCCCGTCCGGCTCACGGTCGAGCACGTCGGTCACGACCTCGCCGACGACGACCTCGTCGGCGGACGCCGCATCCTCGACATCCCCTTGGCCTTCTGCCGCGCGCACCGGCGCGAGCATCGGCGCTGCTGCGGGCACGAGGAGTCGGCCGGGCTCGGCGGGCGCTGCTTCTGCGAGGGCCGCCGTCGGGGGCACTGCCGCTGCGGGCGCGGTCTCGTCGGGCGCTGGCTCGTCGGGCGCTGGCTCGTCGGGCGCGGCCTCGTCGGGCGCGAGCGTGACGACCGGGACGGGCGAGTACGGCTCGGCCGCGGGGAGCTTGGAGCGGTCTCGTCGGATCGAGACGGTCACGTCCTCGAACGGGACCGTGATCGGCGCCTGCGGCTTGTGCACGGTGACGTCCACGGCCTGCACCGAGCCGTTCGCGAGCACCGTCGCCGCGATGATCTCGGCGAGCGTCTCGACGAGGTCCACGGGCTCGCCCTCGAGCACCGCGACGACCTTCGACGCGACATCGCCGTAGTCGAGCGTGTGCCGCAGGTCGTCCTGCGCGGCGGCGCGGCGCGTGTCCAGGTGCACGACGACGTCGGCGACGAACGTCTGCCCCTCGCGCCTCTCGTGCTCGAACACACCGTGGTAGCCCGTCGCGGACAGGCCGGTCAGCCGGATCCGGTCGAGCAGGTGCCCCTGGGCGTCGAGGACCCCCGGCGTCTCGCTCACGGTGCGCCTCCAGCGCTCGTCGGGTCCGCATCGGTGCGGACGGTCGGGTGCCCCTGCTCGTCGCGCCCACCCTGCCACGCGGCGGCCACACGCACGGCATCGGCCGAGGCCGCGACCTCGTGCACGCGCACGCACCAGGCACCGGCGACAGCCGCGAGAGCCGAGATCGCGGCGGTCGCGTGGTCGCGCTGCAGCGGCGGGGCCGGCGGGTGGTCCGGGCCGGCGAGCAGGTGCCCCAGGAAGCGCTTGCGGCTCGCGCCGACCAGCACCGGGAACCCGTCCGCGACGAGCTCGGGCAGGCGGCCCAGCAGCGGCCAGTTGCTCACGCCGGGCTTCGCGAACCCGAGGCCGGGGTCGAGCACCACCTGCTCGTCGCGCACGCCTGCGGCGCGCAGCGCGTCGACGCGCTCGGCGAGCTCGCGGCGCACGTCCGTGACCACGTCGTCGTAGTCGTCGAGGTCGTCCATCACGTCGGCGTGCCCGCGCCAGTGCATCGCGACGTACGCGGCGCCGGTGCGCGCGACGACCGCGTGCATGTCGTCGTCGGCGAGCCCACCCGACACGTCGTTGACCAGCACCGCTCCGCGCTCGACCGCCGCCTGCGCGACGCGCGCCCGCGTCGTGTCGACGCTGACGGCCGCGCCGCGTCGGACGAGTTCGTCGATCACCGGCAGCACCCGGTCGAGCTCGTCGGAGATCGGGACGCGGCGCGCGCCCGGACGCGTGGACTCACCGCCCACGTCGAGCAGGTCCGCGCCCTCGTCCAGCAGCGTCAGTCCGTGCGCGACCGCCGCGCCGGGCGTGAACCAGCGCCCGCCGTCGGAGAACGAGTCCGGCGTGACGTTGACGACGCCCATCACCAGCGCGCGTCCCGCGTCGCGCAGGTGCGACGGCAGCACGGCCGGTCCGACGACGCTCACGCGCCGAGCCTACGGCGACGAGCACGACGAGTCCGACGAACACCGCCGCGACGGCGCCGCGACGGCGCCGCCCGGAGCCGCTCGCCACAGGGCCCGGCCGCGCGCGCGGTCGGCATCCAGCGGTGCCGACGCCGCTCGTCATCTGGCCTCGACGGTGCGTGGGGCCGGCGTCGGGCACGCGTGTCAGTGGTCGTCTGTAGTGTGGAACACGTGTTCGATTGGGGTCTTGGGGTGGTCGCCGCTGAGCGGTCGGTCGCGCCCGCGCGCCCCGAGCTGGGCCCTCCGGTGCCTGTTCCGGTGGGTGCGTCCGACGGTGTGGTGCCGCGGCCCGCGTCCGAGGGTGCGGTGCCGCGGGCCGCGGGTGCGGGTGCGGTCGGGGAGGCGGGTTCGTCGTCGTTGTGGTGGACGCGGGAGGACGAGGCGCGGGTTCCGGTCTGGTGGGATGCTCCGGAGCTTGCTGCGGGGGCGTGCGGGTGGTGCGGGTCGGTGGCGGCGTGCCGGTGTACGTGGCCGGTGGGTGCGCGCCC
>NZ_BJWG01000010.1 GCF_007990245.1 Cellulomonas composti | reverse complement strand
GGGACCTCCCGGTCGCCCGCCGTTCGTGCGCAAAGGTCGAGCGGGTAGGATCGACCGGCGCCGCCCGCCTGTCCGGGTGCGCCCGTCACTTCCCCCGAACTCGAGAAGAGCTCCGCATGCCCACGCCCGCCCGCTCGTCTGCCACCGGCATCCGCGCCGATCTGCGCAATGTCGCGATCGTCGCGCACGTCGACCACGGCAAGACCACGCTCGTCGACGCGATGCTGTGGCAGTCGGGCGCCTTCGGCGAGCACGCGCACGTCGACGAGCGCGCGATGGACTCCGGCGACCTCGAGCGCGAGAAGGGCATCACGATCCTCGCGAAGAACACCGCGGTCCGGTACGCCGGCCCCGCGGCCGCCGCGGTGGGTCAGCCCGACGGCGTGACGATCAACGTCATCGACACCCCCGGCCACGCCGACTTCGGCGGCGAGGTCGAGCGCGGCCTGTCGATGGTCGACGGCGTCGTGCTGCTCGTCGACGCGTCCGAGGGCCCGCTTCCGCAGACGCGCTTCGTGCTGCGCAAGGCCCTCGAGGCGCAGCTGCCTGTCATCCTCGTCGTGAACAAGGTGGACCGCCCGGACGCGCGGATCGACGAGGTCGTGCACGAGGCGACCGATCTGCTGCTCGGCCTGGCGTCCGACCTGCACGACGACGTGCCGGACCTGGACCTCGACTCGATCCTCGACGTGCCCGTCGTGTACGCGGCGGCGAAGGCCGGCCGCGCGTCGCTGACGCAGCCCGCCGACGGTGCGCTGCCGGACAGCGAGAACCTCGAGCCGCTGTTCGCCACGATCCTCGAGAAGATCCCCGCGCCGACGTTCGAGGAGGGTGCGCCGCTGCAGGCGCACGTCACCAACCTCGACGCGTCGCCGTTCCTCGGCCGCCTCGCGCTGCTGCGCATCTTCAACGGGACGCTGCGCAAGGGGCAGACCGTCGCGTGGGCCCGCCACGACGGCAGCCTGCAGAACGTGCGCGTCACCGAGCTGCTGGAGACCAAGGCGCTCGAGCGGGTCCCGACGGAGTCGGCCGCGCCCGGAGACATCGTCGCGGTCGCCGGCATCGAGGACATCACGATCGGCGAGACGCTGACGGACCCCGACGACCCGCGGCCGCTGCCGCTCATCACGGTCGACGACCCGGCGATCTCGATGACGATCGGCATCAACACCAGCCCGCTCGCGGGCAAGGGCGGCAAGGGGCACAAGGTCACGGCCCGGCAGGTCAAGGACCGGCTCGACCGCGAGCTCGTCGGGAACGTGTCGTTGCGCGTGGTCCCGACCGAGCGACCCGACGCGTGGGAGGTGCAGGGGCGCGGCGAGCTCGCGCTCGCGATCCTCGTCGAGCAGATGCGCCGCGAGGGCTTCGAACTGACCGTCGGCAAGCCGCAGGTCGTGACGAGGCGGGTCGACGGCCACGTGCACGAGCCGATGGAGCGCATGACGATCGACGTGCCGGAGGAGTACCTCGGCGCGGTCACGCAGCTCCTCGCGCAGCGCAAGGGCCGCATGGAGACGATGTCGAACCACGGCACGGGCTGGGTCCGCATGGAGTTCCTGGTGCCGGCGCGCGGCCTGATCGGCTTCCGCACGCGCTTCCTCACGGACACGCGCGGCACGGGCATCGCGTCGTCGATCGCCGAGGGCTACGAGCCGTGGGCGGGCACCATCGAGACGCGCCTGAACGGCTCGCTCGTCGCGGACCGGCCGGGCGTCGTGACCCCCTTCGCGATGATCAACCTGCAGGAGCGGGGGACGTTCTTCGTCGACCCGACGCAGGAGGTCTACGAGGGCATGATCGTCGGCGAGAACGCCCGCCAGGACGACATGGACGTGAACATCACCAAGGAGAAGAAGCTCACCAACATGCGCTCCTCCACGGCGGACAACTTCGAGAACCTCGTGCCGCCGCGCAAGCTCACGCTCGAGGAGTCGCTCGAGTTCGCGCGCGAGGACGAGTGCGTCGAGGTCACCCCGGAGATCGTGCGCATCCGCAAGGTGGTGCTCGACCAGACCGAGCGCGCGCGCATCTGGGCGCGCACCAAGAAGGCCTGACGTGACGTCGTCGGCGACGGGTGGGCTGCTGGCCGTCCACGCGCACCCCGACGACGAGACGCTCGCCACCGGTGCGCTGCTCGCCACGTGGGCGGCAGCCGGGCTGCCGGTCACGCTCGTCACGTGCACGCGTGGCGAGTGTGGTGAGGTGCTGGGCGAGCACGGCGCGCGCCTGCAGGGCGACGGCCCCGCGCTCGCCGCGCACCGAGAAGCCGAGCTCGCCGCCGCGTCGCGCGCGCTCGGGGTCGTCGACCACGCGTTCCTCGACACGCTGCCGGACGAGACCGGGTCGCCGGCGCCGCACCGTTACGAGGACTCCGGCATGGCGTGGGACACGACGGGCCGCGTCGCGGTCGCGGGGCACAGCCGGTCGGGTGCGTTCACGCGCGTCGAGCCCGACGAGGCTGCGGGGCGGCTCGCGGCGCTCGTCGTGGACCGTCGGCCCGCGCTCGTCGTGACGTACGAGCCGCACGGTGGCTACGGCCACCCGGACCACGTGCGCGCGCACGAGGTCACGGTGCGTGCGCTCGAGCTGGCCGCGGAGCGCGGCGTGCGCCCGGCCTTCGTCTGGGCGGCGCAGTCCCGGGCTGCGGCGACCGCCGCGCGCCGCGCGCTCGTCAGGCTCGCGACCACCGACCTGTTCGCGCCGGTCGACGACGGCGGGTTCGCCTCGGTCGTCGTGGACGACCACGAGGTCGACCTCGAGGTCGACGTCTCACCCGTGCGTGAGCGCGTCCTGGCGGCGCTGCGGGCTCACGCCACGCAGGTCCAGGGCGTGCTCGGGCTCGACGACGAGCCGACCCTGCAGGGCCGCTACGCGCTCAGTCTCGGGATGCTCGAGCCGCTCCTGCCGCAGGAGCAGTACCGGTACGCACCGGGCTCGCCGCGCCTGACCGGGGCGCTGTTGCCCGTCGGGCTGCGCGAGGTCGAGCACGAGGTCGAGGGGTAACGTGACGCCGTGCACTCGCTGACGCCCCGCGCCCTGGGCCGGGCCGTGGTCGCCTTCGTCATCGGCGTCGCCGTGGGTGTCGTCGGGACGATCGCGCACCGCGCGACGCCCCCGTGGGGGCTGCTGCTCGCTCTGTCGCTCGTGCTCGCCACGCTCGTCGCGCTGCGCGCCTGGGGCGGCTGGCTCAACCTCGTCGGCGCCGGCGGTGGGCTGTTCCTGTCGGTGCAGGCGCTCGCGCAGCAGGGGCCCGGCGGGGACGTGCTCGTGCCGTCCGGCGCGGTCGGGTGGCTGTGGCTCGGCTGGACGTGGGTGTTCGGGTCGCTCGCGATGGTCGGCGTCGCAGCGGTGCTGCCGCGGCGCTGGTTCAGCGACGAGCCGCGGCCCGTCCGACAGCGTTCGTCGGCTCCGGTCGCCGCGCCCGGACCGGTCGGGACGGCGACGGTCCCCGCGCCCGCCGCAGCTTCCAGCACAGCTTCCAGTACGGCGTCCAGCACAGCGCCCGACGAGCCGTGAGCGAGGACCCGCAGCGCTTCCGTGCCGCCGCCGCGGCGCTGCCCGGGGGCGTCGCCGTCGTGACGTTGTCCTGGCGCGGCACGATGCACGCGATGACGGTGAGCTCGGTCGCGTCGGTCTCGCTCGACCCGCCGCTCGTGCTGTTCTGCGTGCACGAGGACGCGCGTGTGCGCGAGGCGCTCGACGACGTCGATGCGTGGAGCCTGTCCGTGCTCTCGGCCGATCAGGCGTCCGTCGCGGACTGGCTGTCCTCCCCGGGACGGCCCGCGGTGGACCAGCTGAACAGGGTCCCGCACCATGGTGCGCCGCAGTCGGGAACGCCCTGGGTGGACGGTGCCGCGGCGTGGTTCGACTGCAGGACCGAGGCCGTGCACCGGGCCGGGGACCACGACGTCGTCGTCGGCCGCGTGCTCGTCGCGCGTCGCGGAGCCGCAGGTGCGGGCGGTCTCGTGCACCTCGACGGGCGACTGCGCGCCGTACGCTGACGCAGGTCGTGCGCGCGCGGTGTGCGTCGTGTGCCCGGTCGCGGGAGATTCGCAACGCGCCCCGCGCGTACGCCGCAGAACGGTCGGATCCGACAGAGTCGCGACGTAGACTCGCGGGCGCACGAGCGACGACGAGGGATTCCGGATGACCGACCGCACCGACGACACCGCGACGAACCCCGAGGGCGCCGACACGTCCTCGGACGACGTCGTCTGGCCCGTATGGGGCGGTTCGACGACGCCTCCCGCGCCCACCGACGAGCCCGACGAGCCGGCGGCTCCCGAGGCGTCCGACGACGCGGAGCCGGTCGACGAGGCGGAGTCCGACGACGAGGCAGAGCCGGTCGACGACGCCGGCCCCGACGCCGAAGCGGGGTCCGACGACGAGCCCGAGCCGGTCGACGAGGCTGACGCTGGCGACGAGGCAGAGCACTCCGACGAGGCAGAGCACTCCGACGCGGCAGAGCCCGAGGGCGAGGCTGGGTCTGACGACGAGCCCGAGCCGGTTGACGCGGCCGAGTCCGACGAGCAGACCGAGCCTGACGACGAGGCCGAGCCGGTCGATGCAGCGGAAGCTGACGACGCCACGGAGCCGGTCGACGCGGCCAAGTCCGACGACGCGGCGGAGTCCGGCGACGACGCTGAGCCTGTCGATGAGGTGGAGTCCGGCGACGACGCTGAGCCTGTCGATGAGGTGGAGTCTGACGACGACGCCGAGCCGGTCGATGAGGCGGAGTCTGACGACGACGCTGAGCCTGACGACGCTGAGCCTGTCGATGAGGCGGAGTCTGACGACGACGCTGAGCCTGTCGATGAGGCGGGGTCTGACGACGACGCTGAGCCGGTCGACGACGGGGAGTCCGTTGTCGAGGTCACGCCGGACGACGTCGCGCCTGCCGACGAGGCCGAGTCTGCCGACGAGGCCGAGCCCGCCGACGAGGCCGAGCCTGCCGATGAGTCGGAACCTGTCGACGAGGGCGAGCAGGTGGGCGGCGCGCCCCAGGCTGTCGTGGAGCAGACGGCGCGGGCCTACACGCCGCGGGTCGACGACCCGATCGAGCTGCTCGCACAGGCGGCGGTCGCGGCGTCGCTCCCGCGCAACGCGCGGACCGCGGTGCTCCCGGCCGGCGCGCCCGGCGCGGCGACGGGAGCGGCGTCGAGCGAGTCCGCCTCGGTCGCGAAGTCCGCCGTCGACACGACCCCGACCGAGAAGATCGCGCCGCAGCCTGCGACGCAGGCCGTGCCGACGCAGGCCGTGCCGACGCAGGCCGTACCGACGCAGGCCGTACCGACGCAGGCCGTGCCGACGAGGGCCGTGCCTGCTCAGGCGGCGCCGAGGCAGGAGTCGTCGACGGCCGGGGCGCCGTCCGGCAAGCCGTACGTCACCGGCGGTCCGATCCCGCCCGCACCGCGAGAGGCGTCGGTGCTCGACGACTTCGAGCCGGAGAAGCGGGTCCGGTGGGGGCGCCGCGCGCTGATCGGTGTGGGCGTGCTCGTCGTGCTCGTCGGCGCGTACGTCGCGGCGAGCTACGCGACCTCCGACCGGGTGCCGCGTGGCACGACGGTCGCGGGGGTCGACATCGGCGGACTGAGCGGCGACGAGGCCGTCGCGCGGCTGCAGGACGAGCTCGCGAAGACGACGAGCGACCCGATCCAGGTCGTCGCGCAGGACGTCAAGGCCAGCATCGACCCGGCGGACGCCGGGCTGAGCTTCGACGCCCGGGCGACGGTCGACCAGATCGTCGGCGTCGACCTGATGGACCCGGCCCTGCTGTGGCGTCAGGTCGCCGGTCTGGGCGAGCAGGACCCGGTGACCGAGGTGGACGCCACCGCGCTGGACACCGCCGTGAGCGGACTGGCCGAGTCGCTGGTGCAGGACCCGGTCGACGGCACCGTGCTGTTCGTCGACGGGACGGCCCAGGCGACGGATGCGGTCGACGGCTGGGCGCTCGACGCATCGGGTGCCCAGGACGCGTTGCGCACGCAGTGGCTCGTCGCGGCGCGCCCGCTGGAGCTGCCGACCGTCGTCGTCGAGCCCGAGATCACGCAGGACGAGACGCAGGCGGCGCTCGCCGACGTCGCAGAGCCGCTGGTCAAGGCGCCGGTCTCGGTCGAGGTCGAGGGTCGGCTCGCGGTGCTGCAGCCCGAGGCGGTCGGCGCGGCCACGTCGATGGTCGCGAAGGACGGCGAGCTCGAGCTGCAGATCGACGGCGAGGCGTTGACGGCGCAGGTCATCGCCCAGCTGCCGGACCTGTTGACTGCGGCGCAGGACGCGAGCTTCGAGTTCAAGAACGGCGCGCCCGTCCTGGTCCCGGGTGTGCCGGGCACGACGATCGCGCCCGACGACCTCGCGGCGGCGATCGAGCAGGCCAGCACGGCCGGCGAGCGCACCGCGGAGGTGGCGCTCTCGGAGACCGACCCGAAGGAGTCGACCGAGGCGCTCGAGAAGCTCGGCATCAAGGAGATCGTCTCGGAGTTCTCCACGCCGCTGACGAGCGAGCCGCGACGCACGGGCAACATCGCGCAGGGCCTGGCGAACATCACGGGCGTGCTCGTGCGGCCCGGGGAGTCGTTCAGCCTGACCGACGCTCTGGGCCCGATCGACGCCGCGCACGGCTTCGTCCAGGCCGGGGCGATCGTCAACGGTGAGCACACCGACGCCTGGGGCGGCGGACTTTCGCAGGTCTCGACGACGACGTTCAACGCGGCGTACTTCGCGGGGATGGAGGACGTCGACCATACGCCCCACTCCGAGTGGTTCCAGCGTTATCCCGAGGGCCGCGAGGCGACGATCTTCACGGGCAGCATCGACATGGTGTGGAAGAACACCACCCCCTACGGAGCCCTCGTGCAGGGTTGGGTCGCGGACGGCCGCGCCTATGTGCGGATCTGGGGCACCAAGTACTGGACGGTCGAGTCGTCGACGAGCGGACGCTCGGGCGTGGTCCAGCCGACGACGGTCTACTCGCAGTCGTCGACCTGCACGGCGCAGTCCGCCGGCAACCCTGGCTTCACGGTCACGGTCACCCGCAAGCTGTACCTCGGCGACGAGCTCAAGGACACGAGCTCGCGCACGACGAAGTACCGCGCGCAGAACGCGATCGTCTGCGGCGAACCGCCCACCGAGGACTGATTCCTCAGCCGTAGCGGTCAGCCGTCGTTGGTCAGCCGCGGTGCACGCGTCGCCGCGGGGGCGGCGGGATCGGCTTCCAGAGCACGATCGCGGCGCCTGGCACCTGGACGGTCCCGCGCGTGGTCTCGAGAACGACGACCTCGTCGGACACGCGCACGACGACCCCGAGGACGTCGGTGAGGCGCGGGCCGTCGGGCGCCGGCTCGGCCAGTCGATGTCGCACGACGACGCGCACGCCGGCCGGCATCGCGCGCCAGTCCGTGCGTGAGTCGGACGTCACTGTCGACCCCGTGGACACGTCGTCGCACCCTCGCACATGTGAGGAATACTAGGGACGACCCGTCAAGTGGAGGACCGACCGTGACGTATGTGATCGCCGAGCCCTGTGTGGACGTCAAGGACAAGGCGTGCATCGAGGAGTGTCCCGTGGACTGCATCTACGAGGGCAAGCGGTCGCTGTACATCCACCCCGACGAGTGCGTGGACTGCGGCGCCTGTGAACCGGTGTGCCCGGTCGAGGCGATCTACTACGAGGACGACGTCCCGGACCAGTGGAGCGAGTACTACAAGGCGAACGTCGAGTTCTTCGACGACCTCGGTTCGCCGGGCGGTGCCGCGAAGATGGGTGAGATCGACAAGGACCACCCGATCATCGCGTCGCTGCCGCTGCGCGTCCACGGCGACTGAGGGCACGACGCCGGATGGGCCTGCTCACCGGTGCGCTCCCGGACTTCCCCTGGGACACGCTCACGCCGTTCGCGCGCCAGGCGCGCGAGCATCCGGGCGGGATCGTCGACCTGTCGGTCGGCACGCCCGTGGACCCGACGCCCGCGGTGGTGCGTGACGCGCTCGCCGCGGCGAGCGACAGCCACGGCTACCCGCTGACGGCGGGGACGCCCGAACTGCGCGCGGCCGTGGTGCGGTGGTTCGCGCGGCGCCGCGGCGTTCCCGGGCTGGACCCGGCCGGCGTGCTCCCCGTGATCGGCTCCAAGGAGCTCGTCGCGCTGCTGCCGTCGCTGCTGGGCCTCGGCGCGGGGGACGTCGTGCTGCACCCCGCGGCGGCGTACCCGACGTACGACGTGGGCGCCCGCCTCGCGGGGGCCACGCCGGTCGGGGTCGACGACCCGGCGGCCCGGCTCGCTGCGTCCGACGACGTGCGGCTCGTCTGGCTGAACTCGCCCGGCAACCCCGACGGCTCGGTGCTCGGCGTCGAGGAGCTCCGGGAGGTCGTCGGTGCCGCGCGTGCGGCGGCGGCGCGCACGGGCCGGCCGGTCGTCGTCGCGTCCGACGAGTGCTACGCGGAGCTGGCGTGGGACGAGCCCTGGGCGAGCGAGGGCGTGCCGAGCGTGCTCGATCCGCGCGTCACGGGCGGTGATCTGACAGGACTGCTGGCGGTGTACTCGCTGTCGAAGCAGTCCAACCTCGCCGGGTACCGCGCGGCGTTCGTCGCGGGGGACACCGAGCTCGTCGGGCGGCTCCTCGAAGCACGCAAGCACCTCGGGATGATCGTGCCGGGCCCCGTCCAGTCGGCGACCACGGTCGCGCTCGACGACGACGAGCACGTGCGTGACCAGCGCGAACGCTACCGCCGGCGCCGGGCGCTGCTGCGGGGCGCGTTCGAGGACGCCGGGTACGTCGTGGACCGCTCGCACGCCGGCCTGTACCTGTGGGTCCGGCCCGAGGGCGGGCAGGGACCGTGGGAGACCGTGCGGGACCTGGCCGGGCTCGGCATCCTCGTCGCGCCCGGGACGTTCTACGGGGACCAGGCGCACGTGCGGGTCGCGCTCACGGCGTCCGACGAGGCGGTCGCGGAGGCGGCGGCGCGGCTGCGCGGCGCCTGACACGGCCCTCGTCGCGGGCGATGTGACCGGTATCACAGGCCGTCCCCGTGGGCCTGCGGCGATTCGTCAGGGGACGCTACGCGCAGGTACCGTCGAGCCCTGGCCAACGGAGGCCAGCCAGGGCCGCTCCGGCCGACGTCGGCGACGACACCCCGCGTTACCCCGCTCGATGTCCGGTCGCAGGAAGGAACTCCATGTCCGACTCCGTCACCGCTCCGGTCCAGCTCATCGTGGACGGCCAGGTCAAGGATCTGCCGGTCGTCACGGCCACCGAGGGCAACGACGGCGTCGTCGTGTCCACCCTGCTGCGCGACACCGGTCTCGTGACGGTCGACCCGGGGTTCATGAACACCGCGTCCTGCGAGTCCAAGATCACGTACATCGACGGCGACGAGGGCATCCTGCGGTACCGCGGCTACCCGATCGACCAGCTCGCGTCGCAGTCGTCGTTCCTCGAGGTCGCCTACCTGCTCATCCACGGCGAGCTGCCCAGCCCGACCGAGCTCGAGGCGTTCGAGGAGCGGGTCAACCGGCACACCCTCGTGCACGAGGACTTCCGCACGTTCATGGGGACCTTCCCGCGCGGCGCGCACCCGATGGCCGTGATGTCGTCGGCCATCAACGCGCTCTCGACGTTCTACCCGGAGTCGCTCGACCCGTTCGACCCGGAGACCGTCGAGCTCGCGACCGTGCTCATCCTGGCCAAGACGCGCACCATCACGTCCTACGTGCACCGCACCTCGAAGGGCGAGCCACTGCTCTACCCCGACTACAGCCGCGGCTACGTCGAGGACTTCCTGCGCATGACGTTCGCGCAGCCGTACCAGCAGTACACGCCGGACCCGGTCGTCGTCGAGGCGCTCGACAAGCTCCTCATCCTGCACGCCGACCACGAGCAGAACTGCTCGACCTCGACCGTGCGGATCGTCGGCTCGAGCCACGCGAACATCTACGCGTCGGTGGCGGCCGGCATCAACGCGCTGTCCGGCCCGCTGCACGGCGGGGCCAACGAGGCAGTGCTCTCGATGCTCGCCGAGATCCAGGGCAACGGCGGCGACGCCACCGACTTCATGACGCGCGTGAAGAACAAGGAGCAGGGCGTCCGGCTCATGGGCTTCGGGCACCGGGTCTACAAGAACTACGACCCGCGCGCGGCGATCGTCAAGCAGAGCGCGCACGCCGTCCTCGAGGCGCTGGGTGCAGCCGACGAACTGCTCGACATCGCCATGGCGCTCGAGGAGATCGCGCTGTCCGACGACTACTTCATCTCGCGCAAGCTCTACCCGAACGTCGACTTCTACACGGGTCTGATCTACAAGGCCATGGGCTTCGCGCCGTCGATGTTCACGCCGCTTTTCGCGCTCGGCCGCATGCCCGGCTGGATCGCGCAGTGGCGCGAGATGATCCTCGACCCGTCCACGAAGATCGGCCGGCCGCGCCAGGTCTACACCGGCGCCACCGAACGCGACTACGTCCCGGCGGACCAGCGCTGAGACCGAGGCTCAGACCTGGATGTCGACCAGTCCGGGGTCCAGGGCGGGGCCGGTCGACCACTCGCCCGTGTCCCGGTCCCACCAGGTGTCACCGACCTGGACCCGTGTGATGCCCTGCTCGTAGGCCACCGCCACGGCCCACGCGGCGACGGCGAGCGCCTGGCGCTGCGGGTCCGGCCCCAGGTCCTCGGCGTGCACGGTGACACCGGAGGGTGTGTCGTCCCCGCCCTGGTACTGCTCGACGCGCACGTCGCCGAGGTCCCGCGCGACCCGCTCGGCGAGCCCGACCGGCGAGCCCACCGGAGCGCCGTCGTGACCCCGCTCCGGCAGCGTGCAGGTGAGCGCGCCGGGGGAGTGGCCGGTGAGAGCCGAGGCCCACGCCCGGGCCGACCCCTCGTGCTGCGCGTACGCGTCCGGGAAGCCGGAGCGCTGCACCGCCTGCGCGGCCTCGGTGATCGGCATGTCCTGGTACCCGTCGACCTTGACGAGGGCGTCGAAGAAGGCGCCCGTCGAGAAGACGGGGTCCATGATCTGCTCGACGGTGCCCCACCCCTGCGAGGGCCGCTGCTGGAAGAGACCGATCGAGTCGCGGTCGCCGTAGTCGATGTTCTCGAGCCGGGACTCCTGCAGTGCGGTCGCGATCGCGATGGTGACCGCGCGAGCCGGCAGGTCGCGTCGTGCGGCGGTCCCGGCGAACAGTGCGGCGTGCTGCGCCTGGTCGGGCGACATCGGCCAGCTTGAGCCGTCGACGGTCGCCGTGCAGCGCGCCGCGACGGGTTGCTCCGGGGTCAGCCGGTCCAGCGCGACCACGACGGCGACGACCGCGACCGCGAGCGCGCCGACGACCGCGACGACCGTGACAGCGGCGCGCGCGGCTCGGCGGCGGCGTGCTCGGCGGGGCGGTCGCGAGGGCATGGTCAGGTGATCGGCACGCGGTGCCCGCGACGAGAGCCCACCGTTCAGTTGGCGTGCAGCGTCGCGTTGAGGTGGACGCCGGCACCGCTGCGTGCGACCGCCTCGACGCCGCCGGTCAGCGAGTTCCGCCGGAACAGGACGCCGTCGGCACCTGCGAGCTCGCGCGCCTTCACGACCCGCGGCGCACCCTCGTCGGACCCGGGCTCGTCCCCGAACCCGACGAGCGTGACCTTGGTGCCCGCCGTGACGTAGAGGCCGGCCTCGACGACGCAGTCGTCGCCGAGCGGGATGCCGAGGCCGGCGTTGGCGCCGAGCAGCGTGCGGCGCCCGATCGAGACGACCTCGCGCCCCCCGCCCGACAGCGTGCCCATGATCGACGCGCCGCCGCCGATGTCGGAGCCGTCCCCGACGACCACGCCCGCCGAGACGCGACCTTCGACCATCGAGGTGCCGAGCGTCCCGGCGTTGAAGTTCACGAAGCCCTCGTGCATCACGGTCGTCCCGGCGGCGAGGTGCGCGCCGAGCCGCACGCGGTCGGCGTCGGCGATGCGCACCCCCGGCGGCAGGACGTAGTCGACCATCCGCGGGAACTTGTCGACGCCGTAGACGGTCGGTGCGGTGCGGTTCGCGGCGCGCAGGCGGGCCCGCGTCTCCTCGAAGCCGTCGGCCGAGCACGGACCGCGGTCGGTCCACACGACGTTCGGCAGCGCCGCGAAGATCCCGTCGAGGTTGAGGCCGTGCGGTGCGACGAGGCGGTGCGAGAGCAGGTGCAGGCGCAGGTACGCGTCGGGCGTGTCCGTCGGCGGGGCGTCGAGGTCGATCACCGTCCGCACCACGTGCACGCGAACGCGGCGCGCGTCGTCGACGTGCTCGCCGGCGACGAGGTCCGCGGGTGCGTCCGCGGTCTCGTCGGGCGCACCGAGTGCGGGAGCGGGGTACCAGGTGTCCAGCGTGGTGCCGTCGAGGGTCGTGGTCGCGAGACCGAACCCCCAGGCGGGTCGAGAAGTCATGCCGACCACCCTACGTCGACCCCCGGCCGTACCGGCGAGTAGCCCATGCGACTGCCGTCCGACGGGGAGCGACCACCCGGGCGATCGTCCATATCAGCAGGTGAGAGGCCTCCTGCCCATACCTACTGACAGGTCAGTAAGTTCGTGGCGACCCGAACGACGGAGTCGGGGCAAGCACGTGCGCGCAGGGGGCGAGCGTGGCCGTCGGTGCGCCGAATGTTCGAGGAGGAACAGATGAGCTGGAAGAGACTCACGGCACGGACGGCAGCGATCGCCGCGGCAACGGCACTGATCGTGCCGCTCGCGGCAGGCGCCGCCTCGGCGAGTACGAAGTCCGGCAGCACCAGCTGCGCATCCCAGCCGAACAAGGCCGTCCTGACCTACGCCTACGCGTACGGCTCGCAGCGTCACGTCCAGGACGCGGTCGCGTTGCACCTCGACAGGACGTTCACGCCCTCCGACGCGAGGGTGCTCACCTATGCCTCGCTGAAGGGCACCTACTACGGGACCTGGAGCGTGACGGCCAACTCGCCGTCCGCGTGGGGAGCGACATGCAGCAACTAGCGCGCGCGAGCAGGTCGGACGGCGGTGGTCGCCGCCGGGATCGTCGCGGCGATGACCGCCATCGCGGGGTGTTCGGCCTACTCCCATGACGACGGCACGCCGACAGCGGGTGCGTACGCGACTGCGGGCGCGACAGGAACGCCCTCGCAGACGCTGCTGGCGTACCGGGAGGTCGCGCGGTGCATGCGGGACCGCGGATGGGATGTCACCGCCGAGAACGAGGACGGCGGTGACTCGCTCACCGCGCGCTACCCGATCGGCCAGGAGGGGCCCTACGAGGCGGACCGCTCGGCGTGCTTCGCCGAGGCCGACGTTCCGCAGGAGACGTTGATGACCGCGCAGGAGGCGGGGGAGTGGTTCGACAAGAACGTCGCGGCCGCGCAGTGCCTCGCGGAGCACGGGTACCCGGTGACGGACCCGCCGTCGAAGCAGGCGTACATCGACGCGGCCGTGAAGGGCACGTACATCTGGAGCGCGACGGAGGGTGTGGCGAAGGGCTCCGACCCGGCCACGTTCACGAAGGCCGGCGCGGACTGCCAGGTGTGAGGTGCGGACGGTGACGGAGACCCGAGCGCAGGCGACGACGGCGTCGACGGTCGGGCACAGCCACCCCCTGAACGGGCGGTGCGGTGGGTAGGGTCGGCTCGTGGCTGCCGAACTGGACCTGGACGCCGACCTGGTGACGCTGACGCGGGCGGTGTGCGACATCCCGTCCGTCAGCGGCGACGAGCGGGAGCTGGCCGACGCCGTCGAGTCCGCGCTCCGGCGGCAGCCGCACCTCGAGGTGCTGCGCGACGGCGACGCGGTCGTCGCGCGGACGAACCTCGGGCGCGAGTCGCGCGTCGTCGTCGCGGGCCACCTGGACACGGTGCCGATCGCGGACAACCTGCCCACGCGCCTCGTCGGCGACGAGCTCTGGGGGCGCGGGACGGTCGACATGCTCGGCGGCGTGGCCGTCGCGCTCGCGCTCGCGGCCCGGGTGCCGGCGCCGACGCGCGACGTGACGTGGGTCTTCTACGACCACGAGGAGGTCGAGGCCGAGCTCAACGGGCTCGGGCGGCTCGTGCGGCACCACCCGGACTGGCTGGCGTGCGACTTCGCGGTGCTCGGCGAGCCGTCGAACGGCGGGATCGAGGGCGGCTGCAACGGCACGCTGCGCGCGCAGGTGCGGCTGCACGGCGTCGCGGCGCACTCGGCGCGCGCGTGGACGGGCGTCAACGCGATCCACGCCGCGGGGGAGGTGCTGCGGCGGCTCGAGGCGTACGAGCCGCGGACCGTGGACGTCGACGGGCTCGCGTACCGGGAGAGCATGAACGCCGTGCTCGTCTCGGGCGGGACGGCCGCCAACGTGATCCCCGACGAGTGCGTCGTCACCGTGAACTACCGCTTCGCGCCCGCGCTCGACGTCGCGGGCGCCGAGGCGCACGTGCGCGAGCTGTTCGACGGCTTCGACGTCGTCGTGACCGATGCCGCGGCCGGTGCCCGGCCGGGCCTCGACCACCCGGCGGCCGCGCAGTTCGCGGCAGCGGTGCTGGCCGTCACGGGCGGCGTGCCCGCGCCCAAGTACGGCTGGACGGACGTGGCCCGCTTCTCGGCGCTCGGCGTTCCGGCCGTGAACTTCGGTCCGGGCGACCCCCTGCTGGCGCACAAGCGCGACGAGCGCTGCCCCGTCGACCAGATCCACGCGACCTACGCGGCCCTGCACGCCTGGCTGACGGCGTAGCGCGTCGCTGCGCGGCGGGCCGGACGTGTCGGCCGGGCGGCCTAGAGTCGGGGCCATGAGTGACGACGGTCAGCCCGAGCCGGGCCACGGATACCGCCAGGGGCCCGTGCTGCTGCGCGGGGGTCAGATCCCGACGAGCACGTCGGACCAACGGCTGCTGAACCGCACCGACGACACCGACTGGTTGCACGGCGACCCGTGGCGCGTCATGCGGATCCAGAGCGAGTTCGTCGAGGGCTTCGGCGCGCTGGCCGAGGTCGGGCCCGCCGTGAGCGTGTTCGGCTCGGCGCGCACGCGGGCCGGCTCACCCGAGTACGAGCTCGCGACCGACGTCGCCGCGCGCCTCGTCGAGGCCGGGTACGCGGTCATCACGGGCGGCGGGCCGGGGATCATGGAGGCCGCCAACAAGGGCGCCAAGACGGCCGGGGGCGTGTCCATCGGCCTGGGCATCGAGCTGCCGTTCGAGCACGGCATGAACGACTTCGTCGACCTGGGCGTGAACTTCCGCTACTTCTTCGCGCGCAAGACGATGTTCGTGAAGTACTCCGAGGGGTTCGTCGTGCTGCCGGGCGGGTTCGGCACGCTCGACGAGCTGTTCGAGGCGCTCACGCTCGTCCAGACGCAGAAGGTGGTCCAGTTCCCGATCGTGCTCGTCGGGCGGGCGCACTGGCGCGGGCTGCTCGACTGGCTGAACGCGACGCTGCTCGAGCAGGGCCTGATCTCGGGGTCGGACGTCGAGCTCGTCAAGCTCGTGGACACCGCCGAGGAGGCGGTCACCGAGGTGATCCGCCGCGGGGTGGAGCTGCGCGGTGTCGAGCTGGCCGCGGGCGACGAGCTGGCGCGCGCGGCGCAGGAGGCGGAGGCGTCCTCGGGCGGCGACCGGTGACGGTCCCGGCGGGCGTGGGCGGCGCGCTGCCCGGCGTGCCCGCGGCCGGAGCGGTGCTCCGGCTGCGCGGCCGCGACCTGGGGCCCGAGCATCCCGTCGTGATGGCGGTCGTCAACCGCACCCCCGACTCGTTCTACGCCCCGGCGCGCCACGACGATGCGGGTGCCGATGCCGCGGTCGCGCGCGCGCAGGAGGAGGGGGCCGACATCGTCGACCTCGGCGGCGTGCGCGCGGGCCGCGGTCCCCGCGTCGAGCCCGACGAGGAGATCGCGCGCGTCGTGCCGCTCGTCGAACGCGTCCGGCGCCGCCACCCCGACCTGCTGGTCAGCGTGGACACGTGGCGGGCGTCGGTCGCGCGCGCGGCCGCCGACGCGGGGGCCGACCTCGTCAACGACACATGGGCCGGCCACGACCCGGCGCTCGTCGAGGTCGCGGCCGAGCGGGGCCTCGGCATCGTCTGCTCACACACCGGCGGCGCCCGGCCGCGCACGGACCCGTTCCGCGTCGCCTACCCGCTGCCCGACGAGCGCGCGCGCGAGGCGCGCACCGAGTCGCGCCCGGAGTCGCGCAACGGGTCGGGCGCCGCGGCGTTCGACGACCCGCTGGACGGGGTGCTCGACGACGTGATCGCGACCGTCGGCGCGGCTGCGCGCCGGGCCGTGGCCCTCGGCATCGACCCGCGCAGCGTGCTCGTCGACCCGACGCACGACTTCGGCAAGACCACGTGGCACTCGCTGCACCTGGTGCGCCGCACGACCGCGCTGGTCGATCTCGGGTTCCCGGTGCTCATGGCGTTCTCGCGCAAGGACTTCGTCGGCGAGAGTCTCGACCTGCCCGCCGAGGAACGGCTCGAGGGCACGCTCGCTGCGACGGCGGTCGCGGCCTGGCTCGGCGCCCGGGTGTTCCGCGCGCACGACGTGCGCGCCACGCGACGCACGCTGGACATGGTCGCGACGATCCGCGGGGAGCGGCCACCGGCCCGGGTCGTGCGCGGGATCGCATGAGCACGGCAGCCCCCGACGAGACCGCGGCCGCGGCCGCGCCACCGGGCGACGCCGTGAGCCGGCCCGACGGACCGGCTCGCGTCGCACGAACGCCGTGGCCCTGGTGGGACGCGCGCGGGTGGCCGTGGTGGGTGCAGTCGCTCGCGGTGTTCGTCGCGGCGCGGGCGTTCGGCGCGGTGCTGCTGCTCGTCGCGGCGGCGGCGCAGGGCGCCAACCCGTGGGCACCCCCGCACCCGACGTACTGGCAGATCACGGGCCTGTTCTGGGACAGCGGCTGGTACCACCGGATCGCGACCGAGGGATATCCGACCGAGCTGCCGATCGGCCCGGACGGCGACGTGCAGCAGAACGCGTGGGCGTTCTTCCCGCTGTACCCGCTGCTGGTGCGGGGCGTCATGACGCTCACGACGCTGCCGTGGGAGGTGGCCGCTCCGCTGACGTCGCTCGTGCTCGCGGCGGCGGCGATGCCGGTGGTGCACCGGGCGGTGACGTTCGGCGCTCCGCGCGCGGTCGCGGCCCGGCCGGGCCTGCCGCTGGCCACGGTCGCGCTCGTGTGTGCGTTCCCGACGGCGGTGGTGCTGCAGGTCGCCTACACCGAGGCGCTCGCGCTGCTCCTGGTCGCGGCCGCGCTGCTCCTGCTGGTCCGGCGGCGCTACCTCGGGGCGAGCGCGGTCCTGATCGCGCTCGGGCTGACGCGTGCCGTGGCGCTGCCGATGCTCGTCGTCGTGCTCGTGCACGCGGCCTACCGCTGGCGCGAGGCGCGCCGCGACGGCACGGCCCTGCCACGGCGAGATCTCGTCGGGCTCGGCGTCCTGACGGCCGCCGCCGCGGCGTCCGGCGTGCTGTGGCCCGCGATCTGCGGGCTGGTCACGGGAGACCCGCAGGCGTACCTGCGCACGCAGGAGGCGTGGCGCGGGGTGCGCGAGGTCACGCCGTTCGGGTCGTGGGGGTACGTCTCCCGGTTCTGGTTCGGGGACACGGCACCCTGGGTGCTGCTGGCGTCGTTCGCGTTCGTCGTCGCGCTGCTCGTCGTCCCCGCGGCCTGGCGGCTGGGTCCGGAGCTGCACGCGTGGCCCGCCGCCTACCTGCTCTACCTCGCCGCCGCCGTCGAGCCGGGCAGCAGCCTCGCGCGGTTCCTGCTGCTGGCATTCCCGCTCGGTGCGGTCGCGGCCGGTGTCGTCACGCGACCCGCGGCCGCCCGGCGCGCGTGGTTCGGCGGCGTCCTGACGCTCATGCTGGTCCTGCAGGCCGTCTGGGTGTGGCAGATCTGGCGGCTACGACCGGGCAGCGGCTGGCCACCGTGACGAACCCGACAGGCTTGTCCGCCCTGTGAACTAGGATGGTCCCCGGACAGCCGGCCAACAGGACGCGCTGGTGGGCGCGCCGTAGGCGCCCCGCGGGCGGTCCGGTCGTACGCACGAGGCGAAGGAGAGGCCCACGCATGGCCGCGATGAAGCCGAGGACCGGTGACGGCCCCCTCGAGGTGACCAAGGAGGGCCGCGGGATCGTGATGCGCGTCCCGCTCGAGGGCGGTGGACGGCTGGTGGTCGAGCTCAACGCGACCGAGGCTGCCGAGCTCGGTGAGGCCCTCACCTCCGTCGCCGGCTAGCCGCATGGCACCCGCCGGTCGCCGCACGTCGTCGACCGCTCGAGGCTCCAGCCGCAGCGCCGCTCCGGCGGCGCCCGGGCGGAGCCTCGGCGTCATCGGCCGCACCCCGCCGTCCGTCACGCTGTCGGGCGGCGCGATCGCGTCGACCCCTCTCCTGCTGGAGAGCGACGTCGATGCGGTCGCCGTGCAGATCGCACCCCCCGTCGAGGGCGACGAGGGGCCGCAGCCGCGCCGCGGCGCCGCCTCGTTGGCCGCCCGGTACGGCATCGACCTCGCGGAGATCGCCGAGCGCGCCGGCCTGACCGGCGCGGCGGGCGAGGCGTACGTGCTGCAGCTCCCGTTCCCGGCGGGATCGCGCGTCACGCTCCCGTGGGCGGGCCTACCGCCGCGGGTCGTCCTGGTCGGCATCGGCACCGGGTCGCGGACCGACCTGCGCCGTGCCGGCGCCGCGCTCGCACGTGCGGTGCGCGGTCTCGGTCGCGTGGTGACGACGCTGGGCGACGACGCCGGCCAGAGCGCGTCGCAGTCCGCGCACGCGGCCCGCGCGGTCACCGAGGGCTACCTGCTCGCGGCCTGGACGTCGCCGACGGCGGCCGCTCGTCCGGCGGTGCGTCCGGCGCCGGATCTCGTGCTGCTCGGTCGTGACGGCACGCGCATCGGCGCTGCGGTCGCCGCGGGGTGCACCTCCGCCGCGGCGACGTGGCTGGTGCGTGACCTCGCGACCACCCCGTCGAACATCAAGGACCCCGCCTGGTTCGCCGACCAGGCGCGGCGCCTGGGCACCGACGCGGGGCTCGACGTGCAGGTGCTCGGTCCGCGTGAGCTCGCCGCGCAGGGGTTCGGCGGGATCCTCGCCGTCGGTGCGGGCTCCGCGTCGCCGCCGCAGCTCGTGACCGTGTCGTGGACGCCTCCGACCTTCGAACCGGGCACCGGTCGGCACGTCGTCGTCGTCGGGAAGGGCATCACGTACGACACGGGCGGGCTGTCCATCAAGCCGCGCGAGGCGATGGTGCCGATGAAGACGGACATGACCGGCGCCGCGGTCGCGCTCGCGACCGTGCTGGGTGCCGCCGAGGCCGGCGTGCTGCACCGCGTCACCGCGGTCATGCCGCTCGCCGAGAACCACTTCGGGGGATCGTCGTACCGGCCCGGGGACGTGCTGCGCATGTACGGCGGCACGACGGTCGAGATCGCCAACACCGACGCCGAGGGGCGGCTGGTGCTGGCCGATGCGCTGGCCTGGGCGGACGCGACGCTCGACCCCGACGTGCTGATCGACGTCGCGACGCTCACCGGTGCCGCGTCGGTGGGGCTCGGCAAGCAGCACGCCGCGCTCTACGGCACGGACGAGAAGGTCGTCGCCGCGCTCGCCGAGGCGGGCGAGGAGGCCGGCGAACCCGCCTGGCCGATGCCGCTGGTCGCGGAGTACGAGGACGCGGTGCACAGCGACGTCGCCGACCTGCGGCACGTCCCCGCGACGACGAAGATCGGCGGCGGGTCGATCACGGCCGCGCTGTTCCTGCGCCGGTTCGTCGGGGACCGCAGCTGGGCGCACCTCGACATCGCCGGGCCCGCGCGTTCGACCGCGGACCGGCACGAGGTCAACGAGGGCGCGACCGGGTTCGGTGCGCGTCTGCTGCTGCGCTACCTCACCGAGCTGCGCTGACGCGAGCGCGCTGACGCGAGCTGCGCTGACGCGAGCGCGCTGACGCGAACGCGCCGGCGTCGTGCGCGCCGGCCCCGTGCGGGCGGTGCGGTCAGCGACGGACCGCGACGAGCAGGCCGTCGCCGACCGGGAGCAGCGCGGGCAGGAGTCGCTCGTCGTCGCGCACGAGGCGACCGATCTCACGGACGGTCGTGGTGGCCTCGTCGCGTCGCGCCGGGTCCGACACCCGGTCGTGCCACAGCGCGTGGTCGACGGCGAGGACGCCGCCCGTGCGCAGCAGCCGCACCGCCTGCTCGACGTGTGCGACCGCGTCGGCGTGCGAGCCCTCGAGCGCGGGGCGACCGAGGAGCACGAGGTCGTAGGCGGCGTCGGTCAGGCGCGGCAGCACGTCGAGCGCCCGGCCGGAGATCGCGCGCGTGCGGGTCGCGCGGACGCCCGCCTCGGCGAACGCGTCCTTTGCGGCCCGCTGGTGCTCGACCTCGGGGTCGATTGTCGTCAGGACACCGGCCTCGGGCATGCCGCGCAGCAGGTACAGCGAGGCGACGCCGGTGCCGGTGCCGACCTCGACGGCTGTGCGGGCGTCGACCGCGGCGGCCAGCACCGCCAGCGTCGCGCCGGTGCCGGGCAGCACCGCATCGGTACCGAGCTGGGCGGCGCGTTCGCGGGCCCGCAGGAGGACGTCGTCCTCGACGACGAAGTCCTGGGCGTAGACCCAGCTGCTGGCCTTGTCGGCTGAGATGGCGGCCTCCCGAGGGGATCCTGCTGCCAGGGTGCCCCCGGCCGGTGCCGCCCGAGCGGCGGCTGTGGCCAGGCTAGCGCGCCCCGAGCGGAACTTCCGGGCGCCTCGCGGCGTTGCGCTGGTGACGCGGCGTTGCCGCGAGCCTGGGAGAATGGCCGCCAGCACTCGGAGACCGACCGGCGACCGACCGACGAACGAAGGAGCCTCGTGCCGAGCAGCACCCCGCCCACCGGATGGCAGCCGCCGTCCTGGGAGGAGATCGTGCGCCTGCACTCCGCGCGCGTCTACCGGCTCGCCTACCGACTCACGGGGAACCGGCACGACGCCGAGGACCTCACGCAGGAGACGTTCGTCCGTGTGTTCCGTTCGCTGCACACCTACCAGCCGGGCACGTTCGAGGGCTGGTTGCACCGCATCACGACGAACCTGTTCCTCGACCAGGTGCGTCGCCGGGCGCGCATCCGGATGGACGCGATGGGGGACAGCGCCGACCGCTTCGTCAGCGGCGACCAGCTCGCGGCCCCCGAGCGGGCGTTCGAGCACGGCAACCTCGACCGCGACATCCAGCACGCGCTCGACGACCTGCCGCCCGAGTACCGCGCGGCCGTCGTCCTGTGCGACATCGAGGGTCTGTCCTACGAGGAGATCGCGGTGACGCTGGGCATCAAGCTCGGCACCGTGCGCTCGCGCATCCACCGGGCCCGCGCCCGGCTGCGCGAGTCGCTCGAGCACCGTGCCCCGCAGCCGGTCCGCGTCCGGTCCGACGAGCGACCGGTCGACGGGGGATCGCTCGACGAGCTCACCCAGGTGGCGCCGTGAGCCACCTCGGGACCCGGATCAGCGCGCTCGTCGACGGCCAGCTCTCGGTCGCCGCGACCGAACGCGCTCTCGCGCACGTCGCCGCGTGCCCGCAGTGCGCCGACGAGCTCGCGGCGGCCCGCGAGGCGCACGCGCGGCTGTGGTCCTGTGCCGACGACGTGCCCACGCCCGCCGACCTGACGGCCCGGCTCCTGTCGCTCGCCTCGTCCGACGACGCCCCCGCACCGCCGCCGGTGCGCGACCCCTTCGCCGTCCCGCCGGGGGTGTCCCTGCCGTCGCACGGGTTGTCGCACGGCCTGCTGCACAGGGGCGGAGCGCTGCACGGCGACGTCGCGGCGCGGCGGGGACCGTCGCGCCTGCTCGTCGGCTCCGTCGCGGGTCTCGGCGCGCTCGCCGCGATGCTGTTCGTCCTCGGCGACCGGCCGGTCGTCGTGCCGTCCGGTCACTCCGCGGTCGATCTCGACCTGCTCGGGCGGTCGATCGCCGCGGGTGACGACGGGTCGGACGAGGTCGTCGTCGTGCACGACACCGCGGTCGACGAGCTGCGCGCACAGGGCTGGACGTTCCCCGACACGCTGCCCGACGGCTGGGCGGTCACCGGCACGCGATGGATCGGCACGGACGCGTCGGTGCTCGAGATCGACCTGACCGGGCCGGCGGGCAAGCTCGTCGTGACCGAGCAGATCGGCCGGCTCGACACCGCGGCCCTGGCCGGCGCCGAGACGTTCGAGCTCGACGGCCGCGAGGCGTACGTCCTGTCGTACGAGCCCTGGCACGTGGCGTGGCAGTGCGGCCAGACCGTCGTGCAGGTCGTGGCGCCGCGCGCCGACGAGACGACCGGCGCGGTCGTCGCCGCGTTCCCGCGGGGTGCGTACGACGACGGCGTGCCTGCGCGGCTGTCCCGCGGCTGGGCCACCGTCGCCGGTGCGCTGGACGTCCAGCCGTGACGACCCCGGACCCGCTCGACGAGCTGTTCGCGCCCCCGAACGGGAGGCGCCCGCTGCCGTCGACCCCGCCCACCCCGCCCACCCCGGCCACGTCGGGTCGGGCCGCCGAGTCGGACCCGCCGAGCCCGCCGGTCACGTCGGCACACCAGCCGGGCGGGCCGTACGGTGCGCCGTACGGTGCGGCGATGCCCGGTGCGGCGATGCCGTCGACCGTCGGCGGTCCCACGAACCTCCCGCCCGCCTTCCCGCCGGCTCCGCCCGTCGCGTTCCCGCCGTCCGACGCGCAGTGGGGGACGCCGTCCGCACCGCAGCCGCGCCGGCGCGAGCGGCGGCCGCGGCGCACGTTGTCGGTCGCGTGGGTCGTGCCGCTCATGATCGTCGCGCTGCTCGCGGGGCTGGTCGGAGGCGTGCTCGGCGCGCGGTTGACCGACGACACGCACCTCGCGGATGCCGGTCTGCCGGCGGTGGTGCCGCGCGCCTCGGCCGAGCCCGCCGCGGGTTCGACGGCCCAGATCGCGGCGGCCGTGCTGCCGAGCGTGGTCTCGATCGAGGCGTCGGGCAGCACGGGAACGACGACCGGCTCGGGCTTCGTGCTGCGGCAGGACGGCTACCTGCTGACGAACAGCCACGTGGTCGCGGGCGCCGACGAGACGGGCGGCACGCTCGTCGTGACGTTCGCCAACGGCGACCAGCTCGACGCGACGATCGTCGGACGCACCGCGGAGTACGACCTGGCGGTCGTCAAGGTCGACGCGGACGGGCTCACACCGCTCGTCCTGGCGGACTCGAGCGCGGTCGCGGTGGGCGACCCGGTGATCGCGATCGGTGCGCCGCTCGGCCTGGCCGGGACGGTCACGACCGGCATCGTCAGCGCGCTCAACCGCCCGGTGACGGCCGGCGACGAGACCGACACGGCGTTCATCAACGCGATCCAGACCGACGCGGCCATCAATCCCGGCAACTCCGGCGGGCCGCTCGTGGACGCGGACGGCGAGGTCGTCGGCATCAACTCGGCGATCGCGCAGCCGCCCGGCACGGGCACGACCGCGGGCGGCAGCATCGGGCTCGGCTTCGCGATCCCGTCGGACCAGGCGCGCCGCACCGCGACCCAGCTCATCGAGACGGGCGTCGCGACCTATCCGGTGATCGGCGTGCTGCTCGACGAGACCTACACGGGCGAGGGCGTGCTCGTCTCGCGCGAGGCCCAGGGCGACCAGCCCGCGGTCGTCGTGGACGGACCGGCGGACCGCGCGGGCATCCGCTCGGGCGACGTCATCCTCGCGATCGACGACCGCCCCGTGACCGAACCCGACGAGCTCATCGTCGCGATCCGTGCGCACGAGCCCGGCGACGTCGTCGTGCTGCGCGTGCGCACGGGCGACGACGAGCGCGACGTGCGGGTGCGGTTGCAGGAGTCGGGCTGACCCCGTCGTGACGTCCTGCGCACTCCCGGGCCCGGGAGTGCGAGCGGGCCGGGGTAGCCTGGTTCGGTGTTCGACATCAACGGCGCCGAGCTCGTGGTGATCCTGCTCGTCGCTGCCGTCGTGATCGGGCCCCACCGCCTTCCCGGGTACGCGGAACAGCTCGCGGATCTGGTGCGCCGCGGCCGCGCGTGGTTGAGCGAGACCCGGACCCGCATCGACGCGGAGTCAGGTGACCTCGGCGTCGACTGGGAGGCGCTCGACCCGCGCCGGTACGACCCGCGCCGCATCGTGCGCGAGGCCCTGCTCGAGCCCGACCAGCCTGTCGCGACGGCTACCGCCGCCGCGGGTGCGTGGCCCGGCAGCCGTGGCCGGACGACCGGCTCCGCGACGGTCGAAAGCCCCGCACCCTTCGACGACGAGGCGACCTGAGCGACTACGCTCGCGCCGGACCTGACCGCGCCGCTCCGTGGCGGCACCCTCGCACGCACAGACTCGCACGCACAGATCGGACCCCGAAGCCGTGTCAGCTCGCATCTTCTCGGGCATGCAGCCCACGTCGGACTCGCTCCAGCTCGGCAACTACCTCGGTGCGCTGACGCAGTGGGTCGCGCTGCAGGACGACAACGAGGCGATCTACTGCGTCGTCGACCTGCACGCGCTCACGGTCGCACCCGACCCGGCGGTGCTGCGCGAGCGCACCCGCCGGACCGCCGCGCAGTACCTCGCCGCGGGCGTCGACCCGGCGCGGTCGCTGCTGTTCGTGCAGTCGCACGTCCCCGAGCACGCCGAGCTGGCCTGGTTGCTCTCGTGCCACACCGGGTTCGGCGAGGCCGGCCGCATGACGCAGTTCAAGGACAAGTCGGCCAAGCAGGGTGCAGAGGGAACGACGGTCGGCCTGTTCACCTACCCGGTGCTGATGGCGGCGGACATCCTGCTCTACGACACGAACCTCGTGCCCGTCGGGGAGGACCAGCGCCAGCACCTCGAGCTGACGCGCGACCTCGCGGTGCGCCTGAACTCGCGGTTCGGCGCGGGCACGGTCGTCGTCCCCGAACCGCACATCGTGCGGTCGACCGCGAAGATCTACGACCTGCAGGACCCGACGTCGAAGATGAGCAAGTCCGCGACGTCGCCGAACGGGCTGATCGAGCTCCTCGACGACCCCAAGGTGATCGCGAAGCGGATCCGGTCCGCCGTGACCGACACCGAGCGGGAGATCCGGTTCGACGTGGCGGCCAAGCCCGGCATCTCGAACCTGCTGACGATCTTCTCGGCGCTCACCGACCGACCGGTCGCGTCGCTCGAGGCGGACTACGACGGCAAGGGCTACGGCGATCTCAAGAAGGACCTCGCAGACGTCGTCGTCGCGTGGGTCGAGCCGTTCCAGCAGCGCGTGTTCGGCTACCTCGACGACCCGGCCTCGCTCGACGACCTGCTCGCGGCGGGCGCCGAGAAGGCGCGCGACATCGCCGGCGGCACGCTCGACCGGCTCTACGAGCGCTCCGGGCTGTTGGCGCGACGGCCCCGCGTGACCGCGGTCGCGCCCGCATGAGGCTCCCCGAACGCGCGCCGGGTCAGCTGCTGATCGGCGTGGCGGTGACGATCCCCGAGCCGTTCGGCACGCAGCTCCAGGCGGCGCGGGCGCGGTTCGGCGACCGGTGGGCGGACTTCATCCCCCCGCACGTGACCCTGCTGGCGCCGACGGTGATCGAGCCCGGCCTCGTTCCACAGGTGCGCGCCCACCTCGACGCGGTGGCGACCCGGCACCGGCCGTTCACGCTGCGGTTGCGCGGCACGGGCACGTTCCGGCCGGTCTCGCAGGTCGCGTTCGTCCAGGTGGCCGACGGGATCGCGGCGTGCGAGCAGCTCGAGTCCGAGGTCCGCACGGGGCCGCTCGAGCAGAGCCTGCGGTTCCACTACCACCCGCACGTCACGGTCGCGCACGACCTCCCGGACGAGCGGCTCGACGAGGCGATGGACGAGCTCGGCGACTTCGACGCGTCGTTCGTCGTCGACCGCCTGCACTGCTACCGCTGCGGCGACGACGCCGTGTGGCGGCCCGAGCTCGAGCACCTGCTCACGGGTGCCGACGACGCTGCGGCCACCTAGGCCCGCTCGATGAGCGCCCCCGACGAGTCCACGCGCCCGCCCCGGGGAGCGGGCGCGGCGCACACCCACGCGGCCGCGCTCTCGCCGGATCCCGCCGGTGACGGTGTGGCCGGCCACGTCGATCCGGCCCCGCCCACGCTCGTCGGGCGCGGCATGGCGGCGTTCGACTGGTGGCAGCGGTCGCGTCCCGGGCGGGCCCTCGTCCGGTTCGGCGCGCGCGGCGGGCGGGTCCTCACCGGTGGCATCGCGTACGCGGCGCTGTTCTCCGTGTTCGCGGTGCTGACGATCGGCTGGTCCGTGTTCACGGCGATCGTCGGGAACAACGAGGAGCTCCTGAACAGGATGCTGCGTGCGATCGACTCCGTCCTGCCCGGCCTGGTGGACACGCCCGAGTCGGAAGGCCTCATCGACCCCTCGGATCTCCAGCTCACCGTGACGACGAGCGTCGCGGGCGTCGTCGCGGTCGGCGTCCTCGTGCTCTCGGCGCTCGCGGCCACGGCGGCACTGCGCACGGGTGTGCGGGCGATGTTCGGGCATGAGGCGGTCGGTCCCGAGGCGGCCGTGATGGGCAGGGTGCGGGCGCTCGGTGGGCTGATCGCCATCGCGCTCGCGGTCGTGCTGTCCGCGTTGCTCACCACCGCGTTCGGGACGGTCCTGCACTGGGTGCTCGACCTGCTGGGCTGGTCGGGTTCGGGCAACCTGCTGCTGCGTGCCGGTGGGCTCGCGGTGGCCTTCACGATCGACGCGGCGATGTTCGTGCTGATCGTCGTCGTGCTCGGGGGCGAGGACCCGCCGCGGCGTGACCTGCTGCTCGGGTCGGTGTTCGCCGCGACCGCGATGGGAGTGATCCGCTACCTGGGCACGTCCGTGGTGTCGGGTGCGATCGACCGCACCCCGGTGCTCGCGACCTTCGCGGTGGCGGTGACGTTGCTGCTGTGGGTCAACCTGATGGCGCGCATCGTCCTGCTGGTCGCCGCGTGGGTGGCCGACCCCCCGACGATGCCGCGTGGGCGAGGTGCCGAGGTGCCCACCCCGACCTAGTGTCGGACGATGAGCGCCCCTCCCGATCCGGCGGTCCCGCCCCGAGGCGCCGGTGCGGCGCACGCCCACGCCGCTGCGCAGGCACCGGACCCGGACGCCGCGGGCCCGGGTCACGTCGACGGCGCCAGGCCCTCGCTCGTCAGCCGGGCGAAGGCGCTCCTCGTGTGGTGGCAGCAGACCCGGCCGGCACGTGCGAACGCCCGGTTCGGGGCGCGCGGGGGCGGCGTGCTCACGGGTGGCATCGCGTACGCGACGCTGTTCTCCGTCTTCGCGGCGCTGACGTTCGCCTGGACGATCTTCATGGCCGTGCTGGGTGGCAACGCGGAGCTGCGCCAGAAGGTGCTCGACGCGATCGACGAGGCGCTGCCGGGCATCGTCGACAACGGCAGCAACGGCGGGGTGATCTCCCCGGACTCGCTGAAGCTCACCGGTGGTCTCACCGTGGCGGGGGTCGTCGCCGTGGTCGTGCTGATGCTGTCCGCGCTCGCTGCCACCGGGGCACTGCGCACCGGCGTGCGGGCGATGTTCGCCGACGAGGCGGGCGGTGGCGACAACGCGGTCGTCGGCAAGCTGCGCCAGCTCGTCGGGCTCGCGGGCTTCGCGTTCGCGATCCTGCTCTCGGTCCTGCTCACCACCGGGGCCACGGCCGCCGCGCAGTGGGTGCTGCGTGCGCTCGACCGGGGCGCCGCGGCCAACGTCACGCTGCAGGTCGTCGCGGTCCTCGTCGCGTTCGTGCTGGACGTCGGGGTGTTCCTGCTCGTCGTGCGGGTGCTCGCCGGCGAGTCGCCGCCGAGGCGGGACCTGGTGCTGGGTGCGCTCGTCGCGGGGGTGGGCATCGGTGTGATCCGGTACCTCGGCACCTCGGTGGTCGCGGGGAGCGCGACCTCGAACCCGGCGTTCGCGCCGTTCGCCGTCATCCTGACGTTGCTGGTCTGGGTCAACCTCATCGCGCGGATCATGCTGCTCGCGGCGGCGTGGGTCGCCGACCCGCCCCTCGATCGTCCCGACGAGCATCCCGACGAGGTATGACCGGGCAGGTCAGCCGTGTGCGATCGCGTCCACCAGCTCGTCGGTCCGGCCGATCAGCACGCGCAGGCGTGCGAGCGTCGCGGCGGGCTCGCCGCGCTCGCGCAGGTTGAGCATCCCGGCATCGCCCGCGCGCTGGCCGGCGGAGATCCGGTCCGACGAGTCCGTCATGCGCTGTTCGACATGACGCAGGAGCGAGACCGGGTCGACGTCGCCGTACCCGTCGGCGAGCACGCGCAGCCCGTGGGCCATGCGCCGCGCGTCGTCGTCGGGATGCAGCAGGGGTGACGCCCAGGCGAGCATCGCCAGGTCGTCGAGCGGCACGCCCGGACCCGCGACGTCCCAGTCGAAGACCCCGACGAGCTCGTCGCCGTCGAACGCCAGGTTGTACATCGCCATGTCGTGGTGGCAGATGATCTGCCCGGGCGCGAGCGCAGTCTCGACGAAGCGCCAGCGGCGCGACCCGCGCGGGAAGTCCGCCACCACGCGGTGGTACTCGCGCAGCCAGCGTGCCGTCGAGGTGAGCTGGGCGTCGGTCAGCTCGCGTTCGCCGATCGGGACGACCTCACCCGGCAGGTACGTGAGGATCTCGCGATCGCGCTCGTCGATGCCCAGCGCGCGGGGCACGAGCGGCAACCCCGCGGCGGCCAGGAACCCCAGCAGCTCGTGCACGGCGGGTGTCCACGGCCCGGTGGGTCGCCGCACCGTGTTCCCGACGAGCACCGCCCCGCCCACGTTCCCGCCCGGCAGCCTGATCTCGTCCACGCCACCGCACCCTAGTCGCGCCGGTCCGACCCGGGTCCGGCCCGCGCGTCGCGGTCAGAAGGCGCGCGTGATCATCGCGCGCTTGACCTCCTGGATCGCCTTGGTGACCTCGATGCCGCGGGGGCACGCTTCCGTGCAGTTGAAGGTCGTGCGGCAGCGCCACACGCCCTCCTTGTCGTTGAGGATCTCGAGGCGCTGCGCGCCGCCCTCGTCGCGGCTGTCGAAGATGAACCGGTGCGCGTTGACGATCGCGGCGGGCCCGAAGTACTGCCCGTCGGTCCAGAACACCGGGCACGACGAGGTGCACGAGGCGCACAGGATGCACTTCGTCGTGTCGTCGAACCGTGCGCGCTGCTCGGCCGACTGCAGGCGCTCCTTCGTCGGCTCGTGCCCCGTGGTGACGAGGAACGGCATGATCTCGCGGTAGGACGCGAAGAACGGCTCCATGTCGACGACCAGGTCCTTGACCACGGGCAGGCCCTTGATGGGCTCGACCGTGATCGGCTTGGTGATGTCGAGGTCCTTGAGCAGCGTCTTGCAGGCCAGGCGGTTGCGGCCGTTGATGCGCATCGCGTCCGACCCGCACACGCCGTGCGCGCACGAGCGGCGGAACGTCAGCGAGCCGTCCTGCTCCCACTTGATCATGTGGAGCGCGTCGAGCACGCGGTCGGTGCCGTGCACCTTGACCTGGAAGTCGTCCCAGTGCGCGACCGTCTCGCCGCCCTCGTCGGACGGGAGGTAGCGCATGACGCGCATCGTCACGGTGAACGACGGAACGGCGCCGACCTTGGTGGGGGAGTCCTCGATCGCGGCAGTCATCAGTACTTGCGCTCCATCGGCTGGTAGCGGGTCACGGTGACGGGCTTGCTGCCGAGCACGAGCTGGTAGTCGTCGAAGGTCTCGGCGTGGCTGAAGGCGCCCTTGGCGTCGCCGCCGGTGCGCTTCTTGCGGCCGGTGGTGGCCGGCAGCGGACGGCGGTAGGCCATGGTGTGCCGCATGAAGTTCTCGTCGTCGCGGTTCGGGTAGTCCTCGCGGAAGTGCCCGCCGCGCGACTCCGCCCGGTTGAGCGCGCCCACGACGACCGTCTCGGCGATGTCGAGCAGGAAGCCGAGCTCGACGGCCTCGAGCAGGTCCGTGTTGAACGTGCGGGACTTGTCCTGCACGGAGACCGCGCGGAACCGCGTGTGCAGCTCCTTGATGTCGGCGAGAGCCTGTGTCAGCGACTCCTGCGTGCGGAACACCTGCGCGTTGGCGTCCATCGTCTCCTGCAGCGCGCGGCGGATGTCCGCGACCCGTTCGCCGTCGGGACGCGTGCGGATCGTCTCGAGCCCGGCCTCGACAGCCGTCGCGGGCTCGTCGGGAAGCGGCACGAAGTCGGCGGTCGCGGCGTACGCGGCCGCGGCGCGCCCGGCGCGCTTGCCGAACACGTTGATGTCGAGCAGCGAGTTGGTGCCCAGGCGGTTGGAGCCGTGCACCGAGACGCATGCGACCTCGCCGGCGGCGTACAGGCCCTTGATCACGTCGGTCGCGTTGCGCAGCACCTCGCCCTCGATGTTCGTCGGGATGCCGCCCATCGCGTAGTGCGCCGTCGGGTAGACCGGCACGGGCTCGGTGTAGGGCTCGATGCCGAGGTACGTGCGCGCGAACTCCGTGATGTCCGGGAGCTTGGCGTCGATGTGCGCGGGTTCCAGGTGCGTGAGGTCGAGCAGGACGTAGTCCTTGTTCGGTCCGGCGCCGCGGCCCTCGCGGACCTCGTTCGCCATGGACCGGGCGACGATGTCGCGCGGGGCGAGGTCCTTGATCGTCGGGGCGTAGCGCTCCATGAAGCGCTCGCCGTCGGCGTTGCGCAGGATGCCGCCCTCACCGCGCGCGGCCTCCGAGAGCAGGATGCCGAGACCCGCGAGGCCGGTCGGATGGAACTGGAAGAACTCCATGTCCTCGAGCGGGATGCCGCGGCGGTAGGCCAGCGCCATGCCGTCGCCCGTGAGCGTGTGCGCGTTGCTCGTCGTCTTGAAGATCTTGCCCGCACCGCCGGTCGCGAACACGACCGACTTCGCCTGGAAGACGTGGATCTCGCCGGTCGCGAGGTCGTAGGCGACGACGCCCGAGACGTTGACCTCCTCGCCCTCCTCGACCTCACCGGCGGCCAGGTCGTGGTCCACGAGCAGGTCGAGCACGTAGAACTCGTTGAAGAACTGGACGTCGTTCTTCACGCACTGCTGGTAGAGCGTCTGCAGGATCATGTGACCCGTGCGGTCCGCGGCGTAGCAGGCCCGGCGCACGGCGGCCTCGCCGTGGTTGCGCGTGTGCCCGCCGAACCGGCGCTGGTCGATGCGCCCCTCGGGCGTGCGGTTGAACGGCAGGCCCATCTTCTCCAGGTCGAGCACCGCGTCGATGGCCTCCTTGGCCATCACCTCGGCGGCGTCCTGGTCGACGAGGTAGTCACCGCCCTTGACGGTGTCGAACGTGTGCCACTCCCAGTTGTCCTCCTCGACGTTGGCCAGCGCGGCGCACATGCCGCCCTGCGCCGCACCCGTGTGGGAACGCGTCGGGTAGAGCTTGGTGATGACCGCGGTGCGCACGCGCGTCGACGACTCGAGGGCCGCGCGCATGCCCGCGCCGCCCGCGCCGACGATCACGACGTCGTACTGGTGGGTCTGCATCTCGTCGGGGTCCTCTCAGGCCGTGCAGAACGACGGCAGCAGGTCGAGCGGGGCGTCGGTCGGGCACGGGTCGAACGTGAAGATCACGAGCGTCCCGAGCACGACGACGACGAGGAAGGCGAAGTAGAGCAGGCCCTTGAGCGCGAGCCGCAGCCCGTCCCGGCTCGCGTAGTCGTTGATGATCGTGCGCACGCCGTTGGTGCCGTGGATCATCGCGAGCCAGAGCATCAGCAGGTCCCAGACCTGCCACAGCGGCGAGGCCCACTTGCCCGCGACGAAGCCGAAGTCGATGGCCTTGACGCCTTCGCCCGCGACGAGGTTGACGAACAGGTGGCCGAAGATCAGCACCAGCAGGATCACGCCGGACGCGCGCATGAAGACCCAGCCGTAGAGCTCGGTGTTGCCGCGCGTGGTCAGGCGCGACGGGCGGGCGCGCGGCGGGCGCGGCGCCTTCGGGTCGGCGATCGTGGTCATCACTCGCCCCCGAACACGTGCATGAGGTGCCGCGGCAGGAAGCCCGCCATCGTCACGAAGAACAGTCCGATGACGACCCACAGCATCACGCGCTGGTACTTCGGGCCCTTGGCCCAGAAGTCGACCAGGATGATCCGGATGCCGTTGAACGCGTGGAACACGATCGCGGCCACCAGGCCGGCTTCGCCGAGGCCCATGATCGGGTTCTTGTACGTCCCGATGACGTCGTTGTAGTCCTGCGGCGAGAGCCGCACGAGCGACGTGTCGAGCACGTGGACCAGCAGGAAGAAGAAGATGGCGACGCCGGTGACGCGGTGCGCGACCCACGACCACATTCCCTCGCGACCCCTGTACAGGGTCCCGACGGGTGCCTTGCGGGTCTTGGCCGGCGGTCGGGGCGGCGCGGGGGGCGCTGCGGACACGGGGGATCCTCCTGGCGAGTCAGAGGTGGGACGTCGGTGTCCCGTTCGAGTCCTCACTGTATCGACCTCGCGCACGTCGGCCGCGCCGGGTAGGCCTTTGGTCCCGCCGGTGTGAGCCATCCCACACGCGGCTCGTGCGGTGGCCCGGGGCCGGCCCACGGACGCGCCGGCCCGCCGCTACCCTGGCGGCCATGGCGACCCCTCTGTCCGGCTTCCACGCCGTCGTCCCCGCGGGCGGCGCGGGCACCCGGCTGTGGCCGCTGTCCCGGGCCGGTCACCCCAAGTTCCTGCTCGACCTCACGGGCTCGGGCCGCACGCTGCTGCAGGCGACCGTCGACCGGCTCGCACCGCTCACGGGCGAGGACGGCGTCGTGGTGGTGACGGGCGTGCGGCACGCCGACGAGGTGGCGCGGCAGGTGCCGGGGCTCACGACGGGCCCGGGCGGCCGGCTGCTCGTCGAGCCCTCGCCGCGCGACTCGATGGCCGCGATCGGCCTGGCCGCGGCGGTGCTGCTCGAGCGGCACGGGCCCGACGTCGTGATCGGGTCGTTCGCCGCGGATCACGTCATCGGCGACACGGACGAGTTCCACGCCGCGGTGCGCGAGGCGGTCGAGGCGGCCCGCGCGGGCTACGTCGTGACCATCGGCATCCGCGCGACGGGCCCGTCGACCGCCTTCGGGTACGTGCAGGCGGGCGAGTCCGCGGGCGTCGCGGGCGCACCGGGTGCCCGGCGTGCGTCGGGCTTCACCGAGAAGCCCGACGAGCAGACGGCGCGCGCGTACCTGGCGACGGGGGAGTACCGGTGGAACGCGGGCATGTTCGTCGTGCTCGCACGCGTGCTGCTCGACCACCTCGACGCCCAGCTCCCGGCGCTCGCGGGCGGGCTGCGCACGATCGCCGCCGTGTGGGACACGCCCGAGCGTGACGACGTGCTGTCCGGGGTGTGGCCCGGGCTGACGAAGATCGCGATCGACCACGCCATCGCCGAGCCCGTGGCCGCGGCCGGCGGCGTCGCGATGGTCCCGGGCGAGTTCTCGTGGGACGACGTCGGCGACTTCGCCTCGCTCGCCGGGCTCGTCCCGGGCGGGACGCTCGGTGATGCGTCGGCGGTCCTGCGCGTGGATGCACCCGACGCGTTCGTCGTGACCGGCGGCGACCGGACCGTCAGCGTCGTCGGGCTGCCCGACGCCGTCGTCGTCGACACCCCCGGCGCGCTGCTCGTCACGACCCGCGCGCACGCCCAGCAGGTGAAGGCCGCCGTCGACGCCTGGCGCGCGCAGGACCGCGACGACCTGCTCTGAGCGCGCGGCGCGACGAGCGCGGCGTGAGACCCGCGGACGGCCGCTCCGCACACGGCGATAACCTCGACGGGTGCCTCTCGAGACCGGACCCGTGCCCTCCCTCGACTCGGTGCGCCCGGCTCCGACCTCCGCCGGTGCGCTGCGGCTGATCGCCGAGCTCGAGGGTCTGCGCGACGAGCTCGTCGCGATCCGGCGCGACCTGCACGCGTATCCCGAGCTCGCGCGCACCGAGGTGCGCACGACGCGGGTCGTGGCGGACCGGCTGACCGCGGCCGGGCTCGAGCCGCGGCTGCTGCCGGGCACCGGCCTCGTGTGCGACATCGGTCCGGCGCACGCCGCCTCGGGACAAGGCCTCGTCGCGCTGCGGGCGGACCTCGACGCGCTGCCGCTCGCCGACGCGTGCGGGCTGCCCTGGCACTCCACGCGCGCCAACGTCGCGCACGCCTGCGGGCACGACGTGCACACCACCGCCGTGCTCGGTGCGGGCCTCGTGCTGGCGCGGCTCGCGGCCGCGGGCGAGCTGGCGGTCGGCGTGCGGCTGATCTTCCAGCCGGCCGAGGAGGTGCAGCCCGGCGGCTCGCTCGACGTGATCGCGGCAGGCGGGCTCGACGGCGTGAGCCGGCTGTTCGCGGTGCACTGCGACCCCAAGCTCGACGTCGGCTTCGTTGGTACCCGCATCGGACCGATCACGTCGGCCTCCGACGAGGTCACGGTCACGCTCACAGGCCCGGGCGGGCACACGTCGCGGCCGCACCTGACGGGTGACCTGGTGTTCGCGCTCGGCCAGGTGATCACGCAGGTGCCGGCGATCCTCGGGCGTCGGCTCGACCCGCGCAGCGGCGTCAACCTGACGTGGGGAGCGGTGCAGGCCGGGACGGCGCACAACGTCATCCCCGGTTCGGGCCAGCTCCGCGGCACCCTGCGGTGCCTGGACGTGCGCGCGTGGGAGCAGGCCACGGACGCGTTCCACCAGGCCGTCGAGCAGGTCGTCGCGCCGCTGGGCGTCGAGGTCGAGGTGCGCCACCAACGCGGCGTCCCGCCGGTCGAGAACGACGAGCGGGCCACGGGTCTGCTCGAGGCGGCCGCGCGCGACGTGCTGGGCGAGGGGTCGGTGACGCTGACCGAGCAGTCGCTCGGCGGCGAGGATCTCGCGTGGTACCTGACGAAGGTGACCGGTGCGATGGCGCGGCTCGGGACCCGGACGCCGGGCGGCCCGACGTACGACATCCACCAGGGCAACATCGTCGTCGACGAACGTGCCGTCGAGGCGGGTGCGCTGCTCCTCGCGCGGGCGGCCGTGCTGTCGGGAGGGGCCCGCGGAGAACGTCCGCATCGCGAGACGCCGTGACCGCTACCTGGGCGGAAGTTCCAACTCCGTAACGGATCGCCCCTGATACCCGCCGGTAACTCGCGCGTCATCCCAGCCTCACTAGAGTCCGAAGCATCCGAGCCGGTTGGCGGCCCCAGCCGCCGAGCCGGTGACCGACGCCCGCGCAACCAGCGCGCAGCGTCCCGAGATGACCCAGGAGATGACGCGTGAAGAACTTCCTTCGAGTGGCAGCGCTGAGCGGGGCCGTGGCCCTTGCTCTCGCGGCGTGCGGTGACGCCCCGGACGACGAGGCGACGCCCGGTGGCGAAGAGACCGCGACCTCCGCGGCACCGACCGTCGAGCCGGTCGACTTCAAGGCCTGCATGGTCTCGGACTCGGGTGGCTTCGAGGACAAGTCCTTCAACCAGTCCGGTGCCGAGGGCCTGCAGCGCGCGGCCGACGAGCTCGGCGTCGAGATCAACAAGGTCGAGTCGACCGCCGCGACGGACTTCACGCCGAACATCGACCAGATGATCGCGGACAAGTGCGACCTCATCATCGGCGTCGGCTTCCTCCTGGAGGACCCGATCCAGGCGGCCGCCACGGCGAACCCGGACGTCAACTTCGCGCTCATCGACTCGTCGTTCTCCGACGAGACCTTCGCCCCCGTGACGCTGGAGAACGGCAAGCCGCTGCTCTTCAACACGCAGGAGGCGTCGTTCCTCGCCGGCTACGTCGCGGCGGGCATGTCGGCCACCGGCACGGTCGCGACCTTCGGCGGCATCAAGCTCCCGTCGGTGACGATCTTCATGGACGGCTTCGCCGACGGCATCAAGCAGTACAACACCGACAGCGGGACCTCGGTGAAGCTGCTCGGCTGGGACAAGGACAAGCAGGACGGCCAGTTCACCGGCGACTTCGAGAACCAGGCCAACGGCCAGAACCTCGCCAAGGGCTTCATCGACCAGGGCGCGGACATCATCATGCCCGTGGCCGGCCCGGTGGGTCTTGGTGCGGCGGCGGCGGCCAAGGACGCCGGCGACGTCTCGATCGTCGGCGTCGACGCCGACTGGTTCCTCACGGCGCCCGACTACTCGTCGATCGTCCTGACCTCGGTGATGAAGGAGATCGGCGCGGCCGTCTTCGACACCATCAAGGAAGCCTCGGAGGGCAACTTCACGTCCGACCCGTACGTCGGGACGCTCGAGAACGAGGGCATCGGCATCGCGCCGTTCCACGACTTCGACTCGAAGGTTCCGGCGGAGCTGAAGACCAAGGTCGACGAGCTCACGCAGCAGATCATCAGCGGCGAGCTGAAGATCGAGTCGCCGAGCCAGAACTGACCTGACCGGCGGTGGCCCGGGCGACATGCCCGGGCCACCGCCGCGCCCCGTGGGGGCTGGCCTGCGGCTAGGGTGCTGACAACGACGCGAAGGAGCGTGACCTCGTGAAGCTCGAGCTGCGGGGCATCACCAAGCGCTTCGGCGCGCTGGTGGCGAACGACCACATCGACCTCGTCGTCCAGCCGGGCGAGATCCATGCGCTGCTGGGCGAGAACGGGGCTGGCAAGAGCACGTTGATGAACGTGCTCTACGGCCTGTACGACCCCGACGAGGGCGAGGTGCTGCTCGACGACGAGCCGCGCGTCTTCGCCGGACCGGGCGACGCGATGGCCGCCGGGATCGGCATGGTGCACCAGCACTTCATGCTCGTGCCGGTGTTCACCGTCGCCGAGAACGTCGCGCTCGGCCACGAGCCCGTCAAGGGCGGCGGCCTGATCGACCGCGCCGCGGCGCGCAAGCTCGTCAAGGAGATCTCGGACCGGTTCGGGTTCGACGTCGACCCGGACGCGCTCATCGAGAACCTGCCGGTCGGCGCGCAGCAGCGCGTCGAGATCATCAAGGCGCTCTCGCGCAAGGCCGAGGTGCTCATCCTCGACGAGCCGACCGCGGTGCTGACGCCGCAGGAGACCGACGAGCTCATCGGGATCATGCGCCAGCTCAAGGAGTCGGGCACCTCCATCGTCTTCATCACGCACAAGCTGCGTGAGGTCCGCGCGATCGCGGACCGGATCACGGTCATCCGGCGCGGCAAGGTCGTCGGCGAGGCGTCGCCCACCTCGACCGAGCAGGAGCTCGCCTCGCTCATGGTGGGCCGTTCGGTCTCCCTCGGGGTGGACAAGGGCCCCGCCGAGCCGGGCGAGGAGACCGTCCAGGTGCGCGGCCTGACCGTGATCGACCCCGCCGGCGTGCGGCAGGTCGACGACGTGAGCTTCGGCGTGCGACGCGGCGAGATCCTCGCGATCGCGGGCGTTCAGGGCAACGGCCAGACGGAGCTCACCGAGGTGATGCTCGGGCTCACGCAACCCGTCGCGGGTTCGGTGCAGCTCGACGGCGACGAGCTCGTCGGCCGGTCCGTCAAGGAGGTGCTGCGCGCCGGTGTCGGCTTCGTGCCGGAGGACCGCACGATCGACGGGCTGGTCTCCGAGTTCTCGGTCGCCGAGAACCTCGTGCTCGACCTTCACGACGTGCCGCCCTTCGCCCGCAGCGTGCAGATGAACCTCGCCAAGGTGCGAGCGAACGCCGAGCAGCGCACGGTCGAGTTCGACGTGCGCACGCCGTCGGTCGAGGCGGCCGCCGGCACCCTGTCAGGCGGCAACCAGCAGAAGGTCGTGCTCGCACGCGAGATGAGCCGCCCGCTGCGCCTGTTCATCGCGTCGCAGCCGACCCGCGGCCTGGACGTGGGCTCGATCGAGTTCGTGCACCAACGGATCGTGCAGGAACGCGACCACGGCACGCCGGTGATCATCGTCTCCACGGAGCTCGACGAGGTGCTGGGGCTGGCCGACCGCATCGTCGTGATGTACCGCGGACGGATCGTCGGCGAGGTGCCCGGTGGCGCGGACCGTGACGTGCTGGGCCTCATGATGGCCGGCGTCCCGCTGGCCGAGGCGCAGGCCCAGGCCGCCGCGCACCACACCACTCTCGGCGGGGCCGATCTCGAGGCCGAGCACGGGACCACCACCGAGGAGGCAGACCGGTGAGCACCCCGCCCCTTCCCGACCCCGAGGTCCCGCCGCCCGCCGCCACGGGCACCGCCGCCGTCACCACGACCGACGAGAAGCCGCCGCCGCAGGGCAACACGGTCATGCGCGAGATCCTCTCGAGCGGCTGGCTCGTGACGGTCCTCGCGGTGGTCCTCGCGCTCGTCCTGTCCGGTGTGCTGATCGCCGCCGCCGACGACGACGTGCAGGCTGCTCTCAAGTACTTCTTCTCGCAGCCGATGGACACGTTCGCGGCCGCGTGGAGCGCGGTGTCGAGCGCGTACGTCGCCCTGTTCCAGGGCGCGGTCTTCGACACCAACGCCGAGACGTTCACGGCCGCGATCAAGCCGCTGACCGAGACCATGACGGTGTCGATCCCGCTGATCCTCGCCGGCCTCGGCCTCGGCATCGGCTTCCGTGCCGGCCTGTTCAACATCGGCGCCCAGGGCCAGATCATCCTCGGTGCGATCTTCGCCGGCTGGGTGGCCTTCCACCTCGACCTGCCGGCGTACCTGCACCTGCCGCTCGCCATGCTCGCCGCGATCGTCGGTGGTGGTCTGTGGGCCGGCATCGCGGGCTTCCTCAAGGCCCGCACGGGTGCGCACGAGGTGATCGTGACGATCATGCTCAACTCGATCGCCGTGTACCTGATCGCGTACCTGCTCACCACGCCCGTGCTGCAGAACCCGGGCAGCACGAACCCGATCTCCCCGGCCGTGCCCAAGTCGGCGCAGTACCCCCTCCTGCTCGGTGACAGCTTCCGGCTGCACGCCGGTTTCATCGTCGCGATCGTGGCCGCGATCTTCGTCTGGTGGCTCATGGGCCGCTCGACCATCGGCTTCAAGTTCCGGGCCGTCGGCGCCAACCCGCACGCCGCGCGTACCGCGGGCATCTCGGTCAACGCGTCGTACGTGTGGGTCATGCTCGTGGCCGGTGCGCTCGCAGGCCTGGCCGGTTCCGCACAGGTGCTGGGCACCGACAAGGTGCTCACCGCCGACGTGGCCGCCAGCTTCGGCTTCGACGCGATCACCGTCGCCCTCCTGGGTCGCTCCAAGCCGCTCGGCACGTTCTTCGCCGGTCTGCTGTTCGGCGCGCTGCGCGCCGGCGGGTTCGCGATGCAGGCACGGACGGGCACGCCGATCGACGTCGTGCTCGTCATGCAGTCGCTCGTCGTCCTGTTCATCGCAGCACCGCCGCTCGTGCGGGCCGTGTTCCGACTGCCCGCCCCCGGACCGCGCAAGGCCCGAGCCGCCCGCTCGACGACGAAGGAGGTGGCGGCATGAGCGCCCCGACGACGGACCGCCCCGCGGCCACCGCGCCCGACGAGGCGGCCAAGCCGCTAGCGCCGATCAGCTGGAAGGCGCCGACCGGGTACGGCGTGTTCTCCGTGCTCTCGCTCGTCCTGTTCGGGCTGCTGCCCGACTCCGGCCGCGAGTCGACGTTCACGATCTCGACGAGCAAGGACTTCTTCCAGATCGACCCCATCACGGTCCCGTCGAAGTCGACCGCGATCCTGCTCTCGCTGATCGCGCTCGGCCTGGCCGTGTTCTCCTACGTCGAGACGAAGAACCGTCGCAAGGTCGGTGTCTGGCTGCCGGCGATCTTCGGCGTCTGCGTCGTGATGGCGTTCCTGGTGTGGGCCGACGCGGGCAAGGACTCGCCGATCCCGCTGACCGGGCTCCTGCAGGGTTCGCTGTTCCTCGCGATCCCGCTGGTGTTCGGCGCGCTGTCCGGCCTGCTCTGCGAGCGTTCGGGCATCATCAACGTCGCGATCGAGGGGCAGCTCCTCGCGGGTGCGTTCCTCGCCGCCGTCGTCGCGTCGATCACGTCGTCGGCGTACGCCGGCCTGATCGCCGCGCCCATCGCGGGTGCGCTGGTCGGAGCGTTGCTGGTGCTGTTCTCCATCAAGTACGTCGTCAACCAGATCATCGTCGGCGTCGTGCTCAACGTGCTCGTCATCGGCGTCACGAGCTACCTGTTCTCGACCGTGCTGAAGAACGACGCGGCGCGCTACAACTCGCCGCCCAAGCTGCCGACGATCGACATCCCGGTGCTGAGCCAGATCCCCGTGATCGGCCCCGTGCTCTTCCGCCAGACGGTGCTCGTCTACGTCATGTACGTCGTCGTCGCCCTGCTGCAGATCTTCATCTTCCGCAGCCGCTGGGGCCTGCGGCTGCGCGCGGTCGGCGAGCACCCCAAGGCCGCGGACACCGTCGGCATCAAGGTCAACCGCACGCGGATGCGTTCGACGATCCTGGGCAGCGCGGTCGCCGGGCTCGGCGGCGCGTTCTTCACGGTCGCGGCGGGGCTTGCGTTCGGCAAGGAGATGACCGGAGGCAAGGGCTTCATCGCCCTGGCGGCCATGATCCTCGGCCGCTGGAATCCGGTCGGAGCGCTCGCCGCGGCGCTGCTGTTCGGCTTCTCGGACAACCTGCAGGTCGTCCTCGGCATCGTCGGGACGCCCATCCCGAGCCAGATCATGCTCATGACGCCGTACGTCGTGACGATCTTCGCCGTCGCGGGCCTCGTCGGACGTGTGCGCCCGCCGGCGTCCGAGGGCATCCCGTACGTGAAGTGAGGTGAACCCCGCGTGAGCGAGGACGTCCAGGTCGACTGGGACGCGCTGCGCGCCGTCGCCATCGAGGCGATGCGCAACGCCTACGTGCCGTACTCGAAGTTCCCGGTGGGCGCCGCCGCGCTCGTCGACGACGGCCGCGTCGTCTCCGGCTGCAACATCGAGAACGCGAGCTACGGCGTGACGTTGTGCGCCGAGTGCTCGCTGGTGTCCGCGCTCGTCATGTCGGGCGGAGGGCGACTCGTGGCCTTCACCTGCGTGGACGGGCACGGCACCGTGCTCATGCCGTGCGGACGCTGCCGCCAGCTCCTGTGGGAGCACGGCGGAGCGAACCTGGTGCTCGAGACCGTCAGCGGCCTGCGGTCCATGACCGAGGTGCTGCCGGACGCCTTCGGGCCCGACGACCTGACCGAACGAGCCTGAGGAGCGGACATGAGCGAGGCGTTCGACGCGGTCGACGTGATCGTCGCGAAGCGCGACGGCCACCGGCTGACCGACGGCCAGATCGACTGGGTCATCGACGCGTACACGCGCGGTGTCGTCGCCGACGAGCAGATGTCCGCGCTCAACATGGCGATCCTGCTCAACGGCATGGACCGTGCCGAGATCGCCCGCTGGACGGCGGCGATGATCGCGTCGGGGGAGCGCATGTCGTTCGCGCACCTCGGCCGACCCACGGCGGACAAGCACTCCACCGGCGGCGTCGGCGACAAGATCACGCTCCCGCTCGCACCGCTGGTCGCGGTGTTCGGCGTGGCCGTGCCGCAGCTGTCCGGCCGCGGCCTGGGCCACACCGGCGGCACGCTCGACAAGCTCGAGTCGATCCCCGGCTGGCGCGCCGCGCTGAGCAACGAGGAGATGATGCGTCAGCTCGCCGACGTCGGTGCCGTCATCTGCCAGGCCGGCTCGGGCCTGGCCCCCGCGGACCGCAAGCTCTACGCGCTGCGTGACGTCACCGGCACGGTCGAGGCGATCCCGCTGATCGCGAGCTCGATCATGAGCAAGAAGATCGCCGAGGGCACGGGTGCCCTTGTCCTCGACGTCAAGGTCGGCACCGGCGCGTTCATGAAGACCGAGGAACGCGCGCGCGAACTTGCCCGCACGATGGTCGAGCTGGGCGCCGACGCCGGCGTGACCACGGTCGCCCTGCTCACCGACATGTCCACGCCGCTCGGTCTGACGGCCGGCAACGCGCTCGAGGTGCGCGAGTCGGTCGAGGTCCTCGCGGGCGGTGGCCCCGCCGACGTCGTCGAGCTCACGCTCGCGCTGGCCCGCGAGATGCTCGACGCGGCCGGCCGCCCCGACGCCGACCCCGCCGCCGCACTCGCCGACGGCCGCGCGATGGACGCCTGGCGCCGCATGATCCAAGCCCAGGGCGGCGACGCCGACGCCCCGCTGCCGTGGGCCACCGAGACCGAGCAGGTCCTCGCCGAGCGTGACGGCGTCGTGTCGACGCTCGACGCGTACGCCGTCGGCATCGCCGCGTGGCGGCTGGGCGCCGGCCGCGCACGCAAGGAGGACCCGGTGCAGGCCGGCGCCGGTGTTCAGCTCCACGTCCGCCCCGGTGACACCGTGCGCGCCGGCCAGCCGATCCTCACGCTGCACACCGACACCCCCGACCGCTTCGCCCGCGCCCGCGACGCCCTCGTCGGCGGCATCGAGGTCGTCGACCCCACCACGCCCGTCACACCCCGCCCCCTGATCCTCGACCGCGTCACCCCCTGACCGCGTCACCCCCTGACCTCATCGCGCCTGACCTCATCGCGCCTGACCTCATCGCGACTGACCTCATCGCGACTGACCTCATCGCGACTGACCTCATCGCGACTGACCTCGTCGCACTCCGTTCGGCGCACTCCGGTCGGCGCACTAGAACGGCGGCGGCCCCACCGACTGCACGAAGCCCTGCCCCGGCGGCACCGCGTTCGGTCTGGTCCTCTCTGGACCGGTCCCTCGCCTGTCGGCCACAGGGACTCCTCGACTCTCGACCCCACCGCCCGCGCGGCTCGCCGAAGGGCGGGGCCGAGTTCGCTCGGCTCGCACACCGGAGCCGGGCGGGCCGGCCGAGGTGCGGGCTCGAGTGAGCTCGGCTCGTACACCGGGGCCGGGCGGGTCGACCGAGGGTCGCGATGTTGCGCGCCAGACCGGCGGGCCGGATCGAGCGCGCCCGACCCTCGGGCGGGATCGGCCGGGCTCGGACGGTGGACCGTTCTCGAGGGTGCCGTCGGGGTTGCGGAACGAGTAGCGGACGCGCTCGGGCAGGCCGGTGCCCTCGTCCCACGCGACGCCGTGACGTTCGACCCTCAGGTCCAGGCTGTGCACGCGCTGGTGGTGGAACACGCACAGCGCGACGCCGTTCTCGACGGAGGTCTCGCCCCCGTCTCGGTCCCACCACCGCACGTGGTGCACGTCGCACCAGTGGGCGAGCGCTCCGCATCCGTTCCAGGCGCAACCCCGGTCCCGAGCGTGCACCGCGCGCCGCTGGTGAGCGGTGTGCAGACGCTGCGCCCGGCCGACGTCGAGCGGCATCGACGCGGCATCCACCACCACACGCGTGACCGTGCAGTCGCACAGGATGCGCGCGGCCTCGGCGAGCGTCAGCGCGAGGCCGTCGGAGGTCACCGCTGGCGCGAATCCCTCCGGCGGCGCCGATCCACACTGCACCGCCCGCAGGGCCGCGAGCGTCTGCACGCTCATCAGCACCGACACGTGGGGTCGGTTCTCGGGCGCCGTGAGCCTCCCGCTCATCGAAGACAGATCCGACGCCCGCCGCGCGGGCTCGCCGTCATCGCCGTGCGCGAGCGCGCGTGCGTACTCTCCGCGCGGAGTGCGGTCGGAGCCGTCGGGCGTGAGACCGGTGCGGCGTGGAGCGAGGTCGGCGCTGTCGGGCGTGAGACCGGTGCCGTGGGGAGCGAGGTCGGCGCTGTCGGGCGTAAGGCCGGCGCCGTGGGGAGCGAGGTCGGCGGCGTGAGCAGTGGGGTCGGTCGCCGGGACCGGGTGCGGTTGGAGGCCCGGGCAGCGGTTCGTGTGGACCGCCAGCGCGTGCAGCGCGTCCGCTCGCGCCTGCTCGACGGTGCGGTCGGCGTCGGGGCGCTGGTCGGTGGCCTCGAGCGCGAGCGCGAGCTCGCGGCCGGCGAGCGGGTCGAGACGGCCCTTGAGCAGCGTCGCCTCCGCGGTGTGCGTCAGCGTGAGGAACCGTGACCGGTGGTGGGAGTCGCGGTCGGACTTCAGGCGCTCCGGGTCCACGCGGGCCGCGTACAGCTCCAGGTCCTTGGCGAACTGCGCACCCGTGGGGGCCTGGCTGGCGAGCCTGAGCACCTCGGCCCGACCCTCGTCGGACTGCATCGCCTCGACGACGGCCGCGGAGGCACGAGCCGCGAACCGGCCGAGCGCCGCCACGTGCGCGACGGGCACCTCCCGCGCGGCCACGGCCGCGGCGAGCTCCGGCATCGCGACCAGCGCTCGGGCGCCGGCGATCTCCTGGTCCGCCGCCCAGCGGGAGGCCCCGGTGCGTCGCGAGCGCGCATCCGCGAACGAACGGTCCGAGGCACGCATCCCCGCGCCGAGGTCCGCCTGCGCCGCGAGCAGGTGCGCCTTGACCGTGAGGAGCACGGCCGCGGCGGCGTCGACCTCGTCGAGCGTGGCGACCACCCGCTCGGCGGACCACGAGTCGCAGTTGCGGACGACGTCGAGCAGCATCGCGACGCCGACCCGCAGGTCTCCGCCCGGAGACGCGACCGTCGCAGCGAGGCGCCACGAATCCGCAGAAGAAGGCGCGCCACCGGCGTGGTGACCGCCACTTCTCGGCTCGCTCGACAACATGCGACAACTCTACGCGAATCGGACGCCAGGACAATGGGGGAATCGCATGGTGAGATATCCACAGGAATGGCCCTGGGGTCGGGTCGCGCAGCCCCCGTGCATTCCGGATGGACGCCGCGGGTTCGACGTCGATGCAGGTCAGATGCCGTCTGATCGTCGGAAGGACGGCGAGCTCGACGGCGGGATCCACCGCACCGAGGGTCTGGACGCCGTGCAGGCGATGCGTGCCGATGCGAGCCCCAGCGGTTCGCGCGCACAGGAGCGCGCCGCACTCTGCGCAATGTCGGAGGTGCGTGATAATGCCCGCGAGCGACCGTCGATGCATCGCGTCCGGCGCAATATCGGAGGTTCGTGATAAAGCACGAGAAACGCTCATTCACGCATCGGGGCGACGGACCCGTGCGACCGGGCGACGGCCCGCACGGGTCCGGTCCGCGGCACTTCGCTGGAGGCGTCAGGGCGGTGGGTGTGGCGAGCTCGCCGGGCGGGAGCGCCGGCGAGCGGCGCACAGCAGCTCCGACGAGCAGCGGCGCCGACGAGCAGCGGCGCACAGCAACGCCGACGAGCAGCAGCGCCGACGAGCAGCGACGCACAGCAGCGCCGACGAGCAGCGGGCTACGGACGACGCCGGGATGGGCCCAGCGGGTTCGTCGGAACCGTGGCGAAGGCGCGACCGGGACCTGTGGGAGGGTGCGGCGGACGGTTGATCAGAGGACGATGGGACCGGGTCGCCGCGGACGACGGGTCCGCCGGCGAGGCGCCGACGAAGGAGAACCGCCATGAGCACGCTCCCCGGCTCGGAGGCCTGGCGGGACGCGGGCCTCGAGCCCGTCGACCCCGACGCGCCGGTCCGTCTCACGGACGCCCGCGACGCCGCGGCCGCCGCATCGCCCGCCAACCCCGAGGACCACATCCCCGACCTCCCGCGCGCGGACCTCGAGGGACGCGCCGACGAGGCCGACGTCGTGGAGCAGGACACCGAGGTGCTCCTGGACGACGAGGACCGGGACGCATGAGCGAACCCCACGAGCAGGCGTCCGACGAAGAGTCGGACGACCGACGGGCCGACAGCGCCTTGCTCACATTGCTCCCCGGACTGCCGAAGGTCCTGCTGCACGACCACCTGGACGGTGGCCTGCGCCCGCAGACGATCGTGGAGCTCGCGGCGCAGGTCGGCCACGAGCTGCCGACCACCGACCCCGACGAGCTGGGCCGCTGGTTCGTCGAGGCCGCGAGCGCGGGATCGCTCGAGCGCTACCTGGAGACGTTCGCGCACACGGTCGCGGTGCTGCAGACCGCGGACGCGCTACGCCGCGTCGCCCGCGAGGCGGCCCTCGACCTCGCGGCGGACGGTGTCGTGTACGCCGAGGTCCGGTACGCGCCCGAGCAGCACCTCGCGGGCGGACTCACGCTGGACGAGGTCGTCGAGGCGGTGCGCGCGGGTCTCGACGAGGGTGCGGCGCAGGCGCACGACGACGGGAGGCCCATCCGCGTCGTCGCGCTGCTGTGCGCGATGCGTCAGGCCGACCACGGCGCGCAGATCGCGCGGCTCGCGGTCGAGCATCGGGATGCGGGTGTCGTCGGGTTCGACCTCGCCGGGCCGGAGGACGGGTTCCCCGCGACCGCGCACGCAGAGGCGTTCGAGGTGCTGCAGGACGCGCACCTGCCCGCGACGGTGCACGCGGGCGAGGCCGCCGGACCGGCCTCGATCGACGACGCCGTACGCGCCGGAGCACTGCGCCTCGGCCACGGTGCGCGACTGGCGGACGACATCGGCACCGACGAGCACGGCGACCGGCTCGGTCCGCTCGCACACTGGGTGCGCGACCGGCGCCTCGCACTGGAGTGCTGCCCGTCGTCCAACGTCCAGACGGGGGCCGCGGCCTCGATCGCCGACCATCCGGTGACCCGGCTCAAGCGCCTGGGCTTCGCGGTGACCGTCAACACCGACAACCGCCTGCAGTCGGGCACGTCGCTGGGCCGTGAGCTCGCGCTGCTCGTCGAGCATGCGCACTGGTCCCTCGCGGACCTCGAAGACGTCGCGGTCACCGCGGCACAGCACGCGTTCGTCCACCACGACGAGCGTGTCGCGCTCGTCGACACCGTGATCCGCCCCGCGTACGCCGCGGCGCGTGGAGGGAGGCACCGAGCATGACCCACGACCCGTTGGACGCGGCTGCGCTGGCGCAGTTCGTCGACCACACCCTGCTCAAGCCCGAGGCGACCCGGGCCGACGTCGAGGCGCTCGTCGAGGAGGCCGCGCAGCTCGGCGTCTACTCGATCTGCATCTCGCCGTCGTTCCTGCCCGTCGAGGTCCCGTCGACGCTCAAGGTCGCGACGGTGTGCGGGTTCCCGTCCGGCAAGCACCACTCGAGCGTGAAGGCGGCGGAGGCCGCGCAGGCGGTGCTCGACGGCGCCGACGAGGTCGACATGGTGATCGACGTCGGCGCCGCGAAGGAGGGCCGGTTCGACGACGTGCGCGCCGACATCGAGGCGGTCCGCGCCGCGACCCCCGCGCCCGTGGTGCTCAAGGTCATCATCGAGTCGGCGGCGCTGAGCGACCACGAGATCGTCGAGACGTGCCGTGCAGCCGCGGCGGCCGGTGCGGACTTCGTCAAGACGTCGACGGGGTTCCACCCGACCGGCGGCGCGACCGTGCATGCGGTTCGCGTCATGGCGGGGACGGTCGGGGGACGGCTCGGGATCAAGGCGTCGGGGGGCGTCCGTACCGCGGGCGACGCGCTCGCGATGATCGAGGCGGGTGCGACCCGGCTCGGCCTGTCGGGCACCGCGGCGGTGCTCGCGGGTCTGGAGGCGGAGTCCGACTACTGACCTGCACGTTCGCCGACGAGCAAGGCGACCGGCGCCGCCCGGCCGGCTGCCGGTCGGCTGTCGGCTGGCTGTCGGTGGGGTGTCGGCGAGGTCGTCGTCGGGGTTGCCGAGCGTGCGACGCGCACCTAGCGTGGCCGATCGCTCGCATCCGACGAACGACGGCCCGGAGGTCCGCGCGGCGTGGTGGACGATTTCGACGACGTGCTGGGCGCGGCCCGTGACGGGTCCGGCCCCGCGTTCGAGGCGCTCTACCGCGACCTGGTCCGCCCGGTTGCGGCGTACCTGCGAGCCCGCGGCACGCCCGACGTCGACGACCTGACGAACGAGGTCTTCCTCGCGGTGTTCCGGGTCTGGGGCGGTTCCGCGGCGACCAGACGAAGTTCCGCTCGTGGGTGTTCACGATCGCCCACCACCGTGCCGTCGACGAGTGGCGCCGCCGCTCGCGAGACCTCGCGGAGCCCGTCGAGGAGGTCGAGCCGCCGCCCGTGGGCAGCGCCGAGGACGACGCGCTCGACGCGCTCTCCGAGCGGCGGGTGCTCCAGGTGCTCGAAGCGCTGACCGCCGACCAGCGCGAGGTGCTCACGCTGCGCATCGTCGCCGACCTCACCATCGAGCAGGTCGCACAGGTGACGGACAAGAACGTCGGCGCGGTCAAGGCCCTGCAGCGCCGTGGCCTGGCCGCGGTCCGACGAGAGCTCGCGCGTCAGGGCGTACCCCTATGAGCCCCCGTGACGATGACCTGGATGTGCGCATCCCGGACGACCTGCTGCTCGCCGGAGAGACGGTCCCGGACGAGCCGGAGCTGACCTCCTTCGTCGCGGGTCTGCACGCGCTCTCGCGGTCCGCCGCGCCCGCACCGTCCGACGAGCTGCGCGCGATCTTCGCGGCCGGTGCGTCGTCGTCCGTGCGCACCCTGCGCGCAGTGCCTGCCACCGCACCCGCACCGGTCGTGGCGTCCGGGCCCGATGTGGCGCCCGGGTCCGATGTCGCGCCCGGGCCCGATGGCGTGCTCGAGGCCGGGGCCGGCGCCGGGACGTCGCGTCTCGCCGGCTCGTCGGGACGTGTCGTGCTGCTGCGCAGGGTCGGGGCGGTCGTCGGGATCACGGCCGTGACGGTCGGTGTCGCGTCGGGTGTTGCCGCGGCCACGGGTATCGCGCCGCCCGCGCTCCAGCGCCAGGCGGTGGTCGACCTCGTCAACGACGCGTGGCGCACCATCTCGGGTGACGGGCCCGTGATGCCTGTTCCCGCCGGGACATCGCCGACGCCCACGCCGTCGCCGTCCTCGAGCGAGCGCGCGGTGCCCGTCGTGCCGACCGTTCCCGACGATCGTTCCGGCAGTGACGGCAGCGGCGACGACCGCTGGAATGACGGTCGTGGCGACGACCGTTGGGACGACGGTCGTGGGGACGACCGTTGGGACGACGGTCGTGGCGACGACGGCCACGGAGACGGCCGCTGGCGCGACCGCGGTGGCGACGAGGGTGGCGGTCGCGACGACCGCGACGATCACCCCGACGGCGACGGTGGCGACGACGGCCGGGGGAACGACGGCGGCTCCGGTCGTGGTGACGACGGTCGTGGTGACGACGGTCGTGGAGACGGCGGCGGCGGCTCCGGCGGCGGTTCCGGCGACGGACGCGGCAGCGGCTGGGGCGGCGGAGGCGACGACGGCGGCGGCCGCACCGGCCCCTGACGCGTCGGTGCGTCGACACGTCTACGCAGGTCAGCGTCGATCTCGGTCCGAGCCGTACCCCTGGCGCGGACCGGCTCGATGACTCAGGGGAATGGAGCGGCCCGGCACCCCGACGAGGTGCGGACAACGGGACCGCGACGATCCTGGAGGTGGACGTGATCAACACGACCCTCGCAGCACTTCTCGCCAAGGTGGCCGCACTCGGGACCCCCGTGAAGGTGACCGGCGTGGCGTTGGCAGTCGGTCTCATCGGTGTGGTGCCCGCCGTGGCGCACCAGGACGGCGACCCCGGCGTCGGTCGTCCGTGGCCGTACGTCACGGCATCCGGAACGCCGACCACCGAGCCGACGACGGAGCCGACCACGGAGCCAACGACCGAGCCGACCACGGAGCCGACGACCGAGCCGACGACCGAGCCGACGACCGAGCCGACGCCGGAGCCGACGACGGAGCCGACGCCCGAGCCGACGACGGAGCCCACGCCCGAGCCGTCGCCGACCGACCCGACCCCGAGCCCGTCACCGTCAGACCCGTGCGACCCGGGTGACGGCCACGACCGCGACGGTCGCCACAAGGACCACCAGCACCACGGTCAGCCCGGGAACGACGGCCGACGCGACCGCGGTCACGGTCACGGCGGCGGCCACCACGGCGGTGGCCGGCCCTGACCTGACACCCGACCCCCTCCGACCCCTGGACCCGGTCGGCGGGTAACGGACCTCGGCGCGGCGGGCCTCCTCCGGGACCGCCGCGCCGAGGTGCGTCTGGTCGCAGGTGCGTCTGTTCGGAGGTGCGTCTGGTCGAGGGGCTCGAGCTGCGCCGGGGCGTCAGCCGATGCCGAGGGCCGAGCGCATGTCGGCGGCCACCTGGTCGAGCCGGTGCCGGGCGCGCTCGCGGGCGACACCCACCGCGGCGTCGTCGGCATCGGGTGCGACGGGCTCGATCACCTCGAGGTAGCACTTGACCTTGGGTTCGGTCCCCGACGGTCGGACGATGACGCGGGTGCGGTCGGCGGCGTCGAGCCGCAGTCCCTCGGTCGGGGGCAGTCCGTCGCGGTCCTCGTCGGACCCGTGCGCGAGATCGACGACCGAGGTGACGGGCGAGCCGCCGACGGTCGTCGGGGGAGCCTCGCGCAGTCGCTGCACGGTCGCGGGGATCTGCGCCAGGTCGTCGAACCGCGCGGACACCTGACCCGTGAGGTGCAGGCCGTGCGCGCGCGCGAGGTCGTCGAGCACGTCCATCGGCGTGCGCCCCTCGGCCTTGAGCCGGGCGGCCGCGGACGCGACGAGCAGCGCGGCTGACATGCCGTCCTTGTCGTGCACGTTCTGCGGGGCGACGCAGTACCCGAGCGCCTCCTCGTACGCGTACGCCAACCCGTCAACGCGCGAGAGCCACTTGAAACCGGTGAGGGTCTGGCGGTGCTGCACGCCCGCGGCCGCGGCGATGCGCGACAGCAGGCGCGAGGACACGATCGAGCTGGCGAACGTGGTCTCGGGGTCGATCGGGCCGGGTTCGGCGGCGATCCGCCGCGCGACGATCGCGCCGAGCAGCGACCCGGTCTCGTCGCCGTGCAGCATCCGCCAGCCCTCGGCGCCCGCGGTGTCGGGGCCGCGGTGCGTGCGTGCGCGCGGGTCGAGCACCGCGACGGCGCAGCGGTCGGCGTCCGGGTCGAGCGCGATGACGAGGTCGGCGCGCTGGTCGCTCGCGAGTCCGAGCGCGAGGTCGATCGCGCCCGGCTCCTCGGGGTTCGGGAACGCGACGGTCGGGAAGTCCGGGTCGGGTGCGCTCTGCTCGGGCACGACGAGCACGTCGGTGAAGCCCGCGGCGCGCAGCACCCGCTCGCCGAGCGCGCCGCCCACGCCGTGCAGCGGCGTGAGCACGATGCGCAGGTCGCCCGCCGCGGCGCCGATCGTCGGGTCGGCCAGCGTGAGGGTCGCGGCGACGTACTCGTCGACGATCTCGTCGCCCAGCACGGTCCAGCCGGACTCGGCGCGCGGCACGGAGGCGACCGAGTGCACGCGCGCGATCTCGGCGGCGATCGCCGAGTCGGCCGGCGGCACGATCTGCGAGCCCTGACCGGCGTCGGTCACGACGCGACCGCCGAGGTACACCTTGTACCCGTTGTCGCGCGGCGGGTTGTGCGACGCGGTGACCATGACGCCCGCGTCGGCGCCGAGGTGGCGCACCGCGAACGCCAGCACGGGCGTCGGCAGCGGGCTCGGGAGCACCATCACGTCGATGCCGACGGCCGTCATGACTGCCGCCGTGTCGTACGCGAAGTCGTGCGATCCGTGCCGTGCGTCGTACCCGACGACGACGCGCGGGGCGGGCAGGCCGTCGAGCTCGCCGAGCAGGTAGTCGGACAGCCCCGCGGCGGCGCGGATGACGACGGCACGGTTCATCCGGTGCGGTCCGCCCTCGACGCGGCCGCGCAGCCCGGCGGTGCCGAACTCGAGCGGCCCGCGGAACCGGTCCGCGAGCTCGGTACGGGCGGCCGCTGCGGCGCGGTCGAGGCCGTCCTCGGTCGGGTTCGTCGGGGCTCCCACCGTGTGTCGCTCCGCGGTGTCGATCAGGTCCCGCAGCTCGGCCGCGGTGCGCGGATCGGGATCGTCGTCGATCCACTGCTCGACGCGGGCGCGCAGATCGTCCCAAGCCTCGTTGCTCATGTCCCCAACGTAGTGATCCGTCGCGCGCCGCACGACCCCGGACGCAGGCCAGGGCATGGAGATCCGGCTCGTGCCGCGGTCGGCGGCGTCAGAGCCGGCGCACGACCTCCGCGAGCAGCGCGCTGATCCGCGGCCCCGCGGCGCGCCCCGCCTCGAGCACCTCCTCGTGCGAGAGCGCCTCGGTGCCGACGCCTGCGGCAAGGTTGGTGACCAGCGAGATGCCGAGCACCTCCATCCCCGCGTGCCGGGCTGCGATCGCCTCGAGCGTCGTCGACATCCCGACGAGGTCGCCGCCGATCCGCCCGGCCATCGCGACCTCCGCCGGCGTCTCGTAGTGCGGTCCGCGGAACTGCACGTACACGCCTTCGTCGAGCCCGGCGTCGACCTCGTGGGCGACCGCCCGCAGGCGCGCGGAGTACAGGTCCGTGAGGTCGACGAACGTCGCACCCTCGAGCGGTGACGTCGCGGTCAGGTTGATGTGGTCGCTGATGAGCACCGGCGTGCCCGGCGCCCAGGCGGGGTTGAGCCCGCCGCAGCCGTTGGTCAGCACCACGGTGCGGGCGCCCGTCGCCGCGGCCGTCCGCATCCCGTGCACGACGCGCCGGACCCCCCGGCCCTCGTACAGGTGCGTGCGCGAGCCGAGCACCAGAGCGTGCTTGTCGCCGTCCCCGATGCGCACCGAGCGGATCGTCCCGGAGTGCCCGACGACGGCCGCGGCGGAGAACCCCGGCACCGACGTCGCGGGCACCTCGGCCACCGTCTCGCCGAGCAGGTCGGCCGCGCCGCCCCACCCGGAGCCGAGCACGAGCGCCACGTCGTGGTGGGCCACACCGGTCGCCTCCGCGAGGTGCTCGGCGGCCGCGCGTGCGACGTCGAAGGGGTCGGTGGTCGGGTCGTCGAGGTCCAGGAGGTCGCTCATGCTCGCAGGCTAGTCCGACGCCCGGGCGGCCGCAGGGCTCGTCGGACGGCAGAATGCACCCGTGAGCACAGGCATCCTGGCGCCGGACCCGTCAGCCACCCGCGTCGTCGTCGTCGGGGGCGGTCCCGGCGGGTACGAGGCAGCCCTGGTGGCGCGCCGTCTTGGTGCGGACGTCACGGTCGTCGAGCAGCACGGCGTCGGCGGGGCCGCGGTGCTCACGGACGTCGTCCCCTCCAAGACGCTCATCGCGACCGCCGAGTGGATGACGATCGCGGACCGTGCATCCGAGCTCGGCATCCGGTCCGCGACGAGCGGCGGGGACACCCGCCACCACATCGACATCGCCGCGGTGAACACGCGGGTCAAGGCGCTCGCGGCCGCGCAGTCCGCGGACATCCGGGCGCGCCTCGAGCGCGAGGGCGTGCGCGTCGTGCAGGGCCGCGGGCGGCTCGACGGTCCGTCGGTCGTGGTCGTCGAGGCCCCCTCGGGCATCCCCGACGAGCGGCTCGACGCGGACGTCGTCCTGGTCGCCACGGGCGCCCGCCCGCGGGAGCTGGCGGAGGCCCGGCCCGACGGCGAGCGGATCTTCACGTGGATGCAGCTCTACGAGCTGACGGCGCTGCCCGAGCACCTCGTCGTCGTCGGGTCCGGTGTGACGGGTGCCGAGTTCGCGGGCGCGTACACGTCGCTCGGTGCGCGCGTGACGCTCGTGTCGTCGCGCGACCGCGTGCTGCCCGGTGAGGACGCCGACGCGGCCGCGCTGATCGAGGACGTCTTCCGTGCGCGCGGCATGAGCGTCCTGTCCCGCTCCCGAGCGGCCGGTGCGCGACGCACGGCCGACGGCGTCGTCGTCACGCTCGTCGACGGTCGTGAGGTCGAGGGGTCGCACGTGCTGTTCGCGGTCGGCTCGATTCCGACGACGCACGGCCTCGGGCTCGAGGACGCCGGCGTCCGGCTCACGCCGTCCGGGCACATCGAGGTCGACAAGGTCTCGCGCACCACGGCGCGCGGCGTGTACGCCGCCGGCGACGTGACCGGCGTGCTGCCGCTCGCGTCCGTCGCCGCGACGCAGGGCCGGATCGCGATGTCGCACGCGCTGGGCGACGCCGTGACGCCGCTGTCGCTGCGCGGCGTGTCCGCGAACATCTTCACCGCGCCCGAGATCGCCACGGTCGGCTACTCCGAGGCGCGCCTGCAGCAGGAGGGCGTGCGGTACGTCGTCTCGTCACTCCCGATCGCGCGCAACGCGCGCGCCAAGATGCTGGGTGTGCGCGAGGGGTTCGTGAAGATCTTCGCGCAGCAGGGCTCCGGCACGGTGCTCGGGGCGGTGCTCGTCGGACCGCGTGCGAGCGAGTCGGTGTTCCCGCTCACGCTCGCGATCGCCCACCGGATGACCGTCGACCAGGTCGCCGAGGCGAGCACGGTCTACCCGTCGATGTCCGGAACCATCGCCGAGGTGGCCCGCATGCTCCACCAACGCACCACCGACTAGCCCCGGCCTCCCGCCCTCGCCTCCGGCCGCGCCCCGCACTCCGCGACCCGCACTCCGCGACTCCGGCTCCCGGCGCACGCCCCCAACTCTCCCCGCGCGTCTGCGGACCGACCCAGCGTCCGCGGACACCTCGCGCGTCTGTGGACCGGCCTAGCGTCTGCGGACACCTCGCGCGTCTGCGGACGGTGCCGTCGCGGGGTCCGTCGATGCTCCAGCGGTCCGCAGTCGCGGAACCGCCCCAGCCGCGACGCGCCGACCCCAGCTGCGCCCTCACCCCGCACCATGCTCCCCGCGCCCCGGCTCCCCCCGCCCCCGGCTCCCCGCGCCCCGACCCCAGCCCCCGGCTCTCCCCGCGCGTCTGCGGACCGGCCCAGCGTCTGCGGACACCTCGCGCGTCTGCGGACCGGCCCAGCGTCTGCGGACACCTCACGCGTCTGCGGACGGTGCCGTCGCGGGGTCCGTCGATGCTCCAGCGGTCCGCAGTCGCGCAACCGCCCCAGCCGCGACGCGCCGACCCCAGCAGCGTCACCCCGCACCATGCTTCCCGCGCCCCAGCTCCCCCCGCCCCCGGCTCCCCGCGCCCCGACCCCAGCCCCCGGCTCTCCCCGCGCGTCTGCGGACACCTCACGCGTCTGCGGACGGCGCCGTCGCGGGGTCCGTCGACGCTCCGGGGGTCCGTAGTCGCGGAACCGTCCCAGTCGCGACGCGCCGACCCCAGCAGCGACCTCACCCCCGCACCTGTCGACGACGCTCCCCGGGAGCGGTCAGCGGCAGCGGCCGTCAGCGGCAGCGGCGGTCAGCGGCAGTGCTGGTGGGCGGGAGGAGCGGTCGGCGGGAGGGTGGGGTGGGTCAGAGTCGGGGGACGCCGGCCGCGGTGAGGTGGGCGAGGAATCGCTGGAGGTCCATCGCCTCTGCCCAGGTCCACCTGGTGACGAGCACGCCCGTCGCGCGCAGGCGGTCCTCGCGGCGCTTCTCTTCCCAGACTCGCTGCTCGACCGCGCGATAGTCGACGATGCCACCGACGCGGTACTTCATGCGCCCGTCGAACTCGCCCACCAGTCGCTGCTTCGACCACCAGAAGTCGACGAGACCGATCGGCCCGGTCGCGTCGTCGAACTGCTTCTGAAGCTCGGGCGGTGCGAGACCGAGCTCGTGCATCCGCGCCCGGCTCACCGACTCTCCCGCGGACGCCGCTCGCGGATCGGCGAAGGCGATCACCCGGCTCGCCTTGCGGACACCCGACGCGCCACGGAAGTCAGCGAGCCGCTCGAACAGCTCCTCCCGCGTGACGGTGCGCTTGCGCAGTGCCGCGTCCGCTGCCGCGACGCCGGCCACCCACGACCGATCACGGGCCAGTGCCAGCACCGTGTCGGCGAGCGAGGTGAGGCACCGGCCGTCACGCTCGACGACGTTCGGCGCCGTGGTGCTCGAGTGGACCCGCAACGAGGCCGTCGATGAGCCACCGCCACGCCAGGGCTCGACGACGTGCGCGACGGGGGCCGGTTCGACGCCACCGACCATCTGCGGAAGGACCGGCAGGTTCCACAGTGCGGCGGCCGACTCGTGCGAGAACACCGGCTCGCTCAGCCGTGCACCGGCGGCGGACCAGCAGGAGGTGCTGGTCTCCGAGATGGGCGTCCTTCCACACCGACGCTCGCACGTACGCGTCGGGGCGGACCCTCGTGAGCAGGCCTGCGCGCATGGCGCGTCGCACGTCCCGTGACCCGAGCCCCAGCCGCTGCAGCACCTGCGTCGACAGCACACCGTCGGGCACGGCGGCGAGCGCCGCGGCGAGAGCGGGATCGAGTGCGGCTCGCGAACTCATCCCCGCACCTTGACGCACTCGCGCGCGCCGCATCGTCGCCCATCCACAGCCCCCGAACTTCATCCACGGACCGCTCGCGCGACTGCGGACCCCCGGAGCATCGACGGACCCCGCGACGGCACCGTCCGCAGACGCGCGAGGTGTCCGCAGACGCCGGGCCGGTCCGCAGACGCGCGAGGTGTCCGCAGACGCTGGGCCGGTCCGCAGACGCGCGAGGTGTCCGCAGACGCTAGGCCGGTCCGCAGACGCGCGAGGTGTCCGCAGACGCGTGAGGTGTCCGCAGACGGGGGTGAGGGCGCAGCTGGGGTCGGCGCGTCGCGGCTGGGGCGGTTCCGCGACTGCGGACCGCTGGAACATCGACGGACCCCGCAACGGCACCGTCCGCAGACGCGCGAGGTGTCCGCAGACGCGCGAGGTGTCCGCAGACGCTGGGCCGGTCCGCAGACGCGCGGGGACGGCCGGGGGCGCGGGGAGCCGGGGCGCGCCGCCGGCCGCTCCTGCCGTCGACCGCTCCTGCCGCCGACGGTCCGTGCGTCTGCGGACAGTCGGCGCGGCTGCGGACAGCCGGAGCGGCGCCGGACCGTGCGCTGGCGCGGTCCGCGGGTGCTCGAGGTGTCCGTCGGTGGTGGGGCGGTCCGGGGGGCGGCGGGGGCGGGGGGAGACCGGGGGTTAGGGGAGGGTGAGGTGGGTGAGGACCGGGAGGTGGTCGGACGCCTGCACGCCGGTGACGACGTGCGCGTCGGTGAACGTGACCTGCTGGCCGAAGATCCAGTCGATCCGGTAGGCGGGCTCGTCGGCGGGTGACGTGAGCGCGTCCGGGTCGCCCACGGCGTCCACGGCGCTGACCCAGCCGGCGCCCTCGAGGAGCTGGATCTCGGGCCAGCCGGGTTCGGCGTTGAGGTCGCCGCCGAGCACCGACGGGCCGGTGACCGGCTCGTCGGCGAGCAGGGTCTCGAGCTGGTCGAGCCGCGTCGGGGTGTTCTCCTCACGGTGCTGCAGGTGCACGGACGTGACGCGCGCGGTGTCGCCGGACGCGGTCGTGATCGTCGCCGAGAGCGCGGAGCGGCTCTGTGGCCCGGCACCGTAGGGCAGCGGATGCACCGCGACCTCCGTGAGCCCGGACCGCGCGAGCACGGCGTTGCCGAACTGGTGGTCCGCGGCGGGCGCGAACTCGAACGTCATGTCGAGCCGGGCAGCGAGCCAGGTCGCCATGTCGGTGCCGCCGCCGAACACCCAGCCGCGCTCGACCTCCTGCAGCAGCACCACGTCCGGGTCGGCGGCCTCGATGGTCGCCGCGATCTCGTCGAGGTCCACGCCGACGCCCGGTGCGACGCCGTAGTGCAGGTTCCAGGTCATCACCGTGAGGTCGTCGCCGCGGGACGCGGCGGGGACGTCCGCGCCGGTCGCGCTCGTCGTGGACATCGCGAACCCGACGAGCGCGAGCACACCCACCGGCGCCAGCAGGAACCGTGTCGCGCGGACCCGGGCGGGCTGGCGGCCGTCGGGATCGGTCGCGCCCTCCGGGGGCGTGGGCGCACGGTGGTGCAGGCTCGTGATCGCGACCGTGAGCGCGGCGAGCACGGGCACGATCGCGTTGTCGACGGGCAGCGGGACGTCGTAGTCGAGCATGTAGAGCAGCAGCGGTCCGACGACGCCGAGCCCGACGAGTGCCGCGGCTCCGGCCGGCCGCCACCAGCCCAGCGGCGCGGGACGCCGCACGCTCAGCACGCCGACGAGCGCGATCCCGACGACGGCGACGAGCACGACGACGGCGACGAGCGCGGCGGGGCCGCTGACCCCGATCGCCACCGCGACCCCCGCCACGACGAGCACGGCCACGCAGACGCGGACGAGGCTGCTCCACCGGTCCGGCCGCACCAGCAACCAACCGCCGACGATCGCGCCCGCCGCGAGCGCGAGCCCGGCCCAGCCGAGCGCCACGCCGGACTGCGACGCGACGAACGCGGGGTTCGCGAGCATCATCGCGGCGAGCGCGAGGAACGGTCCGACGGCCCACAACCGCCGCGGCCGGCAGGTCGGCGGCGCGCCCGCGCCCCACGCAGGGTTCGCGACGCGCACGCTGATCAGGGGCGCGAGGGCGATCAGCGCCGCGACCAGCCAGCCCACCCATGACGAGCGCCACAGCGCGTCCCACGTGCCGAGCACGAGCTGCAGCCCGACGGACAGCGCGCACCCGAGCACGAGGCCGAGCGCGGCCTGCCGGGGCCCACCGGCCCGACCCGCGACGAATGCGACCGCGAGCACCAGAACGCCGACCACCCAGGCCACGGCGACGAGCCCGGTCCAGTACAACGCCTCACCGTCGAGCCCCTGCAGCACCAGGCGCAGGACGGCCGCCACGACGGCGCCGGCGAGCACCGTGCGCCCGCCGGGGTTGCCCGTGCGGGCACCGGTCGCGAGCACGAGCAGGGCGGCGACGAGGCCTGCACCCGCGTAGGTCGCGACGGCGGTGATGCCTGCGGTGACCACACCGGTGGCGAACGCATGGTCGAGCAGCGGCCCGCTCGCGCGGATCAGCTCGAGCGCCGCGACGGTCAGCGTGGCCACCAGCCACACCCTCGTCGGGGTCCCGTCGTCGGGCGGGCTCGTCGGGCGGCCGGGCTCCGGCGTGACTGGGCTCACGCGGGAAGGCTACGCGCCGGGGTGCCGGATCCGCCTGGGACCGCCACGATCGGCACCATGCAGCGCGACGTCTCCGCCCACCTGACCCTGACCGTCGAGTCGTCGGCGACCCTGGTGCTCGCCGTCGCGGTCGCCGCGGGGCACGCGCTCGACGAGGCGCTCGTCGTCACGCTGGACGGTGCGCCCGTGCAGCCGCGCGAGGTGCCCGACGAGCACGGCACGCGACTGCACGTGCTCGACGCCCGGCCCGGGGCGCTCGTCGTGGACTACCGGGCGCGGGTCGACGGCCGGGCCCAGCTGCCCGCCGCGGACGAGGCGGAGCGGCTGCGCTGTCTGCGGCCCAGCCGCTACTGCGAGTCGGACTCGCTGGGCCCGACCGCGCGCGCCGAGTTCCGGGGGCTGGCCGGGGTCGACCTGCTCACCGGCGTCTCGTCGTGGGTCGGGACGCGCCTCGCGTACGTGCCGGGCTCGAGCCTGCCGACCGACGGTGCGGTGCGTTCGCTGCTCGCGCGGCAGGGCGTGTGCCGGGACTTCGCGCACCTCGTCGTCGCGCTGCTGCGTGCGCTCGACGTGCCGGCGCGGCTCGTCGCGGTGTATGCGCCCGGACTGGACCCGATGGACTTCCACGCGGTCGCGGAGGCGTGGACGGACGGCGCCTGGCACGTGGTCGATGCGACGACGCTCGCGCCGCGTTCGTCGCTCGTGCGCATCGCGACCGGCCGTGACGCGTCGGACACCGCGTTCCTGTCGGTCTACGACGGTCGCGCGAGGCTCGAGGAGCTGGTCGTGGGCGCGGTCGTCGACGTCCTGCCCGACGACGACGTGCGCACCCTGGTCACGCTGACCTGACGCGGCGTCAGGCCGTGAAGAGCTTCTGTCCGACGAACGGGCTTGCGTCGGTCGTGATCGGCGTGCCGTCCCGCCCGACGACGAGGCTGCCGTCGGGGATCCCGGGCGGCACCGCGAACAGGCCCGAACCGGTGTGCTCGAGGTACTCCATGAGCCCGTCGTCGCGCGAGAGGGTGTTCTGCATCGGGACGTAGTGCGTGCGCGGGTCCTGGACGAACGCGAGGAAGAACAGCCCGGCGTCGAGGCGGCCGAGCGCGTCGTTCCCGTCGGTGAAGTTGTACCCGCGACGCAGCATCTGGACGCCCGCGTTCTGGTCCGGGTGGGCGAGGCGGACGTGGCTGTCGAGCGGGATGAGCGGCGCTCCGCCGCGACCCGCCACGTCGAAGTCGGGCTCGGTGAACTCGGCGCCGCCGGACAGCGGCGCGCCCTCGGCCTTGGTCCGCCCGACGAGGTTCTCCTGTTCGCGCAGCGACGTGCGGTCCCACGTCTCGATCCGCATCCGGATGCGCCGCGCGACGAGGTAGCTGCCGCCGACGAGCCACGCGGAGGCCGGGTCGTCGACCGCGGCCGACGCCGGGACCCAGACGTGCTCGTCGACCGCGGTGGCGTCCTCGGCCTTGATGTTCGCGGTGCCGTCCTTGAACCCGAACAGGTTGCGCGGCGTGCGCTGCGCGGTCGACGTCGAGGACGTGCGGCCGAACCCGAGCTGGGTCCAGCGGATCGTCGCGGCGCCGAACGCGGTGCGCGACAGGTTGCGGATCGCGTGGACGGCGACCTGCGGGTCGTCCGCGCACGCCTGCACGACGAGGTCGCCATCGCTGCGCGCGGGGTCGAGGTTGTCGGCCGGGAAGTGCGGCAGCTCGATCAGCCCCGCGGGGAGCCGGTCGGCGAGCCCGAACCGGTCGACGCCGGCCGCGGTGCGGAACAGCGTGCGGCCGAACCCGAACGTGATCGTCAGACCCGCGGGCGGCAGGTCGGCCGCCTCGCCGGTGTCGTCGGGTGGGGCGTCGTAGGGTCCGGACGCGGGGCCGTACGGGCCGGCCGACAGGCCCTGCGTGAGCCGGGCGGCCACGGTCGTCCAGCGCTGCAGCAGCGCGACGAGGTCGTCGCGGTCCTTGGCGGTGACGTCGAACGCCGCGAGGTAGAGCCGGTCCTGCGCCGGGGTGACGATCCCGGCCTGGTGGGCGCCGGTGAACGCGAACGTCCCGGCGGCGGAGCTCGTCGTCGGCGCGGTGGCCCGGCCGATCCCGTAGCCGGCACCGAGACCCACTGCGGTCCCGGCGACGGCCGCGGCCGCGACCCCGCCGAACAGGGCGCGCCGAGACACGCCGGCGGGCGGCCCCGGGTCCGGGGCCGCCTCGTCGGGCGGGGTGCTGCTGGGGTCCGTGGGGGCGGACACGCCGGACCTTCCTAGGAGGCGGTGACGACCGCGGTGAGCTGCGAGAGGGGCTCGGAGAGTGCGTCGACCGCAGCCGCGAGCTCCTTGACCTGCTGGTCGGTCAGGTCGTCGTAGTACGTGAAGCCCTCGTCGATCGAGCCGTACTGCGCAAGCAGCGCGTCGAGCGCCGTGAACTGCTCGTCGAGCTGGGCCGACAGGTCGGGGTCCTCCTGCTGGACGACGTCCTGGAGCACCTCGTAGCCGACGCGGGCACCGTCGACGTTGGCCTGGAAGTCCCACAGGTCGGTGTGCGACCAGATCTCCTCCTCGCCGGTGACCTTTCCGGTCGCGACCTCGTCGAGCAGCTCCTTGGCGCCGTTGGAGATCTGGAAGGCCTCGAACGTGAAGTCGTCCGCGTTGACCTCGTCGACGAGCTGCTGCGTGTACGCGACGAGGTCGTCGGCCGCCTGCTGGCGCTCGGCGTCGGTCAGCGGGACGTACTCCTCGCCGCCGTTGTCGGCGGGGGCCGGCTGCCAGAGGTCCTTCTCGATGTAGTGCCAGCCGCTCCAGGCCTCGCCGTCCTCGAGGTCGGCCTCGCGCGCGTCGGTCAGCGGGTCGAGGTCGCCGAAGGACTCGGCGACGGGCTCGATGCGCTCCCAGTGGGCGCGCGTGGTCGCGTACAGCTCGCGAGCGGTGTCGTCGTCGCCCGCCTTGTACGCGTCCGCGAACTCCTGCGTGCCCGCGATGAGCGCGCCGACCTGGTCCTTGGTGTACGCGACGTACTGCTTCTCGGCGGCGGCGAGCTGCTCGGCCTTGTCGCCCGTCGGGCCGACCTCCTCGCCCGAGTCGGTCACGGTGAACTGCGCCTGGATGCCGTCGCCCACCATGCCGGGCTTGCACGCGGTGTAGTACGTGCCGGGACGGGCCTGCACGACGAGGTCGCGCGTGATGCCGGGGCCGATGTTCTCCACCTCGGAGACCACGCGCAGCTTGTCGTCGCCGAGCAGGTAGAACTCGGTCACGTCGTCGCCGTCGTTGGTCACGGAGAACGTGATCGTGCCGCTCGGCGCGGTCGCGGCGGACACCGTGCACGCGTCGGCCGTCGAGCTGACCGTGAGCGCCTCGGCGTCGTCGGACGAGGCGTTGTCGACGCAGCCGGCGGCCAGCGGCAGCACGAGCGCGGCGAGCGTGAGCGCGCCCAGGGTGGTGGAGCGGGACATGGGTCTCCTCGGGACGTAGCGTGCCGCGCGGGTCAGGAACCAGCGGCGACGGGGACGGCCGGTGTGGCCGGCTTCGGGGCGGCCGTCCGGCCGCCCCAGGTGGTGACGATGTAGATCGTGAGCACGGGCACGACGTAGGCCACCCACGCGACGAGCTGGAGCCACGTCGTCGCGGGCGTGAAGTTGAAGATCCCCTTGAGCAGCGTGCCGTACCAGCTGCTCGGCGGGACCGTGGCGGAGACGTCGAACGCGAGGCGCTCGAGGCCGGGCAGGATGCCCGCCTCCTGCAGGTCGTGCACGCCGTAGGACAGCACGCCCGCGGCGACGAAGATGAGGAACAGCCCGGTCCACGCGAAGAAGACGCGCAGGTTCAGGCGCACCGCGCCGCGGTACATCAACCACGCGATCAGGACCGCGGTGAGGATGCCGAGCAGCGCGCCGACCAGCGGCGCCCAGCCCTGCCCGGTGCTCTGGGCGCCCGCCCACAGGAACAGGGCGGTCTCGAGACCCTCGCGCCCCACGGCGAGCAGCGCCATGACGATCACGGCGCCGCGACCGGCGGCCACCGCGTCGTCGAGCTTGTGCTGCAGGTCGGACTTGAGGTGCCGGGCCGTCTTGGCCATCCAGAAGATCATCCACGTGATCAGGCCCACCGCGACGATCGACAGCGTGCCGCCGATCGCCTCCTGGGCCTCGAAGGACAGCCCCTTCGGCCCGAACGTCAGCAGCGCCCCGAACGCGAGCGAGATCCCGATCGCGATCACGACCCCGGACCACAGGGCGGGCAGCAGGTCGCGCCGACCCGTCTTGACGAGGTACGCGACGAGGATGCTCACGACGAGCGCGGCCTCGAGGCCCTCACGCAGGCCGATGAGGTAGTTCGCGATCATGGCGGTCCCTCAGCCGGGGGTCGCCCTCGCCGCGGCCCGTCCGTGAGGCAAGCCTTGCCTCATCCGGTGCGCGACGATACTCCCCGTCGACCCGATGCGGCAGTCCCCGTCCGCGCCCGCGCGTGTGATGCCGCTCACGAGCCGAACGCGGCGCGCAGCACGGGCCACGCGTCCGCGAACGCCGGCAGGAGCGGGTAGGCGGCGACCTCGTCGACCGGGACCCAGGCCAGCGCGATCGACTCGGGGTCGGTCACATGCGGGGCCACGGGGGCGACCTCGTCGGCCAGCACGGTCGTGTAGGACCAGTCCGGGTGCGTCAGGACGTGCTCGCCGCGCACGCGCACGGCCGCCGCGTCGACGCCCGCCTCCTCGCCGGCCTCGCGCAGCGCGGCGGTGAAGGCGTCCTCGTCCGGATGGCGAGCGCCGCCCGGGATGCCCCAGGTGCCGCCATGATGGCTCCACGTCGCGCGGTGCTGCAGCAGGACGGCCACTGGGACGCCGGTACGGTCCCGACGAACGAGCAGCAGGCCGGCCGCGCCGCACAGCCCCCAGTGCCGGTCGCCGCACCCGCAGTCGACCCAGCCGTCCCCGGGAGCGGATGCGCGGCGTGGAAACCCCATGTCAGCGGGCCCTCCGCCGGCGATCAGTCGACGATCTCGCAGATCGCGGTGCCCGAGCTCACGCTCGAGCCGACCGCCGCGGTCAACGCCGTCACGGTTCCCGCGCGGTGCGCGACGAGCGGCTGCTCCATCTTCATCGCCTCGAGCACGACGACGAGGTCACCCTCGGCCACCTGCGCACCGTCCTCGACCGCGACCTTGACGATCGTGCCCTGCATCGGGGAGGCAAGCGTGGTCCCGTTGCTCGCGGCGCGGGCGGGACCGGCGCGACGTACCGGTCGACGCGGTCCGGAACCGGGGCGCGCGCCGGCCGCGCGGCCGAGCGCGAGCGCCGCCGGAAGCACGACCTCGAGCCGCTTGCCGCCGACCTCGACGACGACGCGCTCGAGGACCGGCGCCTCCTCCTGCTCGGGCGCGGGTGCGGATGGGGCCGCCGCGAGGCCCGCGAGCCGCTCGGCGAACTCGGTCTCGATCCAGCGGGTGTGCACCCGGAAGGGCGTCTGCGCGTCGGCGGGGGCGAACGCGTCGTCGTCGAGCACGGCGCGGTGGAACGGGACGACGGTCGGGATGCCGACCACCTCGAGCTCGGCGAGCGCGCGCCGGGCGCGCTCGATCGCCTGCGAACGCGTCGCGCCCGTGACGATCAGCTTGGCGATCATCGAGTCGAACGCGCCGGAGACGGTGTCGCCCTCGACGACCCCCGAGTCGACGCGCACGCCGGGACCCGACGGGAACCTCAGCGTGCTGATCCGGCCGGGCGCGGGCAGGAAGCCCGCCGCAGGGTCCTCGCCGTTGATCCGGAACTCGAGCGAGTGCCCGCGCGTGACGACCTCGTCGTAGCCGAGCGGTTCGCCCGCGGCGATCCGCAGCTGCTCGCGCACCAGGTCGATGCCGCTGATCTCCTCGGTGACGGGGTGCTCCACCTGCAGGCGCGTGTTCACTTCGAGGAAGCTGACCGTGCCGTCCGCGCCGACCAGGAACTCGCACGTGCCCGCGCCGACGTAGTGCGCCTCGCGCAGGATCGCCTTGCTGGACTCGACGATCTGCGTGCGCTGCGCGTCCGTGAGGAACGGCGCCGGCGCCTCCTCGACGAGCTTCTGGTGGCGCCGCTGCAGCGAGCAGTCGCGCGTGCTGACGACGACGACCGTGCCCTGCTCGTCGGCGAGGCACTGCGTCTCCACGTGCCGTGGCTTGTCGAGGTAGCGCTCGACGAAGCACTCGCCGCGGCCGAACGCGGCCACGGCCTCGCGCACCGCCGACTCGTACAGCTCGTCGATCTCGTCGGACGTGCGCGCGACCTTCAGGCCGCGGCCACCACCGCCGAACGCGGCCTTGATCGCGACCGGCAGGCCGTGCTCGGCGACGAATGCGTGGACCTCGGCGGCACCGCCGACCGGGTCGGGCGTGCCGGCCACGAGCGGAGCGCCCGCGCGCTGCGCGATGTGCCGCGCGCTGACCTTGTCCCCGAGGGCCTCGATCGCCGCGGGCGGCGGGCCGATCCACGTCAGCCCGGCGGCGGTCACGGCGCGCGCGAACTGCGCGTTCTCGGACAGGAAGCCGTATCCGGGGTGGACCGCGTCGGCGCCGGAGCGGGCCGCGACGTCGAGCAGCTTGGCGACGTCGAGGTAGGTGTCCGCGGCCCGCGCGCCGTCGAGCGCGAACGCCTCGTCGGCGAGCCGCACGTGCAGCGCCTCGCGGTCCTGGTCGGCGTAGACCGCGACGGACGCGACGCCCGCGTCGCGGCACGCACGCGCGATGCGCACGGCGATCTCGCCGCGGTTGGCGATCAGGACCTTGGTCAGCGGCCGCGCGGGGTGCGTCGGGGGCGCGGTCGTAGCGGAGGGCACGGCTCACCGTAACGCCCGCCGCAAGCGCCGTTCGTGCGTCGCGCGCGTCCGTCGGCAAGATTGGGGGAGCGCCCAGGTCGTCCGGTCCGGCTTTGTAGGAACCGCACGACGACGCCGACGGGCCCGGTGGGGCTCACACGCTCCACAGCGAAGGCAGCGGGACGTCGATGTCGGCCAGCAGCGTGCGCAGCAGCGGCAGGCTGAGCCCGACGACCCCGTGGTGGTCGCCCTCGATCCGCTCGACGAACGGGCCGCCGAGCCCGTCGACGGTGAACGCCCCGGCGACCGCGAGCGGCTCGCCGGTCGCGACGTACGCGTCGATCTCGTCGTCGGTGACGTCCGCGAACCACACCGTCGTCGAGCTCGTCGCGCCCAGCACGCCGCCCCGCGCCGCGCCGAGGGTCCCCGGGCGGGCCGCGACGGGTGCGTCGGTCTCGTCGGGCTCGCGCAGGTCCACCAGCCAGTGCCCGGTGTGCAGCACGCCGCTGCGCCCGCGCATCGCGCGCCACCGTTGCACCGCGTCCGCCGCGTCGGCCGGCTTGCCGAGCACCTCGCCGTCGAGCTCGAGCATCGAGTCGCAGCCCAGCACGACGAGGTCCGTCGCATCGGCGAGCTCCTGCGGCAGCCGCGCGGCCACGTCGTGCGCCTTGGCCTGCGCGAGCACGAGCACGGCGTCGGCAGGCTCGAGCGACCCGTAGCGCTCGTGGGCCGCGGCGAGCGCCGCGTCCTCGTCGACCGACGAGGTCACGACGATCGGCTCGATGCCGGCGGCCCGCAGCGTCGCTCGTCGGGCGGGTGAGGCGGAGGCGAGCAGCAGGCGGGTCACGAGCCGTGAGCCTAACCGGGACGAACGATGCCCACCCGCGCGCCGTCGCCGGTGCACAATGGCGGCGGACGCGCCGCCGGGCGCGCGGGGCGAGGAGGGCACGTGCCGCACGACGACCTCGACGAGAGGGACGACCTCGACGACCTCGGCGATGCGCTGGAGGACGACGAGCTCGACGGGTTCGACGGCGTCGAGGACGTCGACCTGCTCGAACCGCCGAGCCCGGCGTGGCGACGGCGCACGTCGATCGAGATGGTGATCTCCGGCCTGATCGGGCTGTACGCGTCGTTCGTGCTCTCGATCGAGGCGCTCACGCTGGCCGGGGACAAGAACGCGGCGCTGAGCTGCAACTGGAACGCGGTCATCAACTGCGGGACGGTCGCCAAGCACTGGGCCGCGACGCTGTTCGGCTTCCCCAACGCCTTCCTGGGCATCGCCGCCGAGTCGGTGGTGCTGACCGTCGCGGTCGCGCTGCTCGGCGGGGTCGTCTTCCCTCGCTGGTACATGCGCGCCGCCCAGGTGGTCTACACGCTCGGTTTCCTGTTCGCGTGGTGGCTGTTCGTCGTCGCGTACTTCTGGATCGGCGCGCTGTGCCCGTGGTGCCTGCTCATCACGATCACGACGACGCTGGTGTGGGCCGGCCTGACGCGCATCAACATCCGTGAACGCAACATCTCGTTGCCGGGCCGTGCGGGTCCCTGGGGCCGACGGTTCGTGCAGGAGGGCAACGACTGGTTCATCACCGCCGCACTGCTGCTCGTGCTGCTCGCCATGGTGATGCTCAAGTACGGCTACACCCTCTTCTGAGGGTCCCTGCCGTCGCCCGACAGCACCCTCGAGATCGCTGACGCAAGAACCTCGAGATCGTTGGTTCAACCTGCTCGAATTCGATGACTCAGACCCCTCGAAATCGCAGGCTCGTGCTAGGGTCGGATGGTGTCGCCACAGGTAGCGAGCCTGCTCACCCGAAGAGTTGAGGCTCTGGTCAGCTCCCGGATCGACGATGAGCAGGTGATCCTCCTGGAGGGACCGCGCGCGGTCGGGAAGTCGACGCTGCTGCGTGAGGTGGCCCGGGTCCATGACGTCGACGTGCTCGATCTGGACGACCTGGCCACCCGTGCCGCCGCGGCGGCGGATCCCGCGCTCTTCGTCTCGGGACGAGCGCCGGTGTGCGTCGACGAGTACCAGCACGCGCCGCTGGTCCTCGACGCCATCAAGGCTGAGCTGAACCGAGACGGAAGCCCCGGGCGCTTCGTCCTCACGGGATCCACCAGGCACTCGGCGCTACCCTCGGTCGCCCAGGCGCTCACAGGTCGGCTTCACCGCATCCCGGTGATGCCCCTTTCCCAGGGGGAGATCGCCGGGGTTCACGAGCACTTCCTGGCCGACGTGCTCGCCGGAGACGTGCCCGTCACGGCGAAGACCTCGCGGACGACGCGCGCGGACTACATCGAGCGGATCGTCGCGGGCGGCTTCCCGACCGCGTTCCGACGAGCGGCCCCGGCGCGCAACCGGTGGTTCGACGACTACGTCCGCCTCACGCTCGAGCGTGATGTCCGCGACCTGAGCCACCTGCGCCAGGGTGCGATGCTGCCGCTGCTGCTCGGCAGGCTCGCAGGACGCACTGCGCAGGTCCTGAACGTCACGAGCGTCGGAGCGGCGGTCGGCCTGGACCGGGTGACCGCGGAGTCGTACATCAGGCTCATGGAGGCGGTGTTCCTCGTGTACCGGCTGCCGGCCTGGGGCAAGACCTTGACGGCTCGGTCGTCCGCGGCGCCGAAGATCCACGTGCTCGACTCGGGCGTCGCCGCGCGGTTGGCCCGACTGACACCGGCCAAGCTCGCCGAGCGCACACCAGCGGCGCTGACCGAGCTCGGGCACCTGCTCGAGACGTTCGTCGTCGGCGAGCTGCTCAAGCAGGCGTCCTGGCTCGATGACGTCGCGGTGAGCGGTCACTGGAGAACTCACGACGACGACGAGGTCGACCTCGTCATCGAACGCGACGACGGCGCACTGGTCGCCTTCGAGATCAAGGCCGCCTCGCGAGTACCCGGTGACGACTTCCGTGGGCTGCGCAAGCTGCGTGAGGCAACGAAGGACGCCTTCGTGGCCGGCGTCGTCCTCTACCTCGGCGAGCGCAGCTACACCTACGACGACAGGCTGCACGTCGTACCGGTCGATGCGCTGTGGGCACCCTGACGGCACTGCCACCGCCACCGACGGGGTGTTCCGCGCGTCGGGCTGGGGTCAGAAGGCGAGCTTGAGGACGTCCAGGGGGAGCGAACCGAGGTTGAGCGCCTTGGCGTGGAACGCGCGCAGGTCGAAGTCGGCGCCGGCGGCGTCGCGTGCGGCGTCGCGGGTCTGCTCCCACAGGCGCTGACCGACCTTGTAGGACGGTGCCTGCCCGGGCCAGCCCAGGTAGCGCATCCACTCGAACCGCACGAACGACTCGGGCATGTTGACGTTGGCCTTGAGGAACTCGAACGCCTTGTCCGCGTCCCAGGTGCCGCCGCCCCACTGCTCGGGTGCGGGCAGGCCGAGGTGCACGCCGATGTCGAAGACGACGCGGGCAGCGCGCATCCGCTGGCCGTCGAGCATGCCGAGGCGGTCGCCCGGGTCGTCGAGGAAGCCCAGGTCGGCCATGAGGCGCTCGGCGTACAGGGCCCAGCCCTCGCCGTGGCCCGACGTCCAGCAGGCCAGCCGCCGCCAGGAGTTGAGGGTGTCGCGCGCGAACACGGCCTGGCCCACCTGCAGGTGATGGCCGGGGACGCCCTCGTGGTAGACGGTGGTCCGCTCGCGCCACGTGTTGAACGTCGTGACGTCCGGCGGCACGGACCACCACATGCGCCCGGGGCGCGTGAAGTCGTCGGACGGGCCGGTGTAGTAGATGCCGCCGTTCTGGGTGGGGGCGATGCGGCACTCGAGCGTGTGCAGCGGCTCGGGGATGTCGAAGTGGGTGCCGTGCAGCGCGGCGATGGCGGAGTCCGAGGTCTCCTGCATCCAGCGCCGCAGCGCGTCGGTACCGGTGAGCGTGCGTGACGGGTCGGCGTCGAGCGCCGCGACCGCGTCCTCGACGCTCGCGCCCGGGCCGGCGATCTTGGCGGCGACGGACTCCTGCTCCGCGACGACGCGCGCGAGCTCCTCGACGCCCCAGGCGTAGGTCTCCTCGAGGTCGATCGTCGCGCCGAGGAACGCCCGCGAGTACAGCGCGTAGCGGTCGCGGCCCGCGGCGTCCTGCGCGGGGGCCTGCGGCGCGAGCTCGTCGCGCAGGAACTCGGTGAGGCGCCCGTACGCCGCGCGGGCGTCGGCGGCGCCGCGCTCCAGCTCGGCGCGCACGCGCTGGCACGCCGCGGAGTCGTCGAGCGCCGCGGTGGCCTCGCTGTGCACGAAGGCGGTGAAGAACGACTCGTCGCCGGCGAGGTCGGCGGCCTGGTTCGCGCCCTCGACGACCTGCCGGACCGCGGGCACCAGGCCGCGTGCGGCACCCGCGCGCAGCGACTCGATGTACCCCTCGACGGAGTCCGGGAGCGCGACGAGGCGCGCGGCGATGTTCTCCCACGCCTCGACGTCGCCCGTCGCCATGATGTCGAACACGTCGCGCAGGCCCTGCACGGGCGAGGCGATGTTGTTCAGGTCGCGCAGGTGCTCGCCCGCCTCGAACAGCTCGAGCTCGAGCCCGAGGCGCTCGCGCATCGCGGCGGCCGTCAGGGTGTCGACCTCGTCGACGACGGGCACCTCGTCGAGCGCCCGCAGCGTCGCGGCCGACAGGTCCTGGCGCGCCTGGTGGCCTACCGGGGACAGGTCCGTCATGAGGTGGTCGTAGCCCGACAGGCCGATGCTCGTGGCGGTGATCGGGTCGAGGGCGGCGAAGGCCTGCAGGTGCTTCTCGGCGACGGCGTCCAGCGCCGTGGGTTCACGCGTGGTCACCCGATCGACCCTACCCGCGGACGCTACCGAGCAGTAGCCGAGCGACCCACCCCAACCTTTTGGGCGTCCCGTGCGTCTTCATGACAGCGTGGCGCGCAGGGGGCGCCACGCCTGGACCAAGGACGGGGAGTCATGGCCGACTGGGAGCGCACGCTCGACGCTCTCGTGCGCGACCGGGGCCCGGCGCTCGTCCGCCATGCGTACCTGCTCACGGGGGACACGGCCGCAGCCGAGGACCTCGTGCAGGACGCGATCGTCGCGACGTTCGTCCGCCGCGCCCAGGTGCGCGACGAGCGCGCGGCCGAGGCGTACGTGCGCCGCGCGATCCTCACCACGTTCCTCGACGGCCACCGTCGAGCGGTGCGGTTCCGCAGCGTGCGTCACCTGCTGCTTCGCGACGAGCAGCACGACGGACCCGAGTCCGCGGTCTCCGACCGGGACGCGGTGACCGAGGCCCTGCGCACGCTCGCACCGCGGGTGCGCGCATGCGTGGTGCTGCGTTTCTACGACGACCTGCCGATCGCGGACGTCGCCGAGCAGCTGGGCCTGTCGGTCGGCGCGGTGAAGCGGTACCTGAGCGACGGGACGCGTGCGCTCGAGGTGGCCCTCGGGCCGCTGCGGGCACCCGTCGACGACGACCTGCACGACGTCACAGCCACGAGGGGGCAGTCATGAGGGACCTGCGCGATCTGCTCAGCGAGACGGCGCGGCACGCGCCGGTCGACGTCCCGGCCACCGGAGGGCTCGTCGGACGCGTGCGACGGCGGCGCGCCGTGCGCACCGGCGTCCGCTCCGCCGCGGGGGTCGGTGCGGTCGGCGCGATCGCCTTCGCGGCGGTCCACGTGCCGTCGCTGCAGAACCAGGCGGCGGACGAAGCGGGCATCGCGTCCGACCCCGCGGCCGAAGCGGGCTCGTGCGGCGGTCGGCTGGCCGACCTCGACGCCACGGCGAGCACGGTCGACGGCCCGGTGCGCGTCGCCGTGGTCCCGGCCGCCACCAGCACGGTCGGCATCGACTCCTCGACGCTGGACGTGGCCGTCGTCGTCGGCTCGTCCTTCGAGGACCCCGTCGTGATGTCGTTCGGCGGCGCGAGCGTCGTGCTCACCGACGACGACGGCATCGTGGTGGCCACGGCCGAGGTCGACCCGGGCGCGCTCGCGCAGGTCGAGCTCGGCAGCCAGAAGCCGTTGTACCTGTGGTCGGGCATCGGGCTCGAGTCCTGCTCCGACCAGGCTCCGCTGGACGGCGACTACGAGGTGTGGGCGGTGCTGCAGGACGGCGCCGGTCAGATCGTCGGCGGTGGCACCCCGGTGCGCGTGGCCGACGGCCAGGTCCCGACGGTGTGCGGGCGCGACATCGACGACGTCGTGACCGGCGTGGACCACGAGCTCGCGATCGAGGGCGAGATCCAGCTCGGGACGGTCGGCGAGGACACGGAGTTCGAGTCGGGCGCCGGCACCGACACGCTCTGGCTGCGCACCGAGGTCACGGCGCGCGGCGACGAGTCCGACGCCGGGGCGATGGACGGTGTGCGCCTCCTGCTGACCGACGAGTCCGGGACGGTCGTGATGGACTCCGCGACGTCGCCCAACGCCGGCCGCTCGGCCGAGTGGTACGACCTGCCCGCCGTCGGACTCGGCGGCCAGCTCTTCGCCGACGCGGTCGGCTGCGACGGCCAACCCCTGCCCGAGGGCGACTACGAGGCCTGGGCGCTGCGGATGACGTCGTCGTGGGACGCCGAGGAGCCGGGGGGTCGCCTCGTCGGCGCGAACGTCGGCGGGTTCTCGTTCGGGTCGGGCAGCAGCGACGGGTCGGGCAGCGGCGAGGGCTGAGCCCGCGGCTCAGGGGTGCAGGCTCCAGCGCCACGTCGTCGGCGCGGGCAGGTGCGTCGCTCCGAGGCGTCGCGGGCGGTCCGTCCATGCCGCGGGTACGGGCGCGTCCTCGTCGGACGGGGCACCGGCCGTGGCGATCAGGCCTGCGACGAGCGCGGCGAGCTCGACGTCGTCGGGCGCACCGCGCACCACCTGGACGTGCGCGTCGTCGCTCACGACTCGTCCTCCTCGTGGCCGTCCCAGTCGAACTCGACCGCGGAGCCGCGTGCGACACCCCACTCGGTCACGACGAAACCCGCCTCGACGAGCGACTGCGCGACGTCGGCGCCGGCGGCCTCGAGCACGTCCAGTGCGGAGTCGAGCGTGCGGTCCGCGGCGGCCGGGGTCAGCCCCACGACGACGCCGAGGTGGAAGCTGTCGACCTGCGACGGCTCGTCCGCGCCGTCGTCGTCGTGCTCCTCGCCGCCCCACGTCATGCCCGTGAGGTCCGCGTGCATGCCCAGATGGGTGTGCAGCGCGTCGTAGAGCGCGGCGTTGAGCGTGCCGACGTGCGCCTCGAGCGACAGGATGCGTGGGTCCTCGTCGGACTCGTGCGCGCCGAACTCCGCACGCACGCCGACGGCGGTCTCGACGTAGGTGCGCAGCGTCGCCGCGAGCTCGTCGACCGCGGCGTGCAGCGGGGTGAGGTCGACGCCGGTCAGCGGCCGGTCGGAGTGCGTCGCCGCGTCGTGCGCGTCCTCGCCGTGCTCGCCGTGCTCGTCGTCGTGGGTGTGGTCGTGGGTCATCGGGTCCTCACAGCGGGATGTTGCCGTGCTTCTTGGGCGGCAGGGTGGCGCGCTTGGTGCGCAGCAGACGCAGCGCCTTGGTGATCTCCGCGCGGGTGGCGGACGGCTGGATGACGGCGTCGACGTAGCCGCGGTCGGCCGCGTCCCACGGGTTGACGATGGCCTCCTCGTACTCGGCGGTGAGCCGACGGCGCTCGGCCTCGACGTCCCCGCCCGCGTCGGCGACCTTCTTGAGCGCGCCGCGCTGCAGGATGTTGACCGCGCCGCCTGCGCCCATGACGGCGATCTGCGCGGTGGGCCACGCGAGGTTGACGTCGGCGCCGAGCTGCTTGGAGCCCATGACGATGTAGGCGCCGCCGTACGCCTTGCGCGTGATGACGGTGACCAGAGGGACGGTTGCCTCGGCGTACGCGTAGATGAGCTTGGCGCCGCGCCGGATGATGCCGTTCCACTCCTGGTCGGTGCCCGGCAGGAAGCCCGGCACGTCGACGAACGTCAGCACCGGGAGGTTGAACGCGTCGCACGTGCGGACGAACCGCGCGGCCTTCTCGGCGGCGTTGATGTCGAGCGTGCCCGCCATCTGCTGCGGCTGGTTGGCGATCACGCCGACCGGGTGGCCCTCGACGTGCCCGAAGCCGACCACGACGTTGCCCGCGTACAGCGGCTGCACCTCGAGCAGCACGCCGTCGTCGAGCACGGCCTCGACGACCGTGCGCATGTCGTAGGGCTGCGAGTCCGAGTCGGGTACGAGCGTGTCGAGCGCGAGGTCGTCGTCGGTCGGCTCGAGGTCGCTCTCGTGCCCGAACGTCGGCGGGTCCGTGAGGTTGTTCTGCGGCAGGTAGGACAGCAGCGAGCGCACGTAGTCGAGCGCGTCGTCCTCGTCGGACGCCATGTAGTGCGCGACGCCGGAGCGCGTGTTGTGCGTGTGCGCGCCGCCGAGCTCCTCGAAGCCGACATCCTCGCCGGTCACGGCCCGGATGACGTCCGGTCCGGTGATGAACATGTTCGACGTGCCGTCGGCCATGACGATGAAGTCCGTCAGCGCGGGGGAGTACACCGCGCCGCCCGCGCTCGGGCCCAGGATGAGGCTGATCTGCGGGATGACGCCCGACGCGGCGACGTTGCGACGGAAGATCTCCGCGAACTGCGTCAGGCCCGCGACCCCCTCCTGGATGCGGGCGCCGCCGCCGTCGCTGATGCCGATCAGCGGCACGCCCGTGCGCAGCGCGAGGTCCATCACCTTGGTGATCTTCTGGCCGTGCACCTCGCCCAGGCTGCCGCCGAACACGGTGAAGTCCTGCGCGTAGATCGCGACCGGCCGGCCGTCGAGCGTGCCGTGCCCCGTCACGACGCCGTCACCGGGGATGCGCTTGGCGTCGAGCCCGAAGTTCGTGGAGCGGTGCCGCACGAGCGCGTCGAGCTCGGTGAACGAGCCCGGGTCGAGCAGCGACTCGATGCGCTCGCGGGCGGTCTTCTTGCCGCGCGCGTGCTGCTTGTCCGTCGCCACGGCCTCGGCGTCCGCCGCGGCCTGCGTGCGGGCGGCGAGGTCCGCGAGGCGGCCCGTGGTGGTCCGCACGGTGGGCGTGGCGCCGGCTGCGGGGTCGGCGCCGGCGTCGGGGGTGGCGGGCACGTCGGTCTGGGTCACCCGACCGAGGCTAGTTGTCGTCGACCTCCGCAGGCGTGCAGGCGGCGGACGGGTTTGCGCGCGCCTCCTCGTCGAAACCCCACAACCCCACCCGTGCAGGGCGAGGGGTTCCGACGAACGAGGCGTCCCGGTCGTCGCGCGGGGTCGTCCTCCGTCAGGATGGGGCCATGGCGGGACAGCCGGCGGGACACGCCCTGCACGACCCACGCGAGCCGCTCGACCCCGCGCAGGTGCGCGCGCTGCTGCAGCAGCCGGACGGGCCGCTGCCGCGCGTCGAGGTCGTCGCCCGGACCGGGTCGACGAACCGCGACCTGGTCGACGCGCTGCGGGCGGAACCGGATGCGTGGCCCAGTGGCAGCCTGCTCGTCGCCGACCACCAGGACGCCGGGCTCGGCCGGTCGGGACGGAGCTGGGAGAGTCCGCCCGGAACGTCGCTGACCTGCTCGTTCGTGGTCCGCCCACAGGTCGGGGGTGATCTGCTCGGCTGGTTGCCGCTGCTCGCCGGGCTCGGTGCGGTGACAGCGGTACGCGCGACCGCGGGGGTCGCGGCCGTGCTCAAGTGGCCGAACGACGTGCTCGCCCCGGCGGACACGCCCGTGGACGGCTGGACCGTGCCGGGCTGGGACGGCGCGCGCAAGGTGGCCGGCGTCCTCGCCGAGTTGGTGCCGCTGCCGGCCGGGCCACCCGCGGTCGTCGTCGGGATCGGGCTCAACGTGCTGCAGCAGCCCGCGGAGCTGCCCGTGCCGAGCGCCGGCTCGCTCGTGCTGGCCGGGGGTCGCCACCTCGAGCGCGTGACGGTGCTGGTCGCGCTCGTCTCCGCCCTCGACGACCTCACGCGGCGCTGGCGCGAGTCCGGGGGCGACGTCGTCGGTTCGGGGCTGGCCGACGAGGTGGCGGCGGTCGTCGCGACCCTCGGGACGCGGGTGCGGGTCGACCTGCCCGACGGGCGCGCGCTCGAGGGACGCGCCGAGCGGCTCGACGAGCACGGCGCACTGGTCGTGGTCGACGACGACGAGCGCGCGCACACCGTGCTCGCGGGTGACGTGCATCACCTCCGCGTGCTGCGGTGAACTACCCTCGGGGGGTGCCCGAGGACCCCGCGTCGACCGTGGCGGAGATCGATGCCGTGCTGCTCGGCGGCGAGCGGACCTACAGCGCGCACGACCTGGCGTCGCGCGCCGGGATCGGGGTCGAGCTGGTGCTCGGCTTCTGGTCCACGCTCGGCCTGCCGCACCCCGACCCCGACGACGCCTTCTACACCGAGGCGGATGCGGAGGCCGTCGACCGGGCCGCCTCCCTCACCCGCGCGCACGGGCTCGACCTGCGGACCGTCCTGACCGTGACGCGCGCGCTGGGCCACACCTCCGACCGGCTCGCGCTGTGGCAGGTCGAGGCGCTCGTCGAGGACATGTCCTCCCGGTACGAGCTCGACGACACGACGGCGCGACTGCTCGTGCTCGACCGGCTCGCCGACCTCGCGCCGGTCCTCGAGGCGCAGCTCGTGCACTCCTACCGGCGCCAGCTCGCCGCGATCGCCGGCCGGTACGCGGCCGAGTTCGCCGAGATGGGCGACCCCGGCCCGGACCGCACGATGCTCCCGCTGGCACGGGCCGTCGGGTTCGCGGACATGGTCTCGTTCACGCGGCGGACCGCCGGTCTCGGCTCGACCGACCTGTCGCAGTTCGTGCAGCGGTTCGAGGCGGCCGCGCGCGACGTGGTCACGGCCGTGGGAGGCCGTGTCGTCAAGACGATCGGTGACGCGGTCCTGTTCGTCGCCGACGACCCGGCGACCGGGGCTGCCGTCGCGCTCGGGCTCGCCGACGCGCTCGGCCGCGAGCTCGACGTCGACTCCGCCCGCGCGTCCGGCGGGCTGGCCGAGGGTGCGCGCGGGGTCACGCCCGTGCGCGTCGGCATGGTCTGGGGGCGGGTGCTGTCGCGGTTCGGTGACGTGTTCGGGCCGACCGTGAACCTCGCCGCGCGGCTCACCGACATCGCCGAACCGTCGTCCGTGCTCACGGACACCGTCACCGCGCGGGCGCTGGCCGACGACCCGCGTTTCGTCCTGACCCCCGGCACGCCCCACGAGCTGCAGGGCCTCGGCCTGGTCACTCCCGTCGAGCTCCGCGCGGCGGAGTAGCTCGACGCCGCGTCGGCGGCCTACGGTGCGGCGGGGTCCAGGAGGTGGGGGCCGTTGTTGCGGACGGCGTTCACCAGGGTCGAGACCGGGGTCGGCGTGAGCAGCGGACCCGTGGCGTCCAGGAGCTCGCGCGCGCCGGCGGCGTCGACGGCCGGGTCGAGCCAGGCGTCCCACAGCTCGCGGGGCAGCATGAGGGGCTGCCGGTCGTGGATGAACGCGAGCTCGGGTGCGGCGGGTCGGGTGACGATCGTCGTGCTCACGAGCCAGCGGTCGGGGTCGTCGTCCGCCTTGGTCGGGTCCCGCCAGAACTCGTAGAGGCCGGCGAACGCGACGAGCGCGCCGTCGTCCGGGTGCAGGTAGTAGGGCTGCTTGCGCTGCACCTCGTCGTCCGGCGTCGGCTTGCGCCACTCGTAGTAGCCGTCCGCGGGGACCAGTGCCCGACGTTGGGCGAACGGGCGGGAGAACGCGGGCTTGTCCGCGAGCGACTCGACGCGCGCGTTGATCATGCGGCTCCCGATCGACGGGTCCTTCGCCCACGACGGCACCAGTCCCCAGCGGGCGACCCGGAGCTGTCGTGTGATCTCGCCCGTCTCGCGGTCCGCGCGCTCGACGACCATCCGGACACCGTCCGTGGGGGCCACGTTCCACGACGGCGGCAGGAGTCGAACGTCGTCGGCGACGGTCGCGATCGCGAACTCGTCGGCCAGCGCCTGGTCCTCCCGGAAGGAGGCGTACCGACCGCACATGCGCCCAGCCTGCCAGCGCCGACCCACACGGTCGCCCCTCCTGCCGATCCACCGGCCGGCCGAGCGCGGGTCGAATCGATTCGCGCGGGCGCCCGACCCGGTGCGACCATGGACGCACCGAGCCCCCGGGCGAGCCACCCTCGAGCAGGAGACCCGTGCGAGAGACCCCCACCCCGACCACCGCCGAAGCGGCGTTCGAGCCGACCCCGACGTTCCGCCCGAACGCGAAGTACGTCCTGCTGCTCGGCCTGATGTGCGCGCTGCCGGCGATCTCCACCGACATCTACCTGCCCTCGCTGCCCGACGTCGCGCGCGACCTGGACACCTCGGCGACGGCGGCGCAGCTCACGATGAGCGCGATGATGCTCGGCGGCGCCGTCGGGCAGCTCGTGATCGGGCCGGTCTCGGACCGGTTCGGCCGCCGCGCGCCCGTGCTCATCGGGGTCGCGCTGCACGTCGTGACGTCGCTGCTGTGCGCGCTCGTCGTGAACATCGAGGCGCTGATCGGCCTGCGGCTCGCGCAGGGGTTCTTCAACGCGGCGGCGACGGTCGTCGCGATGGCGGTCATCCGCGACCGGTTCGTCGGCGCAGACGCCTCCCGGCTGATCTCGCGGCTCATGCTCGTGATCGGCATCGCGCCGCTGTTCGCCCCGTCGGTCGGTGGCCTGATCGCCGGGCAGGCGGGCTGGCGGGCGGTGTTCGTCGCGCTCGCGGTCTTCGGGGCCGCGCTCTGGCTCGTCGTGTGGCGCCGGTTGCCGGAGACGCTGCCTGTCGAACGCCGGCGCGACGGCGGCATCCGCACCGCGCTGCGCGGCTACGCGCGGCTGGTGCGCGACCGGCACTTCCTCGCGCTCGCGGTCATGCCCGGGCTCGGCGTCGGGGTGCTGATGAGCTACGTCGTCGGGTCGCCGTTCGTGCTGCAGGAGGGCTACGGGCTCACGTCGCAGCAGTTCGCGGTGCTGTTCGCGATCAACGGCCTCGGGCTCGTCGCCGGCGCGCAGGTGAACGCGTCGATCGTGCGCCGGATCGCGCCGATCCGCATCATCCGCGTCGCGCTGCCGGTCTCGCTGGCGCTCACGCTCGTGCTGCTCGCGATCGCGGTGACCGGCTTCGGCGGGCTGCCGCTGCTGCTCGTCGTGCTGTGGCTCGTGCTGGCGATGGTCAACCTCGCGCCGCCCAACGCGTCCGCGCTCGCGCTGAGTCGCCACGGCGAGGTCGCGGGGACCGCGGCTGCGTTCATGGGGGCGACGGGCGCGGCGATCTCTGCGGTGGTCAGCCCGCTGTCGAGCGTGCTCGGCGCCGACGCCACCGCGATGGCGCTCGTGATGGTCGGCTCGGCCGCCGCCGCGCTGCTCGTGCTCGCGCTGGCCACCCCGGCCTACCGCCGCGGCGGCGCCTGGAACGGCTGACCACGCTCAGGCAAGCCGGGCGAGGCCGTCGAGCGCGGCCGCGAGCACCTCGTCGCGCTTGACGAACGTGAACCGCAGCCACGAGCGCAGCGCGTCGTCGGCCGACGAGCCCGCGCGCGTGAACGCGGAGACGGGCACCGCGACGACCCCCGCGAGCCGCGGCAGGTCCCGGCACAACGCCGCGCCGTCGTCGTACCCCAGCCCGCGCGCGTCGGCGCACACGAAGTACGTGCCCTGCGGCACGACCACGTCGAACCCCGCCGCCGTCAGGCCCGCGCACAGCAGGTCGCGGCGCCGCGACAACGACGCGGCGAGCTCGTCGACCCACGCCGCGACGCCCTCGTCGGACAGCGCGAACGCGACGGCTGGCTGCAGCGGCGCGCCGTTGACGTACGTGAGGAACTGCTTGACGGTCCGCACGGCGTCGACCAGCGGCGCCGGCCCGCTCACCCAGCCGATCTTCCAGCCCGTGAAGGAGAAGGTCTTGCCGGCCGAGGAGATGGTCAGCGTCCGCTCTGCCATCCCCGGCAGCGTCGCGACGGGCACGTGCGGCGGGCGCGTCCCGTCGGGTCCGACGAGCGTGAGGTGCTCGTACACCTCGTCGGTCACGACGATCGCGTCGTGCTCGGTCGCGAGCCGCGCGACCGCGCCGAGCTCGTCGCGCGTGAGGACCGCACCCGTCGGGTTGTGCGGCGTGTTGACCAGCACGATGCGGGTGCGGTCGGTGAACGCCGCCGCGAGCGCCGCGGTGTCCAGCCGGAAGCCGTGCGGCGTCGCACGGAGCGGCACGGTCGTGTGCGTCGCGCCGGCGAGCGCGATCACCGCCGCGTACGCGTCGTAGTACGGCTCGATCGTCAGCACCTCGTCCCCGGGTCCGACGAGCGCGAGGACCGTGGCCGCGAGGGCCTCGGTCGCCCCCGCGGTGACCAGCACCTCGGTGTCGGGGTCCGGCGTCAGGCCGTAGTGGCGCTCCTGGTGCGCGGCGATCGCGGCCCGCAGCGCCGGGATGCCCGGACCGGGCGGGTACTGGTTGGCGCCCGCGGCGATCGCGTCCGCGGCGACGCGCGCGACCGAGGCGGGGCCGTCCACGTCGGGGAAGCCCTGGCCGAGGTTGACGGCGCCGGTGCGCGCCGCGAGCGCGGACATCTCGGCGAAGATCGTCGGGCGCGGCGTGCCGTCTTCGGCGAGCAGCCCGGTCGCACGAGCGACCGCGGCCCAGCGTGGGGGAGTCACGACGCCGAGGGTACGGCCCGGGCGGGTCCAGCGTCGGACCCGCGGACGTCGGACCTGCGGACGTCGGACCTCAGAAGGTCCCGCCGGCCGCGGCGAGCCCCGCGAGCACGACGAGGGCGATCGACATCCACGCAGCCACGACCCACCACTCCACGTGGTGGCGACGGATCTCGCGGCGGACGGCCATGCCCTCACCATCGGCAGAACACCCGTCCGCAACAACATCCCGCGCCGAGCAGGGACAGATTCACCCGGACGGACGCGTCCGCTCCGGGGCGTCCGCGGGCGGGCCGTGGTCCGGCGTCAGGAGTCGGCGGCGGCCAGGTCGTCCGCGAGGCCGTCGAGCGCGTCGGCGAGCGTGCCCAGGCCGTCGGCCGCCTCGCCGCCCGCCTGCTCGCGCGCCTCGGTGAGGGCGTCCTTGGCCGTCTGCACCTTCAGCCGCGCCTCGGCGAGCGCATCGTTCGCGTCGGCGGCGCCGGTCTTGGCGTCCTTCAGCGCCGCCGCCGCGTCGGTGGCGGCCTGCTGCGCCTGCGCGACGGCGTCCGTCGCCTGCCGGCGCACGTCCGGGTCGAGCGCGTCGAGCTGGGCCTTGGCGTCCTTCGCCTTCGCCTTGACCTCGTCGACCCTGGCGCCGGCCTGCTCGACCGCCTCCCGCGCGCGGTCGACCGCGGCCTGCGCGCTCGACGCGGCGGATGCCACCCGGTCCTTCGCCTCCTGCGAGCAACCGCCCACGACGAGCACGCCGGCGAGCGCGAGGAGGGCGGCGCCGAGGCGCAGCGTGCGGGCGGGCCGGTTCGTCGAGAGGCTCATGGCGCCCACGGTGACCCACGCCGCTCGTCGGACGCAAGCCGACGCACGTGCACGGCCGGGTGGAACGGCAGGGTGGAACGGAAGGGCGGAACAGCCGGGTGGAAGGGCGGGCGAAAGGCGACGCCCCGCCCGGCACGAGGCCGGACGGGGCGTCAGGGTGAGCAGGCTCGACCGGGTGTCTTGCGAGGGATGTCCCGGGAGCCCGTCAGAGGCGGTCAGTCCTCCTGCTCACCACGGCGGCCTCGGACGTCCTCCAGCGACGTGCCGTAGTAGGCCGCAGTCATCAGGTCCTTCATGTCGACGATCATCGGCATGCGCGGGTTGGCGGGAGCGCACTGGTCCTCGTAGGCACCCATCGCCACCTCGTCGAGCCGCGAGATGAACTCGTGCTCGTCGACACCCTGCGCCTGGAACGACGAGGGGATCCCGACCTTGGCGCGCAGCGACTCGACGGCCCGCGCGTAGGACTCGACGCCCTCCGCGGGGGTCGCGGCCGGCAGGCCGAGCATCGCCGCGATCTGCTGGAACCGCTCGGGCGCCACGTAGGACTCGTACTTCGGCCAGCTCGTGAGCTTGGTCGGGACGGTGCCGTTGTAGCGGATCACGTGCGGCAGCAGCGTGGCGTTCGTCCGGCCGTGCACCAGGTGGTACGTCGAGCCGACGACGTGCGCCATCGCGTGCACGATGCCGAGGAACGCGTTGCCGAACGCCATGCCGGCGATGGTGCCCGCGTTGTGCATCTTCTCCCGCGCGTCGGTGGTGGCCGGGTCGTTGCGTTCCCCGTTCACCGACATCGCCAGGTTGTCGAAGATGAGGCGGATCGCCTGCAGCGCCATGCCGTCGGTGAAGTCGTTCGCGTAGACCGACACGTACGCCTCGGTGGCGTGCGTCAGGGCGTCGAAGCCCGAGTCGGCGGCCAGCGACGGCGGCATCTTGGACGTCAGGACCGGGTCGATGATCGCGACGGTCGGGGTCAGCGCGTAGTCCGCGAGCGGGTACTTCTTGCCCGCGTCGGGGTCGGAGATGACCGCGAACGGCGTGACCTCGGCGCCGGTGCCCGAGGTGGTCGGGATGCAGACGAGCTTGGCCAGGTCGCCCAGCGTCGGGAACTTGAACGCGCGCTTGCGCACGTCGAAGAACTTCTGCTTGAGGTCGGAGAAGTTGATCTCGGGGTGCTCGTACAGGAGCCACATGACCTTCGCGGCGTCCATCGGCGAACCGCCACCGAGAGCGATGATCGTGTCCGGCTGGAAGTGCCGCATGTTCGCGGCACCCTTCTGGACGGTGCGCACGGACGGCTCGGGCTCGACCTCGTCGATGATCTGCACGGCCACGTTGTTGCCGCGACGGTGCAGGACGTCGAGGACCTTGTCGACGAAACCGAGGGTCGTCATGGTCGAGTCGGTGACGATCGTGACGCGCTCGACGTCCGGCATGTCCGCCAGGTAGCGGATGGCGTTCGGCTCGAAGTACGTCTTGGCCGGGACCTTGAACCACTGCAGGTTGTTGTTGCGACGACCGACGCGCTTGACGTTGATGAGGTTCACCGCCGAGACGTTGTTGGACACCGAGTTGTGGCCGTAGGAGCCGCAGCCCAGCGTGAGCGAGGGGATGAACGCGTTGTAGATGTCACCGATGCCGCCGAGCGACGACGGCGCGTTGCAGATCACGCGGATCGCCTTGACGCGCTTGCCGAACTCGACCGTCAGGGCGTCGTTGCGGGTGTGGATCGCGGCGGAGTGGCCCAGGCCGTCGAACTCGACCATCTGCTCGGCGAGCGAGATGCCCTCCTCGGTGCTGTTCGCGCGCAGCACGGCGAGAACGGGGCACAGCTTCTCGCGCGTGAGCGGCTCGTCCGGGCCGACGCCGGTGACCTCGGCCAGGATGATCGAGGTGTCGGACGGCACGGTGAACCCGGCCTGCTCCGCGATCCACACGGGCGACTTGCCGACGACGGTCGGGTTGAGCTTGGCGCCGGCGCAGTTCTCGCCGCCGGCCTCGACGCCGAAGATGAACCGCTCGAGCGCGGCCTTCTCGGCGGGGTTGGTCCGGTACGCGTGCAGCTTCGCGAACTCGGCCATCGCGGCGTCGTAGATCTCGACGTCGATGATCGCGGCCTGCTCCGACGCGCAGATCACGCCGTTGTCGAAGGCCTTGGAGAGCACGACGTCGTTGACCGCACGGGCCAGCTTGGCCGTCTTCTCGATGTACGCGGGGACATTGCCCGCGCCGACGCCGAGCGCCGGCTTGCCGCACGAGTAGGCGGCCTTCACCATCGCGTTGCCGCCGGTGGCCAGGATCGTCGCGACGCCGGGGTGGTTCATCAGCGCGCTCGTCGCGAGCAGCGACGGGGCCTCGACCCACTGGATGCAGTGCTCGGGCGCGCCGGCGGCCACGGCCGCGTCGCGCACGACCTTCGCCGCGGCGAGCGAGGACTTCTGCGCGTTCGGGTGGAACGCGAAGATGATCGGGTTGCGCGTCTTGAGCGAGATGAGCGACTTGAAGATCGCGGTCGACGTCGGGTTGGTGACCGGCGTGATGCCGGCGATGACCCCGACGGGCTCGGCGATCTCGGTGATGCCGTTGAGCTCGTCGACGTGGATGACGCCGACCGTCTTGAGGTTCGCCATCGAGTTCGTCACGTGCTCGCACGCGAAGATGTTCTTCACGGCCTTGTCCTCGAAGACGCCGCGTCCGGTCTCGTCGACCGCGAGCTTGGCCAGCTGACCGTGCTGGTCGAGCGCCGCGACGGCACCCTTCTTGACGAAGCGGTCGACGTCCTCCTGGGTCATCGACTCGAACTGCGCGAGCGCCTTGGTGGCGTTCGCGACGAGCTCGTCGATCGTGAGCGCGACCTGCTCGTCGGACGGGGCGGCGACGGGTGCCGCGGGTGCGGCCGCAGGGGCCGCGGGTACCTCGCCCTTGCGGGCCTTGGGCGTGCGGGACGTGCTCGAACCGGTGTCGGTCACCGAGGGCTCCTCGTGTCGAGGCTGATGGGTCGAGTCGGAACGGACGCTGGAGATCGTTCGTCGACGACTTCGACGCTACGGACGGGCGTCCGTCGACGGCTGGGACCCAGGTCCCGCGGTGCTCGGGAGGTCGCGTTTTCGGGGTCGCCGAGCATGCTCGTCGGGACCTGGGTCCCAGAGTCGTCCCATGACTCGTGACGCACGTCACACGTCGCCTGCGGCCAGGGGGGGCGGCTCAGGGACGCAGCAGCACCTTCGTCGCGCGGCGCTCGTCCATCGCCGCGTACGCGTCCGCGACCCGTGCGAGAGGGAGCTCGAGGTCGAACACGAGCCCGGGCCGGATGCGGCCGTCGAGCACCTCCGGCAGCAGCTCCTCGATGTAGCCGCGCACGGGGGCGACGCCGCCGCGCACGCCGACGTTCGTGCTGAACATCGTGCCGACCGGCAGCTCCGGACCGCCCGCCGGGACGCCGACGAACCCGACCTGCCCGCCCGGCCGCGCCGAGCGCAGCGCCTGGTCCATCGACTCCTTGGTGCCGACGCACTCGAGCACCACGTCCGGCCCGATGCCGCCGAAGAGCTCCCGGAGCCGCGCGACGCCGTCGTCGCCGCGCTCGGGGACGACGTCGGTCGCGCCGAGCTCGCGCGCCAGCGCCTGACGCGTCTCGTGCCGCGACATCGCGACGATCCGGGACGCGCCGAGCCGCGCCGAGGCCAGCACGGCGCACAGGCCGACCGCGCCGTCACCGACCACCGCGACGGTCGAGCCCGCCGTCACGCCGCCCGAGAGCGCCGCGTGGTGGCCGGTGCACATCACGTCCGAGAGCGTCAGGACGCCGGGCAGCAGCGCGTCGTCGGGCTGACCGCCGGGCACGACGACGAGCGTGCCGTCGGCGAGCGGCGCGCGCACGCGCTCGCCCTGACCGCCGTCGGCCGAGCTCCCCGGACCGTCGTGCGAGCCCCACCAGCCGCCGTGGAGGCACGACGTGCTGAACCCGTTGCGGCAGTTCACGCACGTGTTGTCGCACACGTAGAACGGCGCGATCACGAAGTCGCCGACGCGCACGGAGCGCACGTCCGCGCCCACGGCCTCGACGACCCCGACGAACTCGTGCCCGATCCGGTGCGGCGACCGTGTCGGCTGCACGCCGCGGTAGGGCCACAGGTCGGAGCCGCACACGCACGCGGCCACGACGCGCACGATTGCGTCGGTCGGGTGCTGCAGCACGGGGTCGGGAGCCTCCTCGAACCGGATGTCCCGCTCCCCGTGGATGACGCTCGCCCGCATGACACTCCTCCGCCGTGGCTACTGGTCCGGTTCGCCGTCGTTCTTGACCTTGCGGCGCAGCCCCGCGCGGAACGTCTCGCCGAGCTCGCCGACCTCCGTGACCGACTCGATCGACGACCTGCCGGTGAACACACGCTCGGAGACGTTGCGCCAGCTCTCGCCGATCGTCGCGGTGATCGTCGCCGCGACGCTCGCGGAGATCACCGACCCGACGCCGGGGATGACCTTGACCAGCGACGCCGCCGCGTACTTGCCGCCCGTGGTCGCGACGCCGGTCACGCCGGTCATCAGGCGCGCCGCCTTGGCCTTCGGGATGTTGTAGATCGCGGCGATGCGGGCCATCAGCGACAGCTGCGCGGGCACGAGCACCGCGGCGTCGGCGACCGGGATCGGCGCGAACCCCACGCCGCCCGCGAACGCGGAGGCACCCGCGATCCAGGACCGCGCGAGCCGCAGCTTGGAGCGCAGGTCGACGCGCTGAGCCGCGATCAGGGCGTTGCGCCTGCCCTCGGGGACGACGGCGTAGGTCACCTCGAGCAGCCGGTCCAGTCCGTGGCTCGCGAGCCCGGAGAACGCGTCGGCCTTCGCCATCGTGAGCACGGGCCTGCCCTCGGCGATCGGCAGCCCGCGCGCCGTGATCGCGTCGGCGAGCTCGAGCGCGACCGGGTCGACGTCCTCGCCCCGACGGCGCACCTGCGTGAGCACCAGCACCACGGGGATGCCGAGCCCGACGAGCTCGCGCACGAGCGCCGCCTGTCCGTCGTCGAACCGCTTGGACTCCGCCGAGACCGTGTACCAGGCGACGTCGAAGAGGTCCTGGTGGTCGCCGCGGCGGTTCGCCTTCACCTGCTCGCGCAGCCACTTCGTCGGCTTGTGGTCGCCGGTCTCGAAGCCGCGGCAGTCCCACACCGCGAGCGTGCCGGTCTGGTTGACGAACTTCGTCACACCCTTGGTCACGGGCTGCCCGACGCCGGTCGCCGCGACCTCCTCGCCGAACACCGCGTTGAGCAGCGTGGACTTGCCGGCACCGGTGAGCCCGAAGATCGCGATCCGGATGGTGCCGAGCGCGCGCGCCTGCTCGTCGTAGGCGGCGTCGAACTCGGCCTGCCGCGAGCTGTCGGCCATCGGGCACCTCCCTCGTGCGGATCACCCGAAGCGTAGGTCGGGTCCTCCGGTCCGGTCGCGGGCGGTGGCCGGACGCGCGGCGTGGGGGTGGTGCGCCCGAAAGGATTCGAACCTTCGACCTTCTGCTCCGGAGGCAGACGCTCTATCCACTGAGCTACGGGCGCGCGGCGAACCGGGGTCCACCAGCCGACGAGACTACCAGCGATCCATCCGACGACCGGACACGGCGGGGCCCGCGATCAGGCGGTCGACCCCTCGCCCAGGAACTCCGACAGGTACTCGTCGGTCTCGGTCGCGGCGCGGTCCTGGTCGCCCGCGACGATCGACTCGACGAGCCCGTCGTGCGCGTCGGCCCCGTGCGAGTCGGCCATGAAGTTGAACCGGATGTTCTCGCCGATCGCGTCGATGAGGTTCTCGTACAGCGACAGCAGCACGGGGTTGCCCGCGACCTCGACGATCGTGCGGTGCAGCGCCAGGTCCGTCGCGACCATCGCGTCGAGGTCGCCCGAGCGGTAGGCCCGCGCGCGCTCGTCGCGGCGGTCCATGAGGTTCGACGCGTCCAGCGCGGTCCGGCGACGCGAGGCGAGGCGCGCGGCCTCCACCTCGAGCGCGCGGCGCACCTCGACGACGTCGCGCTGGCGCGCGTCGGCGATCTGCCGGCCCATCGACGCCGCGAGCTCGGAGGCCGACAGCACGTACGTGCCCGAGCCCTGCCTGCGCTCCAGCAGGCCCGCGTGCACGAGCGACTGCACGGCCTCGCGGACGGTGTTGCGCCCGACGCCCAGCAGTGCGACGAGCTGCGGCTCCGGGGGGATGCGGGATCCGACGGCCCACTCGCCGCTGCTGACACGACTGCGCAGGGCGTCCACGGTCGCGTCGATGAGACCGGTGCGTCGTGCGTTGGCCATCAGGCTCCTCGTCCATGCATGCGGGCAGTCAACACCGACGAGCCCGCCCGCGCCAGACCGTCGCCGTCAGGGCAGCCGCAGGATGCGCACGGGGACCCGGTGCTGCGCCGACAGCGATCTTCACGCAGGTAGCTCAGGCCGACGGCGTGCGCGACGGCGGTCACGGGTTCACCCGCGCGCAGCAGCTCGGCCGCGGCCGCCTCACGTGTGGCGAGCTCGGCGAGGGAGAGCGAGGGCCGTGAGGATCAGGCCGTCGTGGGCCGTCCAGCGGCCGTGCAGCTCGTCCACCCCGAGCTCCGGCCGGCGCAGCTGCGCGACGAAGTGCCCGTCCTCGAGCCGCACGTGCACGTCCTCGAAGCCCAGCCACACGCCCGTGATCGGCGACCACACCTTGTAGACGCACTCCTTGACGCTGAACAGCACCCGGTCCGCGCACCAGGCCGGGTCGAGGTCGGCCAGCGGCGCGCGCTCGTGGTCCGACAGCACGAGCTCCGCGACCTCGGACGGGAGCGGGGCCAGGGGCTCGGCGTCGATGCCCAGGCCCGCCCAGTCGTCGGCCCGGCCCACGGCAGCGGCCCTGTACCCGACGCAGTGCGTCATGGCGCCCACGGTCCCGGCCGGCCACACCGGCGCGCGGTCGGGCGCGCTCGGCACCGCGACCGGGCCCACTCCGAGCCGGGTGAGCGCCTCGCGCGCGCAGCCGCGCACGGCGGCGTACTCCGCGCGGCGTGCGGGGACGGCGTCGGCGACGGACGCCTCCTCGTCGGCGAACAACGGGACGGTGACGGGGGGCCCGTGGCGTTCGACGACCTCGATCCCGAGCGGCACAAGGTCGGCGAGCACCCGCCCACTGTGACCGACGAGCGCCCCGCCCCGCAGAGGTGTCCACGGTCGCGTCGACGGGGTGTACGAGCTGCGGCTGACGACGTGCCCGGTTCCCCTACCCTTGACCGGTGACCCCCGACCAGCTCTCCCAGGCACTCGCGGACGCCCTCGCGGCGGCCGTCACCGACGGCACGTTCGCCCTCGACCCCGCCGCCGTCCCGGCGCAGGTGCACCTGGAGCGACCCCGTCAGCGCGAGCACGGGGACTGGGCGACGAACGTCGCGCTGCAGCTCGCGAAGAAGGCCGGCACCAGCCCGCGGGCCATGGCCGACGAGCTGGCGCGGCGGCTCGCGACGACGCCCGGAATCGCCGCGGTGGAGATCGCAGGCCCCGGCTTCCTCAACATCCGGCTCGAGGCCGCCGCGGCGGGCGAGCTCGCGCGCACCGTCGTCGAGCAGGGCGCCGCGTACGGGCGCAACACGACCGAGGCCGGCCACCGCGTGAACCTCGAGTTCGTCTCGGCGAACCCGACCGGCCCGCTGCACATCGGCGGCGTGCGCTGGGCCGCGGTGGGGGACAGCCTCGCGCGCGTGCTCGAGGCGTCGGGCGCGGTCGTCGAGCGCGAGTACTACTTCAACGACCACGGCGCGCAGATCGACAAGTTCGCGCGCTCGCTCGTCGCGCGTGCGCTGGGGCGCCCGGCGCCCGAGGACGGCTACGGCGGGCAGTACATCACCGAGATCGCGGAGCAGGTGGTCGCGGACGCGGTCGCCGCGGGCGAGCCCGACCCGCGCACGCTGCCGGAGGCCGAGGCGACCGAGGCGTTCCGCGCGCGCGGCGTGGTGCTGATGTTCGCCGAGATCAAGCAGTCGCTGCACGACTTCGGCGTGGACTTCGACGTCTACTTCCACGAGGACTCGCTGCACGGGTCCGGCGCGGTCGAGCGGGCCGTGGCGCGCCTGCGCGAGCTGGGCCACGTGTACGAGCAGGACGGCGCGACGTGGCTGCGCACCACGGACTTCGGCGACGACAAGGACCGCGTCGTGGTGAAGTCCGACGGCGAGGCCGCGTACATCGCGGGCGACATCGCGTACTACCTCGACAAGCGCGAGCGCGGGTTCGACCGCGTCGTGATGATGCTCGGCGCGGACCACCACGGTTACGTGGGGCGGATGCGCGCGGTCGCGGCGGCGTTCGGCGACGACCCGGACCTGCACCTCGAGATCCTCATCGGCCAGCTCGTCAACCTCGTCCGCGACGGTCAGCCGGTGCGCATGTCCAAGCGCGCGGGCACGGTCGTGACGATCGACGACCTCGTGGACGCGGTCGGTGTCGACGCCGCGCGCTACTCGCTCGCACGCTCGTCGGCGGACAGTGCGATCGACCTGGACCTGGACCTGCTGGCCTCCGCCAAGAACGAGAACCCCGTCTACTACGTGCAGTACGCGCACGCCCGCACGTGCTCGGTGGACCGCAACGTCGCCGAGGCCGGCGTGCGCCGCGAGGACGGCTTCGACGCGAGCGGCCTGGACCACGAGACCGAGTCGGCGCTGCTGGGGCAGCTCGCCGAGTTCCCCCGGGTGGTCGCGCAGGCGGCCTCGCTGCGCGAGCCGCACCGCGTCGCGCGTTACCTCGAGGAGCTCGCGGGCGCCTACCACACCTGGTACGGCCAGCGCCGGATCGCGCCGTTCGGCGACGAGGCGGTCTCGGACGTGCACCGCACGCGCCTGTGGCTCAACGACGCGACGCGTCAGGTGCTCGCCAACGGCCTGCACCTGCTGGGCGTGAGCGCGCCGGAGCGGATGTGAGCACGAGCATCCCCGGCGTGCCCTGGTCCAGCGGGGTCACGCGCGACCAGGCCGGCGCGCTCGTCGTCGCGGGCGTGCCCGTCGCACGGCTCGCCGCCGAGGTGGGCACGCCCGCGTACGTGCTCGACGAGGCCGACGTGCGCTCGCGCGCCGCGGCGTACCGGCACGCGTTCGAGGCGGCGTTCGCCGAGGTCGGCGCGCCGGGTGTGGACGTGTACTACGCCGGGAAGGCGTTCCTGTCCGTCGCGGTCGCGCGCTGGGTGCACGACGAGGGTCTGCGGGTGGACACCGCGACGGGCGGCGAGCTCGCGGTCGCGCTGCGCGCGGGCGTCCCGGGTGCGGACCTCGGCCTGCACGGCAACAACAAGTCCGACGACGAGCTCGCGGCCGCCCTGGACGCCGGGGTAGGCCGGATCATCGTCGACTCGCTCGTCGAGGTCGAGCGGCTCGCGGCGCTGGTGCGCACCCGCGGCGGCGCCCCCGCGCCGGTGATGGTCCGCGTCACGACGGGCGTGCACGCCGGCGGCCACGAGTACATCTCCACGGCCCACGAGGACCAGAAGTTCGGCCTCTCGCTGGCCCCCGGCACGGGTGTCGTCGCCGCCGGGTGGACCTCCCACCGCGACGCGACGGGAACCCCACCCACCGATGCGCGCACCGAGGACAGCGCCGCGATGGTGGCGCTGCTGGCCGTGCTCGCGGCGCCCGAGCTGCGGCTGCTGGGGATCCACTCGCACATCGGGTCGCAGATCCTGGACCCGTCCGGGTTCGCGGTCGCCGCGCGCGCCGTGCTGCGACTGCGGGCCGATCTGGCCGCGCGCACGGGCGTGCTGGTCGACGAGGTCGACCTCGGCGGCGGCTACGGCATCGCGTACCTGCCGGGGGAGGTCCCGCTCGACCCGGACCGGATCGCCAAGGACGTCGCGGCGTCGGTCGCGGCCGCTGCGGCCGAGCTCGGCACGCCGCTGCCGCGCATCTCGATCGAGCCCGGTCGCGCGATCGTCGGGACGGCGGGCCTCACGCTGTACACGGTCGGCACCGTCAAGCCCGTCCAGGTCGACGACGAGACCGTGCGGCTGTACGTGTCCGTCGACGGCGGCATGAGCGACAACATCCGCACCGCGCTGTACGACGCGAGCTACCACGCCGAGGTCGTCGGACGCCTGTCGAGCGCCGAACCCGTGCTCGCGCGCGTCGTCGGCAAGCACTGCGAGTCCGGCGACATCGTCGTGCGCGACGTGCTGCTGCCCGCGGACGTGCGCGCGGGGGACCTGCTCGCGGTCGCGGCGACGGGCGCCTACCACCGCGTGATGGCGTCGAACTACAACCAGGTGCCGCGGCCGCCGGTGGTCGCGGTGCGGGACGGTGAGGTGCGCACGCTGCTGCGCCGCGAGACGGTCGCCGACCTGCTCGCACTCGATCAGGGCTGAACCCTGTGACGAACGGCTCTTGACGGAGATAGGTGAGGCTTACCTTGTCTCGGATACGATGTGCCGAGCCAGGTCGTCGTCGTGCGGCCGTGCCCTACCGGAGGTCGCTCCCGCATGCCCGTCGCGCATCTGCCCCGCGCCCTCGTCGCGCTGCTCGTCACGTCCCTCGTGGTCGCGGGCTGCGCGGGCGGCGGGAGCCCGCAGGGCTCCGACGGCACGGCTGACGGCGGGGTCCGGCTGGCCGACGTGGAGGCGGTCGCCGACCCGCGCAACCTGACCGGCCCGTCCAGCGCGGTCGTCGCGGACGCCGCGGTGCACCCGGTCGAGGAGGCGCCGCAGGCCGTGCTGCCCGCGACCGTCACCGACGTGCAGGGCACCACGGTCACGGTCGAGGACACCAGCCGCATCCTCGCGCTGGACATCTACGGGTCGACGTCGCGGATCGTCTACGAGCTGGGCCTGGGCGACCAGGTGATCGGCCGGGACACGTCCTCGTCCTTCGCCGAGATCGCGGACAAGCCGCTGGTCACGACGAACGGGCACGAGCTGACCGGCGAGGCGATCCTCGAGCTCGCGCCGACCGTGATCATCACCGACACGAGCCTGGGCCCGTGGGACGTCGTGCTGCAGATGCGCGACGCGGGGATCCCCGTCGTCGTCGTCGACGCCCACCGCTCGGTGGACGGCGCGGGCGAGCTGATCCGGCAGGTCGCCGCCGCGCTGGGGGTGAGAGAGCAGGGCGAGCAGCTCGCGCAGCGTACGCAGGACGCGATCACGGCCAAGGTCGCGCAGATCGCGCAGGTCGCTCCCGCGGCGGACGCGGACCGCCTGCGCATCGCGTTCCTCTACGTGCGCGGCCAGGCCGGGGTCTACTACCTGTTCGGCAAGGGCTCCGGTGCGGACTCGCTCATCGACGCCGTGGGCGGGATCGACGTCGCCACCGAGATCGGCTGGGAGGGTATGAAGCCCCTGACCGACGAGGGGCTCGTCAAGGCCGCGCCCGACGTCGTGCTCGTCATGACGCACGGTCTGGAGTCGGTGGGCGGCGTCGACGGCCTGCTCGAGCGGCTCCCGGCGGTGGCGAACACGCCCGCGGGTGAGAACCGCCGGATCGTCGACATGGACGACACCGAGGTGCTCGCGTTCGGCCCGCAGACCGCCGACGTGCTGGACGCGCTCGCGGTCGCGCTCTACGCGCCGACGACGGCCCGGTCGTCGTGACAGCGACGGCGCCGACGACGACGATCGAGCGGGCGACCGCGGCGTCCGCGCCGGTCGAGGGCCGCCGTCGCGCACGGGTCGCCGGGCTGTTCGTCGGGCTCTCGCTGCTGCTCGTGGTGCTCGCGGTGGTCGCCGCGGGGGTCGGTCAGCTCTCGATCCCGCCGAGCGAGGTGCTCGCCTCGGTGCTGCACCGGCTCGGGATCGGGGACGACGTCGCGACGTCGCACCCCAACGCCGAGGCCGCGCTGTGGACCATCCGCTTCCCGCGGATCGTCATGGCGATGCTCGTGGGCGCCGCGCTGGCCACCGGCGGCGCGCTCATGCAGGGCGTGTTCGGCAACCCGCTCGCGGACCCGGGCGTGGTCGGCGTGAGCGCGGGCGCCGCCGTGGGTGCGTGCTCGGTGATCGAGTTCGGGTGGTCGTTCTTCGGCTCCTGGACGGTCGCCTTCACCGCCTTCGTCGCGGGACTGGTGACGACGCTCGTGGTCTACGCGACCGCTCGGGACAAGGGCCGCACCGAGGTCGTCACGCTCGTGCTCACCGGCGTCGCGGTCAACGCGGTGGCCGGTGCCGCGCTCGCCTTCCTGACGTTCCTCGGCGACACCCAGGCGCGTGAGCAGATCGTGTTCTGGCAGCTCGGCAGCCTCAACGGCACACGCTGGCCGTACGTCGCCGTGGTCGCGCCCGTCGTGCTCGTCGGGATCCTGGGTGCGACCGCCGTGGCGCGCCGGCTCGACCTGCTCTCGCTCGGCGAACGTGCCGCGCGACACCTGGGCGTCGACGTCGAGCGGCTGCGCATCGTGTGCATCGTGCTGGTCGCGCTGCTCACGGCCGGCGCGGTCGCGTTCTGCGGCATCATCGCGTTCGTCGGGCTCGTCGTGCCGCACCTCGTGCGGATGGCGGTGGGCCCCGGTCACCGCGTGCTGATCCCGGCGAGCGCACCCGGCGGCGCGGTGCTGCTGCTGTGCGCGGACCTCGTCGCGCGCACCGCGGTCCCGTACGCGGACCTGCCCATCGGCATGCTGACCGCGCTGGTCGGCGGGCCGTTCTTCTTCTGGCTCATCCGGCGGACGCGTCGCACGGCCGGGGGCTGGGCGTGAACGGGCTGCGCGCGCGGGGCGTGCGCGTGCGGTTCGGGGCGACGCAGGTCCTCGACGGCGTGGACCTCGACGTCCCCGGCGGGCAGGTCGTCGCGCTCGTCGGACCCAACGGCGCGGGCAAGTCCACGCTGCTCGGCGTGCTGGCGGGCGACGTGCGTCCCGACGAGGGCAGCGTCGAGCTGGACGCCGTCGACGTGCGGGCGATCCGGCTGACGGACCTCGCCCGCCGCCGCGCCGTGCTGCTGCAGGAGAACCGGCTGTCGTTCCCGTTCGAGGTGAGCGACGTCGTGCGGATGGGCCGCGCCCCGTGGCAGGGCACGCCGCGCGAGGACGACGACGACCGCGTGGTGGCCGCGACGATGGCGACGGCCGAGGTCACGCACCTGGCGGCGCGGCGCTACCCGACACTGTCGGGCGGTGAGAAGGGGCGCGCGTCGTTCGCGCGGACGCTCGCGCAGGAACCCGGCGTGCTGCTGCTCGACGAGCCGACCGCCGCGCTCGACATCCGGCACCAGGAGTCGCTGCTCGCCGAGGCGGCCCGCCGGGCCGCGGCCGGTGCCGCCGTCGTCGTCGTGCTGCACGACCTGACGCTCGCAGCCGCCTACGCGCACCGCGTGGTCGTGCTGGGCGAGGGACGGGTGCGGGGCGACGGCCCGCCGCGCGAGGTCCTCACCGCCGAGCTGCTGAGTGACGTCTACGACCACCCGATCGAGGTGGTGGAGCGCCCGGGTGCCGACGAGATCGTCGTGCTGCCCGTGCGGGCGCGCGTACTGGAGGAGACCCGATGAGCACCGCCGACCGCCGCACCCGCACCCGCACGAGCGCCGGCGTCCGTGCCGGTGCGCGTGCCCGTGCGCGTGCCCGTGCGCTGCGCGGAGCCGTCGCGAGCGTGGGCGCGCTCGTCGTGCTCGCGGCCGGGATCGCACTCGCGGCGCCCGCGTCGGCCGCCGCGACCGTCGACGTCCGCAACGACCAGGGCACCGCACAGGCGGACACGACCTACTCGACGCCGGTGAGCGTCACGGGCCGCGGCTTCCAGTCCGTCGAGGGCGGGTTCGGCGGGGTCTACGTCTTCTTCGGCTGGGTCGACGACCCCGCGGGCGGCTCCTGGCGGCCCAGCCGGGGCGGTCACACCGGCGAGGACTACCTCTACGTGCCCGACAGCGAGAACGCGGACAACAACGGGTTCCAGCGGTTCGTCGCGTTCCCCGGCTCCGACACCGCGGACTCGGCCAACGGCGGGACGATCGCCGCGAACGGCACGTGGTCGACGACGCTGACGATCCCCGGGCCGCAGTTCCAGGCCGCCGACCGGTCGGGCGCCGCGACCACGGTCGACTGCCTCAAGGTGACGTGCGGCGTCATCACGATCGGCGCGCACGGCGTGGTCAACGCGGCCAACGAGTCGTTCACGCCGGTCGCGTTCGTGGACCTGACCGCGTCCGACGACGACGCGGCGGCCGACCCGGGCACCGCGGTCGAGCCGAGTGCCGCGCCCACGACCGACGCGGCGGACCCCGCCGTACCGACCGTCACCGGCGACGCCACGGTGCAGACGAGCCTCGAGACCGTGGTGCACGGCCGGGTGCTCGGGTTCACCGCGCAAGGGTTCGCGGCCGGCGAGCAGGTGGTCGGCGGGCTCACGGGCGGCCAGGCCGGTGTCGGGCCGCTCACCGCCGGGCCGTACGGCGAGGTCGCCGGGGTGCTGACGGTTCCCCTCGGGCTGCGGCCGGGCACCACGACGCTCACGCTGACCGGTGCGGCCTCGGGGCAGGAGGCGAGCATCGACGTCGTCGTCATCGAGGACCCGGCCGTCGCCGCGGCCGCCGCGAACCAGGACGACGAGCGGCCCTGGCTGACGTGGGTGCTCGTCGCCGTCGCCGCGGTGCTGTTCGTCCTGCTCGTCGTCGGAGCCGTCCTGGCCCGGCGCCGAGCGCGCCGTCGTGCGCAGTCCGCGGCGCAGCCGCCCGCACCCTCGTCGGACGAGGCGGACGCGCCTGACCCGAGCGGGACGGCCGAGCTCGAGCCGGCGACCGCGGGGGCGGGCCGATGAGGCGCGGCGCGGCCCTGGCCGCCGCGCTGCTCGCGATCGTCGTCGGCGCCGGTCCGGTCGCGGCCGGTCCCGCGCTCGCGGACGACGACGTGGAGATCGGCGTCGTCATCCCGGAGCCGGAGGCGCTGTCGGTCGCGGACGCGCAGCTGCGCTGGGGGATCAACACCGAGTCGGGCGCCGGCGCCTACTTCGGGGGCTGCAACTTCCTGTCCGCCGGTGCGGCCGGCAGCACGGGCGGGTCGCGCGCGTGGACGGCCGAGGACGGCTTCTACGCGGCGCGTGCGGGTCAGGTGCGGATCGAGAAGCCGACGGCCGACGGCACGCGCGAGGCGGCGTCGTGGGCCACCCGCTGCCTCGACCCGGACGGCAACCCGGTCTCGGTCGGCTCCATCGACAGCGCGAGCCACAACGAGGTCGTGGTCGACGGCGGCGTCGGCACCGTCGACCCCGCGAGCGGTACCGCCGCGATCCGGTGGACCGGCTCGTTCACGGTCGCGTTCTACGGCGGGATGACCTACTGGACCGCGACCGACCCCGTGCTCGAGGTCGCCGACGGCGCCGGGACGCTCTCGGCGACCCTGTCCGGCTACGGCGCCGACCGGTCCGACCCGGGGCGGTGGGTGCGGCTCGCACCGAGGTCGGTCGTGCTCGCGGACCTCGACGGCGTGCAGGTCGAGCAGGGTGGCCTCGTCGTGCTGCCGGAGTACCTCGGCGTGAGCGTGCAGGCGCCCGCGGGTGCCGGCGTGCAGGTGGCGCGAGACGAGACGAACGCCGACTGGTGGGGGGCGTTCCCGCAGACGATGGTCGACTTCCAGGACGAGGTCGGTCAGGCCGCCTACTGGTACTCCTCCGGCGGCGCGCGCGACCGGGCCAAGCCCGCGGTCGCGCTGGTCGTCAGCTTCGACGCGAGCGCACCCGTCGATCCGCCCGACGAGGACGACAGCTCGACGCCGCCCCCGGCGCCGTCGGCACCGGCCGTCGTGCCGCCGACGAACAGCGTGAACCCGCCGCCGGTGCGTCCGGCGCCGGCCACGGTGACCGATGTCACGACCGGCTCGGGCGGCGATGCCGTCGTGACGCCCGCCGTGGCGCAGGTGCCGCCCGGCTCGGGCGTGCAGGTGCTCGCCGCGCAGCAGGTCACGGGGGCTGCGGCGGACGGCCGGCCGCTCGTCGACGACCCGCTCGCGGTCGGAGCGCTCGCGACGATCGTCGTGCTGCTCGGTGCGGGTGCCTGGGGACTGCGACGCGGATGGGTGGTGCTCCCGTGGGTGCGTTGAGAGGTCGGCTGAGAGGTCGGCTCGCCGCGCTGCTCGGCCTGACGCTGCTGGCGACGGCCGTCGGCGTGCTGCCGTCGGTCGCCGCCGACCCGCCCGTCACCGTCGACGACGCGACGCTGACCTGGGGCATCAACGGGTACGCGCAGGTCGGCGTGTTCGGGCCGTGGGTCCTGTCACGGCCGGCCGGCGGGGCGCAGTTGCTGACAGGCTCGGTCTCCGGCGGGTCGCAGGACGCGTACGTCGTGGCGCCGTTCCCCGCCACCTCGATGCCCGTCTCGTCGCCGCAGCGCACGCCCAACGCAGTGCGGTTCACGGGCGGTGCGGGCACGGTGGACGCCGTGTCCGGTGCGGTGACGCTGCGGTGGACCGGTTCGTACACCGTCAACCCGTACCCCTCGTCCTTGGGCGCGCCCGACGAGACGTATGCGAACCCGGCGCTCACCGTCGCGGCCGACGGCTCCGGTTCGTTGTCGTTCGTCGTCGACCTGGGCGAGGGCGTCGACGTGGGCGGCAACCCGTCGCCGCCCGAGTCGCTGGGCCGGCTGACGCTGCTCACGTTCTCCGCGGGCGCGATCAGCGGGCTGGACGGCACCGGCTACCGCCTGACGCCGGACTACCAGGGCGTGAAGGTCAGCCTGCCCGCGGCCGCGACCCCGCAGGACCGGTCCTGCGCGCGGTGGGGGGCGTGGGCGCCGCAGTTCGTCACCGCGGTGCCGACGGGTGTGCAGGCGCACTTCTACTCGACCGGCTGCGGCGGCCTGCAGGACACCAAGCCGGCGCTGCCGGTGGACGTGGGCTTCGGCACCCTCGAGCCGTCGCCCGAACCCACGGGCGAACCGACGGCCGAGCCGACCGGAGAGCCCACCGGGGAGCCCACCGGAGAGCCCACCCCAGAGCCCACCCAGGAGCCGACGAACGAGCCCACACCGCCCGAGCCGGGTGCGCTCACCTGGTCGGTGACGGGGGACGCCGTCGAGCTCGGCACGGCCGTGCCGACCGGTGGCGCTTTCGTCGCGACGGGGACGCTCCCGTCCGTCACGGTGCGCGACACGCGCGCCGACAGCCCCGGCTTCACCGTCTCGGGTCGCGCGCGGCCGTTCGTCACGCCCGACGGCACGGCGTCGTTCGGGGCGCAGCACCTCGGTTGGCGGCCCGCGCTCCTCGAGCCGGTTCCGGGCGTGCGCGCCGGGGCCTTCGTGCGGCCGACGACGACCGTCGACGGCGGCCTGGCCGCCGCTCGTACCCTCGTCGTCGGCGGTCCGAACGGGGCGGCTCGTTCCGTGAGCGTGAGCGCCGAGCTCACGCTGCGTGCGCCGCAGGACGCCGTCCCGGGCCGGTACGAGAGCGTCCTGACGATCACGGTCCTCGGGTGACCTCGACGACCGTGCGGCGGCTGGTCGGCGCCGCGATGCTCGCGCTCGTCGTCGTGCTCGCACCGATGCCTGCCGGAGCCGCCGACGACGTGAGCTGGTCGATCCGGCCGCAGGACCCGGCGGACGCGGTGATCGCCGTGCGGGCCGAGCCCGCGGCGAGGGTCGAGTACGGTCTCGTCGTCGTGAACGAGGGTGACGGTCCGCTCGAGCTCGAGGTGACGACCTCGGACACCCGGGTGGACGCCGATGGCGCGCTCGAGGTGACCGACACCCGCACGGCGGCCGGGGCGTGGGTCAGCGTGCCGTCGACCGGCATCAGCATCGAGGCGGGTGAGCAGCGCACGATCCCGGTCGTCGTGGTGGTGCCGCCCGAGGCCGCGCCGGGCGAGTACGTCGCGGCGGTCGTGACCGCCGCCCCGGCCGCGCCGGGCGTCGTGGCGGTCGAGCGGCGGCTCGCGTTGCGGGTGCTGGTCACGGTCGCGGAGCCGGGCTCCGGCTCCGCGGTGCCGCTCGTCGCCGGCGCCGGGCTCGTGGTCGGGCTGGTCCTCGCGGCCGTGCTCGTCGGACGAACGATCAGGTCACGAGGGAGGTCCGGCGTCCTCGACGAGACCGGGACCATCCCACATGGCGAACCGATGTAGGTCATCCTTACTCAGGCAAGGCTAACCTGATCTCGGTGCGCGCTCCCCGTCGCGCACCACGACGAAGGGACGAGAATGTCTGCAGCACGATCCGCCACGGCCGGCGGACAGGGTTGGACCCGGCGCCTGATGGCGTCCGCGACGGTCGCAGCGCTCGCGACGGCCGGGCTGGTGGCCGTGGCCGCCGCACCGGCGAACGCCGCACTGCCGCCCACAGTCGCGTCCGGGAGCATCGAGTGGGGCTTCAAGGAGAGCTTCCGCAACTACGTCGGCGGGGGCATGAACACGAACCCCGTCGGTCAGAAGATCGTCCTGACGGACCCCGCCACGTTCGTCGGCGAGGGCACGGCCGAGACGCGCCCGTACGCGTTCCCGGTGACCAGCACGAGGTTCGACGCGGCCACCCCGGCGCTCGACTCCGACGGTGCGGTCACCTACAGCTTCCCGGCGCACTACTTCACCTCGACGATCAGCGACGTGCGCATCGGCAAGGTCGGCGAGGACTTCGTCGTCACCGCCGACACCGCCACTGTCGCCACGCAGCAGTTCGGAACCGTCCAGCCGGGCACGTACGAGGGTGACGACACCGTCATCGCGACGATCGGCGACCTCGCGGTGACCACGGACGCCGAAGGCGCGCAGCTCGCGGGCACGGACGTCACGCTGACCGAGGCCGGCGCCGCGGTTCTGCCGTTCTACGGAGCGGGCGCGGCGCTCGACGACATCTCCGCCACCCTCACGCTGACCGACCAGGTGCCCACCGTCACGGTGGAGAAGACGTCGTTCGCGAGCGACGGCTCGTGGCAGGTCACGGTCCGCGGCTCGGGCTTCGACCCGGCTGCGGCGATCGGGTCGAGGTCCCCGCTCTCGGGCAAGGAGGCGGGAACCTACGTGGCCTTCGGTCGGTTCCCGACCAACTGGCGCCCGTCGGCGGGAGTCGCCTCGAGCCAGCGGCCCAACTCGAACCAGAAGTGGGCCGTGCCGCAGGAGAGCTTCGCCACCATCGGCGGAGCCGCGGCGGGCGCTGCGATCCTCGAGCCGGACGGCACCTTCACGGTCACGCTCGTCGTCGACAAGGCGGCCGCCGACGCGAAGTCGACGGCGATCGTCGACGGTCGGTACGGCATCTACACGTACGCCGGCAGCGGGGCTGTGACGGCGAGCTACGAGACATACACGCCCATCACGTTCTTCGACCGCGCGGATACGCAGGTGTTCGCGGCCGATGTCGAGGTCGCTTCGGGCGTGACCCCGGTCGTCCAGGCCAAGGTCTTCGCGTCCGACCTGACGACGCCGTCGGGGGACGTCGTGGTCGAGGACGGGACGGGCGCGGCGCTCGGCACGGGCACGCTCGTCGCCGGCTCGGCCAAGGTCGCACTGGATGCGGCGCTCGCGACCGGTGAGCACGTCGTCACGGTCCGGTACGCGGGCGACGACACGCGCAAGCCCGACTCCGCCACCGCAACCATCACCGTGGGCGCCGAGCCGGAGCCCGCAGGCCCCGCGGAGTCCGAGGTCGTCGTGTTCGACGGGGACGCGGTCGTCGGTACCGCCGTGAAGCTCCCCGTCGCGGTCACCGCTCCGGGTTCGACCGTCGCCGGCACGGTCTCCGCGACCGTCGACGGCTCGACCGTCGTGACGGGCACGCTCATCGCCGGGCGTGCGACGCTGTCGCTCCCCGAGCTCGCCGTCGGCAGCCACGCGGTGCAGGTCGAGTTCACCCCGGCGGACGACTCGCTCGCGCCGTCGTCGTCGGCCGCGACCGTCACGGTCGTGAAGGGTGCCTCGTCGCTCGACGTCACCTGGCCGACGGTGACGCACGGCACCGCAGCCTCGGTGGCCGTCGCCGTCACCGGTCCCGTCCCCGCGACGGGCACGGTCACGCTCAAGAACGGCTCGACGGTCGTCTCGACCGCGACGCTGGGCTCGGGTGCCGCGACGCTCACGCTGCCCAAGACGGTCGCGGCGGGTACCCGCACGCTCACCGTTACGTACGCCGGCAGCACGCAGCTGCTGGGTGCGGCAACCACCGCCAAGGTGACCGTCGCGAAGGCGAAGAGCGCCACGACGCTGACCCTGCCCACGACGGTGAAGCCCACCGCACAGGCGAAGGCCGTGGTGACGGTGAAGGCGACGGGTGTGGTCCCGACGGGGAAGGTCACGGTCGTCGTCAAGCAGAACGGCGCGACGAAGGCGACCGTCGTCGCCACGCTGTCCGGTGGCAAGGCGACGCTCACGCTGCCGAAGCTGAAGGCGGGCACCTACCAGGTGGTCGTGACCTACGGCGGCTCGGGCGACGTGACGTCCTCGAAGGCGACCGCGAAGCTGAGGGTTGCGTGACCTGATCGGGTGACCTGATCGCACGAACGGTGAAGGCCGGCCCGAGACCTCGGGTCGGCCTTCACGCGTCCGGTGGTGTCCGATGCAAGGCGTCCTGTCGGGAATGCCGCCCTGAAGGTCCGGAATGCCGTCGTGACCGGCGAAGACGTGACCGGGATCACACTCGACGTAACTGCGGCATTCCACGCGCAGGCGCTCAAGGCCGGGTCCGGGTGTGCCGGTTACTTGCTCGTACCACTTTCAGCAAGGGGCTCAGGAGATCTTCCTGACAACCGCCAGCATCAGGGAGAGATCATGAAGAGCCAGCGCAAGACCGTCACGGCAGCTGCCGTCAGCCTCGGAGTCATCGCGCTCGTCCTCGCGGGCGGCGGCGGCGCCGCCTACTCGGCGGCCAAGATCGACGGTGCCGACATCATGGCGGGCACGGTCAAGAGCGAGCAGCTCAAGAACGGCTCCATCGGGACGTGGGACATCAAGAACGGCACCCTGCAGGGTGCCGACATCTCGTCGAGCTTCAAGAACTGGGTGAGGGCCCAGGCCGGCGAGGACGGCGCCAAGGGCGACAAGGGCGACACCGGCGCCAAGGGCGACACCGGCGAGACCGGCGCCAAGGGCGACAAGGGCGACACCGGCGACACGGGCATCCAGGGCATCCAGGGCGTTCCGGGTGAGGCCGGGGTGCAGGGCGAGCCCGGCGACTCCTACCTGGCCGGTGCGTACTACGCCGTCGCCAAGTACGACGTCGGCAACACCAACGAGGGCGCCATCGCCACGGTCGCCTGCTCGGCCGTCACGGACGTCGCCGTCTCGGGTGGCGTGCAGGTCGTCGACTCGTCCAAGAACACCCCTGTCTCGTCGTCGTTCCCCGGCCGCATGGACTGGAACACGAACACCCCGAAGGTCGACCGGCTCGACGGCTGGATCGTCCAGTTCGGCGGTAACGCCGGTGCCACGGCCGACAAGGCTCCCGAGAAGGTCAACATCTGGGCGCTGTGCGTGCCGGACCTGACCGTCCCGGTCGTCACCACCTTCGTGCAGTCGGAGGGCTGAGGTCGTTCGCCGGCCTGCCCTCTGTGCGGGTCGACACCGCCGGCCGAGGACTCGAAGCTGAAGGTGGCATGACCTGAGAGAGCACGATCGACGAGGGGTGGCCCGGGACTTTCGGGCCACCCCTCGTCGGCGTTCCGACCCCCGCGTCTGTCCGGTGACTCCAGTCGCGTCCGAAATGCCGCCCGCTGGCGGCGGAATGTGATGTAGATCACAGAAGGAGGAATCCGGACGTCTCGCCGGAACCGCTCATGGGGGTGTGGGTGAGCGCCGTTAACTTCCTAGGCACGTGTCCAATTTCGGGCACGGTCAGGGGACGAGAGGGTGCTGATGCACACGAACAACGCGGCCACCCGCCGCAGGCGGGCGGCAATCGCCGCCGGCACGACGGTAGCGGCGATGCTCGCTACCGCACTGACGGCGATGCCGGCCTCGGCCATGCCGTCCATGACGTCGCCGCTGGCGGCGTACGACGGTGAGTTCGCCGGCTCGGTTGCCGACGCGACCGTGACCGACAAGGGTCGCGTGCTGCGTTACGACACCGACCTCACGATCGACCTCGCAGACCTCGGTGCGCGCCAGAGCGCGACCTTCACGACGACGATCACCGCGGACGAGAACGCGTCCGACTGGACCGCCCAGGGCAACCTGTTCGGCGTCGGCTTCCTGCGCGTGATCGACGGCGAGACCGTCAACCGCACGACCTCCATCGGTGGCCAGCACCAGGGCGACCCCATCATCTGGGCGCAGGACAACTCCGGCCACGGTGTCGGGATGTGCGCCAACTCGCAGTTCTACTCGACGACGGGCGACTGGGTGTTCGGCGCGGGCGCCGGCTACCAGTGCGGCCTGCCGTTCGACAACGCCGACCAGAGCGCGACCGCGCAGGGCTCGTCGTTCCGCTACCAGACGAAGGTCAGGGCGGACGGCACCTGGACCGCGAAGCTGACGCCTCTGGACGCCGACGGCGACGCCGTCACGAGCTTCGAGAGCGGCGCGACGCCGAACCTGTCGTGGACCGGCTCGCTCCCCTCGGGCACCGAGTCCGTCGTGCCGTTCATCCGCACCGGTCTCGGTGACCCGGCCGGCGACTGGGAGTACTCGATCTCCGACTCGTCGCTGAAGATCGCGGGCGACGCGATCACGCCGACCAGCGCGGTCCTCGACCTCGACGGCTACGGCACCGGCTGGCCCAAGGCGGCCGGCACGGCCGCCGCGTCGGGGTGGTTCTTCGGTGACCACTCGATCGACAGCGGTCTGTCGGCCGACGGCGCCGCGGTGCGCATGTCCAACGCCGCAACGAGCGGCACCATGCAGCAGCTCGTGACGCCGAGCCTCGAGCAGGCGGCCGGCGAGCCGTCGACGGGTGCCGCGTACGACGAGTTCGACGCATCCTTCACCGTCGACTCCGCGACGGGCGCGTACCAGGACGGCCTGCTCGTGCAGGTCTCCCCGGACAACGGCTCCGCCGCGCGCTCGGGTGGCGTCATCACGTTGTGGCACCACGACGGCCAGCTCCAGATCGGCGGCATCTTCAGCCAGCCGGGCGTGGACGACGTCGCCGGCGCGGACGATCTGCCGTGGTGGTTCAACCGCACGTTCGCGAAGGTGTCGGCCGACGAGCCGCACACCATCGGCCTGACGCAGCGCTACCTCGAGGGCAAGCCCGACACGCTCGTCGTGAGCGTCGACGGCGAGCAGGTCGGTGCGGTCGGCACGTGGGAGGCCTATCACGACCAGTTCGGCGGCGGGAAGCAGGTCTCCAGGGGCCTCCTGTTCCGCGCCGCGTCCTCGGTCCCCGACGCCGACGGGCGTCTGTGGAGCGCGCAGCCCGCCGTCCCGGCCAACGCAGGCAACGGCTACCTGTTCTCGGACATCGCGTACTCGGTCTCGGACGGCGACGCGATCGTCACGCCCGAGGACGCCACGATCCGCACCACCAGCGACACCATCGGCGACTGGGAGTTCAAGGACCGGGCGCTGGGCCACCACGGCCTGCTGACCGAGGGTCTGCACATCTGGACCGACGCGTCGGTGCCGGTGGGCGGCAGCCCCGAGCCGCACAAGTCGGCCGGCTACTACGGCGTCGACTGGTCGCTGGCGGACGTCGCCGCGGCGCCCGAGCCCTCGCAGGACACCACGGTGACCTCCGGCGCCTACAAGCCGGGTCTGCAGCTCAACGTCGACCTCGACGGTGACGGTGACTTCGACGGCTACCTCGTCGGCGAGGACTACCGCGACTACTGGTGGCTCAGCGAGGCCAGCGCCGACTTCCTGGCCAACCCGCTCTCGGCGGGCATGGACAAGGGCGCCGACGCCGGTCAGACGCACGTGCGCTACCGCGGCTCGCTCATCGAGTGGGCGTCGCAGTTCCCGGCCGCCCAGGTCGACCAGGTCGGCTACTCGTTCGGTTCCGGTGCGATCGGCGACATGGTGCTGCACTCCATGACGTACAACCACACCACGTTCGAGTTCGCGGTCACCGAGCCCGCGGTCTGCGAGGCGCTCACGCCCGCCGGCCCCGTGGTCACGGCGACGAACACGCAGGGCTGGAACTTTGCGGCCGAGACGCGCGCCAAGGGCCACAACGAGTTCGTCGACGGCGGTCTGCACGTCTGGACCGAGGACAGCTCGAGCCTGGCGAAGGCGGCGGGCTACCTCGCCGTCACGCCGGTCCCGCTGGCCAGTGTCGGGAGCAGCTTCGCGCTGAACCTGGCCGACGGCGGCACGGGCACCGCACCGAGCCTGCAGCTCGGCGTCGACCGTGACGGCGACGGCGACTGGGACGGGTACCTCGTCAACGAGCCGCGCGCCTACGCCGCGGACCACTTCTGGATCAACAAGTCCGGCTGGGGCGTCCCGGCAGGTATGGGCTACCCCTCGTACGGGACGCTGGGCGAGTTCGTCTCGCACAACCCGGACGCGAAGCTCATCGCGATCGGCTACTCGCTCGGCTCGGGCGTCCAGGGCGACTACACGATCGAGTCGATCAGCGTCGGCTGCCAGACCACGACGTTCTCCGCGGCGACGCAGCCCGACACCTACCCGACCACGACGGACGAGCTCTCGACGAACCTCGCCCCGAACGGCTGGACCGCCGGCGCGACCGACGGCTCGACCGCCTACGGGCAGTGGGTCGACGGCGGCTACACGTTCGGCGTCCCCGGTGGCGAGGACTGGCCCACGTCCTGGCTCGAGCGCGACTACACCGGTGACCTCGCGTCGCTCGGCACGGTCGACTTCGAGACCAGCCGCCCGCAGTACTTCGGCGTGCACGTCCACACGGCCAAGGGCTGGCTGACGTACGAGAAGGAGGCCACCTACGCCGGCAAGTGGTGGAGCACGTCCGACTTCGGCGTGGGCAGCGGCCTGGGCTACGCCTCGTTCGCCACGCTGGCGGACTACATCACCAACAACCCGGGCCTCGCGGTCGACAAGGTGCGCGTGATCTACACGGCGGGTGACGCCCGCAAGACGACGCTCGCGTCGGTGACCTTCGGCGGCGTGCGGTACGCCTTCGACTACGTCTCGCCCCAGGTGCCGATCCAGGCCTACCTGGACGCCGACGACGTCGCGACGTTCGCCGGCAAGGCCACGAACCTCACGGTGAAGGTCTTCCCCTTCACCGCGACGGGAACCGTCACGGTCAAGGACGGCGACACGGTCGTCGGCTCGGCCGAAACGGTGCTGGGCGTCGCGTCGGTCGCGCTCGCGACCGACCTGACGGTCGGTGACCACACGCTGTCGGTCTCGTTCGCCGGCACGGGGTACGCGGCGGACGACATCTCGGTGCACGCCGTCGTGGCCAAGAACGAGGCGCAGGTCTCGGTCGCGTGGCCTCCGACGCTGTCGCGCGGTGTCGTGGCCGACGTCACGGTCACGGTCGGTGCGGTCGAGTCGGGCGCCACGGTCCCGTCCGGCCAGGTGCAGCTGTTCGAGCGCGGCGGCGTCACGCCGATCGCGACGGGCACGCTCAACGCCGGTGGCGTCGCGCACGTGCAGATCCCGAGCAACCTCGCGATCGGGTACCACAACCTCACGGTGAAGTACCTGGGTGATGCTGCGACCGAGCCGGCCGATGCCGTCGAGAAGCGCATCAAGGTCACCAAGGCCGTCACGACCCTGACGGCGACCACCCCGACGAACGTGTACGGCGTCGGTGGCACCCTCACGGTGCACCTCGCTGCCGGCGACGTGCCGCTGACCGGCAAGGTCAGCCTCGAGGGTGTCGGGTTCGGCCTCAAGCGGGTCCGTCCGGTCGGGGCCGGCGGCAACGCGGTCTTCAGCCTGTCGCCCACGCTCAAGGCGGGGACGCACTCGGTGATCATCCGCTACGCCGGCACGTCGCTGGCCCGCGGTGTCACCCAGACCGTGACGTTCACCGTCGTGAAGGCGACGTCGACCACCACGGCCGTCCTCAAGAAGTCGACGGTCGACACGGCGCACTCCGGTGCGCTGGTGGTCAAGGTGACCGCGCCGGGTGTCACGGTCAAGGGCAAGGTCAAGGTCACGGTCGTCCCGCTCGCGGGCGGCTCCACGGTGACGCGCTGGGCGGACCTGTCCAACGGGCGCGTGACGGTCCAGACCGGGACGCTCGACTCGGGCCAGTACCGGGTCCGCGCGTTCTACCTGGGCAGCGACAACGTCGCGACCTCCTTCTCGGCACCGACGGTCCTGACCGTCAGCTGATCCGGACGCACCCGGACCGAGTCCGGACGCAGGGCGGTCCCGCGCAGGCGGGGCCGCCCTGCGGCGTTCCCGGCATCGCGACGCGCGCCGACGAGCCGCGTCGTGGACGGCGGCGGTCCCGGGCGGCCCGCGGTCCTATCCTTGGCCCGTCCCACGTGATCAGGAGGTCGGTCGTGCCCGAAGCAGGGAGCCTGCGCGTCGCGCTGCTGGGTTGCGGTGTCGTCGGCACGCAGGTCGCGCGGCTGCTCACCGAGCACCACGACGAGCTGGCGGCGCGCGTCGGTGCGACGCTCGAGATCGTCGGGATCGCGGTCCGCAACCCCGACGCGCCGCGCGAGCAGGTGACCGGAACGCCGCTCGAGCCGCTGCTCACCGCGGACGCCGAAGGGCTCGTGGCACGCGCCGACGTCGTCGTCGAGGTCATGGGCGGTATCGAGCCGGCGCGGACGCTGCTGCTGTCCGCGATCGCGCACGGCGCGAGCGTCGTCACCGCGAACAAGGCGCTGCTCGCGCAGGACGGGCCGACGCTGTACGCGGCCGCGGACGCCGCCGGGGTCGACCTGTACTTCGAGGCCGCCGTCGCGGGTGCCATCCCGATCGTGCGGCCGGTGCGGGAGTCGCTCGCCGGCGACCAGGTGCGCCGCGTGCTCGGGATCGTGAACGGCACCACCAACTACGTGCTGGACCGCATGGCCACCGAGGGCCTGGACCTGGACGTGGCGGTGAAGGAGGCGCAGTCGCTCGGCTACGCGGAGGCGGACCCGACGGCCGACGTCGAGGGGTTCGACGCGGCCGCGAAGGCCGCGATCCTCGCCTCGCTCGCGTTCCACACGCGCGTCTCGCTCGACGACGTCGCGCGCGAGGGCATCACGTCGGTCACGGCCGACGACGTCGCCTCGGCCGCGAGCACGGGCCACGTGGTCAAGCTCCTGGCGATCGCCGAGCGCAACCGCGCGGCGGACGGCACGGACGGCATCCAGGTGCGGGTGCACCCGGCGCTCGTGCCGGTCACGCACCCGCTCGCCGGCGTCCGTGGCGCCTACAACGCGGTGTTCGTCGAGGCGGAGTCCGCAGGTGAGCTGATGTTCTACGGCCGGGGTGCCGGCGGTGGGCCGACGGCTTCGGCCGTGCTCGGCGACGTGGTCTCGGTCGCGCGGCACCGCGTGCTCGGCGGCCGGGGGCCGGTCGAGTCGTGGTACGCCGACCTGCCGGTGCTGCCGGCCACGGAGAGCCGCACCCGCTTCCAGGTGCGGCTCGAGGTCGTGGACCGCCCGGGCGTGCTCGCGCAGGTCGCGGCGGTGCTCGCAGGTCACGACGTGTCGATCGAGGCGGTGCGTCAGACCGCCGGCCACGCCGCGGCGGACGGTCACGAGGTCGCCGCCCTGCTCCTGTCCACGCACGCCGCCCCGGAGCGTGCGCTCGCCGCGACGGTCGAGGCCCTCGAGGGGCTCGACGTCGTGCGCGAGATCGTGTCCGTCCTGCGAGTCGAGGGATCCTGATGGCCCACCAGTGGCGCGGCGTGATCGCCGAGTACGCCGACCGTCTGCCCGCCCACGTGACCACCCACCCGGTCACGCTGCTCGAGGGCGGCACGCCCCTGGTCGCGGCGCCGGCGCTGTCCGCGCGCACGGGGGCGGAGGTGTTCGTCAAGGTCGAGGGGATGAACCCGACCGGTTCCTTCAAGGACCGGGGGATGACGACCGCGATCTCGGCCGCCGCCGCGCGCGGCGCGAAGGCCGTGGTGTGCGCCTCGACGGGTAACACGTCCGCGTCCGCGGCGGCGTACGCGGTGCGCGCCGGGATGGTCTGCGCCGTCCTCGTGCCGGACGGCAAGATCGCGATGGGCAAGCTCAGCCAGGCGGTCGCGCACGGCGCCCGGCTGCTGCAGGTCGACGGCAACTTCGACGACTGCCTGATCGCGGCGCGCAAGCTCGCGGAGGCGTACCCCGTCGAGCTCGTGAACTCCGTGAACCCGGACCGCATCGACGGCCAGAAGACGGCGGCGTTCGAGATCGTCGACACGCTCGGCGACGCCCCGGACATCCACGTCCTCCCGGTCGGCAACGCGGGCAACATCACGGCCTACTGGAAGGGCTGGCGCGAGTACGCCGGGCTCGACGAGGGTGCGCGGGTCGGCGCCGTGTCCACGCACACCCCGGTGATGTGGGGCTTCCAGGCCGCCGGCGCCGCACCGATCGTGCTCGGTCACCCCGTCGACGAGCCGGAGACGATCGCCACGGCGATCCGCATCGGCAACCCGGCGTCGTGGCGGCAGGCGCTGGAGGCGCGCGACACGTCGGGCGGGCTCATCGAGGCCGTGACGGACGAGGAGATCCTGCGCGCGCACCGCGTGCTCTCGGCCGAGGTCGGCGTGTTCGTCGAGCCCGCGTCGGCCTCGGGGGTCGCGGGCCTGCTGCGGCTGTCCGACGAGGGACGCGTGCCGGCCGGTGCGCGGATCGTCGTGACGGTGACGGGGCACGGGCTCAAGGACCCGCAGTGGGCGCTGCGCCGTGCCGACGGCGGCGACGTGGACCTCGTGCGGATCAGCGCCGACGTCGTGTCGATCGCCGACGCGCTCGGCCTGGACTGAGGCGCCGACGATGCGTCTGGGCGCTGACCGGGTCCGGGTGCGTGTGCCCGCGACGTCGGCGAACCTCGGCCCGGGCTTCGACGCGCTCGGCCTCGCCCTCGCGCTGTACGACGACATCGAGGTGCGGGCGGTCGCGTCGCCCGGGGTGCGGGTCGAGGTCGAGGGGGAGGGCGCCGGCCAGGTGCCGGACTCCGAGGAGCACCTCGTCGTGCGGGCCGTGCGCCTCGCGCTGGACCACGTCGGCGCGCCGCAGTCGGGCCTGCACCTGGTGTGCCGCAACCGCATCCCGCACGGTCGGGGCCTGGGCTCGTCGGCCGCCGCCGTCGTCGCGGGCCTGGCTGCCGCGCGCGGGCTGATCGGGGAGCCGGAGGCGCTCTCGGACGACGTCCTGCTCGAGCTCGCGACCCAGGTCGAGGGTCACCCCGACAACGCCGCGCCCGCGATCCTCGGTGGCGCGACGGTGGCGTGGCTGCGTGCCGACGGCGTCGGCGCCGCCCCGCTCGTCGTGCACGAGGACCTCGCGCCGGTCGCGATCGTGCCGCCCACGCACCTGTCCACCAAGGCCGCGCGCGGCGTGCTGCCCGCGACCGTCCCCCACGCCGACGCGGCGTTCCAGGCGGGACGTGCGGCGCTGCTCGTCGAGGCGCTCGGCCGACGACCGGATCTGCTGCTGGACGCGACCGCCGACCGCCTGCACCAGGAGTACCGGCGCCGCGTGATGCCGCACTCGCTCGCCCTCGTGGACGCGTTGCGCGCTGCGGGCGTCGCCGCGGTGGTCTCGGGTGCGGGACCGACGGTGCTCGCGCTGGCCCGTCGGCTCGTGGACGGCGCGGGCACCGACGCCGACGCCGCGATCACGGCCGCGTTCGGCGGCGTGATGGCCGGCTGGCAGGTGCTCCCGCTCGCGGTCGACACCCAAGGAGTGCGCGTGAACGGGGCGGATCGTCCGATCGGGTGAACGGGCGTGACCACGGTCACGTCGCCGGGGCGCACAACCGACAGTGGTAGCATCAAGGCGTTCTCCGGACCCTCGCCGGTCTGGCGTCGCGCGGCAAGCCTGACGCTCAGCGGACCTCGCGAGTTGGCTTTCCGGGAGCTAATCAGCCGATCGCGTCGCGGACGTCGCCGTACGCCGCGCGTGCGGCTCCATGAGTCCTGGCCCTGCCTCTCGAAGGCTGGCGGGACGCAGGCCGACCTCACAGCTCGGCCGTTGACGAGGGGGAAGGGTCCTTCGTGACTGACACCACCGCACCCACCGTGAGCACGTCCGGCGGGTCCATCTCGGCGATGCGCCTCCCCGAGCTGCAGGCCATGGCCGCGCAGCTCGGCGTGAAGGGCACGTCGAAGATGCGCAAGGGCGACCTGGTCGCCGCGATCACCGAGGCCAAGGGCGGATCGCGCACCCGCGCCCTCGACACGCGCCGCGAGACGAAGGTCGCCGCGCCTGTCGAGCCGCCTGCCGTCCTGATCGACGTGCAGCCGAGCACGCAGCCCGACGAGCGGCCCGCCGCCCGGACGGGCAAGCGCGACACCGACGGTGCGCCGACCGGTGCGCCGACGCGTGAGCGCCGACCGCGCCGCGAGCCCGTGGCGGCCCCGAGCGACGCGCTCGCCGGCCTCGAGGCGGCTCTCGACGCGCGCCTCGCCCCCGCGGAGAGTGCCGACCGCGCGGCCCGGGCCACCGATGCCGTCGCCGCCGTCACGGGTGAGCGCCGGTCGCGCCGCGCCGGTCGTCCCGCGGGCGCCGCGGGCGACGAGCGGGCCGACGACGCGCACGACGTCCAGAGCGAGACGCGCGAGCAGTCCGGTCAGCGCGAGCAGGGCGGCCAGCGTGGGCAGGGCGGCCAGCGTCAGTCCGGCGGGCAGTCCGGCGGTCAGTCCGGCGCGCAGCAGCCGAACCAGCGCCAGCAGAACCCGCAGAACGCCCCTTCGAGCAGCCCTCAGAACGGTGCGCAGGGCAACGCGCTCGACGAGGACGACGAGCGGGGCGGCCGTCGTCGGCGCTCGCGTGACCGCTACCGCGACCGGGACCGCAAGCGCGGCCGCGGCCGTCCGGGCCAGCCGGACCTGTCGGGGCTCGACGACATCGAGGTCACCGAGGACGACGTGCTGCTGCCCGTCGCCGGCATCCTCGACGTGCTGGACAGCTACGCGTTCGTGCGGACCACGGGCTACCTCCCGGGCCCGAACGACGTGTACGTCTCGCTCGGCCAGGTGAAGAAGGCCGGCCTGCGTCGCGGTGACGCGATCACGGGTGCGGTGCGTCAGCCGCGCGAGGGCGAGCAGCCCGCGCAGCAGCAGGGCGGCCGACCGAGCAAGTTCAGCGCGCTCGTGCGGCTCGACTCGGTCAACGGTCTGGCGCCCGAGGCGGCTCGCGAGCGTCCCGAGTTCACCAAGCTCACGCCGCTGTACCCGCAGGAGCGGCTCCGTCTCGAGACGCCCGACCCGGGCCGGCTCACGCCGCGCGTGATCGACATCGTCGCGCCGATCGGCAAGGGTCAGCGCGGCCTCATCGTCGCGCCGCCCAAGGCGGGCAAGACGATCATCATGCAGCAGATCGCCAACGCGATCACCGCGAACAACCCCGAGGTCCACCTCATGGTCGTGCTCGTCGACGAGCGCCCCGAAGAGGTCACGGACATGGAGCGGACGGTCAAGGGCGAGGTCATCGCCTCGACGTTCGACCGCCCCGCCTCGGACCACACGATCGTCGCGGAGCTCGCGATCGAGCGCGCCAAGCGCCTCGTGGAGCTCGGCCAGGACGTCGTCGTGCTGCTCGACTCGATCACCCGGCTGTCGCGCGCCTACAACCTGGCCGCGCCCGCGTCGGGTCGCATCCTGTCCGGTGGCGTCGACGCCTCGGCGCTCTACCCGCCGAAGAAGTTCTTCGGCGCCGCGCGCAACATCGAGAACGGCGGCTCGCTGACGATCCTCGGCTCCGCGCTCGTCGAGACCGGTTCCAAGATGGACGAGGTCATCTTCGAGGAGTTCAAGGGCACCGGGAACATGGAGCTGCGCCTGTCGCGCCAGCTCGCCGACAAGCGGATCTTCCCGGCGGTCGACGTGAACGCGTCGGGCACGCGACGCGAGGAGATCCTCATGTCGCGTGACGAGCTGCAGATCGTCTACAAGCTGCGCCGCGTGCTCGGTGCGCTCGACCAGCAGCAGGCGATCGAGCTGCTCATCGGCAAGATCAAGGACACCAAGTCCAACGTCGAGTTCCTCCTGCAGGTCCAGAAGACCACCCCGGGCAGCTGGGGCGAGGAGAACGCCGGCCGCACGGTCTGACACCCGTACCTACGACGAAGGCGCCCGACCCCTGCCAGGGTCGGGCGCCTTCGTCGTGCGCAGCGCGCTGCGATCAGACGACGCGGTAGCTCGTCGTGCCCGACGAGGACGCGGCGGTGGCCGAGCCCAGGTACGCGGCGGTGACGGTGTAGGTGCCGGCGGCGCGCGCGCCGAGCTGCAGCGCGGCCTTTCCGCCGCTGAGCGTGACCGTGCGGACGAACGACTTCCCGTTGCCCGTGATCGTGAGCCTGACGGTGCCCGTCGGCGTCGAGCCGGCCGCCGTGACGGCGACCGAGGCCGTCGGGGTGCCGGTCGCGCTCGTGGATGCCGGGGTGACCTTCACGGTCGTCGTCGAGGTTGCCTTGACGACCTTGAGCGTGGCGGTCCTGGTCGTCGCCGCCACCATGCTCGTCCCGCCGTAGGAGATCGTCACCGGGTAGGAGCCCGGCGCGAGCTTGGGCGGCAGTGCGAGCGTCACCTTGCCGGCCGTGACGACACCGGAACGCGTGAAGCCGTCGCCCCGGAGCGTGAGCGTGCCGCCGTCGGTGGCGACGCCCCCGGCGCTCACCGTGAGCGTCGCGCTGCGGCCCGTGCCGTACGTCACCACCGGGATCGCGCCGGTGATCTTCGCGGAGGCCTTGACGACCGTGACGGTGACGGCTGACGTGGACGGCTTCACCCACGCGTCGCCGAGGTACTCCACCGCGAGGTCGTGGGAGCCGACGGGCAGGGCGGCGAGCGTCGCGGTCGCGACGCCCTGCGAGAGCGTCGCGCGGCCCACCTCGCGCCCGGCGGAGCGCACGACGACCGTGCCGGTCGGCACGCGACCGGACGCCGCGGTGCGCACGGTGACCGCGACGGGCTTGCCGGCGACCGCCGAGACGGGGTCGACGCTCGTCGACGAGGTGATCCCGTCGTGGAACGTGATCGGGGTGACGGTCTCGAACGCGGGGACGTAGGCCTGGCCGGCCGGGTAGGTGTAGATCGCGTAGCCGTCGACGTGTCGCGGCGGTGCGGCCGCATCGATCGCGGCCTTGTCGACGGTCACGGTCACCTTGAACGAGCCGTCCGCCTTGAGCTCGGCCACGTCGATCGGCGCGGTCCCGGGCGGGGCGTCGGCGACGACGGCGGCCTCGGCCGTCGCGCGGGTCGCGGTCGGGACCGCCCACGACTGGGCCGCGACGTCGGTGGTCCGGTTCTGGTCGAGGTAGTCGTCGGACGGCTCCCACAGGCTCGTGAACGTGCCGACGGCGACGCGCACCCCCGAGAGCATGCCCGTCGTCGGGCCCCTCAGACCGGTGGCCCAGGAGGGCGAGAAGCCCGTGCCGGTGATCGTGACCTGCGCACTGCCGTCGCTGCGGAAGTCGACGACCGAGCTGATCTTCGGCGTCGTCGTGGCGAGCAGCGCGTGCACGTCGTCGAGCACCGTGCCCTCGTCGTACCCGAGGAACGCGCCGTACTCCGCGAGGCGGACGTCGCTCGCCACGACCTGAAGTCCGGCGGGCGTCGCGGTGCGGGTCAGGTGGCCGACCGTGGCCAGCTTCACCCCGAACCTCATCTCGAAGCTGGAGTCGGTGTCGATCTGCAGGTTGCCCTGGATCTCGGCGACGCCGTTCTTCACGACGAGCTGCGGCCCGTCCAGGACCACCTCGTTGCCGGCCCAGGCGTAGGTCACGAAGCCGTCGCGTCGAGCTCCAGGTCGGCACCCGTGATCGAGGAGTCGGCGTAGTCGTGGAAGAGGTCCTGCCGGAACACGATCGGCCGGGTCGACGCCGTGCCCGGCACGGTCGAGTCGAACCGGGTGCCGCGGCCGGGCGTGATCGTCCCGCCGGGCGTCGCGGTGACGTCGGCCCGTAGCGCGGGCAGGAAGCCCCACGTGAGCTCGCCGAAGGTCACGGGTTGCTTGTCGGCACCGGTCGCCGGCCCGCTCGCCGCCAGACCCGCACCCACGACGATCAGTGCGGTCAGGACCGCCGTGACACGGCGACGCCGTCGAACTTCCCTCGACCCGAACATCCGACTCCCTCTGCGAGACGACTGACCTGCGCATTCGCCGTGCGGCGACGCGTGGTCGAGACCCTAGAGGTCGGTCCAGCCTCCGGACGTAACCGTCTCAAACCGGGCGTGGCATCGATGCGGTTCGCCTGCCATGATGCGCAGATGCCCGAGACGCTGCCTCGACCTCTACCCGTGCCCGTGCGGGTCCCTGCGTGCGCCCGGGGGCCGGTGGTCCTCCCGTGACCGTCCGACTCACGCACGTCGGCGGTCCGACGCTGCTCGTCGAGGTCGACGGCTGGCGCCTGCTGACCGACCCGACGTTCGACGCGCCGGGTCGCCGGTACGGCTTCGGCTGGGGCACCGCCGCGAACAAGACGACGGCGCCCGCGGTCGCGGCCGACGCGCTCGGCCGGGTCGACGCGGTGCTGCTGAGCCACCACGGGCACGCCGACAACCTCGACGACGCCGGCCGTGCGTACCTGCCGTCGGTCCCCGCGGTGGTCACGACGCCCGCGGCCGCGCGTGCCCTCGCGCTGCCGGGTGCGCGCGGGCTCACGGCCTGGGAGACGACGACGCTGGTCCGCACCGACGAGGCCGGGGTCGAGCACCGTCTCGAGGTGACCGCGACGCCGTCGCGGCACGGCCCGCCGGGAACCGTCCCGATCGTCGGCGCCTCGACCGGGTTCGCCGTCCGGGTGCCCGGCGAGCCGCGGCACGCGGTGTGGGTGACCGGCGACTCCGTGCTCTACGGCGGCCTGCGCGAGGCGGCGGAGCGCCTGGAGGTCGACGTGCTCGTGCTCCATCTCGGCGCCGTGCGGTTCGGCATCACCGGTCCGATGCGGTTCACGATGAACGCGTCCGAGGGTGTCGAGCTCGTCGGGCGCACCCGCCCGCGGGCCGCCGCGTTCGTGCACACCGAGGGGTGGAGCCACTTCACGCAGGGTCCCGACGAGGCCGCGCGGGTCGTCGCGGCCGCACCGGCCGACGTGCGGGACCTGTTCCGCCCGCTCACCCTCGGGGAACCTGTCGACGTGGCCTGATCGGTCCGTCAGGATGGGGCCATGCGCAGCACGCTCGCAGGCAACATCGAGAAGGCCGGCGAGCCCGGCAGCTTCCAGCTCCAGAACGAGCGGATGCTCAAGGTCGACCTCGCCGGCACGGGTGGCTTCTTCTACGCCAAGCAGGGCTCGATGGTCGCGTACCAGGGGGACGTCGACTTCGACCACCAGGGTTCGGGCGGCGTCTCCAAGATGTTCAAGAAGGCCTTCACGGGTGAGGGCATGGACCTCATGAAGGTGTCCGGCAGCGGCGACGTGTTCCTCGCGCAGGACGCCGACGAGCTGTTCCTGCTGCACCTCGAGGGCGAGTCGGTCACGGTCAACGGCGCCAACGTCCTGGCGTTCGAGTCCACGCTGACGTGGGACATCAACCGGGTCGAGGGCGCGTCGATGATGAGCGGCGGCCTGTTCAACACGACGTTCACCGGGACGGGATCGCTCGCGGTGTCCGCCTACGGCACGCCCGTCGTGCTCGAGGTCGACCAGCCGACGTTCGTGGACATGCAGAGCGCGGTGCTGTGGTCGTCGTCGCTGACCTCGACCGTCCGCCGGACGGCAAAGCTGCAGTCCGCGATCGGCCGCGGCTCCGGCGAGGCCTACCAGCTCGGGTTCACCGGGCAGGGGATCGTCGTCGTGCAGGCCTCGGAGGGACATCCGCCGATCCGGCAGTGACGGGGGTGACGGCAGCGACCGCGGTGACCGCCGGACGGCCCGCGACCGCCGATCGGTAGACCCGTTCGACCTCGTCGGCGATGCGGGGCGTGTCGAACCGCGCCGCCGCTTCGCGCTGGCGCTCGGCGATCCGGTCGCGGGCCTCGGCGTCGTCGATCCACCGGCCGAGCGCGAGCGCGAACGTCGCGGTGTCCTTCGGGTCGAGGAGCTGGCGCTCGAGGCCGTGCATCGTGGTGCGGTAGCCGGGGTTGTCGCCCGCGAGGACCACGCCGCGCGCGGAGGCGAGCGCCTCGACGACGGAGATGCCGAAGCTCTCGCCGCCGGTCGACGGCAGGGCGATCACGTCGGCGTCGGCCAGCAGCGCGGGCTTGTCCTGCTCGTCGACGAACCCGGGCAGCTCGACGTTGGTCATGCCCGCCTTGGCGAGCGTCGCGACGAGCTCGTCGTGCAGCGGCCCACGGCCGGCCAGCGTGAGCGTCCAGGGCCGCGCGGTGCCGCGCCGGGTGACCTCGAGCGCCGCAGCGACGAGCTCGCGCGGGCCCTTGCGCGGTACGAGCCGGCCGAGGAACACGACCCGCACCGGGCGGTCGGGATCCGCGGGCGCCTGCGCGGGACGGAAGCGGGCCAGGTCGACGGGGTTGCCGAGCACGGTCGTCGGGACCCGGAACGTGCGGTTCGCGAACGCCGCGGCGGCCTCGGACGTCGCGAAGACGGTGCGGAACCGGCGCAGCCGACGACGCTCGAGCAGGCCCAGCACCCGCGTGCCGGCGCTCACCCACCACGAGTGCGGGTAGATGTGGAACGTGCCGACCACGGCCGTGCGGGGCGACGCCGCGGAGACGATCCGGCCCGCGAGCACGGGGGAGTACGGCATCTGGACGTGCAGCACGTCGAACGGCACCCGGGCGAGCAGCTCGCGCACCTGCGTGCGCGAGGCAGGCAGCGGCGTGGCGAGCCGGTTGCCGTTGAAGGTGACGCCCACGTTGCGGCCGATCACGTGCAGGTTCGGCAGGTCCGTGCGCTGCGTCGTCGAGGCGATGTAGTGCACGTCGTGGCCGCGCCGCGCGAGCTCGGCGCCCAGCGTGAGCACGTACTGCTGCACGCCGTCCGGGCGGTCGAGGTTGTCGTCGATCACGAGACCGACGACGAGCCGGCCCGTGCGCGGAGGGACAGCCGACGACGACACCCCGGCATCCTACGCAGCGCGCGCGCGTCGGGAAGATTTCGGGCCGGGCGCTGGTTCTGGCACAATGGCTCGCTGGTCTGCGGTTCACCCGCGCGATGAACGCCGGGACCCGGAGACACCCCACCAAGGAGAATCCCGTGAAGTCTGACATCCACCCGCAGTACGTGGTCACCGAGGTGACCTGCACGTGCGGCAGCACCTTCGTGACGCGCTCGACCGTCACCAGCGGCAAGATCCACGCCGACGTGTGCAGCGCCTGCCACCCGTTCTACACGGGCAAGCAGAAGATCCTCGACACCGGTGGCCGCGTGGCCCGCTTCGAGGCCCGCTACGGCAAGAAGGCCGGCAACTAGCACCCCCGCAGCGCCGGTGCCCGGCGCGGACGACTGCCCTCCATGGCAGTGTCCGCGAGGGCACCGGCGCTGCGTCGTCTCCGGGGTCGCACCGACCCCGCCGCCGCACCTGAGCGCGTGACCGAGGGAGTGCCGTGACCGACCCGTTCTCCGCAGCCGAGCCGCTGCTGGCCGAGCACGCCCAGATCGAGGCCCAGCTCGCCGATCCCGCGGTGCACGCGGATGCGGCGCGTGCGCGTCAGCTCGGGCGGCGGTATGCCGAGCTGGGCCGGGTCGCGCAGGCGTACCGGGCGTGGCGGGCCGCGTCCGACGACGCCGCGGCCGCTGCCGAGCTCGCCGCCGAGGACGAGTCGTTCGCGGCCGAGCTCCCGGCACTGCGCGCGGCGGCGGACGCGGCCTCGACGAGGCTGCGCGAGGTGCTCGTCCCGCGCGACCCCGACGACGCACGCGACGTGATCCTCGAGATCAAGGCAGGGGAGGGCGGCGAGGAGTCGGCGCTGTTCGCGGGTGACCTGCTGCGGATGTACACGCGCTACGCCGAGCGGATGGGCTGGGCGACGCAGGTGCTCGAGGCCACGCCGTCCGACCTCGGTGGCGTCAAGGACGTGCACCTGTCGGTCAAGGCGCGCGGCACGGTCGCACCCGAGGACGGCGTCTGGGCGCACCTCAAGTACGAGGGCGGCGTGCACCGCGTGCAGCGCGTGCCGGTCACGGAGTCGCAGGGTCGCATCCACACGTCCGCGGCCGGCGTGCTCGTCCTGCCTGAGGCGGACGACGAGGGCGAGGTCGAGATCGACCCGAACGACCTGCGGATCGACGTCTTCCGTTCGTCGGGCCCCGGCGGGCAGTCGGTCAACACGACCGACTCCGCGGTCCGCATCACGCACGTCCCGACGGGCATCGTCGTCTCGATGCAGAACGAGAAGTCCCAGCTGCAGAACCGCGAGCAGGCGATGCGCGTGCTGCGGGCCCGGCTCCTGGCGGCACGGCAGGAGGAGTCCGCAGCCGCGGCCAGCGAGGCCCGGCGTAGCCAGGTCCGCACGGTCGACCGCTCCGAGCGGATCCGCACCTACAACTTCCCCGAGAACCGCATCGCCGACCACCGCACGGGGTACAAGGCGTACAACCTCGACCAGGTCCTCGCGGGTGACCTCGGGGCCGTGGTCGCGAGCGCGATCGCCGCCGACGAGGCGGCGCGGCTGGCGGCGGTCGCGCCGTGACCGTGCCGTCGGGCGGCCCGGGCGGCGCGGGCGTGCGCGCGTGCGTCGAGGGCGCCGCGCGGCTGCTCGCCGACGCCGGCGTGGCCTCGCCCCGCGTCGACGCGACCGCGCTCGCGGCCCATGCGCTCGGGCTCGAACGTCTCGAGCTGGCGCTCGCCCCGGACCCGGCGCCCGACGGCTTCGTGGCGGCGTACGCGGCGCTCGTCGAGCGGCGCCGGGCGCGCGAACCGCTGCAGCACATCGTCGGGCACACCGGGTTCCGGTACCTGACGCTGCGCGTGGAGCCCGGGGTGTTCGTGCCCCGGCCCGAGACCGAGGTCGTCGCGCAGGCCGCGGTCGACGAGGCCGCGCGGCTCGTGGCGGCCGGGCGGGAGCCGGTGGTCGTCGACCTGTGCTGCGGCACGGGCGCGATCGCGCTCTCCGTCGCGACCGAGGTCGCCGCGGCGCGCGTGGTGGCCGTCGACCTGTCGGCCGCGGCCGTGGCGCTCACGCGCACCAACGCGGCCGCCGTGGGGGCACCCGCACTGCACGTGCTGCAGGGTGACGTCGCCGACCCCGGGCTGCTCGCCGACCTCGTCGGACACGTGGACGTGCTGGTCTCGAACCCGCCGTACATCCCGCCGGACCAGGTGCCGGTCGACGTCGAGGTGCGCGAGCACGATCCGGACCTCGCGCTGTACGGCGGCGGCGCGGACGGGCTGGCGGTGCCGCGCGCGGTCATCGACGCGGCCGCGCGGCTGCTGGCACCGGGCGGTCTGCTGGTGATGGAGCACGCCGAGGTCCAGGACGTCGCAGCGCGCGCCGCGGCGCACGCGGCCGGGGCGTTCGAGGACGTCGAGACCCGCCCCGATCTGACCGGTCGACCGCGCGTGCTCGTCGCGCGCAGGATCGCACCGCCGCACGTGGGAGACTCGCAGCCGTGAACGAGCGCATCCGGCCCGCAGCCGACGCCTCGAGCTGGGGCCCGGCGCTCGACGAGGCTGTCGCCGTCGTCGCCCGTGGCGGTCTCGTCGTGCTGCCCACGGACACCGTCTACGGCATCGGGGCCGACGCGTTCTCCCCGCCCGCCGTGCAGGCGCTGCTCGACGCCAAGGGCCGCGGCCGCCAGATGCCGCCGCCCGTGCTGATCGCCGACGTGCGCACGCTCGACGGACTCGCGACCGACGTGCCCGCGCACGCGCGTCTGCTCGCGGAGCGGTTCTGGCCGGGCGGGCTGACGCTCGTCGTGCAGGCGCAGCCGTCGCTCGCGTGGGACCTGGGCGAGACGAACGGGACGGTCGCGCTGCGCGTCCCGGACCACGCGACCGCGCGCGCCCTGCTGCGGCGCACGGGACCGATGGCGGTCTCGAGCGCCAACCGCACGGGCCGGCCCGCCGCGGTGACCGCGCAGGAGGCGCACGACCAGCTCGGCGAACGCGTCGCCGTCTACCTCGACGCCGGCGCGGCCCCGGGCCAGGTGTCGTCGACGATCGTCGACGCGACCGGCGGCCGGCTGCGCGTGCTGCGCGCCGGCGCGCTGAGCCTCGAACAGCTCCGCGAGGTCGCACCCGTCGACGGCCCCGACGACGAGCCGGCCCCGCCGGCACGGCCCGGGTCCGACGAGTCCGCCGGGAGTGCCGCAGGGTGAGGGTCTACCTGCTCGTCGGGCTGCTCGCGGCGGCCGTCACGTACCTCATGACGCCGCTCGCGCGCTGGTGTGCGCTGCGCTGGGGCGCGATCACGGCCGTGCGGGACCGGGACGTGCACGCGATCCCGACGCCGCGCCTCGGCGGGCTCGCGATGTTCCTCGGGCTGCTCGTCGCGATCGTGATGGCGAGCCCGCTCCCGTTCCTCGCGGACGTGTACGACGACCCGCGCTCGCTCGTCGGGATCGTCGGGGGCGCCGCTCTCGTGTGCGCGCTCGGCGTCGCGGACGACATCTGGGACCTCGACTGGCTCACCAAGCTCATGGGCCAGGTGCTCGCGGCGGGGTTCCTGGCCTGGCAGGGCGTGCAGCTCTACCAGCTCCCGGTCGGCGGCGTGACCGTGAGCTCGACCCGGATGTGGACGTTCGTGACGATCGTGACGGTCGTCATCGCGATGAACGCGGTCAACTTCGTCGACGGGCTCGACGGGCTGGCCGCGGGCGTGCTCGCGATCGGCGGCGCGGCGTTCTTCCTGTACTCGTACCTGCTCACGCGCGCGTCGACGTCCGGCGACTACGCGAGCCTCGCCACGCTCGTCGTGGCGGCGCTCGTCGGCGCTTGCGTCGGGTTCCTGCCGCACAACTTCTACCCCGCGCGCATCTTCATGGGTGACTCCGGCGCCATGGTGCTCGGCTTCGTGCTGGCCGCCGCGGCGATCGTCGTGACCGGCCAGATCGACCCCGAGCAGGTGACCCGCCGGCAGTCCTTCCCGGCCTTCCTGCCGATGCTGCTGCCGTTCGCCGTGCTGCTGCTGCCGTTGCTGGACATGGTGCTCGCGGTCGTGCGACGCGTGGGGCACGGCAAGTCGCCCTTCCACCCGGACCGGATGCATCTGCACCACCGCCTGCTCGCGCTCGGTCACAGCCACCGGCGGGCCGTGGCGATCATGTACGTCTGGACGGCCGTCTTCGCCTTCGGCGTGGGTGCGCTCGTCGTGCTCCCGACGACGACCGTGCTGTGGGCGTTCGCCGCCGGCGTGCTCGTCGCGACTCTGCTGACGCTCGGACCGCTGCGCGGCCGCGCGACCCGACCGCCCCAGGAGGCAGGATGACCGACCCCACGGACCCCACGGTGCCCACGGACCCCACGGATGCCACGGACCCGACGGACGGCTCGTCCGTCGTCGAGCACGTGTTCCGCACGTCGCTGCGCCACACGATCTGGTTCCTCGGCGTGCTCACCGTGGTCGGCGTCGGCCTCGGCTGGATCTTCGCGGGCTCCGAGGGCGTGTGGGGCGCGCTGATCGGCGTCGGGCTCGCACTCGTGTTCTCCGGGACGACGGTCGTGGCGATGCTGCGCACGGTCCACTCGTCGCCGTCGACCATGGCGGCCGTCGTCATGGGCACGTGGCTGGCCAAGGTGCTCGTCGTGATCGTCGTCCTCGCGCTCATCCGCGACCTGGACTTCTACTCCAAGCCCGCGCTCGCGGGCGTGCTGCTCGTGGGCGTCCTGGGGTCGGCCTACCTCGACTACCGGGCGGTCTACAGCGCCCGGCTGCCGTACGTCGAACCGGGGGGCGCACCTTCCACCCCGGACCCCGACGGGCAGTAGGACAAGGGTCCCGGCGAGCGGTCGGACCGAGGTCTTGCATAGGTTAGGCTTCACCCCATCCATGACGGCCAGACGCCCGTGGCGTGCCTGCGAAGACGCCGGGCACCGGGCGCCACGACCACCAGGAGACTGCACTGTCCAGCCTCGCGACCGTCCTGCCACTCGCGTCCGACGAGGGTGGCTCGACCTTCCACGCGCCGTCGATCGCTGACTTCTTCCCGCCCCCGATCCTGTTCGAGGGGACGATCTTCGAGTTCAACCGGATCCAGTTCGTCCGGCTGGTCGCGGCGGTCGTGCTGGTCATCGTCTTCGTCACGATCGCCCGTCGCGCGAAGCTGGTCCCGGGCCGCTCGCAGAACCTCATCGAGATGGGCCTCGACTTCGTCCGCGTGAACGTCGCGGAGGAGATCCTCGGCAAGGAGCGCGCGAAGAAGCACGTCGCGGTGCTGACGACGATGTTCTTCGCGATCCTGGCGTTCAACATCACGTCGATCATCCCCGGCCTCAACATCGCGGGTACGGCGCTGATCGGCCTGCCGGTGCTGCTCGCCGCGTGGGCCTACGTGCGCTACCTGTCGGCCGGCGTCAGCGAGCACGGCCTGGGCGGCTTCCTCAAGGCGAGCCTGTTCCCGCCCGGCGTGCCGTGGTACATGTACGTGCTGCTGACGCCGATCGAGTTCCTCACGGTGTTCGTCATCCGGCCGGCGACGCTCGCCATCCGACTCATGGCCAACATGGTCGCGGGCCACCTGATGCTCGTGCTGTGCTTCTCGGCCACCCAGTACTTCCTGGTGGACTCGGCGCTCGCGATGAAGCCGTTCGGCGTCCTGACCTTCGTCGCGGGTTTCGCGATGACCCTGTTCGAGGCCTTCGTTGCCGCACTGCAGGCCTACATCTTCGTGGTCCTGACGGCGGTCTACATCAGCCTGTCCGTCGAGCACGAGCACTGACCAGCACCACACCACCCGACGGGGCCACCGTGGCCCCACCGACGAACGAGTAGCCGACCGACCGGTCGGGTACCCAACGGAAGGAACGAGCTACCGTGGCTCTTGCGGAGACCATCCTCGCGGCCGAGAACTCCATCTCGGGCAACATCGCGACCGTCGGCTACGGCCTCGCGGTCATCGGTCCGGGTATCGGCCTGGGCATCCTCATCGGCAAGACGATCGAGGGCATGGCGCGCCAGCCCGAGGTCTCGGGCCAGCTGCGCACGACGATGTTCATCGGTATCGGCTTCGTCGAGGTCCTGGGCCTCCTCGGGCTCGTCACCGGGTTCCTCTTCACGTGAGCGCCGCCGCGATCACCGCGGCTGTCGTGACGGCCGCGGAGTCATCGGAAGAGATCGACGGCATCCGGCTGCTGATTCCGGAGCCGGCCGACATCCTCTGGTCTGCCGTCGTCCTGATCATCATCGCCGTCGCGTTCTACAAGTACGCGCTGCCGACGTTCAACCGGATCCTCGACGAGCGGACCGAGAAGATCGAGGGTGGCCTCGCGAAGGCGGAGTCGGTCCAGGCCGAGGCCGCCGCCGCACTCGAGGAGTACCACCTGCAGCTCGCCGAGGCCCGCACCGAGGCCGCCCGCATCCGTGAGGACGCGCGCACCGAGGGCGGCCAGATCGTCGCCGAGGCGCGCCAGAAGGCGCAGGACGAGGCGGCGCGGATCTCGGAGACCGCGAGCCGGCAGATCGAGGCGGAGCGGCAGCAGGCCGAGGTGCAGCTGCGCACCGACGTCGGATCGCTGGCCACCCAGCTCGCGTCGAAGATCGTCGGAGAGTCGCTCGAGGACGAGGTCCGGCGCACGCGCGTCGTGGACCGGTTCCTCGACGAGCTCGAGGCGAGCGCCGTCGCGACGTCGGGCAAGAAGGGGAGCTGATGCGCGGAACCTCGCGCGCGTCCTTGGCGGCGGCGGAGGAGCGGTTCGAGCCGATCCTTGCCGCTGCAGGGGCGCAGTCGTCCGAGCTGGGCCAGCAGCTGCTGGCCTTCGTCGACGCGCTCGACAGCTCGGGTTCGTTGCGACGCACGCTCGCGGACCCGTCGATCGAGGGTGACGCGAAGGCCGGGCTCGTCGCGCACCTGCTGACGAACGCGGACCCCCGCGTCGTCGAGATCGCGCAGTCCCTGGTGCGTGCGCGCTGGTCGGCCGACGTCGACCTCGCGGACGCCGCCGAGCAGCTCGCCTTCCACGCGGCACTGGCCCGGGCCGAGGCCGAGGGCAACCTCGCCAAGGTCGAGGAGGAGCTGTTCCGGTTCGCGAAGGCCCTCGCGGGCCAGCGCGAGGTGCGACGGGCGCTGTTCGACACCCGGGTGCCCGCGGCCGCGCGCATCAAGCTCGTCGACGACCTGCTCGCCGGCCGGGTGACGGACGTGACCGCGCAGATCGCCCGTCGCGCGGCGGCCGCTCCCCGCGGGCGGCGCTACGTGACGACGCTCGGGCACATCGCGGACCTCATCGCCGAGCGGCGGGAGCGGACCGTCGCGACCGTGACCACGGCGTCCTCGCTCTCGCCGACCCAGCAGGACCGCCTGGCGACGATCCTGCGCGAGGCCTACGGCCGTGAGGTGCAGCTCAACATCGTGCGCGACCCGCAGGTTCTGGGTGGTATGCGCATCCAGGTGGGCCCGCAGGTGGTCGACGCCACCGTGCTCTCCCGACTTGCCGACGCCCGACGACGACTTGCCGGCTGACGCCGGCCCCACGACGACGCGCACGCGCTTGCGTGCGCCATGACAGGAGAGATCAATGGCTGAGCTGACGATCCGGCCGGAGGAGATCCGCGCCGCGCTGGACAGCTTCGTGAAGACCTACGAGCCCACGGGCGCGGTCTCCGAAGAGGTCGGGCGCGTCTCGCTCGCAGGTGACGGCATCGCGCAGGTCGAGGGCCTGCCGGGGGCGATGGCCAACGAGCTGCTGCGCTTCGAGGACGGCACGCTCGGCCTCGCGCTGAACCTCGACGTCCGCGAGATCGGCGTCGTCGTGCTGGGTGAGTTCTCCGGCATCGAGGAGGGCCAGGAGGTCCGTCGCACGGGCGAGGTCCTGTCGGTCGCCGTGGGCGACGGCTACCTCGGCCGCGTCGTCGACCCGCTGGGCACGCCGATCGACGGCCTGGGGGAGATCACCACCGAGGCCCGCCGCGCGCTCGAGCTGCAGGCCCCTGGCGTGATGGCCCGCAAGTCGGTGCACGAGCCGCTGCAGACCGGCATCAAGGCGATCGACTCGATGATTCCGATCGGTCGCGGCCAGCGTCAGCTCATCATCGGCGACCGCCAGACGGGCAAGACCGCGATCGCGATCGACACGATCATCAACCAGAAGGCCAACTGGGAGTCGGGCGACCCGACCAAGCAGGTGCGCTGCATCTACGTCGCCATCGGCCAGAAGGGTTCGACCATCGCGGCCGTGCGCGGCGCGCTGGCGGACGCGGGCGCCCTCGAGTACACGACGATCGTCGCGGCCCCGGCCTCCGACCCGGCGGGCTTCAAGTACCTGGCGCCGTACACCGGCTCGGCCATCGGCCAGCACTGGATGTACGACGGCAAGCACGTCCTGATCATCTTCGACGACCTGAGCAAGCAGGCCGAGGCGTACCGCGCGGTCTCGCTGCTGCTGCGCCGCCCGCCGGGCCGCGAGGCCTACCCGGGTGACGTCTTCTACCTGCACAGCCGTCTGCTCGAGCGTTGCGCGAAGCTCTCCGACGAGCTGGGCGCGGGCTCGATGACCGGTCTGCCGATCATCGAGACCAAGGCGAACGACGTGTCGGCGTACATCCCGACCAACGTCATCTCGATCACCGACGGCCAGATCTTCCTGCAGTCGGACCTGTTCAACGCCGACCAGCGTCCCGCGGTCGACGTCGGCATCTCGGTGTCGCGCGTCGGTGGCGCCGCCCAGGTCAAGGCGATGAAGCAGGTCTCCGGCACGCTCAAGCTCGACCTCGCGCAGTTCCGCTCGCTCGAGGCGTTCGCGATGTTCGCGTCCGACCTGGACGCGGCCTCGCGTGCGCAGCTCAACCGTGGCGCGCGCCTGACCGAGCTGCTCAAGCAGCCGCAGTACACGCCGTACCCGGTCGAGGACCAGGTCGCGTCGATCTGGGCCGGGACCAAGGGTCACCTGGACGACGTGCCGATCGAGGACGTCAAGCGGTTCGAGTCCGAGCTGCTCGACCACCTGCGCCGCAACACGGACGTGCTCGGCACGATCGCCGGCACGGGCAAGCTCGACGACGAGACCGAGAAGGCTCTCGCGGCCGGCATCGAGGAGTTCCGGGCGGGCTTCCTCAAGTTCGACGGCACACCCCTGGTGGGCGGCGAGGAGTCAGGCGACGGCGTGGACGTGGAGCAGGAGCAGATCGTCCGGCAGAAGAAGGCCTGAGGATGGCCGGTTCGCAGCGCGTCTACAAGCAGCGCATCAAGTCCACCCAGTCGCTCAAGAAGATGTTCCGGGCGCAGGAGCTCATCGCCGCGTCCCGGATCGGGCGCGCGCGCGACCGGGTGACGATGGCGACGCCGTACTCGCGGGCGATCACCCGGGCGGTGTCGGCCGTCGCGACGCACTCCAACGTCTCGCACCCCTTCCTCGTCGAGCGCACGGACACCGACCGCGTCGCCGTGCTCCTGATCGCCTCGGACCGCGGCATGGCGGGTGCGTACTCGGCCAGCGTCATCCGCGAGACGGAACGGCTCATCGAGCGGCTCGAGTCCGAGGGCAAGAAGGTCGACCTGTTCGTCTCGGGTCGCCGCGCCGTCAGCTACTACACGTTCCGGGAGCGTGAGCTCGCGGGGCAGTGGACGGGCCACTCGGACGCGCCGAGCAGCGAGGTCGCCGGCGAGATCGCGGACCTGCTCCTCGAGCGGTTCGGCGCACCCGCCGACGAGGGTGGCGTGGCCGAGGTCCACGTCGTCTTCACGCAGTTCGTCAACATGGTCACGCAGCGCCCCCGGGTGATCCGCATGCTTCCCCTCGAGGTCGTCGAGGGCGTCGCGCCCGCGGGCGACGGCGCGGCGATGCCGCTGTACGACTTCGAGCCGAGCCCCGAGGTCGTGCTCGACTCGTTGCTGCCGCGGTACGTCCGGTCGCGGATCTACGCGTGCCTGCTGCAGGCGGCCGCGTCCGAGCTCGCCTCGCGTCAGCGGGCGATGCACACCGCGACGGAGAACGCCGAGGACCTCATCCGCATGTACACCCGACTGGCCAACCAGGCCCGTCAGGGCGAGATCACGCAGGAGATCAGCGAGATCGTGTCGGGCGCCGACGCGCTCGCCTCGGCCTCCTGACCCATCACAGCTCTTCGAACCACGACAGACCAAGAAAGCAGGCCAGACATGACCGCCACCACCGTCGACGAGACGGCCTCCGCCGCCCGCACGCCCGGCGTCGGTCGCGTCGCCCGCGTGATCGGCCCCGTCGTGGACATCGAGTTCCCCGCGGACCAGATCCCTGAGATCTACAACGCGCTCAAGGTCGACATCGACCTGTCGAGCCAGGGCGAGGGGGAGGGCGACGGTCTGCTGCACATGACCCTCGAGGTCGCCCAGCACCTCGGCGACTCGCTCGTGCGCGCGATCGCCCTCAAGCCGACCGACGGCCTGGTCCGCGGTGCGCTGGTGCACGACACGGGTGCGCCGATCTCGGTGCCCGTCGGCGACGTGACCAAGGGCAAGGTCTTCAACGTCATCGGCGAGGTGCTGAACCTCGCGCCGGGCGAGACCCTCGAGGTCACGGAGCGCTGGCCGATCCACCGTCGCCCGCCGGCCTTCGACCAGCTCGAGAGCAAGACGCAGATGTTCGAGACCGGCATCAAGGTCATCGACCTGCTCACGCCGTACGTGCTGGGCGGCAAGATCGGCCTGTTCGGCGGTGCGGGCGTCGGCAAGACCGTCCTCATCCAGGAGATGATCCAGCGCGTCGCGCAGGACCACGGCGGTGTCTCGGTGTTCGCCGGCGTCGGCGAGCGTACGCGTGAGGGCAACGACCTCATCGTCGAGATGGAGGAGGCGGGGGTCTTCGACAAGACCGCGCTCGTCTTCGGGCAGATGGACGAGCCGCCGGGCACGCGTCTGCGGGTCGCACTGTCGGCGCTGACGATGGCGGAGTACTTCCGCGACGTGCAGAACCAGGACGTGCTGCTGTTCATCGACAACATCTTCCGTTTCACGCAGGCCGGTTCCGAGGTCTCGACGCTGCTCGGCCGCATGCCGTCCGCGGTGGGCTACCAGCCCAACCTGGCCGACGAGATGGGCCTCCTGCAGGAGCGCATCACCTCGACCCGGGGCCACTCGATCACCTCGCTGCAGGCGATCTACGTCCCGGCCGACGACTACACCGACCCGGCTCCGGCGACGACGTTCGCCCACCTGGACGCGACCACCGAGCTGAGCCGTGAGATCGCCTCGCGCGGTCTGTACCCCGCGGTGGACCCGCTGTCCTCGACGAGCCGCATCCTCGACCCGCGCTACGTGGGCCAGGAGCACTACGACGTCGCGACGCAGGTCAAGTCGATCCTGCAGCGCAACAAGGAGCTCCAGGACATCATCGCGATCCTCGGCGTCGACGAGCTGTCGGAGGAGGACAAGACCGTCGTCGCGCGGGCGCGTCGCATCCAGCAGTTCCTCTCGCAGAACACCTACATGGCCGAGAAGTTCACGGGTGTCGTCGGCTCGACCGTTCCGGTCGCCGAGACGGTCGAGGCCTTCAAGCGCATCGCGGCGGGCGAGTTCGACCACATCGCCGAGCAGGCGTTCTTCAACATCGGCGGTCTCGAGGACCTCGAGAAGAACTGGGCGCGCATCCAGAAGGAGTACGGGCTCTGATGGCGGAGAGCCTCGAGGTCGACCTCGTCGCGACGGACGGCAAGGTCTGGTCGGGTTCGGCCCGCCAGGTCTCCGCGCCTGCCGCCGACGGCGAGATCGGCATCCTGGCCGGGCACACGCCGATCCTGTCGGTCCTGCGTGCCGGCGAGGTCCGCGTGCGTCCGGCCGACGGTGGCGAGCCGCTCGTGTGGCACGTCGAGGGCGGCTTCCTGTCGGTCGACTCCGACCACGTGACAGTCGTCGTGGACGCGATCAAGGCTGCTTCGGCCGCCACGACGCACTGAGGTAGCACCCAGGGTGCACGGGCTCGGCGTCGTCGCGATCGTGGCGCTGGTCGTCGTGCTCGTCGTCGTGGCGTGCCTCTGGCTCTCGCGCACCAGCACGCTGGCGCGTCGGGTCGGCGCGTTCCGATGTCGGTTGCGCGGCGTCGACGGTCACGGCTGGTCGAGCGGCGTCGCGCAGTACGGCGCCGACCGCCTGTACTGGTGGCGGCACTGGTCGCTCGCGCCCCGGCCGGCCCGGCGCTGGGAGCGGTCCGGCCTCGCGATCGTCGACCGTCGTCCGAGCACCGAGGACCCCGGTCTGCTGGCCGTGACGTGTCAGGGCCGCAGCGGCGGCCGTGACGTCGAGGTCACGCTCGCGATGTCCCCCGAGGCGTTCGCCGGCCTCACGTCCTGGATCGAGGCGACCCCGTTGCGGGTCGGCTCGGTGATCTGAGCACCACCACCTGAACGCCCCGGAGCCCCTTCGTGCGTCTCGTCGTCGCGCAGTGCGCCGCCCGCTACTCGGGCCGGCTGAACGCGCATCTGCCGCGTGCCACGCGCCTGCTCGTCGTGAAGGCGGACGGCAGCGTGCTGCTGCACTCGGACGGCGGCTCGTACAAGCCGCTGAACTGGATGAGCCCGCCCTGCTCGCTCGCGGTCGGCGAGCCTGACGACGACCAGCGTGCGGCCGGCGTGAGCGTGGTGTGGACGGTGCAGCACACGAAGTCCGACGACCGGCTCGAGATCGAGCTGTACGAGGTGCTGCACGACTCCGCGCACGAGCTCGGCGTCGACCCCGGCCTGGTCAAGGACGGCGTCGAGGCGAATCTGCAGGAGCTGCTCGCCGCGCAGATCGGGCTGCTCGGCGGCGGCCACGTGCTGGTGCGGCGCGAGTACCCCACGGCGATCGGCCCGGTCGACATCCTGGCCAAGGACCCGACGGGCGGCTCGGTCGCGGTCGAGATCAAGCGCCGCGGGGACATCGACGGGGTCGAGCAGCTCACGCGCTACCTCGAGCTGCTGAACCGCGACCCGCTGCTGGCACCGGTGCGGGGTGTGTTCGCCGCTCAGGAGATCAAGCCGCAGGCCCGCGTTCTCGCCACCGACCGGGGCATCGCGTGCCTCACGCTCGACTACGACGCGATGCGCGGCGTCGACGACGTGGACTCGCGCCTGTTCTGAGCCCCTGTCCCGCGGTTCGCGGTGGCGCGGTGGCAGGATCGACACGTGGAGCAGGCCGAGCAGCGCAGGTGGGCCGACGACGTGGCGGTCGCGTTCCGCGTCGTGTGGCGCTCGCTCGTCGTGCTGTGGGTCCTGCTCGTCCCGTGGGTCGCGGTGTCGTTCGCGCACGACGAGTCGATCGGCCCGGTCAACGCGATCTTCGTGATGACGATCTTCCTGTGCATGGCGGCGGTCCCTGTCCTCGTCGTCGGCGGTGCGGTCGCGGCGGTGGTCGAACGACTCCTGGGCCGCGCGCCGTTGCCCGTCCTGCTGCTCGTGTACGCGGTCGCGGGACTGCTCGTCGCCGCGGTCGCCGTCGCGGCGATGGATCTCGGGGCCCTCGGCGGCGACGCGGCGACGGTCTACCTGGCGGGGGCCGGTGCAGTGGCGGTCGCGGTGGCCCGCTGGTGGGTGCACGACGCGGATGCCCGCCTCGCGCGACGGGGGCGGGCGACTGCACCCCCGGGCCCCGACGAGGCGATCGAGGACGCGCTCGACGACGCGACGCGCGACGCGTGAAGGCCGTCCGTCCCCGCCCCGGACCTGGTGCGTGGGGGAGGATGGCCGCGTGAGCAGCGAGGCAGCATCCGGTCCGGTCGTCCTGCGCGGACGCGTCGTCACCCCCGTCGAGGCGATCCCGGACGGCGTGGTCGTCGTCGAGGAGGACCGTCTCGTCTTCGTCGGGCCGGCGTCCGAGGTTCCGTCCGGATGGCTCGCGCTCGTGCCCGAGCAGTCGGGCACGACGATCGTCCCCGGCCTGGTGGACGTGCACTGCCACGGTGGCGGCGGCGCGAGCTTCCCCGACGCGACGAGCGCCGACGAGGTGGCGACCGCCGCGGCCGAGCACCTGGCGCACGGCACGACGTCCCTGGTCGCCTCGCTGGTGACGGCGCCTCCGGACGTCCTGCTCGCGCGCACCGCGCTGCTGGCCGACGCGGCGGACGCCGGCGTGCTCGCGGGCATCCACCTCGAGGGCCCGTTCCTGTCGGCCGTGCGGTGCGGCGCACAGAACCCGGACGACATGCAGCTCGGCGACCCGGCGCTGGTCCGCGCGGTGGCCGCGGCCGCGCGCGGGCACCTGGTCACGATGACGGTGGCCCCGGAGATCGCGGGAGTCGCGGACGGCGCCGGGTTCGGTGACGGGGGCGGCGACGACGTCCTCGCCGCGCTGGTCGAGTCCGGGGCGCTGCCGTCGATCGGGCACACCGACGCCGCAGCGGAGGTCGTCGAGGCCGCGGTGGACCGCACGTTCGACCTGCTGGCGGCCGAGCCGCGCGCGCGCAGCGGCCGGGCCACCGCGACGCACCTGTTCAACGGCATGCGGCCGCTGCACCACCGCGACCCGGGCCCGGTCGCCGCCTGCCTGGCCGCGGCCGCGCGCGGTGAGCTCGTCGTCGAGCTGGTCGCCGACGGGACCCACCTGGCGCCCGCGACGTTCCGGGCCGTGCTCGACCTCGTCGGGTCCGACGCGGTCGTCCTGGTCACGGACGCGATGGCGGCCGCCGGCATGGCCGACGGCGACTACCAGCTCGGCCCGATGGCGGTGCGGGTCGCGGACGGGGTCGCGCGCATCGTGACGGCGGACGGTTCCGCCGGTGCGATCGCGGGCGGCGTCGCGCACCTGCTCGACGTGCTGCGCTGCGTCGTCGAGTCCGGTGTCCCGCTGGTGGACGCGGTGCGAGCCGCGACGAGCACCCCCGCGGCGGTGCTCGGGCGGCACGACATCGGTGCGCTCGTCGTGGGGCGCCGGGCCGACGTGCTCGTGCTCGACGACGACCTGCGCGCGGTGCGGGTGCTCCGGGCGGGCCGCGACGCGGTGTGACCGCGGGCCGCAGGCGGCTCAGGCGGGAGCCGGGCCCGTGCTCTCGCGCGCGGTGAGCACGGGGGAGATGAGCCGCGTCTCGGCCGGGTCGTCGCGCTCGAGCCGGCCCATCGCCATCTCGACGGCGACGCCGCCGATCCGCACGGCGGGGATGTCGACCGCGGTGAGCTGCTGCGGCTGACCGACCGCGACGTCCTGCGGGCACACCGCGACCACGGACACGTCCTGCGGCACGCGCAGACCGCGTTCGCGCAGCGACGCGAGCACGCCGGGCAGCGCGGCCTCGTTGTGCACGACGAGGGCCGAGAGCCGGGGCAGGCGCGCGAACGCCCGGTCGAGCGCGAGCACGGCTCCCGCGTGCGACGACTCGGTCGGCTCGAACACGGCGTTCAGACCGCGCCGCGAGGTCTCGTCGTCGAACCCGTGCACGAGCCGGGCGGCGTAGGTGGTGTGCCGGTCCAGGACGGTCTGCGGGGAGCCGAGCAGCGCGATCGCGCGGTGCCCGAGACCGGTGAGGTGCGCGACCGCGGTGCGCGCGGCCGCCTCGAAGTCGAGGTCCACGCAGGACAGCCCGGTCGCGTCGCGGGGCAGTCCGATGAGGACGGCGGGCTGCCGCTGCCGGCGCAGGATCGCCAGGCGCGGGTCGTCCGCCTCGACGTCCATCATGATCACGGCGTCGACCATCGACCCCGCGGCGACGCGTTCGACGCCGGCGTGGTCGTCCTGGGTGAGCAGCAGCACGTCGTGCTGGAAGTACTGCGCGCGGGTGACGACGCCCGTGACGAACTGCATGATGACGCCGACGTTGACGTCGACGCGCAGCGGTGCCATGAGCGCGAGCACGTTGGTGCGGGCCGAAGCGAGCGCCCGCGCCCCGGCGTGCGGCCGGTAGTCGAGCTCCTGGACCGCGCGTTCGATGCGGGTCCGCGTCGCGGCGGAGATCGGTCGCTTGCCGGACAGCGCGTAGGAGACCGTGGAGACGGACACGCCGGCGGCGCGGGCCACGTCGTCGATGGTCGTCATCTGCAGGTTTCTCCCGTCTCGGCGTCGTCACCCTAGCGTCGGCGCGACCTGTGCGGGCCGCGCTGCCCGGCATGCCCGGCATGTCCGTACCAAGCGCTTCGATGCACTGTAGCCAATCCGTGACCATTTCGGGCGAACCGCGGGCTAGACAAGCGTGAATCCGCCGCGCTACCTTGTCGAAGCGCTTCGACGATCGAGCGATGGCCGCTCGACATCCCACTCGATGAGGAGACGACGGATGAGCATCAGCACGCGACGATGGGCGTTGGTGGCTGCGGCTGCCCTCATGGCCCCCCTGACCCTGGCGGCCTGCGGCGGTGGCGGCGGTGGCGGCGACGAGGACAGCAAGACGCTGACGATCTGGCACTACGAGTCCGACGACTCGGCGATGGGCCAGGCATGGAACAAGGCGATCGAGATCTTCAAGGCGGAGCACGAGGGCGTCGAGGTCAAGGTCGAGAAGCAGACCTTCGAGCAGATCCAGAAGAACGCGAAGATCGTGCTCACGGGCGACGACGTGCCCGACGTCATGGAGTACAACAAGGGCAACGCGACGGCCGGCCAGCTCGCCTCGCAGGGCCTGCTGACGCCGCTGACGGACGTCGCCAAGGAGAAGGGCTGGGACACCAAGCTGTCGGGCTCGCTCGCCACGACGGCGAAGTACGACGAGAACGGCCTGATGGGCTCGGGCGACTGGTTCGGCGTGCCCAACTACGGCGAGTTCGTCGGCATGTACGTCAACCAGGACGCGTTCGCCGACGCCGGCCTCTCCGTGCCGACGTCGTTCGACGAGTTCGAGCAGGCGCTCGCGGCGTTCAAGGCGGCCGGCATCACGCCGATCGCCACGGCCGGTGCGGAGTACCCGCTCGGGCAGCTCTGGTACGAGCTCGTGCTGCACTACGGCGACCGCCAGCTCGTCAACGACTACCAGCTCTTCGAGAACGAGCTCGACTGGCACGGTGACGCGATCACGCAGGCCACCGAGAAGCTCGACGAGTGGATCAAGGAGGGCTACATCGCCTCCGACGCGGCGGGCCTGACGGCCGAGGACATGGGTGTCTCGTTCATCGCGGGCGACTACCCGATCATGGTCTCGGGCTCGTGGTGGTTCGGGCGTCTCGTGGCCGACATCGGCGACACGTTCCAGTGGGGTCAGGTGCTGTTCCCGGAGAACAAGCTGCACCCGGGCTCGTCGGGCAACATCTGGGTGGTCCCGGCCAACGCGGACTCCAAGACGCTCGCGGAGGACTTCATCGACATCACGCTGCGCCCCGAGGTGCAGAACGTGCTCGGTGAGAAGGGCGGCCTGCCGGTCGCGGGCGACCCGTCGGTCATCACCGACGAGAAGACCAAGGAGCTCACGCAGAACTTCGCGGACATCCTCGGCGACGACGGGCTGGCGTTCTACCCCGACTGGCCGGTGGCGGGCTTCTACGACGTGATCGTGAGCCAGCTGCAGTCGCTCGTGAACCAGTCCAAGACCCCGGACCAGGTGCTCGACGGCCTGGGCGAGGCGTACACCGCCGGCAAGGCGGACCTGCTCGGCTGACCCAGCGTCCGGGGCGCGGCACAGTCGCCGCGCCCCGGACCGGACCGGGGAGGGTCCATGACCAGCACCACCACCGCGCGCACGGGCGCGCCCACGGACGTCCGTCCGCACCGCCGCCATCGGCCGCACTGGGTGCCCTACCTGCCGTACCTCGTGCCGGGGCTGATCGCCTTCGTCGTCGTGATCGGCATCCCGTTCGCGACGAACATCGTCTACTCCTTCCAGAAGTGGAAGGGCGGCATGGCGCCGCGCACCTGGGTGGGCCTGGACAACTACGCCGCGCTCATGCACGACGAGCAGTTCTGGACCTCGTTCCGGAACTCGATCTCGATGATCGTCGCGATGGTCGTGATCCCGACGCTCATCGGCCTGGTCCTGGCGGCCGTGCTGTTCGACTACCTCGGCAAGAAGTTCGGCGCCCAGGCCTCGTCGGTCCTGCGCGCGACGTACTACCTGCCCCAGATCCTGCCGGTCGCGGTCGCGGGTGTGCTGTGGAACTGGATCCTCAACTCGCAGACCGGCGCGCTCAACGAGATCCTGCGCAACCTCGGCGTCGACAACCCACCCAACTGGCTGGGTTCGACCACCACCGCGATGCCGAGCGTGATGCTCGTGCTCGTCTGGGTGCAGATCGGCTATCCCGTGGTGATCTTCATGGCGGCGCTGCAGCGAGTCGACCCCGAGCTGTACGAGGCCGCCGAGCTCGACGGCGCCGGCTGGTCGCGGCGGTTCCGCGCGATCACCGTGCCGCAGATCAGGCCGGAGGTCTTCGTCGTCGTGCTGACGTGCACCGTGGCGGCCCTCAAGGTGTTCGGCCCCATCTACGTGCTGACGCGCGGCGGGCCCGAGGGTTCGACGATCGTGCCCAGCTACTACTCGTACCTGAACTTCTTCGACAAGTCGAAGGTCGGCTACGGCGCCGCCGTGGCCAACATCCTGACCTTGGTGATCCTCGTCGTCGCGGGCCTCATCCTGTGGGCGCAGGCGCGCTCCGAGCGCAAGGAGGCTGGTCCCCGATGACCGCCCCGACCGTCACCCCGCCCGTCATCCCGCCCGCCGCGCCGGTCCTCACGTCGCGCCCCGACGCCCGGCACCACCGCGGCACCGCACGCTGGTTCGTCCTGCTCGGCGCGGTCGTCGTGGCGGTGCTGATCCTCGTGCCGTTCCTGATCATGGCGCTCAACGCGTTCAAGTCGCCCACCGACTACTCGCAGAACGGACCGTTGAGCTGGCCGACGTCGTTCTACACCGACGGCGTCACGGCGTTCTGGACCCGCGTGAACTTCCCCGAGAAGCTGTGGAACTCGATCTTCATCTCGGGCATCGTCGCGTTGCTCGGCACGCTGCTGTCGCTGCTGAACGCTTACGCGATCGGCGTCGGGCGCATCAAGGGCCGCCTGTGGGTGGTCACGCTGTTCCTGCTCGCGACGATGCTGCCGCAGGAGTCGCTGATCTACCCGCTGTTCACCATGGCGCAGAACGTGGGCCTGTCGAACTCCCCGTGGTCGGTGATCATCATCTTCACGGTGATCCAGTCGGCGTTCGGCACCTACCTGCTGTCGTCGGTGCTCGGGACGTTCCCGCCGGCGCTGCTCGAGGCCGCCGCCCTGGACGGCGCGAGCCGCTGGCAGGTGCTGTGGCGCGTGGTGTTCCCCGTGGTGCGCCCGACGCTGTCGGTGCTGCTGATCTTCTTCTTCATCTGGACGTGGAACGAGTTCTTCATCCCTCTCGTCATGCTCACGTCCAACAGCACGCAGACCATCCCCGTCGCGCTCGCCTCGCTGCAGGGCGACCGGATGATGGACGCGCCGACGACGAACGCGGGTGCGCTGATCTCCCTGCTGCCCGCGGTGCTGTTCTTCCTTCTCTTCCAGCGAACCCTGACCCGCGGCGTGACCGCGGGCGCGGTCAAGTGACACCGGAGCGACCCCGATGAAGTTCACCGACGGCTACTGGCAGTACCAGCCCGGGACGAGCGTGCTGCACCCGCGCGACGTGGTCGACGTCGAGGCGTCCGACGACCGCCTCGTGGTGCACGCCGCGACCGCGCCGATCACGCGACGCGGCGACACGCTCAACCGGCCGCTGCTGTCGGTGTCCTTCACGAGTCCGATGGACGGCGTCATCGGGGTCCGCATCGAGCACCACGCGGGCGCGGTCGACCCGGGCCCGCACTTCGCCCTGGCGAGCGAGGTCGCCGACGTCAAGGTCGTCGTCGAGGACGACGTCGCGACGTTCCACGCGGGTGAGCTCAGCGCCAGGGTGGCCACGCGCGGGCCGTGGTCGGTCGAGTTCGTCGCGGACGGCCGCGTGCTGACCGGGTCGACGATGCGCGGGGTCGGTTATGCGCGGGACGCCGCGGGGACGACCTACGTGCACGAGCAGCTCGCGCTCGGCGTGCGCGAGCACGTGTACGGGCTCGGCGAGCGGTTCGGCGCGTTCGTCAAGAACGGCCAGTCGGTCGACGTGTGGAACGCGGACGGCGGGACGTCGAGCGAGCAGGCCTACAAGAACGTGCCGTTCTACCTGTCCGACGCAGGCTACGGCGTGTTCGTCGACCACCCCGGCCGGGTCTCGTTCGAGATCGGCTCCGAGATCGTCTCGCGAACGCAGTTCTCGGTGCCGGGCGAGTCGCTGCAGTACTACGTCATCCACGGCCCGACGCCCAAGGACGTGCTGCGTCGCTACACCGCGCTGACCGGCCGCCCGGCCCGCGTGCCCGCGTGGTCCTACGGACTGTGGCTGTCGACGTCGTTCACCACCGACTACGACGAGGCAACCGTGATGTCGTTCGTCGACGGCATGGCGGAGCGCGGTCTGCCGCTGTCGGTCTTCCACTTCGACTGCTTCTGGATGCGCGAGTTCCACTGGACGGACCTGACCTGGGACCCGAGCACGTTCCCGGACCCTGAGGGCATGCTCGAGCGCCTGCACGCCAAGGGACTCAAGGTGTGCGTCTGGATCAACCCGTACATCGCGCAGCGCTCCGCGCTGTTCGAGGAGGGCCGCGCGGCCGGTTACCTGGTGCGGCGGGCCGACGGCTCGGTGTGGCAGACCGACCAGTGGCAGGCGGGCATGGCGCTGGTCGACTTCACCAACCCGGCGGCCGTGGCCTGGTTCGGCGCGCACCTGCGCCGGCTGCTCGGGCAGGGTGTCGACGCGTTCAAGACCGACTTCGGCGAGCGGATCCCCACGGACGTCGTCTGGCACGACGGCTCGGACCCGGAGCGGATGCACAACTACTACACGCACCTGTACAACCGCGCGGTGTTCGACCTGCTGGAGCAGGAACGCGGTGAGGGCGAGGCCGTGCTGTTCGCGCGCTCGGCGACCGCGGGCGGCCAGCAGCTGCCGGTGCACTGGGGCGGCGACTGCGAGTCGACGTTCGTCTCGATGGCCGAGTCGCTGCGCGGCGGGCTCTCGCTCGCGGCCTCGGGCTTCGGGTTCTGGTCGCACGACATCGGTGGGTTCGAGGGCACGCCCGACCCGGCGGTGTTCAAGCGCTGGCTCGCGTTCGGCCTGCTGTCGTCACACTCCCGCCTGCACGGCTCGGACTCGTACCGCGTGCCGTGGGCGTTCGACGAGGAGGCGGTCGACGTCACACGCCGCTTCGTGCACCTCAAGCACACGCTGATGCCGTACGTCGGCGCGGCGGCCGAGGATGCGCACCTGCAGGGTGTGCCCGTGATGCGCCCGATGGTGCTCGAGTTCCCCGACGACCCGGGTGCGGCCACGGTCGACACCCAGTACATGCTCGGGCCCGACCTGCTGGTGGCCCCCGTCTTCGACGCGGCGGGCGATGTCGACGTGTACCTGCCACCCGGCCGCTGGACCTCGCTGCTCACCTCGCAGGTCGTGGACGGACCGCGCTGGGTGCGCGAGCGGCACGGCTTCGACTCGTTGCCGTTGTACGTGCGCGAGGGTGCCGTGCTGGCTACCGGTGCCCGCGACGACCGGCCCGACTACGACTGGGCGGACGGCGTCGTGCTGCACGTCGTCCAGCCGGTCGAGGGCGAGCGCGAGGTGCTCGTCCCGACGCCGGACGGGCGCGCGGCCCGGTTCGTCGTGACGTGTGCCGGGGGTCGGGTGACCGCCCGCGCCGACCAGGACGGCACCTGGTCGCTGCGCGTCACGCGCGACGGCCGCACCGCCGCCGACGTCGTCGCGGCGGGTCGTACGGCGACGGTCGACTGACCGCGACCGCCCTCCGGACACCGTTGCGGGAGCGTTTCCGCTGCGGGTATCGTAACGATTCGACCTCCCCGGGGTCGTTGCCGCGTGAGGTTGCGCCGGCCCCCCGGAACTCCCAGCACCCAAGGACGAAGCCATGACCAGCCCGCGCACCACCGGCTCGCGCCCGTCGGGCCGCACGTTCCCTGCCGACCTCCTGTGGGGTTCGGCGACCGCCGCGTACCAGATCGAGGGTGCGCACGACGAGGACGGCCGACTCCCGTCGATCTGGGACACGTTCTCGCGCACGCCGGGCAAGGTGCTCGACGGCGACACCGGTGACGTCGCGGTGGACCACTACCACCGCGTCCCGCAGGACGTCGCGATCATGAAGGAGCTCGGCCTGCAGGCCTACCGGTTCTCGATCGCGTGGCCGCGCGTGCGGCCGACCGGCTCGGGGGAGTTCAACCAGGCGGGTCTGGACTTCTACAGCGACCTCGTCGACCGTCTGATCGACGCCGGCATCGCGCCGGTCGCCACGCTGTACCACTGGGACCTGCCGCAGGCGCTCGAGGACGAGGGCGGCTGGAGCAACCGCGAGACCGCCTACCGCTTCGGCGAGTACGCCCGCAAGGTCGCCGAGGTGCTCGGCGACCGCGTGACGCTGTGGACCACGCTCAACGAGCCCTGGTGCACCGCGTTCCTCGGGTACGGCAGCGGCGTGCACGCGCCGGGCGTGACGGACGCCGAGCAGGCGCTGCGCGCCGTGCACCACCTCAACCTCGCCCACGGCCTGGCCGCGCGCGCGATCAAGGACGTGCTGGGTCCGGACACCCCCGTCTCGATCACCCTCAACCTGCACGTCACGCGCGCCGCGTCCGACGAGCCCGCGGACCTCGAGGCCAAGCGCCGGATCGACACCATCGCCAACGAGGTGTTCCTGCGTCCGGTCGTCGAGGGCGTCTACCCGGAGCAGGTCTTCGCCGACACGGCGCACATCACGGACTGGTCGTTCGTGCAGGACGGCGACCTGGACCTCATCCGCGTCCCGCTCGGGATCCTCGGGGTCAACTACTACGCGACGGGCCTGGTGCGGGCCGGGACGCCGGCGGTCGGCGACGGTACGCCCGGCCCCGACGGGCACCGCTCGTCGGAGCACAGCCCGTGGATCGGCGCGGATGCCGTCGAGTGGCTGCCCCTGCCCGGCCCGCACACGGCGATGGGCTGGAACATCGAGCCCGACGGTCTCGTCGAGCTGCTCGTCGGGCTGCACGAGCGCTACCCGGACCTGCCGCTCGCGGTCACGGAGAACGGCGCCGCGTTCCACGACGAGGTGAGCCCGGACGGCCGCGTGCACGACCCCGAGCGCATCGCCTACCTGCACGACCACATCGACGCCGTCGGCGAGGCGCTCGACCGCGGCGTGGACGTGCGCGGCTACTTCGTCTGGTCGCTGCTCGACAACTTCGAGTGGGCCTACGGGTTCGACCGCCGGTTCGGGATCGTGCGCGTCGACTACGACACGCAGGCGCGCACCGTCAAGGACTCCGGCCGCTGGTACGCCGAGCTCGTGCGCACGCGCACGGTGCCGACCGTCGAGGCTGCTGCGACGCTCTGAGTCGTCGGGCAGGATCGTCGTATGCCCAGCGGTCGCCGGTCGAACAAGCGTCCCTACGGCGCGCAGCCCGCGCCGATCGACGTCGACCGGGCGACCGGCGGGCGCGTCACGCAGTCGTCGTCCGACGGCGAGTGGGTGGTGCAACGCGTCCGCGGGGGAGCCCGGGAGTACCGCTGCCCGGGGTGCGACCAGGTCGTGCCCACCGGCACGGCGCACGTCGTCGCGTGGCGTGCCGACGCGTGGTTCGGCGAGGCCGTCGACGACCGCCGGCACTGGCACTCGTCGTGCTGGGATGCGCGTGGCCGGCGCGGACCGACGCGTCGATAGGCTCGCGCGGTGACCACCACGCCCGCCGTGGCACCGGCGGCCCGCTGGCCGGACCGGACCCCGCGGCTCGTCGCGACCGACCTCGACAACACGCTGCTGCACCCCGACGGGTCGATCTCGCCACGCACCGAGGCGGCCCTGCGCGTGGCAGCCGCGAGCGGTATCGAGGTCGTCTTCGTGACGGCGCGGCCGCCCCGGTGGATCACGGGCCTCGCGCGTCACGTCGCGGGCCACGGCGTCGTCATCTGCGCGAACGGCGCCGCCGTGGTGCGGGCGGCCGACGGCGGGCTGCTGGCCGACCACGGGATGCCGCGCGCGCTCGTCGGACGGCTCGCGGCGCGCCTGCGCGACGTCTGGGGCGACGACGTGCACCTCGCCGCGGAGTCCGCCGCCGGCTACGCCGCCGAGCACGGCTTCGTCTCGGAGCACGCCGAGCCCACCGACAGCCCGCGCGTCGCGCGCATCGAGGACGCGCTCACCGAGTCGACGTTCAAGCTGCTCGTTCGTACCTCTCCGCCGCCGCCGTCGGACTTCCTCGCGCGGGTCGGCGTCGCGCTCGGGCCGGACGCGCTCGTGTCCGACTCGGGTGCGATCGCGCTCGGCGAGGTCTCCGGCGCGGGCGTGACGAAGGCCGCGACGCTCGCACGCTGGGCGAACGAGCGTGGGATCGCCGCAGTCGACGTCTGGGCTTGCGGCGATGCGCCCAACGACCTGCCGATGCTCACCTGGGCGGGCGAGTCGTTCGCCGTCGCCAACGCCTTCGACGTCGTTCGCGAGGCAGCCCGGCACACCTGCCCGTCGAACGCCGACGACGGCGTCGCGCACGTCCTCGAGCACGCGGCGGCGCTCGCCCAGGCTTAGGCTCGGACGCGATGAGCACGACGATGCGCACCCCGCACGAGCCCGCCGACCCGCAGGGCGCCGCCCACCCGATCCGTTCGCTCACGGTGCTGCCGGCGCACCGCGAGGACGTCGAGCTGCACACGGCGGACGGCCTCACGCTCGTCGGCGAGCTCGCCCTGCCGTGCGACGACGAGGGCCGCCCGACGACCCCGGCCGCGACCCTCGTGACCCTGCACCCGCTGCCCACGCACGGCGGCTACATGGACTCCCATGTGCTGCGCAAGGCGTCGTGGCGGCTGCCGGCGATGGCCGACCTCGCGGTGCTGCGGTTCAACACGCGCGGCACGTCGAGCCCGCGCGGCACGAGCCAGGGCGCGTTCGACGGTGGCGCCGCCGAGCGCTTCGACGTCGCGGCCGCCATCGAGTTCGCGGAGTTCCACGACCTGCCGCGGCGCTGGCTCGTGGGCTGGTCGTTCGGCACGGAGCTCGCGCTCATGCACGGCTGCGACCCGGCGATCGAGGGCGCGATCCTGCTCTCGCCGCCCCTGCACCGCGCGAGCGACGCAGACCTCGACACGTGGGCCGCGTCGGGCAAGCCGCTGGTCGCGCTGGTCCCCGAGCACGACGACTACCTACGACCCGACGAGGCGCGCGAGCGCTTCGCCCGGATCCCGCAGGCCGAGGTGATCGGCGTGCCCGGCGCCAAGCACCTGTGGGTCGGCGAGTCCGCCGTCCGGCGCGTGCTCGACGAGATCGTCGCCCACGTGCTGCCGGGCCACGCGCCGCTGCCGACGACGTGGTCCGGGCCAGTCGGCACCGCGACCGACGACGACGACCGCACCGAGGAGGACGCATGACGCTGCACGAGGTACGGCCCGGCCCTACCGGCGCCACCCCCGTCGTCCTGCTGCACGGCTTCCCGCTCGACCACCGGATGTGGCTCGACGTCGCCGCGGCGCTGCCGGCCGGACGCCGCGTGCTCGCGGCGGACCTGCCCGGGGCCGCGGGCGCCCCGGTCGACCTGTCCGAGCCGTCGCTCGAGTCGGCCGCCGACGACCTCGCGCGCGAGCTCGCCGACGCCGGCATCGAGCGAGCGGTCGTCGTCGGGCTCTCGATGGGCGGGTACGTGGCGCTCGCGCTCGCGCAGCGCGCTCCCGCGCTCGTCGCGGCTCTCGGGCTCGTCGACACCAAGTCGACCGCCGACGCCGACGACGCACGGGCCAACCGGCTGCGTATCGCGCTCGAGGCGCTCGACGGCGACACGCTCGAGCCGGTGCGACCGATGGCGACCACGCTCGTCGGCGAGACGACCCGGGCCGCGCGACCCGAGGTCAGCGAGCGGATCGCGGTCTGGATCGACGGTCAGTCGCCCGCGGGCGTCGCGTGGTCGCAGCGCGCGATGGCCGCCCGACCCGACCGCACGGACGTGCTGCACGAGTTCGCCGGGCCGGTCACCGTCGTCGTCGGGGACGAGGACGTGACCACGCCCGTCGCGGCCGCGGAGCACATGGTCGCCGCCGCCCGCGACGCGCACCTCGTCGTCGTCCCGCGGTCCGGCCACATGAGCGCCGTCGAGCAGCCCGCTGCCGTCGCCGCCGCGCTCGCGGAGCTCGCACAGCGCGCGGACCACGCCTGACGTGGACCTCGTCCCCGACGATCGCGCCCGACGACGGAGCGCGTCCGCTCAGCGCGCGGCGACGAGTCGGGCGAGGGCGTCGACGAGGTCGATCGACTCGCCGTCCTTGCCGCCGGCACCGATGACGAGCGGCGGATCCGACGGCGTAGGTGTGACACCGCGCAGCATGCCGGACACGGAGCGCGGAGTGCGCAGCACGTAGAACCGCGCGTCGGTGTCGATCGCGACGGTCCCGTCGAGCCGCAGGTACCAGCCGCGCAGCGGTGTGCGGTAGTACGCGCGGCCGTCGAACGTGCGCGCCCGAAGTGGCTCGGGGGCCGGGCCGTGGGCGAGCGCGTCGCGCACGAACTCGGCGATCAGCGCACTCGCGCGCGCCGACTCCGCCTGCTGCCTGCGCTGCAACGCCTCCGCGTGCGCGGCGGCCGCCTCACGGCGTCCGTCGCGCCAGGCGGCGGCGTCCTGCGTCCCCATGTCCGCGCGTCGCTCAGTGCGCCGTCGCGGGCTGCTCGCCCTCGGCGGCCGACTGCTGCGTGCCCTCGCCCTGTACGTCGTCGCCCTGCGCGTCGTCGCCCTGCGCGCCGTCGCCAGGCTCGCCCGCGCCGTCGGTCTCGGCGACCTGCTCGCCGCCCGCCTCCGCCGGACTCTCGGTGTCGGCCTCGGCCGTCGCATCAGGCGCGGTGTCGGCCTCGGACCGTTCGGCGCTCTCGACCTCGGACGGTTCGACGCTCTCGTGCGTCGGCGCGGAGTCGGCGGGCTCGTTCGTCGGCTCCGGGTCGGGCTCGGGCACGGGCGCCACGGCGGCCGCCGCGGAGACCGGTGCGGGCCGCGACTTCGGGCGCGACTTGGCCGCCGGCCGTGCGGGCGCCGACGCGGTCGCGGTGACGACGTCCGCGGCACCGCCGTTGGACGCACCGCCTGTGGACGCACCGCCCGTGGACGCACTGTCCGACGACCCGCGGCCGGCCTTCGGTGAGGCGCCCGCCTTGGCGGCGAACTCCGCCTCGGCGCGCCGCGCCCGGTCGAGCGCGGCGCGGTCGGGGTCCGTCCCGAGCAGCGAGCGCAGCTCGTCGAGGTAGGTGGTGATGGACTCGCGCTGCCGATTGAGGTCCTCGACCTGGCGGACCGCGGTGGTGCGCTCGCGCTCGGACTCGGTCATCGCGTCGGAGATCTGCTTCTCGGCGTGCTCACGGGCCTCGGCCACGACGCGATCGGCGTTGCGGCGCGCGTTCGAGAGCAGCTCCTTCGCGTGCGACTCGGCGTCGACACGGACCTTCTCGGCCTGTGCGACGGCCTTGGCGACGCGCTCCTCGGCCTCGGCGGCGTGCGCCTCGGCATCGCGCACGAGGCGCTCGGTCTCGGCCCGGGCGCTCTCGTGGCGGTCCGCGTCCTCGCGCTCGGAGGCCTCGTGCCGCGCGGCGATCTCGAGCTCGGCGTCGGCCAGCTTCTGCTCGGCCTCGCGCACGAGCTCCTCGGCGCGGGTGCGGGCGTCGGCGAGCGTCGCTGCCGCCGAGCGGCGTGCCTCGGTCAGGACGCGCTCGGTGTCCAGGCGGGTCTGCTCGCGGCGCTCGCGCGTCTCGCGCTCGGTCGTGTCGCGCAGCTCGACGGCATCGCGTTCGGTCGTCTCGCGCAGCAGCGTGGTCTCGCGCTCGGTCGTCTCCCGCAGGGTCGTCGTCTCGTGCTCGGTGCGCTCCCGCAGCTCGGTCGTCTCACGCTCGGCGGTCGCCCGCAGCTCGCTCGCGAACTGCTCGGCCTCCGCGCGCTGCGCCGAGAGCTCCTGGTCGGCGGCCGCACGTGCCGCCGCGACCTCGTCGGCCACCGTGGCCCGCAGCTCGCCGGTCTCCCGATCGGCCTGGGCCCGCACGAACGCGCTGTACTGGTCGGCCTCGGTGCGCAGCGCAGCGACCTCGGCGGCGACACGCTGGCGCAGCGCGTTCGCGTCGCGGTCACCCGCGGCCCGCACACCGTCGGCGTGCTCGGCGGCCTGGGTGCGCAGCGCGGTCGCCTCGGAGGCGGCGTCCTGCCGGAGCTGCGCGACCTCCTCGGCCACCTGTGCGCGCAGGTCCGCGACGTAACGCTCGGCGTCGGCACGCTGTGCGGCGGTCTGCGCCTCGGTCTGCGTCCGCAGCGCGGTCGTGTCGGCGTCGGCGCTCTGGCGCAGGTCCTGTGCGTAGCGTTCGGCCTCCTCGCGCTGGGCCGTCGTCTCCGTGTCGGCGCGCGAGCGCAGGTCGCTCGCGGTGCGCTCGGTGGCGACGCGCAGCTGCGTGGCCTCGTGCTCGACGCTCGCGCGCAACGTGCCGAGCTCGCGCTCGAGCGACGTGCGGCGCTCGCTCTCCTCGGTCGTGATCGCGCTCTGGATCCGCGCGGCCTCGCGTTCGGCGGACCCGACGAGCTCCTCTGCGCGCCGCTGCGCTGCGGTGAGCGTGCTCTCGGCCTCGGCGGACGCCGTCGTGCGCTCCTCCTCCGCCTCGCGGCGAGCGGTCGCGAGCATCTCGGCGACCTCGTTCTCGGCGCGGGCGCGCAGCTGTCCGGCGGCGAGCTTGGCGCGCGCGAGGGAGTCCGCGGCCTGCGCGTTCGCCTGGCTCATGACGTCGGAGGACTGCTCCTCGGCGGAGCGCAGGAGCTGTTCGATCCGCGAGCCGAGTCCCGAGTACGTGGGCCGCTCGGCCTCGCGGAGCTGGCGGTGCGCCTCGGAGAGCTCGCCGGACACCTGGAGCGCCCGTGCGTCGAGCGCCTCGACCTGACCGCGAGCGTCGGCGAGCGAGCGTTCGAGGTCGGCCAGCCGCTGGTCGACAGCTTCGCGCTCGTACCCGCGGAAGTTGACGACAGGGAAGGTGGGCCGTGTTTCGGGCACGAGAGCTTCCTCCTGAATGCAGGTCCGGCTGGCGCGGCTCGATCGCGGCGCTGCGGTAGGGCCGGGCACCGGCCAGGATACGCGAGCAGCCTCCTCGCCCGTGCCCCGAACGGGTGACGAGACGTCGTGAACTGGTCTGCTGCGCGTGTGACGTCCCGGTTTGCCTATCCTGGCCTTCTCCGCCCGAGAGGATCCTGCGTGCGCAAGCGAGTCATCACGGTCGCCGTCGGCGTCGTCGGCCTGGCCGTCATCGGCCTTGGCGTCGCGTCCGCGACCCTCTGGCGCGCCGACGACGTGCTCGTGGCGACGGCACCCGCGGATGGCCACATCGTGGTGACGAGCCCAGGCGTGCTCGAGCTGGCCGGCGACCCGGCCACCGTCACTCTCACCGCGCCCGACGACGGCCCGGTCGTCCTCGCGGTCGGCCGGGACACCGACGTCGACGGCTGGGTCGGCACCGACGCGTACACGCGGGTGACGGGCCTCGACTCGTGGCGCGAGCTCGCGACCACGCCCGGCGAGGCCCCCACGGCAGGACCCACGCCGACTCCCGCACCCACCACGACCGGTTCCGCCAGCCCGACGACGACGCCCACGACCGCCCCGACGGTGGCGCCCACGGCGGCTGCGACGACGAGCCCGACGGCCGCCGCGACGCCCACAGCAGGTACGACCCCGGTGCCGACCCCGTCGGCCACGGCGGTCCCGGGCGGGACCACCGACGAGGACGCGGGCGCGGTGGCGGACCCGACCGACAACGACATGTGGGTCGCGCAGGCGACCGGCGACGGCACCGCGACGCTCGTCTGGAAGGCACAGCCCGGCCGCTGGAGCCTGCTGGCCGTCGGGACCGAGACGGCTCCGACGATCTCGATCGCCTGGCCACGTGAGGTCACGACGCCGTGGCTGTGGCCGCTGGTCGTGCTCGGGACGGTTCTCGTGCTCGTCGCGCTGGGCATGTTCGAGCGTGACCGACGCCGCGCGCGTCCGGTCACGTGGAACGCGGTGCACACCCAGGCGCTGCCGACCATCGGCGCTGACGGCGAACCCGTGGCGCTCACCCGGCGTCAGCTCCGCGAGGCCGACGCTGCCGCACGCACGGGCCGCACGGGTTCCCTGGCTACCGTCGACGCCCCTGCGACCGGTCCGCTCGCGACCGTGCCGCCGCCGACCGGCAGCACACCGAGCGTGCCGGAGGCAGCCGACGAACCCGCCGCCCCCCGTGCTTCCGGGTGGACGCCCAGCGAGCCGTCCGCGGCCGGCGCTACCGCGGCCGCGCGGCCGACGGTCGACGCGGGCCCGGACCCGACGACGGCGCGCGAGCCCGGCGCCGCCACCACGACGGCCACCCCGACGGGCACCCCGACGAGCACCGCGACCGGTGCTGTGCCCGCCGTCGGCGCAGCCGTCACGGGGGAGCAACCCCTGACCCGCCGCGCGCTGCGCGCCCGCTCCGGAGGCGAGTTCGCGACGCGACCCGTCCCTGACCGGCCGACCGGATCGGCGCCGGCGGGCGCTGCACCGGCTGGATCGGCACCGACGGGATCGGCACCGACCGGATCGGCACCGACCGGTGCGGCCGAGCACGCGGGCGCGCGCCCGAGCTGGGCGCCGATCACGCATCCCGCGTCCGGAGCACCGGCCCCGACCGGCCCTGCGGTCCCGACCGACCCCGCCGCCTCGACCGGTGCGGCGACGCCGACCGGTCCCGCGGCACCGACCGTTCGCGCCGCTTCGACGGGTCCGGCGACGCCGACCGGCTCGTCCGGCCCGACGACGCCGACCGGCCCCACCACGCCGGCCGGAGCCCCGCCGGCGGCTGCCGCGGCGACCGGCGGAGCCATTGCCAAGGCCGTCCGCGCAGGACGTCCGACGTGGCTCGGTGGCCGTCCTGCGACCGAGCAGCCGACCGAGCAGCCGACCGAGCAGCCGACCGAGCAGCCGACCGAGCAGCCGACCGAGCAGCCGACCATGGAGCCGACCGGACAGCCGACCGGCGCGCAGCCGACCGGCCGGGCGGGTGGTGGAGACCGTCCCGTGGCGTCGACCGGCAGCGCGTGGATCCCCGGTGCGGGTCCGAATGTCTCGGCCGGTGGCGCGCCGACGAGCCCCGGCTCGCCGCCCGCCACGACCGGACGGCCCTTCCCGGCGCGCCCGACCGGTTCCGCCGGGCCGGCGCCGACTCCCGCGACGGGCGGCGCCGCACCCGTGCCGGCACCCGAGACCGAGGGAGCGGGTGCGCGGGCGGACGCCTGGCGGCGCGCGTGGGGCCTGCCCCCGTTGCCCGGGACCGCAGCACCGACCAGCTCACCGACCACACGACCGAACGCAGCACCGAACACGGCCGACGGCGACGAACAGCCCGACGACGGACAGGGGGCGGAGCGATGAGCCGCCTGCGCACGACGTCGAGCCGGCGTGTCACCCGTCTGCGCGGGGCGGCGCTCGCCGCGGCCGCCCTCGTCGGGCTCGCCGCCTGTGCCGGCTCGCCCCCGCAACCCGACCCGCCCCCGCCGCCCGCGATCGCGCCGGCCGCGCTGACCGTCGCGCAGTCCGACCGCGTGCTCGACTCGCTCGGTGACGTGCTGGCCGCGGCGGACGGGGCGCTCGACGCCGCCGCCCTCGCCCCGCGCGTCGAGGGGCCGGCGCTCGCCATGAGGTCGGCCGAGTACGTCCGCAGCACCGCGACGGCGGGCGCCAAGCCGCCGACCGTGCTGCCCGCCGTCGCGCTGACGAGCGTGGTCCCGCAGACCACGCAGTGGCCGCGCACGCAGCTCGTCGTCACGGAGCAGCCGGAGGACCTGCAGGCGCCGCGCATCCTCGTGCTGCGCCAGGACGAGCCGCGCGCGCCGTACCGGATGTGGGGCTGGGCGCGGCTCCTGCCGGGCACGCAGATGCCCCCGACCGCGCCGGCCGACGAGGGCAGCGAGGTCCTCGAGCCCGACGACGACTCGCTGAGCGTCGCCCCGCAGGACGTGCTGCCGCAGTTCGCCGACCTGCTCGCCAAGGGCGACGGCTCGATGTACAAGGAGACGTTCGCCGAGAGCGCGTACCAGACCGAGATCGAGGACCTGCGCACCCAGGCGAGCGCCGGCATCGGTACCGCGGGCAGCGCCGCCTCGACCTACACGCCCTCGGGCGACGAGTCTGCGCTGCGCACGGTGGACGGCGGCGCGATCGTCGTGGGCGACCTGACGGTCGTCTCGACGATCACGATCTCCGCGGCCGGTGCGACGATCCCGATCACCGACCCGTTCTACGCTGCGATCTCGGGGGCGACGTCGGCGACGCACTCGTTCGTGCGCACGTACACCAGCATCGTGACCTTCTACGTCCCGCCGGCCGGGTCCGACGCACCCCTTCAGGTGCTCGCGGCGGAGCTGGTACTGACCGCCGCCTCGGCCACCTGACCCCTCGCACCGCAAGGAGCACGCGATGTCCCAGCCCACCGGTCCGCGACCCCGGCTCGACGCCCGGGGTGCGGTCGACCTGTCGACCTTGGCGCGCAACGCCACGCCCCCGCCGGGGTCGCCCGGTGGACTGTCCGCCCCCGGCGGGTTCGTCGTGGACGTCGACGAGGAGGGCTTCCCGGCCCTCGTGCAGCGCTCGACCCAGTACCCGGTCGTCGTCGCGCTGTGGGCACCGTGGTCCGAGGTGAGTCGACAGACCGTCGCCGAGCTGGGGGCGCTGGCCGACGAGGGTGCGGGCACCTGGTTGCTGGCGCGGATCGACGCCGATGCGAACCCGCAGGTGGCCGCCGCGTTCCAGGTGGCGCCGCAGCAGGTGCCGACGGTCGTGGCGGTGCTCGCCGGTCAACCGGTCCCGCTGTTCCAGGGCGGGGCGTCGGCCGACCAGATCCGGCCGGTGATCGAGCAGGTGCTCGCCGCCGCGGCAGCCAACGGACTCACGGGCCGTGCCGAGCCGGCGGGCGACGCACCCGAGCCGGAGCCCGAGCCGGAGCTGCCACCGCTGCACCAGGCCGCCTACGACGCGATCGAGCGCGACGACCTGCCGGCCGCCGTCGAGGCGTACGAGCAGGCGCTGCGCGAGAACCCGCGCGACGCCCTCGCCCGCGCGGGTCTGGCCCAGGTCGGTCTGCTCGAGCGCACGCACGACGTGGACCTCGCAGCGGTGCGCTCCGCGGCCGCCGCGGACCCGCGCGACGTCGACGCCCAGCTCGCCGTCGCCGACGTCGATCTGCTCGGCGGCATGGTCGAGGACGCATTCGCGCGCCTGGTCGACCTGCTGCGGGTCACCGCAGGCGACGCGAAGGAACGTGTGCGGATCCGTTTGGTGGACCTGTTCGAGGTCGTCGGCCCCGAGGACCCGCGCGTCGTCAGTGCGCGCCGCGCGATGGCGTCGGCGCTCTACTAGGCCTGAGCCGAGTCTGAGCCGGGTCTGAGCCGGGCCACAGCCACAGCAGAGCTCAGCGCCGGCACAGCACTGCTCGCCCGAGCGGGCGAACCCAGGCGTCGCCGCGCAGTCGCCGAGCAGTAGCTGAGCAGTAGCCGCGCAGACCCCGCGCTCGCCCCGGGCCGCCCCACTGACCTGCGGCGGCGCTCCTCGCACGGGCGGAGCCGGCGCGCGCCGACGTGGTGACGGGGGTCACCCGCTCGCGATTTGCCTCTACGCCGCAGGGCACCGTAATGTTCAGCACGCGCCACCCGCCAGGGAGGAACGGACACCAGGGACGAACCCGGTGGACGGTCCCGGGGGAGGCGAACCCCGCAGCTCGACTCCGTCGGCCACGTGCCAGCAGACGACGAGTGCGCGGACAGGCCCAACGGGCACCGAACGATCGCCGATCAGGCGGTTTGACGGAGCCCCGCAGGGCCGCTAAGGTAGCGAAGTTGCCTCTTTTCAGATCGCGAGATCTGACGG
>NZ_BJWG01000009.1 GCF_007990245.1 Cellulomonas composti | reverse complement strand
CGGCGCTCGACATCGGTCACTAAGCGAATGGCACGAGTCAGGTCTGAGGCCGTGGGTCTGAGGCCGTGGGTCTCGAGCGGGCTGCTGCCAAGTAGCCGGCGAGGTCCGATCGCTCAGGTCGAGGAGCGGACGACGAGGGTGGCGGGCATCGTGACCGCCTTCGGGGCGCTGCCCTTGATCTGCTCGATGAGCATCTGGACCATCTCGGCGCTGATGCGGTCGAAGGGTTGATGCATCGTCGTCAGGGGAGGGTCGAGCGTGTCGGCGAGTCCGGAGTCGTCGAAGCCGCCCAGCGCGACGTCGTCGGGGACGGTTCGGCCTGCACGGCGCAGGGTGACGAGGGCGCCGGAGGCCATGAGGTCGGAGGCGGCGAACACCGCGTCGACGTCCGGCACGCGCTCGAGCAGCTCTGCCATCGCGGCCTGCCCCGACTCGGCGCTGTAGTCGCCGTGGGCGACGTAGCGGTCGTCGTAGGCCTCGCCCAGCTCGGCTCGATAGCCCTCGAGCCGGTAGCGCCCGCCTGGCGTGTCGAGGGGGCCCGTGATCGTCGCGATCTTCGTGCGACCGCGGGAGCGTAGGTGGCGCACCATCTGCCGGGCGCCGCCCGACTCGTCGACCGAGACCCACGCCTCGGGTGCGTGGTAGCCGAGCGGGATGCCGCACGCGACCGTGGGAACACCCTCGTCGTGCAGCCAGCCGATGAGCGGCTCGTTCTCGTGCGACGAGATGAGCAGCACGCCGTCGACGTGGCCGGCGCCGACGTAGGCGGCGACGTTCTCGCGCTCGGTGGCCGTGCCGGCGACCAGCAGCACCAACGTCATGCCACGTTGCGTGGTCGCCTCGGCGGCACCGCCGAGCAGGGTCGAGAAGTTGGGGTCCGAGAAGAGCAGGCGCTGAGGCTCGGTGAGCAGGAAGGCGATCGAGTTGCTGCGCCCGGTGACCAGGCTGCGCGCGTGCGGGTTGGCCCGGTAGCCGGTGGTCCGGATCGCCTCCTCGACCGCGAGGCGCGCCTCCTCGGAGACCCAGTGCCCGCCGTTGATCACACGCGAGACGGTTCCGCGGGAGACGCCGGCGGCGTCGGCGACGTCGCGGATGGTCGGGCGTCGGCGCCCAGGGGTGACACTCACAGTGCCTGACTGTAGCCCCTGTGCGCCGTTTCTGGACCCATGGAGCGCTCTCAAACTGTGCACGGTCACAGGTCGATAACGAATCGGTTGCGCCTACTGGTGGGGACCCCTGGGCCTGTGCCTAACATGTGCACGTTCACAGGCAGTGACCGTGCACAGTCGCACGGTGAGACCCGACGGAGTGTCATGGCCCAGAGCTGGCCCACAGGCGACGCGATCGCGTTCGGTGGCGACTACAACCCCGAGCAGTGGCCGCGTGACGTCTGGCACGAGGACGTGGCGCTCATGCGCGCGGCCGGAGTCAACCTCGTCAGCGTCGGCATCTTCTCGTGGGCACGCATCGAGGTCAGCGAGGGCGTGTTCGACTTCGGCTGGCTGGACGACGTGCTCGACCTGCTGCACGCCAACGGCATCGCCGTCGACCTCGGCACCCCCACCGCCGCTCCGCCTGCCTGGTTCTACGCGAACTACCCGGAGGCCCGGGTCGTGACGCGCGACGGCGTCACGCTCGGCTTCGGCTCGCGCGGCGCCGTCTCCCCGAGCGCCCCCGCGTACCGGGAGGCCGTCGCCCGGATCGCCGGCGCGCTCGCGCAGCGCTACGCCGACCACCCGGCGGTCGTGCTGTGGCACGTGCACAACGAGTACGGCGCGCCGGTGGGCGAGGACTTCTCGCCGGCGGCGGTGGCGGCGTTCCGGGAGTGGCTGCAGGAGCGCTACGGCTCGCTCGAGGGGCTCAACGCCGCGTGGGGGACCGCGTTCTGGGGCCAGCACTACACGGCGTGGGAGCACGTCGGAGCCCCCGCAGCGACAGCCTCGGTCGCGAACCCGGCGCAGCGGCTGGACTTCGCGCGGTTCACCGACCACCAGCTGCGCGCCTGCTTCGTGATCGAGCGCGACGCGATCCGCGCGCACGCCACGCAGCCGATCACGACGAACTTCATGGCCACGGAGTGCCCGACGACCGACCTGTGGGCCTGGGCCGGCGAGGTGGACCTGGTCTCCAACGACCACTACCTCACCGCGGCCGACGAGCGCGGCTTCGTCGGGCTCGCGATGGCCGCGGACCTGACGCGGTCGGTCGCGGGCAACCGACCGTGGCTCCTGCTCGAGCACTCGACGTCGGCCGTCAACTGGCAGCCGCGCAACGTCGCGAAGCGGCCCGGCGAGATGGCTCGCAACGCGATGTCGCACCTCGGCCGCGGGGCCGACGCGATCATGTTCTTCCAGTGGCGGGCCTCGCGCTCCGGCGCGGAGAAGTTCCACTCGGCGATGCTGCCGCACGCGGGCACCGACTCCCGGGTGTGGCGCGAGGTCGTCGAGCTCGGCGGCGCCCTCGAGCGGCTCGCGCCCGTCGTCGGCTCGCAGGTGCGCGCGGACGTCGCGATCCTGTGGGACACCGAGTCGTTCTGGGCGCAGGACCTCGAGTGGCGTCCGTCGGTCGACGCGCGGCACCGCGAGCGGGTCCGCGCGTACTACGAGCGGCTGTGGCGTGACGGTCGGACCGTCGACTTCGTGCAGCCGTCGGCCGACCTGTCCGGCTACCGCCTGGTGGTCGCGCCCGCGTCGTACCTGCTGCGGCTCGCGGATGCCGCCAACCTGGACCGCTACGTGGCCGCCGGCGGCACGCTGCTCGTGTCGTACTTCTCGGCGATCGTCGACGAGACCGACGCGGTGCACGTCGGCGGGTTCGGGGCTCCGCTGCGCGACGTGCTCGGTCTGACGGTCGAGGAGTTCCAGCCGCTGCGCGCCGGCGAGCATGCCGCGGTCGCCTGGGGCGACGAGCTGCTCGCGTCCGACGTCTGGCAGGAGGACATCAAGCTGGCGGGCGCGCAGGTCGTCGCACGCAACGTCGGCGGTCCCGCCGCCGGCGGTCCCGCGGTCACGCGGAACGAGCACGGGGACGGCGCGGCCTGGTACGTCGCGACGCGACTCGGCATCGACGCGCTCGCGCCGGTGCTCGAGGCGGTGTACGCGGACGCGGGCCTGACGCCCACCAACCTGCCGAGTGACGTCGAGGTCATCACTCGGCACGGCGACGACGCGGACTTCGTCGTCGCGATCAACCACACCGCCGAGGACGTGAAGCTCGACCTCGGCGATGGTCAGGAGCTGCTCGCGGCCACCTCGGTCACGGGCGCGCTCGACCTGGCCGCCGGTGCGACTGCCGTGCTCCGCACGGATCAGCGACCGGGAGGTGATCGCCCGGTCTGATCCCGTGTGCGGCGGCGCCACCGCCGTCGATCCGCTCCATCCCGCACGACCCTTCAGTTCCACCAGTAGTTCGGTTCGTCGCAGCGTCGCGACCCCGTCGGGGACGCGTGAGGCGACACCTATCGGAAGGACTCCCATGCGCAAGTCCCTGCTCACCGCCGCCGCAGTGGTGGCGGCCGTCTCGATGCTGACCGCGTGCGGCGGCGGCGACGACAACGACACCCCGGCCGAGACCACCTCGCCCACGCAGGCCGAGTCGGAGGCGCCCGTCAGCGCGACCGGCTCGCTCACGATCTGGGTCGACGAGAACCGCAAGCCCGCCGTCCAGGCCGCGGTCGACATCTACAACGAGACCAACCCTGACGTGAAGGTCACGCTGGTCCAGAAGAACTTCGAGGACATCCGCGCGGACTTCCTCGCCCAGGTCCCCACCGGAGAGGGCCCGGACATCACGATCGGCGCGCACGACTGGCTCGGCGGCCTCATCGTCAACGGCGTGGTCGACACGATCGATATCGGCGACAAGGCGGGCGAGTTCGAGACGGTCGCCACGCAGGCGTTCACGCAGGACGGCCAGATGTACGGCCTGCCGTACGCGCTCGAGTCCGTCGCGATCGTCCGCAACACCGCGCTCGTCGACTCCACGCCCGCCACCTGGGACGAGATGATCGCCATGGGCAAGGCGGCCGGCACCAAGTACCCGTTCGTCATCAACGTGAACGGCACGACCGGTGACGCGTACACCTCGTACGCGCTGCAGACGTCGTTCGGCGCCCCGGTGTTCAAGCAGAACGAGGACGGTTCGTACACCAACGAGCTCGGCATGGCCGGCCCCGAGGGCTTCGCGTGGGCCGACTTCCTCGCCGCCAACGGCATGAAGGGCACCGGCAACTTCAGCACGGACTGGACGTACGACGTCGCGAACCAGGAGTTCTCCTCCGGCAACGCCCCGTACACGATCGCCGGTCCGTGGGCGATCCAGACCTACAAGGACGCGGGCATCGACGTGGCCGTCGACCCGATCCCGTCCGCGGGTGGTCAGGATGCCGCACCGTTCGTCGGCGTGCAGGGCTTCTACCTGTCGGCGCAGAGCCAGAACAAGCTCGTCGCCAACGACTTCCTGGTGAACTACGTCGCGACCCCCGAGGTCATGAAGGCGCTCTACGACGCCGACCCGCGACTGCCTGCGATGTCGTCGGTGGCCGACCAGGTCGCGTCCGACCCGATCGTCGCGGGCTTCCTCGCCGCGTCGAAGACCGGTGCGCCGATGCCGTCGATCCCCGAGATGGGCGACGTGTGGGAGTACTGGAACGCCGCTGAGTCCTCGATCATCTCCGGCACGGCGACCGCGAAGGACGCCTGGACCAAGATGATCGCCGACCTCGAGGCGAAGCTCGGCTGATGTCGCCGGCCGGCGGCGGGGCAACCCGCCGCCGGCCGCACGGCACCGACCCGCCGACCCGTGAACAGTCCGGAGGACTCATGATCACCGACCCGAAGACCGCGCCCCCGCGCGAGGTGGACACCAGGGTGTCCCACGCTCGTCGCTGGGACGGCCGCGGCTGGGGCTTCGTCGTCAAGCTCGCGCTGATGGCACTCGTCAACGCCTTCGGCGTCATGGCGATCTGGTCCGCGTACCTGCAGCGGTCGTGGGCCGTGCTCGGGCTCATGCTCGTGCTCGTCGTCGCGGCCGACTGGGTGTACTTCACCAAGCGCGCGGTGCCGCTGAAGTACATCCTTCCGGGACTGTCGTTCCTGGTGCTCTTCCAGCTGTTCACGATCGGCTACACCGGCTACGTGGCCATGACGAACTACGGCACGGGCCACAACGGCACGCAGCAGCAGGCGGTCGACGCGCTGCTCATCCAGAGCGAGCAGAAGGTCGAGGGCTCGCCCTCGTACCCGCTGACGATCGTCGAGCAGGGCGACGAGCTCGGCTTCGCGATCGTCGACGAGGGCGTGGTCAAGGTCGGCACGGCCGAGGACCCGCTCCAGCCGGCGCCGGACGCCACCGTCGAGGACGGCCGCGCGACCGCGGTCCCGGGCTGGGAGGTCGTCGACCGCGGGACGTTGATGAGCGACGCCGCGTTGCAGAACGAGGTCCTGGCGCTGCGTGTACCGATCTCCGAGGACGCCGACGACGGCTCCGTCCGGACGCGCGAGGGCACGACCGGTCAGGTGTACCACTCGACGCTCGAGTGGGACCCGGCCGCGCAGACCATGACCGACACCACGACCGGTGTCGTGTACTCGGCCACCGACGAGGGCCTGTTCGTCGCCGAGGACGGCACCGCTCTCGCGGTCGGGTGGCGCGTGTTCGTCGGCTTCGAGAACTTCACCAAGGCATTCACCGACGACACCTACTCGGGTCCGCTGCTCAAGATCACGGCCTGGACGTTCGTTTTCGCGTTCTTCAGCGTCGTGACGAGCTTCCTCATGGGCCTCGTGATGGCCCTGATCTACAACGACCCGCGGGTGCGCGCCCGCCGCGTGCTGCGGATGCTGTTCATCCTTCCGTACGCGTTCCCCGCGTTCCTCTCGGCACTGCTCTGGAAGGGCATGCTGAGCGCCAACCCCGACTACGGCATCGTCAACAAGCTGTTCTTCTTCGACGCCCGCATCGACTGGCTGAACGACCCGTTCCTGGCCAAGGTCTCGCTGATCGCCGTGAACCTGTGGCTCAGCTATCCGTACTGGTTCCTGGTCTGCACGGGCGCGCTGCAGTCGTTGCCCGACGACGTGCTCGAGGCCGCCCGCATCGACGGTGCCGGCCGGTGGCGCACCTGGCGCGCGATCACGATGCCGCTGCTGCTCGTCTCGACCGCGCCGCTGCTCATCGCGTCGTTCGCGTTCAACTTCAACAACTTCACGCTGGTCTACATGCTGACCGGCGGTGGACCACGGTTCACCGACACGTCCGCGACGCTCGGGGCCACCGACATCTTGATCTCGATGGTGTATCAGATCTCCGGGGTCTCGGGCGGTCGGGCTGACTTCGGCCTCGCGAGTGCCCTGTCGATCGTCATCTTCGTCATCATCGGTGGCATCTCCGCGCTGATGTTCCGCCGCACGCGCAAGCTCGAGGAGGTCTGATGTCCGCCGTGATCACCGAGACGGTGATGGAGCGCAACGAGGCGATGCGGACACGCTCGCGCCGCCGGCGCTGGATCACCGAGGTGAGCTGGAAGTACCTGCTCGCGATCGTCATCGTCGGGTACGCGGTGTTCCCGCTCGTGTACGTGCTCTCGGCCTCGCTCGCGAGCTCCGGGACCCTGACGGGCTCCACCGAGCTGTTCCGCAGCATCTCGAGCGCGAACTACAAGGCACTCAACACCACCATGTTCTGGACCTGGGCCGGCAACAGCCTCGTCATCGGCACCGTGACGGCGATCGGCTCGGTGCTCATGGGCGCCGCGGCCGCGTACGCGTTCTCGCGGTACCGGTTCTACGGCCGCCGGGGGAGCCTGACCGGCCTGCTGGTCATCCAGATGTTCCCGCAGATGCTCGCGTTCATCTCCATCTTCCTGTTGCTCATCGCGCTCGGGAACGTCATTCCTGCGCTCGGCCTGGACAGCAAGCTGGGCCTCGTCGCCGTGTACCTCGGCGGCGCGCTCGGGACGAACACGTTCCTCATGTACGGGTTCTTCAACAGCGTCCCGCGTGAGCTCGACGAGGCCGCCAAGATCGACGGTGCGACGCATGCGCAGATCTACTGGGGGATCATCCTGCGTCTCGTGACGCCGATCCTCGCCGTCGTCGGACTGCTGTCCTTCATCTCGACGTTCGGTGAGTTCATCCTCGCGCGGGTGATCCTCACCTCGGAGGACAACTGGACGCTCGCCGTGGGCATGTACGGCTGGGTCTCCGACCAGCTGTCGGCCAACTGGGGCCTGTTCGCTGCGGGCGCCGTGATCGCCGCGCTGCCGGTGCTGATCCTGTTCCTCTTCACGCAGAAGTACATCGTCGGGGGGCTCACCTCCGGCTCCGTCAAGTAGCCCCTCGGGGCTTCCCCTCCGGCGGTTCCGACCCGCTGCCGGCAGCTGTTCGACCAACGACGTTCGATCCGAAAGGGACACCGCTGTGTCAACACTGCCTCGCCGACTTCGTGCTGCCGCCTGCCTGGCCGCCGGGTCCATGCTCGTCGTCGCGGCCCCGGCCGCGGCGACCGACGACGCCCCGGTCGAGGCCGGCATCGTCGTCAAGAAGATCGAGAACCTGCCCGAGGGCTTCATGCGGGGTGTCGACGTCTCGTCGGTGCTCTCGCTCGAGGAGAGCGGTGTCGTGTTCCGCGACACCGGCGGCGCACCCGCCGATCTGTTCGACGTGCTGGCCGACGCCGGCGTGACGGACGTGCGTGTGCGGGTGTGGAACGACCCGTACGACGCCGAGGGCAACGGGTACGGCGGCGGCGACGTCGACGTGGACCGGGCCGTCGAGATCGGTGAGCGGGCGACCGCGGCCGGCCTGGGTGTCGTCGTCGACTTCCACTACTCCGACTTCTGGGCGGATCCCGGCAAGCAGACCGCACCGAAGGCGTGGACCGCGCTCGGCATCGACGACAAGGCCGCGGCGGTCGAGCAGTTCACGCACGCCGCGCTGCAGGAGCTCGTCGACGCGGGCGTCGACGTGGGCATGGTGCAGGTCGGCAACGAGACGAACAACGGGGTCGCCGGCACCACGTCGTGGGACGACCGGGCGGCGATCTTCTCCGCCGGCAGCGCCGCCGTGCGCGACGTGCTGCCCGACGCGCTCGTCGCGCTGCACTTCACCAACCCGGAGACCGCCGGCCGCTACGCCGACTACGCGCAGCAGCTCGACGCGCGCGGCGTCGACTACGACGTGTTCGCGTCGTCGTACTACCCGTTCTGGCACGGCACGCCGGCGAACCTGACGGCCGTGCTGGGCGAGGTCGCGGCGGACTACGGCAAGAAGGTCATGGTCGCGGAGACGTCGTGGGCGTCGACGCTCGAGGACGGCGACGGGCACCCGAACACGGTGCGCGCCGGTCAGAACGACACCGGGCTGGCCTACCCGATCAGCGTGCAGGGCCAGGCGACCGAGCTGCGCACCGTGATGCAGGCGGTCGCGGACGTGCCGGACGGCATGGGCATCGGGGCGTTCTACTGGGAGCCCGCGTGGCTGCCGGTCGGCCCGGCGTCGCAGGTCGAGCAGAACAAGCTCCTGTGGGAGGAGTTCGGCTCCGGCTGGGCGTCGAGCTACGCGGGGGAGTACGAGGACGACGCCGCGCAGTACTACGGCGGTTCGTCGTGGGACAACCAGGCGCTGTTCGACTTCGCGGGCAACCCGCTCGAGTCGCTGCAGACGTTCCGGTACGTGCTCACCGGTTCGACCGCGCCGCGTGCGGTGTACTCGATCGCGCCGGTCGACGTGACCGTGCGGTCCGGTGACGCTGTCTCGCTGCCGACGACCGTGTCCGTCACGTACAACGACGAGACCGTCGAGGACGTGCCTGTGACCTGGGCCGACGTGCTCGACTGGGTGCGCGGTCCGGGTGCGTACACCGTCCACGGCGTGACCCGTGACGGCGACGCCGTGACGGCCTCCCTGACCGTCTCCGCGGAGCTGCTGCCCAACGGCGGCTTCGAGACGAACTGGGGCGACGGCTGGACGATCGACTGGACCAACGCCCCCGTCAAGGAGGGCGCCGGCAACCAGCACGGTGGCGCGATGGCGGTCAACTTCTGGAGCGCCGGGGTGTACTCGTTCACCGGGAGCCGCACGGTGACGGGCCTGGCGCCCGGCACGTACGACGTCTCGATGTGGGTGCACGGCGGCGACGCGCCGACGGGCACGGTCGCGCTCGTCGCGACGACGTCCAACGGCACGACGAGCGCGCCGGCGACCCTCGCGGGCTGGCTCGTCTGGAGCCACCCGACGGTGACGGCCCAGGTCGGCGACGACGGCGCGCTCACGGTGGCCTTCACCGGGACCGACCTGGCCGGCGGCGCGTGGGGCTGGATCGACGACGTCTCGGTCGTCGCCGCGAGCGACCCGGTGGTGCTGGACACGGCCGCGCTCGACACCGCACTCGCCGCGGCCCGGGCGGTGGACCCCGCCGGGTACACCGCGGAGTCCGTCGCCGCACTGGACCACGCGATCGCGGTCGCCGAGTTCTCCGCGGCGGGCAGCACCCGCACGCAGGAGGACGTGGACGCCATCACCACGCTGCTCACCGACGCGCTCGCCGGGCTGCGGCTCGTGTCGAGCATGTCGGCGACGCTCGTGTCGTCGAACGTCACGACGGGCGAGAACCCGCGTGTCGCGGTGCGCGTGACTGCGTCGCGTGCGCCGACCGGCACGATCACCGTGGACTACGGCACGGGGACCAAGTCGGTCGCGCTGCACGCGGCCCGCAACGGTGTCATCACGGTCGCGCTGCCCCACCTCGCAGCGGGACGTCACGTCGTCGCCGTCGCGTACAGCGGTGACCGCAAGGTCGCGGCCGCGGCTGCGGCTCCGGTGACGCTCACGGTGGTCAAGACGCCCTCGACGGTCAAGGCCGCACTGGGCCGGACCGTGGTGCCGAGGTCCGAGACCACCAAGGTGACCGTGATGGTGCGGGCGGCCGGCGTGGCCGCGCCGACCGGCAAGGTCACCGTCCGCGTCGGCGGCAAGACGGTCGTCGCGGTGCTCACGCCGGCCGACAAGGGTCGCGCGAAGGTGCAGCTCCCGGTGCTGCCGGCAGGGAAGTACACCGTGAACGTCGCGTACGCCGGGGATGGTTCGGTCAGGGCGGGCACCGCCACGCCCTTGACCCTGCGCGTCCGCTGACGGCACAGCCGTCAGGCGGGACGGCAAGAGGGCGGCGATCGGGTCGGGTCGCCGCCCTCTTGTTCTGCGTCCGGGCTCAGGCGGGCTCGGGTGCGCGCAGGATCACGGCACCGAGCGGCGGCACCCGGACCGACGCGGAGTACGGGCGGCCGTGGTGCGGGTCGGGCAGCGCGTCGACCGCGCCGAGGTTGCCGACGCCCGAGCCGCCGTAGTCGGGCGAGTCGGAGTTGAAGACCTCGGTCCAGCGGCCACCACGCGGCAGAGCGAGCCGGTACCCCTCGTGCGGGATCCCGGCGAAGTTGACGATCACCACGACGTCCGGGGTGTCGACGCCCTTGCGCAGGTAGACGAGCGTGTTGCGGTCGGCGTCGTCGGACGCGATCCACTCGAAGCCGTCGGGCGTGTGGTCGAGCTGCCAGAGCGCGGGCGTCGCGCGGTACAGCGCGTTCAGGTCCCGCACCATGCGGTGCACGCCCGCGCGCAGCGGGTCGTCCAACGCCCACCAGTCGAGCGAGTGCGACTCGGTCCACTCCTCGGGCTGCGCGAACTCCTGCCCCATGAACAGCAGCTGCTTGCCGGGGTGGGTCCACTGGTAGGCGAGCAGCGTGCGCACGCCTGCGGTCTTCTGCCAGTGGTCGCCCGGCATGCGCGCGTACAGCGAACCCTTGCCGTGCACGACCTCGTCGTGCGAGATCGGCAGGATGTAGCGCTCCGAGTATGCGTAGACCATCGAGAACGTGATCTCGCCGTGGTGGTAGCGCCGGTGGACGGGCTCCTCCTGCATGTAGCGCAGGGTGTCGTTCATCCAGCCCATGTTCCACTTCAGGCCGAAGCCCAGGCCGTTGTAGCTCGTCGGCGCCGTGACGCCCGGCCACGCGGTGGACTCCTCGGCGATCATGATCGTGCCGGGAGCGCGCCGGTAGGCCGTCGCGTTCGTCTCCTGCAGGAACTCGAGAGCGTCGAGGTTCTCGCGGCCGCCGTACTTGTTGGGCCGCCACTGGCCGGCCTGGCGTGAGTAGTCGAGGTAGAGCATCGAGGCGACGGCATCCACGCGCAGGCCGTCGACGTGGAACTCCTGCAGCCAGTACACGGCGTTCGCGACGAGGAAGTTGCGCACCTCGTTGCGGCCGAAGTTGAAGACGTAGGTGCCCCAGTCGGGCTGCTCGCCGAGCAGCGGGTCCGGGTGCTCGTACAGCGCGGTGCCGTCGAACTGTGCGAGCGCCCACGCGTCCTTGGGGAAGTGGCCGGGTACCCAGTCGACGATGACGCCGACGCCCGCGCGGTGCAGCGTGTCGATGAGGTAGCGCAGGTCGTCGGGGTGGCCGAAGCGAGACGTCGGCGCGTAGTAGCCCGTGACCTGGTAGCCCCACGACGGGGCGTACGGGTGCTCGGCGACCGGCAGGAACTCGACGTGCGTGAACCCGAGGTCGACGACGTACTCCGTGAGCTGCTCGGCGAGCTGGCGGTAGGACAGCCCCGCGCGCCAGGACCCGAGGTGCACCTCGTAGACCGACATGGGTCCGGTGTGCACGTCGTGCTGCGAGCGGGCTGCGATCCACTCGTCGTCGGACCAGGTGTAGGCGGACTCGACCACGACGGACGCGGTGGCCGGGGGGACCTCGGTGCCACGCGCCATCGGGTCGGCCTTCTGCCGCCACGAGCCGTCGGGCCCGAGGAGCTCGAACTTGTAACGGGCACCTGCGCCGATCCCGGGGACGAACAGCTCCCAGACACCCGAGTCGCCGAGCGAGCGCATCGCGTGCGACGCGCCCTGCCAGTAGTTGAAGTCCCCGACGACGCGCACCGCGCGCGCGTTGGGCGCCCAGACCGCGAACGCGGTGCCGTGCACGTCGCCGAGCACGCTCGGGAAGGTGCGGGTGCTCGCGCCGAGCACCTCCCAGAGCTGTTCGTGGCGGCCCTCACGGATCAGGTGGCGGTCGAGCTCCTGGACGGTCGGCAGGAACCGGTACGGCTCGTCGCCGAGCGTCGTCGAGTCCCCGTAGGTGACCTCGATGCGGTAGTCGGGCACCTCCTCGCCGGGGAGCACGGCCACCCAGATGCCGTCCTGCTCGTGCCGCGCGGGCACACGCGTGTCCGGGGTGATCACGACGACGGCGTCCGCGAGCGGTCGCAGCGTCCGGATGGTCACCGCCCCGACGCCGACGTGGGCGCCGAGGACGCCGTGGGGGTCGAACCAGGAACCGTGAGCGACAGCGCTCAAGGTGCCGGGATCGACGTGGACCGGGGCAGGGACGGCCGGGCTCATGCGTCTACCCAACCACCTGAGCGCCCTCGGTGCAGGCATGTCGCGCCCGTGGCCCCGGGCGGGGCCCGCGACCGCGGTCAGGCCGGCGCGGGTCCCGTGCTCCCACGTGTGACGAGCCGGGGCGCGGGTGCCGTGACCGAGACGCGTTCGCCCGCGAGCAGGGCCAGCACGCCGTCCGCGACCTGCTCGCCCATCGCGTGCACGTCCAGGCTCATGGCCGACAGGGGCGGCCGCGAGAGGCGGCACAGCGCCGAGTCGTCCCAGGCGAGCAGCGAGACGTCCTGCGGCACCGCGAACCCGAGGTCCGTGGCCGTCTGCAGGCCCGCCACCGCCATCACGTCGTTGTCGTAGACGATCGCCGTCGGGCGGTCGGCCGAGGTCAGCAGCTCGCGTGTGGCACGCGCGCCGGACTCCTCCTGGTAGTCCCCCTCGACGACGGTGCCCCGTGCGCCGCGCTCCGCGCACTGCTCGAGGAACGCCTCGGTGCGCGTGCGGGTGTGCGCGAGCGACGCCGGGCCCGAGACGCGCGCGAGGCGCGTGTGCCCCAGGTCGACGAGCGCGCGCACCGCGTCCCGCATCGCGCCGCCGTTGTCGATCCAGACGTTCGCGAACCGCGCGTCCCGCGTGGGCCCGCCGACGACGACGGCGGGCAGCCCGAGCCCGGCGAGCGCGTCGAGACGCGAGTCGTGCGACTCGACGTTGACGACGACGACGGCGTCGACCCCGCCCGTGCTCCACCGGCGGTACGCGGCGATCTCGGCGGTGTGATCGGGCACCACGTGCAGCAGCAGCGATCGGTCGTCTCCCGACAGCCGCTCCTCGATGCCGGAGATGAGCTCGGCGAAGAACGGCTCGATCCCGAGCAGGCGCGACGGGCGGGCGAGGACGAGCCCGACGGCATCGGCGTGTGTCACGGGCCCGAGCCTAGCGAGGCCGATGCGCTCCCCAGGGTGCGGGACGGGCCGCCGGTGCGTGCGCGGCCCGTCCCGACGCCCGTCCCGATGCCCGTCAAGACCCCGCGGCGGCGAGCGCGGTGACCACCACGTCGTTCGCGCACCGCAGCACGGGGGAGGACGTGAGCGCGGTCGGGTCGAGCACCGCGTCGGTCCGGACGCGGAACGTGACGCTCTCACCGGCGGTGAGGTCCACGAGCGCGTCGTCGACGCTCGCCGCCGGGTCGAGGCGGTCGACGAGCAGCGTCACGTCGCGCGCCAGCGAGCGCGCCGTGACCGTGACCTCGAAGCCGTCCGACGAGGGTGCCACGCTGGCGGCGAGCGCGTCCGGGTCGAGGGCGAGGTCCACGTCGTCGCGCCAGACGTGCACCGCCCGCTCGTCGTCCAGCCCGACGACGAGAACCTCCAGCGACGCGTCGTCGGGCGACGAGACGGTGGCGGGCAGCGTCAGGACGCCCACCGCTCGCGCCGGGACGTCGACGACGAGCGACTCGCGCGCCAGCACGACGCCGTCGAACCGTTCACGGGTCAGGGTCGCGTGGCCGCGCCACGGGTGCGCGGTGTCGTTGACGACCGCCAGCGCGAGGCCCTCGTCGCGCGGCTGCACCGTGAGCAGACGGGGCGCGTGCGCACGGCGCAACGCCCACCACAGCGGCTTGACGCGCCCGTCGCCGTCGATCGCGGCCCACGACGTCACGGGCCAGCAGTCGTTGAGCTGCCAGACGACCGAGCCTGCCGTGCGCGGCCACCACGAGCGGTGGTGCTCGACCGCGAGCCGGACCGCGCGCGCCTGGTTGAGCTGCGTGGCCCAGTGCCAGTCGGTGAAGTCGTCGGGTACACCGAGGTGCGGCGCCAGGCCGCGGTCGAGCTTCGCGTTGCCGTCCTCGGCCTTCTGGTGCAGCAGGAAGACCGGGTCGGCCTTGGACCGCACGCCGTCCGCGGGCCGCACGGCGCGCTCGAGCGTCGCCCACGTGGGCGGACCCTGGAACCCGAACTCCGAGCAGAACCGCGGCACGTCGTCGAGGTAGTGCGCGTAGTCGATCCGGTTCCACACCTCCCACTGGTGGGACGTGCCGTGGTCGGGGTCGTTGGGGTGGACCTCGTCCGGCGAGGCGCCGGGGGAGTACGGGCTGTTGTCGCTGTACGACCGGGTGGGGTCCAGCTCCGCGACGACCGACGGCAGCAGGTCGCCGACGTAGCGCCCGCCCCAGCTCAGGTCGCCGAGTGACTCCTTCCAGCCCCAGTCCTCGTGGCCCCAGACGTTCTCGTTGCCGCCGTTCCAGACGACGAGGCTCGGGTGGCTCGCGAGGCGCACGACGTGCTCGCGGGCCTCGGCCTCGATCTCCTCCCACAGCGGGGACTCCTCGGGGTAGGCCGCGCACGCGAGCAGGAAGTCCTGCCAGACGAGCACGCCGCGCTCGTCGCACAGCTCGTAGAAGTCCTCGGACTCGTAGATGCCGCCGCCCCAGACCCGCAGCAGGTTCAGGTGTGCACCCAGCGCCTGGTCGATGCGCGTCGCGAGGCGCTCGCGCGTGATCCGCGTGAGCAGGTGGTCGTCCGGGATCCAGTTGGCGCCGCGGACGAACACCTCCTGCCCGTTGACGACGAGCGTGAACCGCGTGCCGTGCTCGTCGTGCGAACGGTCGACCCGCGCCGAGCGCAGGCCGAGGCGACGAGACCAGCGACCGAGCTCGTCGCCCGTCGTGGTGGTGAGCTCCAGCGTCGCCTCGACGAGTGGCTGCTCGCCGTACCCCACGGGCCACCACACGGGTGCGTCCGGCACCTCGACGACGAGCCGGCTCTCGGTGCGGCCGGGCGCGATCGTGCCGACCTCCTCGTGCCCGCCGACGCCGACCCGCACCGTGAGCGGCGCGTCGCCGCCCGCCAGACCGGAGCGCTCCACGCTGACGTGGAGCTCGATCCGGCCCGTGCCGTCGTCGCCGAGCGTGACCACCGGCCGGACCTGCGCGAGGCGGGCCACCCGCCAGCGCTCGAGCCGCACCGGTCGCCACAGGCCTGCGGTCTGCAGGTCCGGTCCCCAGTCCCAGCCGAACGAGCACGCCATCTTGCGCACCATGTTGTACGGCTGGTCGTAGGCGAGCGGTCTCGGCCCCAGGCGCGTCGCGAGCGCCTGCGCGTGGTGCAGTGCGGAAGCGAGGTCCACGCGGATCGTCGCCGTGCCGGCGACGGCGGCGCGGCGCACGTCGAACCGGTACGAGCGGTGCTGGTTCGCGGTGCGTCCGAGCTCGGCGTAGCGACCGTCGCCCTGCACGACGCCGACCGTCGCGACCGTGTCGAGGCCGTCGAAGGCCAGGTCGACGCGCTCGTCGTCGGCCGGCGGGGCGAGGCTCAGCAGGCGCTCGTAGCGCCAGTCGACGTGCCGCATCCAGGCCAGCGCGGTCTCGTTGCGGTCGAGGTACGGGTCGGGAATCATGCCGGCATCGAGCAGAGCGGTGTGGCTCGTGCCGGGTACGGCGGCCGGGACGCCCGCGTGCAGCGCCCGCGTGAGCTCGGCCGGGAGCCCGTCGGGTACGCCCGAGGTCGCGGTGAGCGTCCAGCCGTCGGTGAGGTCCTGCGTGTTCATCGGTGTGCTCCTGGGTGGGCGGCCGGGTGTGGGCCGGGTGGTGCGGGCCGGGCGGTGCGCTGGTTCCTCTCGTCGTCGCGCTATTTCGTCGCCCCGGCAGTGAGTCCGTTGTAGATGTAGCGCTGCAGCAGGAGGAAGCCGATCAGGGTGGGGAGCAGCACGACGACCACCCCGGCACAGATGACCTCCCAGTCGGCGGAGAACGGTCCCTTGAACCGGAACAGCGACGTCGAGATCACCCCCAGGTCCTGGCTCGGCATGTAGAGGAACGGCACGTAGAACTCGTTGTAGATCGCGATGCCCTTGATGATCACGACCGTCGCGATCGCGGGCTTGAGCAGCGGGAAGATGATCCGGTAGAAGATCGTCAGCCGGTTGGCACCGTCGAGCGTCGCGGCCTCGTCGAGCTCGCGGGGGATGGAGCGCATGAACTGCACGAAGATGTAGATCGACACGATGTCGGTGCCCATGAACAGGACGATCGCCGCCCACCGGGTGTTGAACAGCCCGAGCTGGTTGACCACCTGGAACGTCGCCACCTGGGTCGTGACCGCGGGCACGAGCGTCGCGAGCAGGAACAGCGCGAGGACGACGCCGCGTCCCCGGAACTCGAACCGGTCGATCGCGTAGGCCGTCATCGAGCCGATCACGATCGTGCCGACGAGCGAGAGCACCAGGATGATCGTGGTGTTCACGAAGCCTTGCGCCATCTTCCCCTTGGTGAACGCGGTGACGTAGTTCTCGAGGTCGAAGCCGGTCGGCAGGTCGAGCGGCCCGCTCGTGAGGAACTCCTGGTGCCCCTTGAACGAGCCGAGCACGATCACGGCGATCGGCACCACGGTCACGAGGCACGCCGCGACCAGCGTCAGGTACTTGAAGGTCCGGGCGAGGGCGCTCACGACAGGTCCACCTTCTCGTCGGGGACGACGCGGCGCTGGATCCACGTCACGACCAGCACGATCGCCAGCAGCACCACGGCCATCGCGGACGCGAGGCCGAACTTGGAGAACTTGAAGGCCATGTTCACGGTCTGGATGACGAACGTCATCGAGCCGTTGGCGCCCGCCGTCATGACGAACGGGATCTCGAACACCGACAGCGAGCCGGCGATCGCGAGGATGAACGACAGGCCGATGATCGGCTTGATCCCCGGCGCGATGATGTAGCGGAACTGGTGCCACCTGTTGGCGCCGTCGAGCTCGGCGGCCTCGTAGACCTGACCGGGGATGGACTGGATCGCGCCGAGGAAGAGCACGAAGTTGAGGCCGGTGTACCGCCAGACGCTCGTGCTGGCGAGCGAGACGTTGACGATGTCCGGGTTGCCCAGCCACTGCTGCTGCAGGCTCTCGAGGTCGAACGCCGCGAGCAGCGAGTCGAGCGTGCCGCCGGGCTTGAAGAAGTAGATGAAGATCAGCCCGATCGCGACCCCGTTGATCAGGTACGGGAAGAAGATCATGCCCTTGAAGAAGTTGCGGAACCTGGTGCGGAACGACAGCACCGTCGCGAAGTAGAGGGCGAGCGCGATCTGCAGGAACGACGCGGCGAAGTAGTACAGGCTCACGTAGAAGACGCGGAACAGCTCGGGCCGTGTGAAGACCTCGACGTAGTTGTCGAACCCGACCCAGTCCTTGGTCTTGTCGAGCCCGTCCCACGACGTGAACGAGTAGTAGAACATGTTGACGACGGGGATGTAGGTGAACGTCACCAGGAGCGCGATCGGGGCGAGCAGGAACAGGTACGGCGTCAGGCGCAGGCCCGACCGGCGTCCACGCCCGGCCACCCGGGCGTCCCGGGTCTCGCGTCGGAGGCGGCGGGTCTTGAGCGTGCGCATCAGCGTCGGTGAGGTGTTGGCCATGAAGTGCACTCCTGCGAGGGGTTCGCGGGTCGCGGGGAGGGTCGACGCGGGGCGACCGGTCCGGCCCCGGAGGAACCGGACCGGTCGCCCGGTTCGTCAGCCGGCCACGGTCGCCCGCGCGGCGGCCCACTTCGCGTCGAGGCTGTCGAAGTACTCCTGCTTCGACTTGCCCTCGCCCGCACCCCGCGCGTTGTCGACGAGCGCCTTGCGGTAGTCGGGCGACCAGAGCCCGATCTCCGCCGCGCTGTCGATGTCGTTGAGCAGCGACTCCTTGCCCGCCGGCGCCGGGTTCATCTCGATGAACTCGACGCCCGCGGCAGTGAAGTCCGCGAGGTTGGCGGGCAGCTGGCTGTCGACCAACGGGGAGATGCCGCCCTGGTCGTCGGCGAACCCCGAGTCGTGGTTGAACCAGTCGATCCACGCCCGGGCGGTGACCTTGTTGTCGGAGTGGACGTTGATGCCGAGGTTGTAGTCGCCGCCGATGATCGCGTGGAACGTGCCGTCGACCTGGTACGGGAACGGCATGTACCCGATGTCGTCGGCGGAGCCGCCGGAGTCCGTCGCGGCCTGCTGCATCTGCACGATCGCCCACGAGCCGAGGACCATCGCCCCGATCTTGCCGGTGCCGAGCAGGTTCTTCGACGGCTCCCACGACGTCGTCGTCGGGTCGGCCTCGGTCAGGCCCTGCTCGACCGCGTCCCACAGGAGCGAGTCGATCACGTAGTGGTCGGTCCCCTCGGCCCACGGTGCGTCGTCCTGCGCGAACAGGTTGTCGAAGTCGGGGTCCGCGCTGATCTCGCCGCGGTGCGACTCCCACTGCGTCAGCGGCCAGCCGTCGGCGTAGTTGGTGTAGAGCGGGTCGACGTCCGGGGCGGAGTCCTTGATGGCCTTGAGGTCCTGGAGGAACTCGTCGGGCGTCGTCGGCAGGTCGGTGATGCCGGCGTCCGCCCAGACCTTCTTGTTGTAGACGATGCCCTGCGTGTTCCCGACGACGGGGATGCCGTAGGACTTCCCCTCGAACGACTTCGGGGCGAGCATCCGGTACTCGGTCGACATCGCGGCCTGGTCGCCGAGCGGCTCGAAGAAGTCGGGGAGCTGGTCGGGGTTGACGGTGTTCACGATCGCGAGGACGTCGCCGTAGTCCTCGGTGTTCATCCGGGTCTTGACCTCACCCTCGTAGTCGGTGATGCCTTCGACCTTGACGTCCGTGACGTCGGGGTACTTCGCCTTGAACTCGCTCACGTACCGGTCGAACGTGCCGTCCTCGACGAGGTCGGTGCGCCACGTCAGGACCGTGATCTCGCCCGCCGGGGCCGCCACGGCGCCGTCGGTCGAGCTGCCGGTGGGGTCGGGCGTGGTCGCCGGGTCGTCGCTGCCGCTCGAGCAGGCCGCCGTCAGCGCCAGTGTCACTCCCGCCGCCAGGGCCAGTGCCCCGCGCCGCCGCTGCTGCTGAGGGAACATGGGTGATCCTCTCGTCGTCCGGCACCTCCGCGTGCCGGTCGTGGGTGGAGGGCTTCGTTGCCGATCCGGGGCCGACGCAGCGTCCACCCCGCTCCGACGGCTATTCTTAGGCAAGAGAATAAAGTTATCAAGACCCCGTACGGTCCGACTCGTCTCCGGTGGTCGATTGCTACGATGACGGCGCCGTACGCGACTGGAGGTTCGATGTCCCACCCCGGGATCGGTGGCTCGCACGTCAGCAGCCGCGCGGCGATCCTCGACGTGATCCGGGCGGCCGGGACCATCTCCCGGGTCGAGCTCACGCAGGTCACCGCCTTCTCGGCGCCCACGGTGTCCACGGTCGTGCGCAGGTTGATCGACGACGGGCTCGTCGTCGAGGTCGGGCAGGGCGAGTCGACCGGCGGCAAGCCGCGCGTCATGCTCGAGCTCGACCCGTCCGCGCGCTACGCGATCGGCGTGCACCTCGACCACGCCGGCATCACCTACGTCATCGCCAACCTCGGCGGCGCGATCGTCGCCCGGTGGCGCCAGCCCGGCGCCGGCTTCGACGAGCCGCCCGACGTCGTCGCACGCGTCGCAGCCGAGATCGACGCCACCGTCGCCCGGATCGGCATCGAGCGCGACCGTCTGCTCGGGTTGGGCGTGGTCTCGCCCGGTCCGATCTCGGCCTCGACGGGCATGACGCTCGCCCCGCCGCTGATGCGCGCGTGGACGGAGTTCCCGCTCGCGACCGCGATCGAGGACGCGGTGGGCCTGCCCGTGCTGCTCGACAACGACGCGACGGCCGCGGCGATCGGCGAGTACTGGTCGGGCGGTGTCTCGACGGGCACCGCGTTCGCCGCGCTGTACATGGGCAGCGGCATCGGCGCGGGCATCCTGGTCGACGGCTCGGTCTACCGCGGGACGAGCTCCAACGCGGGCGAGATCGGGCACATCTGCCTCGACCTCGACGGGCCGGAGTGCTGGTGCGGCGGCCGCGGCTGCGTCGAGGCGCTCGCCGGACCGGCCGCGGTGGTCGCGCAGGCGCGCGAGGCAGGCCTCGAGCTGCCCGGTCGCGGGGTGTCCGACGACTTCGCGCACCTCGCGCGCGCCGCGGCCCGCGGTGCGCCAGCCCCGATGGCTCTGCTCGAGCGATCGGCCGGCTACGTCGCGGTCGCGACGCTGGGCCTGTGCAACGTCCTCGACCTCGCCGAGGTGGTGCTCACGGGCCCGTCCTTCGCACTGGCCGGCTCGCTGTACCTCCCGGTGATCCAGGAGCACCTGTCGCGCTCGTTCTTCGCCCGCGGCAGCCACGGTGTGCGCGTGGGCATCTCGTCGCACGCGCCGGAGGCCGCGGCCGTCGGCGGGGCTGCGCTCGTGCTGCAGGCCGAGCTCGCCCCGCGCACGCGCCCGCGCCTGAAGTCGGAGCCCGCCGAGGCGAGCCTCGCGGGCTGACGCCGCGCCGCGGGGCCGGCCCGCTCGGTGCACGGATGGATGCAGATCCCGGCGGCCCCACCCCGCGGATCCCGCACCCATCCCCGCACCGATCCCTGCACCGATCCCCGCACCTATCCCGGCAGTCGGGCGCGGAGGGCATCGGGCGTGGGTGCAGGCGTCGATGCAGGGCTCGGCGGGTAGACCCCGCCGGTGCTGCATCGACCTCTGCACCGATCGGGTGGGTGGCCGCGCCGGACCTGTCTGGGGGTCGCTGCGTCAGGAGGTGAGGCGGTGCAGGCCGGCCAGGGGGATGGGGAGCCAGGTCGGGCGGTTGCGGGACTCGTAGACGGCCTCGTAGAGGGTCTTGTCGAGCTCGAGCGCGCGCACCAGGACCTCGTCCGACGAGCCCGCGGACGACGACGCGTACCCGGCGTGCAGTGCCGCGCGGGCCGCCGACGTCCACGCCGCGGCGTCCTCGCCCGTGAGACCGCCCACCGCGGCGGCGTAGTCGAACGAGCGCAGCAGCCCGGCGACGTCGCGCACGGCGAGGTCGGGGCGGACGCGGGCCTCGAGCGGGGCCAGCGGCTCGCCCTCGAAGTCGAGCACGAGCCAGCGGCCGCTCGCGCGCAGCACCTGCCCGAGGTGCAGGTCACCGTGCACGCGCTGGCGCGGTGGAGTGGACGGCAGCGCGGCGACCCGGGCGCACGTCGCCTCGACGCCGGCGCGGAACGGCTCGAGCTCGGGGACCGCGGCCAGGGCCCACGCGAACCGGTCGTGCAGGGCGCCGGCCAGGCGTGCGGGGCCGTCGTCGTCCGCGGCGGTCGGGTAGACCCGCGCGAGGGCGTCGTGCAGCCGCGCCGTGACGGCGCCCAGCTCGCGGGCCAGGTCCGCGAACGACTCGTGCCGCCCGGCCATCGCGCACGCGAGCTCGAAGCCGTCCTGCGCGCCCTCGACGAACGCGCTCACGACCCCGAGGTCCCCGACGACCGGCGCGCCGTCCGGTCCCGTCCAGGTCGCCTGCAGCCACGCGCGCGGTGCCGGGACGTCGTCGTCGCCGACCTCGGCCAGCCGGCGCGGCACGTCGATGTCCGGGTTGGCGCCGGCCTGCAGCGCGCGGACGACCTTGAGGATGCCGCGGTCCGGGTCGCCTGCGGCGCCGAGGACCACCGACGAGTTCGACTGCTCACCCGTGATCGGACGCACCTCGTCGAGCGGTACGCGCGCCGCGGTGCCGCCCGGGCCCGTCGCCGCGGCCAGCCAGGCCCGCAGGAACGCGGGGTGCGCGACCGCGTCGACGACCGTGCGGCCGTCGAGCTCGCCGAGCGGGTCCGGCGCGAGCTCGCCGGGGGCGAGCACCGCGAGCGGGACCTGCAGCAACGCGTCCACCGCGCCGGCGCGGGCGCGCACGAGCAGCACGCGCACCTCGACCGCCGGGGCCGCCGCGGCCGGGTCGACCAACGAGATCGTGCCGACGACGACGAGGTCCGCCGCGACACCCTTGACCGGGAACCAGCGCCGCGCGACCAGCGCGGGACCGACGAGCGCGAGGAGGCGTTCGTCGAGCTGGTCGGGCGCCCGCGCGGTCAGCACGTCAGCGCTCCGGCGACGTCGTCGGAGCGGTCGTCGTCGGGGCGGCCGTCACCGGGATGGCGCCGGTGGGGGCGACGCTCGTGGCGTGCGGTGCGACCGTCGTCCTCGGGACCATGGGCGGTGCGGTGCGGTGGTCGGGCGCCGGGGTCAGCAGGAGCCAGAAGAACTCGCGCGAGCCGAGCGTGAACCGGGTGGCGCCGTGCTCGTCGAGGGTGCCGAACGAGGCGCCGCCGAACGCGTCCGTCATCGCCGCGCCCGCGTGGCCCGGCACGACGACGTGTGCGGACCGGGCCGTCGCGGCGAGGTTCGCCACGACGAGCACGGTCTCGTCCTGCGACGTGCGCGTGAACGCGAGCACCGACTCGTGGTCGCTCGAGAGCACCTGGAACTCGCCGAGGCCCATCGCGGGGTGCTGCTTGCGGACCGCGAGCATGCCCTTGACCCAGTGCAGCAGGCTCGTGGGCTGCGCGAGCTGGGCCTCGACGTTGGTGTGCCCGTAGTGGTGCACGAGCGACTGCACGACGGGCAGGTAGAGCTGGCCCGGGTCGGCGGTCGAGAAGCCGGCGTTGCGGTCCGGGGTCCACTGCATCGGGGTGCGGACGGCGTCGCGGTCAGGCAGCCAGATGTTGTCGCCCATGCCGATCTCGTCGCCGTAGTACAGGCAGGGGCTGCCCGGCAGGCTGAGCAGCAGCGCGTGCGCGAGCTCGATCTCCTTGCGGCTGTTGTCGAGCAGCGGAGCCAGGCGCCGGCGGATGCCGACGTTCGCGCGCATCCTCGAGTCGGGCGCGTACCAGCCGTACATCGACGCGCGCTCCTCGGTGGAGACCATCTCGAGCGTGAGCTCGTCGTGGTTGCGCAGGAACGTGCTCCACTGCCCGTGCGACGGGATCGGGGGCGTGTCCGCCAGGATGTCGACGATCTGCGTGGCCCGCTGGTCGCGGATCGCGTAGTAGATGCGCGGCATCACCGGGAAGTGGAAGCACATGTGGCACTCGGGCTCGTCGTCCGTGCCGAAGTAGTGCACGACGTCCTCGGGCCACTGGTTCGCCTCGGCGAGCATGATCCGGCCGGGGAACTCCTCGTCGAGCACCCGCCGGACCGAACGCAGGAACTTGTGCGTCTCGGGCAGGTTCTCGCAGTTGGTGCCCTCGGCCTCGAACAGGTACGGCACCGCGTCGAGCCGGAACCCGTCGACGCCGAGCCGCAGCCAGAACCGGCCCACGTCGAGCATCGCCTCGCGCACGCGTGGGTTCTCGAAGTTGAGGTCCGGCTGGTGGCTGAAGAACCGGTGCCAGAAGTACTGGCGTCGCACGGGGTCGAACGTCCAGTTGGACGTCTCGGTGTCGACGAAGATGATGCGCGCGTCGGGGTAGCGCGTGTGGTCGTCGGACCAGACGTAGAAGTCGCCGTACGGGCCGTCGGGGTCGCTGCGCGACGCCTGGAACCACGGGTGCGCGTCGCTCGTGTGGTTCATCACGAGGTCGACGACGACGCGCATGCCGCGCGCGTGCGCCTGCTCGATGAGCTCGGTGAAGTCCTCGACCGAGCCGTACTGGCTGGCCACCGCGGTGTAGTCGGCGACGTCGTAGCCGCCGTCACGCAGCGGGCTCGGGTAGAACGGCGGCAGCCACAGGCAGTCGATCCCGAGCCACTGCAGGTAGTCCAGCCGGTCGATGAGCCCGCGCAGGTCGCCCGAGCCCGTGCCCGTGGAGTCCGAGAAGCACCGGAGCATGACCTCGTAGAACACGGCCGTGCGGTACCACTGCGGGTCGTCGTGCAGGCCGTCGGCGGGCGTCCCGGGCACGGCGGGCTGGCGTCCCGCGGGCAGCCGGATCTGGCTCGTCGTCGGCGCGGGCTCGCGCACGTGCGGGAGGGACGTCACGGGTGCTCCAGGCGGACGACGTGCGCGGGGCGCAGCGCGGGATCGAGGTGCACGTACACGTCGGAGCCCCACTCGTAGGTGTCGGGGCGCAGCTCGTCGTGCGCGACGACGCGCGCATCCGGCGCCAGCCCGAACGCCTCCAGGTCCAGGTAGAGCATGCCCTCGCGCGTGTTCCAGGGATCGAGGTTCACGACGACGACGACGGTGTCCGGCCGCCCCGTCGGCGAGTGCTCCGCGGCGAGGTGGCGCGAGAACGCGAGCGTCGCGTCGTCGGTCGTCGGGTGCACACGCACGTTGCGCAGCTGCTGCAGGGCCGGGTGCTCGCGGCGCAGCGCGTTGAGCCGGGTGATGAGCTGTTCGAGCCCGAACTGCTTCGCGGCGCTCCAGTCGCGCGGCTTGAACTCGTACTTCTCGTTGTCGATCTGCTCCTCGACACCCGGCCGGGGGATGTTCTCGAGCAGCTCGTACCCCGAGTAGACGCCCCAGGTCGGCGCGCCGAGCGCCGCGAGCACCGCGCGGACCGCCCAGGCGGCGGCGCCCTGGCCGTGCAGGTACGGCGGCAGGATGTCGTGCGTCGTCGGCCAGAAGCTCGGGCGCATCCACGCGCCCTGGTCACCGCCCACCTCGGCGAGGTACGCGCCGAGCTCCTCCTTCGTCTGCCGCCACGTGAAGTACGTGTACGACTGGTGGAAGCCGACCTTGGCGAGCGTCTGCATCATCGCGGGACGCGTGAACGCCTCGGACAGGAAGATGACCTCGGGGTGGTCGCGGTGCACGTCCGCGAGCAGCCACTGCCAGAAGTCGAGCGGCTTGGTGTGCGGGTTGTCGACGCGGAACGCCGTCACGCCGTGGTCGATCCACACCTGCAGGACGCGGCGGATCTCGTGGGCCAGCCCGACCGGGTCGTTGTCGAAGTTGAGCGGGTAGATGTCCTGGTACTTCTTCGGCGGGTTCTCCGCGTACGCGATCGTGCCGTCGAGCCGCGTCGTGAACCACTCCGGGTGCGTGGAGACCCACGGGTGGTCCGGCGAGCACTGCAGCGCGATGTCGAGCGCGACCTCGAGGCCGAGGTCGCGCGCCCGGCCGACGAAGGCGTCGAAGTCCTCGAACGTGCCGAGCGTGGGCTCGATCGCGTCGTGGCCGCCGTCGGCCGACCCGATCGCGTACGGCGAGCCCGGGTCGCCCGGCTCGGCGCCCAGGGCGTTGTTGCGGCCCTTGCGGTTGGACAGCCCGATCGGGTGGATGGGCGTGAGGTAGACGACGTCGAAGCCCATCCCCGCGATGCGGGGCAGCTCGTCGGCGGCGGTCCGCAGCGTCCCGCTCACCCACGACTGGGTGCGCTCGTCGAACCGCGCACCGTGCGAGCGCGGGAACAGCTCGTACCAGGCGCCCGTCATCGCGAGGGGTCGCTCGACGCGCAGCGGGTAGGCGGGGGAGGCGGACACGAGGTCCCGCAGCGGGGTGCGGGCCAGCGCCGCGCGGACGTCGTCGCCGAGGCCGACGGCCAGACGCTCGTCGGGGGAGGCGTGGGTGGCGAGCATCGCGGCGGCGGCGGCGCGCAGGGTCGCCGCGTCGTCGGCCGGCATCGCGACGGGGACCTTGCCGGACACGGTCCCGGGCGCGGGCTCGTCGGCCGCACGCTCGGCGGCCCTCGTCAGCAGCGCAACACCCTCGGTGAGCATGAGCTCGACGTCGACGCCCGCCGCGACCTTGATCGCGGCGTCGTGCACCCAGGTCGCGTAGGGGTCCGACCAGCCCTCGACGCGGAACGTCCAGTCGCCCGTGCGGTCCGGGGCCAGGCGTGCCTCGAACCGGTCGAGGCCGGGCGCGACGTCGACCATCGGAGCCCACGAGTGGTCGGCGCCGTCCGGGTCCGTCAGCACCGCGGTCGCAGCGACCGCGTCATGGCCCTCGCGGAAGACCGTCGCCCGGACGGGGAACGCCTCGCCGACGACGGCCTTGGCGGGGAACCGCCCACCCTCGGCGACGGGGAAGACGTCGACGACCGGGATGCGGCCGATCGGCGCCGGGCGGGCCGGTGCAGGCTCGGGGACTGGCCCGGGAACTGTCCCGGGAACTGTCCCGGGAACTGGCCCGGCGTCGGGCCTGGGAGTCGGTGCGGACACCGCGTCGGGAGCGGTAGCGGTGGCGGGGGCGGCACGGCGCTTCGCCTTGCCGGAGGGGGCGGGCGCGCGGCGACCGTCGGGGGAGCTCGTCACAGCTCCCGAACCTACCGACACGTGAGCCGTGCGGGCATCCGCAGCGCCCGTCGGTCGGTCACCAGCTCGTCCGACCGTGGCGATCGAGCCGGTGTGCACGACGAGCGGCGCGGGAGGCGTCCACCGGTCCTGTCGTCGGCGGTGCGATGTTAAGTTCGGCCCACAAACTAAGCGCACGAGGTGTCCGTCGACACGTGACGGCCACCCGACAGGTGGAGGATGCCGACATGGCCTGGCTCGCGACGACTGCGCACACCCGCTGGCTCGAGACGGAGACCGACCGCCTGCTCGCGTTCGGGCGCGCGGCCGCGCTGCCGGCCGGCGGGTTCGCGCGCCAGGACGACGACGGCCGGCCCGTCGACGGGCCGCTCGAGCTGTGGATCGCGTGCCGGATGACCCACGTCTACGCGATCGGCCACCTCCTCGGCCGGCCGGGCTCCGCCGCGCTCGTCGACCACGGGCTCGCGGCGATCGTCGGGACGTTCGAGGACCAGGAGCACGGCGGCTGGTACGCCGAGGTCACGCGCGACGGCGAGCCGGTGGGGACGGGGACGAAGGCCGCCTACCCCCACGCGTTCGTCGTGCTCGCCGCCTCGAGCGCGACGCTCGCGGGGCGCCCGGGGGCGCGCGACCTGCTCGAACGTGCACTGCGTGTGCAGGAGGAGCGGTTCTGGGACGAGTCCGCGGGGATGGTCGTCGAGGAGTGGGACCGGGCGTTCGCGACGCTCGACGGCTACCGCGGCGTCAACGCGAACATGCACACGGTCGAGGCCTACCTCGCGGCCGCCGAGGTCACGGGCGACGACCGTTGGCTGCACCGGGCCGCGCGGATCGTCGAGCGCGTCGTGCACGGCTTCGCCCGCGGCAACGAATGGCGGATCCCCGAGCACTTCGACGCCGACTGGGTCGCGGACCTCGAGTACAACGCGGACGCGCCGGCCGACCCGTTCCGGCCCTACGGCGCGACGATCGGGCACTGGTTCGAGTGGGCGCGTCTCACGCTGCACACCCGCGCGGCGCTCGCGGTGCGCGGCGCCGACGTCCCGGACTGGATGCTCGACGACGCCGTCGCGCTGTTCGACGCGGGCGTGCGCGAGGGCTGGGCCGTCGACGGTGCGGACGGATTCGTCTACACGGTCGACTGGACGGGCGCGCCGGTCGTCCGCGAGCGGATGCACTGGGTCGCCGCCGAGGCCGTCGCGGCGGCCGCCGCCTTGCACACCGCGACCGGTGACGCCCGGTTCGACGACTGGTACACCACCTGGTGGGAGTACATCGGCGCGCACGTGATCGACCGCGACGGCGGGTCCTGGTGGCACGAGCTCGGCGTCGACAACGCCGTCTCACGCACGGTCTGGGCGGGCAAGGCGGACCTCTACCACGCCGTGCAGGCGACGCTGATCCCGCGGCTGCCGCTCACGCCCGTGATCGCGCCCGCGCTCGCGGCTGGCTCGCCAGCCTGACGAACGACCCTCTCACGACCTCGGTAGGTCGGGCACAGGCGTGACGTGCTGGGTGGGACGATGACGGAGTGGGCATCAGCGCGGCGCAGGCGACGGCCTTCTACGAAGAGGCCGTCCGCGAGGGGTCGGTGTGGGCCGTGCGGGACGGCGACGGGTTCCCGGCACCGCTATCACCGGAAGGCCGTCGAGCGATGCCGTTCTGGTCGCTGCGTTCGCGCGCGGAGAAGGTCATCGCCACGGTGCCGGACTACGGAGCCTTCGTTCCCGTCGAGCTCTCGCTGGGAGTGTTCCTCTCGCGCTGGTTGCCGGGACTCGAGCGGGACGACATCCGCGTGGGCGTGAACTGGTCGGGGACGGCCGCGACGGGGTACGACCTCGCCGCGCGCGAGGTGGCGCTCAACCTTGCGGCACTCGGACGCAGCTCGACCAGATCGTGAGGGGCTGGACGGTTCAGTCCAGCGCCGCGAGGGCGCGGCCGGCGGTCAGGCCCGTGAACAGGCAGCCGCCGAGGAACGTGCCCTCGAGCGCGCGGTGGCCGTGCACGCCGCCACCGCCGAAGCCGGCCGCCTCGCCGACGGCCCACAGGCCGGGCAGCACCTGACGGTCGGGGCGCAGCACGCGTCCCTCGAGGTCGGTGTGCAGGCCGCCGAGCGTCTTGCGGGTGAGCACCGAGAGGCGCACGGCGAGCAGCGGGCCGTGCTTCGGGTCGAGCAGGCGGTGGGGCTTGGCGACCCGGATGAGCTTGTCGACGACGTACTGGCGCGCCTGCGCCGTCGCGACGACCTGCAGGTCCTTGGCCAGCCCCGAGGTGACCTGGCGGTCCCGCTCGACGACGAGCTGCTCGAGCGCGGCCGCGTCGATGCGGTCCTCGCCCGTCAGCGCGTTCATCCCGGCCGCGAGCTCGGCGGGCGTGTCCGCCCAGATGAACTCGTCGGACTCCTGCGCGAACGCCTCGACCGGTCCGACAGCACCCGGCCGGACGCGCTGCATCAGCAGGCGCACGTCCTTGCCCGTGAGGTCGGGGTTCTGCTCGGAGCCGGACAGCGCGAACTCCGAGCCGAGGATCGTCTTGTCGAGCACGAACCAGGAGTGGTCGTCACCGCGGCGGGTGATGTGCTGCAGCGCGCCGAGCGAGTCGAAGCCCGGGAACAGCGGCACCGGCAGCCGGTTGCCGTCGGCGTCGAGCCACAGCGACGACGGGCCCGGCAGGATGCGGATGCCGTGCCGGGACCAGACCGGGGAGTGGTTGGTGATGCCCTCGGGGTAGTGCCACATGCGGTCCTCGTGGACCACGGCCGCACCGCCGCGCGCGCCGCGGCGATGCCCGACCCGTCGACGTGGTCCGGGACGCCCGACAGCATCCGGGCGGGCAGGCGGCCCGCGTCGGCCGGCCACGCCGCTCGCACGAGTTCGTGGTTCGCGCCGATCCCGCCGGTCGCGACGACGACCGCGGTCGCGTCGACCTCGAACGGCCGCACGACCTCGCGCGTCGTCGGGACCGCGCGCGCCGCGCCGTCCGGGGCCAGGACGTCCCCGCGCACCCCCGTGACGCGGCCGTCGGTCACGACGAGCGAGGTGACCCGGTGCCGGAGCCGCACCTCGACCAGGCCCGCGGCCCGTGCGTCGACGAGCGCGCGCACGAACGGCTCGAGGATGCCCGGCCCGGTGCCCCACGTGACGTGGAACCGGGGGACCGAGTTGCCGTGCCCGCCCGCGAGGTAGCCGCCGCGCTCGGCCCACTGCACGAGCGGGAACCAACGCACGCCCTGCGTGTGCAGCCACGGCCGCAGCTCACCGGCCGCGAAGTCGACGAACGCCTCCGCCCACGCCCGGCCCCAGCGGTCGGAGCCGTCGGACGCGAAGTCCGCGGAGCCGAACCAGTCCGCGAGCGCGAGCTCGCGGGAGTCCTTGACGCCCAGCCGACGTTGTTCGGGCGAGTCGACGAGGAACAGCCCGCCGAACGACCAGAACGCCTGGCCCCCGATCGAGGCGGCGTTCTCCGCGTCCAGGAGCAGCACGCGCCGACCGGCGGCGGTGAGCTCGGCGGTGGCGACCAGGCCCGCGAGCCCGGCGCCGACGACCACGACGTCGTGGGTTCCCATGCGGGGCAGATTACGTCCTGCGGGGCCGGTCCGGGTCAGATCGCGCTGGCGAGCGCCCCGGCGAGCGTGGCACCCCACGCCTTCGCGAGCTCGAGCTGTCCCGGCCCGAGCTCCGCGGTGCCGTCGTCCTTGGAGATGACGCCGAACGCCTGCACGGGAGCGACCAACCGGGCGTTGCGCTTGCGCAGCAGGCGTTCGATCCGCTCACCGGCCGAACCGGCGAACCGTGCCCCCGAGCGTGTGTCGAACACCGCGACGAGCCGACCGCTCAGACCGGGGAGCGCGTCCAGCCACTCGTGCACGCCGAGGTCGGTCGAGACGAGGTCGTCGCTGCGGGTGCGCGCGAGCGCACGGGTGCGGGGCGTGCTCATCCCACGCATGTGCGTGGGCGCGCCGATCACGAGCAGGTCCGCGCGGGCGACCGCCACGTCGTGCCCGGCCGCGCGGCCGACCTCGACCACCTCGGCGGGGATGTGCGCGGCGGTGAGCCCGTCGCCCACGGCCTCGGCGATCGACTGCGTGCAGCCGAACATCGACTCGAACACCACGAGCGCTCCCATGGGTCAAGCATCCCGGTGCACATGTGCGTGCGGCTGGGTCGCAGGTCCCGTCGGGAGCGAGCGCGGTCAGGCGGAGCCGACGCGTCAGACCGTCGGTGGTTCCAGGACGTAGATGCGCATGCTCAGGGGCTCCATCACCGCGACCTCGCCCGCGTCGCCGTGCAGCGCCCCCGCGATCGCCGACGAGCGCTGCTCGTCGGGGTGCTCCCACACCGAGTCCCACACCAGGCGCCACCGGTCGGTGGGCTCGCCGGCGAGCGCGACGTCCACCGCGTCGAGCGCGCCGTTGACGACGACGAGCACGACGTCGAGCGGGTCGGCGCGGCCTGTCCCGTCGTGCTCCGCGGGATCGTCGGGGCGGGCCGCGCGCAGCATCTGCAAGGTACGGATGGAGGCGTCGTGCCAGCGGCCGTGGTCGAACGCGTGCCCCTCGGCGTCGAACCACGACAGGTCGGCGCGACCGCTGCCGTCCACGGGGCGGCCCGTGTAGAAGCGCGTCGAGCGCAGCGCGGGGTGGTCGCGCCGCAGCGCGATGAGCCAGCGCGTCGTCGCGAGCAGGTCGTGCCCCCACGGTGCGAGGTCCCAGTTCACCCACGTGAGCTCGTCGTCGAGGCAGTAGGCGTTGTTGTTGCCGCTCTGCGTGCGCCCCATCTCGTCGCCCGCGGTGATCATGGGCGTGCCGGCGGCGATCGCGAGCGTGGCGAACAGGTTGCGGATCGAGCGGCGGCGCAGCGGCGCGATGGCCGCGGCGGGCGAGTCGGGCAGCACGGACCCCTCGATGCCGTGGTTCCACGAACGGTTGTCGTCGGTCCCGTCCCGGTTGTGCTCGCCGTTGGCGAGGTTGTGCTTGTGCTCGTACGTGACGAGGTCGGCGAGCGTGTAGCCGTCGTGCGCGGTGACGAAGTTGACCGACGCCATCGGGCCACGCAGCAGCGGCGGGTCGGACTGGCCGAACAGGTCGACCGAGCCGGACAGGCGGGTCGCGAGGTCGCGCACGCGGTGCCCCGGCAGGCCGTGCGCGGCGCGTGCCGGGTCGGCCAGCCAGAACGAGCGCACCGCGTTGCGGAACCGGTCGTTCCACTCCGCGAACGGCGGCGGGAACATGCCGGTGCGCCAGCCGCCGGGTCCCACGTCCCACGGCTCGGCGACGAGCTTGATGCCCTGCAGCACAGGGTCGGTCGTGGCCGCCACCAGCAGCGGGTGGTCCTGCACGAAGCCGTCCGGCCCGCGCGCGAGCGTCACGGCGAGGTCGAACCGGAACCCGTCGACGCCGACGACCTCAGCCCAGTAGCGCAAGGAGTCCAGCGTCATGCCGACCACCGCGGTGCGCCGGAAGTCGAGCGTGTTCCCGCAGCCCGTGACGTCGATCAGGGTCGCGGGGGTGTTGCCGTCGTGCATGTAGTAGAGCGTGTTGTCGAGGCCGCGCCACGAGACGTGCTGACCGGGCAGGCCGCCCTCGTGCGTGTGGTTGTAGACGACGTCGAGCAGCACCTCGAGCCCCGCCTCGTGCAGCGTGTGCACCATCGCGCGGACCTCCGCCAGCACCGCTGCCGGGCCGGCTGCTCGTGCGGCCGCGGTCGCGTAGCGGGGCTCGGGCGCGAAGAAGCCGAGCGTCGAGTAGCCCCAGTAGTTCGTCAGGCCGCGCGCGACCAGGTGCGGCTCGGAGGCCACCGCGTGGATCGGCAGCAGCTCGACGGCGGTGACGCCCAGCCCCAGCAGGTGGTCCACGACGGACGGGTGCGCGAGCCCGGCGTAGGTGCCGCGCAGCTCCTCGGGCATCTGCGGCGCGCGCATGGTCAGGCCGCGCACGTGCGCCTCGTAGACGACGGAGCGCTCCCACGGCACCCACGGGCGGTTCGCCGCGGGGTCCGGGCCGGGCAGCTCGCGCGTGTCCACGACGACGGACCACGGCACGTGACCTGCGGAGTCGCGCGGATCGGCCTGGCCGTAGACGTCGCCGAGCCCGAACCTGTCGACGACGTGGCCGTACGTCTCCGGCCCGTACTCGAGCTCACCGGACAGGCCGCGGGCGTAGGGGTCGACGAGCAGCTTGGCGGGGTTGTGCCGCAGACCGCGGACCGGGTCCCACGCGCCGTGCACGCGGAACCCGTACCTGTCGCCCGCACGCACGCCGGGGACGAACGCGCTGAACGTGCCGAGGTGCGGGCCCCCGAGCGGGACGCGGCGTTCGACGCCGTCGGGTCCGGGTAGGCACAGGTCGACACCCGTCGCGTGCGATGCGACGACGGCGACCTGCACGCCGCCGTCGACGACGTGCACGCCGAGCGGGCGGGGGGGCCGGCTGGAGCGGGGACTCACCGGGCCATTGTGCGCGAGGCCGTGGCTCGTTGTGTGACACGCGCGTTTCGGGAGGGTGCCGTGGCGGTGGTCCGCGGAGCGGAAGGTGGCGGTGGTCCGCGGAGCGGAAGGTGCGGTGGAAGGTGGCGGCAGTCCGCAGGACGGAACCGTTCGCGCCGGCGTCGGTGGCGGACGGTAACGTTCCGGGCGTGAGAATCGTCGTCTGCGTCAAGCACGTGCCGGACATCCAGTCGGACCGCTCGTTGGGTGCGACCTGTCGCACCGTCCGCGACGGCGGCGACGGCACCCTCAACGAGCTCGACGAGAACGCGCTCGAGGCGGCGCTCTCGCTCGTCGAGGCCGCGGGCGAGGGTGAGGTCGTCGTGCTGACGGTCGGACCCGACGACGCCGTGGACGCGGTGCGCAAGGGGCTGCAGATGGGCGCCGACGAGGCCGTGCACGTCGTCGACGACGCGATCGCCGGTTCGGACGCGATCGGGACTGCGCGCGTGCTGGCCGCCGCGATCCGCCACCTCGGCGGTGCGGACCTCGTGGTCACCGGCATGGCCGGGCTCGACGGGCTGACCTCGGTGGTGCCGAGCGCACTCGCCGCTCTGCTCGACGTGCCCGCGCTGCCGCTCGCGGCCGAGCTCGTGCTGGACGGTTCGACGGTGCGGGTCACGCGTCACCTGGACCGCGTCACCGAGGTGCTCGAGGCCGACCTGCCCGCGCTGGTCTCCGTCACCGATCAGGCCAACGAGCCGCGCTACCCGAACTTCAAGGGCATCATGGCCGCGCGCAAGAAGCCTGTGACCACGCTCGCGCTGGCCGACCTCGGCCTGGACGCCGACCAGGTCGGCGAGGCGGGTGCGCGCACCGAGGTGCTCGAGGCCGCCCCGCGCCCCGTGCGCGAGGACCGGGTCCTCGTGCACGACACGGGGGACGCCGGCGTGCGCCTGGCGGCCTACCTCGTCGAGAACCAGCTGGTCTGAGCGCGACGCCGCGCCGACCCCTCATCCCACCCTCTGGAGCGCCCGCCGTGAGCGACACCCTCGTTCTGCTGGACCACGCCACCGACGGCTCGCTGCGCGCCCCCGTGCGCGAGCTCGTGACCATCGCCCGTGACCTGCCCGGCGCCGTGCGCGGCGTGTGGGTCGCGGACGGCGCGGAGCCGTCGCCCGCGACGATCGCCGAGCTCGGCGTGCTCGGTGTGACGCACGTCCACCGCCTCGTCGCCGATGGTGACCTGCACGTCGCGGCCGCGCTCGCGGCGGGCCTGGCCACGCTGCTCGCCGAGACGGGTGCGCACCTGGTGCTCGCGGTCTCGACGTTCGAGAACAAGGAGGCCGCGGGTCACCTCGCGGTCGCGAGCGGGGCCGCGGTCGTCACGGACGTCGACTCCGTCGTGTGGTCCGACGAGCGCCTCGTCGCGGGCAAGACGGTCTTCGCCGGCACGTGGACGACGAGCACCGCGGTGCGCACGCCGCTCGCGGTGATCACGGTCAAGCCCAACTCGGTGCCGGTCACCGACGCCCCGGAGCCCGTCACGCCGCAGGTCGGCGACCACGCGGTCGCGCTCGACGCGGGTGTGGGTCGGGTGCGGCTCGTCGAGCGCACCGAGCAGCCCGCGAGCGACCGGCCGGACCTCACCAGCGCACACGTCGTGGTCGTCGGAGGCCGTGGGACCGAGGGCGACTTCAGCTCGGTCGAGGAGCTCGCCGACGTGCTGGGCGGCGCCGTCGGTGCCACGCGCGTCGCGACCGACGAGGGCTGGATCGGGCACGAGGCGCAGATCGGTCAGACCGGCGTGACGATCTCGCCGCGCCTCTACATCGGCGCGGGCGTGTCCGGTGCGGTGCACCACCGCGGCGGGATGCAGGCCTCGGGCACGATCGTCGCGGTCAACTCCGACCCCGACGCACCGATCTTCGAGATCGCCGACTTCGGCGTCGTCGGAGACCTGCGCACGGTGCTGCCGCAGGCCGCAGCCGAGCTGCGCCGGCTCAAGGGCTGAGCGCGTCGCGACCGGGCGGTCGCGATACCCGTACTCGCGTGACGACTTGTGTGACGTCGGTGCAGGTCACGACACTAGGGCTACGAGCGTGCCCGACGGCGTGCACCTTCGTGCCCCCCAGGACGAGACGCACGTGAGGAGTCGACATGCCGACGAGGAAGCGGAAGCGGGTCGGGATCCTGACCGCCGGGGGCGACAGCCCCGGGCTGAACGCCGCGATCCGGGGGTTCGGGAAGACCGCGATCGGGCACTACGGGATGGAGCTCATCGGGTTCCGTGACGGCGTCACCGGCCTGGTCGAGAACAGGTTCGTCGAGCTCGACGGGGCGGCGCTGTCCGGGATCCTCACGGTGGGCGGCACGATCCTGGGTACGAGCCGGGACAAGGTGCACCGCTGGGTCGTCGACGGTGAGACCCGCGACATGGTGCCGACGGTCGTCGAGAACTACGAGCGCGACGGGCTCGACGCGCTCATCCTGCTCGGCGGCGGCGGCACGGCGAAGAACGCGATGCGCCTGGTCGACGCGGGACTGAACGTCATCACGCTGCCGAAGACGATCGACAACGACATCGCGAGGACCGACACGACGTTCGGCTTCGCGACCGCGATGGAGATCGCGACCGAGGCGATCGACCGCGTGCACTCGACCGCGCACAGCCACCACCGCATCATCCTGACCGAGATCATGGGTCACCGGGCGGGCTGGCTGACGCTCGGTGCGGGGATCGCAGGCGGGGCCGACGTGATCCTCATCCCGGAGATCCCGTACACGGTCGAGTCCGTGGCCGAGACGATCAAGGCCCGCACCGCGCGCGGCTCCACGTTCTCGGTGATCGCGGTCGCCGAGGGCGCGCGCGACGTCGACGACACCGCCGACTACGAGGCCGCGCAGCTGCTGGTCAAGGCCGCGAAGAGCCCCGAGTCCGCACGTGCCGCGCGCGCCCACCTCGCGCACGTCGAGGACCAGCAGCGAGAACACACGTTCACGCTTGCGCGCGAGCTCGAGGCGGCGACCGGGCTCGAGTCGCGCGTGACGATCCTCGGGTACGTGCAGCGCGGTGGCACGCCGTGCGCGGCGGACCGCCTGCTGGCCAGCCGGCTGGGCGCCGCGGCGGCCGACCTGGTCGAGCGCGGCGAGTTCGGCGTCATGGTCGCGGCCCGCGGCGAGGGCACCGAGGCCGTCCCGCTCGGCGAGGTCGCCGGCAAGGTCAAGCTGGTGCCCGCCGACCACGGGTGGATCCAGGCCGCGCGCCAGGTCGGCACCGGCCTGGGCGACTGACCCGCTGAGCGCGGCGGCTACGCGAGGGTGTGCAGCCAGCGCAAGGTCGCCAGGCCCTGCGCCGCCTGGAACGCGCGCAGGTTCGGGATGCCCGGCGGTGCGGGCTGCAGGCTGCTCCAGACGAAATAGCCCGACAGGCCGGCCAGCGCGGCGCGCAGCTCGTCGTCGCCCACGCCGTCGGCGAGCGCGTGCGAGCGGAAGATCGTCGCGGGGTCGCCGCCGCCCTGCAGCGCGACGCTCGGCAGCATGAACGCGAGGTCGATCCAGGGCGCCCCGACGCACGCGTGCGGCCAGTCGATGAGCCACACCCGGTGGTGGTCGGTGTCGATCATGATGTTGTCGGCCCGCAGGTCGCCGTGCACGATCGCGTCGCCGCCCAGGGCCGGCAGGGACTCCTGCTCCCAGAGCAGCAGGCGCTCGAGGTTCGCGACCGCCCACCGTCCGGTCTCGCCCGTGCGACCGAGTCCGACGAGGTCGTCGTTCGGGACCGCCGACAACCGGCGCCAGCCCGTGAAGTCGTCGGCGAGCTGGTCGTCGGCGCGGCGCAGCGTGTGGCCGGGGAGGGGTTCGGCGTCGGCGAGCCGGCCCACGGCGTCGAGCACCGCGCCGAGGTCGTCGGGCCGCCACGGCAGCTGGGGGGAGCGGCCCGGTGCGACCTCGAAGCCGAGCAGCACCCACTCGCCGTCGTCGTCGGACCACAGCAGGCGCGGTGCGGGGACCTCGGGCGGCAGCGCGGAGGCGACGCGGATCTCGCGGCGCGCGAGGTCGGGGGAGAACGGGTTCTGCTCGGGCGAGACGGCCTTGACGAACACACCGCGACCGTCGGCGAGCTCGAGCACCGCGGCGAAACCGGGGGAGAAGCCGCTCGTCGCGCTCGTCTCGGCGGTCACCTGGGAGCCGGCGAGGGCACGGATGCGCTCGCGCACGTGCCGCGGCAGGTCGCGCCAGTCGAGCCGCTGCCCGCTGAACGCGAGCGGCAACCCCAGGACCTCATCGTCGACACCCACGGCGGACATCCTGCCAGTCGATCGGCACCCGGCGCCCGGGGTGCCCACCCTGGGTTCGTACACTTGCGCGGTGACCGCGTACCTGGACCATGCGGCGACCACGTCGATCCTTCCCGCGGCCGCCCGTGTGCTCACCGAGCACCTCGCCTCGGTCGGCAACCCCTCGTCGCTGCACACGAGCGGCCGCAGCGCGCGGCGCACGGTCGAGGAGGCGCGTGAGCGGCTCGCGGCGGCGCTCGGCGCGCGGCCCAGCGAGGTGATCTGGACCTCGGGCGGGACCGAGGCGGACAACCTCGCGGTCAAGGGCATGTTCTGGGCGCGCCGCACGCAGGACCCGCAGCGTCGTCGGCTGCTCGTCTCGGCCGTGGAGCACCACGCGGTGCTGGACCCGGCGTTCTGGATGACCGAGCACGCGGGCGCCGAGCTGGTGCTGCTGCCCGTCGACCGCGACGGTGTGCTCGACCTGGACGCGCTCGCCGCCGAGCTCGCCGCGCACGGCCCGCGGGCGGCGCTGATCTCGGTGATGTGGGCGAACAACGAGGTCGGCGCGGTGCAGCCGCTCGCAGAGGTCGTCGCACTCGCGCGCCGGTACGGCGTGCCGGTGCACGCCGACGCGGTGCAGGCGGTCGGTCAGGTCCCGGTCGACTTCGCGGCGTCCGGTCTGGACGCGCTCACGCTCAGCGGGCACAAGGTCGGCGGCCCGGGCGGGACGGGCGCGCTGCTCGCGCGCCGGGACCTGGACCTGACGCCGATCCTGCACGGCGGAGGTCAGGAGCGCGGCGTGCGGTCCGGCACGCTCGACGCGGCGCTCCTCGCGTCGTTCGCGGTCGCGGCCGACGAGGCCGTCGGGGCGCGCCCGACGAGCGCGCCCCGGCTGGCCGCGCTGCGTGACCGGCTCGTCGCGGGCGTGCTCGAGCTGGCGCCCGACGCGGTGCTGCGCGGCCCCGCGGACCCGGCCCGCCGACTGCCGGCCAACGCGCACCTGACGTTCCCGGGCTGCGAGGGCGACTCGCTGCTCTACCTGCTCGACTCGGCGGGGGTCGAGGCCTCCACCGGCTCGGCCTGCCAGGCGGGTGTCCCGCGACCGTCGCACGTGCTGCTCGCGATGGGCGTGCCCGAGGCGGATGCGCGCGGCGCGCTGCGGTTCAGCCTCGGCCACACCTCCACGGTGGCCGACGTCGATGCGCTGCTCACCGTGCTCCCCGCGGTGCTGGACCGGGCCCGTGCGGCCGGGCTCGCCGCCGGACCCGGGACGCCGGCGACCGCACCGCGCCCCGACGTCGCGTCCGGGGTGCTCTGATGCGCGTCCTGGCCGCGCTGTCGGGCGGCGTCGACTCGGCCGTGGCGGCCGCGCGCGCGGTCGACGCGGGGCACGACGTGGTGGGCGTGCACATGGCCCTGTCGCGCACGCGCGACCAGCTCCGCAACGGCTCCCGCGGCTGCTGCTCGATCGAGGACGCGGGCGACGCGCGACGGGCCGCGGACGTGCTGGGGATCCCGTACTACGTGTGGGACCTCTCCGAGCGGTTCGAGCAGACCGTCGTGGCGGACTTCCTCGCGGAGTACGAGGCGGGTCGCACGCCCAACCCGTGCGTCCGGTGCAACGAGCACATCAAGTTCGCGACGCTGCTCGACCGCGCGCTCGCGCTCGGCTTCGACGCGGTCTGCACGGGCCACTACGCGCGCATCGTCGACGAGCCCGACGGCTCCCGCTCGCTGCACCGCGCGCGCGACGCCGCGAAGGACCAGTCGTACGTGCTCGCCGTGATGGGCCGCGACCGCCTCGCCCGCGCGATGTTCCCGCTCGGCGACGTCGCGTCGAAGGACGAGACGCGCCGCGAGGCCGCGAACCGCGGCCTGGCCGTCAGCGCCAAGCCCGACTCGTACGACATCTGCTTCGTCGCCGACGGCGACACGCAGGGCTTCCTGCGCACGAGGCTCGGCGCGCGGCCGGGCGAGATCGTCGACACGTCCGGAGCGGTGGTCGGCGAGCACGACGGCGCCTACGCGTACACGGTCGGGCAGCGTCGTGGCCTCGCGCTCGGGCGCCCCGCCGCCGACGGGCGACCGCGCTACGTGCTCGCCGTCGAGCCGGTGCACAACCGCGTCGTGGTCGGATCCGCCGACGACCTCGTCGTGCACGTGATCGAGGGCGACCGGGCGGGTTGGTACGTCTCGACGACCCACGGGCCCGCCGCGCTGCCCGCCGACCTCCAGGTCCAGGTGCGCGCGCACGGAACGCCGGTCGCCGCGCGCGTCGAGCACGCGGACGCGACGAGCGTGCGCGTCCGTGTCGCGGCCGGGCTGCGCGGCGTCGCGCCCGGGCAGTCGCTCGTGCTCTACGACGCGGACCGCGTGCTCGGCGAGGCGACCGTGACCCGCTCGTGGCGTTCGGCGACCTCGTCCGACGAGCCTGCAGGGTCCGACGAGCGTGCGGGGTCCGACGAGCCTGCGGGGTCGCGCGACGCCACGACGTCCGACGAGGCCGCGGTGCTCCCGGCCGGGGCGCATCCGTGACCGCCGTCTCCGGGACGGGCGCCTGGCCCGGCACCGATCCGCTCGAGGCGCAGGTGGTGGTGCTCGGCGACCTCACGGACGTGCCGTCCGAGGTGAGCGGACTGCCCTTCGTCGTGCACCTGCCGCAGCGCGGTCCGGCGGCGACGCTCACGGGTCGGGCGCTTGCCTCTCTCGTCGACCTGCCGGCCGAGCTCGGTCCGCACGGCTGGAAGCTCGCCGACCGCGGCGGCGGCGACCTGGCCCACGCGCGCGCACTGCTGCGCGAGGACCTCGACGCGCTCGCGGTCGCGGCGCACGGGTACGTCGGCCCGCTCGTCGTGCCGGTGCTCGGACCCCTGTCGCTCGCGGCGGACCTGTACCTCGCGCGGGGTGACCGTGCGGTCGGCGACGCCGGGGCCGTGCGTGAGCTCGCGCAGTCGCTCGCGGCGGGTGTCGCGGAGCACCTGCAGGCCGTTCGTCGGGCCGTGCCGGGTGCGGTGCCGCGCGTCCTGGTGCACGAGCCGCTGCTCGCGCAGGTGGTCGCGGGGGTGCTGCCGTCGTTCTCCGGGTACGCGCGGCTGCGGGCGGTGCGCGGGCCGGTCGCGGCGGAGCACCTGGCCCAGGTCGTGCGGGCCGCACGCGCTGCCGGCGCCGACCACGTAGCGGTGCACGGCGGCACGGCCTGGACCACGATCCCCGTCGTACGGGCCGCCGGTGCGGACGGCCTCGCGCTGCACGTCGACGCGCTCACCACGCAGGGCGTCGAGCGGGTCGCGGCGGCGGTCGAGGCCGGCACCACCTTCTGGGCGCAGCTCCCGCGCGCGACGAGCTCGCAGTGCGCCGGCCCGGACGTCGTCGGGCAGGCCGAGACGCTCGCCCGGCCGTGGCGCGAGGTCGGGCTCCCGGTGCGGGGCCTCGACGACGTCGTGCTGCTCGCGGGGGACGCGGATCGGGACGCGGATCGGGCCGGGGACGGCGGGCCGGACGACGCGCGGGCGTCGCTCGCGGGTATCGTCCGGGCGGCGCGCGTGCTCGTCGAGAGAGCGCTCGCGTGACGAGACGAGGGGTGCGATGAGCGACGACGACGAGGTCCGCCCGGTGTCGGCGGCCCCCTCCGGGGCCGGCGAAGGCCCCCCGCCGGCGCGTGCGGCGGCACCCGTGGACGTGCGCCGCGCGCTCGTGCTGTTCGTCGCGAGCGGGATCGCGTTGGTCGGCGTGCTCGTGCTGGTGGGCTGCTGGATCGTCGTGGGTGCGCGCGCCGGCGAGACGACGCAGGAGGGCTCCGCGTGCCTCGCCGCGGTCGACGCGCAGGAGCCGGGTGCGAAGATCGCGTTCGAGCTGATGCCGCCGCGATCGACGTGCACCTTCTACCAGTCGGACGACCTGCTGGTGACCGAGGTGCTCGCGGACGTGCCCCCGGCGCTCGCGTGGGCGGCCCTCGCGGCGGCCCTCGGCGGCGGTCTGACCTGCATCGCGATGTTCGTCGTGCCTCGTCTGCGTCGCTGAGGGCAGCCCGCGCGAGCGCGCCGCGCCGGTGTCGGTGGGGCACGCCACAATGGGCCGGTGACCGACGCACTCCCGACCGACGAGATCCCGTCCGACGCGCACGCCCGCTGGGCGCTGCTCGCCGAACAGGTCCAGGCCGACCAGTTCGCGTACTACGTCAAGGACGCCCCGACGGCGTCGGACGCCGAGTACGACGAGCGGTTGCGCGAGCTGGCCGCGCTCGAGGAGCGCTACCCCGGGCTGCGCACGCCGGACTCGCCGACGCAGCGGGTGGGCGGGACGTTCTCGACCGAGTTCACCGCGGTGGACCACGTCGAGCGCATGCTCTCGCTCGACAACGCGTTCTCCGCCGACGACCTGCAGGCCTGGGCGGAGCGGCTCCAGCGCGACCTCGAGATCGCGCGCTCGCCGCAGCTGCTGTGCGAGCTCAAGATCGACGGCCTAGCGATCGCGCTGCTGTACGAGCGCGGCAGGCTGGTGCGCGCGGCGACCCGGGGCGACGGGCGCACGGGGGAGGACGTCACGCTCAACGTCCGCACGATCACCTCGATCCCCGCGGTGCTGGCGGGCGACCCCGCGACCCACCCCGACCTCATCGAGATCCGCGGCGAGGTGTTCCTGCCGGTCGAGGCGTTCGCGGCGCTCAACGAGGCGCAGGTCGCGGCCGGCCGCGCGCCGTTCGCGAACCCGCGCAACTCCGCCGCGGGCTCGCTGCGGCAGAAGGACCCGCGCGTGACCGCGTCGCGGCCGCTGCGGATGTACGCGCACGGCATCGGTGCGCTGCGGTGGTCCGCGGGCTCGGTGCCCGCCGACGTCACGCGGCAGTCGCAGGTCTACGAGCTGCTGGCCGGCTGGGGCGTGCCCGTCTCGCCGCACACGCGCGTGGTGCCGGGGCTCGAGGGCGTGACCGAGATGATCGCGTACTACGGCGAGCACCGGCACGACGTGGAGCACGAGATCGACGGGATCGTCGTGAAGGTCGACGAGGTCGCGCTGCAGCGCAGGCTCGGGGCGACCAGCCGGGCACCCCGCTGGGCGATCGCGTACAAGTACCCTCCCGAGGAGGTCAACACCCGACTGCTGGCGATCGAGGTCGGTATCGGTCGCACGGGCCGGGCGACGCCGTTCGCGGTGATGGCACCGGTGCTCGTGGCGGGCAGCACGGTGCGCCAGGCGACGCTGCACAACCAGGACGTGGTGCGCGTCAAGGGTGTCCGCATCGGCGACATGGTGGTGCTGCGCAAGGCGGGTGACGTGATCCCGGAGATCGTCGGCCCGGCACCGCAGGCGGCGGACGACACCGTGCCGCGCGTCGAGTGGCACATGCCCACGGACTGCCCCGAGTGCGGCACGGCGCTGCGTCCGATGCGCGAGGGTGACGTCGACCTGCGCTGCCCGAACGCCGAGTCGTGCCCGGCCCAGGTGCGCGGCCGCGTGGAGCACATCGGCTCGCGCGGTGCGCTCGACATCGAGGCTCTCGGCGAGGTCACGGCCGCCGCACTCACGCAGCCCGACGTGCCCGAGGTGCCGCCGGTGCGCACCGAGGCGGACCTGTTCGGTCTGGTCGCCTACCCACCCGACGCGTCCGACGAGGAACGCGCGCGGGTGCGGGCGGCGAGCGCGGCCCTGCTCGGCGAGATCGAGGTCGTGGTGCGGGACCCGGAGACCGGGTTGCCGCGCGAGGACGACGACGGCAACGTGCGGCGGCGCACGCCGTTCCGCCGCCGGCTGACGTGGACCAAGGCGCAGCGCGCCGAGGCGGACGCGCAGGGGCGCGAGCTGCCCGGGTGGGCGCCGTCCGAGGCCGCGCTCACGCTGCTCGACCAGCTCGACCTGGCGAAGGACAAAGAGCTGTGGCGCGTGCTCGTGGGCTTGAGCATCCGCAACGTCGGACCGAGCGCGGCGCGCGCGCTCGCGAAGGAGTTCCGCACGATGACCGCGCTACGCGAGGTGGTCACGGGTGACCCCGAGGCGGCGACCGCACGGCTCGGCGGTGTCGAGGGCGTCGGCCCGACGATCGCGACGTCGCTGGTCGACTGGTTCGCGACGCCGTGGCACGCGCGCATCGTGGACGCCTGGCTCGCCGCGGGGGTGCGGATGACCGAACCGGTCGACGAGGTTCTGGAGCGCACGCTCGAGGGCCTGACCGTCGTCGTGACGGGCAGTCTCGAGCGGTTCAGCCGGGACGAGGCGAAGGAGGCGATCCTGGCGCGCGGGGGCAAGGCGTCGGGCTCGGTCTCGAAGAGCACCAGCTTCGTCGTCGTCGGGGAGAACGCGGGCTCGAAGGAGACCAAGGCGCGCGAGCTCGGGCTGACCGTCCTCGACGAGGAGCAGTTCGAGGCGCTGCTCGCGGGCGGTCCCGCGGCGCTCGGCGATGCCGGGGACCAGGCGTGAGCGCGTCGCTGCCGTCCCGCGTGACGGTCAGGGTGGCGCGGGGCGACGACGTCGCGGACGCGGGTGCGCTGACCGCCGAGGCCTACCTCGCCGACCGGCTCGTCCCGGACGGCGACCCGTACGCCGAGGAGCTGCGCGATGCGCGGCGCCGGGCCGACGAGGCGACGCTGCTGGTCGCCGTGGTGCCGGCGGGCGGGAGCGGGGTCGTCGTCGGCACCGTGACGCTCGCGCCGTACGGCACGTCGTACGCGGAGGTCGCCCAGCCCGGCGAGGTCGAGCTGCGGATGCTCGCGGTGGCGCCCGAAGCGCGGCGGCGGGGGATCGCCGAGGCGCTCGTGGTCGCCGCCCTGCGCGAGGCCGTCGCGCTGGGGGCGGCCCACGTCGTGCTGTCGACGCTCGACGCGATGGAGGTGGCCCACCGGCTCTACGAGCGGCTCGGCTTCGAGCGCCGACCCGAACGTGACTGGGGGCACGACGAGGTCCACCTGCGGGTGCTGACGTGGAGCGCACCTGCCCCACCCGGCGCGCGCCGGGAGATCGCCTCCTGGCCGCCCGTGCACGTGGTCGACGTCGACGGCTGGCGGGTGGGCCTGTCCGGGGGTGTGACCCGGCGCGCGAACAGCGCGCTCCCGGCGGGGGCGGCGGACCCCGACCTCACGCTGTCCCGCGTCGAGGCGGTCTACGCGCTCGAGGGGCAGCCGTCGGTCGTGCGGGTCGGGCGCTCGGCGTCGACGGAGCTGCTCGCAGCGCTCGACCGGCGCGGCTACGCCTGGACGGCCCAGACGGACGTGCTCGTGCTGGACCCGCTGCGTCCGCAGGCGCCATCGTCGGCGTCGGAGGGGGAGGTGCGCGTCGCGAAGACGCCCGACGCCGCCTGGTTCGCGCTCTGGAGCGGCACCAAGCCCTCCCGGACGGCACGTCGCGACACGGACACGGACGCCGACGCCGATGCGGACGCCGACGAGGCGATGCGCCGGGCGATCCTCGCGGGCGCCGACGCGTCGTACCTGTCGGCGAGCACCGGCGCGGACCGGCGCACGATCGGCGTCCTGCGGGCCGCCTTCGTCGACGACTGGGTCGCGCTGTCCTGCCTCGTGGTCGATCCGGCGGTGCGCGGCCTCGGCTGGGGTCGCGAGCTGACGCGTCAGGCGCTGCTCGTGGCGCACGAGCGGGGGGCGCGGCGCGCGTTCCTGCAGGTGGAGAGCGAGAACGCTGTCGCGAGCACGCTGTACGCCTCGCTCGGGTTCCGCCCTGCCGACCGGTACGTGTACCGCGAGCGCGACCTCGACGTGACCGGCTGAGCGTCCCGCGCGGCCGTGCGCGTGCGGGCGGTCTGATCAGCGCGCCGCCCACAGGAGGCCGCGCTCGATGATCGTGCGTATCTGGGGCAGCTCGAGGTCGGCGAGCTGGTGCCCGGGCGTGCACACGAAGACGCGTCCGGCACCCCAGCGACGGGTCCACACCGCGGGCGACGTGACAGGCGCGTGCCACGGGTCGTCGGGGCCGGGCGTGATCGTCGTCGTCGCGAGCACCTCGTTGAGCGGGTCGGTGAGCAGCCAGTACTGCTCCGAGCGCAGCGCGAAGTCGTGCACGCCGGCGACGAGCGGGTGGTCGGCGTGCGCGGGAACGATCTGGATCGTGTGCTCGACGAGGTCGCGCGGGTGCGCGACGAACTGCGCGCCGACGAGCTGCAGGTAGTCGGTGGCGATCCGGAACGAGTCGACGATGCCGCCGTGCCAGCCCGCGAAGCCGGTCCCGGCCGCGACGGCGGTGCGCAGGCCGCGCAGCTCGTCGGCGAGGATGTCGCCCATCGTCCAGCACTGCACGACCAGGTCGGTCGCGGCCATCGTCGCCTCGTCGGCGTAGACCTCGAGCGTGGCTTCGACGCTCACGTCGAAGCCGTGCTCGCGCAGGAACGGCACGAACAGCTCGGCGGCCTCCTCGGGCGCATGGCCGTCCCAGCCTCCTCGGACGACGAGTGCTCGACGCTGGTCCACGGTGTCTCCTTCGACGGCGGGGCGGGATGGGGAGAGGGTGCGGCGGGCCGCTCGGTCGGCCGTACCGCAGGTGGGGCGCTCAGGTGATCAGGGCGTCGATCGCGGCGGCGGACAGCACGTGCTCGGCGGCCATGGCGCTCGCGCCTCGCACGCCGGCTGCGGCGCCGGTGCGGGACGCGACGATGCGCAGGTGCTGCGTCGCGAGCGGCAGAGACCGGCGGTAGACGACCTCGCGGATGCCGGCGATGAGGTGCTCGCCCGACTCGGCGACGTGCCCGCCGATGACGATGACCGACGGGTTGAGCACACTGACGCACGCGGCGAGCACCTCGCCGATGTGCCGCCCGGCCTCGCGCACGAGGCGGCTCGCGGCGAGGTCGCCGGCCCGGACGAGCGCGACGACGTCGCCCGAGGCGTCGGCCGACACGTCGAGCGTGCGCAGTGCGGCGGCGATCGCGGGCCCGCTCGCGACCGCTTCGAGACAGCCGGTGTTGCCGCAGCGGCACGGCAGCTCGGGACCGCCGGGCACGGCCACGTGGCCGATGTCGCCCGCGGCACCCTGCGCGCCGCGGCGCAGCGCGCCGTCGGAGATGATCCCGGCGCCGATCCCGGTGGCGACCTTGACGAAGAGCAGGTCGTCGACCGTGCTCCACTGCGTCGCGTGCTCGCCGAGCGCCATGAGGTTGACGTCGTTGTCGACGAGGACGGGCACGTGCAGGCGGCGGCCGAGCAGGCCGGGGACGTCGGCGTCGTCCCAGCCCGGCATGATCGGCGGGTTGATCGGTCGGCCGGTCGAGTGCTCGACGGGCCCGGGCAGGCCCACGCCCACGCTCACGAGGTCGTCGAGCGGCCGCCCGCTCGCGGCGAGCAGCCGGTGGCCGAGCTCGACGACCCGTTCGAGCACGGGGTCCGGCCCTTCGCCGATCGCGATCGGCTCACCGTGCTCGGCCAGCACCCGGCCGGCCAGGTCGGTCACCGCGAGGCGCGAGTGCGTCGCGCCGAGGTCGACGGCGAGCACGACGCGCGCCGCCGGGTTGAACGCGAACGTCGCGGGCGGTCGGCCACCGGTCGAGCTCGCTTCGCCGGCGGGCGCGATGTACCCGGACGCGAGCAGCAGGTCGACGCGGGCGGCGATCGTCGAGCGGGACTGACCGGTGACGGTGGCGAGGTCGGACCTGGTCCGGGGCTGCCCGTCGCGCAGGAGCTGGAACATCTCCCCGGCGCCCGTCGGCCTCGGGGCGAACTTGACCAGCTCGTCCATGCGCACAGTGAACCACTCCTTCGGCGCTCTCCGGCGCGTGTTGCGCAGGTCACGGACACGTAACTATGCCACGTACAACGCAACTTTTGCTTGACGCCTGGCAGAAGTGCGCTTAGTTTCCTCGACATGGTCAACGCAGACCGCACACAACCCGGCGAACCGGGCGTGCCCACGGTTCCCGGCGAGAAGCCCGTGCTGCTCGAGATGCGCGGCATCGTCAAGCAGTTCCCCGGCGCCCGTGCCCTCGACGGCGTCGAGCTCGAGGTCCGGGCGGGTGAGGTGCACTGTCTCCTCGGCCAGAACGGCGCGGGGAAGTCCACGCTCATCAAGGTGCTCTCGGGCGCCCACCAGCCCGACGAGGGCGAGATCCTGCTCGACGGCCGGCCGGTGACGATCCCGCACCCGGTGGCCGCGCTCCGGCTCGGCATCGCGACGATGTACCAGGAGCTCGACGTCGTCGACGGTCTGACGGTCGCGGAGAACATCTTCCTGGGCCACGAGCTGTCCACCGCGGGGTTCACGCAGCGCGGCGCGGTGATCCGTCGGACGCGCGAGCTGCTGCGCCGACTCGGCCACCCGGGCATCTCGCCCCGGCGCGAGGTCGGTCGGCTGTCGGCCGCGGGCAAGCAGATCGTGTCGATGGCCCGCGCGCTGTCGCACGACGCCCGGGTGATCGTCATGGACGAGCCGTCGGCGGTGCTCGACTCGCAGGAGGTGAGCAACCTGTTCCGGGTCGTGCGCGACCTGACGCAGCAGGGAGTCGCGGTCGTCTACATCTCGCACCGGCTCGAGGAGATCCGCCAGATCGGCGACCGCATCACGGTGCTCAAGGACGGCCGGACGGTCGCCGCAGGCCTCGAGGTCGCGCAGACGTCGACCGCCGAGCTGATCCGGCTGATGACCGGCCGGACGGTCGAGTACGCGATCCCGCGCCGCCCGGAGGTCGCACCGGACGCGCCGACGCTGCTGAGCGTCGCCGGGCTCACGGTGCCCGGCGAGTTCCACGACGTGTCGTTCGACGTGCGGGCGGGCGAGGTCGTCGGGCTCGCGGGGCTCGTCGGATCCGGTCGCTCGGAGATCCTCGAGGCGGTGTTCGGCGCGCGTCGCCCGAGCGCCGGCTCGGTCGAGGTCGGCGGACGCCGGATCCGGTCGGGCGACGTGTCCGCCGCGGTCGCCGCCGGAGTCGGCCTGTGCCCCGAGGAGCGCAAGAGCCAGGGCCTGCTGCTCGACGAGCCCGTCTACCGCAACATCACGCTGTCGACGTTCGCCCGCACCGCGAACGCCGGGTTCCTCGACGAGCGCGCGGAGCGCCGCCAGGCCGTCGCGCACATCGAGGCGCTCGACGTGCGGCCCGCCCGCCCGGACCGTGCCGCGCGCACCCTCTCGGGCGGCAACCAGCAGAAGGTGCTGCTCGCGCGCTGGCTCGAGCACGGCTGCCGCGTGCTGCTGCTCGACGAGCCGACACGGGGTGTCGACGTCGGCGCCCGCGCCGAGATCTACGCGCTGATCGCGCGGCTCACGGCGGCGGGCACCGCCGTGGTGGTCGTCTCCAGCGAGATCGACGAGGTGCTCGGCCTGGCCGACCACGTCCTCGTCGTGTCCGAAGGGCGTGTGGTCCACTCCGGACCCGCGGCCCAGATCGACGAGCACCGCGTGCTCGACCTGGTGATGGAAGGAAGTGCCGCGTGAGCGAGGGCGTCGAGCGGAGCCTCGAACCGGGCGGTGCGGCCACGGCCGACGCCGTCGTCGTGACAGAGCGTGCGCAGTCCGCGTCCGGCGACGAGCGCGGCGGGCTGCTGCACGGCCCGGCTGCCCGCAACCTGGGGCTCGTGATCGCGCTGGCGCTGCTGTGCGTCGTCGGCGTGGTGACCGCGGGGGACCGGTTCGCGAGCATCGACAACATCCTGACGATCCTGCGGCTCGCGGCGATCACGGGGGTGCTGAGCATCGGGATGACGTTCGTGATCACGGGCGGCGGGATCGACCTGTCGGTCGGGTCCGTGCTCGGGCTCGCGTCGGTGTGGGCGAGCACGCTCGCGACGCAGACGATGGCGCAGGACACGCACTGGATCGTGATGGTGTTCACCGCACTGCTCGTCGGCGTCGCGTGCGGCCTGGTCAACGGCGTGCTCGTCGCCTACGGCAACGTCGTCGCGTTCATCGCGACGCTCGCGATGATGGTCGCCGCCCGCGGTCTGGCGGAGATCATCTCGAACCGTCAGACGCAGCGGGTCAAGGTCCAGGGCTTCCTCGACTTCTTCCGGGACGACTGGTTGGGCATCCCCGTGCTCGTCTGGATCTTCGCGCTCGTCTCGGCCGCGGGGTGGGTCCTGCTCAACCGGACCACGTTCGGTCGGCGCACCCTCGCGGTCGGTGGCAACCCGGAGGCCGCACGCCTCGCGGGCATCAAGGTCAAGCGCCACACGATGTACCTGTACGCGCTCGCGGGCCTGACCGCGGGCATCGGTGGGGTGATGATGCTCGGCCGCACGACGGCCGGCACGTCCACCAACGGCATGCTCTACGAGCTCGACGCGATCGCGGCGGTCGTCGTGGGCGGCACGCTGCTCGCCGGCGGCCGCGGCACGATCGTCGGCACCGTCTTCGGCGTCCTGATCTTCACGACGCTGACCAACGTCTTCACGCTGAACAACCTGTCGATCTCGGCGCAGGCCATCGCCAAGGGCGTGATCATCGTCGGCGCCGTGCTGCTCCAGCAGCGGGTCGCCGCGCGCTCCCGAGCGGGCACCTGACCGGTCCGCCCGGCCCCCTGACACCACTCCAGCACCTCCGCTGTCCCCGTCCCGTTCGACCAGCAGTACCGATCAAGGAGGATCGTCATGTCCGCACCCACGCGTCGCCGGTGGCTCACCCTGGCGGCAGGCACCGTCGCGCTCGCATTCGTCGTCGCCGGCTGCACGTCCAACGAGCCCGAGGAGTCCGAGGACACCGCGACGAACACGGCCGCGGCACCCGCCCCCGGCGGGACGAGCAACGACGAGCCGGGCGACAAGGTCGTCATCGGGTTCTCCGCACCGGCCGCCGACCACGGCTGGATGGCCGCGATCACCAAGGCCGCGCAGGCCACGGCCGAGGAGTACTCGGACGTCGAGCTGCGCGTCGCCGAGGCCACCAACGACACCAACCTGCAGATCAGCCAGATCGAGGGCTTCATCAACGACGGTGTCGACGCGATCGTGCTGCTGCCGTTCGACGGCGCGGCCCTGACCGACATCGCGATCGAGGCGATGCAGAAGGGCATCGTCGTCGTGAACGTCGACCGTGAGTTCTCCGACCCGAACGCCGCACGCGTCACGGTCCTCGGCGACAACTACGGCATGGGCGTCAGCGCGGGCTCGTACATCTGCGACCAGCTCGGCGGGAAGGCCGACGCGAAGATCGCCGAGATCGCCGGCATCGACTCGCTGCCGCTCACGCAGGACCGCAGCCAGGGCTTCGCCGACGCGCTCGCGACGTGCGGCCTCGAGGTGAGCAACCGCGTCCCCGCCGACTTCACGGCCCAGGGTGGCGAGGCCGCCGCGGCCAACCTGCTGCAGGCCGCGCCGCACCTCGACGCGATCTGGAACCACGACGACGACCAGGGCGTCGGCGTGATGGCGGCGATCGAGGCCGCGGGCCGCGACGAGTTCTTCATGGTCGGCGGCGCCGGCTCCAAGCAGGTCATGGAGTCGATCAAGGCCGACGACTCCGTGCTCAAGGCGACCGTCATCTACCCGTCGACGCAGGCGGCCGACGGCATCAAGCTCGCGCGGCTCGTCGTGCAGGGCAAGTCGATGTCCGACCTCGTCGAGGTCGAGGTGCCGCGCAAGATCCAGCTGTTCGCACCCGTGGTGACCAAGGACAACGTCGACCGGTACCTGCCGACGGCCTTCGAGTCCTGACGGCCGGCCGGAGGGCGGGCGGTGGGGCGCCCGTCCTCCGGTGAGTCGTCCCGACGAACAGCTCGACGGCGCCGATCGGCGCCAAGGTTCCACGAGGAGGGACCGTGACAGCAGAAGGATCCGCGACCGCAGAGGCCGCCCGGCCGCGTCTGGGCGTCGGGATGGTCGGCTACGCGTTCATGGGCGTCGCGCACTCGCACGCGTGGCGCACCGCCCCCCGCTTCTTCGACCTGCCGCTGGCGGTCGACATGGCGGTCGTCGCCGGGCGTGACCAGGCGAAGGTCAGGGCGGCCGCCGAGCGGCTCGGCTGGCGTGACACGGAGTCCGACTGGAAGGCGCTCGTCGACCGCGACGACGTCGATCTCGTCGACGTGTGCACACCCGGCGACACGCACGCGGACATCGCGATCGCGGCGCTCGCCGCGGGCAAGCACGTGCTGTGCGAGAAGCCGCTGGCGAACTCGGTCGCCGAGGCCGAGGCGATGGTCGCGGCGGCGTCGGCCGCGCCGGACCTCGTCGCGATGGTGGGCTTCACGTACCGCCGCGTGCCGGCGGTGCAGCTCGCCCGGCAGCTCGTGCTCGACGGCCGGATCGGCCAGATCCGGCACGTGCGCGCGCAGTATCTGCAGGACTGGATCGCGGACCCCCAGACCCCGTTGTCGTGGCGGCTGGACCGCACGAAGGCGGGTTCGGGTGCGCTCGGGGACATCGGCGCGCACGTCGTCGATCTCGCGCAGTTCGTCACGGGTGAGCAGGTCACGGGCGTGTCGGCGGTCCTCGAGACGTTCGTGCGCGAACGTCCCGTGGCCGACGACTTCACCGGACTGACGGGTACGTCGTCGGGCACGGGTGCCACCGGCGAGGTGACCGTCGACGACGCCGCGCTGTTCCTGGGCCGGATGTCCGGGGGCGGGCTCGCGTCGTTCGAGGCGACCCGGTTCGCCTACGGGCGCAAGAACGCGATCCGCCTCGAGATCAACGGGTCGCAGGGTTCGGTCGCGTTCGACTTCGAGGACATGAACGTCCTGCACTTCTTCGACGCGAACGACCCCGTCGCCACGGCCGGCTTCCGCCGGATCGTCGTGACGGAGCCCGAGCACGCCTACGTGGCGGCGTGGTGGCCCGCCGGCCATGGTCTCGGGTACGAGCATGCGTTCACGCACCAGGCCGTCGACCTGGTGCGCGGGATCGCCGCGGGCGTCACGCCCGCACCGACGTTCGCGGACGGCCTGCAGGTCCAGCGCGTCCTGGACGCGGTCGAGCGCTCGGCCGCGGCGAACAGCCTGTGGACACCGACGACGAACGAGGAGAGCTGACCATGGCGCGACCGATCACCCTGTTCACGGGCCAGTGGGCCGACCTGCCGTTCGAGGAGGTCGCGCGGCTCGCCGCGGGCTGGGGCTACGACGGGCTCGAGATCGCCTGCTGGGGCGACCACCTGGACCCGTGGCGCTGGGACGACGACGACTACGTCGAGTCCCGTCGGGAGATCCTCGAGCGGTACGGGCTCCAGGTCTGGGCGATCTCCAACCACCTCAAGGGGCAGGCGGTGTGCGACGACCCGATCGACCAGCGCCACCGCGACATCCTGCCGGACGTCGTCTGGGGCGACGGCGACCCCGAGGGCGTCCGGCAGCGCGCCGCGGAGGAGATGAAGCACACGGCCCGTCTCGCGGCGCGGCTCGGCGTCGACACCGTGGTCGGCTTCACCGGCTCGTCGATCTGGAAGTACGTCGCGATGTTCCCGCCGGTGTCCGAGGCTGCGGTCGCGGCCGGCTACCAGGACTTCGCGGACCGCTGGAACCCGATCCTCGACGTGTTCGACGAGGTCGGCGTGCGGTTCGCGCACGAGGTGCACCCGAGCGAGATCGCCTACGACTACTGGACGACCGTCGCGACCCTCGACGCGATCGGCCACCGCAAGGCGTTCGGGCTGAACTGGGACCCGAGCCACTTCATCTGGCAGCAGCTCGACCCGGTGGACTTCATCCTCGAGTTCCGGGACCGGATCTACCACGTCGACTGCAAGGACGTGAAGGTCCGGCTCGGCAACGGCCGCAACGGGCGGCTGTCGTCGCACCTGCCCTGGGCGGACCTGCGTCGCGGCTGGGACTTCGTCTCGACGGGTCGCGGCGACGTGCCGTGGGAGGCGTCGTTCCGCGCGCTCAACCAGATCGGCTACGACGGCCCGATCTCCGTGGAGTGGGAGGACGCCGGCATGGACCGGCTCGTCGGCGCGCCCGAGGCGCTGGAGTTCGTCCGACGCAACGCGTTCGACGCGCCCGCGGCGGCCTTCGACGCGGCGTTCAGCGCGCGCTGACCGGCCTGCTCACGTCCGGAGCACCTTCGTCATCGGGCGCCCCTGGGCGAGCTCGTCGACGAGCTTGTCCAGGTAGCGGATCTGCTGCGTCAGCGGGTCCTCGATGTCCTCGACCCGCACGCCGCACACCACGCCGGTGATCCGTGCCGCGTGCGGGTGCAGGTGCGCGCCGGCGAAGAAGTCCTCGAACGTGGTGCCCGCGTCGAGGTGGGCGTGCAGCGCGGGCCCGTCGTACCCGGTCAGCCACCCGATCGCCTCGTCGAGCTCGTCGGTCGTGCGGCCCTTGCGCTCGACCTTCGTGACGTAGTGCGGGTACACCGCGGACACGGGCATGCGGAAGACGCGCCTCATGTTCGCGCTCGCTCCCGTGCTCATCGCCATGTGAGCGAGACTAGCCGCGGCGGCTCGGCGATACTGGGGTGGTGATCAGCGTCGAGCTCGCCCTGCGGCTGCGGGAGACCGGGCTGCGCTGGCGGCCCGAGTCGGGCGACCGGTTCGTGGTGCTGCAGCCGGAGCTGGACCACGAGATCTTCACGATCAGCGAGATGACGATCGAGGCTCACCACTACCCGACGGGCACGGTGCTCGGCTTCAACGGCACCACGGAGTGGGCGCTCGACTCGGTGGCCGAGGAGGACGCGCTCTGGCTGCCGCGCGAGGACCAGCTCCGCGACCTGCTCGGCGCGACGTTCCGCAGCCTGGCCCGGTCGACGATGGACACCTACCAGGTGGTCGTCGAGCGCGGAGGGCACTTCGAGGAGTCGTTCTGGGGCGACACCGCCGCGGAGGCCTACGCGCTCGCGGTGCTCGCGCTCGTCTCGGCCGCGGTGGACCGCCCGTCGTAGCCGGCCCGAGCCGGGGGAACCCGCGGTCGGCCGGCTGGACGGCCCGCTGGTCGGCCGGTCGGCCCGTCTAGACTCCTGGGCATGTCCTCCCTCTCTCGCGACGAGGTCGCGCGCGTGGCGGGGCTCGCCCGGATCGACCTGACGCCCGCGGAGCTCGACCGGCTCGCGGGCGAGCTCGACGTGATCGTCGAGTCGGTCGCGCGCGTGAGCGAGATCGCCACGCCGGACGTGCCCGCCACCAGCCACCCCCTGCCGCTGACCAACGTCTTCCGTCCCGACGTGCCGGTGCCGACCGTGGACCGCGACGCGGTGCTCGCCGCGGCGCCCGCCGCGCAGGACGGCAAGTTCCTCGTCCCGCAGATCCTGGGGGAGGACGCATGAGCGACCTGACGAGGCTCAGTGCCGCGGCGCTCGCGGAGCGGCTGCGCTCGGGTGAGGTCTCCTCGGTCGAGGCGACGCGCGCGCACCTGGACCGCATCGCGGCCGTCGACGGTGCGGTGCACGCGTTCCTGCACGTGTCCGACGAGGACGCGTTGGCGACTGCCGCCGACATCGATGCCCGCCGCGCGGCGGGCGAGGAGCTGCACCTACTCGCGGGCGTGCCGATCGCGGTCAAGGACGTCGTGGTGACCAAGGGCGTGCCGACCACGGCCGGCTCGCGCATCCTCGAGGGCTGGTTGCCGCCGTACGACGCCACGCTCGTCGGGCGGATCAAGGCCGCGGGCCTGCCGATCCTCGGCAAGACGAACATGGACGAGTTCGCGATGGGCAGCTCGACCGAGCACTCCGCGTACGGCAACACGCACAACCCGTGGGACCTGACGCGCATCCCGGGCGGGTCGGGTGGCGGTTCGGCCGCGGCCGTCGCCGCGTACGAGGCGCCGCTCGCGATCGGCACGGACACCGGCGGCTCGATCCGCCAGCCGGCGGCCGTCACGGGGAGCGTCGGCGTCAAGCCGACCTACGGCTCGGTCTCGCGGTACGGGCTCATCGCGCTCGCGAGCAGCCTCGACCAGGCCGGGCCGGTCACGCGCACGGTCCTGGACAGCGCGCTGCTGCACGAGCTCATCGGCGGGCACGACCCGCTCGACTCGACGTCGATCGCCGAGCCGCTGCCGGACCTCGTCGGGGCGGCCCGCCTGGGCGCGAACCGGGACCTGTCGGGTGTGCGCGTCGGTGTGATCACCGAGCTGCAGGGCGAGGGCTACCAGCCGGGTGTGCTCGCGCGGTTCCACGAGTCGCTCGAGCTGCTGCAGCGTGCCGGTGCGCAGGTCGTCGAGGTGTCCTGCCCGCACTTCACGTACGCGCTCGCGGCCTACTACCTGATCCTGCCGGCGGAGGCGTCGAGCAACCTGGCGAAGTTCGACGGCATGCGCTTCGGGCTGCGCGTCGAGCCGAGCGAGGGCCCCGTGACCGCCGAGCGCGTGATGGGCGCGACGCGTGGCCAGGGCTTCGGCGACGAGGTCAAGCGGCGCATCATCCTCGGCACGTACGCGCTGTCGGCGGGCTACTACGACGCCTACTACGGCAGCGCGCAGAAGGTCCGCACGCTCATCCAGCGGGACTTCGCCGCGGCGTTCGAGCAGGCGGACGTGCTCGTCTCGCCCACCGCGCCGACGACCGCGTTCAAGCTGGGCGAGAAGCTCGACGACCCGTTGGCGATGTACCTCAACGACGTCGCGACGATCCCCGCGAACCTCGCGGGCGTGCCGGGGCTGTCGCTGCCCTCGGGCCTGTCGGACGACGGCCTGCCCGCCGGCTTCCAGGTGCTGGCCCCGGCCAAGGCCGACGACCGGCTGTACCGCGTGGGAGCGGCGCTCGAGGCGCTGCTCGAGGACGAGTGGGGCGGTCCGCTGCTCGCGCAGGCCCCGGAGCTGGAGGTCGCCCGATGAGCCGCGCAACCGTCGACCTGGTCGACTACGACGAGGCCGTGGCCCGGTTCGACCCGGTCATCGGTATCGAGGTGCACGTCGAGCTCGGCACCCGCACCAAGATGTTCGACGGTGCGCCGGCGGGCTTCGGCGAGGAGCCGAACACGTCCGTCACGCCCGTCTCGCTCGGGCTGCCCGGCAGCCTGCCCGTGGTCAACGGGACGGCCGTCGAGTACGCGATCCGGATCGGGCTCGCGCTGAACTGCTCGATCGCGCAGACCTGCCGGTTCGCGCGGAAGAACTACTTCTACCCGGACGTGCCGAAGAACTTCCAGACGTCGCAGTACGACGAGCCGATCGCGTACGACGGCTACGTCGACGTCGAGCTCGAGGACGGGACCGTGTTCCGCGTCGAGGTCGAGCGCGCGCACATGGAGGAGGACGCCGGCAAGAACACGCACGTCGGCGGCGCGACCGGTCGCATCCACGGCGCGGAGTACTCGCTCGTGGACTACAACCGGGCGGGCATCCCGCTCGTCGAGATCGTGACGCGCCCCATCACGGGAGCCGGGGCGCGTGCGCCCGAGGTCGCGCGCGCGTACGTGCAGACGCTGCGCGACCTGTTCCGGGCGCTCGAGGTGTCCGAGGCGCGCATGGAGCGCGGCAACGTCCGCGCGGACGTCAACGTGTCGCTGCGCGCGACGCCGACGAGCCCGCTCGGCACGCGCACCGAGACCAAGAACGTCAACTCGTTCCGCTCGGTCGATCGCGCCGTGCGCTACGAGGTCTCCCGGCAGGCGGCCGTGCTCGACGCGGGCGGCTCGATCGTGCAGGAGACCCGGCACTGGCACGAGGACACGGGTTCGACGACGAGCGGGCGCGTGAAGTCGGACGCGGAGGACTACCGGTACTTCCCGGAGCCCGACCTGGTGCCGATCGCGCCGGACCGGGCGTGGGTCGAGCAGATCCGCGCCGCGCTGCCGGAGCTGCCCGCGGCTCGTCGTCGCCGGCTGCAGGGGGAGTGGGGCTACGCGGACGCCGAGATGCGTGACGTGGTCAACGCGGGTGCGATCGAGCTGATCGAGGCGACCGTGGCGGCGGGCGCCGCGCCGGCCGCGGCCCGCAAGTGGTGGATGGGCGAGCTGGCCCGCACCGCCAAGGAGCGCGAGATCGAGCTCGCCGACCTGCCGATCACTCCGGCGCAGATCGGCGCGCTGCAGGGTCTGGTCGACTCGGGCCGACTCAACGACAAGCTCGCCCGCCAGGTGCTCGAGGGCGTGCTCGCGGGCGAGGGCGACCCCGACACGGTCGTCGCGGCCCGCGGGCTCGAGATCGTCTCCGACGACGGTCCCCTGCTCGCCGCGATCGACGAGGCACTGGCCGCCCAGCCGGACGTCGCGGACAAGATCCGGTCCGGCAACCTCGGCCCGGTCGGCGCCGTCATCGGTGCGGTCATGAAGGCCACGCGCGGGCAGGCCGACGCAGCGCGCGTGCGTGAGCTCGTGCTCGAGCGCGTCGGAGCCTGACGCCCCGACGCCACCCGTCCCGACGACGACGCCCCGCTCGCCCTCCTGGGCGGCGGGGCGTCGTCGTCGGGACCTCGTCGTGCCCGCGAGCACCGCGCGGAGCCGGCCGGTCGGGGCCCTCGACACCCGATCCCCCACGATGGTCACGCTCCCATCGATAACGGTATCGAAATCGTTATCCGAAAACTCTTCGAAATGACAGCGAGCCGGGTTAGCCTCGCCGCAACCGACACCGGCCGGGTCACGCAAAGGAGCGTTGATGTCTACTGGAACCACCGTGCGCCGCAGGCGAGGAGTTGCGCTGGCCGCAACCGTCGCGCTGGTGCTCACCCCACTGGTCGGGGTGACCACCGTCGCGACCGCCGCAGACGGAAGCACGACCACGCTGTTGTCCGTCAACTTCGACGACGGGACCAAGGGCACGCTCGGGCAGTCCGGGGCGGCGGGCACGTACGTCGACCTCGGGGCGGGCAACAAGGCCTACCAGGTCCACCGCGCGGCGAGCTACGACGGTCTGGACACCCCGGCGGGGCTGCTGGACGGCCTCGAGGCCGGCACGGTCGTGACCGTCTCGGCGCAGGCGCGCATCGTCTCGGGTGACACGAACGTCCCGGCGCGCTGGGTCACCAAGCCCGGCTACTCGTGGCTGGGCACCGACGTGACGCTGACCTCCGAGTGGAAGACCGTCACGACGCAGTACACGATCCCCGAGACGAGCCCGCAGTCCCAGTTCTTCTTCGGCACCGGCCCCTACCCGGAGCCCACCCCCGCGCTCGACTTCACCTACCAGCTCGACGACGTCGTCGTCTCCGTGCCGGGCGAGCCCGGCACCCCCGAGCCCACGGTGGTCCTGTCGAACGACTTCGAGTCGTCGACCGCTCCCTGGGGTGCGCGCAACTCGACGGTCGCCGCGACGGACACCGAGGCGCACGGCGGCGCGCACAGCCTGCTGGTCTCGGGCCGCGGCGCCAACTGGGCCGGCACGGAGGCCGACCTCCTGAGCACGCTCGAGGCGGGCAAGGAGTACCAGGTCTCCGCCTGGGTCAAGCTCCCGACCGGGACCGCCGGCGCGTCCGCGATCAAGATCACGGCCGTCACCAGCACCGGCGACGGCGACTCGTACAACGCCGTGACCACCTCACCTTCCGCGACCGCGGACGGCTGGGTCGAGCTCACCGGGACGTACACGCCGGCCGCGGACCTCACCAAGCTGGTGTTCTACTTCGAGGCTGCGGACATCGACACCACCCACCCGAGCTTCCTCGTGGACGACGTGCTGATCCTCGGCCCGGCCGGCGAGGTCGAGCCCCCGGTGGGCACCGAGCCGCTCGTCGAGACCGACTTCGAGACGGGCACGCTCGAGGGCTGGGCGCTGCGCGCCGACGAGCACGGTGACCCCGTCGTGGCGGTCACGGACGAGCTCGCGCACGGCGGCACGTACTCCGCGCGTGTCTCGGAGCGCCCCTCGCAGGGCGCCGGCCTGCAGTACCCGGTCACGGAGACCGCGGTCGCCGGCGCGTCGTACGACGTCTCGGCGTGGGTCCGGTTCGAGGGCACGCCGGGCGACATGACCCTCTCCTCGCGCACGCTCACGGGTGAGACCGCCAAGTACTCGAACCTCGTGCAGTTCACGGGCTTGTCGTCGAGCAGCTGGGTGCACGTGACCGGCACGTTCACCATGCCGGCGTTCGAGACGGCGGCCGAGCTCTACTTCGAGACGAAGTACACGAGCACGGGCCTGGGCAACACCTCCACGTTCGTGATCGACGACATCGCGGTGACGCCGACCCCCGACGTGGCGATCGAGGACCTGACGCCGCTCAAGGACACGGTCGACTTCCCGGTCGGCGTGGCGATCGACTCGCGGGAGACCGCGGGCACCGCCTCGCAGCTGCTGCTCAAGCACTTCGACCAGGTGACCTCCGAGAACTACATGAAGGTCGAGGCCTGGTACTCGGGCACGGGGGTGGACACGTTCCGCCTGCACCCCGAGGCGAAGACCCTCATGGACTACGCGGCCGAGAACGAGCTGAACGTCTACGGCCACACGCTCGCCTGGCACAGCCAGACGCCGGCCTGGTTCTTCCAGGACGACGAGGGCAACGACCTGGCACCCGACGCGCTGCGCCAGCGGCTGCACGACCACATCTTCAACGTCGCCCAGGCCCTGTCCGACGAGTACGGCGCGTTCGGCTCGGACGGCAACCCGCTGGTCGCGTTCGACGTGGTCAACGAGGTCGTCAACGACGGCACGTCCAACCCCGACGGCATGCGTGAGAGCAAGTGGTACCAGATCCTCGGTGAGGAGTTCGTCGACGACGCCTTCCAGTACGCGAACGAGGCGTTCAACGACGAGTACGCGGCCGAGGGCGTCGAGCACCCCGTGACGCTCTTCATCAACGACTACAACACCGAGCAGACCGGTAAGCGTGCGCGCTACAAGGCGCTCGTCGAGCGGCTGATCGCGCGTGACGTCCCGATCGACGGCGTGGGCCACCAGTTCCACGTGGCGCTCTCGACGCCGGTGAGCTCGCTCGACGACGCGATCGCCGACTTCGAGGGGATCGAGACGGCGTCCGGCCGACCGCTGGTGCAGGCCGTCACCGAGCTCGACGTGTTCGTCGGCTCGGCGGACACCGCGAAGTCGATCGACCAGGGCTACTACTACGAGGCCGCGTTCGACGCGTTCCGCGAGCACGCCTCGAGCCTGTTCTCGGTGACGGTGTGGGGCCTGACGGACGGCCGCTCGTGGCGGGCGTCGGGCAACGGCAAGCCGCTGCTGTTCAACGACAACTTCTCCGCGAAGCCGGCGTTCTTCGGGGCGGCCGACCTCGGTCTGCCGGCCGCGATCCGCAGCGCCACGGCGTTCGCGGCCGACGAGGACGGCGACTACTCGAGCTCGTCGGGCCAGTGGCAGCGACTGCCGCTGAACCCGGTGGGGGAGAAGGCCGGCTTCCAGCTGCGCTGGACGCCCGAGGGTCTGACGGTCTACGTGGACGTCGACGACGCGACGGTGGACGACACCGACGCGGTCGTGCTCGAGACCCCCGACGGCGCGGTGTCGTTCGGGCGTGACGGCACGGGTGACGTCGACGGCACGGCGACCGAGCGCACCGGCGGCTGGACGGCCGTCGTCGAGCTGCCTGTCGACTCTCTCGTCGAGGGCGGTGCGGTCGACCTCGACGTGCGCGTCGTGGACGGTGCGACGACCACGGCGTGGAACTCGCCGGACGTGCTGGGCAGCATCGCGCTGGCCGAGCCGCTCTCGTTCGGCGAGGTGCACGAGGCGACGACCGCCCCGAGCATCGACGGTGACGTCGACGCGCAGTGGTCCACCGCGGGCACGCTCGTGAGCGCCAAGCACACGTCGGGCTCGGGCACGGCCGAGGGCTCCTTCCGGACCCTGTGGAACGGCAGCACGCTCTACGTCCTGGCGGACGTGACCGATGCCGACGTCGACACGACGGGCTCCGACCCGTGGACGAAGGACTCGGTCGAGATCTACGTCGACGGCGGCAACGTGAAGAACGGCTCCTACCGGTACGACGACACCCAGATCCGCATCGACGCGGACGGAGCGGTGTCGTTCGGCACGGGCGACGAGACGTTCCAGCGGAACCGGCTGACCTCGGCGGTCGTCCGCACGGACGACGGCTACCGCGTCGAGGCGGCGATCAGCCTCCTCGAGTACGGCGGGACCGGCACGTTCCACGGCCTGGACCTGCAGGTCAACGACGCCTCGGGTGGGGTTCGCAACGGGATCACCAACTGGGCCGACCCGACGGGTCGGGGCTACCAGTCCACCGGCCACTGGGGTGTCGTCGAGCTGGTCGGCCCGGGTGCGCCCGTGGCCGTGGCCCCTGTCGTCACCCAGCAGCCGGAGACGACGATCACCGCGCCGCTCGGCAGCACGGTGACGATCGTGACGGCGGCGTCCGGCACGCCGGCACCGACCGTCTCGTGGGAGATCCGTCGCCCGGGCAAGGACTGGGCAGCGGTCGCGGGCAGCAAGCCCTCGCGGTCGCTCGTGCTCACGGCGGCCCTGGACGGTGCGTCGTACCGCGCGACGTACACCAACTCGGCCGGTACGGTCACGACGCAACCGGCGACGGTGCGCGTGGCCCGGGTCAAGCCGGTCGTCACGTCGCAGCCGGTCTCGGTGAGCGGTGAGTACGGCAGCGTCGTGACGGTGTCGGCGGCCGCGAGCGGCTACCCGAACCCGAAGGTCACGTGGCAGAAGCGCGTGCCCGGCTCGTCCACGTGGGTGGCGATCCCGAGCGCGACGTCCCGCACGCTCAAGGTCAAGCTCTACGGCTCGACCGACGGGCTGCGGGTGCGGGCCGTGTTCACCAACGGCTCGGGCCAGGCCGTGACGAAGGTCGCCACGGTCCGGGTCGTGCGGACGACTCCGACGATCACCGCACAGCCCTCGTCGACGACGGTCGCCGCGTGGGCCAAGGCCCGGTTCGAGGTCACCGTCGCGGGTTATCCGAAGCCGCGGCTGCAGTGGTTCGAGAAGCGGGCCGGTGCCACGGCGTGGACGCCGCTGGCCGGCGCGACGTCAGCCACGCTGAACGTCACCGCCTCGCCGACGCGTAACGGTGCGCTCTACCGCGTCGTCGCGACGAACGACAGCGGCACGGCGACGAGCAAGGCGGTGCGCCTGACGGTCTCCTGACCTGGCTCGTCAGGGGTCCCGTCCCGGGACCACCCGCCCCGCGGCCCGCCGATCGTCGTCTCCTCCCGACGACCGGCGGGCCGCGGGCGTGTCGTCGCCTGGGTGCAATAGCCTGCCAGGACGCGCTCGGCTCGGACGGGGAGGTCGCGATGGACAAGCCCACGCTGCAGGGCGAGATGCTGGTGCTGCGGCCCATACGTGCCGAGGACTCGGAGGCCATGTGGGACCTGGTCACGGACGCCGAGGGCACGCGCCTGACCGGGACGACGGCGGCGTACACGCGCGAGCAGGTCGACGCCTGGTGCGCGAGCCGTGCGACGGCCGGGGGCCGGTTCGACTTCGCGGTCACCGTGCACGGCAACGACGACTTCCTGGGCGAGATCGTCCTGAACGAGATCGACGAGGTCACGCGCAGCGCCAACCTCCGCCTCGCGATGCGGCCGTCCTACCGTGGTCGTGGCTACGGCACCGAGGGGATCCTGCTCGTGCTGGGCTTCGCGTTCGACGGGCTCGGGCTGCACCGCGTCGAGCTCGACGTGCTCGCGATCAACGCCCGCGCCAAGTCGCTCTACGAGAACATCGGCTTCCGGGTCGAGGGCCGGCGGCGCGACGCCTACCGCGACGGCGAGGGATTCTGCGACGCGATCTGCATGGGGATGCTCGAGGACGAGTACCGGGCGATGAGCTCGGACTGACAGCCCGGTCGGCGGCCTGCGCCGGGCACAGCACAGGCGAGAGGCCCGCGGTTCCCGACGGAGCCGCGGGCCTCTCGCCTGTCCGACCTGAGGGATGGCCGGGAGCTCAGATCAGCGCAGCCAGCCCTGCGACTGCACGATCGGCAGGTTCGCCCACTTCTTCCCGAGGCCCCACGTGTCGCCCGCGAAGGTCAGCGCGACGATGACGAGGACCAGCGCGTAGATCACGTGGTAGTCGACCAGGGGGTTGGTGGAGCCCTGGGCCAGCGGCCACTCGGCGAGCCACATCATCGCCATGACGAACGAGCCGACGGCGGCGGAGACGCGCAGGCCGACACCGAGCATCACCGCGGCACCGACGCCGAGCATCGACAGCATGAACAGCCAGTCCGCCAGCGGGCTGGCGAGGTTCGCGAAGAAGTCCTTGAACGGGCCGGAGGCACCGAACTTCATGAAGCCCTGGGCGGGGGTGCCACCCTCGAGCCACGACTTGGAGGGCTCGCCCTCGGCGACCGGGGCGCCCGTCGAGTAGTGCAGGCCGAACGTCTTGTCGAGGAACGCCCAGAGGAAGATGAAGCCCGTGGCGAGCCGGGTGACGGCCAGCATCACGCGAGCCTTCGACGACGTGACGACGGACTCCTCGGTGACCACCGCGGCGGTCGAGGTCGTGTCCGCCGCCTGCGAGATTGCGGTCATGGCGATTCTTCTTCCTGTGCGTTCGGCGCCGTCTGCGCCGCCCACATGAACTCTTGTGCACACGCACCGCTGTGCCGCGGGACGTTTGTCCTCACTTCGTTCACAGGTCCTTCACATCCGGGCGCGCAGGCTCGTCGGACCTGCCGGGCGCGCTCGTCGGAACTGTCGGGCGCGCTCGTCGGACCTGTCGGGCAGGCTCGTCGGACCTGCCGGGCGAGCGTGGGGGAGGGCGGCCGCGCGGGGTAGCGCGCGGGTGCTCAGGCGAGCCGGCGGCAGGAGGCGCGGACGACGAGCTCGGTGGGCAGCCGCACGTGGGTGGCGGTCACCGGCTCGGTGCGGTTCTCGTCGAGCAGGTCGACGAGCAGGGCGAGCGCACGAGCGCCCATGTCCCGCAGGGGCTGGCTGACGGTCGTCAGCGGGGGGTTGCACAGCGCAGACTCGGGGACGTTGTCGAAGCCGATCACCGACAGGTCGTCCGGCACCGCGATGCCGAGTTCGGTCGCGACGTCGATGAGGTGGATCGCCGACAGGTCGTTGGCGGCGAACACCGCGGTGGGTCGGTCGGGCAGCGAGAGCAGCTCGCGCGCGGGCGCGTCGGCCGTGTCGGCCCGGTAGCCGCCCACGCGCACCAGGTGCTCCTCGACGGGGATGCCGGCGCTCGCCATCGCCTGCCGGAAGCCGGCCTCGCGCAGCCGGGAGGACTCGAGGTCCGGCCGGCCGCCGAGCATGCCGATGCGCCGGTGCCCGAGCTCGACGAGGTAGCGGGTCGCGAGGATCGCGCCCTCGAGGTTGTCGGAGTCGACCGTCGGCAGCCCGGACGGGCCGGTGTGCGGGTCGACCGCGACGACCGGGATGCCCTGCGCGGCGTCGACGACCGTCGGGGTGACGATGATCGCGCCGTCGATGAGGGTGCCGCCCAGCCGGGACAGGTAGCGGCGCTCCCAGCCGACGTCGCCCCCGCGCGCGCCGCCCGAGTAGGCGAGCAGCTCGTAGCCGGTCGAGGAGACGGCCGCGGACGCGCCCTTGAGGAGCTCGGTGGAGAACGGCTCGAACTCGGCGACGAGGATCCCGAGCACGTTCGTCCGGTGGCTGCGCAGGCTGCTGGCGCCCAGACTGGCCTCGTAACCGAGCTCCTCGATCACCTGCTGGACACGGTCGGTCGTGCCCTGCGCGACGCCGTAGCGCCCGTTGACGACCTTCGACACGGTCGCGACCGACACCCCCGCCGCTCGTGCGACGTCGGACATCTTGACGCGGGCTCCCTGGTCCACGAGGTGATCGTAGTGCATCGTTTGTATAACGGTTTCGATAACGGTATCGATAACGATTGACGGGGCGGCCCCGAGCGGGTGAGACTCCTTGCTGTCCAGGCTGGGTCAACGACGACTGAAGGGACTGACATGGCACGGATGCGCCGCGCGACTGCGGCTTTCGCCCTTGCTACCACCGTGGCACTGCTGGCTGCTGCGTGCAGCAGCGGAGACGACAACGAGCCGGGTACCGACTCGACCACGACCTCCGGTGGTGGCGACAAGGACGTCACCATCACGTGGTGGCACAACTCCAACACGGGTGACGGCAAGACCTACTACGACAAGGTCGCTGCCGACTTCGAGGCCGCCAACCCCGGCGTGACCATCGACGTCAACGCGATGCAGCACGAGGACATGGTCACCAAGCTGGAGGCCGCGTTCCAGGCCGGCGACGCGCCGGACGTCTACATGGAGCGTGGCGGCGGTGAGCTCGCCGACCACGTCGCCGCGGGTCTGACCAAGGACATCTCCGACTCGGCGGCGGACACGATCGCCAAGCTCGGTGGTTCGGTCGGCGGCTTCCAGGTCGACGGCAAGACCTACGCGCTCCCGTTCTCGCTGGGCGTCGTGGGCTTCTGGTACAACAAGGCCCTCTTCGAGCAGGCCGGCATCACCGACGTCCCGACGAGCTGGGACGACATGTACGACGTCATCGACACGCTCAAGGGTGCGGGCATCGAGCCCATCTCCGTGGGCGCCGGTGACAAGTGGCCGGCCGCGCACTACTGGTACTACTTCTCGCTGCGCGAGTGCTCGGAGGACACGCTCAAGGGCGCGGTCACGTCGCTCGACTTCTCCGACCCGTGCTTCGTGAAGGCGGGCGAGGACCTCGAGAAGCTGATCGCGGCGGAGCCGTTCAACGCCGGCTTCCTCACCACCCCGGCCCAGACGGGTGCCACCTCGGCGTCCGGCCTGCTCGCCACGGGCAAGGTCGCGATCGAGATGCAGGGCCACTGGGAGCCGGGCGTCATGCAGGGCCTGACCGAGGACGGTCTGGGCCTGGGTGAGAACACGGGCTGGTTCGCTTTCCCGTCGGTCGACGACGGCGAGGGTGACCCCGCCGACGCGCTCGGTGGCGGCGACGCCTGGGCCGTGGGCGCCAACGCCCCCGACGAGGCCGTCGAGTTCGCGAAGTACCTGCTCTCCGACGAGGTCCAGAAGGGCTTCGCCGAGCTGGACATGGGTCTGCCGACCAACAACACCGCGTCGCAGTACGTCTCCGACCCGGCGCTGGCGACCCTGCTCGACGTCCGTGACAAGGCGCCGTACGTGCAGCTGTACTTCGACACGGCCTTCGGCTCCGCGATCGGTGGTGCGATGAACGACGAGATCGCGCTGATGTTCGCCGGCCAGGCTTCCCCGCAGGACATCGTCGACGCCACCCAGGCGGCGGCTGACGCAGAGAAGTGATCGACGTGGCAGACGAAGCGAACGCCCAGCAGGGCGCCTCCGCCTCGGCTGCGACGTCCACCCTGACGGTCCCCGTCGCCGGCCGCACCATGCGGTCGGCGGCGGGGGGCCCCGGTGGGCGCCGCGCGGGAGGCAACAACACCCGCAAGGGCCTCGAGATCGCGTTCTTCGTGGCTCCCGCCTTGCTCCTGTTCGTGTTCTTCGTGGTCTGGCCGATCGTCAAGGCCGTCCAGTTCTCGTTCTACCGGTGGAAGGGCTACGGCCCGCTGGTGGACTTCGTGGGGCTGAAGAACTACGTCTCGGTGCTCAACAACGACGTCTTCACCGGCGCGCTGCAGCACAACCTCATCATCGTCGTGGCGTCCATCGCCATCCAGCTCCCCCTCGGACTGCTGATCGCGCTGCTGCTCAACCGGCGCATGCGTGGCCAGGGGATGCTGCGGACGATCATCTTCGTCCCGTACGTGCTCGCGGAGGTCATCGCGGGCGTCGTGTGGTTCCAGCTCCTGCAGCCCAAGTACGGCGTCATCGACGCGTGGCTCGACGCGGTCGGCCTGCACGGCCCCGAGCAGGGCTTCCTGGGTGACCCGAAGTACGCGCTCGCGACGGTCATCGTCGTGCTGACCTGGAAGTACCTGGGCCTGGCGATCCTCCTGTTCCTCGCCGGCCTGCAGGGCGTACCCGACGAGCTCTACGAGGCCGCGCAGATCGACGGCGCGAGCTGGTGGCAGGTGCAGCGCAAGATCACGATCCCGCTGCTCGGCCCCACCATGCGCACCTGGGCGTTCCTGTCGATGATCGGCTCCCTGCAGCTGTTCGACATGGTCTGGATCCTCACCAAGGGCGGTCCGGCCAACTCGACCACGACCATGGCGACCTTCCTCGTGACCGAGGGTACGAAGCGCTCCAACTACGGCATCGCCTCGGCGGCCTCGGTGATCCTCTTCGTCGTCGCACTGATCCTGGCGCTCCTCTACCAGCGCTTCATCATGCGTCGGGACAACACCGTGACCGTGATCAAGAAGAAGAAGGTCGCGCGATGAGCACCGCAACCGCAGCCCCGTCCAGCGCGCCGTCGAGCGCCGCCAAGTTCGCGCAGACTCGCCGGCCCGGCCGGTCCACCAACGCGATGCGCGGCGGCAGCCCGCTGATCTACTTCATCGCGCTGATCGTCGTCGCGCTCACGCTCGGCCCCGTGCTCTACGGCGTGCTCTCGGGGTTCCGGACCAACCCTCAGCTCGCGGACGACCCGGCCGGTCTGCCCGATCCGTGGGTCCTGACCAACTACGTGGGCGTGCTGCAGAACTCGACCTTCTGGCGCTACGTCATGAACTCGACGATCGTCGCCGGGCTCACGACGCTGCTCGTCGTCGTCCTCGGGGTCATGGCCGCCTACCCGCTGGCCCGCTACAAGTTCAAGTGGCGCGAGCCGCTGTTCATGGTGTTCGTGATGGGCCTGCTGTTCCCCGCGACGGTGGCGATCATCCCGCTGTTCATCCTCATCACCAAGGACCTGCACATGGGGAACACCTACTGGGGCATCGCACTGCCCCAGGCGGCGTTCGCCCTGCCGGTCACCGTGGTGATCCTGCGGCCGTTCCTGCAGGCCATCCCCGACGAGCTCGAGGAGGCGGCCCAGATCGACGGCTGCTCCCGGGTCGGGTTCTTCTGGCGGATCCTGCTGCCGCTGTCGGGCCCCGGCATGATCACCGTCGGCGTGCTCGCCTTCGTCGGGTCGTGGAACGCCTACCTCCTGCCGCTGCTGCTGCTGCAGAGCGACATGAAGACGCTGCCGCTCGGTGTCGCGGACTTCTCCTCGGAGCACTCGTCCGACATGGCCGGCGTGTTCGCGTTCACGTCGCTCGCGATGATCCCCGCGCTCGTGTTCTTCCTGGCGATGCAGAAGCGCATCGTCGGCGGCCTGCAGGGGGCCGTGAAGGGATGACCGACCTCGCCAGGGTCCCGGCCGTCACGGCCGGGCGACCCCACACGCCACAAGGAGAGCGATCCGTGACGGATCTGCAGGAGCGTCCACCCGCGACGCTCGACCGCGCGAGCAGCCTCCTGGCCGCGATGACGCTCGAGGAGAAGCTCGCGCAGATCGTCGGCTTCTGGGAGAAGTCCGACGGTGAGGCCGTCGCGCCCCTGCAGGGTGAGTTCACCCAGGAGACGGGTCTCGACGAGGCCGTCCGGCACGGGCTCGGGCACCTCACCCGCGTCTACGGCACACGTCCCGTCGAGCCCGACGAGCGCGCGGCATGGCTCTGGGCGATGCAGCGCCGCCTCGTCACCGAGACCCGGCTCGGCATCCCTGCGCTCGTGCACGAGGAGTGCCTCACCGGCCTGTCCGCGTGGCGCGCTGCGACGTTCCCGACACCGCTCGCCTGGGGGGCGTCGTTCGACGAGGAGCTCGTCGAGCAGGTCGCGGCCGCGATCGGGGGCTCGATGCGCGAGCTCGGCGTGCACCAGGGCCTCGCACCCGTGCTCGACGTGATCCGCGACTCGCGCTGGGGGCGGGTCGACGAGTGCATCGCCGAGGACCCCTACCTCGTCGGGACGCTGGGCACGGCCTACGTGCGTGGCCTGCAGGCCGAGGGTGTGCACGCGACGCTCAAGCACTTCGTCGGCTACTCGGGCTCGCGGGCCGGTCGGAACTTCGGTCCTGTCTCCGCGGGGCCGCGTGAGCTGGCCGACGTGCTGCTGCCGCCGTTCGAGATGGCTGTCCTCGACGGCGGTGTCCGGTCCGTGATGCCCGCGTACGTCGAGATCGACGGTCTGCCGGTCGCGATGGACCCCGACCTGCTGACCGGGCTGCTGCGCGAGCGGTGGGGTTTCGACGGCGTCGTCGTGAGCGACTACTTCGGGGTCGCGTTCCTGCACCTGCTGCACGGCGTCGCGGGCGACCTCGGCGAGGCCGCGGGTGCGGCGCTGGCCGCCGGGCTCGACGTCGAGCTGCCCACGGGTGACGCGTTCCTCGCGCCGCTCGCGGCCGCCGTTCGCGCGGGCACCGTCGACGAGGCCCTCGTCGACCGCGCCGTGCTGCGGGCGCTGCGCCAGAAGGAGGAGCTCGGCCTGCTCGGGGCGACCTTCGAGGGCGAGCCGCCCACGGGCGTCGATCTCGACAGCCCGCTCCACCGCCGGCTCGCCGCTCAGCTCGCCGCGGAGTCGGTCGTGCTGCTCTCGAACGACGGAACGCTCCCGCTGCCCGTCGACCGGCGCATCGCGGTGATCGGCCCCAACGCGGACCGCTACCAGGCGCTGTTCGGCTGCTACTCGTTCGTCAACCACGTGCTCGCGCACCACCCCGACGCGGAGACCGGCATCGAGGTGCCGACCGTGCTCGAGGCGCTCCGGACCGAGGGGTTCGCGGCCGACTTCGCCCAGGGCTCCGCGGTCGACGACGACGACCGCAGCGGGTTCGACGAGGCCGTCGCGCTGGCCTCGGCCAGCGACGTCGCGGTGCTCGTCGTCGGCGACCACGCGGCCCTGTTCGGCCGCGGCACGGTCGGCGAGGGCTGCGACCGCGACGACCTCGAGCTGCCGGGCGTGCAGCGCGCCCTCGTCGAGGCCGTCGTCGCGACCGGTACACCTGTCGTGCTCGTGCTCGTCACCGGGCGCCCCTACGCGATCGACTGGGCGCTGTCGTCGTGCGCGGCCGTCGTCCAGTCGTTCTTCCCGGGAGAGGAGGGCGGCCCGGCGCTCGCGGGCGTGCTCTCGGGGCGGGTCAACCCGTCGGGACGGCTGCCCGTGAGCATGCCGCGCTCGGCCGGCGCGCAGCCGTACACCTACCTGCACCCCGCGCTCGGCGGGGACGGCGACGTGACGAACCTGCGCACCACGCCGACCCTGCCGTTCGGTCACGGGCTGTCGTACACGTCGTTCGAGCACGACGAGCTCGTCGTGACCGCCGGCCGCACCGACACGCCCCTGGTCGCCTCGGTGCGCGTCGCCAACACCGGTGCGCTCGCCGGCGACGAGGTCGTGCAGCTCTACGTGCGCGACGTCGTGGCGTCGGTGACACGACCAGTCGCGCAGCTCGTCGGCTACCACCGCGTGCACCTCGCACCCGGCGAGGCCGTCACGGTCCGCTTCGAGGTGCCGCCGGCCCGGCTCGCGTTCAGCGGACGCGACCTGCGGCGCGTCGTCGAGCCGGGCGCGTTCGAGGTGTGGACCGGGACGAGCGAGACCCGCGCGACGCAGTCCACGGCCCAGCTCGTCGGACCGGTGCACGAGATCACGGTCGCGGACGCCCGCCGCACCGAGACCGGCGTCGACCCCAGCTGACGTGCGCACGGCGAACCCCGTCCTGCCGGGCTGCCACCCGGACCCGACGGTGTGCCGTGTGGGCGCCGACGTCTACCTCATGACGTCGACGTTCGAGCACGTCCCCGGCCTGCCCGTGTACCGGTCGCGCGACCTCGTGAGCTGGGAGCTCGTGGGGCACGCGGTGCACGGGCAGGTCGACCTCTCGCACGCGGTCGCGGCGACGGGCGGGCTGTACGCGCCCACGTTGCGGCACCACGACGGCCGGTTCGTCGCGCTGTGCACCGCGGTGCTGCCCGACGACGTGCCCGCGGGCACCCCGCGCGGGAACTTCCTGGTCACGGCGACCGACCCCGCCGGACCCTGGTCGGACCCGGTCTGGCTGCCGGAGGCCGAGGGCTTCGACCCCTCGCTGTTCGTCGACGACGACGGCCGCGCCTGGTACGTGGGGTGCCGGCCGGCCCGCTCGCCTGCATGGCCGGCCCAGACCGAGGTCTGGCTGCGTGAGCTCGACCTCGCCGCCGGGCGGCTCGTCGGGCCCGAGCACGTGCTCTGGCACGGTGCGCTCGAGGGCGCCGTGTGGGCCGAGGGCCCGCACCTGTACCGCGTCGGGGGCACCTACTACCTGCTGGCGGCCGAGGGCGGCACCGAGGAGCACCACGCGCAGTCCGTCGCGCGCGCGGACGTGGTCACCGGTCCGTACGAGGGCAACCGGGCGAACCCGGTGCTCACCCATCGGCACCTCGGCCGACGCGAGCCCGTGGTCGGCGTCGGCCATGCCGACCTCGTCGAGATGCCCGACGGCTCCTGGTGGGCGGTGCTGCTCGGCTGGCGCGCGGGCCTGCTCGGTCGCGAGACGTTCCTGGTCCCCGTCGAGTGGGAGGACAGGTGGCCCGTCCTCGCGCCGGAGGTCGGGCGGGTGACGCCGCACGTCGACCTTCCGTGGGACCGGGACCCGGCGTCCGCGGCGGCCGGCGACGTGAACCCGGCCGAGCTCGCCGAACCCCTCGCCGCGCACGGGTGGACCGCGCTGCGGGCGCCCGTCGACACGGTCGCGCGCGTCGTCGACGGCACGCTCGAGCTGGCCTACCGGTCCCGGCCGTTGCGCGCGGGCGGCACGCCGGCGTTCGTCGGGAGGCGTCAGCAGCACGACGACCTCGACGTGCGCGCCGTGGTCGAGCCGTCGCCCGGCGCCGGCGACCTCGGCGGGCTCGTCGTGCGGCTGTCCGACACGCGCCATGTCGTCCTCGGCGTCGCCCGGGGCGCCGACGGCTCCCGTCGCGTCGTCGTCGTGCGCACCGAGGACGACGACGAGCGCGAGGTCGCCTCCGCGGCGCTCCCCGCCGCCGGGCCGGTCACACTCGAGCTGCGCATCCGCGGCTGGGACCTGACCTGTGCGTACGGGGCCGGCGGCGAGGTGCTCGACCTCGTCGGCCTGGACCTGCACTGGCTCGACCCCCGGGCCGCGCACGCGTTCACGGGGAGCTGGATCGGGCTGTACGCGACCGGGTCGAGCGGCGCGACGCTGCGCGTGACGTCGTTCGACCTGCGGCCGACCGGCAGCACCCAGGTGACTGATCGCCCCGTGGACACCCCACGATCCGAGCGCTGAGACGGACGTAGGCTGGCCTGCGGCGCCGCCCCTGACGCCGTGAAGGAGCTGACCACGATGAGCCGCCCGCTGCGCTCCCGGACCTCGACCCACGGCCGCAACATGGCCGGCGCCCGCGCGCTGTGGCGCGCGACCGGGATGGGCAGCGAGGACTTCGGCAAGCCGATCGTCGCGATCGCGAACTCGTACACGCAGTTCGTGCCGGGGCACGTGCACCTCAAGGACATGGGCGACCTGGTCGCGGGCGCGATCCGCGAGGCCGGCGGCGTCGCCAAGGAGTTCAACACCATCGCAGTCGACGACGGCATCGCGATGGGCCACGCGGGCATGCTCTACTCGCTGCCCTCGCGCGACCTGATCGCCGACTCGGTCGAGTACATGGTCAACGCGCACTGCGCCGACGCGCTCGTGTGCATCTCCAACTGCGACAAGATCACGCCCGGCATGCTCAACGCGGCGCTGCGGCTGAACATCCCGGTCGTGTTCGTCTCCGGCGGCCCGATGGAGGCCGGTAAGGCGGTCGTCGCCGACGGCGTCGCCAAGACGCACCTCAACCTCATCAACGCGATCAACTACTCGGCCGACGACAACGTCTCGGACAAGTCGCTCGACGCGGTCGAGGAGAACGCGTGCCCGACGTGCGGCTCGTGCTCCGGGATGTTCACGGCGAACTCGATGAACTGCCTGACCGAGGCGCTCGGCCTGTCGCTGCCCGGCAACGGCTCGACGCTCGCGACGCACGCCGCCCGCCGTGAGCTGTTCCTCGAGGCGGGCCGCACGATCGTCGACCTGGCGCGGCGCTACTACGAGGACGAGGACGACACCGCGGCCCCGCGCGGCATCGCGACGAAGGCCGCGTTCGCCAACGCCATGACGCTCGACGTCGCGATGGGCGGCTCGACGAACACCGTGCTCCACATCCTGGCCGCCGCGCAGGAGGCCGAGGTCGACTTCACGCTCGCCGACATCGACGCCATCAGCCGGCACGTGCCGTGCCTGTCGAAGGTCGCGCCGAACCACCCGGACTTCCACATGGAGGACGTCCACCGCGCCGGGGGCATCCCGGCGCTGCTCGGCGAGCTCGACCGTGGCGGGCTGCTCGACCACGACGTCACCTCGGTGCACACCCCGACGCTGCGCGCCTGGCTCGACGACTGGGACGTGCGCGGCGGCAAGGCCACGGCGCGTGCGGTCGACCTGTTCCACGCCGCACCCGGTGGGGTGCGCACCACACAGGCGTTCTCGACGACGAACGTGTGGGAGTCGCTCGACACCGACGCCGCGAACGGCTGCATCCGGTCCGTCGAGCACGCGTACACGGTCGAGGGCGGCCTCGCGGTGCTGCGCGGCAACCTCGCCGTCGACGGCGCGATCATCAAGACCGCGGGCATCGACCCGGAGCTGTTCCACTTCGTCGGGACCGCGCTGGTGTGCGAGTCGCAGGACGAGGCCGTCGAGAAGATCCTGACCAAGCAGGTGCACCCCGGCCACGTCGTCGTCGTGCGCTACGAGGGCCCCTCGGGCGGCCCGGGCATGCAGGAGATGCTCTACCCGACGTCGTTCATCAAGGGCCGCGGCCTGGGCAAGGTGTGCGCGCTCATCACCGACGGCCGGTTCTCGGGCGGCTCGTCCGGCATCTCGGTGGGGCACGTCTCGCCCGAGGCGTCCGCCGGCGGCGCGATCGGTCTCATCGAGGACGGCGACGAGATCGAGATCGACGTCGAGACGCGCCTCATCCGGATCAACGTGCCCGACGAGGTGCTCGCCGAGCGGCGCGCCAAGATGGACTCGTCGGAGAACCCGTGGCAGCCGAAGGACCGCGACCGGTACGTGTCGCCGGCCCTGCAGGCGTACGCCGCGATGGCCACGTCCGCCGACCGGGGCGCGGTCCGCGACGTCGGTCGCCTGCGCCGCGCCTGACGACGCCCGACCGGCGGGGCGGTGGTCGACATGAGCCCGACGACGGTGATCGCGCACCGCGGTGCGAGCGGCTACCGACCCGAGCACACGCTGGCCTCCTACGAGCTCGCCGTCGCGCAGGGCGCCGACTACCTCGAGACGGACGTGGTCCCGACGAGGGACGGCGTGCTCGTCGTGCGGCACGAGAACGAGATCGGCGACACGACCGACGTCGCCGCGCACCCCGAGTTCGCGGACCGGCGCACCACGCGGACGATTGACGGCCGCGCCGTGACCGGCTGGTTCACGGAGGACTTCACGCTCGCCGAGCTGCGGACCCTGCGCGCGGTCGAGCGCCTGCCGCGGCTGCGGCCCGCCGGCGCGGTGCACGACGGGCGCTACGGGATCCCCACGCTCGACGAGGTGCTCGACCTCGCGCGCCGGTCGGTGACCCGAGCCGGTGGGCCGGTCGGCGTGTACCCCGAGACCAAGCACCCGACGTACTTCGCGTCGATCGGGCTGGCGCTCGAGGAGCCGCTGGTCGCGGCGCTGCGCCGTGCCGGGATGGACCGGTCCGACGCGCCCGTCTACCTCCAGAGCTTCGAGCCCGGCAGCCTGCGGCGGCTCGCGCAGGTGACCGAGGTCCGTCTCGTGCAGCTCGTCGACTGCTCGGGCGCGCCGTACGACCTGGTCGCCGCGAGCGATCCCCGCACCTACGACGACCTGGTGACGCCGGACGGGCTGCATGCGATCGCCGACTACGCCGACGCGGTGGGCCTGTGCAAGGACCGGATGATCCCTCGTCGCGCGGACGACACCCTGGGCGAGCCGACGACCGTCGTCCGGGACGCGCACCGGGTCGGACTGACCGTGCACGGGTGGACCTTCCGCCGCGAGAACGCGTTCCTGCCGGCCGAGCTCCGCTCGAGCACGGACCCCGCCGACGTGGGCGACCTCGCCGCCGAGATCCGGGCCTTCGTCGCGGCGGGCATGGACGGCGTCTTTACCGACAACCCCGACCTGGCCGTCGCCGCCACCCCCTGACCCTGTGGCCCGCTGATCCCTGTTGCCGGCTGATCGCTGTGGCCGGCCAGCCGTCCGATGACGGGTCATACCGGTTATACTCCTCGGATGAAGACGGCGATCAGCGTCCCCGACGACACGTTCAGCGCAGTCGAGGCGCGCGCCGACGAGCTCGGGATGAGCCGGTCGGAGTTCTTCACGCGAGGGGCCGAGCTCCTCCTCGAGCGAACGGCCGGCGACAGCGTCCGCGAGCGCATCGACCTGGTGGTCGAGTACGTGGGCGCCGCCGACGCGAGCCAGTCCGCGGCCGTGGCGGCGGGCCGCCGCGTCCTCGAGGCGGACGGCGACGACTGGTGATCTCCCGAGGCGACGTGTTCTGGGTCGACCTCGGTGAGCCCCAGGGAAGTCGACCAGGTCGTCGGCGCCCCGTCGTCGTCGTGCAGGACGACGCGTTCAACGCGAGCCGGTTGGCCACCGTGCTCGTCGCTGTGCTCACGAGCAACGTCGCGCTCGCGGCCATGCCGGGCAACGTCCTGGTGCCGGCCGGTGCGGCGGGACTGTCGCGCGACAGCGTCGTGAACGTGACGGCGCTCGTGACGATGAACAAGGCCGAGCTCGACGAACGCGTGGGCGCTCTGCCGACGGCGCTGCTGCACGACGTCGGGAGAGGACTGCGGCGCGTCCTGGGTGTGTGAGGTGCGGTGCGGGCGCGGCGCTCCTAACGTGTGGCCATGACGGACACAGCGGTTCCCCCCGCCGCCGAGATCGACATCAAGCCGCGGTCGCGGCAGGTCACCGACGGGCTGGAGGCCACCGCGTCGCGCGGGATGCTCCGTGCGGTCGGCATGGGCGACGAGGACTTCGCCAAGCCCCAGATCGGCGTCGCGAGCTCGTGGAACGAGATCACGCCGTGCAACCTGTCGCTCGACCGCCTGGCCAAGGCGGCGAAGGCCGGGGTCCACGCGGCGGGCGGCTACCCGCTCGAGTTCGGCACCATCTCGGTCTCCGACGGCATCTCCATGGGCCACGAGGGGATGCACTTCTCGCTGGTCAGCCGCGACATCATCGCCGACTCGGTCGAGACCGTGATGATGGCCGAACGGCTCGACGGTTCGGTGCTGCTGGCGGGCTGCGACAAGTCGCTGCCCGGCATGCTCATGGCTGCGGCCCGCCTCGACCTCGCGTCCGTCTTCCTCTACGCCGGCTCGATCATGCCCGGCTGGGTCAAGCTCTCGGACGGCACCGAGAAGGACGTCACGATCATCGACGCGTTCGAGGCGGTCGGCGCGTGCGCGCGCGGGCTGATGAGCGTCGAGGACGTCGACCGCATCGAGCGCGCGATCTGCCCGGGTGAGGGCGCGTGCGGCGGCATGTACACCGCGAACACCATGGCGTCGGTGGCCGAGGCGATCGGCATGTCGGTGCCGGGGTCCGCTGCGCCGCCGTCTGCCGACCGGCGCCGGGACCAGTTCGCGCACCGGTCCGGCGAGGCCGTGGTCGGACTGCTGCGGCAGGGCATCACCGCGCGCCAGATCATGACCAAGGAGGCGTTCGAGAACGCGATCGCCGTGGTCATGGCGTTCGGCGGCTCGACCAACGCGGTCCTGCACCTGCTCGCGATCGCCCACGAGGCCGAGGTGGACCTCACGCTCGACGACTTCTCGCGCGTCGCCGAGCGGGTGCCGCACCTCGGCGACCTCAAACCGTTCGGGCGGTACGTCATGAACGACGTCGACCGCGTCGGGGGAGTGCCCGTCATCATGAAGGCGCTGCTCGACGCGGGTCTTCTGCACGGCGACTGCCTCACCGTCACCGGCCGCACGGTCGCGGAGAACCTCGCCGAGATCGACCCGCCCGACCCCGACGGCAAGATCCTGCGCGCGCTCGACAACCCGATTCACCGCACGGGCGGCATCACGATCCTGTCCGGCTCGCTCGCGCCCGACGGCGCCGTCGTCAAGTCCGCCGGCTTCGACTCCGACGTGTTCGAGGGCACCGCCCGCGTCTTCGAACGCGAACGCGCGGCGCTCGACGCGCTCGAGGACGGCACCATCGCGGCCGGCGACGTCGTCGTGATCCGCTACGAAGGCCCCAAGGGCGGGCCCGGGATGCGCGAGATGCTCGCGATCACCGGCGCGATCAAGGGCGCGGGTCTGGGTAAGGACGTCCTGCTCGTCACCGACGGCAGGTTCTCGGGCGGCACCACGGGCTTGTGCGTCGGCCACATCGCCCCCGAGGCGGTCGACGGCGGCCCTGTCGCGTTCGTCCGCGACGGCGACCGCATCCGTCTCGACGTCGGCCACGCCCGCCTCGACCTGCTGGTCGACGACGCCGAGCTCGCCGCGCGCCGCGAGGGCTGGTCCCCGCTGCCGCCCGTCTACACGCGCGGCGTCCTGGCCAAGTACGCCAAGCTCGTCCAGTCCGCGAGTCGAGGCGCCGTCCTCGAGTGAGCCGAGGCGCACGCCTCGATCCTCCCCGCCCATCACCAACCACCGCCGCCCATCACTAGCCACCGCCGCGCATCACCAACCACCGTCGCGCATCGCCAACCGCCGCCGCGCATCGCCAGCCACCACCGCGCATCGCCAGCCACCACCGCGCATCGCCAGCCACCACCGCGCATCGCCAGCCACCACCGCGCATCACCAACCCGCCGCCGAGTGGCGCAACGGCGGCCGAGCGTCGGTCCTCACGCCGCACGATCGACCTCGCGTCCCACCGCGCGCGGCGGCGCGCTCCTCACCCGACCGTCGGGTCTCCTGAACTCGTAGGTCGCGTGCTCGCCCGCGAGCGCATCGCCGTCCGCGTGATCCCCGGAGCCGGCCGCATCCTCGTCGGGATCGTGCAGCGCGCGCCGCCGTCGAGGCGGTGGGGTCCACACGCGCACGATGCGCAGGTCCTCGGCGTGCACGAGGTGGTGGTGGAACGCGCACAGCAGCACGCCGTTCTCCACCGACGTGCCCCCGCCGTCCCGACCCCACCAGTCGAGGTGGTGCCCCTCGGTCCAGCGCGCCGGGATGCCGCAGCCGTTCCAGGCGCAGCCGCCGTCGCGCACGACCAGCGCACGCCGCATCTCGTTCGTGAACAGGCGTTGCGTGCGGCCGAGGTCGACGGGCACGCCCGCGGCATCGACGACGATCCGCGTGAGCTGCGCATCGCAGAGGAGCCGTGCGAGCTCGGCCGGCGGGACGAGTGCGCCGTCCTCGTCCCGCACCGGCGGCACGCCCTGCAGGACCCGGGCGACGCCCGCCACGCCGGCAGCACCGGCGCACAGCGCGAGCCACGTTCGCTCGCTGAGGACCACCGAGACGTGCGGCCGCACGAGCGCACCGGGCGTCGTGCCCGGGTCGCTCAGCACGTGATCCGCCATCGCGGCCAGCGCGTCCGCCCGGCGCTGCTCGGGCGTGCGGTCGTCGTCGTCGCCCGGGCGGGGCGAGAGCGCCTCGAGCGCGAGCCGCAGGCGCTTGCCCGCCTGCGCATCGACGACGCCCTTGATGTGGGTCCCCGACGGCGAGTCCGTGAGCCACAGCGACCGGTTGGCCCGCTGCTCGGCGTGGTCGCGCTCGTCCGAGGGCGGGTCCACGGCGGCGACCCATCGCTCGACTGCACGTGCGTACTCGCGCGCGTCCAGCCGCGCGCCCTGCGCGACGAGTCCGTCCTGCACGCGCGGGTCCGCGAGCGCGGCCGCGACGACCGGCGTCGCTCTCGCTGCCGTGCGGGCGAGCACGGCGACGTGCGCCTCGGTCAGCCGGCCGTCCCCGAGCGCCGCGTCCACCGCCGGCATCGCGGCGACGAGCGCCGCGGCGCGCGCCCGGGCGCCGGCGACCTGCGCCCCGTCCCTCGTCGTGCGCGCGTGCCAGGCGGCGAGGTCGCGGTCACCCGAGCGCGCCCAGTCACGGGCCGCGTCCGCCGCCGCGAGCACACGCACGCGCGCCGCCGCCACCAGCCGGGCGGCCTCGTCGAGCTCGGCCAGTGCCTGCGCGCGCATCGGCGCGTCCCAGGTCGAAGCCTCGAGCGCACGCTCGGCGGCACGACGCGCCGCGGACGTCAGCCCGCCCAGCCCGTCGTCGTCCCGCATCTCAGCCCCCTGCACTCGAACACCTGTACGAATAGTACATGCGGAACGAACCGGACACAACCCGCAGGCGGAGACACAACCGCAATGGGAGACGCAACCCCGCACGCGGAGACGACCTCGCTCGCGAAGACAACCCCGCACGCGGAGACCACCCCGCAGGCGGACGGGAGACCACCCGTCGTACGGTGACGGCATGACCGAGGGCGCAAGCTGGACGGACGACGCACCGTGGTGGACGCGCGCGGTGGTGTACCAGATCTACCCCCGCTCGTTCCAGGACTCGGACGGCGACGGTGTCGGCGACCTGCGCGGCGTGCTGCAGCGCGTCGACCACCTCGCGGAGCTCGGGGTGGACGTGGTCTGGTTCTCGCCGATCTACCGCAGCCCGCAGGACGACAACGGCTACGACATCAGCGACTACCAGGACGTCGACCCGCTGTTCGGCACGCTCGAGGACCTCGACGAGGTGATCGCCGCGCTGCACGAGCGAGGCATCAAGGTCGTGATGGACCTCGTCGTGAACCACACGTCCGACGAGCACCCGTGGTTCGTCGAGTCGCGCTCGTCGAAGGACAGCCCGAAGCGCGACTGGTACTGGTGGCGGCCGGCGCGCGCCGGGATGGAACCCGGCACGCCGGGCGCGGAGCCGACGAACTGGGGCAGCTTCTTCTCCGGGCCGGCCTGGGAGTACGACGAGGACAGCGGCGAGTACTTCCTGCACCTGTTCAGCCGCAAGCAGCCGGACCTGAACTGGGAGAACCCGCAGGTCAGGGCAGCGGTCTACGAGATGATGCGGTGGTGGCTCGACCGCGGGGTCGACGGCTTCCGGATGGACGTGATCAACCTCGTCTCGAAGGCGGTCCGCCCCGACGGAGCACTCCCGGACGGCATCAGCCACGACGGCCGGCTCGGTGACGGCAGCCCGCACTACGTGAGCGGGCCGCGCATCCACGAGTTCCTCACGGAGATGCACCGCGAGGTGTTCGCCGGCCGGGCCGGCGCGCTGCTGACGGTGGGGGAGACGCCGGGCGCGACGCTCGAGGACGCGCAGCTGTTCACGGACCCGGCGCGCGCCGAGGTGGACATGGTGTTCCAGTTCGAGCACGTGGGCCTGGACCACGGTCCGGGCGGCAAGTTCGACCCGCGGCCGCTGCGGCTCACGGACCTCAAGGCGAGCTTCGGGCGGTGGCAGGCGGGCCTGGCGGAGGTCGGCTGGAACTCGCTCTACTGGGACAACCACGACCAGCCGCGCATCGTCTCGCGCTGGGGCGACGACGGCACGTACCGCACGGAGTCCGCCAAGACGCTCGCGACGATCCTGCACCTGCACCGTGGCACGCCGTACGTCTACCAGGGCGAGGAGCTCGGGATGACGAACGCGCACCTGACCTCGTTCGACGACTACCGCGACATCGAGACGCTCAACTACGTGCGCGATGCGCGTGGGTACCGGTCCGACGACGAGCTGCTCGCGGGGCTCGCGGCGATGAGCCGGGACAACGCGCGCACCCCGGTGCAGTGGGACGCCTCGCCGCACGCGGGCTTCACGACCGGCACGCCGTGGCTCGCGGTGAACCCCAACCACACCGAGATCAACGCCCGACAGCAGCGCGCGGACCCGCACTCGGTGTTCCACCACTACCGCCGGCTGATCGCGCTGCGGCACGACGAGCCGACGGTGGCGCTCGGTGACTTCACCATGCTCCTGCCCGACGACGAGCACGTGTACGCGTTCACGCGCCGGCTCGGCGACGTCGAGCTGCTGGTGCTGGGCAACGTCTCGGGCGAGGAGCGGCTCGCGCTCGTCGACCCGGTGTGGACCGACGCGCAGGTGCTCCTGGGTAGCCACGACGACGCGCGCGTCGTCGAGACCCCCGTGGTGCTGCGGCCGTGGGAGTCGCTCGTCGTCCGCCGGACGGTCTGACCCGCGTCGGGCCGCGCGCCCGGGCTACCGTGCCCGGATGGGGAAGGTGCACGAGCAGATCGACGGCAGGCTGCGGTCGTTCATCGAGGCGCAGCACATGTTCTTCGTCGCGACCGCGCCCTCGGGCCCGGGCGGGCACGTCAACGTCTCGCCGAAAGGCGTCGGGGGGACGTTCGCGGTGCTCGACGAGCGCACCGTCGCGTACGTCGACCTGACCGCGTCGGGTTCGGAGACGATCGCGCACCTGCGGGAGAACGGCCGCATCACGATCATGTTCTGCGCGTTCGACGGTCCGCCGAACATCGTCCGGCTGCACGGACGGGGTCGGTTCGTCACGCTGTACGACGAGGGCTTCGACGAGCTGCTCGCGCACTTCGAGGGCGGCGTCGACGAGGACCGCGGTGCGCGCGCCGTCGTCGTCGTGGACGTCGAGCGCGTGAGCGACTCGTGCGGGTACGGCGTGCCGCTGATGGGCTACCAGGGCGAGCGCGACCTGCTGCCGGACTTCATGGAGCGCAAGGGCGTCGAGGGCCGCGCCGACTACCGCCGGCTCAAGAACCGCACGAGCATCGACGGCCTCCCGGCTTTCGACATGGATCCGATGCCGTCGCCGGTGCACCCGGTCGAGTGAGATCCGCCCCGACGACTGCGGTGGGGCGGCGGGGACGCCGAGGACACACCCGAACCCCATCGGGAGGACCGAACCATCTCCGGCGCCGTCGACGACCCTGCCCGCACCCCGGACCACGACTGCGCTCGCGGTGAGCCCGCGATCCGCGTGCGCGGTCTGCGCAAGACGTACCACCGCCTCAACCTGCGGACCGTCGTGGCGGTCGAGGGACTCGACCTCGACGTGCCCGCGGGTGGCGTGCACGGGTTCCTCGGGCCGAACGGCGCGGGCAAGACGACGACGATCCGCATGCTGCTCGGCCTCGTGCGACCGGATGCGGGCACGATCCACCTGTTCGGTGAGCCGGTGCCGCAGCGGCTGCCGCAGGTCGTCGGACGGGTGGGCTCGATCGTCGAGCAGCCGAAGTTCCTGCCGAACTTCTCCGGCCGCCGCAACCTGCGCGTCCTCGCGACCGCGATCGAGGTGCCGCACGCCCGCGTCGAGGAGGTGCTCGAGCGCGTCGGCCTGCGCGAGCGCGCGGGCGAGCAGTTCCGGCGCTACTCGCTCGGCATGAAGCAGCGGCTCGCGATCGCGGCGACGCTGCTCAAGGACCCCGACCTGCTGATCTTCGACGAGCCCACGAACGGCCTGGACCCCGCGGGGATCCGGGAGATCCGCGAGACGATGCGCGCGCTCGCCGACGAGGGCCGCACCGTGCTCGTCTCGAGCCACGTGCTGGCGGAGGTCGAGCAGGTTGCCGACACGGTGTCGATCGTCGCGCGCGGGCGGCTCGTGGCCGCGGGTCGGGTCGTGGACCTGATCGGGTCGCGGGCGGCGACGGACGTCCGGGTGGGCGTCGCGGACCGTGCGCTTGCGGGGGAGCTGCTGGTCGCCCGCGGCTGGTCGGTCCGTCCCGACGGCGACGAGCTCGTGGTCGGTGGCGCACCCGACGCGGCCGCGCTCAACCGGGCGCTCGCCGAGGCGGGCGTGTTCGCGCACACGCTGCGGACCGTCCGGCCCGATCTCGAGCAGGTGTTCCTGGAGCTCACCGCGGACGGTGCGGCGTGAGGCCGCTGCTGCGGGCGGAGCTCGCCCGGACCCGCGCGCGCTCGTTCGTCTGGTTCGTCGCGATCCTCGCCGCGGTCGCGGGGCTCGGGTTCGTCGCGATGGCCTGGGACGACACGCGGCCGCCGACGGCCGCGCAGGTGCGGGCCGCGCAGGACGAGTTCGCGCGGGCCCAGGCCGAGTGGGACCGCACGGGCGACGACCGCGTCGCGCAGTGCCGTGAGGTCGAGGAGCAGACGCGCGAGGAGCACCCCGACGCCGACCTGCTCTGCGACCAGCTCGCGCCGGTCGTCGAGCAGTTCCTGCCCTACCAGTCGCAGCTCGAGGAGCTCGGGGTGCAGCGGCTCGAGCCGGTGACGGTGCTCGTCGTGCTCGCGATGCTCGCGATCGGCGTGAGCCTCGTCTCGACCGACTTCGCGACGGGCGCGATGAGCACCTGGCTCACGTTCGCGCCGCGCCGCGGCCGCGTGTTCGCGTCCAAGGCGTGCGCGGTGCTGGTGGCGGGTCTGCCGATCGGCGTGCTCGTCGTCGGCACGGTCGCCGGCGGGATCGTCGCGGTCACGACGTGGAACGGGGCGTTCGGCGAGCCCGGGTCGTGGTTCTGGCAGGAGTACCTCGGCCTGGCCGCGCGCCAGATCTCGGCCGGGCTGTGGGCCGGGCTCGTGGGGGTCGGGCTCGCGTTCGCGCTGCGGCACGCCGCCGCGGTCGCCGGGCTGGCCGTGTGGTGGGTCGCGGCGACCGAGAGCGCCCTGCCGGTGCTGCTGCCCGTGGCCCGCGGCGCCACGCTCTCGACGAACCTCGTCGCGTGGACCACCGGCGGCACCTCGTACGACGTGCCCGAGTGCGTTCCCGACCCGTCCACGGTCACCGGCGAGGTCTGCCAGGACGTGGCGCACGTCGTCTCGACCGCGCAGGGCGGGCTCGTGCTGCTCGCCGTCGCGCTCGTCGTGCTCGGTACCGGCCTGCTCGTCTTCAGGCTGCGCGACGTGACCTGACGGCAGAGCGCGTCCCCCGATGGGGCGACGGACCCGCGTGTGCAGGACCGTGTCCGCGTCCCGAGTCGGTACGGTTCGGGAGCGCCCGACGAGCGGCGCGACGGAGCGGGGGACGAATGGCGTTCACAGGGGAGCTCGCGATCTCGACGCGTGGGCTGCGCAAGACGTATCGCAGGCTGAACGGGTCGAAGCACGTCGCGGTCGAGGGACTCGACCTGGACGTGCCGGTCGGCGGTGTGCACGGCTTCCTCGGTCCCAACGGCTCCGGGAAGACCACGACGATCCGGATGCTGCTCGGCCTGATCCGCGCCGACCAGGGCACGATGCGGGTGTTCGACCAGCCGGTGCCGGCGCGGCTCCCGGACGTCGTGGGCCGCGTGGGCGCGATCGTCGAGCAGCCGAAGTTCTTCCCCAACTTCTCGGGCCGCCGCAACCTCTTGCTGCTCGCCGGGGCGATCGGCGCGGACTCCCGGCTCGTCGAGGTGGTGCTCGGTGACGTGGGCCTCGCGGACCGCGCCAAGGACCGCTACCGCACGTACTCGCTCGGCATGAAGCAGCGGCTCGCGATCGCGGCGACGCTGCTCAAGGACCCGGACCTGCTGATCTTCGACGAGCCGACCAACGGCCTGGACCCCGCGGGCATCCGGGAGATCCGCGACGTGATGCGCGGTCTGGCCGGGCGCGGCAAGACGGTGCTCGTCTCGAGCCACATCCTGGCGGAGGTCGAGCAGGTGGCGGACACGGTCTCGATCATCGCGCGCGGCCGGATGATCGCCGACGGACGCGTGAGCGACCTGCTCGGGACGGGTGCCGCGCGCACCGTGCGCGTGGGCGTCGCGGTTCCCGGCACCGCAGGCAGCCTGCTCGAGGCGCAGGGCTGGACCGTGCGCCGCGACGGCCACCAGCTGCTGGTCGACGGGGCGCCCGACCCGGCGCGGATCACCGAGATCCTGGCCCGCCAGGGCCTGTTCGTCGACGAGCTGACGCCCGTGAAGGTGGACCTGGAGTCGGTGTTCCTCGAGCTCACCGCGGGCCAGGGGCCGGGCACGAGACCGCCCGACGAGCACCCGCACGGCCGACGCGCCGCCGGGAGCGACTCGTGATGCGGCTGCTGCGGGTCGAGCTGACCCGCTTCCGGTGCCGGGTGCTGCTGTGGGTGCTGTCGGTGTGCGTGATCGGGCTCGCGCTGCTGCTCCCGTTCCAGGCGTGGCAGAGCTCGAAGGCGCCGACGGCGGCGCAGATCGAGCAGGCGCAGCGCTACGCCGACGAGGAGCAGAAGGCGCAGGACGAGTACCGCGAGGAGTGCCTGGAGCAGCAGGAGGAGGCCCGCGAGACGGACCCGAACGCGGACTACGGCTGCGACTACGAGGTCCGCATCGAGAACTACCTGCCCTGGCGGCAGACGTTCGAGGACGACGCGGGCTCCACCCTGTACGGGTTCATGATCCCGCTCCTGCTCGTCGGGGTCGCGATGGCGGCGAGCTTCGTCGCCGCGGAGTTCGCGACCGGGGCGATCGGCAACTGGCTGACGTTCGCGCCGCGCCGCGGGCGGGTGTACTGGAGCAAGGTCGTCGCCGCGACCACGGGCGTCGTGCCCATGGCGGTGGTGTCGGTCGCGACCCTCGTCGGGGGGCTGTGGGTCGCGTACAGCCTGAACGACTCGATCACGTCGCAGTGGGCCGACGACCCGGACATGGGTGGCGAGCGGGCCGTGCTCATGACGCCCGAGCTGCTGGTGGCCGCTGGCGGGCGGCTCGTCGTCGCCGTGATGGCCGTGGCGGCCCTCGGCGCCGCACTCGCGGTGATCATGCGGCACACCGCGGCGGTGCTGGGCGCCCTGGCCGCGTGGCTCGCGGTGATCGAGGGCCTGGTGCGCGGCCAGGTGGGGTCCGCGTTCCCGTACCTACTGCTGCCCAACCTCCAGGCCTGGGTCCAGGGCGGCGTGACGTACTACGACGACGTGTGCGCCAACGACGCGGACACGGGGGAGTGGGTGTGCACGACGACCGAGCACGTCCTGTCGCAGACGCACGGCGGGGTCGTGATCGGGGTGGTCGTCGGCGTCGTCGCACTGGTGGGCTGGCTCGTCATGCGTCGTCGCGACGTGCAGTGACCTGCCGTCGTGTGCTCGCATGGTGGACTTGTGAACCAATATGTGAGACGACGTGACATCGAACCGACGGCGGCGTAGCCTCGCCTGTGTGCAGACGATCCTCGTAGTACTTCCTGAGCGCGCGGCCTGAGGCCCTCGCACCTGGACTCGTCCGCGCGCTCGCCCCTCGCCCCACGCTCGTCCGGTGCGAGGGGTTTTTCATGTCGCGGACGCCCCGTCCGCGACGCCGGCACCACCAAGGGAGACAGAGATGGCCCAGGGTCCGTACCCGGCCCCGCCGCGGCCCACCGCGCCGGTGGGTCAGGCCGCTCCGAGCGCCGCAGGCCCCCGGCCCGTGGCGACGACGATCGGCCCCGAGCGCGTCACGGGCGCGCAGTCGATCGTCCGGTCGCTCGAGGAGGTCGGTGCCGAGGTCGTGTTCGGCATCCCCGGCGGCGCGATCCTGCCGACCTACGACCCGCTCATGGACTCGACGCGGCTGCGGCACATCCTCGTGCGGCACGAGCAGGGCGGCGGGCACGCCGCGGCCGGCTACGCGCACGCGACGGGCCGCGTCGGCGTGTGCATGGCGACGTCCGGTCCGGGTGCGACGAACCTCGTCACGCCGATCGCCGACGCCAACATGGACTCGATCCCCATGGTCGCGATCACCGGCCAGGTGGCCGCGCCGCTGATCGGCACGGACGCGTTCCAGGAGGCCGACATCGTCGGCATCACGCTGCCGGTCACCAAGCACAACTACCTCGTGACGGACCCCGACGAGATCCCGCGCGTGATCGCGGAGGCCTTCCACATCGCGGCGTCGGGCCGTCCCGGCCCGGTGCTCGTCGACATCGCGAAGTCCGCGATGCAGGCGACCACGACGTTCACCTGGCCGCAGGAGGTGGCGCTGCCCGGCTACCACCCGGTGACCAAGCCGCACGCCAAGCAGATCCGCGAGGCCGCGCGTCTGCTCGCGACGGCACGGCGCCCCGTGCTGCTCGTCGGCGGCGGCGTGATCCGGTCCGGCTCGTCGGCACTGCTGCACAAGCTCGTCGACCTGTCCGGAGCCCCGGCGGTGACGACGCTGATGGGTCGGGGTGCCCTGCCCGACACGCACCCGCAGAACCTCGGCATGCCCGGCATGCACGGCACGGTGCCTGCGGTCGCGGCGCTGCAGAAGGCGGACCTCATCGTCGCGCTCGGCGCGCGTTTCGACGACCGCGTGACCGGCAAGCTCTCGTCGTTCGCGAGGAACGCGACGATCGTGCACGCGGACATCGACCCCGCGGAGATCGGCAAGAACATGACGACCGACGTGCCGATCGTCGGGGACCTGCGTGAGGTGATCGCGGACCTGCTGCCCGAGCTCGAGCGCGAGCACGGCCAGCACGGCCGCCCGGACCTCGAGGCCTGGTGGCAGCAGCTCGACTCGTGGCGCGAGACGTTCCCGCTCGGGTTCGACGAGCCCGCGGACGGCCACCTCGCGCCGCAGCACGTGATCTCCCGCATCGGGGAGCTGTCGGGGCCCGAGGCGACCTACGTCGCGGGCGTCGGCCAGCACCAGATGTGGGCGTCGCAGTTCATCAAGTACCAGCGACCCCGGTCGTGGCTCAACTCGGGCGGGCTCGGCACCATGGGCTTCGCGGTGCCTGCCGCGATGGGGGCCAAGGTCGGCGAGCCGGACCGCACGGTCTGGGCGATCGACGGCGACGGCTGCTTCCAGATGACCAACCAGGAGCTCGCGACCTGCGCGATCAACGACATCCCGATCAAGGTCGCGGTGATCAACAACTCCTCGCTGGGCATGGTCCGCCAGTGGCAGACGCTGTTCTACGAGTCGCGGTACTCGAACACCGACCTGCACACCGGTCACGGCACGGTGCGCATCCCGGACTTCGTCAAGCTCGCCGACGCGTACGGCTGCGTGGGTCTGCGCTGCGAGACGAAGGCCGACGTGGACGCGACGATCAAGCGCGCCCTCGAGATCAACGACCAGCCGGTGGTGGTCGACTTCACCGTCTCGCGCGACGCGATGGTGTGGCCGATGGTGGCCGCGGGCGTGAGCAACGACGACATCCAGTACGCCCGTGGCATCAGCCCGGCGTGGGACCGGGAGGACTGAGATGACCCGCCACACCCTGTCCGTGCTCGTCGAGAACAAGCCAGGCGTGCTCACGCGCGTCGCGGGCCTGTTCGCCCGGCGCGCGTTCAACATCCACTCCCTGGCCGTCGGCCCGACCGAGCACGACGAGATCTCGCGGATCACCGTCGTCGTCGACGTGGACGCCCTGCCGCTCGAGCAGGTGACCAAGCAGCTCAACAAGCTGATCAACGTCATCAAGATCGTCGAGCTCGAGGACGCGGCGTCGGTGCAGCGCGAGCTGCTGCTCGTCAAGGTCAAGGCCGACGTCACGCAGCGCACCTCGGTGCTCGAGGTCGTGCAGCTGTTCCGCGCGCACGTCGTCGACGTGGTGCCGGACTCCGTCGTGATCGAGGCGACCGGCTCGCCGGGCAAGCTCGACGCGCTGCTCGCGGCGCTCGAGCCGTTCGGCATCCGTGAGATCGTGCAGTCCGGCACCGTCGCCATCGGCCGTGGGTCGCGCTCGATCACGGACCGGGCGCTCGAGCGCGTCTCGCGCTCCGCCTGATAGACCCGTCCCCAGAACCATCGTTCCCGCACCAGCGTTCGATCCCCGAACGTCCATCTGAAGGAGAGACCCATCGTGGCCGAGCTGTTCTACGACGACGACGCCGACCTGTCGATCATCCAGTCCAAGAAGGTCGCCGTCGTCGGCTACGGCAGCCAGGGGCACGCGCACTCGCTGAACCTGCGCGACTCCGGCGTCGACGTGACCGTCGGTCTGCGCGAGGGTTCCGCCTCGCGTGCCAAGGCCGAGAACCAGGGCCTGAAGGTCGCGTCGGTCGCCGACGCGGTGCGCGACGCCGACGTCGTCGTGATCCTCGCGCCCGACCAGGTCCAGCGGATCGTCTACCGCGAGGAGATCGAGCCGAACCTCAAGGACGGCGCGGCGCTCGTGTTCGGCCACGGCTTCAACATCCGGTTCGGCTACATCAAGCCGGCCCCGGGTCTGGACGTCGTGATGGTCGCCCCCAAGGGCCCCGGCCACCTGGTGCGTCGCGAGTACGTCGACGGTCGTGGCGTGCCGGTCATCGTCGCGGTGGAGCAGGACGCGTCGGGCGCCGCGTGGCCGCTCGCGCTGTCCTACGCCAAGGCGATCGGTGGCCTGCGCGCCGCCGGCATCAAGACGACCTTCACCGAGGAGACCGAGACCGACCTGTTCGGTGAGCAGGCCGTCCTGTGCGGTGGTGTCTCGCAGCTCGTCCAGTACGGCTTCGAGACGCTGACCGAGGCCGGCTACCAGCCCGAGGTCGCGTACTTCGAGGTGCTGCACGAGCTCAAGCTGATCGTCGACCTCATCTTCGAGGGCGGCATCACCAAGCAGCGCTGGTCGGTCTCCGACACCGCCGAGTACGGCGACTACGTCTCCGGCCCGCGCGTCATCACGCCGGACGTCAAGGCGAACATGGGCGCGGTCCTCGCGGACATCCAGTCCGGTGCCTTCGCGGAGCGCTTCATCAACGACCAGGACGCCGGCGCGCCGGAGTTCAAGGAGCTGCGCGAGAAGGGCCAGAACCACCCGATCGAGCCGGTCGGCCGTGAGCTGCGCAAGCTGTTCGCGTGGGTCAAGCCCTCGGACTCCGACTACGTCGAGGGTTCCGCCGCCCGCTGATCGGGCGGGTGCGGCGTACGCACGCACGGTGGGGTCGGGCCGACGAGGTCCGGCCCCACCGGCGTTCCCGGCCCACGTGGTTGGATGAGCGCAGCGACGACGAGGGAGTGCGCATGAGCGAGGACCAGGGCTACGACGGCACCGAGGTGGCGTCGGACGGCGACGACCGGCTCAGCGCGTTCTGGCAGGCGGCGCGGGGCCATGTCGGCTTCGGGAAGATGGAGACGATCGTCGGCGGTGCGCCGCTGGACGTCGTCCCGCCGCCGTCGTTCTCCTACGGCGAGGGGACCGAGGCGGACGCCGCGGTGGCCGAGATCCTCGCCGGCTCGCGGACGACGGGCAGCTCGCCCCGGACGGACTACGACGAGCTCCCGCGCGTCGGCGATCTGGCGATCGTCCTGGACAGCGCCGGCGAGCCTCGGGCGCTGATCCGCACCACCGACGTCGCGGACACCGGCGACACGGTGACCGAGACCTACGAGCTGGTCTACCCGACGACGGGCCCGACACCAGCGGTCGACTGACCCGACAGGCGCTCTGTAGCGGTCGGATGGTGAGACGGGCGTTTCGGGGAGTGGGACGGCTATTAGGCTGCCGCGCATGAGCAGCCACTCCACCGCCCGGGACATCCAGCTCGCCGTCGTCGCCGGTGACGGCATCGGTACCGAGGTCGTGGAGCAGGGTCTGCTCGTCCTCGAGACGGCCCTGTCGGGCAGCGGCGTCGGCGTGGTGACCACCGAGTTCGACCTCGGCGCGCGGCGCTGGCACGCGACCGGCGAGACGCTCACGGACACCGACCTGGACGCGATCCGCACGCACGACGCGATCCTCCTGGGCGCGATCGGTGACCCGACGGTGCCGTCGGGCGTGCTCGAGCGCGGGCTGCTGCTCAAGCTGCGCTTCGCGCTCGACCACTACGTCAACCTGCGCCCCAGCAAGCTCTTCCCGGGTGTGACGGGCCCGCTCGCGAACCCGGGCGAGGTCGACTTCGTCGTCGTGCGCGAGGGGACCGAGGGTCCGTACGTCGGCAACGGTGGCGCGATCCGCGTCGGCACCCCGCACGAGGTCGCGAACGAGGTCAGTGTCAACACCGCGTTCGGCGTCGAGCGCGTGGTGCGTGACGCGTTCGCGCGCGCCGCGGCCCGCCCCCGCAAGAAGCTCACCCTCGTGCACAAGCACAACGTGCTCGTGCACGCCGGCCACCTGTGGCGGCGCACGGTCGACGCCGTCAACGCCGAGTTCCCGGACGTCACGGTCGACTACCTGCACGTCGACGCGGCGACGATCTTCATGGTGACGAACCCGAGCCGGTTCGACGTCATCGTGACCGACAACCTGTTCGGCGACATCCTCACGGACCTCGCCGCGGCGATCACGGGCGGCATCGGCCTGGCCGCGAGCGCGAACATCAACCCCGACCGCACCGCCCCGAGCATGTTCGAGCCCGTGCACGGCTCGGCGCCGGACATCGCCGGCCGGGGCAAGGCCGACCCGACCGCGACGGTGCTGTCCGTCGCGATGCTCCTCGAGCACCTGGGCCTGAACGCCCAGGCGAGCGCGGTCGAGTCCGCGGTAGCGGCCGACCTGGCGGAGCGGGGCTCGCGAGTACGGTCGACGGCCGAGGTGGGCAAGGACCTCGCCGCGCGCGTCGCGGGCTGACCCCACCGCGGCCGTCCGTACCACCGGGTGTCCGGGCGACGCCGCGACCTGTTCTCCCTGGGGCCGCCGCCGGGTACCGTCAGACCAGTCCCAGGTGAAAGGCCCCCCATGAGCACCGTCGCTTCCTCCACGTCGGTCGACCTCTTCGAGCTCCACCGGTCGCAGACGCCCGTCCCGGACGACGAGCGCGCCGCCGCGCTGGCGTCGCCCCGGTTCGGCACCGTCTTCACCGACCACATGGCGCGGATGAGCTTCGACCAGTCGTCGGGCTGGCACGCGCGGCGCGTGGAGCCGTACGGGCCGCTGCAGCTCGACCCGGCGACCGCCGTCCTGCACTACGCGCAGGAGATCTTCGAGGGACTCAAGGCGTACCTGCACCCGGACGGGAGCGTGTGGACGTTCCGACCGCAGGCCAATGCGGCGCGGTTCGCGCGTTCGGCGCGCCGACTCGCCCTGCCGGAGCTGTCCGCGGCGGACTTCCTCGGGTCGCTCGAGGCGCTCGTGCGGGCCGACCGCGCCTGGGTGCCCGGCGGCGAGGAGACCAGCCTGTACCTGCGGCCGTTCATGTACGCCTCGGAGCCCTTCCTCGGTGTGCGGCCGTCGCTCGAGGTCGAGTACCTCGTCATCGCCTCGCCCGTCGGCCCGTACTTCGCGGGCGGTGTGCGACCGGTCTCGATCTGGGTCGACCAGGAGTACCACCGCGCGGGCGCCGGTGGCACGGGGGCGGCCAAGTGCGGCGGGAACTACGCCGCGAGCCTGCTGCCGCAGCTCCACGCGTACGACAAGGGCTTCGAGCAGGTCTGCTTCCTCGACGCGTCGACCAACTCGATGATCGAGGAGCTCGGCGGCATGAACGTGTTCGTCGTGAAGGCGGACGGTTCGGCGCTCACGCCGCCGGTCTCGGGCTCGATCCTCGAGGGCGTCACGCGCGCGTCGATCGTGGCGCTCCTGACGGACGCGGGCCACGAGGTCTCCGAGCGGCCGATCTCCCTGGCCGAGCTCCGCGAGGGCCTGTCCGACGGTTCCGTCACCGAGGTGTTCGCGTGCGGCACCGCCGCCGTGGTCACGCCGATCGGGCGCCTCGCGAGCGACGACTTCGACCTGACGGTGGGCGACGGCGGGGCCGGCTCGGTCACGATGCGCATCCGCGCCGAGCTCACCGACATCCAGTACGGGCGAGCGACCGACCGGCACGACTGGCTGCACCGCATCGCCTGAGGGTCGCTCCGCCCGCACCCTCCGGCGATGCGGTCAGGACGTCGTGTAGGCAGACGTGCGGTGCAGGACCCCGGCGAGCAGCGACCAGATCGCGATGCCGATGAGCAGGTTGGTGGCGCCCGTGCACACCTTCGAGTCCGTCTCGCCCGCCCAGCTCAGGGGGAGCAGCGCCGCGACGAGCGTCGCGAGCGCCATGATCCAGCCGAAGAACGACGTCGGCCGCGGCGTGGTGAGCGCGAACAGGTGCAGCAGCGCTCCCGCGGCGACGGTGGCCAGCACCGCGCTCGACGCGTACGCGAGGTAGCCGCCCTCGTCGGCGAACGGGCCCTTGATGAGAAGGTCGATCTCGAGGATCTCCTGGAACACGAGCACGCCGACGATCCCGACGAGCGCGGCGACCAGGGCCGTGGCGGCGACGCCCGCCCAGTAGCGACCCGCGCGCACGACGAGACGCGCCACCGCGGGGCGGCCCGCGGCGGCCGGGGCCGGCTCCGTGGGGAAGGGTGATGCCGGGGGGACGGCCGGAGGCAGGGGCTGCACGGGTGGCACCCCGGCGGGGTCACCGCCCGGGGCGGCGTGACGCGGGGGATCGGTCGGGTAGGTCATCGCGGATCTCCTGTCCGTCGGAGCCGTGTCCGGCGTCGAGTGCCAACGTAGCGAGATCCTGGCGCCGCGCACGTCGGCCGCTCCGTTCCACCCGACCGGGGAGCGGTGATCGGCCGGCAGTCCGGAACGTGGACCGCGTGACCCGCGGGCGTGACGTGTGCCACCATGGGCGCCATGTCCTGCTGGACCTCGATTATCGACTAGCGCGCCGATCCCTCGTCGGCGCGCAGACCTCCCGTACCTCGGGGGGTCTTTTTGTTGGCGTCGACGTCCGTCCGTCCGAAGAGAGCACCACCGTGACCGTGACCAGCCCCGTCCCGACCGGCCTCGCCTCCGCGACCGGTTTCCAGGTGTACGACACCACGCTGCGCGACGGCGCGCAGCAGGAGGGCATCAACCTGTCGGTCGCCGACAAGCTCGCGATCGCCCCCCTGCTCGACGAGCTCGGCGTCGGGTTCATCGAGGGCGGCTGGCCGGGCGCGGTGCCCAAGGACACCGAGTTCTTCAAGCGTGCCGCCAAGGAGCTGGACCTGCGCAACGCCGAGCTCGCGGCGTTCGGGTCCACGCGCAAGGCCGGGACGCGGGCGGCCGACGACACGCAGGTGCGTGCGCTGCTCGACTCCGAGGCGCCGGTCGTGACGATCGTCGCCAAGCACGACATCCGCCACGTCGAGCGCGCGCTGCGCACGTCGGGCGCCGAGAACCTCGCCATGATCGCCGAGACGGTCGCGCTGCTGGTGCGCGAGGGCCGGCGCGTGATGGTCGACGCGGAGCACTTCTTCGACGGCTTCCGGTTCGACTCCGCGTACTCGGTGCAGGCCGTGCTGGCGGGCCTGGAGGCCGGCGCCGAGGTCGTCTGCCTGTGCGACACGAACGGCGGGATGGTGCCGCCGTGGGTGACCGCGGTCGTCGCGGAGGTCCGGGCCGCGGTGGGCCCGGACGCCGTGCTGGGCATGCACGCGCACAACGACTCGGGCTGTGCGGTGGCGAACACGCTCGCGGCGGTCGAGGCCGGCTGCGCGCACGTGCAGGGCACGGTCAACGGCTACGGCGAGCGCACGGGCAACGCCGACCTGCTCGCCGTCGTCGCGAACCTCGAGCTCAAGTACGGCCTGCCGGTGCTCGCGCGCGACGAGCAGGGCGGCAGCGGGCTCGCGGACCTGACGCGGATCGCGCACGCGATCAGCGAGATCACCAACATCTCGCCGTTCGCACGCTCGCCCTACGTGGGCGCGAGCGCATTCGCGCACAAGGCCGGGTTGCACGCGTCGGCGATCAAGGTCGACCCCGATCTGTACCAGCACGCCGACCCGTCGGCGGTCGGCAACGACATGCGCATGCTGGTCTCGGACATGGCCGGGCGGGCCTCGATCGAGCTCAAGGGACGCGAGCTGGGCATCGATCTGACGGGACGCGCCGACGTGCTCGCGCGGGTGACCGAGCGCGTCAAGGACGCCGAGGCGCGCGGCTACACGTACGAGGCCGCGGACGCGTCGTTCGAGCTCCTGCTCGTCGAGGAGCTCGAGGGCTCCCGGCCGCAGTACTTCCGGGTCGAGTCGTGGCGCGCGATCGTCGAGCGCGTCGGTCCCCGCGGGACGCCCGCGACCGCCGAGGCGACCGTCAAGCTGCACGCGGGCGACGAGCGGATCGTCACGACCGGCGAGGGCAACGGGCCTGTCAACGCGATGGACCACGCGCTGCGCCAGGCCCTGGTCGGCGTCTACCCGACGCTCGAGACGTTCGAGCTCATCGACTTCAAGGTCCGCATCCTCGACGCGATGCACGGGACCGATGCCGTGACGCGGGTGCTGATCGAGATGACGGACGGCAAGCAGTCGTGGAGCACCGTCGGCGTCGGGCCGAACGTGCTCGAGGCGTCGTGGGAGGCGCTGACGGACGCCGTGATCTGGGGGCTGCGGCACCACGGCGTCATGCCGCGCTGAGCGCGCACCACGCCTCGGCCACGGGAGAACGAGCAGGTCGCGACGCGCCCGTATGGGCGATGACGCCGTCGGCCGATTCGGCCTAGCCTCGGAGGCGGGGGCACGACGACGGGAAGGACACGCGTGACGAGCACGGAGCCGCAGGAGCCGGCGCCGGCCGGGCCCTCGCTGTGGTGGTGGGCCCTGGTCGTCGTACTCCTGGCCGGGGTGCTCCTGCTCGTCGTGCAGCCGTGGTCGCCGCACGAGACCGAACCCGTGCTGCCCACGGACTCGGGCACGGTGTCGATCCGCCCTAGCCCGACGCCCCCGTACCCGCCGACCCCGTCCCCGACACCGACCCCGACGCCCACCCCGACGGGACCGGAGGTGCCCGGCGAGGACGCGGTGTTCGACAGCGCGACGCAAGCCAGGCTCTTCGTGCGCGAGAAGCGGCTGATGGCCGACGTCCCGGCCGCGAAGGACGGCGTGGAACCGCGCATCGTGTCGGGAGAGCTCGACTGGGGGCTGCCCGCCGGCTCGTCCGTGCTGCCGGCGCGGTGCACCACCGCGGTGACGGTGGTGCCCGAGCCGCCCACCGGGTTCGACGCCCGCTCCTGGGGCAACGACGACATGCAGTTCTTCCAGACGGTGACACGGCTGCCCGACGCGGCCACCGCGCGTGCGGCGTTCCGCGACCTCGTGTCCACGCTCGACGGCTGCCCGAGGTACGAGCAGGTGAACCCGTCGACCGACGGCGCGAGCTGGGTGGCCGAGCCCGCGATCGAGGGTCAGGGCGTGTACCCGTCGGTCGTCGCGCAGCGCGTCCAGAGCGCCGAGGGTCACGCCACTCCGCAGTACGAGGGGCACATGCTCGTCGGGAACGTCATCGTCTCGTGGACCGCGTCGGCGGCGGGCGCGCCGGCCGACGAGGACCTCGACGTGCCCGGTCAGCTCGCGACGCTCGGCTCGGCGGAGTCGCTCTCGCTCATGGTGCAGGATCGCGCCCAGGCGGCGGTCGCGGCCCTCGGCTGACGGTGCTCGTGGCACCGCGCTGATGTCTAGGCTGGCGCGATGAGCGAGACGGGCCGCCACCACGGCGAGTACAAGGTGCCGGGCGGCAAGCTCGTCACGGTCGACCTGGCGGTGCGCGACGGCCTCCTGAGCGACGTGCGTGTCGCGGGGGACTTCTTCCTCGAGCCCGACGAGGCGCTCGGCGAGATCGACGCGGCCCTCGACGGCCTGCCCGTCGACACGACGACGAGCCGGCTCGCGGACGCGGTGCGCGAGCGTCTGGCCGCCGCGCAGGACGCGGGTCGCCTCGTCGGACCGGTCGCGCTCGTCGGGTTCGACGAGCGTGCGGTCGCCGTCGCGGTGCGGCGCGCGCTCGGCCGCTCGACCACGTGGGCGGACCACACGTTCGACGTGATCCGCACCGAGTCGCTGCCGCCCGCGCTGCACGCCGCGCTCGACCAGGTCCTCACGGAGGAGCTGGCCGCGGGCCGGCGCGGGCCGACGCTCCGGTTCTGGGAGTGGGACGAGCCGGCGGTGGTCATCGGGTCGTTCCAGTCGCTACGCAACGAGGTCGACCTCGAGGCCGCCCAGCGCTACGGCATCACGGTCGTGCGCCGGATCTCCGGTGGCGGGGCGATGTTCATGGAGGCCGGCAACTGCATCACGTTCTCGCTGGTGGTGCCCGCGTCGCTGGTGGACGGCATGACGTTCGAGGAGTCCTACGCCTTCCTCAACCAGTGGGTGCTGGGCGCGCTCGCGGACGTCGGCGTGCAGGCCTCACTGACGGGCCTCAACGACATCTCGTCGCCCCTGGGCAAGCTCGCGGGATCCGCCCAGAAGCGCGTCGTCGGCGGCGCGGTGCTGCACCACGTGACGATGTCCTACGACATCGACGCGGCCAAGATGCTCGAGGTGCTGCGCATCGGGCGCGAGAAGGTCTCGGACAAGGGCACGCCGAGCGCGGCCAGGCGCGTGGACCCGGTCCGCTCGCAGACGCACCTGCCGCGCGAGCAGGTGATCGACGCGTTCGAGGCGCACTTCCGCGCCGGCTACCCCAGCGTCACGGGCGGGCTGCGCGCCGCGGAGCTGGAGCGGGCGGCCGAGCTGCGCCGCACGAAGTTCGACGACCCCGCCTGGACCGCGCGCGTGCCCTGACACCGCCGCGCGCGGCCGGGCGCCGCCGGCGCGCACGAGCGGTCGACGTGCGCGTATCTGCGCCGGATCGAGGTGTTCCTGTCGTGCAGGATCCGGCGACCCCGCGACATGGACGGGGCAGGGGACCACGAGGGGGAGCGATGTCGGTCGATACGGTGGCGCTGGACCGCGAGCTGCGGCGGATGACGGTGCTGCTCGCGCGCGAGCAGGTTGCGCTGCGCCGGGCCGCGCGCGGGCGTCACCGGCTGCCGAACACCGCCGTCCCGACGCGCACGAGGGTCGCGCCGCAGGCGATCGCGAGCTCGAGGTCGCCGCTCATCCCCATCGAGAGGTGACGCGCGTCGCCCGTGCCGGTCAGGCCGGACGCGAGCACGTCGTCGCGCACCGCGCGCAGCGCGTCGTACCCCGCCGCCACGACCGACGCGTCCGACGAGCGTGCGCCCACCGTCATGAACCCCACGAGCCGAAGACCCGGCAGCCCAGCCACCTCCTGGGCGAGCTCGGCCGCCGCGGCCGGCGTGACGCCGTGCTTCGTCGGCTCACCCGAGACGTTGACCTGCACCATCACGTCGAGCCGCCCGGTCGCCCGCTCGGCCAGCCGCCGCGCGAGGTCGATCGACGCGACCGACTCGATGCACGACGCCCAGCGCAGCGCCGCGTTCACCTTGTTCGACTGCAGCGGCCCGATCACGTGCCAGGTGGGGGACAGGTCCGCGAGCTGCGGCGCCTTCGCGACGAGCTCCTGCACCCGGTTCTCCCCGAGCAGCACGGGCGCGTCCCCGGCCGCGACGAGCGCGGCCCGGATCGTCGCTGTGTCCTGCGTCTTGGTCGCGAGCAGCAACGCCACGTCCGACGCGTCCCGCCCGGCCGACTCGCACGCTGCCGCCACGCGCTCCCGCACCCGCGCCAGCCGCTCGCGGACCACACCACTTGTCACGATGCAGCAACCTAACGTCTCGACGCGGGCCTGTCCGCCACGGACCCCCGCGACCCCCACGGACCCCCGCAGCGTCTGCGGACCCCGGCAGCGTCCACGGACCGCGCCATGGCGGGGTCCGTCGGCAGTTGTGGGGTCCGTGGCCGACGGAGGGTCCGCGCGCCGGAGGGGTCCGGGAGCGGTCAGCCGCGCGCGATGTCGGCGACGGTGGCGGCCGTGAGGCGGACGAGGTCGTCGGGGGCGAGCTCGACGTCCAGGCCGCGGCGGCCGGCGGAGACGTAGACGGTGTCGAACAGCCACGCGGTCTCGTCGACGACCGTCGGGTGCGCCGTCTTCTGACCCAGCGGGGAGATGCCGCCCGCGACGTAGCCCGTCGCGCGCTCGGCGTCGGGCCGGGGCGCCATCGTGGCCTTCTTGCCACCGACGGCCGCCGCGAGGGCCTTGAGGTCGAGCTTGCCGGTGACCGGGACGACCGCGACGGTGAGCGCGCCGTCGACCACGGTCATGAGCGTCTTGAACACCTGCTCGGGCGGCACGCCGAGGACGTGCGCGGCCTCGAGCCCGTAGCCGAGGTCCGAGGACGGGTCGTGCTCGTACGGGTGCGCCGTGTGCGGGACGCCGGCCGCGGCGAGCGCGACGAGTGCGGGCGTCCCGGTCGGTGCGTGCTTCGCGTGCTTGCTCACGGCCACAGGGTAGGAGACACCTCACCCACCCGGGTGCGCGCGGCTACAGCGCGAGCCCGACGAGCGTGCCGATCCCGTACGTCACGACCATCGCGACCGACCCGCCGACGAGGTTGCGCCGCACCGCCCGCGCGACGTGCGCCCCGCCGATCCGGGCGCTCACGGCGCCGGTGAGCGCGAGCGCCGCCAGCACGGCGACGAACACCGCGGGGACCACGGCGCCGTGCCACGGCAGGAGTGCGACGAGCAGCGGGACGAACCCGCCGAGGAGGAACGCCCCGAGCGAGGCGACCGCGGCGTGCCACGGGTTGGTGAGCTCGTCGTCGGCGACCTTGCCGGCGCGCTCGGCGTCGCGCTGCGAGCTGACCGAGACGTACTCGCCCGCCGCCATCGACAGCGCCCCGGCCACGAGGCCCGCGATCCCGGCGGTGAGCACGCCCGTGCGGCCGGGGTTCGCGCCCGCGACGCCGACGACGATCGCGGCGACCGAGACGATCCCGTCGTTGGCGCCGAGCACCCCGGCGCGCAGGCCGTTGAGCCGTGCGCCGTCCAGTGGGCGGTCGGCGACAGGGGGGCTCAGCAGGGCGCTGCTCAGGATCGTCACGGGGCCACCGTAGGCACGGTCCGGCCCGCCTGTCATCCATGGAAAGGCTGGCCTGATCTGCACAAACGCAGGTTTGCCTACCCTTGCGCAGTGCCGTCGTCGGCTACACCGAACCCACCTCGAGGACCCGCAGCACCACCTCGCCGGCCTCGTCGCTGGCGGGCAGGTCGACGACGACGTCGATGCGCCAGTCGTGGTCGCCCTCGGGGTCGTCGAGCACCTGGCGCACCCGCCAGCTCGTCGGGCCCGTCGTGACCTGGAACAGCGCGGGACCGCGTGCGGGGGCGCCGGTGAGGATCTCGTCGTGGTCGTCGTAGAACGGGTCGAGGGCCGCCGCCCAGCGTTCGGAGGTCCACGGCGCACCCTCGTCGTCCAGATCGCCGAGCGCGGCCAGGGCGCCGTACTGCTCGCGCGCGGCGAGCTCGACGCGGCGGAACAGCGCGCCGCGCACGAGCGCACGCAGCACGCGCGGGTTGCCGGTGATCGGCTCGGGGGTGTCGTCGTCGGTGCCGCCCGGAGCGTCCGCGCCGTGCTCGTCGAGCGGGTTGGACAGGCGCTCCCACTCGTCCAGGAGGCTCGAGTCGGTGCGGCGCACGAGGTCACCGAGCCACTCGATGAGCTCCCAGAGCTCCTCGGTGCGCGCGTCGTCGGGCACGGTCTGGCGCAGCGCGCGGTAGGCGTCGGCGAGGTAGCGCAGCAGCACGCCCTCGGTGCGGTCGAGGCTGTAGAGGCGCACGTACTCGGCGAACGTCGCGGCGCGCTCGTGCAGCTCGCGCACCACCGACTTGGGGGACAGCTCGAGGTCGGCGACCCACGGGTTGGTCGTGCGGTAGGCGGCGAACGCGGCGGCCAGCACCTCGGCGAGCGGGCGCGGGTACGTGACGTGCTCGAGCAGCGCCATCCGCTCGTCGTACTCGAGGCCGTCCGCCTTCATCGCGGCGACGGCCTCGCCGCGCGCCTTGTTCTCCTGCGCGGCGAGCACCTGGCGTGGGTCGTCGAGCGTCGCCTCGAGGACCGAGACCACGTCGTGCGCATAGCCGGGGTCCGCCGTGTCGAGCAGGTCGAGCGCGGCGAACGCGAACGGCGACAGCGCCTGGTTGAGCGCGAAGTTGGCGGGCAGGTCGCGCGTGAGCCGCACGGTCCGACGACGACCGCGCGGCGCGGTCCTGTCGTCGACCCACACGCGTTCGACGACGCCCGCCGCGCGCAGCGACCGGTAGACGGCGATCGCCTGCCGCACGTGGCGCCCGCGAGCAGCCTCGGGCTCGTGGTTGTCGGTGAGCAGCCGGGTCATCGCGGCGACCGGGTCCTCGCCGCGCGAGCCGCGCGCCAGCACGTGCAGCACCATCGCGTGCGTCACCGCGAAGCTGCTGGTCAGCGGCTCGGGCGGTGCGTCGCGCAGCCGCTCGTAGGTCTTGTCGGTCCAGTTCACGTGGCCCTGCGGCGCCTGCTTGCGGACGATCTTCTTGAGCTTGCGCGGGTCGTCGCCCGCGCGCTCGAGCGCCTTGCGGTTCTCGATCACGTGGTCGGGCGCCATCACGACGACCTCGCCCATCGTGTCGAAGCCCGCGCGGCCGGCGCGGCCCGCGATCTGGTGGAACTCACGCGCCGTGAGGTGGCGCATCCGCTGCCCGTCGTACTTGACCAGGCTCGTCAGCACGACCGTGCGGATCGGGACGTTGATGCCCACCCCGAGCGTGTCCGTGCCGCACACCACCGGCAGCAGCCCGCGCTGCGTGAGCCGCTCGACCACGCGCCGGTACTTGGGCAGCATGCCCGCGTGGTGCACGCCCACGCCGTGGCGCAGCAGGCGCGAGAGCGTCGCGCCGAAGCCCGGCCCGAACCGGAACCCGCCCAGCTCGGCGGCGATCGCGTCGCGCTGCTCGCGGGAGGCGAGCGTGGTCGAGAGCAGCGACTGCGCGCGTTCGACGGCCTCCTTCTGCGTGAAGTGCACGACGTACACGGGTGCGCGTCGCGTGGTCACGAGCTCGTCGAGCACCTCGTGCAGGGGCTCGACGACGTAGGAGAACGTCAGCGGGACGGGGCGCTCGGCGTGCGTCACGAGCGCGACGTCCACGCCGGTGCGCCGCCGCAGGTCGTCGGCGAAGAACGCGACGTCGCCGAGCGTCGCGGACATGAGGACGAACTGCGTGCGCGGCAGCTCGAGCAGCGGCACCTGCCACGCCCAGCCGCGCTGCGGGTCCGCGTAGAAGTGGAACTCGTCCATCACGACCTGGCCGGCGTCCGCCTCGGCGCCGTCGCGCAGCGCGAGGTTCGCCAGGATCTCGGCCGTGCAGCAGATGATCGGCGCGGTCGGGTTGACCGACGAGTCGCCCGTCATCATCCCGACGTTCGCCGAGCCGAACGCCTCGACGAGCGCGAAGAACTTCTCGCTGACCAGCGCCTTGATCGGCGCGGTGTAGAACGTGCGCCGCCCGTGGGCGAGCGCGACGAAGTGCGCGGCGATCGCCACGAGCGACTTGCCCGAGCCGGTCGGCGTGGACAGGATCACGTGCGAGCCCGTGACGAGCTCGAGCAGCGACTCCTCCTGGTGCGGGTAGAGGCTCAGGCCCTGGTCGTCGGTCCAGCCGACGAACGCCTCGTAGAGGGCGTCCGGGTCGGTGGGGTCCGCCGGGATCCGGTCGGCAAGGGTCGAGGGCACGTCGCATCCTCGCACTCGCGGCGCGATCGAAGATCGAGTGCCTCGGCTCGTCGGCTGGCGCGCGGGCCGCGGCTGCGCCAGCCTCGGTGCCATGAGGCCGTTCGTGCTGCTCGCGTCGCGTGCGCAGGACGACGCGGCCGATGCCGAGTACGCGTCGTTCCTCACGCTGTGCGAGCTCGCGCCGCACGAGCTGGTGCGCGTGCGGATGGAGGCCGGTCCGCTCCCGTCGATCGACCTCGACGAGATCTCGGGCGTGATCGTCGGCGGCAGCCCGTTCGACACGAGCAGCACCCGCAAGTCGTCGACCCAGGTGCGCGTCGAGCGGGAGGTCTCCGCGCTGCTCGACGAGGTGGTGGCCCGGGACACGCCCTTCTTCGGTGCGTGCTACGGGGTGGGCACGCTCGGCGTGCACCAGGGCGCCGTGGTGGACGCCACGTACGGCGAGGAGATCGGCGCGGTGCGGGTGCGGCTCACCGCGCAGGGTCGGTCCGACCCGCTGCTCGCGGAGCTGCCGGAGGAGTTCGACGCGTTCGTCGGGCACAAGGAGGCGTGCAGCGTGCTGCCGGCCTCGGCCACGCTGCTTGTCTCGTCGGACACGTGCCCGGTCCAGATGTTCCGGGTGCGCTCGAACCTGTACGCGACGCAGTTCCACCCCGAGCTCGACGCCGCGGCCATCGCCGCGCGCGTGCGCGTGTACGACGGGTACGGCTACTACGACCCGGGCGAGCTGGACGAGGTCCTCGCGCGCATCGCCGCGAGCGACGTGTGGGCACCGAGCCGGATCCTGTCGGCGTTCGTCCGACGTTTCGCGCGCACCTGAACGGGCGGCGGGACCAGCAGCGTGCGGGCGACGAGCACGCCGTGCAGCGTGCGTGCCGCGACGACGCCCCAGGCGCCGACGAGCACGACGAAGCCGAGCGCGGCGGCGGCCGTCAGCGGGGGCGAGCCCGTGCGCACCGCGAGCGCGCTCAGGCCGGTCACGCACGTGCCGACCGGGAACGTGAACGACCACCACGGGAGCCCGAACGGCAGCCCGCTGCGCGCGGTCCGCAGCGTCACCAGCAGCGCCCAGGCCGCCCACACCAGCGCGAGCGCGGTCGCGACGAGCCCGTAGACCACGGCGGCGCGCTCGAGCTCGAGTGCCCGCGGCGCCGCGACGACCAGACCGGCCTCACCGGCCAGGACGTTCGCGGCGGTCGTCGACTGGCCGAGCGGCCCGAGCACGATCCACAGCGTCGGCACGAGGGCCGCAGGCCCGACCCCGTCGCGTACCACCGACGTGCACACCGCGGGCAGGACGAGCGCGGTCGCGACGACCCCGACGGCCAGGAGTGCGACGAGCAGCGCGGCGAAGGCGGCCATCCGGTGCACCGGGACGTGGGGCAGCAGAAGTGCGCCGGTGGCGGCCGACACGACGGGCGGCACGACCGGCATGAGCCAGCCCGCGAAGGGGGCCGCGCGGTCGTGGCGGGTCAGCCGCAGGACCGGCACGACGACCGTCGAGGCGAGCCCGAGCACCGTGCCCACGGTCCACAGCATCCAGCCGATCGCGAGCGACGCTTCGGCGCCGAGCAGGGCCGGGCCGAACACGAGCGACCCGGCGCCGACGGTCATCAGCGCCATCGGCGGCGCGCCGTAGAAGTGCGCCATCACCGGGTCGAGGTGATGGAGGCGGGCGCGCTCGCGGTGGTGCGTCCAGTGCCGCACGGTTGCGCCGACGAGCACGACGAGCAGCGTCGCGGCGACGAGCCAGACCACGCTCGCGGCCGTGTGCAGGCCCGGGACGTGCACGGGCAGTCCCGCGCCGGCGGTCGCGACGATGCCCGTGCCCATCACCGCGGCGAACCAGTTGGGCGTGAGGCCGGCGGCGGAGGGTCGGGTTCGGAGGGGGGCGGGGTGGAGCACGTTTCCAGCCTGGTCGCCGCCGCCCGCACGCAGAAGACGATCTTCGTTGTTCTGTGACAAGGTTTCGTTGTGGCAGGCTCTCCCTGTGACAAGGAATCACGGTGACTGACCTCGTCGGGCTGCGGATCCTCGTCGCGATCGACTCGGCCGGCGGCATCTCCGCCGCCGCCCGCACGCTCGGACTGAGCCAGCAGGCCGTCTCCCAGCGGGTACGGGCCCTCGAGCGCGAGGTGGGGGCGCATCTCGTCGAACGCTCCTCGCGCGGTTCGGCCCTCACGGTCACGGGCCGCCTCGTCGCGACCTGGGCCGCGGACGTCGTGGAGGCGGCCACCCGATTCGACGTCGCGGTCGCGAGCCTGCACGGACCGGGCGCTGCGCCGCTGCGCGTCGCCGCAAGCCTGACCGTCGCCGAGTACCTGCTGCCCGGGTGGCTCGTCCGGTTGCGGGCGGGGGAGAGCGCCGGGGCCCGCGAGGTCGAGCTCACGGCGGTGAACAGCGCGGGGGTGCTCGAGCTCGTGCGGGACGGCTCGCACGACGTCGGCTTCGTCGAGACACCTCACCTGCCCGACGACGTGTCCGCACGGACCCTGGGGCACGACGAGCTCGTCGTCGTCGTCGGACCGCGACACGCCTGGGCGCGGCGCCGTACGCCGTTGCGCGCCGCCGAGCTCGCGGCGACCGCGCTGGTCACCCGCGAGACGGGTTCCGGCACGCGAGCGGCGCTCGAGGAGGCCCTCACCCGCCACCTCGGCCTCGCTCCGAGCGACCTTCCACGGCCCGCCGCCCAGCTGCCGACGACCGCCGCCGTGCGCGCCACCGTCGCGCTCGGCACCAGCCCCGCCGTGCTCAGCGCGCTCGCGGTGCGCGACGCGATCGCCGACGGCTCGCTCGTGCGGGTGCCGGTCGTCGACCTGCACCTGAGCCGGCCGCTGAGCGTGGTGTGGTCGCGCGACCTGCCGCGCGTCCCCGCCGCCGCCCGGGCGCTGATGGACGTCATAGCCGCCGACCTGCCCTGACCGGCCGGCCGGCGTCCGTGCGCCCGGCGCCCGATCGGCGCACGATGGGGCATGAGCGACTGGCGGCAGCGGGCGGGCACGAACCTGTTCCTGCGCGTGGCGGGGCCGGACGGGATCGAGACCCGCGCGCGCATCCACGAGACCCCGGGACCGCGCTGGTTCGCCCCCGACGCCGCGATCCGCCGCGTGCACGGTGACGCGTCGATGTTCGTCGGCGGGCTGCGGGCGCTCCTGCTGCAGGCGCTGCACCCGGCGGCGATGGCGGGCGTGGCGGGCCACTCCGGCTACCGCGGCGACCCCTGGGGGCGCCTCGCGCGCACGAGCACGTTCCTGGCGACGACCGCCTTCGGCACGGCCGACGACGCGCAGGCCGCGGTCGACCGCGTGCGCGCAGTCCATGCACGCATCCGTGGCCGCGGGCCGGACGGCACGCCGTACCGCGCCGACGACCCGGACCTGCTGCGCTGGGTGCACGTCGCCGAGGTCGACTCGTTCCTCACCGCGCACCGCCGCTACGGCCGTGACCCGCTCGACGATGAGGGTGCGGACGCCTACCTGCACGACGCCGCGTTCGTCGGGCACGCGCTCGGTGCGACCGACCTGCCCGAGACGGTCCCGGCCCTGCACGCCGCGCTCGAGGCGTACCGGCCCGCGCTCGCGGCCGGCGAGCAGGCGCGCGACACCGCGAGGTTCCTGCTCGACGAGCCGCCGGTGCCGTTCGCGCTGCGGGCCGGTTACGGAATGCTGGCGAACGCCGCCGCGGCGTCGTTGCCGCCCTGGGCGCTCACGGAGCTCGGCCTGCCCGTGCCGTCACGCGTGCGGGCCGCGACCGCCGCGCTCGGCGGGCACACGGTCACGCGCACCATCCGCTTCCTGCTCGGGCCCGACGACGCGCGCCGGATCGCCCCGCACGGGAGCCGGCCGCCCCTCCCGACGCCACGGTGAGCCGCCCAGGGGCCGTACCGTGTGCCCGTGAACAACGAGCGGTCGATCGTGGAGATGTGGACCGACGGCGCGTGCAAGGGCAATCCCGGCGTCGGCGGCTGGGGCGCGTGGATGCGCTCGGGCGAGCGCGAACGTGAGCTGTTCGGCGGCGAGCAGCTGACGACGAACAACCGCATGGAGCTCACGGCCGTGATCGAGGGGCTGCGCGCGCTGACGCGACCCTGCGACGTGACGCTGCACGTCGACTCGACGTACGTGATGCAGGGCGTCACCAAGTGGATCGTCGGCTGGAAGCGCAACGGCTGGCTCACGGGGGACCGCAAGCCCGTGAAGAACAAGGAGCTGTGGCAGGCCCTCGACGCCGAGGTCGCGCGGCACACCATCACCTGGCGGTGGGTCAAGGGCCACGCCGGCGACCCCGGCAACGAGCGCGCCGACGCCCTGGCCAACCGCGGCGTCGACGCCGTCCGCGCCGGCGCCCTGCCCTGAGCTCAACGCTCGACGGCGAGGTGCCCGCAGGTCGCGAAGACTCGCGGAGGGCTTCGTCGCAGGGCTGGTGGCCCGACATCGACCACACGACCCACAGGTCGCCAGACCTGGGAGCAGGTACACGCGCCCGCCGTTGCCGTTGTGCGTCTTGGGCCGGGTCGGCCAGGATCGCCTGCACGGTCTCGAACTGCGCTCGTCCACCAGAGGCTCCCAGACGCCCGAGCCGACGATCTCCCTGCCGGAAACAGCCCGGCCCGCGTACACGGGATTGCTCATCGCCGTACGCACCGAACTGTGCGTCCAGGGGTTGCCGAAGGTCGTGCGGACCCCTTGGAGCATCCACGGACCCCTGGAGTGTCTGCGGACCGTTGCGGCGCGGGGTCCGTAGATGTCTGCGGTGTCCGTAGACGTTGGCGGGGTCCGTAGCCGCTACGGGAGTGATGCGGGGGGCGAGTTCCGGTTGATGGCGCCGTCGCCCGCGAGCTCGCAGGCGCGAAGGAGTCGGTGCCGGAGCGCGTTCGAACGAACCGCGTAGTCGCGTTGGCGGCGGACGTACTCGGCCTTGCCGTCGGGTGTCTCGATGGCGATCGCGTCGAGCCCGTAGGACGACACGTCGTACGGCGAGGCCTGCATGTCGGTGTATCGGATCTCCATCGCGAGCTCGAAGCAGTCGAGCAGGAGGTCGCCGGGGACGAGTGGGCCGAGCTTCAGTGCCCACTTGTAGCAGTCCATCGCGGCGTGCAAGCAGCCGGGCTGCTCGAGGGCGGCCTGGGTCGCGCGGGTCGGTTGCAGGGTGTTGCGCGGGGCGGCCTGCGGGGTGAAGAAGCGGAACGCGTCGATGTGGGTGCAACGGATGCGGTGCGCCTCGACGACGGCGTCCGTCCCGGCCGCACCCAGGCGCAGGGGGAGCGGGTGGCGGTGCTCGTCGTCGCCCTCGCGGTAGACCATGGCCCACTCGTGCAGGCCGAAGCAGCCGGTCGCGGCGGGGCGGGTGAGGGTCGCGTCGAGCAGTCCGACGACGAAGCGGACGGTGTCGCCACGGTCGGCGAGGAACGTGTCGAGGTCGAGGACGACCGCGCCGTCGTCGTGCGTGCGGTACCAGCGCCAGGCGCCGTGCGGGGCCGGGGCGTCGGTGCCCGGGGCGAGCGCGAGGCCGGCGCCCGGGTGCCAGCGGCGCAGCTGCGCGGGCTTGGCGGGGTAGTACTCGAACAGGAAGTCCTCGATCGCGTGACGCTCGCCGCGGGCCCGTCGCGCGCGGTGGCCGGCGGTCAGCGCATCGGCTCGCGCCGCGTGCTCGTCGGACCGTGCCTGCCACGTCGCGGCGTCCAGGACACGCGGCGGCGCCGCGGGACGCGACGAGAGCGAGGTGGTCACGCCTCCAGGGTAGGTTCCGCGGCGGCGGCGGTACCGGCAGGAGGAGGTGGGCGGGTGCGACGGCGTGGGAGCCGGCGCTCGGCGGGCAGGCGCGCGAGGCTGTCGTGATGGTCGTCGTCGCCGCTGTTGCGGCCCTTCTCGCCGCAGCCCTGCACGTCCTCATCTTCGTGATGGAGGCCGTGCTGTTCCGCCGCCCCGCCGTGCACGCGCGGTTCGCGACGCGTGCGCAGGACGTCGACGCCGTCGCGCCGTGGGCGCTCAACCAGGGCTTCTACAACCTGTTCCTGGCGGTCGTGGCGGCCGTCGGGGCCGTGCTGGCGCTCGCGGGGGCGGACGGCTCGACCGGACGGACCGTCGGGCTCGCGCTCGTGCTCGCCGGCTGCGGGTCGATGCTGGCGGCCTCGCTCGTGCTGCTCGCGACCGACCGGCGCATGGCGCGCGCGGCCGCGATGCAGGGCACCGTTCCCCTGGTCGCCGTCGTGGCGGCGGTGCTCGCACTCACGTCCTGACGGCCCTGACCGCCCGGTCAGCGACCCAGGTCGACGCCGTGTGCAGCACGCGTTCGAGGGGCCCGCGGCCGAGCCGTCGTCGCCATGCCCAGCACGCGAGCACGGTCACGGCGAGGAGCACGAGCCACGCGAGCGGCGAGGGCACGTAGACCACCTCCGGGCCGACGAGCGCGATCACGACGATGTGCACCGTGTACGCGGTCAGGGCCAGGGCGCCGACCGCGGCGAGCGGGTTCGTCGCCCGCGGGAAGCGTTCGGCCGCGAGCAGGCACGCGACGACGACGAGCAGCGCGGTGCCCGTGTTCGCGGTGACCTCGAACGTCGTCGACGAGTGCGGCTGCGTGCTCGTGCGTCCGCCGAACAGGTCGTGGACCACCTCGACGTGCGACGCGAGGGCGGCGCCGCCGTAGCCGACGACGAGCAGCGCGGCGCCCGTCGCGGCCGTCACCGCACGGACCCGGACCGAGCGCAGGTCGCTGCGGCCCAGCGCCAGCCCCGCGAGCAGGTACGCGAACCAGACCACCGCGGGATAGAAGTCGCCGACGAACAGGTCCGCGAGGTCCCCGGACAGCCGCGGGGCCAGCGACGCGCGCACCACGGGTCCGACGAGCGCGACGACGACGGCGCCGGCGACGAGCGCCCGCCGGGGCCAGGTGAGGACCGCGCAGCCGCCGAGGAACAGGACCGCGTAGGTCGGCAGGATCACCACGACCGGGGTGTCGAGCGCGACGAGCCCGACGCCGAGCCCGAGCACGAGCACCGCCCGCACGAGGATCCGGGTGCGGGCGCGGATCAGCTCCGGTCCGGTGACGAGCCGCGGACCGCCCGAGAGCAGCGCGAGCGAGAGGCCGGCCAGCACGACGAACAGCGCGGACGGCCGGCCGTGCGCCAGGCCGAGCACCGCGCCCGCGGCCCGTGCGGGCAGCCCGCCGCCGGTCGGTTCGGGCCCGACATGCGCGGTCATCATGCCGAGCACGGCCACGCCGCGGGCCACGTCGACGCCGACCACGCGCACCATGCCGTGACCCTATGGCCCGCTCGTCCGAGGGACCGACGGACCGGACCCGCCCGATCTCGCCAGTCGGACAGATATGTCCCGTGTGTTGATCTTTTCACCGGTGAGTCGCCTACCCTCGCGTGTGAGCACTCGTTCCGACGTCTACGTCCACGGCCACCACGAGTCCGTGCTGCGCTCCCACCGGTGGCGCACGGCCGAGAACTCGGCGGCCTACCTGCTGTCGTCGCTCGAGCCCGGGATGCGGCTGCTCGACGTCGGCTGCGGTCCCGGCACGGTCACGGTGGACCTCGCGCGGCGGGTCGCGCCCGGCGAGGTCGTCGGGATCGACGCCTCCGAGCGGGTCGTCGAGATCGCGCGGACGACGGCGTCCGACGCGGGCGTCCCGAACGCGACCTTCGAGGTCGGCGACGCGTACACGCTGCCGTTCGAGGACGACTCGTTCGACGTCGTGCACGCGCACCAGGTGCTCCAGCACCTCACCGACCCGGTCGCTGCGCTGCGCGAGATGCGCCGCGTCGCGCGTCCCGGCGGCATCGTCGCGGTGCGGGAGAGCGACTACGCGGGCATGACCTGGTACCCGACGTCGCCCGGTCTCGACGAGTGGTCGGAGCTCTACCACGAGGTCGCGTCGGCCAACCACGCCGAGGCCGACGCCGGCCGCCGGCTCGTCTCGTGGGTGCGCGCCGCGGGCTTCGACCCCGCGACGACCGTCCCGGGTGCGGGTGTGTGGTGCTACTCGACGCCCGAGGACCGCACGTGGTGGGCCGAGCTGTGGGCCGAGCGCTGCCTCGCGTCGAACTTCGCCGCGCAGGCGATCATGCACGGCCTGGCCGACGAGGTGGGCCTCGAGCTGATCGCCGACGCGTGGCGTGAGTGGGGCCGCACGCCCGACGGCTGGTTCGCGGTGCTGCACGGCGAGGTGCTCGCTCGCGCCTGAGTCGCCGCGCGCGCTCGTCGGACCCGGGCTCGTAGGGTGTGCTGGTGCGTATCGCGAGATTCACGACCGGCGGCGACCCCCGCTTCGCGCTCGTCGAAGGTGAGCCGGGCTCCGAGGAGCTCGTCGTCATCTCCGGCGACCCGATCTACACGCCCGTGCAGCCGACGGGCGAGCGCGTGCGGCTCGACGACGCGGTGCGGCTGCTCGCGCCGGTGATCCCGCGCTCGAAGATCGTCGGGGTGGGCCGCAACTACGCCGACCACGCGGCCGAGCACGGCGTGGAGGTGCCGACGCAGCCGCTGCTGTTCCTCAAGCCCAACACCTCGGTGATCGGACCGGACGACCCGATCGTGCTGCCCGACTGGTCCGAGCACGTCGAGCACGAGGCCGAGCTGGCGATCGTCATCGGCAAGGTCACCAAGGACGTGCCGGTCGAACGCGCGCTGGACCACGTGTTCGGCTACACCGTGGCCAACGACGTCACGGCGCGCGACATCCAGCGCAGCGACGCGCAGTGGACGCGCGCCAAGGGCTTCGACGGCTCGTGCCCCGTGGGGCCGTGGATCGTGCCGGGGCTCGACGTCGACGACCTACGCGTGCAGGCCCGTGTGAACGGCGAGCAGCGCCAGGACGGCCGGACCTCGCAGATGGTGTTCGACGCGGCGTACCTCGTCTCGTACGTGAGCGGGGTGTTCACGCTGCTGCCCGGCGACCTGATCCTCACCGGGACCCCCGCCGGGGTGGGCCCGATCGTCCACCGCGACGTCGTCGAGGTCGAGATCGAGGAGATCGGCGTGCTGCGCAACCCGGTGCTGCGCCGCGCGTGAGCGCGGATGCGGTCGTTGTCGGCATCCCGAACTAGCCTGGGCGCGTGACCACCCATGCCGTCGGCTCCGCCGTGCGTGTCCGCTTCTGCCCGTCGCCGACCGGTCTGCCGCACGTCGGCCTGATCCGCACCGCGCTGTTCAACTGGGCGTACGCGCGGCACACGGGCGGCACGTTCGTCTTCCGCATCGAGGACACCGACGCGGCCCGCGACTCCGAGGAGAGCTACCGGCAGCTCCTCGACGCGCTGCGCTGGCTCGGTCTCGACTGGGACGAGGGCGTCGAGGTCGGCGGCCCGCACGAGCCGTACCGGCAGTCGCAGCGCTACGACCTGTACCGCGACGTCGCGCGGCGCCTGCTCGAGGGCGGCTACGCGTACGAGTCGTTCACGACGCCCGAGGAGGTCGAGGAGCGGCATCGCGCCGCGGGCCGCGACCCGAAGCTGGGCTACGACGGCTTCGACCGCGACCTGTCCGACGAGCAGCGCCTCGCCTACCGCGAGCAGGGGCGCGAGCCGGTCCTGCGGCTGCGGATGCCCGACGACGACCTGACGTTCACCGACCTGGTGCGCGGCGAGGTGAGGTTCCCCGCCGGCTCGGTCCCGGACTACGTCATCGTGCGGGCCAACGGGCACCCGCTGTACACGCTGGTCAACCCCGTCGACGACGCGCTGATGGGGATCACGCACGTGCTGCGCGGCGAGGACCTGCTGTCCTCCACACCACGTCAGGTCGCGCTGTACCGGGCGCTGCTCGAGCTCGGCGTGGCCGACGTGATGCCGGTCTTCGGTCACCTGCCCTACGTCATGGGCGAGGGCAACAAGAAGCTCTCGAAGCGCGACCCCGAGGCGAACCTCTTCCTGCACCGTGAGCGCGGCTTCGTCCCCGAGGGCCTGCTCAACTACCTCGCGCTGCTCGGGTGGGGGATCGCCGCGGACCGCGACGTGTTCTCGGTCTCCGAGCTCGTGGCCGCGTTCGACGTCGCGGACGTCAACCCGAACCCCGCGCGCTTCGACCTGAAGAAGGCCGAGGCGATCAACGGCGCGCACGTGCGGATGCTCGAGCCGCAGGACTTCCGCAACCGCCTCGTGCCGTACCTGCACGCCGCGGGCCTGGTGCCGGCCGACTCCTTCGCCGACCTCACGGCGGCCCAGCGCGACCTGCTGACGGCCGCGGCGCCGTTGGTCCAGGAGCGCATGACGCTGCTCGGCGAGGCCGTCGGGATGCTCGGCTTCCTGTTCGTGGCCGACGACGAGCTGCACGTCGAACAGGACGCGCGCGACGCGCTGCGGCCCGAGGCGGCGCAGGTCCTCGACGTCGCCGCCCGCGTGCTCGCCGACCTACCGGCGGACGGGTTCACGACCGAGGCCACGCAGGCCGTGCTCACGGCCGCCCTCGTCGACGAGGGCGGGCTCGGGATCAAGGCGCGCTTCGCGTACACGCCGCTGCGTGTCGCCGTGACCGGTCGTCGGGTCTCGCCGCCGCTGTTCGAGTCCATGGAGCTGCTCGGTCGAGGCCCCGTTCTCGCGCGCATCGCGGCGCTGCGGGCGATCCTGTAGTCGGCCCGACCCGCAGGGAGTGCACGTGAGCACGCGATCCAGCATGTCCGCGCGAGGGGGATGCCGATGACGTCGGCGATCCCCGAAGCCGTCGCGGTCTCGGCGCCGCCCGGCGGTGGCCGGGCCTACCTGCGGCGCGACGTCCAGGGGTTGCGCGCCGTCGCGGTGCTCGCGGTGATCGCGGACCACGTCGTCGGCTGGCCGCACGGCGGTTTCGTCGGCGTCGACGTGTTCTTCGTGATCAGCGGCTACCTGATCACCGGGCTCCTGCTGCGCGAGCACGCGCGCACGGACTCCATCTCGTTCACGGGCTTCTACGCGCGGCGGGTGCGGCGCATCATGCCCAACGCGCTGCTCACGCTCGTCACCACGGTCGCCGCGACGGCGGTGCTCGTGGGCGGCACGCGCCTGGTCGAGACCGTCAAGGACGCCGTCGCCGCGGCCCTGACCGTCGTCAACTGGCGGTTCGCCACGCAGGGGACCGACTACTTCGCGCAGGGGCTGCCGCCCTCGCCCGTGCAGCACTTCTGGTCGCTCTCGGTCGAGGAGCAGTTCTACTTCGTCTGGCCCTGGCTCATGCTCGCCCTGCTCGCGGCCGCGGCCCGGTGGTCGGCCGGCCGCAGCGGCCGGGTCCGTCGCGGGTGGCTGCTCGGGTCCGCGATGGGCGTGGTGGTCGCGGTCTCGTTCCTCTGGGCGCTGCGTCAGACCGCGCACGAGCCCTCGTTCGCGTACTTCTCGACGCTCACGCGCATCTGGGAGCTCGGCGCGGGCGCGCTCGCGGCGATCGCGGGCGTGCCGGTCGCACGATGGTTCGTCCGGCACCCGCAGTGGTGGCGGGCCGTCCTGGCCTGGATCGGGATCGCGGGGATCCTCGTCTCGCTCGTCGTGGTCAGCGCGGACGGCGGGTTCCCGGCACCCTGGGCCCTGCTGCCGGTTGCCGCGACGACGCTCGTGATCGTGGCCGGCGAGGGCGCCGGGGTGCGCGGCCCGTGGGTGCTCACCAACGGGCCGATGAACTATGTCGGCGACGCGTCCTACTCGCTGTACCTGTGGCACTGGCCCGTCGTCGTGCTGCTGCCCACCCTGGTCGCCGCGACCTCGCCGTGGTTCGTGCCGCTCGCGCTCGCGGTCGCGACCGTCCTTGCGCTGTCCGCCTACCACCTCGTCGAGAACCCCGTGCGGCACCTGGGCCGTCCGCGGCCGGACGGTCGGCGCGTGCGCGCGTGGCCGCCTGTCGCCGCGGCGCTCGCGATCGCGTGCGTCGTGGTGCTCACGTGCACCGGCACCGCGCAGGCGCTGCGCAGCAGCGTCGCGCACCCCGACGTCTCGTCGTCGGCGCAGCGACGCGCGTGCTGGGGTGCCGCCGAGCTCGCCCGCCCGCGCGCCTGCGAGGACGTGGTCTTCGCCGGCCCGGTCCGGCCGGCGCCCGCCGACGCGAAGGACGACACCGGCGGCGCGTACGACTGCTATGCCCCGGCGGGTGCCGACAGCCGCTCGTGCATCCTCGGCGATCCGCGCGGTGACGTGCGGGTCGCGCTCGTCGGGAACTCGCACGCGGCCGCGATGATCCCCGCGATCGCGCCCGAGGCCAAGGCGCGCGGGTGGCGGCTCGTCGTGTTCGTCGGCAACGGCTGCGCGCTGAGCACGGACATCGGCGGCGGCTGCATCCCGACGGGCAAGGTGATGAAGCGCGCGCTGCTCGACGATCCGGAGCCGTTCGACCTCGTGATCACCACGACGAGCCGGTCGGCGAGCGGTGCCGACAACCTCGGTCGCATCCCCGGGATGTCGAACATGATGAACAAGCTCGAGAAGCGCGGTACCGAGGTGGTCGCGCTCTCCGACGGGCCGATCGTCTCGCAGGACGCGCTCGCGTGCGTCGCGCGGATCGGCGCCGACCTCGACGAGTGCGCGATGCCCTACGACGAGGCGTTCGCCGTCACCGACCCGCTGCTGCTCGCGACGGAGCAGGCGCCGGAGGCGACGTACCTCGACATCACCGACCTGTACTGCGTCGACGGGCGCTGCCCCGTGGTGATCGGCAACGTCCTCGCCTACCGGGACACGGCCGGGCACGTCACGTTCACCTACAGCACGACGATGGGCCGCTTCGTCGGAGCCCGGATCGACGAGGCGGTCAGCCTGTGACGGCGACGAGCCGCGCAGGCACCCTCGTCGACGGCGTGCTGTTCGACATCGACGACACGATCGTCGACACCCGTGCGGCGTTCGCGCACGCGCTGACCGCCGTCGCCGAGGCCTACCTGCCACCGCTGCCCGCGGCGTCAGCCGCCGAACGGCACCGGGCGGTCGTCGCGATGTGGCGCGCGGACGTGAACGGTCACTACCGCCGGTACACGGCCGGCGAGGACACCTACGTCCACCAGCGGCACCAGCGCGCCAACGAGCTGCACGCGGCCTTCGGCGGACCCGAGCTCGACGACGCGGCGTTCGTCGCGTGGGACGAGGTCTTCGACGGCGGGTTCCGGGCCGCGTGGGCCGCGCACGACGAGACCGAGGACGTGCTCACGGCGTTGCTCGACGCGGGCGTCGTCGTCGGGGCGCTGTCGAACGCCGCGACGGCCTACCAGAGCGCCAAGCTCGAGAAGGCCGGGCTGCTCGACCGCGTCCCGATGCTCGTCGGGGTCGACACGCTCGGTTTCGGCAAGCCGGACCCGCGGGTGTTCCTCGAGGCGTGCCGCCGGCTCGGCACCGACCCGGCCCGCACGGCGTACGTGGGCGACGAGGCGGACATCGATGCGCTCGCCGCCCGCGACGCCGGACTCGTCGGGGTGTGGCTGGACCGGCCCGGTGCCCGGCGCGTCGTGGTCGACGTGGACGCCGTCCGCGGCGTGCACGTCATCTCCTCGCTCGACGAGCTGCCGGCCGCGCTGGGGCTGTGACCTGCGCAGGCCGACGGACCGGGTGATCAGCCCGGTAGCGGGTCGAGGCGGGCGAGCACCTCGTCGTGCAGCAGGCCGTTCGTCGCCAGACCGGAGCCGCCGAACGGTCCCGGCACCCCGCGCACCGACGTGAACCTGCCGCCCGCCTCGGTGACGATCGGGACGAGGGCCGCCATGTCGTGCAGCGCGAGCTCCGGCTCGGCCGCGATGTCGACGGCCCCCTCCGCCACGAGGACGTAGGACCAGAAGTCGCCGTACGCCCGCGTGCGCCAGACCGTGCGCATCAGGTCGAGCACGTGCGGCAGGCGCCCGCGCTCCTCCCAGCCGGACAGGCTCGAGTAGGAGAACGACGCGTCCGCCAGCCGGTCGACCTTCGACACGTGGATCTGCGTCGCCGACGACAGCGAGCGTCCGGTCCACGCTCCGGAGCCGGTCGCGGCCCACCAGCGCCGGCCCAGGGCGGGGGCGCTGACGAGCCCGAGCACCGGCTGGTCGCCGTCGAGCAGGGCGATGAGCGTCGCCCAGACGGGCACGCCGCGCACGAAGTTCTTCGTGCCGTCGATCGGGTCGATGACCCAGCGCCGCGGCCCGTGACCCGTGTCCGGCATCTCCTCGCCGTGCACCGCATCCCGCGGCCGCACCCGCGCGAGCTGCGAGCGGACGATCTCCTCGGCGTGGCGGTCGGCGTCCGTGACGGGCGTCAGGTCGGGCTTGGTCTCCACGTGCAGGTCGACCGCCTTGAAGCGCTCGGTGGTCACCGCGTCCACCTGGTCGGCGATCACGTGGGCCAGCCGCAGGTCGTCGTCGTACCCGGTGCGCAGGCTCATGGGCTCACCGTAGTGGTCGGGGTCGGGCTCGCGGTCCGGTCGTCGCCTTCCCGCTCGTCGCCGTCCCGGTCACGACGAGGGCGAGTTGTCCTGCTCCGCGGTGCCGAGGCGGCTCGCGAGGATGCGGCGGAACGAGTCGACGCGCGCGGTGCGCGCTGCGCGCTCGTCGGCGCCCGGCGCGTCCTCGAGCCACTCGTCGAGCGCGCAGTCGGGCGCGTCGCCGGCATGGGTGCAGCCGCGCGGGCACTCCTGCGCGACCTCGGCCAGGTCGGTGAACGCGAGCAGCAGGTGGTCGGGGTCGACGTGCGCGAGCCCGAACGAGCGCACCCCGGGCGTGTCGATCACCCACGTCGGCCGGCCGGTGCCCGGCACCCGCAGCGCGACCGCGGACGTCGAGGTGTGCCGCCCGCGGCCCGTGACCTCGTTGACCACACCCGTCGCCCGCCGGGCGTCGGGCACGAGCGCGTTGACGAGCGTCGACTTGCCGACACCGGAGTGGCCCACGAGCACCGAGGTGCGCCCGGCGAGCGCGGCGCGCACGTCGTCGAGCCCGTGCACCGTGCGTGCGCCGCGGGGGCCCTCCGTGTGGCTCACGACGACGCGCACGCCCACGGGCGCATACATCGCGACGAGCGCCGCGGGGTCGGCCAGATCCGCCTTGGTCAGCGCGAGCAGCGCGTCCATGCCCGCGTCGTAGGCGGCCGCGACGCAGCGGTCGATCATGCGCGTGCGCGGCTCGGGGTCCGCGAGCGCGGTGACGATCACGAGCTGGTCGGCGTTCGCGACGATGACGCGCTCGACGGGGTCGGTGTCGTCGGCCGTGCGCCGCAGCACCGTGCGCCGCTCGCCGATCCGCACGATGCGCGACAGCGAACCGACGTCCCCGCTCGTGTCCCCGACGAGGTCGACGTGGTCACCCGGGACGACGCGCTCACGGCCGAGCTCGCGGGCCTTCATCGCGATCGCCCGGCGCTCGCCCGGGCCGTCCGGGTCCACCAGGACCGTGTAGCGGCCACGGTCGACCCCGGTCACGAGCGCGCGATCGGCGTCCGCGTGCTCGGGGCGCTGCTTGGTGCGCGGGCGCGAGCCCTTGCCGGGCCGGACCCGCACGTCGCCCTCGTCGTAGCGGCGCCCCTGGTCGCTGCGCGGGCTCATCCGCGCCGTCCCGGGCGGGAGGGCGAACGCGGGGCGGCGGGGGCCCTCAGCGCGCCACGCCCCGCAGCATCGCGTCCCACAGCCCGACGAAGTCGGGGATCGTCTTGCCCGTCGTCGCGACGTCCTCGACGAGCACGCCGGGCACGCGCAGGCCGACGAGCGCGCCCGCGGTCGCCATCCGGTGGTCGGCGTACGTGCGCCAGGTGCCGCCCGTGAGCGGTCGCGGCGTGACGACCAGGCCGTCCGCGGTCTGCTCGGCCTGACCGCCCAGACGGGTGATCTCGGAGGCGAGCGCCGCGAGTCGGTCGGTCTCGTGACCGCGCAGGTGCGCGATGCCGCGCAACCGGGTGGGGGAGTCCGCGAGGACGGCGAGCGCGGCGATCGTCGGCGCGATCTCGCCGGCGGCGTGCAGGTCGAGGTCGACGCCGTGCACGTCGCCCGTCCCGGTCACCGTCATCACGTCGCCGTCGAGCCGGGTCGTCGCACCCATCCGCTCGAGGATGCCCGGCAGCAGTGCGCCCGGTTGCGTGGTCTGCGTCGGCCAGCCGGGCACGCGCACGGTGCCGCCTGCGACGAGCGCGGCGCACAGGAACGGTGCCGCGTTCGACAGGTCGGGCTCGACGCGCACGTCGCGGCCGACGACCGGACCGGGCGCGACCTCCCAGATCGCCGGGCGTGAGTCGTCGACGTGCACGCCCGCGGCGCGCATCGTCGCGACGGTCATCTCGATGTGCGGCAGGCTCGGCAGCGTCGGCCCGGTGTGCCGCACGACCAGGCCCTGCTCGAACCGCGGCGCGGCGAGCAGCAGACCCGAGACGAACTGGCTGGAGCCCGACGCGTCGACGTCCACGTGGCCGCCGCGCACCGCGCCCCGGCCGTGCACGGTGAACGGCAGGTGACCGGGCTCGCCCAGCTCGTCGACACGCACGCCGAGCGCCTGCAGGGCACGGATCACCGGGCCCATGGGCCGCGCGAGCGCCTCCCGGTCCCCCGTGAAGTGCACCGGCCCGTCGGCGAGCGCGGCGACCGCCGGGAGGAACCGCATGACCGTACCGGCGAGGCCGCAGTCGATCGTCACGTGCCCGCGCAGCGGGCCCGGCGTGACGGCGACGTCGTGGCCGAGGTCGACCCCCACGCCGAGCGTCTCGAGAGCGCCGGCCATCAGGTAGGTGTCACGCGAGAGCAGCGCGGAGCGCAGGCGTCCCGGTCCGTCGGCGAGCGCCGCGAGCACGAGGTAGCGGTTGGTCAGCGACTTCGAGCCGGGCACCTCGACGACGGCGTCCAGCGGGCCGGGCGCGGCCGGGGCCGGCCAGGGTGCGGGCGCGATCGTGGCGGTCATGGCGCCCAGGCTAGTAGGGGGCCTACGACGCGGTGGCTTCGATCGCCTGCTGGACGGCCTCGTCGACCGCGCGGCGCTGGTCACGCGCGTGGGCGACGCGCCACTGCAGCCCGGGCCGGCCCTCGCGGTCGGCCGCGGCGAGCACCGCGCCGCCCGTGAACGCGAGCGCGCGGACCAGGCGTTCGCGCCGCAGCCGTCGCAGGTCGCCGTCGCGACCGTCCGCGCGACGGTCGGGGAGGTTGGCGGCGACCACGGGCGCGGTCAGCACGGCAAGGACGAGGGCTGCGGTGCGGGGGGCCCGGCCGGTGGCGAGCATGAGCCCGGCGCCCGCGCAGGCGGCACCGTGTGCGCGCACGACGAGCGTGAGCTGCTTGTCGCTGAGCGTCGGGAGCTCGGGGCCGGCGACACGTGCGGCCCGGTCGAGCGCCGCACGCGCGGCCGCCGCGTGCGGCGCGGGTCGGCGCAGCGCGTCGAGGCCCTCGGACACGAACCACGAGGCGAACAGCGGGCGGGCGATGCGACGCAGCAGCACTTCGAGACCTCCACGGCTGACGGCCGCGGCGATCGCCGGCAGGCCATGGCAGCACGCTAACGCCGCGCGGGGCCGAACGCGCGTGAACCCGCCCGCGGGCCGCGGGGGAGCAGCGCGGGAATCGAGGGGTGGGGCCCGGTGTTGAGGGACGTCATGAGCTGTGCGGTGCTGACCCGTCCCGTCCCGGTGGTCGCCGGGGGCCCCGGACGCCACGGGGGCCTAGGCTCGTCCTCGATGAGCGAGACGGACGAGACCCACCGCGCCCCCAGCACCGAGGGCGACGCCGAGCGTGCCGCACGTTTCGAGGCCGAGGCGCTCGTGTACCTGGACCAGCTGTACGGCGCGGCGCTGCGGATGACGCGCAATCCCGCCGACGCGGAGGACCTGGTGCAGGAGACGTTCGCGAAGGCGTTCGCGGCGTTCCACCAGTACCGGCCCGGCACCAACCTCAAGGCCTGGCTGTACCGCATCCTCACGAACACCTACATCAACTCCTACCGCAAGAAGCAGCGCGAGCCGCAGCAGTCGCACGCCGAGGAGATCGAGGACTGGCAGCTCGCGCGAGCGGCGTCGCACACGTCCGCAGGTCTGCGCTCGGCGGAGGCCGAGGCGCTCGACCACCTGCCGGACTCCGACGTCAAGGACGCGCTGCAGCGGCTTCCCGAGGAGTTCCGCATCGCGGTGTACCTCGCCGACGTCGAGGGTTTCGCGTACAAGGAGATCGCCGAGATCATGGGCACGCCGATCGGGACGGTGATGTCCCGCCTGCACCGGGGCCGCGGCCAGCTCCGGGAGCTGCTCGCCGACTACGCGCGCGACCGCGGACTCGTGCCCGCCTCGACGGGGGAGGACGCGCGATGAGCGATCGACTCGACCCGACGCCCGCCGACGCGCCCGTGACCGGTCCGTGCAACTGCGACGAGGCGGTCGCCGAGCTGTGGGCCTACCTCGACTCGGAGCTCGAGGCGCTCGAGGCCGCGCGCGTGCGCGCCCACCTCGAGGGGTGCCACGGCTGCCTCGAGGAGCACGACGTCGAGCTCGTCGTGAAGAAGCTGGTCCGGCGTTGTTACCAGGACGACGCGGCGCCCGACGAGCTGCGCGCGCGGATCCACGCGTCGATCACGACGATCACGATCACCGCGCGCGACGAGGACTGACCCGAGGCCCGACCAGATCGTCGGGTCCGAGCAGGGACCCGGACGACGAAGGCCCCGCGCCACCCTCAGGGGTGCGCGGGGCCTTCGTACGTCTACGGACGGCAGCTGCCCGGGCTGAGCGTGGGCTCAGGCGTTGGGGCGCTTGCCGTGGTTCGCTGCGCTCCCGGCACGGGAGCGGCGCTTGCGGCCACGCTTGCTCATGTCAGTCCCTTTCGTCGCGCACCTCCTGCGGGAGCGCATGCCATGGTCCCACACCCGGGCGCGTCGTCCGAACCGTGCCTGCGCGCGCGAGCCGTCGCGGCGGCGTCCGCAGGACGAGACCGAAGGATGAGCGAGGCCGATCACCCTCAAGTCGGACGCCCGTCCGACCGATTTCCCCCCCGTGAGCGCTCCGACGCAGTCAGTGATCCCGTTCCTGCACGCCCTGGCGAGCACGGGTGGCTCCGACCTGCACTGCAAGGTGGGGTCGGCCCCGCGTGTGCGCGTCGACGGCCGCCTGCGCAAGCTCCAGGTGCCCGAGCTCAAGCCCGCGGACACCGAGCGCATGCTCGAGGAGGTCCTGCCGGACGACCTGGTGCAGACGTTCCGTGAGTCGCACGAGGCCGACTTCGCGTACTCGCTGTCGGGCGTCGGCCGGTTCCGTGTCAACGCCTACCAGGCGCGCGGCACGTACGGTCTCGTCTTCCGCCGCGTCGCGGTGGGTGCGCAGTCGATGTCGGAGCTGGGCATCCCCGAGGTCGTCGGTGAGCTCGCGCTCGAGCCGCGTGGCCTCGTCCTCGTGACCGGGCCGACGGGTTCGGGCAAGACGACGACGCTCGCGTCGATGGTCGACCTCATCAACAGCTACCGCGAGGTCAACATCGTCACGATCGAGGACCCGATCGAGATCCTGCACCACGACAAGAAGGCGATCGTCTCGCAGCGCGAGGTGCGCCAGGACACCGCGGACTTCACGGTCGCGCTGCGCGCCGCGATGCGGCAGGACCCCGACGTCATCCTCGTCGGTGAGATGCGTGACATCGAGACGGTCCGCGCGGCGCTGTCGGCCGCCGAGACCGGGCACCTCGTGCTCTCGACGCTGCACACCATCGACGCGCCCGAGACGGTCAACCGCATCGTCGACTTCTTCCCGCTGCACGAGCAGAAGCAGGTCCGGGTCGCGCTCGCGCAGGCGCTGCGGGGCGTGGTCTCGCAGCGGCTCGTGCGTCGCGCGGACGGCTCGGGCCGGGCGCCGGCGGTCGAGGTCATGGTCAACACCGGGCGCACGGCCGAGGCGATCCTCGACCCGCAGAACAACCCGCCGCTGATCGACCTCATCCGCGACGGCGACTTCTACAAGATGCAGACGTTCGACCAGCACCTGTTCACGATGGTGCGCGACGACATGATCACCTACGACGAGGCGATCGCGGCGTCCTCCAACCCGCACGACCTCACCGTCGAGCTGCGGCAGGCGGGCATCCTCGCCTGACGCCCGTCGCCCCGCCTGCTCGAACGCCCCGACCAGCCCCCGGTCGGGGCGTTCGGCGTCTCGGGGCGCGCGTCGCGTGGTTCTTCGCGTGGTTCGTCGGGCGGTTCGTCGGGCAGAACGCGATATAGCTTGACGTCGCCGCGGAACGCGATATAGCGTGTCGCGAGTCAAGATATATCGCATGAGGAGGCGTCGAGATGGCGACGGAGTCCTGGGTCGTAGCCGGCCCGCAGATCATCGAGGTCGAGCAGGTGAGCTCGCTGCGCGTGCAGCTCGTCGGAGGCAGGGTGGACGTCGTCGCGCACGACGACCCGGGAGCCCGGATCGAGGTGCACTCGGTCGACGGGCGGCCGCTGGAGATCGGGCTCGCGAACGGCGAGCTGCGCGTCGGGTACAGCTTCACGCTGACCGGCTGGGACGGCTTCCTGGAGCGGTTCCGCAACTTCCGTGACAAGGACCGGGCGGACGTCCACATCGCGATCCCGCGCTCGGTCGCGGCGAAGCTCGGCACGGTGAGCGCGGACGGGCTGCTCGTCGGCGTCGTGGAGGACTCGTCGGTCTCGACGGTCTCGGGCTCGCTGGTCACGGACGGCACGCGCGGGCGGCTGTCGGCGAACACGGTTTCGGGCGAGATCGTCGTGCGCGACCACGGCGGACCGCTCAAGCTGCACTCGGTCTCGGGCGAGCTAGCCGCCTCGGGCGAGCTGTCGCTTGTGCAGGCCAACACGGTCTCGGGCGCGCTCGCGCTGGACGTCACGACCGGGACGTCGTCGGTCACGGCCTCGACGGTGTCGGGCGACGTCACGGTGCGGCTGCCCGCCGGCAAGGGCGTGCACGTCAAGGCGCAGTCGGTCTCCGGCCGGCTCGTCGTCGACGGCGAGGAGTACAAGAGCTCCTCGCCGGGGCAGCGCAAGGTCGACCTGCTCACGGGTGACGGCGCGTGCTACGTCTCCGCGAGCACCGTCAGCGGGCACGTGACCGTGCTGCGCGGCGTGCAGGACGCGTGATGGCTCCCGTCTTCGCGCACGGGCAGCTGCGCCTCTACCTGCTGTCGCTGCTGGAGTCCGGGCCCAAGCACGGCTACGAGCTCATCACCGCGCTCTCGGACCGGTTCGGCGGGACCTACCGGCCCAGCGCCGGGACGATCTACCCGCGCCTCGCCCGCCTCGAGGAGGAGGGTCTGGTCACCCGGTCCGACGAGGAGCGCAAGAGCACCTACGCGTTGACGGACGCCGGACGCGCGGAGCTCGAGGAGCGGCGCGACGAGCTGTCGAGCCTCGAGTCGGACATCGCCGAGTCGGTGCGTGAGCGGGCCGCCCAGGTCCGCGAGGACGTGCGCGGCTCGATGCGCGGGCTGCGCGCCGACCTGGCCGCCGCCGCGCAGCAGGCCCGCGCCGCCGCGGTGCCGCACCAGGCGGTGCCCGACGAGCGGTCGATGTCGCACGTGCGGTGGGCCGAGGCCGACCGGCTCGTCTCGCGGTTCCGCGACGAGGTCCGCGCGGACCTGCGCCGCGCCGACGCACAGGGCAAGGTCGAACAGCTCACGGTGGAGACGCTGCGCACAGTGCTCGACTCGGCGCTCTCGGCCGTCCGTTCGACGCTGCGCTGACCCGACGAACGTGCGCGGGAAGGGGAGCGGGAGGTGATCCTCTGGCACTGGCGGGCGCTGCTGGCGCCGGCGGTCACGCCGCGCGCCACGCGGCGGCCGGTCGGCTCAGGCGCCGTCCTCGGGCAGGCCCAGCCACGGGTGCCAGCCCGTGTGCAGTACGAGCCAGGCCATGAGTCCGTAGCCCGCCTGGCTGGGCAGCAGTCCGTCGCCCGCGGCCAGGTCGCCGAGCCACTGGTCGTGGGCGGCGAGCGGTGAGTAGGTGTCGACGTACGGCACCCGGCGCCGCGTGGCGACGTCGGCGAACGCCGCCGAGAGCTCGGCGAGCCGCTCACCGTCCGCGGTCGCGCCGGGAGGTGGTCCGACGACGAACGTCGGCAGGCGGCGCTGCTCGGCGACGTCGAGCACGTTCGCGAGGTTGAGCCGGCTTCGGGCCAGCGACAGCCCGGCCGCCGCATCGGCCCTGCCGAGCCCGACCACGAGCCGGTTGTCCGCATCGGGGTCGAGTCGCCGTGCGACCTCGTCGTCCCAGCGGGCGCCGAGGTCCGTCGTGGTCTCGCCGGGCACTGCGAGCGTGAGCACGTCGAAGCGTCCCTCCGGACGGGTCCGGGCCGCGACGCGCCCCACCCAGCCGAGCGCCTTCGGGTCACCCGTGCCCGCGACGAGCTCGTCGCCGACGATCACGAGCCGCAACCCACTCACCGCACCGCACCTCCGCGTCCGCGGGCGTCCGGTCGACGGCCCGTGGCCGCCAGTCTCGCAGCGGCGGGCCCGGGAGCGGGTGCCTGCGGCCCGGCGAGTCGGAACCGTGCGCCCGTCACAGGGGCGAGCAGGTCAGAAGCGGTGGCTGGGGAGGTGCTGCACGGCGTCGCTCCACGCGGGCCGCGAAGGTGGCGGGACCCGCGTGCCGAGCCCGTCGCGTCGGATCGTGATCACCAGACGCGCGGCGGTCCACACGACGGCCGGCGCCACCAGGATGAGGAAGAAGGTCATGGCAGAAAGTCTCTGCGCATCGCGATGGTGCCACTAGTGGCAGAACTGCCGGTATCCGTTGAACTTCTGCCAACTCTCGGGGAGACTGGGCGCATGCTGCGTCGCGTCACGGCCGTCCTGCTGCCGAATACCGCCCCCTTCGAGCTCGGCGTCGCGTGCGAGGTGTTCGGGATCGACCGGTCCGACACGGGCGGTCCGTCGTTCGAGTTCACGGTCTGCGCGCAGGAGCCGGGGATCGTCCCGACGAAGACGGGCTTCAGCCTGCTCGTCGAGCACGGCCTGAGCGCGACCGACGACGCGGACCTCGTCATCGTGCCCGCCTACGGCGCGCAGCCGGCGACGGTGCCCGAACCCGTGCTCGATGCGCTGCGGGCCGCGCACGAGCGGGGCGCCTGGGTGATGAGCATCTGCGCCGGGGCGTTCGCGCTCGGTGAGGCCGGCCTGCTCGACGGCCGGGCGTGCACGACGCACTGGATGCACGCGGCCGAGCTGGCCCGACGGTTCCCGGGCGCGCGCGTCGACCCCACGGTGCTCTACGTCGACGACGACCGCGTGCTGACGAGTGCCGGCACCGCGGCGGGCATCGACGCGAGCCTCTACCTCGTGCGCCGCGAACTCGGCGCCGCGGCCGCCGCGGTCGTGGCCCGCCGGATGGTCGTGCCGCCGCACCGCGACGGCGGTCAGGCGCAGTACGTCGAGACGCCGCTGCCGTGCGATGCGGACACGCTCGCCCCGCTGCTCGCGTGGCTCGTCGAGCACCTCGACGAGGAGCACTCCGTGCCCGACCTCGCGGCGCGGGCGCTGATGTCCGAGCGGACGTTCGCGCGGCGCTTCCGCGCGGAGACGGGCACGACGCCCGCAGCGTGGATCGCGCGGCAGCGGCTCGTGCGCGCGCAGGAGCTGCTCGAGCGCACCGAGCTCGGGGTCGACGAGGTGGCACGCCTGGCCGGGTTCGGCACCGCGGCGGTGCTGCGGCACCACTTCGGGCGCGTGCTCGGCACGAGCCCGCAGGCCTACCGCCGCACGTTCGCCTGCCCCCAGGAGGTGGCGGGCTGAACGTGCGGCGGGCTGGACGTGCGGCCGGCTGAACCTGCGGCGGTGAGCGCAGCCGTCAGCGGGCGAACGCGCGGTCGATCAGGTCGGCCTGCTGGGCCTGGTGCTTCTTGGCCGTGCCGGTCGCGGGCGAGGCCGACTCGGGCCGCGACTCGACCCGGACCGTCCGCTCGATGAGCTGCGGCAGGTGCAGCGACAGGTACGACCACGGGCCCTGGTTGTGCGGCTCGTCCTGCACCCACACGAGCTCGGCGTCGCCGAACGGCGCGAGCGCCTCGCGCAGCGCGTCCGGGTCGAGCGGGTAGAGCTGCTCGAGCCGCAGGATCGCCGTGCGCTGGTCGCCCGACTGCTCGCGCCGGGCGGCGAGGTCCCAGTAGACCTTGCCCGAGCACAGCAGGACGCGGTCGACCTGTCCGCCGTGCGCGGCCGCGGTCTCGTCGGGAAGGACGGGCCGCCACGTGCCGGACGTGAAGTCCTCCACGGGCGACGAGGCCGCCTTGAGCCGCAGCATCGACTTGGGCGTGAAGACGATCAGCGGCTTGCGGGGGCGTGTGTACGCCTGGCGGCGCAGCAGGTGGAAGTACGACGCGGGCGTCGACGGCTGGGCGATCACCATGTTGTCCTGCGCCGCGAGCTGCAGGAACCGCTCGATGCGCGCCGACGAGTGGTCCGGACCCTGACCCTCGTACCCGTGCGGCAGCAGCAGGACGACCGACGAGCGCTGCGTCCACTTCTGCTCGGCCGCGGAGATGAACTCGTCGATGATCGTCTGCGCGCCGTTGACGAAGTCGCCGAACTGGGCCTCCCACAGCACGAGCGCGTCGGGGCGCTCGACCGAGTAGCCGTACTCGAAGCCCAGGCACGCGTACTCCGAGAGCGACGAGTCGTAGACCCAGAACTTGGCCTGGTCGGCGGACAGGTAGAGCAGCGGAGTCCACTCCGCGCCGGTGTCCCGGTCGTGCAGCACCGCGTGCCGCTGCACGAACGTGCCGCGGCGCGAGTCCTGCCCGGTGAGGCGCACCGGGGTGCCCTCCGCGAGCAGCGAGCCGAACGCGAGCAGCTCGCCGAAGCCCCAGTCGATGCCGCCCTCGCGCGCCATCTGCTCGCGCTTGTGGAGCAGCTGCTGCAGCTTGGGGTGCACCGTGAAGCCGTCCGGCGGTCGCACGTGCGCCTTGCCGATGCGGTCGAGGACCGAGGCGGGCACGGCCGTCTGCCAGCCGACCATGACGCCGGCGTCCTCGAGCTGCGACTCGGGGCGCTCCAGACCGGACACGGCCTCGGCACCCACGGGCGGCGGCGTCCAGCCGTCCTCGCGCGTCTCGGAGAACACGCGCTCGAGCTGCGACTGGTAGTCCCGCAGCGCCTGCTCGGCCTCGTCGATCGTGATGTCGCGACGCGCGACGAGCGTCTCGGTGTACAGCTTGCGTACCGAGCGCTTGGCCTCGATGAGGTTGTACATCAGCGGCTGCGTCATCGACGGGTCGTCGCCCTCGTTGTGCCCGCGACGGCGGTAGCACAGCAGGTCGATCACGACGTCGCGGTCGAACTGCTCGCGGTACTCGAACGCGAGCTCGGCCGCGCGCACGACCGCCTCCGGGTCGTCGCCGTTGACGTGGAAGACCGGCACCTGCAGACCCTTGACGACGTCGGTCGCGTACTGCGACGAGCGCGACGACGACGGGCCCGTGGTGAACCCGACCTGGTTGTTGATGATCACGTGGATCGTGCCGCCGGTGCGGTAGCCGCGCAGCTGCGCGAGGTTGAGCGTCTCGAACACGACACCCTGACCGGCGAACGCCGCGTCGCCGTGGATGAGGATCGGCAGCACCGAGAAGCCGTCCCCGCCCAGGTCGATGCGGTCCTGCTTGGCCCGCACGATGCCCTCGAGCACGGGGTCGACGGCCTCGAGGTGCGACGGGTTCGCGGCGAGGTACACGCGCGTCGTCGCGCCGGACTCCGCGGTGAACATGCCCTCGGTGCCCAGGTGGTACTTCACGTCACCCGAGCCCTGCACGGACTTCGGGTCCGCGTTGCCCTCGAACTCGCTGAACACCTGCGCGTACGACTTGCCGGCGATGTTGACCAGCACGTTGAGCCGGCCACGGTGGGCCATCCCGATGCCGACCTCGTCGAGACCGTTGTTCGCGGCCCGCGACAGGATCGCGTCGAGCAGCGGGATCACGGACTCGCCGCCCTCGAGCGAGAACCGCTTCTGCCCGACGTACTTGGTCTGCAGGAACGTCTCGAACGCCTCGGCGGCGTTGAGCCGGCGCAGGATGCGCAGCTGGTCCTCGCGCGGGGTGCGCGCCCAGCCGGACTCGAGCCGCTCCTGCAGCCAGCGCCGCTGACGCGGGTCCTGCAGGTGCATGTACTCGACACCCGTGGTGCGGCAGTACGAGTCGCGCAGCAGGCCGAGCACGTCACGCAGGGTCGCGCGCGTGCGACCCGTGAAACCACCCGTCGGGAACGTGCGGTCCAGGTCCCACAGCGTCAGGCCGTGGTTCTGGATGTCCAGGTCGGGGTGCTTGCGCTGGCGGTAGGCGAGCGGGTCGGTGTCCGCCATGAGGTGGCCGCGCGAGCGATAGGCGTGGATCAGCTCGGCGATCCGGGCCGGCTTGACCGCCTCGGCGTCCGGGTCCGTCGAGATGTCACGCACCCAGCGCACCGGCTCGTACGGCACGCGCAGCGCCGCGAAGACGCGGTCGTAGAAGCCGTCCTCGCCGAGCAGCTTGGTCGCCATGGAGCGCAGGAAGTCGCCCGACTGGGCGCCCTGGATGATCCGGTGGTCGTACGTGCTCGTGATCGTCAGGACGCGCGAGACGCCCATCTGGTTGAGCCGGTCCTCCGACGTCCCGGCGAACTCCGCGGGGTAGTCCATCGCGCCGACGCCGACGATCGTGCCCTGCCCCTGCATGAGCCGGGGCACCGAGTGCACCGTGCCGATCGTGCCCGGGTTGGTCAGCGAGATCGTCGTGCCCTGGAAGTCCTCGACCGTGAGCTTGCCGGCGCGCGCACGGCGCACGACGTCCTCGTACGCGGACCAGAACTGCGCGAAGTCGAGCGTCTCCGCCTTCTTGATCGACGGCACGAGCAGCTGGCGGGTGCCGTCGGGCTTGGCCAGGTCGATCGCCAGGCCCAGGTTGACGTGTGCGGGCTGCAGCACGCCCGGCTTGCCGTCGACGAGCGTGTACGAGGCGTTCATCGACGGCATCTCGGCCAGCGCCTCGACGAGCGCGAACCCGATGAGGTGCGTGAACGAGACCTTGCCGCCGCGGCCGCGCGACAGGTGGTTGTTGATGACGATGCGGTTGTCGACCATGAGCTTGGCCGGCACGGCGCGCACCGACGTCGCCGTCGGGACCTCGAGCGAGGCCTCCATGTTGGTCACGACGCGCGCGGCGGGACCGCGCAGCTTCTGCACGTCGTCGGCCGAGCCCTCGTCGTCCGGGGTGCTGGCCCGCCGGGCGACCTCCGCATACGGCGCGGTCGCCGGCTGCGCGGTGGCGATCGGCGACGTGAGCGTCGCGGGCTCGCCGCCGGCGGGTGCTGCCGGCGCGGATGCGGGTGCTGCCGGTGCCGGGGCGGAGGTCGAGACAGGCGCGGGTGAAGGAGCCGGTGCGGCGGCGGGGGCGGGCGCGGGGGCGTCGACCGCCGCTGTGCTCGTCGTGCCAGTGCCAGTGCCAGTGCTCGTGCCAGTGCCACTGCTCGTCGTGCCCGTGCTCGTCGCGCCGTTGGTCGTGGCGGGTGCGTCCTGCGTGCCGCCGCCGCGGTATCCCTCGAAGAACTCCCACCACGCGGGGTCGACCGCGTTCCGGTCCTTCAGGTACTGCTCGTACAGCTCGTCCACGAGCCACTCGTTCGCGCCGAAGACGGCGTGCGTCGAGTCGGCCTCAGCCTTCTGGGACACGCGAGGATCGCCCACTTCCGCTGCGGCCGGGGGACCGCGTCGTTGCCGGTTCTGTTGATGACAACACTACGGCCTGAACGGGTCGCGACCGTGCTCGCAAGGGCCTTTCGGCACGCCTGTTCACCCGGTCTCCACGCCTTCGCGTGGCCGGGGTCAAACCCCGGCAACGCGGCCGTACGGCCGGGGCCAAAGGCCGCTCTACGGGGGGTCTGGTCGGCCGCGGCCGGCGCCGGGCTCAGGTCACGTCGCGGCGCAGCGTCGTGAGCCGCCCGACCGTCGCGAGCACGGCGACGTACCCGATCAGCACGAGCAGGCCCTGCCACCACTCGAGCAGGTCGCCGCCGACGCCGGAGGCCGAGTACAGGCTCCCGCCCGAGATCGCCTCGCCGGCCGCGCCGGGCAGGTACGCGGCGAGGTCGGCGCCCCACGACGTCAGGCCGAGCACGAGCCGGATCACCGGCTCGACGAGCTGCGTGAACGCGAGCACGACGACCACGACGGCGACCTGGTTCGTCAGGACGCTGCCCAGCGCGACGCCGACGAGCGCCCACACGGTCAGCGCGAGCGCGGACAACGCGATCGTGCGCCAGGTGCCCGGCTCGCCGAGCATGGTCGGCTCCCCGAGCGCGGCGAGCACGCCACCGCCCGCGAGCACGCACGTGAGCGTCCCGACGAGCCCGAACAGCACGCCGACGGCGCCGCCGGTCGTCAGCTTCGCGGCCAGGACGACCGAGCGGCGCGGCTCGAACAGGTAGGTCGGCGTGATCGTCTGGTGCCGCACCTCCGAGGGATACGACAGGCCCCCGATGAGCAGCGGGAAGACGTAGCCGAGCGAGACCGCGATCGTGTAGACGGACCGCACGACGGCGTCCGGCGTGAGCGGCTCCGCGGGGCCGTCGGTCGCGCCCAGTGCGGCGTCGGCCTGCGTGAGGGCCCACGCCAGCCCGGCGGCGAGCAGCGCCATGTAGCCGGCCATGACGACCAGCAGCAGCCACCACATCCGGGTCGAGGTGATCTTGCGGGTCTCGACGAGCAGGGCGGCGCGCATCAGGCGACCGTCCCGTCCGGCGCCGGGCGGGTCAGCGCCAGGAAGACGTCCTCGAGCGAGCCGTCCTGCCCGCTGAGGTGGTGCAGCACGAGTCCCGCCTCGAACGCGGCCGCGCCGACGGTCGCCGCGTCCTGGTCGAGCACGACGAGGTCGCCGGGCGGAGCCCCTGCGTCGGGGCCGGCGGTGGCCCAGCCCGCCCGGTGCACGAGCGCGTCGAGGCCGGCGTGGTCGGGCGAGGCCACGCGCACGCGCCGCCGCGCGAGGCGGTGCAGGTCGGCGAGCGGTGAGGCGTGCACGAGCCGCCCGTGCGCGACGATCACCACGTCATCGACGGTCTGCTCGACCTCCGGCAGGACGTGGCTCGAGACGAGCACGGTGCGGCCCTGCGCGGCCAGCGACCGCAGGAAGCCGCGCAGCCACGCGATGCCCTCGGGGTCGAGCCCGTTCGCGGGCTCGTCGAGCAGCAGGACGGGCGGGTCGGCGAGCAGCGTCGTCGCGAGCGCGAGCCGCTGCCGCATGCCCAGCGAGAAACCGCCCACGCGGCGGTCGGCGGCCGGGGCGAGGCCGACGAGCTCGAGCACGTCGTCGGCCCGGCGGTCCGGGACGCCCACCTGCGGTGCGTACACGCGCAGGTGGTCGCGTGCGCTGCGGCCGGGATGGAAGCTGGCGGCCTCGAGCGCGGCGCCGACGACGGCCGCCGGCCGCTCGAGCTCGTCGTACCTGCGCCCGCCGATCGTCGCGCCGCCGGAGGTCGGGCGGACCAGCCCGAGCAACGAGCGCAGCGTCGTCGTCTTGCCCGCGCCGTTGGGGCCGAGGAAGCCCGTCACGCGACCCGGGCCGACCTCGAACGAGAGGTCGTCGACCGCACGCACGGCGGTGGTGCCCGAGCCGAAGATCTTCGTCAGGTGGTCGACGCGGACGCTGCGATCTGCCGCTGCGGTGCTGGTCACGGCACCATTCTGGGGGCTGCGGGCGGGAGAGTCACGTGCCGGGTCACGTGCGGGCTCACATGTGGGGTCACGTGCGGGAGAACAGCGGTCGGCCGGGTGCGGGCCGCCCGTAGCCGGGCAGTGTCACGCGCATCGTGCAGCCCTCGGGGACGTCCGCGACCTCGATCGTGCCGCCGTGCAGCTCGACCGCCCACCGCACGATCGCGAGGCCCAGACCCGTGCCCCCGGTCGAGATCTGTCCGGTGGTCGCGGGGGTGTTGCCGCGCACGAACCGCTCGAAGACGTGCGGACGCTGCGCCGCGGAGATCCCCGGCCCGTGGTCGACCACGTCGATGCGCACGTCGCTGCCCACCCGGGTGGCCTCGAGGCGCACCTCGTCGTCCGCGGGGGAGTGCCGGACCGCGTTGTGCAGGAGGTTGGCGACCACCTGGTGCAGACGTTCGGGATCGGCCATCACGACGAGGTCGGGCGGCTCGACGTCCACCGGGAACCGCAGCCGCTTGGCCGCGCCGACCAGGGCGGCGCCGTCGGCGGCCTCGTGCAGGAAGTCGTCGAGCCGCACCTGCGTGATCTCGAGCGGCGCGTCCCCGGCCTCGAGCCGGGACAGGTCCAGCAGGTAGGTCACGAGGCGACCGAGCCGCTCGGTCTGCGCGAGCGCGGCCTCCATGGTCGCGGGGTCGGCCTCGGACACGCCGTCGACGATGTTCTCGAGCTGCGCCTGCAGCGCCGTGACCGGCGTGCGCAGCTCGTGCGAGACGTTCGCGATGAGCTCGCGGCGGAACGTGTCCGCCTGCTGCAGGTCGTCGGCCATGGTGTTGAACGCGCGCGCGAGCTCACCGACCTCGTCGTTGCTCGTCGCGTGCACGCGCTGCGAGTAGTCGCCCGCGGCCATCCGCCGGGCGGCGGCCGTCATCTCGCGCAGCGGCGACGTCATGCCGCGCGCGAGCAGCTGCGTGAGCACGAGCGAGACGACGATGGCCAGCGGGAGCGTCCTCGTCGGGCCCAGGTGCCAGCGCGAGAGCCCGAGCCACGTCGCGAACGACGCGAGCGTGACCGTCGCGGCGACGAGGACGCCCAGCTTGATCTTGATGGACCGGAACCGGTCCAGCGGACGCACGTCCGGCAGCACGACCCGGCGCTCGCCCCGGACGTGCCGGGGGACGGGACCGTGCGCCGACACGTCCGGGCCGCTCAGGACTCGTCGTCCGCGGCGCCGCCGGCCGCGTCGTCCTGCACCGGCTCGAACGCGTACCCGACGCCGTGCACCGTGCGGATGAGGTCGGCGCCCAGCTTGCGGCGCAGCGCCTTGACGTGCGAGTCGACCGTGCGGGTGCCGCTCGCGTCGACCCAGTCCCAGACCTCGGCGAGCAGGCGCTCGCGCGTGAGCACCGTGCGCGGCGTGGTGGCGAGCGCGACGAGCAGGTCGAACTCGGTCGGCGTCAGGTGCACCTGCTCGCCGTGCCGCACGACGCGCCGCTGCGCACGGTCGATCGTCACGTCGCCGATGACGAGCGGCGGCTCGGGCGCGTCCGCGGCGGCGAGCTCGAGCGCGAGCGCGGCGCGCTCGGTGCGGCGCAGCAGCGCCTTGAGGCGTGCGACGAGCTCGCGCATCGAGAACGGCTTGGTCATGTAGTCGTCCGCGCCGACGCCCAGCCCGATCAGCATGTCGGTCTCGTCGTCGCGCGCGGTCAGCATGAGGACGGGGACGGGCCGTTCGGACTGGATGCGACGACAGACCTCGAGCCCGTCGATGCCCGGAAGCATCACGTCGAGCACGACGAGGTCGGGGCGCAGCCGCGACGCCGCGGCGACTCCCGCCAGCCCGTCGCCGACCGCCTCGACCGTCCAGCCCTCGGCCGCGAGCCGGCGGGCGATCGCCTGGGCGATCGCGGGCTCGTCCTCGACGACCAGGACGGTCGTTGCTCCGGCGGGCGTCCGTGCACCGCTCATCGTCGTCATGGGGCCAGACTGGCACAGCCCGCCTATGCTTGGGCGCACCATGAGCAGCTCAAGTCGCTGCCGGCGTCCAGCCCGGGCCGACGAGCCCGGGCCCGACCACGCCGGCCACCTCCTGAACCTGCAGGCGCCCGCCGCGCCGCCTGCCACCGCTGCCCACGGACGGGCGTGCACGTGCTGACCGAGTGGTTGCTCGTCGGCCTCGGAGTGGTGCTGACGCTCGGAACCGCCGTGTTCGTCGCGGGCGAGTTCTCGCTCGTCACGCTCGACCCGGGTGTCGTCGAGAAGCAGATCGTCCCCGACGACCGACGGGGCCACTCCGTGCTGCGCGCACTGCGCGAGCTGTCGACGCAGCTCTCGGGCGCGCAGGTCGGCATCACCGCGACCACGGTCCTGCTCGGCTACACGACGCAGCCGGCCGTGCAGCGCCTGGTCGCGGAGCTGTTCGACGGCGCCCGGCTCTCGGCCACCGCGGTGACCGCGATCGCCGTCGTCCTGGCGGTCGTGCTGGTCAACGGCTTCTCGATGCTCGTCGGCGAGCTCGTGCCCAAGAACTTCGCGATCGCGCGGCCGTGGGAGACCGCGCGTGTGGTCGCGCCGCTGCAGCGCAGGTTCACCACCGCGCTGCGTCCCGTGATCGCGTTCTTCAACGGCTCCGCGAACTGGCTGCTGCGGCGCGTGGGAGTCGAACCGCGCGAGGAGCTGGCCGGTGGCCGATCGCCGCAGGAGCTGGCCGCGCTGGTGCGCCGCTCGGCCGAGGTCGGCACGCTCGACGAGTCGACCGCCACGCTGCTGACCAACTCCCTCGACTTCGGCGGGCTGACCGCGGTCGACGTGATGACGGACCGGCTGCGCATGGTCGCGGTGCGGCGCGAGGACTCGGCGGCCGACGTCGTGGCCCTCGCCCGCCGCACGGGGCACTCACGGTTCCCGGTGATCGGGGACTCGACCGACGACGTCGTCGGGCTCGTGCACCTGCGCCGCGCGATCGGCGTGCCGTACGAGCGGCGCGGCGAGGTGCCCGCCGCCGCACTCATGGACGAGGCCCCGCGCGTGCCCGAGACGGTGCGGCTCGGGCCGCTCCTGGTCGAGCTGCGCTCGCACGGCATGCAGGTCGCTGTCGTCGTCGACGAGTACGGCGGGACCTCGGGCATCGTCACGCTCGAGGACGTCGTCGAGGAGCTCGTCGGTGACGTGGCCGACGAGCACGACCGTCGCCGCTCGCACGCGGCCCGGCAGGCGGACGGCAGCTGGCGCGTCCCCGGTGTCACGCGACCCGACGAGCTGCACGAGGTCACCGGGCTGCGCGTCCCCGACGAGGGGCCCTACGAGACGCTCGGCGGTCTCGTGATGGCCGAGCTCGGCCGGGTGCCCACCGTGGACGACGAGGTCGTGGTCGACGGCGTGCTGCTGCGCGTCGTGCGGATGGCCGGGCGGCGCGTCGAGCAGGTGCACGTCGAGTCGGTCGCGCCCCGGCCGCAGGACACCGAGCCGGACGGGGGACGCGCATGAGCAGCACCGTCGCCCTCGTGGTCGCGATCGCGTTGCTGGCCGCCAACGCGTTCTTCGTCGGCGCCGAGTTCGCGATCATCTCGGCGCGTCGCTCGGCGATCGAGCCGCGCGCGCAGGCGGGGGACCGGCGTGCACGGACGGTGCTGTGGGCGATGGAGCACGTCTCGCTCATGCTCGCGTGCGCGCAGCTCGGCATCACGGTCTGCTCGACGAGCCTCGGCGTGGTCGCCGAACCCGCGATCGCCCACCTCATCGCAGACCCGCTGGAGGCGGTGGGCGTCTCCGAGCAGTGGACGCACCCGATCGCGTTCGTCGTCGCCCTGCTCGTCGTCGTGTACCTGCACGTGGTGCTCGGCGAGATGGTGCCCAAGAACCTGGCCGTGGCCGGGCCCGACCGTGCGGTGCTCGTGCTCGGACCGCCGCTCGTGCTCGTCGCGCGCGGGGTGCGACCGGTCATCCTCGCGCTGAACTGGATCGCGAACCACGTGCTGCGGCTGTTCGGCGTCGAGCCCAAGGACGAGGTCTCCTCCGCGTTCACCGCGCAGGAGGTGCAGTCCATCGTCGAGCGGTCGCAGGCCGAGGGTCTGCTCGACGACGCGCAGGGTCTGCTGGCCGGCGCGATCGAGTTCTCGGACCGCACGGCGGCCGACGTCATGGTCCGTCCGGACGCGCTCGTCACGCTCGGGCCCGGGGTCACGCCCGACGAGGTGGAGCGGCTCGTCACGCGCACCGGCTTCTCCCGGTTCCCGGTGGTCGACGACGCGGGAGCGCCCGTCGGCTACCTGCACCTCAAGGACGTGCTCTACGCGGACGCCGCGACACGTGAGACGCCCGTGCCCGAGTGGCGCGTGCGCGCGCTCGCGGTGGTCGGGCCCGACGACGAGGTGGAGGACGCGCTCGCGGCGATGCAGCGCTCCGGTGCGCACCTCGCGCGCGTCGACGTGGACGGGTCGCCGGTGGGCGTCGTGTTCCTCGAGGACATCCTCGAGGAGCTCGTCGGCGAGGTGCGCGACGCGATGCAGCGGGGGCCGGGCGGCTGACCGCGGCCGACGCCCGTGGGAGCACGAGATCGAGACGTTGGTCCCGGGTCCTGCGGCGTGAGGGATTTCCGGGCTTCGTGCACGGAATCTTCACAGAACGGTGATCGGGCCGCCGCGGCGCCGGTTCGTCCGATCTGTCGGATCCGGAATGTGACGGAGGCCACGTGCGTGGTCGGCGTGTCGTCCGGCGTGTCGGCCGCCACCTGGGTGAACGTCCGACGTTCTGACCCTTGAAGGTGGCTTGCCGTGCCCGACTGGACGATTGTCCAAGGGGGGTTGGATACCTCAGCCGGTGCCGTTATGGTTTCGTGATCGTCCGGCCCGCAGAGCGTTCCGACGCGCGTTCGCGCCGAGGAGGAGGGAGGTGTCGTGGCAGGAGATGCCCCGAAGCCCTCCGCCGACCCGTTCTCCGGCCTGACGCGCCGCGAGCGTCGTGAGGCGGAACGCGCGATCGAGGTCGCCGCCGAGCTCGCCGCGATGCGTGACGCGGCTGCGCGATCCACCGCCACGGCGCCCCGCCTGACGACGACCTCGTCGACGCCCGCGACCCACGTGTCCGCGCAGCCCGGTGCGGTGCGGGCGGGAACGCCGGACTGGGTCAACCGCACCGCGACATCGCCGAGCGCGGCCGCAGCGCGCACCACGGCGCCCCGGACGGTCGCGACGCCGCCCGTGCCGGCTGCGTGGTCGTCGCCCGCAGCTCCGCACGCCGCGAGCCACCCGAGCACCGGCCACGCGAGCACGAGCCACGCGAGCACGAGTCACCCGGGTGCGGGTCATGCGGGTACGAGTCACCCGGGTACGACCCGGCCGAGCGCGCCCCGGTCCGTCACGACCCGGCCCGGCACGAGCAACCCGGCGCCGACGCCGGCGACGCAGCCGCGCGACGTCGTCGGGACCCGACCTGCCGCACCCGCCGTGAGCCGGCCGGTCGCCGCCACGCCGGTCGTCGCCGCTCCGGTCGCTGCCGTTCCGGTCGCTGCTGCTCCGGTCGCTGTCACGCCGGTCGCTGTCACGCCGGTCGTCGAGACAGCGCCCGTCGCCGCGGTGACGGCGTCGTTCGTCGCGTCGGCTCGCGCGAAGGCGCCGACCGCCCCGGTGGGTCTTCCCGCGCAGAAGTCCGAGAACCTCGACTCCGGCGCGATCCCGTTGGCGGCCGACCCGGCGCTGCACCGGCCCGCCCGCGCGAAGGCCGCTGCACCGGCCCGTGAGTCCGTTCCGACGACGTCGGGGGCGCTGTCCCAGCTCGAGGAGCGGATGCGCCCGCACACGCATCGTGGTCGCGTCGTCGTACGGGTCGGGGTGCTCGGCGCGCTCGCGCTGGTGACGCTGGTGGTGCCGCTGAGCAAGGGCGCGGTCGCCGGCGGTCAGGTGCTCTCGGGCGTGACGCTCGAGACGGGTGCGCTGCCGACGACGGTCTCGGCGCTCAGTTCGTTGCCGGACGCGATCGCCCCGCCGCCGTCGCTCGCCGCCGCCGACACCAGCATCCTCGCCGCGCGCGGCACCGACCTGACGAGCCGCAGCGCGGTCCGCGAGGTCCTGCCCGGTTGCGACCCGACCGTGAAGGCGGCCGGCGAGAACGGGCAGCTCGACTCCGGCGACCTGTGCACGCTGTGGGACGGCCACCTGCAGATGCGGGCCGACGCCGCCACGGCGCTCGCCGAGCTCAACCAGGTCTACATCGCGCGGTTCGGCGCGAACATGTGCCTCTCGTCGGGCTATCGCACGCTCGCGCAGCAGTACGCCCTCAAGGCGCAGAAGGGCGGCCTGGCCGCGACGCCGGGCAAGAGCAACCACGGCTGGGGCCTGGCGATCGACTTCTGCAGCTCGATGACGTCGGGCGAACGCTGGACGTGGCTCAAGGAGAACGGGCCCACCTACGGCTTCGTGAACCCGAACTGGGCGCTGTCGGGCGGCTCCGGCCCGCACGAGCCGTGGCACTGGGAGTACATCAAGGGCGTCATGGCCGACGGCGAGTTCTACGGCTGATCGGCCCTCGTCGGGCTGATCGCCCGCCGTGCGCCCGCCTCACTCGAGGCGCAGGCCCCAGACGCACCGGTGCGTCGTCGCAGGCTCGAGCGTGATCAGCAGGTCGCCCGTGCGGAACGCGTCGGCGATGCACGTCATCGGCTCGACCGCGACCCCCCGGCGTTCGATGCGCGGGATCCCGTCACCGGTGCACACCTGCCACGCGGTGAACGTCTCGTCGGCCCACATCGCGACGGTGCGCCCGTCGGGCGCCGAGAACCGTGCCCAGGAGCGACCCTCGTCGTCGAGGACCGGCGCGAGCCACGCGTCGTCGAGCTGGACGCCGCGCAGCGACAGCGGCTCGGCCAGGTCGTAGGGGCCGGCGGGCTCCTCGTCGCCCGTGGGCAGCAGCCGGTCGTCGACCGTGACGTGCCGCGTGACGCCGACCTGCAGCGTGCACTCGTCGACCGCGCCGCCGCCGGGGGACAGCCACGGGTGGAACCCGACGCCGTACGGCGCGGCGCTCGCGCCGAGGTTGGTGGCGGTGGTCGTCACGACGAGCCCGCCGTCGCCCAGCGCGTAGGACACCTCGATCCGCACCGGCCACGGGTACCCCGGCGTCGGCACGATCGTGTGCGCGAGCGTCACGCTCGACGCGTCGGCGGCAACGACCTCGAACCGCGCGAACGACACCAGCCCGTGCAGCGCGGTCCGCCGCTCGCGCTCGGTGAGCGCCACCTCGTGGTGCACGCCCGCGAAGTCGTAGGCCCCCTCGCCGAGCCGGTTGGGCCACGGCGCCAGCACCGCACCCGAGAACGCGGGCGCGAGCGCGCCCTCGTCGAATGGCAGCACGACGTCGCGTCCGCCCACCGTGTACGCGCGCAGCGAGGCGCCGACGGCGGCGACCCAGGCGTGCTGGTCGCCGAGCGCGATCTCGACCTGCGCGCCGGTCGGCAGGTCGTCGCCGGCGCGCTGCGCGGCCCTGGTTGTCGTCGGTGCGCTGAGCGTGCTCTCGGGCGTGCTGTTCACGCTCACACCGTAGTGGCCCCCGCGCCCCACCCCACCCAGACCCGGCCGCGCCGGAGAGCCGGGGACTCGGGTGCCCTGGGCGTTCGTTGGGCCGATCGGGTCCATCCCATCGGGTGAGCGGCGCGTACCGGATGTTCGACCTGTGGACGAAGGGCTCCGCGGTGGGGGCGTTATCCCCTAGTGTGCGCGGACTGACGGCGTCCGAAATGTCGGATGTTGCGGAACGTACGAGGGGGCACCGGTGGACGGCGTCGTGATCCTGGAGCGGGAGGTCCGCGAGCTCATCCGCCGCCGCGGTGTCGACCCGCTGCGGGACCGGTCGGCGATCGCGGCGCTCGTGGACGCGGCGATGGCCGACTACGAGGCGCGGTCGGTCGTCGGGGCCGTGCCGCCGATCGCCGACGAGGCCGCGGCGCACAAGGCGGTGCTCGACGCGGTCGCGGGGTTGGGCCCCCTGCAGCGCTACCTGGACGACCCGGCGATCGAGGAGATCTGGGTCAACTCACCGACCGAGGTGTTCATCGCGCGCGGCGGCGAGGCCGAGCTCACGCCGACGATCCTGACGGCCGACGCGGTCCGCGACCTCGTCGAGCGGATGCTCAAGGTGTCCGGTCGCCGCCTGGACCTGTCGAGCCCGTTCGTCGACGCGACGCTGCCGGGAGGGGAGCGGCTCCACGCCGTCATCCCCGACGTCACGCGCCGCGACTGGTCGGTCAACATCCGCAAGTACGTCGTGCGCGCCGACCACCTCGAGGACCTCGTCGCGCTGGGTTCGTTGCCGCCGGACGCGGCGGCGTTCCTGGCGGCGGCGGTGCGCGCGGGCCTGAACGTGCTGGTCTCGGGCGCGACGCAGGCGGGCAAGACGACCATGCTCAACGCGCTCGCGGGGGCGATCCCGGTGCGGGAGCGGGTCATCACGTGCGAGGAGGTCTTCGAGCTGCGGCTCGCCGCACGGGACTGGGTCGCGATGCAGTGCCGGCAGGCGAACCTCGAGGGCACGGGGGAGATCCCGCTGCGGCGGCTCGTCAAGGAGGCGCTGCGGATGCGCCCGGACCGCATCTTGGTGGGTGAGGTCCGGGAGGCGGAGGCGCTCGACCTGCTGATCGCGCTGAACGCCGGAGTCCCGGCGATGGCGACGCTGCACGCCAACTCCGCGCGTGAGGCGGTGACCAAGCTGTGCACGCTGCCGCTGCTCGCCGGCGAGAACGTGACCGACCGGTTCGTGGTGCCCACCGTGGCGTCGTGCATCGACGTCGTCGTGCACCTCGGTCACGACGCCGGGGGGCGCCGCCGCGTGCGGGAGATCGTGGCCGTGCCGGGCCGCGTCGAGCAGGGGGTCGTCGAGACGGCGGACCTGTACGGCTGGCGCGGCGAGCGGCTCGTGCGTCTCGAGGGGTTCCCGCCGCACGTGGATCGCTTCGCCCGGGTCGGCATCGACGTGGCCGCGCTGCTGCGCGCGCGGGGGTGAGGCGTGGGCGTCGTCGTGGGGTTGCTGCTGGGGGCCGGGCTCGCGTGCGTGTGGTGGTCGTTCTGGCCGAGCGCGGCGGATGCCGGCCGGTCCGGGTCCGCGTGGTCGCAGCGGCTGCAGGACGAGCTGGTCCAGGCGGGGGTGCTCGGGGTGAGTCCGGGCGGGCTGATGCTCGCCTCGGTGCTGCTCGGACTCGCGGTGCTCGTGCTGGGCGCGGCGCTGACGAGGGTCCCGACGATCGCGCTGTTCTTCGCGGTGTTCGCGGCGGTCGCACCCGCCGCGGTGGTGCGGGGGCGTGCTCGTCGGCGGCGGGCCAGGCTGCGACAGCTGTGGCCCGAGGTGGTCGACCACCTGGCCTCGGGGATCCGAGCGGGGCTCTCGTTGCCCGAGTCCGTGGCCCAGATCGGCGAGCGCGGGCCGGTCGAGCTGCGCGCGCCCTTTCGTGCGTTCGGCGAGGACTACCGCGCGACCGGACGGTTCGGCGAGAGCCTCGACGCGCTCAAGGCGCGGCTCGCGGACCCCGTCGCGGACCGGATCGTCGAGGCGTTGCGCCTGACCCGTGACGTCGGTGGCACGGACCTCGGACGACTGCTGCGGACGCTGTCCGGGTTCCTGCGCGACGACGTGCGCACGCGCAACGAGCTCGAGGCGCGGCAGAGCTGGACCGTGTACGCGGCGCGGCTCGCGGTCGCGGCGCCGTGGCTCGTGCTCGCGCTGCTGTCGAGCCGGCCGCAGGCGGCTCGCGCGTACGACTCGGCGGCCGGGTTCGTCGTGCTGCTCACGGGCGCGGCGTGCTCCGCGATCGCCTACGTGCTCATGCTGCGCATCGCGCGGCTGCCCGAGGACCCGCGGGTGCTGCGATGAGCGCCGCACCGAACCCCGTGGTCCTGGGGGCGTGCGCCGGACTGCTCGTCGGCCTGGGGGTCTGGCTCGTGGTCGCGCGGCTGCGCGGCAGGCGCACCACCCTCGACCAACGTCTCGCGCCGTACCTTCGTCCCCGGCGTACGTCGTCGACGTTGCTGCACGTCGCCGACGTACGCGGCCCGTTGGCCGTGCTCGAACGAGTGCTCGCGCCGCTGATGAACGACGGGATGGCGCTCGCGGCGCGCGTCGGCTCCCCGACGGTCGAGCTGCGCCGTCGACTGAGCCGGGCGGGCAGCGCGCGCACCGTCGAGCAGTTCCGCGCCGGGCAGGTGGTCACGGCGTCCCTCGCGACGGCGGGCGGGCTCGCGCTCGCGCTCGTGCTGGCGACGACGCGCGGCACGCGACTGCCGGCGCTCGTCGTGCTCGTGCTGGTGGGCGGCTTCCTCGGGCTCGTCGGGCCGGACTGGCTCCTGTCCAGGCGGGTTCGCGAGCGCGAGACGCGGATCGCCGCGGAGCTACCGACGCTTGCCGAGCTGCTCGCGCTCGCGGTCGGCGCGGGTGAGGGGGTCGTCGGGGCGCTCGAGCGAGTGGTGCGCACCACGCACGGCGAGCTGTCCGGGGAGCTGGCGCGCACCCTGTCCGAGGCCCGGGCCGGGGCGCCGTTGACGACGGCGCTCGACCACCTCGCCGATCGGACCGGCGTGCCCGCGCTCGCGCGGTTCGCCGAGGGTGTCGCGGTCGCGATGGAGCGGGGGTCCCCGCTCGCCGACGTGCTGCGCGCGCAGGCGCAGGACGTGCGCGACGAGGGCCGCCGGGAGCTCATGGAGACCGGCGGACGCAAGGAGGTGCTGATGATGGTCCCGGTGGTCTTCCTGATCCTGCCGGTGACCGTCGTCTTCGCGGTGTTCCCGAGCTCGGTCGTGCTTCAGGTGGGGCTGTGACCGGCACGGAGATGGACGACCGGCCGAGCGGCCGGCACGACGAGGGTGCTCCGCCCGCACGCGGGCACCGACGAGGAGGCACGGATGCTGCAGGACCACGGGCAGGACACGGCGGCGCGGTCGAGCGAGGTGCCGGTCGAGCAACGGCGGCCGCCGGGCGGGGTGCCTGCGCGAGGCCGGCGCACCGTCGACCGGGGGTGGGGAGCCGCCTGGCACTGGCGGTCACGCATGGCCGAAGCGCTCACCTCCGAGCGGGGAGACGTGCCCGGATGGGTGCTCGTCACGTTGATGACCGCCGCGGTCGTGGCCGCGCTGTGGCTCATCGCCGAGCCCCAGCTGTCCGCGATGTTCGAGGACGCGATCAACTCGGTCGGCCCGGACTCCTGACCCGGCATCGTCGGCACGGGAACGAGCGCGGGTCGGCGGTCGTCGACTTCGTGCTCGTCGGCGGGCTCGTCGTGCTGCTCACGATGGGGCTGCTGCAGCTCACGCTCGTGCTGCACGTGCGCAACACCTTGACCGACTGTGCATCGGAGGGAGCCCGGTACGGCGCGCTCGACGGCAACGACGCCTCGGACGGGGCCGCCCGCGCGGCAGAGCTCGCCGAGCAGTCGCTCTCGGCGGCGTACGCGGGTGAGGTGACCGCCCGGCGCGTCGAGCGCGGGGGCGTGGAGCTCGTCGAGGTGACGATGTCGGCCCCGCTGCCGCTCGTCGGGCTGCTGGGCCCGGGCGGGCGACTGACGGTCACCGGGCACGCGGTCGCCGAGGATGCGCTCCCGTGAGCCACGCGCTGATCAGGAGGATCACGGCCGACGACCCGGAAGCCGGCAGCGCCGTGATCGAGTTCCTCGGTCTCGTCCTCGTGCTGCTCGTGCCGCTGGTGTACCTCGTGCTCGTCCTCGGGCGGCTCGAGGCGGCGACATTCGCGGTCGAGGGTGCGGCGCGGGAGTCGGCCCGCGTGCTGTCCGCGGCCGACGACGACGACAGCGGGCTGGCGCGGGCGCAGGTCGTGACGGGGCTCGCGCTCGAGGACCAGGGTTTCGGCGACGGGGCCGACGCGTTGCGCGTGACGTGCGAGGCCGATCCGTGCGTGACGCCGGACGCGGCCGTGACCGCCGTCGTCCAGGTGCGCGTCCCGCTGCCGTTCGTCCCGTCGTTCGTCCGCTCGGTGGTCCCGCTCGAGGTCCCGGTGAGCTCGTCGCGCACCGCGGTGGTCGATCGGTACCGCGAGACCGGGGGAGACGGGTGAGGACGACCTCGTGGTGGCGAGGCCGGTTGCGGGCGCGCGGGGACGACGGGTACGTCACGGTGCTCACGATCGGGTGCGTGGTGGTCGCGCTCGCGCTGATCGCCGTCGTCGGGGCCGCGGCCCAGGTGCACCTCGAGCGCAAGCGGTTGCTCGCGCTCGCGGACGTGCTCGCGCTCGACGCGTCGGACGCGGTGGCCGACGACGTGTACTACGACCCGCGCGCACCGCAGCGGATCGCGCTGACGGACGCGTCCGTGCGTGCGTCGGTCGACGAGTACCTCGCTGCGCATCCGGAGGCTGTCGGCGACTGGTCGGACTTCGGCGCCGCGGCGGACGTGCCGGAGGCGGACGTCGCACGGGTCGAGCTCGTGGCGGTGTGCCTGCCGGCGGGGCCGGCGGGCTGGCTCGTGGCGCCGTGGTCGGACGGCGTGACGATCTCGGCGGTCGCCACGGCACGGGCCAGGTAGCCTGGACGGTTGTGGCCACCACCGACTTCCCCGCCGAGATCCGCGACCTGCGCACCACGCTGGGTTCCATCGAGTCGGTGAGCGACCCGACCGCGCTCGAGAAGAAGATCGCGGTGCTCTCCGAGCAGGCCTCCGTCCCCGACCTGTGGGACGACCCCGAGGCGGCGCAGAAGATCACGAGCGCGCTCTCGGCGACGCAGGCCGAGCTGGACCGCGTGAGCAGGCTGCGGGCGCGCATCGACGACCTCGAGACGCTCGTCGAGCTGGGCACCGAGATGGAGGACGAGGACAGCCTCGCCGAGGCGGAGGTCGAGCTGACGGGGATCCGCAAGGACCTGGGCGAGCTCGAGGTCCGCACGCTGCTCAACGGCGAGTACGACCAGCGCGAGGCGGTCGTGACGATCCGCTCCGGCGCGGGCGGCGTGGACGCCGCGGACTTCGCGGAGATGCTGCTGCGGATGTACCTGCGCTGGGCCGAGCGTCACAACTACCCGACGAGCGTGCTCGACACCTCCTACGCGGAGGAGGCCGGCCTGAAGTCCGCGACGTTCGAGGTCAAGGCGCCCTACGCGTACGGGCACCTGTCCGTCGAGGCGGGCACGCACCGGCTGGTGCGGATCTCCCCGTTCGACAACCAGGGCCGGCGCCAGACGTCCTTCGCGGCGGTCGAGGTCATCCCGCTCATCGAGCAGACCGACAGCATCGAGATCCCCGAGTCTGAGATCAAGGTCGACGTGTTCCGGTCCTCCGGGCCGGGCGGCCAGTCGGTCAACACCACCGACTCCGCGGTGCGCATGACGCACATCCCCACGGGCATCGTCGTGTCGATGCAGAACGAGAAGTCCCAGATCCAGAACCGGGCCGCGGCGCTGCGCGTGCTGCAGTCCCGACTCCTGCTGGTGCGCCAGGAGGAGGAGCGGGCCGCCAAGAAGGAGCTCGCGGGGGACATCAAGGCGAGCTGGGGCGAGCAGATGCGCTCCTACGTGCTGCAGCCGTACCAGATGGTCAAGGACCTGCGCACCGAGCACGAGGTCGGCAATCCCGCCGCGGTGTTCGACGGCGACATCGACGCCTTCATCGAGGCCGGCGTCCGCTGGCGTCGGACGCAGTCGGTGGGCTGAGAGGTTCCGCCCGGTCGGCCTGCGGTTCCGCTCGGTCGCCCGGTCGACGACGGGGACGCGGCTGCCTGCAGCCTGGTGTGAGCTGCGACACACCGCGGGCGAGTCTTGACTTCGCATCGCGAAGCGAAGTCAGCGACCTGCCCGATGGCCATCCGATTCGGGTCCCATGTCGCGGCGGTCGCGTTCAGGACACGCTTTGGTAACGCCGCTTGCGCTCGGCATGACTTTGAGTCTTGAATTCAATCGTCACACCGGGAGGCGGGCCACGGACGGTCCGAGCCCCCTCGCGTCGGCATCGATGCCGGCGCGACGCCACCCGGACAGTGGGACAAGAGGAGCTGACGACGATGTCATTCACGTGGAAGAAGCTGGGTGTGGCCGTGGCGACGGCCGGCCTGCTCGCCGGCGCGCTGGCGGCGTGCTCGGACGAGCGCGAGGGCGACGACACGCCGACGAACCAGGCGACCGACGGCACCGGCGGTGGCGGTGGCGAGCTCATCGGCATCGCGATGCCGACGAAGTCGCTGGAGCGGTGGAACCGTGACGGGGCGCACCTCGACGAGCTGCTGAAGGAGGCGGGCTACAAGACGTCGCTGCAGTTCGCGGACAACAAGGTCGACCAGCAGGTCAGCCAGATCCAGAACATGATCAACGACGGCGCCAAGGTGCTCGTCATCGCGTCGATCGACGGTACGGCTCTCGGCCCGGTGCTGCAGACCGCCGCTGACGCGGGCATCAAGGTCATCGCGTACGACCGCCTGATCAACGACACGGCGAACGTCGACTACTACGCGACGTTCGACAACTACAAGGTCGGCCAGCTGCAGGGTGAGTTCATCCGCGACGCGCTCGACCTCGAGGGCGACGGTGGCCCGTACAACTTCGAGCCCTTCGCCGGTTCGCCGGACGACAACAACGCCAAGTTCTTCTTCTCGGGCGCCTGGGACATCCTCAACCAGTACGTCCAGAGCGGCAAGCTCGTCGTGCAGTCGGGCAAGGCCCCGGCCACGAACGACGACTGGCAGAGCATCGGCATCCTCGGCTGGGGCACGGACGACGCCCAGGCCGAGATGGAGAACCGCCTGAACTCGTTCTACACGGACTCCAAGGTCCAGGTCGTGCTGTCGCCGAACGACTCGCTGGCCCTGGGTATCGCCCAGGCCCTCGAGAGCGCCGGCTACACGCCCGGCGAGGGTGGCGACTGGCCGGTGCTGACCGGTCAGGACGCCGACCAGGCGAACGTGCTGAACATGCTCGCCGGCAAGCAGTCGATGACCGTGTGGAAGGACACCCGCGCCCTCGGTGACGCGGTTGCCAAGATGGTCGACGAGATCGTGACCGGCGCCGAGGTGACCGTGAACGACACCGACACCTACAACAACGGTGTCAAGAACGTTCCGACCCTCCTGCTCGACCCGCTGGTCGTCACCCCCGACACCGTCGAGTCGGCCCTGGTGGAGTCGGGCTTCTACTCGGCCGAGGACCTGGGTCTCTGACCTAGCCCGCGAGGTTCGCAACAGCAGCAGCCGTCGGCGCGCACGTGGGACACGCTCCCCGTGCGCGCCGGCGGCCCGCCGCGCCGTCGCCGGTGCAGCGGACACAGAACCGAGGTCGAGATGGACACCACCGCATCACCCGACTACATCCTCGAGATGCACGGCATCACCAAGCGCTTCCCCGGTGTGCTCGCGCTCTCCGACGTCAACCTGAAGGTCCGGCGCGGGCAGGTCCACGCGATCTGCGGTGAGAACGGCGCCGGCAAGTCCACCCTCATGAAGGTGCTCTCGGGTGTCTACCCGCACGGCACCTACGAGGGCGACATCGTCTTCGAGGGCCAGCCCGCCGAGTTCAGGACGACGCGTGACTCGGAGCACCTGGGCATCGTCATCATCCACCAGGAGCTCGCGCTCTCCCCGTTCCTGTCGATCGCCGAGAACATCTTCCTGGGCAACGAGCGCGCCAAGCGCGGACTCGTGAACTGGAACGCCACGAACTCCGAGGCAGCGAAGCTGCTCGAGCGCGTCGGCCTGTCCGAGCGACCCGACACCCGCGTCATCGACATCGGCGTCGGTAAGCAGCAGCTCGTCGAGATCGCCAAGGCGCTCTCCAAGGACGTCAAGCTGCTGATCCTCGACGAGCCGACCGCGGCCCTGAACGACGAGGACAGCGCTCACCTGCTCGGCCTGATCTCTGGCCTGCGCGATCACGGCATCACGTCGATCATGATCAGCCACAAGCTCAACGAGATCGAGTCGATCGCCGACACGACGACCGTCATCCGCGACGGCAAGACGATCGAGACGTTCGACATGCACGGCGACGAGCCGGTCACCGAGGAGCGGATCATCCGCGGCATGGTCGGGCGCTCGCTCGACCAGCGCTTCCCGGACCACGAGTCGGTCATCGGCGAAGAGGTCCTGCGCATCGAGAACTGGACGGTCCACCACCCCATCGACCAGGCACGCGCGGTCGTCGAGAACGCCTCGATCAACGTGCGGCGTGGCGAGATCGTCGGGCTCGCGGGCCTGATGGGAGCCGGACGCACCGAGCTGGCCATGTCGGTGTTCGGCCGTTCCTACGGTTCGCACATCTCCGGACAGGTGTTCAAGAGCGGCCAGGAGGTGCAGCTGCGCACCGTGCACGACGCGATCCGGCACGGACTGGCCTATGCCACCGAGGATCGCAAGCACTACGGACTCAACCTCATCGCGACGATCCAGGCGAACATCTCGGGCGTCGCGCTCGACAAGGTCGCGCGCATGGGTGTGATCGACCGCAACGAGGAGCTCAAGGTTGCCGAGCTGTACCGACGTGACCTGAACATCAAGACGCCGACGGTCGCCGTCCTCGCCGGCAAGCTCTCCGGAGGCAACCAGCAGAAGGTCGTCCTGAGCAAGTGGATCTACGCGGATCCGGACGTCCTGATCCTCGACGAGCCGACGCGCGGGATCGACGTCGGCGCGAAGTACGAGATCTACACGATCATCAACCGGCTCGCGGACGAGGGGAAGGCCGTCATCGTCATCTCCTCCGAGCTGCCGGAGCTGCTCGGAATCTGCGACCGCATCTACGCCCTGTCGCAGGGCCGTGTCACGGGCGAGGTAGCCCGTGAGGACGCAACCCAGGAGCGACTCATGCAGTACATGACCATGGAGAAGGACGTGACCTCCCGATGAGTACCGACATCAAGCTCGACCCCGCGCTGCCGCCGGCCGACAACGAGCGTTCCGCCATGGGCCGGCGCCTGTCGGGCCTGGGGGGCAACGCCCGCGAGTACGGCATCTTCGGCGCCCTCGTCCTGATCGTCCTGCTCTTCCAGATCCTCACCGACGGCAAGCTGCTCAAGCCGAACAACGTCGTCGCGCTGTTCCAGCAGAACGCCTACGTGATGATCCTCGCCATCGGCATGGTGATGGTCATCGTGGCCGGGCACATCGACCTGTCGGTCGGCTCGGTCGTCGCGTTCGTCGGTGGCGTCGTCGCGGTCTCGATGCGTGACTGGGGCCTGAACTGGGTGGTCGCCGTGCTGATCGGCCTCGCCCTCGGGGCGTTGGTCGGCGCGTGGCAGGGCTACTGGGTGGCCTATGTAGGCGTACCAGCGTTCATCGTGACATTGGCAGGCATGCTGATCTTCCGTGGGCTGGCGCTCGTCGTCGTCTCCGAGACGATCGCGGGCCTGCCGAACTCGTTCATCAAGATCGCGACGGGCTCGGTCCCGAACTGGCTGGGGTTCATCGGGAAGATGGACGTCGTCACGTTGGTCATCGGCGGGCTCGCGATCGCCGCGTTCGCCATCGCCCAGTTCCGGGCGCGGGCCTCGATGCGCAAGCACGCGTTGCAGGTCGAGCCGACCGGCGCCTTCGTCGCGAAGATCGTCGGTGTCGGGGTCGCGATCGGCTTCCTGTCGGTCATCCTGTCGATGTCGGCCGGCGGCATGCCGATCGTCCTCATCATCTGCGGCGTCCTCATCGTCGCGTACTCGTTCCTGATGGGGCGCACGGTCTTCGGCCGGCACATCTACGCGATCGGTGGCAACCGTCCGGCGGCAGCGCTGTCCGGTGTGAACACCAAGCGCGTCGACTTCCTCATCTTCGTCAACATCGGGCTGCTCTCCGGTGCTGCGGCGATCGTCACGACGGCCCGTACGGGTGCAGCACTGGCGGCGGCGGGCAACGGCTTCGAGCTCGACGCGATCGCGGCGTGCTTCATCGGCGGCGCGGCGGTCACGGGCGGTATCGGCCGGATCTCCGGGGCCATCGTCGGTGCTCTCATCATGGGCGTACTGAACATGGGCCTGTCGATCCTGTCGGTCGACCCGTCGTGGCAGCAGGCGATCAAGGGCCTGGTGCTCCTGTTCGCCGTCGCGTTCGACCTGATCAACAAGCGGCGCGCCGGCACGAGCTGACGCAGCCACTGACGACAGTCGTCCCCGGGGTGCTCCGATGAGCAGACGAGCAGCGGCAGCTGCCGGCTCTCAGTCGTCCCTCCGCGAAGCCAACCGCCAGCTCGTCGTCGAGACGGTCAAGCGGTACGGGGGCCTGACCCAGATCGAGCTCGCGGACGCCACGGGCCTGTCCCAGGCGACCGTCTCGACGATCGTCCGCGAGCTGCTCGCGGCCGGCGTCGTCGACACCGCCAGCACCACCCGCAGCGGGCGGCGTGCCCAGATGGTCACGCTCGCCCGCCGGGTGGGGCTGGCGGTCGGCGTGCAGGTGGGCCACCGCCACCTGCGGGTGGCGCTCGGCGACTTCAGCCACGAGATCCTCGTGGAGCAGTCGCTGCCGCTGCCGATCGAGCATCGCGTCGACACCACGCTCGACCGGGTCGCGCTTCTCGTCGTCGACCTCCTCGAGCGCGTCGGTGCCTCGCTCGACGACGTGGTGGGCATGGGCGTCGGCGTCCCCGCACCCGTCGACCTCGCGACCGGGATGATCTCGGTGCACGGCGTGATGCCGGGCTGGGACGACGTCCACGTGGGCCAGGTGCTCTCCAAGCGGTTGAACCTGCCGGTCTACGTCGACAACGACGCCAACCTCGGCGCGATCGCGGAGAGCACGCTGGGCGCCGCGCGCGAGTTCACCGACTCGATCTTCGTCCGCGCGTCCTACGGGGTCGGCGCGGGCATCATCGTCGGCGGCCAGGTGCTGCGCGGGTTCGCGGGGACCGCCGGCGAGATCGGCCACTTCATCGTCGATCCGGAGGGTGCCGAGTGCCGCTGCGGCGCGCGCGGCTGCCTCGACACGATCGTCGGCGCCGCGGGCCTGCTCGAACAGCTCGGCCCGACGCCGGGCCTCGGCAACCTGCGCGACGTGGTGCAGCGCACCAACCAGGGCGACGAACGGTTCGGCGACGTGGTCGCGCACGCCGGGACGACGATCGGCTCCGTCGTCGCGGGCCTCGGGCTGGCGGTGAACCCGCAGGTCGTGGTCGTCGGCGGGGAGCTGGCCGAGACCGGCGAGACGTTCCTCGCACCCCTGCGTGCCGCGGTGCTGCGCGGCCTGCTGCCGAACACCATCGCCCCGCTCGACGTGGTCAGGGCGGGTCTGGGCCTGCGTGCGGAGATGGTCGGTGCGCTGGTGCTCGCGCTCCAGTCCACCGACGTCCCGCTCAGCGTCGAGGAGACCGTGGAGGAGACCATGGACGTGGGAGGACTCCTGTGATCGCCGTCGGGGTGGGAGACTCGGTGCACGCGACGCCGACGACGAGAGGAGCCCAGGACGTGACCACCCCTGTTCCGCCGCCGCCGCTGCTGTCGATGCGCGGGATCAGCAAGAACTTCGGGGCGGTCGAGGCGCTCGTCGGAGTCGACCTCGACGTCCACGCGCACGAGGTCGTCGCGCTCGTCGGGGACAACGGAGCGGGCAAGTCGACGCTGGCGAAGATGGTCGCCGGCGCCATCACGCCGGACACGGGCCTGATCGAGATCGACGGCGAGCCGACGGTGATCCCGACCCCCGGCGCGGCGCATGCGCTCGGCGTCGCGACGGTGTTCCAGGACCTCGCGCTGTGCGACAACCTCGACGTGACGAGCAACCTGTTCCTCGGCCGTGAGGCCAGGGTCGGGCCGTTGCGCGACGACGGCTACATGGAGGCCACGGCGCGGCGGGTGCTCGACTCGCTCACCAGCCGCATCCCGTCGGTGCGCTCGCAGCTCTCGACGCTCTCGGCCGGTCAGCGCCAGACGGTCGCGATCGCCCGGACCCTGATCGGGGACCCGCGCCTCGTGGTGCTCGACGAGCCGACCGCGGCGTTGTCGGTCGCGGCCACGGCCGAGGTGCTCACGCACATCGAGCGGCTGCGCGAGATGGGTCTCGGGGTCATCCTCATCAGCCACAACATGATGGACGTGCTCGCGGTCGCGGACCGGATCGTCGTGCTGCGGCACGGCCGCAACAACGGGGTGTTCGACGCGGCGACGACGTCGCACGAGCAGATCCTCGCGGCGATCACCGGTGCGACGTCGCGACGCCAGTCCCGGATGCACGCGCTGCGCTGAGCCCGCGCGCCCCGCACCGCCGCACCGCCGGCGCCCTCGCACCACCGCACCGCTGCGCTGCGGCACCGCAGCCGACGAACGATGCCCGAGGGTTGGTCCGCGCGCCCCGACACGACCCCCGGCGCGGCACAATGCGCTGCATGACCGCCGCCGCGCTGGGCTCGCGCACCGAGCTTGCCGCCGCCGCGCGCATCGTCGTCAAGGTCGGCTCGTCGTCGCTCACGAGTGCGAACGGCCGTCTGGACCCGGACCGGCTGCGCGCTCTCGTCGACGTGCTCGCCGCGCGGCGGGCCGACGGAGGTCAGGTCGTGCTCGTCTCGTCGGGCGCGATCGCGGCGGCGATCGGACCCCTGGGCCTGAACGCCCGGCCCCGCGACCTCGCGACCCAGCAGGCGGCCGCGTCGGTGGGCCAGGGCCTGCTCGTCGCGCACTACACGAAGGCGTTCGCGGACCACGGGCTGCGCGTCGGCCAGGTGCTGCTCACGGCGGACGACACCGTGCGCCGCGGTCACTACCGCAACGCGCACCGCGCGCTGACACGGCTGCTCGACCTCGGTGTGATCCCCGTCATCAACGAGAACGACGCGGTCGCGACCGAGGAGATCCGGTTCGGCGACAACGACCGGCTCGCCGCGCTCGTCTCCCACCTGGTGCACGCCGACGCGCTCGTGCTGCTCACCGACGTCGACGCGCTCTACACGGGTCCGCCCTCGCGCCCCGGTGCGCGCCGCATCTCGCACGTGGGCTCGCCGCGCGAGCTGGACGGCATCGACGTGAGCTCGCGCGGGAGCGCGATCGGCACGGGCGGGATGGTCACCAAGCTCGAGTCGGTCGCGATCGCGACGCAGTCCGGCATCCCGGTGGTGCTCACGTCCGCGGCGCAGGCGGCGGACGCGCTCGCCGGTCGGGACGTCGGCACGTGGTTCGCGGCGACGGGGCGGCGCACGTCGATCAGGTTGCTGTGGCTCGCGCACGCCGCGCGCGCACACGGACGTCTCGTGCTCGACGAGGGTGCCGTGCGGGCCGTCGTCGAACGGCGGACCTCGTTGCTGCCCGCGGGGGTCGTGGGCGTCGAGGGCGAGTTCGAGGCGGGCGACCCGATCGAGCTGGTCGGACCGGACGGCGTCGTCGTCGGGCGCGGTCTCGTGGCGTACTCGTCGGACGAGGTGCCCAACCTGCTGGGCCGGTCGACGGGCGCGCTGCGTGAGGAGCTCGGACCGGGCTACGACCGCGCGCTGGTGCACCGCGACGACCTCGTGCTCGTCCGGCGCCGCCGTCCCGCACCCTGAGCCCGATCCGGAGCCAGGTCCGGAGCCAGGTCCGGAGCCGGGTACGGAGCCGCGTCCGGAGCGAAGTCGGGCGCGCCGGTTCGGGCCACAGGCCGCGGGGTAGCCTGGGTCGATGACCACGTCACTCGAGCCCACGGTCGTCACGGGTCCCGACGAGGGTGCGCAGCCGGATGTCCGCGAGCAGGTGACCCGGGTCGCGCAGCGCGCGAAGGCCGCCTCGCGCCGGCTCGCGAACGCGAACCGGGCGACGAAGGACGCGGCGCTGCTCGCGATGGCGGACGCGCTCGTCGCGCAGGCCGACCGCATCGTGGCCGCGAACGCGCAGGACGTGGCGCGCGGTCACGCGGCGGGACTGACGCCCGGACTGCTCGACCGGCTCACGCTGACGGACGCGCGCATCGCCGCGATCGCCGACGCGCTGCGCGAGCTCGCGGGTCTGCCCGACCCCGTCGGTGAGGTCGTGCGTGGCCAGACCCTGCCCAACGGCCTGCGCCTGCGCCAGCTCCGGGTGCCGATGGGCGTCGTCGGGATGATCTACGAGGCCCGTCCGAACGTCACGGTGGACGCCGCCGGCCTCGCGCTCAAGAGCGGCAACGCCGTGATCCTGCGCGGCGGCTCGGCCGCGGCGAGCAGCAACGCGGTGATCGTCGAGGTGCTCGGCGAGGCGCTCGAGAAGCGGGGGCTGCCCGGGGCGCTCGTCCAGTCGATCGACGCGTGGGGGCGCGAGGGTGCGGTCGAGCTCATGCAGCTGCGCGGGCTCGTCGACGTGCTCGTGCCCCGCGGCGGCGCGGACCTGATCCGTACGGTGGTGCGCGAGGCGACCGTCCCGGTGATCGAGACCGGGGTCGGCAACGTGCACGTGTACGTCGACGAGACCGCCGACCTCGCGATGGCCCTGCCGATCATCCTCAATGCGAAGACGCAGCGCGTCGGCGTGTGCAACGCGGCGGAGACGCTGCTCGTGCACCGCGCGGTCGCCGACGAGTTCCTGCCCGCGGCGATCGCGGCGCTCGCGGACTGCGGCGTGACGATCCACGGTGACGCCGCGACGCGGCGCCTGGCGCCCGAGGAGGCGGACGTGGTCGCGGCGACCGACGACGACTGGGCGACCGAGTACCTCTCGCTCGACCTGGCGGTCCGTGTGGTCGACGACCTCGACGAGGCGATCGAGCACATCCGCGAGTGGAGCTCGGGGCACACCGAGGCGATCGTGACGCGCGACCTTGCAGCGTCCGAGCGGTTCGTCGCGGAGGTCGACTCGGCCGCGGTGATGGTCAACGCGTCCACGCGCTTCACCGACGGCGGTCAGCTCGGCCTCGGTGCGGAGATCGGCATCTCGACCCAGAAGCTGCATGCGCGCGGCCCGATGGGCCTCGCGGAGCTCACGACGACCAAGTGGGTCGTCCACGGTGATGGGCACGTGCGCCCATGAATCCACACCCTGGCGTGCGACAATCGAGCCCGCCGGCCATCCCGGCGAGACCCCGGACATCCCAGGAGGAGACGACGTGCACGCTGCCCTGATCGCCGCAGCCGAGGAGACCGCCGAGAAGGCGCACGAGCTCCCCGTCGAGCCGTGGGCCTTCGGCCTCGGCGCGTTCGCCGGGCTCGTCGCGCTGCTCCTGTTCACCTACGCGTTCCGCAGCGTCGGGACGCGGCACTGATCCGTCCCGGGAACCGGTGATCCGATGACGCGCCTTGGGGTGATGGGGGGGACCTTCGATCCCGTCCACCACGGACACCTGGTGGCCGCCAGCGAGGTCGCCGCGACGTTCGGGCTCGACGAGGTCGTGTTCGTCCCGACGGGCCAGCCGACGTTCAAGCAGGGCCAGGACGTCACGCGCGCGGAGGACCGCTACCTGATGACGGTGATCGCCACGGCGTCCAACCCGCAGTTCACCGTGAGCCGCGTCGACATCGACCGCGAGGGGTTGACCTACACGGTCGACACCCTGCGGGACCTCAAGGTGAGCCGCCCGGGAGCCGAACTCTTCTTCATCACCGGTGCGGACGCGATCGAGCAGATCCTCACGTGGAAGGATGCGGAGGAGCTGTTCTCGATGGCGCAGTTCGTGGCGGTCACCCGCCCGGGGCACACGTTGTCGGTCGAGGGACTGCCGGAGGAGAGGGTGAAGGTCGTGGAGATCCCGGCCCTGGCCATCTCGTCGACAGACGTGCGGGCACGTTCCCGGGCCGGAAAGCCCGTCTGGTACCTGGTACCCGACGGCGTAGTCCAGTACATCGCGAAGCATCAGCTGTATCGAGGTATGTCATGACGGAACCCGGAGCGCGGCCCCGCCGCCGCGACATCCACCGGGCCGAGGAGTCCGGTGCGAGCGCCCTCACCGGGGCGCAGTCGGTCGCACCACCGCCCGGCGAGGGCGACTCGCCCGCACCCGGTTCGCGGCGCGCGATGCGCGCACAGGCGACAGGGTCCGCGCCGGTGGTCGCACCGGCCCAGGGCGCGCGGTCGGTCGCGGACGTACCCGTCGTCGCCCCCGCCGCCTCGCCGGCGCCGCGCTCCGTCTCGGCGCCGCCGGCCGCAGCCCGACCCGCGCCCGCGGTGGCACCCCAGCCGCAGCGTCCGTCCGTCGCACCCTCGTCGACCCCGTCGGCGGCCCCCGTGTCCGCACGCCCCGCCGCCGCGCAGCCGCAGCCCGCTGCGGCGCCCTCGCGGCGCTCGGCCCGCGACGTCGCGCTCGATCCGACGAGCACGCGGTCGACACCCCCGCCTGCACCCGCGTGGATCCCCACGCGTGCGACCGGCGCACCGTCCGAGGGTGCCCGGCCGGTGGCTCCGACGAACGGCTCTGCCGCATCTGCCCCGGTCCGTGCGCCGTCGGCCTGGCCGACCGCAGCGTCCGCCGCCGCGCCGAACCCGACGCCCGCCGCACCGGCCGCACCCGTGCGCGCGTCCGCGATCACGCCGCCGGGCGCTCCCGCGACTTCTGCAGCGCGGCCGCGGCCGTCGTCGCCCGTCGCACCTGTTGCGGGCGCCGCCGCCGCGTCACCCAGCGCCGGGCAGGCCTCCGCCGACGCTGCGGCGCGCTCCGGCTGGGGCCCGCGCTACACACCTCGCCCGGGTGAGCAGGCGGTCGCCTCGACCGGTCAGGCTCCGACGAGCACCGCGACGGCCGGCGCCTCCGGCGTCGTCCCCTCCGCACGCCCTGCTCCGACGGCTCCGGCCTCTGGTCAGTTCGGCGCGCCCGCCGGGGTCGGGCAGCAGCAGCCGGGCTTCGGCACGCCCGCCCATCCGCAGGTCCGGCCCACGGTCGCGCCGCAGCCGGCGGCTCAGCCCGCCGCCCCGCCGCAGCCGGCGGCCCAGGCGGCGTCGCCCACGACGGGACAGTGGCAGCCCTCCGGGGGATGGACGCCCACAGCAGCGGCCGCCCCGGCTGCTGCCGCCCCGGCTGCTGCCGCCCCGGTTGCAGCGCCCCGCCCGGCGCCCGTTGCCGGCCCTCCCGCGATCCAGCCGGGCACCACGCCCCAGGGAGCCTGGCCCGCCGCGGCGATCGCCGACGCCCAGGCGGTCCCTGTCACCGACGCCCCGTGGGCCGGCCACGCACAGTTCGACCCGGTCCCGGGGACGGAGGAGAGCCAGGACGAGCTCGACGGCGTGCAGGGCGAGCCCGCGCAGCGCCCGCGCCACCCGTACACGTGGCTGCACCTGATCGTGCTCGCGCTCGTGGCCTTCGTGCTCGGGTTCCTCATCGTGCTGCTGCTCAGCAAGTCCGGCGACGACACGGCGACGGGTGCGGCGCTCTCGCACGTCTCGGCGCTCACGGGCGTCGCGACCCCGCCGGGCTGGTCCGCGTAGCCGTCCACCCCGCCGGGGCCGTGTCCGGCGGCGCCGATTCCGTACGCCCACGGCGCGCGGCTGTGGCAGGCTGCGACTAGACCCGAGACATCGACCCACGGGGCCGCACGCTCGTCGTGCCCCTGACGTTCCGAGGAGGACCGTGCCCGCCACCGAACGAGCCATCGAGCTCGCCGTGGCCGCGGCTCACGCCGCGTCCGACCGCAAGGCCGAGGAGATCATCGCGCTCGACGTCTCGGAGCAGCTCGTGCTCACGGACGTCTTCCTGATCGCGTCCGGCACCAACGAGCGCCAGGTCGGCGCGATCGTCGACGCGGTCGAGGAGGCGTTGTTCCACCTGGGCGCCAAGCCGATCCGCCGCGAGGGCAAGGCGCAGGGCCGCTGGGTGCTCATCGACTTCGGAGACGTCGTCGTGCACGTCCAGCACGCGGAGGACCGGGTGTACTACGCGCTCGAGCGACTCTGGAAGGACTGCCCGCTCATCGAGCTCCCGCCGGACGCGCGCGGCGGCCGTGGCGAGGGCGACGAGGAGTGACGGCGGGTCGCCTCGTCCTGTGGCGGCACGGCCGGACGGCCTACAACGCGTCCGCGCGGCTGCAGGGCCAGGTCGACATCCCGCTCGACGACGTCGGCCGCTGGCAGGCGCGCGTCGCGGCGACGACCCTGCTCGCGGCCCACACGCCGACGCACGTCGTCAGCTCCGACCTCGGCCGCGCCGCCGACACGGCCCGGATCCTGGCGCAGGCCGCCGGGCTCGTGGTCACGTTCGACGCCCGGCTCAAGGAGCGCGCCTTCGGTGAGTGGGAAGGTCTGACCGGCGCGGAGATCCACGAGCGCTGGCCCGACGACTACGCGGTGTGGACCGCCGGCGGCGAGCCGCAGCGCGTGGGTGCCGAGTCGCGCGCCGACGTGGCCGCCCGCACGGGCGAGGCGATCGAGGAGCACGCCGCCGCACTCGACCGCTCGGACCTGCTCGTCGTCGTCTCCCACGGCGCCGCGATCGGGTCGGCCGTCGCCGAGCTGCTCGGCATGCCCGCCAACTGGCGCTGGATCACCGGCATGCACAACGCGCACTGGGCCGAGCTCGTCCCCTCGGCGGCGGGCACCGAGCCGCGCTGGCGCCTCGCGGGCTACAACCTCGGTCCGGTCGGAGCCTCGTCGGACTGGAACGCCGGACCCGACCACCCCACCGAGCAGGACCGTGACGCCGACGAGGAGACGCGCGACCCGCGTTGACCCAGCCTGACCCACCCCAGGGCAGCGGATTGGCGTCGAAGGCCGTCGTCGGCCTAGAATCTCCGAGCGCCCGCAGGGGCGAGAGATCCGCTCCGGCGGGTCGGCAAACTGAACACGGGGCTGTGGCGCAGCTGGTAGCGCACCTGCATGGCATGCAGGGGGTCAGGGGTTCGAGTCCCCTCAGCTCCACCGTTTTCGCAGGTCAGAGGCCACGTCGAGATCCTGAATGTAAGGATCTCACGTGGCCACTAGCCATTTAGTAGCCAGATATTCGCCCGGTATCGAGCCAGAGCCGCCCTCTCTGGGCATGTCTCGTCGCGTCTGGTCGTTGGGCGCACACCTGCTGGTATGGACAGCAACCTGATGCCCGTCACTGGGCCGACGATGACACTCTCTGAGCTCGCCGCCTACCTGTCGGTGAGCAACCAAGCGCTGTACGACCTGCGCTCCAAGGGCCGCGGCCCGCGTGGCTTCAGGGTCGGGCGCGAGCTGCGATTCCGGGTCAGCGAGATCGAGGCGTGGATCGCGCGACTAGAGGCCGCCGATGGGACGCGCCACCCGTCCGGGGGTGGCACATGACACGCGGCCGGCCGAGAACCCCCATCGGGACGTTCGGCGAGATCGGAGTCGCTGACCTTGGGGGCCGCTACAGGGCGAGCACCCGCTTCCGAGATCTCGACGGCCGACTACGCCGTGTGACCGCGGTCGCACGGAGCGCCCGCGCGGCGCAGACGCTCCTCAAGGCCCGCTTGGTCGACCGCGCGGGCTACGGCAGCGGCGGACTGTTGAGCGTCGCGAGCTCGTTCGGTGAACTGTGCGAGTTGTGGTCGCAGGACCTCGACCTGCGCGACATCTCCGAGGGCACGAAGCAGAACTATCGAGACGAGTTGCGACTGCATGTGCGCCCGGCGTTCGAGCCCTACTGCCTCGGGGAGATCACGACCGGACGCGTGGAGCTGTTTCTCAAGCGACAGGCCGCGGTGTCCTACTCGCGTGCCAAGCACTCCCGCACTCTGCTGAACCAGATGTTCTCGTTCGCCCTGCGTCACGACGCACTGGCACGCAACCCGGTCGAAGGGACCTCGCAGCTGACGCGCCCGAGGCACGACATCCACGCGATGACGCTGGAGCAGGTCCAGGCGATCCGGGCGGCGGCAGCAGCATGGCGGACTGGACCGAACGTGAAGGGGCCGAGGCCGGACGGCAAGGTCCGGGACATCTGCGAGGTCCTGCTCGGGACGTCGATGCGACCGGGAGAGGTGCTGGCGTTGCGTCCGTGTGATGTCAGCGACCCGCCCGGCGGGATGGTGGTCCACGTGCGCGGGACGGTCGTCCGGCGCAAGGGTGTCGCCGACTTTCGGCAGGACCACCCCAAGACCGACGCGTCGACCCGGCGGATCGCGGTGCCCGACTTTGCCGCACAAGTGATCCGCGCCCGTGTCGGTGAGATGGCTCTCGAGGAGGCCGAGACGACGATCTTCCACAACCGCGACGGAGGCGTGATCACGCTGCACAACCTGCGCCGCACGTTTCGTGAGTTCCTGAAGGATGCCGGCCTAGAGGACTCAGGGATCACTCCGCGCTGGTACCGGCGGACGGGCGCCACGGTGCTCGCCCGCGGTCTGGGGATCGATGCCGCGGCGGCGTTCCTCGGACATACGAGCACGGCGGTCACCGAGGGGCACTACGTCGAGCCGGATACGTCCGTCGATCTCTCACCGGCGCGGATCCTCGACCGGACGCTCCGGCCGGTCAAGCCGGATGGTCGCCTGCTCGCCGACTCGGCGAGCGAGGTCGAGGAGGACCTGCTCGAAGGGATCGACGCCGCCGACGACGACGCGGCGTGAGTTCCCGCGACGGCACGGCCGAAATCGCTGTCGGCGAGCTCCGGCCAGTCACCAACGCGTCACCGCGGTCGATGACGCGTCGCACCAGCCGGTCACCGTAGCGCTCACCCGCCACGGTGACCGGGCGGTAGATCGCGAACGGCGACCTTGGCACGCATCCGAGAGATGGAGCGTGCCATGGCCACGACTGACGACGTGCGGCTCGGCGAGGAGCCTGTGGTGACTCGCGATGCCTCGTGCCTCCTGGCGCTTCTTGAGGCGATCGACGACGAGGGATGGGACGGCGTCAGCGCCCGCGCACTGCTCCGATTCGCGCGAGAGCAGATCGCGCGACCCCTCGCCGTCGACGCCGGGCTGCGAGGCGCCGCAGCGGCTCAGGCCGAGGCGACCGCGTGGCAGGCGATGTGGATGTCGATGACGAAGCCGGCCCTGCGGCGCGCACAGTCACCGTGGGGCATCCTCTGGCAGACCGCGAGACGAGCGGTGCTCGCCGAGGTTGTCGCCGCACGCTACGGGACCGAACCCCGTCGGGCGTGGAGTCTTCGACGATCGACGGACGGCAGCGACCCGATGCCGATCCCGATCAGCCTCGACGTGCTCGTCGACGGCGGATGGGAACCCACCTCTGTCGACGGTCGAGCCTTCGAGCACGCGCTCCCCGACCTGACACGCGTCGCCGTTGGTGCCCTCGTCGCCGCCGGCTGGGCACCCGAACTCGCCGCTCGGGTCGTCGACGCCGTGATCGAGCTGCCACACCCGAGCAACGACCCTCGCAGCGGCGCGCTCGGGTGGCGACGGATGGCCCGGCAGTTCGGGCTGCCGCCGTGGCAGGCGCGCCGGCTCTGCGTCGCGCTGCGTGGTTCGAGCGACTGGAGGGGACTGTTCGCCTGTGTGCTGGCCGACGGTCCGAGGGCGGCGGACAGCCTGCCGATGCGGGCAGCGTTGCGGGCGACGAAGGTGCACCGGCACCGGTCGCCGGCGCTCGCGGCGAGGCTCGCGGAGCTCGGTGGCGCCGACCGTCCACAGGCGGAGGCGGCGTAGTGGTTGTCCACAGATCTGGT